>NZ_CALBWS010000005.1 GCF_937468385.1 Neobacillus rhizosphaerae
ATATAAAAAAGCAGCTATTAAATGCAAGGATAAAAAGCTGCTGTTTAGCAATGGAAAACAACAATCCCCCTTAGTGATCCCTCAACCAAAGCACATTGATTTCCATACAATAAAAAGTGCCCAAATCGTTTGGCACAAAGATCAATACTGGATGCATATAGCGGTGGAGGTACCAAAACAAAAGCAAGTACAAGGTAATAAGGAAGCTGGCTGTGATTTAGGGCTCATACATGCGGCTGTTTTAAGTGACGGAAACAATCACTTCATTGTCACAGGAAGAGAACTTCGCTCGTTACAGCGCTACAGAAACAAAAAGTTAAAAGAGCTTCAGAAGCTCATTGGCCGGAAAAAGCCAGATTCGAACAAAAGGCAAAAACTCATTTTGTGTAAACGCCGTTTTTTAGAAAAACTGGAACGGAGAATTGAGTACCTATTGCATACGATTTCGAAAATGGTCACCGATTGGTGTGTGGAAAACCACATTAAAGCACTCTATATCGGAACACCGGATGGCGTTCAAAAGAATACGAAGAAGAAAAAGAAAACAAGAAAAGAAATTCGTCAACAATTGTCCAATTGGAGTTTTGGGCAATTAATTGAAAAAATAACATACAAATTGAAACTTCGAGGAGTCAAAGTCCAACTTGTGGAAGAGTCCTACACTTCCGGTACGTGCCCTTCATGCGGAGAATTCAGTAAACAATGGAATCGAAACTTCCACTGTCCGTGTGGTGCGAAAGGACATCGGGATCTAGTGGGTGCCGTGAATATTTTGGACAAGTCTATCAATAAACAATTCAAGAAAAATCGAGAACTACCAAAAATAGAAGATACAAAGTATCGCCGAGTCCTTTTAACCCCCATTGTCCCGCACAATGGGGCTAAAAGGGCAGTGGCGTAGTGCCTATGATTGGGCTGCGGTATGTGTTTTTCACTACATGTCGTAATGAACTGGAGAAGCAGTAAGACCTAGAAGCCCCGGCTGACAGGCGGCTTTGATGAAGGTTTAAAAAAGAATCCCCTGGATTTATCCATGGGGAGAAGTCAATCTGCTAACCCTTCCTTATTTAAAGTATCTTGCAAAGAGGTTAATGCCTCTTGCTCATCTTTACCTTCTGCACTGATTTTAATTTCAGCACCTTGTCCAATTCCTAGTGACATAACACCAATAATTGATTTTAAGTTAGCTTTTTTCTCTTTGTATTCGATATTTATATCAGAATCAAACTTACTTGCAGCATGTACTAACAAAGTTACTGGGCGAGCGTGTAGACCTCCCACAGCTATTACCTTGAATTGTTTTTCAACCATTACTATCAAACTCCTTCATAAGTTACAAATTGGTATTTTAATAAACATTGTGTCAATCCTAAATTTCCGCACCTATACAAGAGCACTAGATGAGAATTTTCCAACAATAAATTTAATGGAATAGATTATTACTAATAGTGATAGAAAAGAATAGATTGATATGCTATAGTTTTTACTAATCACGCCTGAACTAATAACAACGAGACCGTCTAGAACTAATAGAATCTTTGGTATTTTTAAAGATTTAAACACTTTATTGATGAGCAAGGCGGCAAGATCTGTTCCTCCAGTCGCACATTGTCTAACGATGGCAATACCAATAGCTGTTCCAACCAATAATCCACCAACAATCCCTGCTACTAATAAATTATCCGTTACGTGGGTATCCGGTATTAATTTTAGAAAAACAGGTCCGATTAATGTTATATATAATGTTTTCACTCCGAAACTCTTACCGAGAAAAATGACTCCCAATATCAATAATGGAATGGAAATCAGCGGGGACATGTATTCAACGGGCACTCCTGTAAAGGAGCTGAAGATAATAGACATGCCAGTTATACCGCCGGGTGCCATTGTATGCTCCTTAAAAAACAGATTAACAGCTAATGCTATTAATAAAGCAGATATTGTAATAAGTAAATAATCTTTAATCAATACTTCCTTTTTCATCATGTACTCCTTAGCTTTTAAAAAAAACCTCTCATTTTCATAATGAGAGATTTTCTTATTTATTCTAACCCGAATTTTTCTGATGCTGCATCAATAGCCGCTCTACATTTCTTAACTCCTGCTGTAATTCCTTCTTTATCTTTAAAAATAGCTGAAGAAAGAATGACAATATCAGGGTTACACTCAATTAGAGGGTCCATATTATCGAAGCGTAATCCTCCGTCGATAGCTAATTCACACTTTGGATTCTTTTCGTCAATCATCTTTCTTGCCCTTCTAATCATATCTAGGGAGCTCTTTCTCCAACCCCAATTGTCTTTTCCATCGGTTTCATCGACACCATGAACGACAATTTGCAAGCGATCGATATCATAAATTGCTTCATCCACAAAGCATAAAGGCGTGTAACATCCAACTGTTAAACCAACCTTCATACCAAACTCTCTACAGTAATTGATAATGTATGCCAATGGAGCCCCCAAGAAGTTTTCTGCAGGAATGATCAGCATATTACAACCTGCTGCTGCAATTTTTTCAATGAACAAGCGGTCCATATCTTTAGTATATATATGGCATTCGATGTGTTTATCAGTTATCGGTCTGATAGCTTCGATAATTTGGTGACCACCCATTAATTGCATGTTCTTCAAGTCGTGCATGTCTGCAGCATCACTATGAATATAGTCTATCCCTGCATTGGAAGCTTCCTCTACAACTGATGCAATGTGACCATAATTTACATGTGCTAACCCTGCTGCTATTTTAATATGTTTCATAAGTCAATCCCTCTTTCGCTTCACCATATTTGTTACATCTATTTCATTTGTAGAACTGAATAATTCACCTAGCAAACTTCCTTTAGAATATTGTTTGATTGTAGTCAACTAGGTAAAAATCCTTTGTGAGACTGAATTTTGCTTCTCTATGATTTCATCTTACATTTCTTTATTATTTACCGTCAATAGAGTGAGCTACTCTTAAAATTACCTTTAAATAGTGGTAAGAATTATACATCTAGGTTTTACCACAGTTACCTCTTGTAAGTAATGAATAGTATATTTCCTTTAATTGCAATGGCTTTTCGAGGAAGGTGGCACCAGTCGACCTACACGATGGTCTGTTCCAAAATGGAGGGGGTGCCTTATTATAGTGGTATAGGGTTTTTTCACTTAATTTTATAATTGCCCAAAAAGTAATTGTTTGTTTTTTTCTGTTTCTTTGTGGAAATGATTATACACTATCGCTTTATTGTATTAATAAAATATTGTGAATATAATTTAGTTAGTTTAACTGAAGGGAAGATAAAAAATGTTAAAATTTTTTAACAAGGAATTTCAATTATTATCACCTGTTGATGGAGAAACATTTGATTTGTCACTTATGCCAGATCCAGTATTTGCTCAAAAGATGGCAGGTGATGGGGTGGCTATAAATACATCGGGAGATATATTTGTGGCTCCTGCTGATGGAGAAATTACCCTTATTCTCGAAACAAATCATGCATATGGAATGAGAATGGACAGCGGAATGGAAGTATTAGTCCATATTGGTGTTGACACGGTAGAATTAGGCGGGGAAGGATTTACTCGACTTATAGAACCAGGTCAAAATGTTAAAGCAGGCACGCCTATCATAAAAATTGATCGAGAGTTTCTATTGGAGAAAAACTATTGTTTACACACACCATTATTAATAACGAATATCGACAAAACTAAATCGATTACTCCTCATTTAAATCAATCTGTCAAATCTGGCGAAGGTATCGCTATCTCATATAAAGTTTAAATACCATATGGAGGATGTTCAAAAACAACTAAGGACGTTTCCAAATGTTCAGCACTAAAATGACCCAAATCAGACCAAGATATTCTACATTTAAAATAAGAAGACTATTAAAACTTAGATTTTAATAGTCTTCTTATTTGTTTAGACAGCTTTTCTTTCTGTGACTGTTTACTCTCATACATATAGAAAGCTTTTAACATTTCTTCAAATGAAAATCACAACTAATTGCCATAATATTAAGGTAGTTATTATCAATATTGGAACCCTTGTCACTACATACCATGGCGCATATAATTTATTTGTGAACTGAATTAGAATATCAACTTCTCTATAAATCTCATTTACAAAGGAGGTAATGACTATATTAGACAGATCATATATACAAGAACAAATAAAAGGCGAGAAAGATAATCTCATAAGAGACATTGCCTCTCTTGTGGAAATACCATCCATAAGACATGTGGAGAATAAATATGAAAATGCACCATTTGGTAAAGATATACGAGATGCATTTGATATGTTCATAAAGATTGCAACAAGAGAAGGGCTACTATGTGAAGATTTCGAAGGCTTTGCACTACATGCTGAATACGGTAAAGGTGATGAAATTATCGGAATATTAGGACATCTAGATATAGTACCGATATTCGAAGACGATCAATGGAATACAGATCCCTTTAAGCTCGTTGAAATAGATGGGCATTTATATGGTAGGGGCGTTAATGATGATAAAGCTCCTTTGATCGCTGCACTATATGCCTTGAAAATTTTAAAAGAGGCTAATGTCGAATTTAAGAGAAGGGTGAGGTTGATTATAGGTGGGGCTGAAGAAACAACATGGGAATGTATGGAACACTATTTTTCCAATAATCCTCAGCCAATTTATAGTTTTTCACCAGATGGGGACTTTCCAATTGTAAATGGAGAAAAAGGAATCATAAATTATACTTATACGTACAGTGCAATTACAGATGTTGATAGTATGCATAATCTTATTAAAATTGAGACTAAAGATGAAGATGGCTTTGTATGTGATTATGCAAAAGTTACCTTTAAATCCTCTAATATTGATAAATTAAAAGAGTTACTAAAAGAGGCTGAATCAATTGTTATTGATGGAGAGAAAGTCATTGTTATTTACACTGGTTTGAGAGCGCTTTCTAGAAACCCTCATAGAGGGATAAATGCACTTTTTAAACTAGGTAAAGACTTAAACCATTTAATAGAATTGAATGCAAAAGGTCAATATTTAAGACGTCTTTTAAATCAATATTTTTTGGATGATGTAAAAGGGGAAAAGGTAAACCTTTATGATGAAGATGAAGTAATGGGTTTTACCACCCTTTGTTTAAAAAATGTGAACTTTAGAAACGAAGAAATTGTTATTCATTTCGATTTTAGATATCCAAAGTCATCAAATAAAAATCACATTAAACATACTTTTGAAAAAATAGCCGAGGACAATCATATACAACTAACCATTACGAAGGAACTAGATGTTCATTATGTAAGCCCAGAAAGCGAACTGATCAAAAACTTACAAATGGCATATAAAAATGTAACTGGTGAAGATGCAGAACTATTTTCTAAAGGCGGTGCCTCATATGCGAGAACATTAAAAGAAGGTGTAGTCTTTGGACCCACGTTCAGTGGTGACACGCCAAATACACATAAAGCAAATGAAAATATAAAACTGCAAACCTTATTTAAAGCAATTGAGATTTATTGTGAGGCGATATATTTATTGGCTTGTAAATAGAATGGGGGAATAATGTTGAAGAATAAGATACAGGTTATTTCAGGCGCTATGATGATACCTATTATTTTATTAGTTGTTGCGGGGGTATTTATTGGAATAGGTTCAGCATTTGTTAATATGGAAAATGTTGCGGCCCTCGGTCTAGCTGGAATTATTAAGGAAGGTGGATTTCTACATTCATTCTTTAGGGTCATAAATGACTTAGGATTTATGGTTATGAGATTCCTCCCAATATTCTTTGCTGTAGGGATAGCTTTTGGTCTATCCAAGAAAGAAAAAGGTTGGGGAGCTTTTGGCGGTTTAGTCATGTATATTGCTTTGAATACTGTTATCAGCACTATACTGAATATCAATGGATTGACTGCAGAATCTACAACAGCAGAAGCTTTCATGAAAGCAGGATTCTCTGATCAAGATGCATTAAATAAAAGTTCACTATATACAACATTTTTAGGGATTTTTACATATAACTTTAGTATTTTTGGTTCAATCATTTCAGGTGCTGTAGCAAGTGCCGTTCATAATAAATTTTGCAACCAAGAGTTGCCAAATGCACTTTCATTCTTTTCAGGTCCACGTTTTTCGATTATGATGATGTTTGTCTTTTCAATTCCACTAGGGTTACTTATGTATTTTATATGGCCATACATTGGAAATGGTCTTGCCGCAGTTGGCGGTTTCATTGGAAGCAGTGGTCTAATTGGAACATTTACTTTCGGAGCACTGGACAAGGCTTTATTACCAATTGGAATCCATCACTTAATTGCATTCCCGATCGAATATACAAGCATAGGGGGCGTTAAGGAAATAGGTGGTAAGATATTTGAAGGTGTAAATAATATAAAATTAGCACAAATGGGAGATCCGAATACAACTGAATATATCACACGTAATTTCTCAACAGGTCGTATTCTTAATCACTTTGGAGCGTTACCTGGCATTGGATTGGCCATTTATGTTTGCGCTAAGCCTGAGAATAGGAAAAGAGTATTGTCAATCTTAATTCCAGCCATACTTACAGCAATGTTGGTTGGTGTTACAGAGCCAATCGAGTATACATTTTTATTCGTAGCACCATTATTATATTTCTTTGTATATGTTCCAATGAATGGTCTTGCTTATGTATTAACGGAAGCATTCCATGTATCGATTATGGGAGAATCATTTAGAAACATGTTTCCAAACTTTTTACAACCCGATAAAGTGAGTGCATTACCTTTACTATTCCTTATCCCTTTATACTTTGCACTATTTTTCTTTGTCTTTAGGTTCTTGATTAAAAAATTCAACATTAAGACACCAGGACGTGGGGATGAAGAGGTAAAGTTCTTCTCTAAAAAAGATTACAAGGAGAAAAAAGGTGAAGTTGCAAAAAGTGAAGTTGCAGCTGCAGTTGCACAAACGGATCAAGAGGCTCAAATCACTGGTATAATAGCGGGGTTAGGCGGTGCTGAAAATATTGAAAACGTTACAAACTGTGCGACCCGACTTCGAGTAGAATTAAAGGATAGCGAAAAAACCGTTAGTGATAATGTTTGGTTAAACGAACTTGGAGCAATTGGTGTAGTTAGAAAAACTAAATCTATACAAGTAATATATGGTGCACATGTCATTATCTTGGCAAGCAAAGTAAAAGATCAATTAGGGTTGGATTAATAAAAAGAAGAAGTGATATAAATTGTATCGTAGAAGCAGTGGCTTTCCATTATAGACCATGTGCTTCTACGATTTTCTACTAGATTTCCCTTTAATTAGACAAACTATTTTTATCTGAATAGATTTTTTTGATAATTGAATTTAACAGTCGTATATCAAGTTCTTTCAAAAGAGGACTAATGGTAAGGATCCTAGTCGAATTAGTAATTGTCAATGGAATGGTTGTGATGATCAAATCAATACCTCGAAGATCATAATCGAATATAGAAGTAGATGTTTTTAATGCTACAATTTCTAGTTGATTGAATTCCATTTTCAGTTTATTGACTAAGAGCTGAGAAGTACCAATACTGCTATGACAAACGATAATTGTTTTTAAAGGTTTCTTGGCTCTGTCAATGGCTGTTACTAAATGAAGAGTCAAATAACCAATTTCTGATTCATCAACGTTACAATTCAAGGATTCTTTTATTATATAGGTAGACTGTTTGGCTACGTCATATGTGTATGGATAGACATTTTGTATATCCTCTAGAATGGGATTGTTTAGTGTTAACCCATGCTTAAGTCTGATAATGGCTGGAGCTAGATGCATGGTAAGAGAAGAAAGAAGTTCCTTATCTTTACATAACGGTATCGACAATGCCTTTTCCCAGCAGAGAATAACCTGTTTTGCAATTTTATACGATTCGTTCTGTTGTGATTCTTCTTGATCTTTGCTCGTATCAGTCTTAGAACCTTTAATATGCACAAGTAAATAAGCAATTTCATGTTGGTTAAATGTGATATTAAATTCTTCACCAACTGCATTAAATATAGTTTCGACTTCAAAGAATTCTGGATCGCTCTTTAGTTCCTCTAAAAATTCTTCGGAAAGAATGATATTCTTATTTTCAGAAATCCTTTTAATACATATGGCTATCAGTATTAAAAGTGAAAAAAGTGATTCGTCAGAAAACCTAAATCCACCTAATGAATTCTTAGTAAAAACTAATCTTTTAAGCGTAGGTAAATCAATATCTAAAATACTCCTTAAAGAAACTGAGAAAGTATCTTCCTCAGTTTCTTTATGTGATTGAAAATAGCCAACCAGTTCTAAATGACTCTTCTGCAACCTAATCAGTGATGTAATGGCTTTTCGCAAATTCTTTTCTTTCCCGATGATTTCTAACCCATGGTTTGTTTTACGAATTAGTTCAATTTTGTACTCCTTCAGCCATTGATGTATTTCTAGTAAATCTTTATGAATAGTTGCCCGACTCACATATAGTTGGCTAGAAAGTTCATGAATTCTTATCTTATTTTCACCCGTGAGTAATTTCTCGAGGATAATGCACTTCCGGTCCAGTGGAGAATAGGATTCAACCACATGTGTTTTTTCCTTTATCTCCTGCAAAACTCTTAGTTTTTTATTTTCTTCACCTAGTATTGCTACTCCTACGCCAGTTTTCTTATCCAAAACTAGTTGAAATTCTTTTATCCAATCTTCAAGCAAGAACAAATCATTTCTTATTGTTTTATTCGAAACGGCTAATGATTTTGAGATGGTATCGACAGTTATATAATCGTTAGATCGCAGCAAGAGTTCTGTAATTGTTGCCAAGCGTTTACTTACCATGCTATCACCCCGAATTCTATTTTAGAAGTTGTAGCCAATGATGTTCAAAAGTTTCGGCGCCATCGATTGTTAATTGATGAGACATGGCTTTTTCAAAAATACTATAAGAAACTGCTGCATAGTCTGCACCAGCTAATGCAGCTTGTTCTAAATGATGAACGTTTTTGATAGATGCAGCTACAACTTTTGTATGATAGTTCTTGTTTTTTATAACGCTGCAAATGTCCGTAATGGTCTGAATGCCATTCACGCCAATTTCATCATTTCTACCGATGAAAGGAAAAATATAATCAGTTCCTGCATCTATGGCTATCGTTGCTTGATTTGTATTAAATATGAGCGTAGTGGCTATCTTGATGCCTCTTTTGCTCAAGATGTTAATCAATTTAAGTCCCAACGGTGAAAAATTAACTTTGATAACAATAGTAGGATTAATAGCTAATATTTTATCTACGGAATCAAGCATTTCTTTCAAGGTTGGCTCAATGACTTCTGCAGTCAGGATTTTTGGTGACAATGCATTGACTTCTTTCAAGAAATCATAGAATTTAACACCTTCTTTAAGATACATGGATGGGTTTGCTGTAACACCGCTTACACCTAATGCTAAAGCTTCTTGTATTTCTTGTATGTTAGCCGTATCAATAAAGTATTGCATAGGTATGATCATTCCTTAAATTAATATTTTATCCTCTTTTTAAAACTTTACCCTTGATTATACACTATATTGAAGGTTACCAATAAAGGAAAATATGTATAATATTTGCCGTAATGATATGGAAAAAAGATTACTTCTATTCATTCGTAAATAGACGATAATTGTTTATAAAATACCATAAGTTTAAGCTAATTTTTGTTATGGCTCTTCTATTGAATAGTCAAGAGTACAAAACCTATAATGATTTTATAATAATGTTTTAGGCGTTCTCGAATAGTTGAAAAAATAGGAGGAAAATCCATGTTTAATTACTATCAACCATCTAAGATACATTTCGGAAAAGGTAGATTAAAGGAGCTAGCCAATATAGCAAGTAAATATGGGAAAAAGTGTTTGCTTGTTACTACGGAAAATGTCGCACCTTTAGATAAATTGTATGATAGAGTAAAAGAAATTCTTGGAAATGTAGCGATCGAAGTCATTCATTTTGATAAAGTCTTACCAAATCCAACAATAGAAATGGTCACAGAAGGGTTTGAACTGGCGAAAAGTGAGAAAGTGGATTTCGTCTTAAGTGTTGGTGGGGGTTCGAGTATTGATACCGCGAAAATAATAGCATTAACAAATGGATTGGATAAAATAGATTGGGATTATTTATTCTCAACCTATACAAATCCTTTTGAGGATTATGATAAATTAACGGATAAAAACTTGCCTTTAATAGCTGTATCAACGACTTCTGGAACGGGAAGCCAAGTTACACAAGCAGCTGTCATTACGAGAGGAACGGAAAAGAACACAATTTTCCACAATGATAACTTTTCAAATGAGTGTATAGTAGATCCCGAGTTGATGATAACTCTACCACCAAGAATTACAGCTTCTACAGGTTTTGATGCATTCACCCATGCTTTTGAGAGCTTCATTAATCCAAAGGCGTCAATTATGACGGAAATCCAAGCATTGAAAGCCATCGAGTTGGTAGTGAAATATTTACCGAAAGCTATGGAAGATGGAGCAAATATTAATTATAGAGAACAATTAGCAGTTGCCGATACCTTTGGAGGCATTAGTTTAGCAAACGCAGGTGCTGCTGCACCACATCCATTGTCAGAGATTATTGGCGGAGTTACACATATACCACATGGAGAAGCATTGGCAGTTGTATATCCAGGTTTTATAAAATTTTTCAATGATGACTATATAGAAAAGTTTGCCATAGTGGCTAGAACTTTCAATGTTGAATTAGAAAGTGTAAGCGAAAAGGAAGCAGCCACTGCTTTATACGATGAAATAACTAAGTTCTTATCCATGGTTGGATTGTCTAAGAAACTGAAGGATTTCTACATCTCAGATGATCAGTTTGAGCAAATCATTAACAATCCTATATTAGGAGTTTTACCATTTGGTTCAAAAGAAAAGCTTCAAGAAATTATGAGAGCATCCTATTAACTATTCTCTGGAGGTATTTATGAAGTATAAATTAATCTGCATTGATATGGATGGTACACTTTTAAATAATAAATTCACCATACCTGATGAGAATATCAGAGCTTTGAAGGAAGCTATGGAAAATGGCGTTAAAATTGCCTTAGTTACAGGAAGACCTTTTAATATTGCCAGCTACTTTAAACGATTTTTAGGTGATGACGTTTTAATTGTTGGTACGAACGGAACATATTATAAATATGGAGAAGTACTTTATAAAAAGACTCTATCTGCAGATGAAATCGAATCCATTTACAACATAGCCGAAAAACATAAGCTTACAGCATATTTTAAAGGTCATAACATTGTTCTTTCAAATGAAAAAATTCCTGAAAATCATCAATATAAAATGATTAACACCTATTTAAATGATGAGGAAAAAATGAATCTGTTTGATAATTGTTCTTTACAGTTTACTTTGGAAAACCATAATGAAAATATATGTAAATGTATCGTCTTCTCGGACGATACAGAGGCTGTGAATAAAGCGAAGCAGGAGTTAAAACAATATAATATTTTGGAAGTTGTTAGTTCACATGTGAATAACTTTGAGGCCATGCAGCTCGGAACATCCAAGGGAGTAGCTGTAAAGAGCTTATGTGACAGCTTAAATGTAAAGCCTGAAGAATTGATCTGTATTGGTGATAATGAAAATGACCTTTCAATGATACAATTTGCCGGACTGGGAATTGCTATGGGAAATGCCCCTGAGGAAATCAAACTGCAGGCAGACTATGTAACTGATAATAATGTAAACTGTGGTGTAGCAAAAGCATTGGATCTATTTCTAAAATAGAGGTTCATCATAACTTTTTGTGTGAAATCAAAAGTGGGGGACAAATATAAACTGAGTGACTATTTATTTCGTCTAAATGAGCTTGATCATCCACGAATGTTCTCTACTGAGCACCATATCGAGTTTTCAGGGGGGAATAATGTACCAGTGGGGATAGAAATTGAAGGCTATAAAGGTACCTCATTTTACGATAAAGTGGTTAGAATTTCATTGGATTAATAGACTAACAGGAAGAACCTAAATCAGGTTCTTCCTGTTTATTTTCTTTTTTAAAATGATGACAGAAGCATGCCTGTTAACGCTGTATGACCAAATTTCTGAACGAATCTCCCTGGTTCCCTAACCGCGCGAATCGGCGGCTCATTCAGTTTATGATGAACCAAATCAAAAAGATCCGTGCCAAGCAAGGTGATACAAGAGAGATTACTTTACTCTATTATTTAATGTGAAAAAGAAGTATTGATAACTTACAAGAAGTAACTGTGGTAAAGTGCCCGAAACCCAGCGGAAAGAGGTAAAAAGGTAACGTAGAGAGGTTCTACGTGCCCGAAACCAAGTGGAAAGAGGTAAAAAGGTAACATAGAGTAGTTCTACGTGCCCGAAACCAAGTGGAAAGAGGTAAAAAGGTAACGTAGAATGGTTCTACGTGTCCGAAACCAAGTGGAAAGAGGTAAAAAGGTAACATAGAATGGTTCTACGTGCCCAAAACCGCGGAGGAAGTTTCACCAAAGAGGTAATATAAAAAAGCCTTTGGTCCCATGAATCACATACATCTCTATAATAAGGAAATACAATTACCTGAGCCAGGCTGAATCTCTTCCTTTGTAAAACATAAAAATGCCTGGAAGTCGTCAGAGTTTAACTGACAACCTCTAGGCATCATCATCGAACAGAATTCTTGATACTTAACCGATCAAAAGGAAACGCGATCCGTCTCCTTTTTGACCGCAAACGACTTAATTTTTTTCGATTATTTCTTTGACATCTTTTACTTCGTCGACGATATCACCTGTCAGTTCCCTTGTCGAGCGCTTAAATTCCTTTATGGTCGTGCCAATTGCACGGCCTAGTTCAGGAAGTTTTTTCGGTCCAAACACAATCAGCGCCAATATGAAAATTAATACTAAACCGGGAATTCCTATGTTCGCCATCGTTCGGCCTCCTTTAGTAAACGGATTATTTCTTCTTTACCTGTAATTCTACGGGTATCATCGCGGAAACATTGTCACCGGAGATGAGCCCAAAAGCCCCACAATCCGGGACTGAGCAAGCGGTAAGACGCATTGCGCCGTGAACTCCGCCGGTTGCTTCACCAGCAGCGAACAGGCCTGTGAAGATTTCGCCCGTTGTGCTATTAAGCATTTGGGCCGCTTTATTGATCCGAACCCCGCCCGGAGTATACGTGCATTTTGGTGTCAAGGGCATCGCATAGAAAGGAGCTTTCTTTAATGCTGCGCCGTTCATCTGGGAAAAATCTTTGCTAAACTCTTTATCGACACCGCTGTCTAAGGCGGCGTTATAATCAGCGACCGCTTTCTGGAGAACCAATGGATCATAGCCGAAATGTTTGGCTACTTCTTTGATCGATTGGAACTTATACATTGTGCCTTGATAGCCATTTTTCGCGTCCATGCTCAATTGAAATCGCTGTTTATCATGGAAGTTATCAGCACCCGTTTGGTCGTAAATTAAGAGAGGTGCTTTCCCGTCAAATTTCTGCTTTTCTTTTAAAATGGTCATCCCGATGGTATTGCGGTTGCCAAATTCATTCACAAACCGCTTTCCTTCTGGATTAACGAGCATCCCCCACATTAGATCCTCGGTTGGAATGGGGTAAGCGAGGCGGAATAACGATAAATTAACCGCTTGTGCGCCGTGGGACAGGAGCATTTGCAAGGTTCCTGAACGCGCCCCCGGATTGGCATCACTGTTTGTCTCTTCTAAAATATCTGCCTCAGCACCAAGGAGCTTCTTATCGCGGCAGTATCCGCCGCTGGCAAATACAATCCCTTTGCGGGCGCCGACATACTTGATTTTGCCCGTTTGATTTTGTTCATCGTCCTTCTCTGGGGCATCGAAGTTAAAATAGTAGTTTTCTCGTACCTGGATACCGACGGCACGGCCATTATCAAAGACAATATTATCAACCCTGCAGCGTTTGCGCATTGTCAGCCGATCAGCTAAACTCTTTTTCGCATAGTCATGTAAGGGTCTAATGACAAAGGCTCCGCCCCCAGCCCAAACGGCACGGGCAACTGAATGTCCGCCCAGTTGTTTGAATTCCTTAAAAACGACGCCTCTGTCTTTAAGAAAATGATAAAAACGGGTGGTCATCGTTGCAACCGTTAATGCTAATTCGGGATCACCGTAATCCTCCGACACCTTTCTCATATCCTGAGCCATTAACTCCGGACTGTCTTTAATACCACGGGCCTTTTGCTCATCACTTCCGACACAGGAAAAATTTAATCCGCTGATGAGAGAGGTTCCTCCCAAAATATTCATTTTATCAACCACTAGTACTTTGTTGCCCTGTTCTGCGGCTGTAATTGCTGAGGTGGTTCCGGCAAGGCCGCTTCCCACGACGATAATATCAAATACCTCATCAAACTCGACATCGGTATTTTCCTCCGCCTCTACAAAAGGGGCTAAACTTGAAACTGAAAGGGCAGTCGCTGTGGCAGTAACTGCGCCTGCCTTTAAAAAGGTTCGACGATCCATCACTGTTCCTCCTCTTGTTTTTTTCTTTCCTTCATTCCTAAAAACGCAACAGTTCCTCACGTTATTTTTCGTCGAGGTATTTGTCCATATCGATTAACTTGTGGCGCAATTCACCATTATGGCCGACATTCGTATGACAGGATACACACTCAATCGCTTGCTTTGACCCTTTTTTGCTTAAGTAATACGTATGCATTTTCTTTGCTTTCTGATTGTCTGTCTTAAATTTGCCGTTATCAATGTCCTGATGACAGGAAATACAGCCGCTTGAGTAGACAAAATCCTCGCGATTTTTCCGATTCTGATAATATTTTTCATCGGAAAATTGCCCACTGAAATGCGTGATTACTTCTTTCGTCCCGCTGACGACTTTGGTAGATAAAAAATCGATTTGGGAATCCTGTGGTAGATGGCATTGGACACAGTCCGCTTTAAATCCTACTGAATTGGCTCCCCCATGAATATCGCGCTCATACGTTTTTTTAAAGGTATTCATTTCGTGACAGCTGCCGCAAAATTCAGACTTGCCTGTGGCGTGAATCACTTTTGTTGAAAATAACGCGATCATGATCGTGACAAACGCCGTTGCCAGGATAATTGTGATAAAGGCTGCTTTTCCTTTAACATAGCTTCGAATACTAAACTTTTTCGTTTTCATTTCGTTGCCCACCTTTCACTACGGAGTAGATTTCATCCAAACTTTTGTGTCATGGCAGTTCGCACAATAGTTGACCGATGGTTTATGTTCACGGTGACAGTCCGCACAATCCAATTGGTCTTTGTGGTGGAATCCATCATGTGGATTGACTTCCTTTTTATCTAAAAACGAGGTTCTTTTTGCTACTTTTTTATAATCACCATGACAGGTCAAGCATTGTTCTTTTTGCAAAGGAAGTACTTCCTTTGGGTCTTTAAAATCGCCATGGCATGTTACACAATCAAACCCTAGTTTTTTATGTTGATCATTTTTTGAAGGGTAATCTTTCTGGAGCTCCGTCAGTTTGGAAGCAGGAAGTGTTGTTGCCGGCATGTTAACTGCTGTCTCTTTACTTTGCTCTTTGGCATTCATGCCTTCATAGACAAAGGCAATACTAGCTATCACCAATACCCCAAGTACGATAAGTAATTTTTTCACGTTTGTTCGCCTCCTATGCCTAATTCAACTTCACTGCTTCCATGGCTGCCGCCTGTTCGCCTGCGATCATTCCAAATGTCCCGCAATCAAGCGTGCACATTCCTTCTATTATTTGGGCGCCGTGAACTCCGCCGACTGCTTCGCCAGCAGCAAATAAGCCCTTAAATGGTTTGCCAGTTGCCATTTTTAAAACCCGGGCCTTCGGATCAATTCGGAGACCGCCCGTTGTGTAATTGAGCTCAGGTTCTACTTTTATGACATAAAAAGGTGCATTCTTTACCGCGGCCCCGTTTAATTCGCCAACCATTTTCATAAACACTTCATCTTTTTTGCTATCAATGGTTTGATGATAGTCAGCAATGGTTTTTGCCAAGGCAACAACCGGAATGCTGTATGCACTGCTAAGCTCTTCAATGGAAGCAAATTGTTGGAGCGAGCCCGCCTGTACTGCGGCATCTCTTCGTTGCTTATCGGAAATCAGCTCAAATCCGGTCTTGTCAAATACACAAATCGGCGACTTACCGCCCAGTTTATTTTTTGATTTAAACGCAATTCGGCCAAACTTGTTGGGATTTCCTTCATCCGCAATTCGGCTACCGGCAGCATCGACCATTAATCCATAATAAAAGTCACGTTCATACAGTGGATAGGCAAAATGATACAACGAGGTATTAACGGGATGTGCCCCTTTTACAATCATTGCTTTCAGTAGTCCGGCCGTTGAACCTGGATGCGCCGATCCTGACAGCTCTGATAATTTCCCGAAATAGTTTGCTTCTCCCGAGATAAAGGCTTTATCATGGGCAAACCCACCGTTTGCTAAAATGATTCCTTTTGTTGCTCCGTAAACTTTGAAGACGCCCGAACGGTTAATCAGGTCATCATCATGGGTTTTGCTGCTCACGTATTGCTCGCGTACCTTTACGCCGATTACTCTGCCGTTAGCATCGGTGAGTACTTCATCGACTTTGACCTGCTTGCGAATCTCGCACTTGCCATTTAAATACGTGTGCATTTTCTCTAAAACTTTTTTACCGCCATCCGCGAGCCATAATGTCCGGGGCACAGAATGTCCTCTTAGCGGTTTAAGCTGCTCAAAGGTAATTCCAAGCTTGCTTAAAAGCTGATAAAAGCGAGGGCTGTTTTTCGCCATTTCCTTAATTAATTCAGGCGCTCCGTAGTTTTCGCCTACTTTCTGTAGATCCTTGATCAGGATCTCAGGGGAGTCCTTGATTCCTTTTTGTTTCTGTTCCGCACTTCCAGGGCAAGAAAAGTGAAATTCTTGGTTAATGGAACTGCCTCCTAGGTACTCCATTTTCTCGGCGATTAAGACCTTATTTCCTTTTTCGACGGCAGTCATCGCTGCCACTGACCCGGCCAAGCCGCTTCCGACGACAATCACATCAAACACTTCATCAAATTTGATTTTGCTCGATGAACCTTTCACAGTCTTTTTTGCAGTCTTCCCCAAGACCGATATGGGCAGGAGTCCTCCTACAGCCAAGACAGCAAAAGCCATTGCGCCCTGCTTTAATAATTCCAGGCGAGTTGTTTTTTCTTTCATTGTTCTAGTCACCTCGTTTGTGATTTTTTTCACAAAAAATACTTCATATCATCATGATAATAAAAAGCGCCTTACATCCTCATAACAGTCGTTGAAAAAGACCTTACAAAAACATTTCATTCAAAAAACGGACATAAATGAATTTTCAACGAAAAAAGGGCAAAAAAAGAGGCTGCCGCAAACGGTGTCATTCCCTGCTAACTCGCGATGAAGTGAGCAGGGGAATGATCTCATTTGAGACTGCCTCCAATAGGTTATTCGATCATGTATCCCACACCAGGATAGGTGATAATGTATTCGATCTTATTCTCGCCATTTGCTTTTCGTAATTTTTGCCTCAGTCTTGCGATTGTTACCCGTAAATAATCAATATCATTCCGGTATTCTGGACCCCATATCTGTTTCAGCAGTTCTTCATGGGTAAGGACTTTGCCGCGATTTGTGGCAAGGTAGGCAAACAGCTTGTATTCGGTATTGGAAACATCTGCTTTCCTTCCATCGACACTAATCCGTAGTTTGGCGTAATCAATTTGTAAATTTATTATTGTACTAGAGGTAGCAATTTCGGCTGGCGGCTGCTGCGCTCCTGTTCTTCTTAGGACCGCACGGATGCGGGCATATAATTCTTCTAATGTAAACGGCTTTGTCATATAGTCATCTGACCCTAAATCAAGCGCCGTCACTTTATCGCTGGCATCATGGCAGGCAGACAGCATAATAACGGGAACAGTAGAAAAACTGCGTAACGCTTCTAACACCTTAAATCCATCAATCTCAGGCATTAAGATATCAAGAAGGACTAAATCCGGCATGATTCGATCATAATTTTCGAGCATCTCATGCCCGTTTGTATAGGTGACAACTTCATAATTTTGTGTTCGTAAATTTGCGGACACCAATCTGATTATTTTCGGCTCATCATCGACAATGACAATTTTTTGTTTCAGCATTCGTTCACCTGCTCCACTTTTGGGATCACTATGGTAAAAGTACTTCCTTTATTGATTTCACTTGCAACGTTCACTTTCCACCCGTGGGAGTCGAGAATTCCCTTACAAATCGCGAGCCCAAGACCAGTCCCACCCGTTTTTCGGGTCCGTGAAATATCCACATGGTAAAATTTATCGAATATTTTCAGCAAATGTTCCGCTGCCATTCCAATGCCATTGTCCTGAAAATCGATAAAAATATTCCAGTCATCCTCATAGATCCTTACAAGAATCGTTGGATTGCCGCGGCTGTAGCGAATGGCATTGGTAATAATATTCCTGATTACTTGTTCGAGCCGTTTCATATCAAAGAAGAGTACTTGCTCTGACGATTCAGTCCACGTATAAATGATTTTTGCCTGATCAAAGGGGGGCTTCCTTAGTCCCTGCAGGACCCCTTCCACGAACGAACCGATTCTTGTCTGTTCTTTAATTAGGACAAGTGCATTGGAATCTATTTTCACAATATCAAGCCAATCACTAGTGAGCTGTTCAAGCCTTTTAACATCGTCCGTCATTCCAAGAAAAATTTCGTCAATAAACGCTTCCTCCCACTCCACATCCTTTCGCATCAAGGTTTCAATGCTGCTGTTTAAGGTGGTAAGCGGTGTTTTAAATTCATGTGAAGTAAACGAAATGAGTTGATTTTTTAACAAATCCATTTCTGTTTCCTTCGTAATATCGCGTAAGACAAGTCCGAAGCCAAAGGTTTCCTCCTCATCATGAACAGGAAACTTTGTAAGCGATAAATGTTTTTGCTTTCCGTCTTTTCTGTTAATGGCAAAATTCACATGGCTTGTTTGCTCGTCGAGAGCAGATAAAAGGTGCTCTCCATAATTCTCCTCGGAAAAACGGATAAGCGACAAAATTGCGGCTAATTTTTTATTTACGATCTGGACATGGCTGAGTTCAAGGGTTTGCGCAAATAAATCGTTCGCGTAGGTAATTTCCGCTTGCTTCGTAACTAAGACAAATCCATCATTCATATTTTCTGTCGCTGTCTTCAGAATGGCGTTTCGATTGCGAAGATGTGCCAATAACATGTCGTTATATACCACCATCGCTAAGGATCTCGCGAACACCTGCAGAAACTCCTGATTAGGTAAGTCGAGCATTTGTCCAATAAATAAATATCCGAGCCTCTTTCCGGTAACGGAAACAGGGACAGAAAACTGTCCAATCGGGAGTGGGGCGTGAGTACTTATTTCCTCTTCTGCCGCATATGTAACGGGAGTCTCTACTAATTCTGACAGTTCCTTAAGTGTAGACGATAGAAATTCCTGCGGTTCCATGACAGGTAAAGGCTGATAATTAAGCCTGTTAATTAATTCGAGCTGATGGTTTTTCAACACTAACCCTTTTGTCCGCTCCTCGATCCGTCTTTCTAAGTCTAGATTGAGGTTGATTAGTTCTTCGCGGTTCTGAAAAACTTTACTACCCATTTCATAGAACCGATGCAGGAGTAGGTTAAATTCCCGGGCAGCATTAAGAATCTGGATCCGATCAAAGTTTTTTAGCGAAAACGATTTTTCCTCAATGGCTGCCGAATAGTCAAGCAAAACATTAATGGGCTCCAACATCCGCCGTGACAAGAGCCGGGACAGATATTGAGTAAATAGAAGCGTTACGAATAAAACCATGCCAAGAAGAAATAAGGCACTACGGATACTTTCTGTTTTGATGGAAGCAGGCTTTGCCACATAAACCGTCCAGTTTAAGGAGGGGATCATTTCAAATTGTAAATATTCGTAACGATGATAGACGGTCGAGTAATACTCACCATCGCCGCGGTTGCGTTTTTCCAAATGATTCTGTTCCTTATGGTTTTTTACATCGTAATTCTTGCTGATTGAAGGCTGGACCGGATGATAAATAATTTTCTGCTCCTGATCCTCAACGACAGGGTAGGCACCTGTTCCGTAGTCATAATCGGTAATCAGATTGGTTAATGCAGTCAGATCAAGCGTGCCAAGGACATACCCTTGAAATTGATTTTCATAAAGAATCGGCGCTGCGATCATGATCAGTGGTTTTTTCGAATGTCGTCCTAACAGGATCGGCGTCACCACCGTTCGTTCCGCTGCTTTAATTTCCTTGAAATGGTCCCGATTGCTGATATCTTCCCCTAAAAGAAATTCTCCGTTTTGACGATTGCAAGGGTAGGAAGCGATAATTTTCCCTTCGCTGTTGCCAACGTACAATTCAATAAACCCAGGGAGCTTGGTTTTCCCACCTTTAAGAAGCATGGTCATAAACTCACGGTCGCTATTTTGCGATTGTGAGAGATTATAGCTTATCGATTCAATATAGTTAACATGAAAATTGACATACGTTTCAACCGATTCTGCCAGGCGCTGCGTGGCATACTTCTGATTTTTAGATGTCTGGGATATGAAATCGGTTATTTCGATACTATGAAAAATCCCGAGGATCCCAATAGGAACGATCGTAATAATAATAAAAATAAGCGATAACTGTTTTTTTATCGTCATGTTCTTCATGTCATGGGTCCTTTTCTCTGTTTTCAACGTTTTCCCTTTCGCTATTAGTGTAAATGAAAAATAGCCACTATAAGCGTCTGTACCTTGAACAGAATTCGACATTTTTAGATAAAAGATGTCGAAATAGGAGTGAAGTTCTAAAAGATTCATAAATTAGATGAAAAAACGTGATTTTGCCATTGTATAATCACTTTATACTTATATTTTTAACAGAATGTAGAGGATGAGAAGCACATGAAAAACCTGCTTAATCCGAAAAAACTTATGACCATCTCAATCGTAGTGACGGGATTTCTAGCTGCTTCTTTCATCGGTGCTCTTTTCTGGAACAAATCAGCGGGTGTTGCCACTTATGAGGAATATTTAAATGTGATCAAGGAACCGTACCAGCTCCTTTATTCCAATCTGCAAGCTCTCCCAGAGCATCCAACTGAGGCAGCAGTCTATCGAATTTACGATCAGTTTGATAGGGATGTTCATCAGGTGAAGATTTCAAGTCATGCAGAAAAGAAAGTGGAGGAGAACTACAAGCAGCTAATAGAGCTGCCTGAAACGTTTAAAGAGGATTATGATCGATCGGCCTATAAATACTCGACCCTCATCGGCCAGACGAGTCATGTGAAAATGATACTGGAGTATCTGGATGGCAAGTAATTGAGATGAAGGACACTTTACCAGCAACAGGATTTCATGAATAGGTTCATCCTTATTTTCTATTCTCCATCAAAGCTGCTCTATTGCTTTTTTACCAAAACCATTAAATCAATTTCCATGAGTTAAAAGGTATTACTACAAGGAAAAAACCAGAATGAAAATCATTCTGGTTTCCGGAAGTTTCTTTGTTCTCTAATTGAATTGAGGATGAGAATTTCAGCATTCTCATTCAAATCATCTATACGTTTATTTAAGAAGAATGCATCAATCCATGACCATATAACTGAACCTATTAAAAGGAAAATGAATATAGACATGAAAAATTGAGTAAAACCATTATAGTATTCCACTGTCGATAATATAATAATAATAGCAATAATCGGAATAATACTTGTTAATAGCATAGCTGAAGCATATTTATAATTCTCAGTATAGAAGCGATGCGCTCCAAAGAAACTCATTCCAGCCCATAAACCCCAAGCTGCTTCTTTATTTTTCTTCCGTTTTAACATTTCTGATTCAAGAACGGCTAGTTCCTCTAATGTAAGGTCCATCTTCGATATATTCAAGTTATTCATTGTTATCGATTAATTTCCTACCATAGAGTTCTTTTTAGCATTTTTTAATAAACGAATTTCTGAAAGGATTTCATTTTCAATCGTTTCGTTAGTATCTTTAATCATACCGTTTAGCAAGAATAGGTCAATAAATGTCCAAATACCTAAACCCCCAAATGTTAATAACATAGCAACAGCCGTACCTGTTTTCCCTAAATAAAAACGATGTCCACCGAAACCTCCAGTGAAAAACCAAAGCAACCAAGTAGTACCAGTTGATTTTTGTTTTTTGCTCATCTCTGAACTAAGGAGTTGTAAATCCTCTGATGTAAGATCTTGTTTTTTCATAATTGACATTTTCTAAATCCAACCCTTCGATATAATTTAATAGATTGCTCTATTAATTATATATTTTATCATCAAATTGTGAATAATTGTGAGAAATTTACTAATTTTGTGTAAAAAAATGTCTCTTTGACACGTATTAAGAAATATGACTTATACCCTTTAAACGCTTCCCGAACCTTGCATAATAAAATTGCCTTTTCCAAGTCGAGGAGTATAGAACCTTAAACATGAGGCGCTGACAGAACTTCAGCTGGCTCTCATGAATTATGTGTTAAAAGCACGGATGACAGTGCCTCTTTAGATTGATTAATAAACTAAGGTTAGTTTTTTATTCCTTATTTTAGTTTGCCCTTCCCAAGGTGACGTTGAACTTGCAAATATGATTTTAGATTTTTTATCACCAAGTAGTTGACTTCTATTTCTGTTGTAACTATAATAGTTACAACAAGGGGTGATGAATTTGAAAATTAGTAGTCGCTTTACAATTGCTGTCCATATTTTATCTCTCATAAACAATAATCCAGCAGCGATTTGTACTTCAGAATTTATGGCAGGAAGTGTAAATACAAACCCAGTTGTGATTCGACAAATATTGTCATATCTAAAGAAAGCTGGTCTAGTTCAAGTCCGCCGTGGAACAGGAGGGGCTTCTCTTGTGAAAGATTTACGTGATATTACGCTATTAGATGTGTATCGTTCAGTAAGCGTTGTAAAAGAAGAAAACTTATTTCATATCCATGAGCAGCCAAATCCAGATTGTCCAATAGGTGCTAACATACAAAATGTTTTAGAGGTTATTTTAGTACAAGCACAAGAAGCAATGGAAAGCGTGTTGGAAAACATTACAATGGAACAAGTAGATACAACATTAATAAATAGGATAAATTCTTCACAATAAATAAATCTCCATGTGCAGTTCTCTGTATTGAGACGTACATTTTTTTTACCCCTCGTTGTAACTATTTTCATTACAACGAAAAAATAATAAAGAGAAAGGTGAGAAACTAAATGACTGTAAAAATTAAAGCTTATTCTGATTTCATATGTCCATTTTGTTTTTTAGGAAAAGGCCCGTTAGATGAAATCGCAAAGGAAAAAGATGTTGAGGTAGAATGGATGCCATTTGAATTACGTCCGAGTCCATATCCGAAAATTGACCCATGGCAGGATCCTGCAAAATTAAGCTCCTGGGATTCCTTTATTCAGCCTGCTGCGAAGAAGTTAGGGATTGAAATGCGTTTACCGCGTGTTTCTCCTCATCCATATACAAATTTGGCTTTTGAGGGATACCAGTTTGCGAAAGAACATGGGAAGGGAAATGAATACCATCACAAAGTTTTCACCGCGTTTTTCCAAGAAGAACAAAACATTGAGGACATCGAGGTACTAACAAACATAGCCGGTGTTGTGGGACTTTCAAAGGATACTTTTAAGGAAGCATTAGTATCGCGGAAATATCGTGAAGCTCATCAAGAGGCTTTAAAACATGCTTATGATGAAGCGAAAATTTCGGCTGTTCCAACATTTGTGATTGGCGAAGAAGTGATTCAAGGGTTAGCTAGCAAGGAAAAATTAGCACAAGTCTTTGATAAGGAATTGGAAAAAAACAAAGCAAATGAACTTGATGACATGCAATGTGATAGGAATGGGTATTGCTAATACTAGATTCAAACAGTAGTGGACCGTTATAGGTATTTTCTTACTTTAAATAACGTTCGAACTGTAAAAAGATCTATGTATATATATAGTTTTTATATTAAACAAAAAATGGAGGATTCAAAATGTCAACAACTACAACAACTTTAAAAGAAGCAATCATCAACCGTCGTTCTATTCGTAAGGTGAAAAAGAATGAAAATATTACAAAAGAAAGAATCAACGAAGTATTAAAAACAGCTTTACATGCACCGACATCTTTTAATATGCAAAGTGGACGCATTGTTGTGCTTATGGACGCTGAGCATGAAAAGTTCTGGGATATCGTAAAAGAAACGCTACGTCCACTTGTTCCAGAGGAAAACTTTGGAGCAACCGTAGAACGATTACAAGGATTTCGCGATGGAGTGGGAACCGTTCTATTTTTTGAAAACCAAGAAACAGTAAAGCAAATGCAAGAAAATGCACCATCCTATAAAGAAAATTTCCCTAACTGGTCACAACAAGGAAGTGCAATGTTGCAGTACGCAATATGGATGTCTTTATCTGCTGAAGGAATTGGAGCGTCACTACAGCATTACAATCCAATTATCGATCAAGAAGTGAAACAAACTTGGAATATTCCAGGAGAATGGAGCTTAATAGCACAAATGCCATTTGGTGAGCCAAACGAAGAAGCTGGTGAAAGAACATTCTTGCCTTTTGAAGATGTTGTTAAATTTTATTAAATAGCCGAGAACTCTAGCGGTTTTAATCATGAGATGAATCGTCAGCGATTGCATTAGGAGGAAAAAGATGACAATTACCCTTCGATTCGCTGATATATCATAACAAGTCGCTGATAAAACCAACAGAGTCGCTGATATATCATAAAATTCGCTAAAAAGCTAAATATAGCAAGATCTTTTAGAGAAAAATTGGTGGAATTCGCATTTAAAATCATGAAGAGAATGAAAATTTTCATCCGAATCAATGGAATTTGGCAGATTTAGTAATAAAAGCAACAGTATTTGCGAAAACAGTCTTTAGAAAAGGTCACATATTTTATCATTTTTTTCGAAATGGAATAAGAAAAATCAGTATTGGAGCAGATTTGATTTAATACTATATCATTATAATATTTAAACCTTGACAATATGACTAATCTCCCTTTATAATTCGATTTACTAAAAGAAATGTTATATAGTGTAGAGCGTTGAAAGGAATACAGTAGTGCTTAGCAATTTTGTCTTCAGAGAGCTGATGGTCGGTGCGAATCAGTACAAACGTAAGCATGAATTACACTCCCGGAGTTTCTTTTTCGTAGTAAAGACATCTGTCTTTATGAAGGGAAAGACGGCGTCATAGCCGTTATCAGAATGAAGTGGTGAGCGTATGCTCGCAACTAGGGTGGTACCGCGAAGTCTATTCGTCCCTACTGGTTTATTCCAGTAGGGACTTTTTATTTTTTTTATAAAAATTTAATACAATACAAGCATAGAAGGGAATACAGTAGTGCTTAGCAATTTTGTCTTCAGAGAGCTGATGGTCGGTGCGAATCAGTACAAACGTAAGCATGAATTACACTCCCGGAGTTTCTTTTTCGTAGTAAAGACATCAGTCTTTATGAAGGGAAAGACGGCAACATTGTCGTTATCTGAATGAAGTGGTGAGCTTATGCTCACAACTAGGGTGGTACCGCGAAGTCTATTCGTCCCTACTGGTTATTCCAGTAGGTTTTTTTGTGTGGAAAAGGGGCGGAGCGCCGCAAAAACCAATCAGTATATTAAATCCGAGTGAAAAATAAACATTTTACACTTCGAATTAGGGAAGCTAAGCTCTGCTCACACCGCCTTTATTATGTTGACGTATTACTCATATCAAGATCATTTCCATGTATGGGTTGGGAGTTGAAACTCATGTTAGTTTTTTTTGAAAAGGAGGAGTAATGATGAAACTGAGAATTCGATTACCTTGTTAAGAGAATTCACAACAACATTGAAAAGATAGAAAGGATGAAATCTAGTATGAACGAACTATCAAAATCCACAAAACAGATTCCAGCTCATTTGAGACAATTTGTCTCGGAGCAGCACTATGAAGAGTACACACCGATTGATCATGCGGTATGGCGATATGTGATGAGACAAAATCATCATGCCCTAAAGGATTCTGCCCATCCGGCATATGTGGAAGGTCTCCGTGCATCAGGAATCGACACGGAGGCAATACCAAATGTATCAGACATGAACGAGCACCTTTCAAAAATTGGCTGGGGAGCTGCTATTGTAGATGGATTAATTCCAGGTGTTGCCTTTTATGATTTTCAAGCACATGGTATTTTGCCAATTGCCGTGGCTATTCGAAAGGTAGAAAACATCGAATATACACCGGCACCGGATATTATCCACGAATCCGTAGGTCATGCACCAATCCTATTTGATTCTAAATATGCTTCATACGTCAAACGATTTGGAGAAATTGGTTCAAAGGCATTTGCGACAAAAGCAAAACATGAAGTATTTGAGGCAGTAAGAAATCTATCTATTGTCATGGAAGATCGCCATTCCACACCTGAACAAATCGAAGAAGCAAAACGATTGCTAAGCGATAGGAAAAAATCAGTAACGGGTTTGTCAGAAGCAGATCAAATCTCGCGGATTTTCTGGTGGACAGTGGAGTACGGATTAATAGGAACGTTGAAGAACCCTCAAATATACGGTGCCGGACTGTTATCTTCTGTAGGAGAAAGCAAGCATTGCCTATCTGAAAACGTGGTAAAACTTCCTTTTTCTATAGAGTCTTGTATTCAGACAAGCTACGATGTAACGACCATGCAGCCGCAATTATTTGTTTGCGAGAATTTTGATCAATTAACAGAGGCTATCGAAAAGTTTGCCGATTCAATGGCCTTTCGAAAAGGTGGAACAGAGAGCTTAGATAAGGCGCTCCAATCTGGTGGTACGTCGACATTTGTCCTGAACTCGGGATTACAAATTACTGGAACGATCGAAAAAATGCTTAAGGATTCAGATGGAGAAGCTATTTACGTGAAAACAACAGGACCAACAGCTTTGGCTATGAATGATAAGGAGCTTCCTGGACATTCGAAAGCGATTCATAGTGGTGGATTTGGTACTCCAATTGGTTTATTAGAAGGGGGTATTTCTCTTGAAGAATGTACCGAAGAAGACCTTCTGACTTTAGGAATTGAAAAAGGTCGTAAATCGACTTTGACTTTTAAGAGCGGTATTCAAGTATCGGGAATTGTTTCAACTATTATCCGAAACAAAAACAAACTAAATCTCATTTCCTTCGAAAGCTGCCAAGTCACATTAGGAGATCAAGTGTTATTTGAAGAACAGTGGGGAACGTTCGACATGGCGGTAGGCTCAGCAGTTACATCTGCATTTCCAGGGGCTGCTGATGCAGAAGCATTCTTCGGTGTAGAAGAAATACCTAAAAAGGCAGCAACAGCACCAAGACTATTAACAGAACTAGAAAATATGTACCAAGCAATCAGAGATATTCGTAAAACAAAGACACTGGATGAAAATAGTTGGGCTGTTGTTCAAACCGTTCTTCAAGTGTTGAGAAGCTCTTATCCAAAAGAATGGCTGCTGCGCTTGGAAATTCTGGAATTGTTCTGTGAGCATGGTGTACAAACGTTAGAAACAGAACAGGTTCATCAAGAATTGCTCCATCTTAGCAAAACAGAAGAGCTTCAACGTCTTATCAAAAATGGATTATCGTTACTTCCACTTCAAAAGGAAAGTCAAGGATGTTAACAACATTGACTCCTTTAGAAATTCAATTGGAGTGTGCAAAACTTCAAAACTGGAAGGTAAAAAACGATAAAGTGAAACTTCAATCAGTGGGGGGGTTCCATCCCCCACTGATTGTTAGTTGAACCAATCGGGCTTTTACGGGCAGTTGATCCCTCGCTTATCCTTATTGATTCCCTCTAAGTCTTGAAGTGGGGGTCTTAATGCCCGTTAATGCGGGATAAATGGATCGAAAGGAAATATATGTTTAAAGATTACCTGCAAGGTATACAGTTTGTTTCAAAAATCGGCCAAATTGCTGAATCAAACCAACATCATCCATTTATCAATGTCCAATATAAAGCTGTTATTGTTTTGCTCAGCTCATGGGCTGCAAAAGGAGTAACAGCTTTAGATATTGATGTAGCAGTCGAATTCGAAAAAGCGTATGAACAAGTGAATCATACTATTTCATCCAGCGATTGATTATTATATCGGAAAAATTATTTGATGTACAGACGAGCAAAATTCTAGCTAGTTATTAAATGAGGCGGGCTTCATGGTGAAGCCCGCCTCTTACATATTAAAGAAGTTCGTAATCCGTCACATTGCAGGTAGAATCCAATAAGTCACGCTCCATGTAAAAGGGCTGGTGATAGAAACCAAGCCCTTCCTTTGCTCCCATCTCTGCAGATCACTTTGAATTTGCTGATGCCAACTTCATCGAAGATTGATCATGAGGAAGGACTTAAAATCTTATTTTTTGAATAAATAAACCACTTTAACACAACCTAAATAATATGCATTTTTTGGGAGGGTTGGTAAATGGTTTTATTTAAAAAAAGGAAAAAAAAGAATAATCTTTTAAAAAAAACGGATCAGACACAAGTAGAAGGGCCATTAATTTTCTCAGACATGAATGATAATCTGACGTATATAAAAAATCATCTTAATCATACAGCTGATTTAAAAATCCAAACTATACGAAATGGTGATTTTGAAACCGCGATTGTATTCATCGAAACGCTCGTTGATAAAGAACTAATACAAGATAAAATTATTGATCCGCTTTTTCAACTAAAGAGTTTTAAAGACAGAGAAGACATTGCCACTGTCATTAATTTAGAGACGATTTCATGTTCCAATCTTTCACAAGCGGTAAACGATCTAATTAATGGGAATACTTTGTTGTTTGTGAGTACAAGGGCTTACGCATTCTCCGTTAATACACAAAAATTTGGAAATAGGAGTATTACAGAACCTTCAAGTGAGAAAGTAGTAAGAGGGGCACACGATGGATTTATTGAAAGCCTAGGGGTTAATATTCAGTTAATTCGAAAACGTATTTTAAATCCAAACTTAACAGTAAAGTATTTTTCCGTAGGGAAAGAAACAAAAACGAAGGTAGCACTTCTATATATGAATCAGTTGGCTAACACTTATTTAATAACGGAAATTGAACGGAGGATTGATTCTATTTCCACAGATTTTATTATGCCTAGTAGCTATCTTGAGGAACTTATTGAGGATTCTTCATTTTCACCTTTCCCTCAAATGCTTAATACCGAAAGGCCTGACCGGACCATGGCTAATTTGCTTGAAGGCAGGGTTGTTCTATTGGTGGACAACACCCCTACAGCATTGATTTTGCCTGTTACTTTTTTTTCATTTTATCAATCTCCCGATGATTATAATTCACGCTTTTTCTTAGGCACTTTTTTCCGAATCGTTCGATTACTAAGTTTTTCTCTTGCCGTAGGATTACCATCTTTATATATTGCGATCATCGCTTTTCACTATGAAGTTTTGCCAGACCAATTAATATTGCCAGTTAAAAGTTCGGTTGAAAACATTCCTTTTCCCCCACTTCTTGAAGCCTTGATTATGTTGATTACCATAGAGTTAATTCAAGAAGCCGGAATCAGATTGCCAACCACAATTGGACAAACCATTGGAATCGTAGGTGGGCTTGTCATTGGCGATGCCGTAGTTAGTGCAGGTTTGATTTCAAATACGATGCTTGTGGTCGTAGCAATAACCGCCATTTCTTCCTTTGTAGTGCCTTCAACTGAAATGAGTGGATCGATGCGTATCATACGATTCCCATTTATGTTAGCAGCTGCAACGATGGGATTTATCGGAATTGTGTTTTGCTTTATGGTTATTCTCATTCATTTATGTAAGTTAGAGTCGTTTGGTACACCCTACTTTGCGCCATTGACTCCACTCCGAATAACAGATTTTAAAGACTCTATTTTACGATTGCCGATTTGGAAATTGAACAATCGTCCGTTGGATCCTCATCCGCAACAGCTTAAGCAACAATCCAATTCCAGAGACTGGGGAAAAGATGATGAAAAGTGAGCATACAATCACACAAGGACAACTGGTATTTTATATCATACAAACACAAATTGGTATCGCATTATTATCTTTACCCTATACGCTCTTTAAGGTTTCCAAACAGGATGCATGGATTTCTATCCTTATTGCTGGTATTTTTGTTCAGATCTTTTTAGTGATATTTTGGTTATTAAATAGTAGATTTCCTACATTAACTATTTATGAAATCCTGCCAAAATTAATAGGGAAAATTCTGGGTAAAGTAATGGTGTTTTTATATGCCTTTCAGTTTACACTTTTTTCAAGTGCAGTACTTATTTTTTATGGGCACCTTTTGAAAATATGGGTTCTGGAAAATACGCCAATTTTCGTTGTCATCCTGCTTTTGGTTTTTACAGGAGTTTACTTAGGTAAACAAAATTTACGTATTATTGCACGTTTTAGTGTTTTTGTTTCCTTTTTCTTACTAGTTCTCTTTGTCTTAGTTGCATTAAGCTTCAAGGATGCAAACTTCCTCTATCTATTGCCCATGGCCAAAACCGGATGGTTTACGATTTTAAAAGGATCGAAAGAAGCCACATTAGCCATCCTTGGTTTTGATGCGTATTTAGTTATAGGCCCGTTTGTCCAAGGTCCGGCAAAAGGAAAGTTAAAAGCCGTAACGATCGCGAACCTTTTTGTTACTCTTTTTTATACCTATTTGGTAGTTGCTTCCTTAGCCTATTTTAGTCCTGAAGAAATGAAAATCATCCCGGAACCCATTTTGTATCTTATAAAATCCTTCTCCTTTGGTGTGGTAGAACGTACGGATTTAGTGTTTATATCGATTTGGATGGTGATGGTAACCACCTCATTTGTAAATTATTTATATATTGCATCCACTGGAGTAGCTACTCTATTCGGACAGCCTTCTCATTCTAAGTTCGTACCCTATGTTGCAGGAGTTGCTGCTCTCATCGCGCTTTTCATTGATAACAGGGAAACAATAAAATTCTTTACTAAATTTGTTACCAATGCCGGAATGGTCCTAGTATTGTTTCTCCCCTTAATTCTTCTACTAATTTCGTATCTTACACGAAAAAAAGAAACTGGAGTGAAAAACTATTGAAAGGACTAAAATACCTTCTTGTTCTGTTGTGCTTATTATTTCTCTCAGGTTGTTGGGATCAGAACCCATTAAAAGATTCGAGTCTTGCCATGGCGAGTTCAAGTGATCTGAGGAGTGATGGAAAGCTATTATATGCTGCATCATTTCCGAGGAGCACACAAGGAGGAAAGGGAGGTTCACAACAACAAATAGTTGAAATTGTTTCAGCTACCGCCAATACTCCAAGAGAAGCTCAAATGAAAATTGATTCTAAAATATCGGGAACATTTGACTCTTCAAAATTAAGGGTACTGTTAATTGGCGAGGCTCTTGCTAAACAAGATATAAATTTATTTTTAGATGTTTTATATCGTAATCCAAAAACCGCGTTAAGTGCCCGTCCGGCGGTAGTAGAAGGAATGGCTATTGATCTAATTAACCTAAAATTAATTGGCGGCGAAGAAATCAGTAAATATTTAATAAATTCAATGCAAAGCTTACAGGATTTAACTATTGTTAACCATGAAAATATTGAATCAATATTTGCAAAAATGCTTGATCCAGGCCAGGATTTCTTGATTCCTTATATTAAATTGGATAAAAATAAATCGCGCGCATCAGTAAAGGGGTTGGCAATGTTTCACGGGAATAAATATTCTGGAAAGCATTTAACGGTGGATCAATCGATCATGTATCATCTCATGGAAAATGAAAAAGGAAAAATGGCTCGCTTCACAAAAAAAGTGATTAGCTCTCCTAGACCTTCCATGAATAATTACATTACAGTTAATGTAAAGAAAATGAAAAGAAAACTAAAGGTAGAAGTAAAAAAGTCTGGAGAGATAAACGCTCATATCCATTTAAACTTGAAAATGGATGTCATTGAGTACCCTCATAATCGATTGGCTTCAAAAGAGGAGATTCCAAAGTTAAATGAAATGTTATCAAAAGAGCTTACAAAAGAGGCGAAAACGGTCATAAAAAAAATTCAGGAAGCTAATTGTGACGGTTTAGGAATTGGGAGAAGAATCATCGCTTTTTATCCCAACAGATGGAAAAAATTGAATTGGGAAGTGGATTACCCAAAGATTCAAATTATTCCATCTGTCCATGTAGAAATCATTAGTCACGGAATAACCGATTAGAGGGTACAAGGCACCATCTATTTTGACAACTTTTTAGTGCTCCAGGCTTAGGTTCTATGACGAAATCAAACTATAAATTTTTATTTTCAAGGGAACTACATTATCGAGTTTTAATGGAGTTCCCCACTTGGTCATGTTTTTGAATAAACTGATTAATCATTCGGTTTAACTCAACCGCTGCCTTTGTAGGAATCTGATGCTTTTCATTTTTCATGAACATTAATTCATTCCGGGGCAATTTTTCGTGTAGGAGGTTTGCATAATAATGAAATGATTTATCTTTCGCACCAAAGACCAGTAATATGGGGTGATCAATCTTTTGTAGCTGATTGGTACAATTAAATTGTAGGCAATAACGATAATACTGCTCGATATTCCTTGCCTCTCCTTTTAGTGCTTCTTTCAGTATTTTTCTAAATGATTCCCGTGAATTGGAATTGCTCCATGAAACGGATAACGCCAATAGAGAAAGTGTTCTCGCGTTAGCTAGTTTGATGGCTAAAGAAATCCTCCGCGTTAGATACTTATCCTTCACTTCCGACAATCCGCTAACAACAATACCCCCTAATGCCCTGTCTGGGTAGGTCAGCAAAAATTCCAATAAAATAGAACCACCGGTTGAATATCCGCAAATGAACGCTTTCTTAACTCCCAGATGATCTAACAGATGTCTAATATCCTCAACAATTAGCGGATAAGTGACCGCTTGATTTGAATACGGACTTCTTCCGTGACCTCTCATATCAAAGGTAATCACTTTACATGTTTGCGATAATTCTTCAAGCTGGTACATAAAATTTGCGCTCGTGAGTAATGGCGGGTGAATAAAAATGATCGGAACCCCTTCCCCCTTAACGGTATAATATAGGCTGATACCGTACACATCCAACATCGGCATGCTTCTACTCACCTCATAAATCATCATCTTCATTTCTGGTCCGTATTGGTAACCTGTTTATCGCTGCGGGAAGTCTAACACCTTGACCTTCCTAGTTTTTTCCAAAGTCCTCTGAAACATTCCTGCCTGTTAGAGAAAAGAGGACCAAAAATGGCAAAAAAAGAACAAGTACAACGGTGTAGAATGGGGGAAACTAAAAAGGAAATAGTGAACTTCGTAGACTCCTTATGAAGGTTCGAGAAAATGTAAATATTTTATAGCCTGAACATACACAATAGTGATATATCAACCAAATTTATTCATCCTTGGAGGCATTGTATATGAAAGTTGTTGCTATAGTTGGAAGTATACGTAAGGAATCCTATAACCTTAAACTTGCAAAGTATGTTCAGAAAAAATATAAAGAACATATGGATATTGAAATATTAAGTATTCGCGACCTTCCTCATTATGATCAGGATACTGAATTAAATCCACCTCAAGTGGTGACTGAATTTAAAAACAAAGTGGCGAATGCCGACGCTGTTCTTTGGGTGACCCCAGAGTATAATTATTCGATCCCAGGAGTATTAAAGAATGCAATGGATTGGTTATCACGTGTCGATAAAATCATGATTGGTAAACCATCATGGATCATGGGTGCTACGATGGGAGTATTAGGAACAGTCCGTGCCCAGCAGCATTTACGCGATATTTTGTTTTGCCCAGGGATCGGTTCTCCGCTTTTACCAGGAAATGAAGTATATGTAGGAGCCGTTCATGAAAAAATCGATGAAACTGGGAACCTTACCCATGAACCGACGATAAAATTTATCGATACAGTTGTTGACAACTTTATCAATTGGTATAACCAATACCAACTTTGTATCAAAAAATAAGCGAATCTTACCATGATAAAAGGGGCCAACTTCATTATGAAGCCGGCCCCATCCTTATTAAACGAGTTCATATTCGGTCACATTGCGGTCAATGACTCTTGCTCCTTTTGCAGCGACAAACTTGCCGCTCGCCGTTGTGAAAACTTCTGCAGTAATAATCTGTTCCATTGCTTGTTTCACGGCTTCCTCATCAATTGGCTCTTTCGGATTGTCCACCGAAATACGTCCTGTCTTTCCAAACTCCGTGCCAAATTGCAATTCCAATGTTTTTGCCATGCTTTTCACCTCCTATCGCTTCAGTAATTCTCCTGACTCTTAAGCTAATATTTCGGAGCTGTCATTGCGCTCCACTTTGTTCAGCCTGCCATTGCATAAACCAGAAATCGCATGAGCTGCTTGATACAATTGATCTACACTTGCTTCCTTTTTGACATTGCTAAGCGTTTTGGCATTTAGGATTGGATTTCCTTCATCATCCATTCCTGTTTGAAACACCAAACGAAGTTTCGTCCCTTCTAATAACGCTTGTGCCATTGTTGCTCACCTCCTTTCACCTTTTATTTATTAAATAACGGGCAAAAAGGACATGGACGTAATATATTTTTTTGGAGGATTAACGTCTTCCTAGATTTCAAAAACTGTCTCCTTGAAATAGCTATCATCTAGGTTCACTAGGAAATACGAGAAAAGAGGACTGCTGTGCCAGGGTAGAAGCTCCATCCTTTCCAATTTTTATAAAGTGTATTTTGGTTGACGTTTATTCGAGTTTCATATATTATGAATCTGAGATACTTGCAACTAAGATAATTAAAGGAGACTTATAAAATAATGAACATATTAGTCGTAAAAGCAAATAACCGTCCAGCTTCAGAAGCTGTATCAAGTAAAATGTATGAAACTTTCATGGAGAACTTAGAAGGTGTAAATGTAACAACTTACGATGTATTTGCAGAAGATATGCCTTACTTTGGTCAAGATTTATTCAACGCTTTTGGTAAAATGCAATCCGGCGAAGCGATGACTGACGTTGAACAACGTATTTTAGCTGCAAAACAAAAAGCAATGGATGCATTATCAGCAGCAGACGTAGTTGTATTTGCATTCCCACTATGGAACTTAACGATCCCTGCTAAATTACAAACATTTATCGACTATGTATATGCAGCTGGTTTCGCATTCAAATATAACGAAAATGGCCAATTAGTCAGCTTAATGACTGACAAAAAAGCTGTTATTCTAAGTGCACGTGGCGGCATTTACTCAACTCCAGAGACTGCACCAATGGAAATGGCTGCAACTTATATGAAAAATGTTTTTGGCGGCGTATTCGGTATGGAAATCGTTGATGAAGTCATTATCGAAGGTCATAACGCAGCTCCAGACAAAGCGCAAACTATCATTGCTGAAGGATTAGCAAAAGTTGCAGATGTAGCAAGAAGTTTTTCTGCAGTTACGGCTTAAGCTTGTTTCTAACGTTATTGGAATTACGAAGATAATGTAATGATGTCCATATATATGTAATCGGACATTCGCTAAACAAAAGAGGACCGGGCGGTTTATTGCCCGGTTTTTTTGAATTCCATGATAGTCAGTTTTAGATTTGAGTGAAGGAAAAACGAACTGTAGGTCGGGAGCAGACGCCACTCAGCAAAGGGCGATTATGGGGAAAGTGGTAAAAATTAAGTTTACATTTTTTCAAAGGAAGCTTAACATTTGTTCACAACGTATGCTATAGTTATTTTGGAAATATTAAATGTAAGTATGAAGACGTTCGCTTTCTGTTACATGATAAGAAAGTATTTAATGCCCTTAAAGAGCAACTTGGCAAATGTGATTGATTGTACGTATGGGTTTATTAATATTGGTTGAAAAGGCAATTTCTCTTCTTAATAGAGAAGAGAAACTGCTTTTTCTTTTTTAAAAGGAGGGGAATGTTGTGAAAAGGGCTTTTCACAACGATTGATATGAGTTTTGTTGGTTTATTTCTTTCAGGTGCCGTTTTATTTCTAAACAGCCTAATGTCATTAGGGAAGGCTGAAGCAAAGAGTGTTGGGATTTTTAATATTTTCGTAGGAGCCATTCAAATCATTATTCCATTTTATTTACTCATGGTTTCGAATCCAAATAATTGGGATCTTTATAATATAGCGTCGATTTTTTTATTTGGCTTAACCTATTTATATGTGGGGGTAACCGTATTGAAGGGGCTTGAGGGCAATGGTCTCGGTTGGTTTTGCCTATGGGTTGCTATTATTGCTGTTGTTTATACCATTACATCTATTATCCACTTTCATGATGTGGTCAGTGCATTAACATGGGGAATGTGGGCATTTTTATGGTTTCTTTTCTTTTTATCCAATACGCTTAAAAAGAAAATTGATGAATACATTGGTATCGTTGCATTTGTACTGTCATGGGTAACGCTAACTATTCCATCGTTGCTTTACTTTTTAGGTATCTGGAATACACCCATTGTCTCTCAAATCTGGACCTATGTTTTAATTCTATCTATTTTTTATTTTGTTGCTAGTCTTGTCAAATGGAAGTTCACCTTTAAAAAAGAGAATGATGGTAAAGAGATTCAAGCGATCTAATTTAAAGTAGCACGTACAGGGTTTTAAAAAAGTATCTTTAATGCAAGAACCAGACCCGAAAGCCATCATGTTAAGATAAATTGAAGGAGCATTTAAGCATTTTTATGTATTCTTCGCACCAAAAGTAAAAAACGCTGATTGAGTAATTCAATCAGCGTCATAAACTTTTATATTTTGTTAGCTAGAAATGTCACGAAGGTACTAAGGATTATAGTGCCGATCATTATAGAGCCATATAGAATTCCTTTTTTCCTCTTTTTTCGAATCATAACTTCTTCCGGCGTAAGCCAATCTTTTTTTGACATCAATTATTCCCCTTTTCCTATTGATGGTAGCTGGCTGGCTTTGTCACAATAACAGAAGCCCCTATAGCTTTGCGTCATCACTTTTCAGTGACTTTGCCCTTAATTTAGTGCCACGACTATTATACTGTTATATCAAGTTGCTGTCACTACCTAGACTTTGCCGTAGATTGTAAGCTTTATGTTTTCGGAATCATTCAAGTGGACTATTTCCCCCTATTGTTTCCCTATAAACTTTTTCATATCATCAAATGTGATAATCTAAGAGCTAGTTTCCCCTATGTATAGGTTCCTATATTTATTATGACAAAATGAATGGTTAAATGTTGTGATTTTCTACACTGTAGGCTTGAAAATAATGAATTAACGAGTTGATAAAAAATGGTTGAATATATAGTTCGTTTAATATTTTTCATTATTTTTTGTAGTATTTTTTCTGTTCTATGGTCTAAATTTAAAATTAATATAAAATGTAAGTTGGATAGGCTTTTACTAATTCTTTGTAAAATATTCCTTTGAAGTAAATGGAGATAGAGAAGTAAACATAGCAGTAAACCTTGAGAGTAAGGAGTTGAAAAATATGGAAGTGACCAGAATAGAGGACAAAGAACACCGACAAAAAGAGGACCCATATATGAATGTTTTGGATGAATGGGTAACACATTATCGTTCATTTACTTCTGAAGGAAGATGTGCATCTTATATTCCTGTTTTGGAAAAGGCGGACCCATCGCATTTGGGCATCTGCATAATAGGACCAGATGGGACAATGATGAAATCTGGTAATTGGGATGTCGTTTTTACTTTGCAAAGCATTTCCAAAGTTATTAGCTTTATAGCTGTATGCTTGCATCATGATATTTCCTATGTGTTAGACAGGGTGGATTTAGAACCAACTGGTGATCCCTTTAACTCGATTGTTCGCTTAGAAATGCATAAGCCGGGAAAACCTTTTAATCCCATGATCAATGCTGGGGCTATAACAGTTTCTTCTCTCCTTCCGGGTGTATCAACAAAAGAAAAATTAGAGTCTTTATGTGAATTAATGGAGAAAATGGTAGGGAAACGTCCCACATTTAATGAAGAAGTTTTCCAATCGGAATGGCAAACAGCATATCGAAATAGAGCATTGGCCTACTATTTAAAAGAGACGGGTTATTTAGAAATAGAGGTTGAACAAGCATTAGAGGTTTATTTAAAACAATGTTCCTTAGAAGTAAATACAGAAGACATCGCTTTAATAGGATTGATTCTAGCCCATGATGGATATCATCCGATCCGTAAGGAACAAATTCTCCCCAAAAAGATAGCCAGGTTAGCCAAAAGTTTAATGCTGACTTGTGGAGTGTATAATGCTTCAGGTAAATTTGCTGCTTTTATTGGTCTGCCAGCAAAGAGTGGAGTTTCTGGGGGAATTATGGCAACAGTTCCACCGCGTGTAAGAATGGAAGAATTGCCGTTTATCAATGGATGCGGGATAGGCATTTATGGACCAGCCATCGATGAGTTTGGGACAAGTGTAGCTGGTGCTATGTTATTAAAACAGCTGGCAAATAGCTGGGACTTAAGTATATTTTAAAAATTTTCATATAGTAACTTTCTAGGAAAAAATCTATTCGAAATAAAAAAGCTCCTATTGTAGAAGTTGTTGACCTTGTTTTGGTCTCTTAAACAAACAAGTCTTCTACATAGGAGTTTTTTAATTGAATGGATCTGTTAATAGAAGGAATTCGATAGACGTTCTAATTCCTACCTTGGCAAATTATCTTTGAGCTACTTTTCGTTTTAAAAAATCATCATCTATGTTTAACAAGACTTTTTAAATAAAAGCAGAAAAAACAATTGGATAAAATTGGAGTATATTTCATTTATTTGTTTATGCTCCAATATTCGACAAAATATGCTAAAATTAAAAAGGTAGTAATCGCCATTTATTAAATGATTCAAGGGTGGGTGAATAAATTGATAAAGTTTCCATCAAAGGTGTATGGGGGAATTTCATTAAAAACATGGATCGTATTAATCGGACTCTATTTGTTCCCGCCCTTATTTAATTACTTTGATCTAGACGATCAGTATTTTCATAATGTTCTTTGGTTTTATTATCTTATCCCCACTTTATTGATTGTTTATAACAAAGGAATTGAATATGGAGGATTGGCCATTGTCGCATCTTCATTATTCTTCCTATCCGACGAATCCTTCCAAGAAAATGGAATCACGAAACATGAAATGATCCTCCTCTTTGAAATGATAACCATCAATTTACTTGTATCTATTATTATCGGGATTCTTGTTAAAAGGAATCGGCAAAAACAAAAGGAATTAAATCATACAAACAATTTACTGGAAAGTATTTTTCATAATCTTGATATCGGAGTTTGGTCGATAACTAAAAGGAAGAGTTTACTCCTATCCAAAGGAATCGAGAAAATTTATGGATTGTCCCGTGAAAAGGAATTACGAAACAATCAATTTTGGAGAAAGTCAATCCACCCTGATGATTTGTCTATTGCTGATGAAATTGATAATAAATGGGAAAACTCAGAGGGCTATCAATATGAGTACCGCATTTTACGGCCCAATGGAGAGGTCCGTTGGATACTTGACCAGGGGTTGCCTGTTTTTAATGAGAGCGGGGAGCATGAAAGATATGACGGGACAAACGTTGATATTACAAGACAAAAGGAACTAGAATTCCATTTAAAAGAATCAGAAGAAAGATATAAAAGTCTGGTCGAGAAAGCATTAGTTGGCGTGTTTATGATTCAAAATCACAAACTTGTTTATGTTAATCAATGGATTACCGAATTTCTTGGTTTAACAGAAAAAGAATTACTTGGAACAAGTTTACTGAACTATATGAAAGTGGCCGATCGGAACCGTATCGTTAACCATTTTCAAAAATTAATAGTGGGACAAGAATCGTTTTTTATCGATGAAATCCAAATAACAGATCAAGGTGAAGCAACTAAGTACCTTGAAATTCAAGCTACTTTAAGCTCTATCAATGGATCTTTAGCCATCATTGGAATTGCTTTAGATGTAACAGAGAAAAAGAAGACAAAGGATGAGCTTGAATACTTGGCTTATCACGATTCTTTAACAGGACTTCCTAATAAACATTACATAAATAAGGAAATTACAAAAGACTTTAATCTATCTAAAAGTTTAGGAATTCCCGTTTGCATCATGTGCCTAAATTTGGATCGGTTTAAATTAATTAATGATTCCTTTGGCCATCAAGTTGGTGATCAACTGGTTAAAATGGTTTCAAAAAGAATAATAGAATCTATAAAGCTAAGGCCTAATGGAAAGGCAATTCGAGCTGAAGGAGACGAATTTATTATTTATTTGCTAGATTCGAATGAGATGCAGGCACAGGATTTTGCTCGTAATTTATTGGAAGTCATCTCGGAACCTTTTTGTCTTGTCAATCAGGAAATCCGAATTGCTGCAAGTATTGGGATTGCCAAATTTGAAAGGGATGACTCTTTGGAGGAAGTGGTACAGAAGGCAAGTTCCGCTTTGCATTTTGCTAAAGAATTTGGGGGACATCAATATCAACTTTATTCTTCCCAATTTGGAAAACAAGCCAATCGGAGGCTTCAACTTGAACAACGTTTACGAAAGGCAATGGAGGAAAAGAATCTTGAAGTCGTTTATCAACCAAAATTAGATCTTTTTACAAATAGCATTTCTGGGATGGAAGCATTAATAAGATGGAATGATCCAATTCTTGGAGAAGTATCTCCGGCTGAATTTATCCCGATTGCTGAAGAAACTGGGATCATTATTTCCATTGGGAAATGGGTCTTAGAAACGGCTTGCAAACAAAACAGGGAATGGGATAGGAACGGTTATCCAAAGATCCATGTCTGTGTGAATATATCTAGCAAACAGTTTTTACAGGATGATTTTGTAAAAATGATTAAACATGTATTAAATGAGGCCGATTTGTCTCCCGAGTATTTAAATCTTGAAATAACGGAAAGAATCGCCTTATATGATATCGACGATGCGATTGGAAAATTACAGCAATTGAAGCAATTAGGGGTAAGTATATCTTTGGATGACTTTGGTACAGGATATTCGTCATTGAGCTATTTAAAATTGCTGCCAATCGATTTCTTAAAGATTGACCGTTCTTTTATAAGTGGTATTTTTGAAAATAAACAAGATGTAGCCATAATCGATTCCATCATTTCCTTAACTCATTCCCTCGGCATGAGAGTTGTCGCAGAAGGTGTAGAAGATGAACAACAGTTGAACATCTTAAGTGAAATGCGTTGCGATGAAATTCAAGGCTTTTATTATGCTAAACCCATGACAGCTAAAGATATAAATATATTTTTAGATAAAAAAGGTGAGTTTCATTTGGTGGATAGGGGATAAAGAGGTTTGATCAAGGGGGAAAGGAATCCATGATGTTAAGTTTATATATGAAATCCTTTGGGAGAATACCAAAGTTTATCATAGGGCTGTGCATTGTATTAACAATCAGCCCGGGTTTTTTGGCTCGATTGGATATGTTTTATATTGATGATATGGTTTGGTTTTTGTTGCTATTTCCATGCTTTATTTTTTCCTATTATTTAGGATTTGCTGGTGGACTCTTTGCTGCAGTGACCGTTAATATCTATCACATGTTTTGGTTTTTTTATGAAAAATACATTCGAATGGCAGAATTAGTCAACCAAGAATTGGCCCTTCATATGGGGGTTGCCATCGTTACTTTTCTATGTTCGATTGGCGTTGGATTATTATCGGAAAAACTAAAAGACAAACAGATACAATTACAAATTTTAAATCAAAAATTAAAACAATTGGCCTTGTATGATTCTCTAACAAGCCTTCCAAATAGACATTACTTTATGGAAAAACTATCCGAATCCTTGCTTGACGACCAATCCGTTTCCCTTATGTTCATTGATTTGGACGGATTTAAACAGGTGAATGATACATATGGTCATGTAGTGGGAGACAACATATTAAAAGAAGTAGCGCAACGATTAAAAGGGTTCTCGAATGATTTTACGTTTGTCAGCCGGCTTGGTGGTGATGAGTTTATTGTCATGTTAATTGGGGCTAACCAAGAAAAATCGAGCGAAATAGCGAAGGATATTTTAAGACTGTTACAGCTAAAGGTTAAGGATTTGATGATTTCGGCGAGTATTGGTATTGCAGTATCTAAACAGGGCGATACCCCTTCATCCTTATTAAAGAGTGCTGATACAGCGATGTATAAAGTTAAATCAACAGGAAAGAACGCTGTTGGTGTGGGTAGCCAGTAATCGAAATAAAATCCAGTAATAAAGCGAACTGAAGTCAACTTTAATCAGCCCTATATGTAAGAAGAAATAGCCATAAAAACAGGTGGGAACGGTGATGACGATTCCTGTTTGTTTGTATGGTTTTTTTCGTTGCAGCTATGGAAAAGATTAGTGCATAATCTATATAAAAGGGAGCGATCTAGGATGGAAAAATTTATTTTATCATTAGACCAAGGTACAACAAGTTCACGCGCCATACTTTTTAATAAAAAAGGAGAAATTGTCCATGTAGCTCAACAGGAGTTTCAACAATTTTTTCCAAAGCCAGGATGGGTTGAGCACAATGCAAATGAAATTTGGGGTTCCATTTTATCAGTAATGGCTTCTTGTTTAACTGAGGCTAACGTAAAGCCAGAACAAGTTGCGGGAATTGGTATGACAAACCAACGGGAAACAACTGTAGTTTGGGATAAAGAAACAGGGCAACCGATTTATCATGCGATTGTTTGGCAATCTCGCCAAACGGCAGAGATTTGTGAAGAATTAAAATCAAAGGGCTATGATCCATTATTTAGAGATAAAACGGGATTATTAATTGATGCCTATTTCTCAGGTACAAAAGTGAAGTGGATATTAGATAACGTTGAAGGTGCAAGAGAAAAAGCAGAGCGTGGAGAATTGCTTTTTGGAACAATTGATACATGGCTAATTTGGAAACTCTCTGGTGGAAGAGCCCATGTAACAGACTACTCCAATGCATCGAGAACATTGATGTACAATATTCATGACCTTAAATGGGATGAAGAATTATTAGATATTCTTTCTGTTCCTGCTTCCATGCTTCCAGAAGTCCGCCCATCCTCAGAGATATACAGTGAAACGGTGGATTATCATTTCTTTGGCTGCAATGTGCCAATTGCCGGGGTAGCCGGTGACCAACAAGCAGCATTATTCGGCCAAGCATGCTATGAAAAAGGAATGGCGAAAAATACGTATGGAACCGGTTGCTTTATGTTGATGAATACCGGTGAACAAGCAGTGAAATCTGAGCATGGTTTATTAACGACGATTGCTTGGGGGATTAACGGAAAAGTAGAATATGCATTAGAAGGAAGTATTTTTGTCGCCGGGTCTGCCATCCAATGGCTTCGCGATGGACTGCGTATGTTTAGGAATGCTGCAGAGAGCGAGAAATATGCTGTTAGTGTAGCATCAACCGAGGGTGTTTATGTCGTTCCAGCATTTGTTGGTCTAGGAACACCTTATTGGGATAGTGATGTACGAGGAGCTGTTTTTGGGTTAACACGTGGTACAACGAAAGAACATTTTGTCCGTGCCACATTAGAATCCCTTGCCTACCAAACTAAGGATGTATTGACTTCTATGGAGGCGGATTCAGGTATCTCGCTTAAAGCATTGCGTGTGGATGGTGGAGCTGTTGCCAATAACTTTTTAATGCAATTCCAAAGTGATGTGTTAAATGTACCAGTCGAACGTCCAGAAATTAGAGAAACGACAGCATTAGGTGCTGCATATTTAGCGGGTTTAGCAGTTGGTTATTGGGATAGTCAAGCGGAAATTGCAGCTCAATGGAATATGGATCAAGCGTTTACACCTGATATGGATGAAGAGGTAAGAGAAAATCTTTATACAGGTTGGAAAAAAGCCGTAATCGCTGCTAGGGCTTTTAAATAATAGCAATCTATGTGTCATTCACTTAAGTTAATATCTTGGCAGGAGAAACCAGAGAGACTATAGAAATCAGTGGAAATTGAACCATTGTGTTGCTATGGTCTCTTTTAAGGAAAAGGGAAGGAGCTCCGCAAAAATGAATCAGCTTATCTTGTATCAGTTAATAATAAACATTTTCTACGATTAGGTAGGGAGTTGATACTCAGGATAGGTTTTCGTCCCCATAGGAGGTAATCATAGTGAAAATGTTAAAATTTTCAGGTTTAAATAGGAGTACCATTTTAAAGGAAATGGCTGCAGAGGAATTTGATGTGCTTGTCATCGGTGGAGGAATAACAGGCTGTGGAGTCGCATTAGACGCTGCAACAAGAGGATTGAAAACGGTATTAGTAGAAATGCAGGATTTTGCTGGTGGGACATCGAGCAGGTCGACGAAGCTTGTTCACGGTGGACTGCGCTATTTAAAACAATACGAAGTAAAAATGGTGGCGGAAATAGGAAAGGAACGGGCGATTGTTTATGAAAATGGCCCGCATGTCACAACACCAGAATGGATGCTTCTGCCCATGCATAAGGGTGGGACGTTTGGAATGTTTACTACATCAATTGGACTACGTCTCTATGACTTTTTAGCTGGTGTTAAAAAAGGGGAAAGAAGAACGATGCTGTCTCCGGATGATACCATTCAGAAAGAGCCGCTTGTTAAAAGAGATGGATTAAAAGGCGGCGGCTATTATGTGGAATATCGCACCGATGATGCACGTTTGACCATCGAAGTCATAAAGGAAGCTGTTGCGAAAGGTGTCAAAGCAGTCAACTATACGAAGGTCATCGAACTGCTTTATCAAGCAGGAAAAGTGATCGGTGCTAAAGTGGAAAACTTATTAAATGGGACTATTCACACGATTTACGCCAAAAAAATCATTAATGCGACTGGTCCTTGGGTAGATGCACTGCGAGAGAAAGACCATTCGTTGACTGGAAAAAAAATGCGGCTCACCAAAGGGGTTCATTTGGTTATTGATCAAACAAGATTTCCTCTTAAACAGGCGGTGTACTTTGATACACCAGATGGTCGCATGGTATTTGCCATTCCAAGAGACGGGAAAACGTATGTGGGCACAACAGACACCTTTTATGATAATGATCCGATTCACCCAAAAGTGACCGTGAAAGACCGTGCTTATATTATTAAAGCGATTAATTATATGTTTCCAAAGGTAGAGATTAAGGAGGATGATATTGAATCAAGTTGGGCAGGGGTAAGACCGCTGATTTATGAAGATGGAAAGGATCCTTCTGAAATTTCCCGAAAAGATGAAATTTGGGTATCTGATTCAGGATTAGTTACGGTTGCCGGTGGGAAGTTGACTGGGTACAGAAAAATGGCGGAAACCGTGGTAGACTTAATCGTTAAGCCATTACAGAGTGAAGTAGGGCATCAGTTTAAAGCTTGCCAAACTAAGCATTTACCTATTTCAGGTGGACATTTTGGCGGCTATAGCAACTTTGTTTCCTTCATTGAGGCTAAGGAAAAAGATGGTGAGTTATGTGGATTCGCAAAAGACGAGTACCAAAAATTAGTTCATCGCTACGGTTCCAATATTGATGTTATTTTTGAGATAGCAAAAACCTATGACCCAAATAACAAATACGGTTTGCCCTTAGAGGTGTATGTTCAAATTATTTATGCTTTAGAGGAAGAAATGACAGTCAAACCAGTGGACTTTTTTATCCGCCGAACCGGGGCATTATTTTTTGATATTCAGTGGGTTCATGAGTGGAAACAGGCTGTCATCGAGTTAATGGCAGATGTTCTTGGATGGTCTGAGGAGGAGAAGGACATTTGTCAAGATGAACTAGAAACTCAACTGAAAGATGCTACGATTCCAAATGGAACGATGTGAGTAGGGAGGTGTTCTAGTAACTAGGGCTGTGTTTGGATTAGCTCAGCCCTTGCTTAGTCACGATTTCCTAATATCAAAAGGACTGTAACAAACCTTCCTTTAAATCATTTTCTCTCATCCTTTTAAGTACTTAAGTAAATTTCACCCAAGGCCCTTCTCGCGTGAGAAGAGCCATTGTTTCGTTATTCAAGTGGTACTATGCAGATCCCTTTGAGAGGATAAAGGTGGATTTATCCATCGAAACTCTTTTATTTTTCCACCGGGTCCGTTACAGCTTGAACGTCTTCACTAGTCTTTTTCTTTGCATGCACTTCTGGTTCATCGGGGTGGGGCAATGCCACTTGCTACGTTCTTTCCTTCATCCGTTCAGGAAGATTCTGAATCGATTGGACCACCATATCAAGCTTAGACTCAATCCGGTAAAGCAAATAAAGGGTCACAACGATGGGGAATCCTACTTCACTGATGATTGGAATGAATTGATCCATGAGTATGCACTCCCTTCTTTTTAAAATTCTTTTTTACTCAGACAAGATTAACTGATACATTATTGCAACGATCCGTTCCTTTTCCATACAAAAGAGGCCGGCTTCAGCATATGAATCCGGTCTCTCTGTTATTAAACAAGTTCATAATCGGTTACATTGCGCTCGATGACTTTTACCCCTTTTGCAGCGACAAACTTGCCACTAGCGGTTGTGAAAACATCTGTTGCAATAATTTGTTCCATCGCAAGTTTGACGACTTCCTCGTCAATTGGCTCTTTTGGATTGTCCAGCGACAATCGAGCAGTCTTGCCAAACTCCGTGCTAAACTGCAACTCTAATGTTTTTGCCATTTTTCTCACCTCCTATCGCTTCCATATTACACTTGACTATTAGGCTATAATTTCTGAGCTGTCATTGCGCTCAACTTTGTACAGCATATCATTGCATAACACGGAAATTGCATGTGCTGCTTGATACAACTGGTCAACAGATACATCCTTTTTAACATTGCTAAACGTCTTGGCCTTTAGGATCGGATTACCTTCATTATCCATGCCCGCTTCAAACACCAATCGAAGCTTCGTACCTTCTAATAACGCTTGTGCCATTGTCGCTCACCTCCTTTCACCCTTTATTTATTAAAAAATGGGCAAAAAGGACAGGCGCGAGAAAAATAATATTTTAAATCGGTTACAAGGCACCATCTAGTTATTTTTAAAAAGGAAAAAGCAATCGACATTCTTTTTAAGCAATGAAAGGGAGAAAATCGAGAAATGGAAGCCGGCTGAAGTGATTTCTAAACAATCGTTGGATGAAAGAGGAATCATTACAAAATGAGTAAGAAAAACAACCATGTAAAAACCGGCAAGGGCCTGATCGGCCTGCCGGTTTTGAAGTTTACGCATTTATTGTGGAGATGGGATAAGCTAGCCCTTGTTTCAACTTTACTAAAGCTTGTTTCAGGATGCGGCTGACGGTCATCTGTGACACACCTAGCTGATTGGCGATGGTTCGCTGCGACTCCATTTCGATTAAACTCAGATGCAGGATCTGCTGTTCCTTTTTGCTAAGCTGCGACCAAGCTAGGCTTAGATCCATAAAGGTTTCAACTGCCTGATATTCCCTGGCCTCGGCCCCAATCATTTCTGAAAGAGTAATCACTTCATGTTCATTATTAAGCGGGGCATCAAGCGATGCGACATGAGCGTTGGCTTGTCCAGCAAGGACTTTCTCCGTAACGTCCATTGATAGGTTGGAGTAATCAGCAATCTCTGAAATGCTAGGTGATCTCTCTTTTTTCACGGTTAATTCATCGATGGCCTGCTGAACTGTCACCCAGTTTTCTTTCATCCAGCGGGGCATTGGCTTGATCCAGGCTTTATCCCGCAGATAATTCATCATCGATCCTTTTATGCTTTTCCTTGCGTACGCTTCAAAGGGGGAGCCCTGTTTTTGATCATACCTTTCAAGCGACCGCAAGAGTGATATTTGTCCAACCTGAAATAAGTCATCATATAAATCGGGGCGATCTCGTGATAGTTTGCGTGCAGTTGAACCTACTAAATGCTTGTAGGACAAAAGCAGCTTGGTAGCTAATTGTTTGCATTTTGTCTGTTGATATAGCTGAATTTTGCTGTATTGCCTTTCCTTTGGCTTGGGAGAATGTGCTTCATGACTTTTCTTCATTAATACTTTCTCCTTTCCCTTAAGAGATTGGCTTTTTATTAGTGTCTATTATAAAAATTGTTATTATCGGTTACAACTGTTAACTCTTCGGTTCATATTGGATAGGGTCAGGAATCCACCCACTTGCTTCTAGTTCAGCGTTTGTTTGCATTGACTCCATTTCCTTCCCAAGCCGCATCATCTCATCCACATTCGGCACCATTGAATTGTTTAATTGTTTATGGTTAGGGAGATGGACAACCTTTTTTACTATAATATTTCTCAAATAATCTGCAATTTCATAAAGTTTACTTTCGGCTGCTTCTCTGACAGGTCGTGGAATTCTTTTTTCCCCATACAAAGATGGTTTTCCGAGCTTGGCCTGGTTTGGCTCGCCAGCGTTTTGATCAACAGGAATCTCTAACCAATAGGTTGATTCAGTGGAAGTATCTCGCAATGGTACTCTGTACTTTACAGATTGGTCTATTCCAATCAATGTAAATCCTTGACTTGTCAAAATTGAGTGTACCTTAGAAAATGGTCTCCTTTCAAAAACGAGAGCTTTCGTTTGCATTGTTATTCTCATCTCCTTGAATCGATTTTTGTTGATCGACAGCTTGTCGACTTATCCCTAATTACCCCGAAAAAAGGAAGATGAAACATTTTTTGTTTGGGGTTTCGGGGTAAAAAAGGTAAATAATTAAAAGAGACCAGATTCATTGTCGAATCTGGCCTCTATCATTTACTCAAGGTCTTCTGTGTTTAACAAAGCCATACGTTTTTGCTTCTTTTTATAGACAATTTTAGATAAGAAAATACTTATTTCAAATAAAAGGATCAATGGAACCGCTACTGATAGATGAGACATGATTTCTGGAGGAGAAATCATCGATGCAATAATAACTAGAATAAAATAGGCATACTTTCGTAGCTTAACAATTTTATAGGGATTTAAGATGCCCAGGGTTGTTAAAAACATTAAAATTAATGGCATTTCAAAAGCGATACCGAAGGGTAAAGTCATATCAATTAAGAAACCAACATATTTTTCTGCAGTAAATGAGGGAATCATAAGACCGTCTCCCATTTTTAGAAGGAAGGTCATGATGTTGGGAAAGATAAAAAAGTATCCAAACATAAGCCCTACGATAAAAAGTAAAAATAAGGCGGGTATATATGTCAATGCAGCCTTTCTTTCAAACGGTTTCAAGGCTGGCTTTACAAATAACCATATTTGCCATGCTAGTACGGGGATTGTTCCGGCAACTGCAATGACAGTGGCCAAGTGAAAAAAAATCCAGATGATGTCACTTGGTCCTAACACCATTAGCTTGTAGCCAAGGTTACCCATAAAAAAATTATAAATGTTTTTGGCAAAGATGAGCCCAAGAACAAGAAATAGGATAAAAGCCACGGCTGAAATGATCAACCTCTTACGTAATTCATCCATATGGTCTATTAAATGAAGTTCTTTATAATTCATGGAATTGCTCCCCTATTATTGGATAATTTGAATTATATCATTTGACTGATCCTTTGTTCCATACGAAATTTGTCGAAAATAGAATTCATCCACAATCGGCGAGCTTCTTTAAATGTACTCATAGCCAAGAACAGCGACGGCAAGAACGACAATTCCCAATACGCTAAAACCAATAGTTTTCCATTTCTTCGCATGTGGGAAAAGGCTGTCTCGGAAAGTTATTTTACAACAACTTTCTGGGACAGCCTCTTGTTCATTATCATTAGCATATACCTCATTAATTGGCGTCTTTTCCCATATCACTTTCTTTTGGCTGAGTAAAGAAAAAGATAAATAGAATGATTGGGAGCGCAATCAGAAATACTCCACCTGTTGATGGAGAAATGGTAGGAAAATCAGTTAATGACATACGTATCATTCCTTTTTAAATTTTTCGATTGGCTCTTGATGGATATTAAATCGTTTTGTCACTTTTTTATATCGGTGATAATCCTCTATTAAAGAAGGAAGAGAAGGCTCCGGGAAGGGCACTCCAAAGATTGGACCACTCACATTAAGTGTGAACTCTCTAGAACCGATAAAAATTCCTTCTACCACAATGGCTCCTTTAATGAGTAAAATAGCAAGAATGATATCAATTAGGTCCAGTAATATCGTTGCTGTTTTGTTTCCATTTATTCCTTCTAATCTTTGTGTTCCAGTGAGTGGTCCCCCTAAAGATAACCGAAAGGATTTTGTTGTTACGAACGTTCCTTTGATCGTAATTTGTCCAGTAAGTAACAAAGCAGCGGTCAGGGTATTAATATCGCGCTGAATCTCACGAATAAGATGCTTGTCATTTTTTTCTTCATGGTTCTTTTCCAGTAGGTGCACCCCTGCTTATATCCTATGCCTCAAAGGGTTGTCTGCCACTAAAATGGGTTGTTTGCAGGTCTTTAAAGTGACTGAAAATAAGAGGATAGGTCGATCTCGGTCACAAAGAAGGTGAAGCGGGCCTATTCAGGCATAAGTAGCGGGTATTTCCTCCTGTTTTTATTTCATTTTTCACCATTTATCAGCATGTGCTTACAAAAGGTGGTTTCTTTTCTAGGAACTTAGTAATTGAAATGGAGAATATCCTCTTATTTTGTAACACTTTAATAGTTTACCAAGTTACTGAAGTGATTAATAATTGAAAGCGATTACATTACTAGAGGAGTGGTTAAATGTCTAGGAAAAAAACGATGGCGGTATTATTAACGGCAGGGATAGTTTTAGGTGTTAATGGAGTATACGCACAGGGACCTCCTGCGGCACCGAACGCGCAATCTGCCACGGCTTTTGACAACAAAATTATCAAGAAGATTAGTGCGGACAACATGTATGATACGATTGCATTATTATCGGCACAACCGCGTGAGGCAGGGACGGAAGGAGAGTTAATAGGAGTTCAGTACATAAAAAGCCAGTTTGAGAAGTATGGCTATGAAACGGAGCTTCAGCCTTTTAAAATTTATAACACAGTAAAGGGCCCTCGAGTTGGGTCGCTCGTTATTAACGGTGAATCACTAAATCCCTACGTTTTCTCGGGATCCTATAGTGCAGAAGTAACGGCAGAAGTGATGAATGTTGGTCTTGCGCTCACTGGTACGGTGCCTGACACCGTAAAGGGGAAAATTGCCCTTATTGAACGCGGCACTAACCCTTTTGTGGAAAAAGTCAAAAATGTATTGGAAAAGGGAGCAGTCGGGGTCATTTTATATAATAATACCGGAACGGCCAATAATGTTGGAGTTGCAGATCCAGGCCAAAATATACCCGCTGTTACCATTACGAGAGCTCAAGGCCTTGCGTTAGTAGAGCAGCTAAAGAATGGTCCAGTTACGGCTCATGTCAAAGTAACGGGTTCCGGTTATATTGAAAAGACTTCCTACAACGTCATTGCCAAGATGAAGCCACATAAAAACAAGGATACTGGTCAAGTTGTCATGGTTGGAGCACACCATGATTCTGTACCAGGCGGACCAGGTGCAAATGATGATGCATCTGGTGTTTCAACAGTTCTTGAGCTTGCTAGAGTAATGGCAAATATGCCAATTGATACGGAGCTTCGCTTTGTTACCTTTGGTTCAGAGGAAAAAGGACTGTTGGGATCCTATCATTATGCAAGCACATTAAGTAAGGAAGAAGCTGATCGAATCGTTGCACATTTCCAAATGGACATGGTGGGAAGCAAAGATGCGGGCGGCAATAACCCCGCAGGCGGATTAATCATGTATACAATTGATGGGCAGAAAAATTTAGTAACCGATCTTGGTGCGGCTGCGGGTGCTAGAACAGCTGCCTCTGTAGCGATTCCATATGGTAAGTTAGGACGCAGTGACCACCAGCCATTCCATGAACTTGGAATTCCGGCAGCGTTATTCATTCACTCGCCGCTTGAGCCATGGTATCATACCCCGGCAGATACTATTGATAAAATTGACAAGAATAAACTACAAGAAACGGCTGAAATCGTTGGTGCGTCAGTCTATCAAATTGCAAGACCAGACACTCCAGCTTTAAAGAATGCAAGGGTTGCTCCGGTTCTAATAGATTACGATTTTGAGAATCGCCCGCCGGGTGCCTGACACAGCCCAGCAATACAAAACACCCCACGGAGGAATTGTTTTTCTGTGGGGTGTTTTCAGATTATTCTATCGGCATAGATGGGTTCTTGTATTGTGTCTTATAAATATGCTTATTTCTATTCATTCAGCATTCATTTATTTCCTTGCAGAGAGAAGTTATTTACTGACACTCATAACAGTTTCATTAATACCAGGACTACCTCTCATCGTTTATCCGTTTATTGATAGAAAGATGCGCGGAAGGACAATTAAGTTGTTAAGAAAGAAAAAGAGAAAACTGCAGGGACTCTTGCCATTTTAATGAGGTAGACCAAGGGGTTAGATAATTAGGCGTATTTTATAAATTATTAAAAAAGATGTTGAAAACGATTCCATTAGAAGTTATAATGATTTTGAATTTTAAAATAAATCTGAATTTATCTAAAAGAATTAAAAGCTAGCAAAAATGTTCATAAGAGGAATCAATATTTTTTTGTCCTATTAATTTCATCACTGGAGAAATTAATAGGTAATCTAATAAAAAATAAAGAAAAATAATAGTTTTTTATAGCATTTGTTAATACCATGAACAAAATTATTGCTAGGATTTAAGATTACTCTTATCTAGGATTCTTAATCCAAGGGGAGATAGGAGTGATTATAATCATATTTACTCAGGGATATAGCAGAGAAGGGTTCCACCCAGACCAAAACACCTGAAAAAAACAAAAAACAAAGGGGGAAATCAATTGAGCAAGGCACATTTTTGGAAAATGCTGTTGTTAGTTGTTATTTCGACAGTGTTGGTAGTTGGATGTTCTAGTAAAGAAAGTGGTGGGGAAAAGAATGACGGTAGCAAAAAAGGTGACAAAGAAATGGTTATCGCTGTCAATGAAAACTTCATTTCAATGGATCCACATAATACAGGAGATACCAATTCTAACTCTGTACAGTCAGCTATGCTTGAAGGCCTATTGGGATTTGATTCAGAAGGGAAAATAATAAAAAAATTAGCTGAAGATTATAGTGTCAGTGAAAATGCGTTGGAATACACATTTAAACTACGGCAAGGTGTAAAGTTCCATGATGGGGAAGCATTTAATGCTGAGGCTGTGAAAGCTAACTATGAAAGAATCATGAAGGACGATAGCCTCCGTTTAAATAGCCGCGGGTTTAATCTTATAACAAACATTGAGATTATCAATGATTATGAAATGAAGGTAACTTTAAAAGAACCTTATGCTGGAATGTTAACAAGATTTTCATCAGCGAAGATTCTTAGTCCTAAGCTGCTAGCAGAAGGAAAAGATAAAATTGGTAAAAACCCAGTTGGTACGGGCCCGTTTAAATTTGTTGAATGGGTTCAGGGAGATCATTTAACAGTTGAACGATTTGACGATTACTGGAATAAAGCGGACCGGGTAAAGAAAATCACTTATAAACCGGTTCCAGAAAATGGCTCACGTGTAGCTATGTTAAAAACAGGTGAAGCTCAAGTCATCTATCCATTACCAAGTCAAAACATAAAAGAGTTAGAGGGAAATAATACTATTAAGGTTGAAAAAATCCCTTCTACTATCGCTCGATATGTATCGATTAACACGATGAAAAAACCTTTTAATGACCCTCGTGTTCGCCAAGCATTGAACTATGCAGTAAGTAAGAAAGATTTTATTCATGTTGTTAACGCTGGATTTGGGTTGCCGTTAGACTCGGCTATTCCTAGTAAAACACTTTATTATAAAAAGCAGGAAGTGTATGAGCAAAATATAGAAAAAGCAAAACAGTTGTTAAAAGAAACTGGATATGAAAAAGGCTTTAAAACGGAAATATGGGGGAACACAAACTCCGATACCATGAAAGGTATGCAGTTTATCCAGCAGCAACTAAAAGCTATAGGTGTAGACCTAGAAATTAAATCAATGGAAGAAGGTACCCTATCAGACCAAATCTTCGGGGCAAAAACACCTGAAGAAGCAAAGTTACAGATGTGGTACGTAAGCTGGTCAGCCTATCCTTCTGATACTACCAATGCAACGAAGCCGTTATTCTACGGAGGTTCATTCCCTCCAAATGGAGCCAATACTGCCTATTATAAAAATGAGCAGGTAGACAAATGGATTGAGGAAGTTAATAAAACGGCAAATCCAGAGAAACAGGCAGAAATCTATGGTGATATTCAGTCTACAATCTACAAAGATGCTCCTTGGATTTTCCTTGGCGTTGATGAAATTCTAGCAGGTAAGAGAACAAATGTTGAAGGTGTGGCCATTTCTCCTGATGGCGGAATTGATGTAACTAACGCAAATATTAAGTAAATCAAAAAGGAGGCGGAGGGATGGTTCCTGATGCTTCCTTCTTTATCAGAAAGTTTTGATAGCTGTCTAGCTCTGGGCACCGTCAGCTTTTCTAGAAGATAAGAAAGTATAAAATTTTGACTTTGAGAATTGTCCAGCTCCAGCGCCCAGCGGCTAGTGGACTTCGCTCTTCTCCCTACGATAAGTCAACATCGGATCGCTTACGCTCTCCGTGTTGTCTAGCTGCAGCGCCTAGGGGCTCTGGGTCATAAGCCAATCCGTCAAGAAGGCTAAAAAGCAGCCTTCTCGCCGGCTCGTCTTATGCCTGTCGCCCCTGTGCAAGGCGCTTACGCTTTTCGATTTTCCTTTATCTCAGTCGAAGCACTCCAGTCCATACGCCGCTAAACGGGCGCTTACGCTTTTCTTAGAAAGGGGTTATCTGCTTTGCTCCAATATATTATTAAAAGAATTCTTGAAATGATTCCTATCCTATTCATCGTTTCGATCTTAATCTTCTTTTTCACTCACCTAATTCCAGGCGATCCTGCACGTTTAGTTGCCGGCAAGGATGCGACGTTAGAAGAGGTAACCATCATTAGAGCTGAGCTTGGGCTCGATAAACCAATTTGGGAACAATATGGTTCCTATATGAACCATTTATTTCACGGTAATTTAGGTACATCGCTAAAAACTGGCTTACCAGTAATGGACCTATTTGTTGATCGATTTATGCCATCCATTTATTTGACATTATTTAGCATGGTCTGGGCTTTGGTCATCGGTTTACTGATAGGTACCCTATCGGCCGTTTTTAAAAATAAATGGCCGGATTATTTCGGGATGGTTACGGCTGTTTCCGGAATCTCTTTACCTGGTTTTTGGTTAGGGCTAATTCTCATTCAAATTTTTTCCGTTCAACTAGGATGGTTCCCAACCGGCGGAGCAGAAGGGTGGAAAAGTTATGTTTTACCTTCGATAACGTTAGGTGCAGGAATCATGTCCATGCTTGCCCGTTTTACAAGGTCATCATTGCTAGAAACGCTCAAAGCTGACTTTATTCGAACTGGACGTGCGAAAGGATTAAAGGAGTCTGTTGTCATTCCAAAACATGCATTAAGAAACTCGTTAATTCCTGTTGTTACCATTGCTGGTCTCCAGTTCGGCTTTTTATTAGGCGGATCTGTAGTAGTCGAAACGGTCTTTAGTTTTCCTGGTATGGGTCGTTTATTAATTGATTCGATTGCCTTTAGGGATTACCCGGTTATACAAGCGGAACTATTACTGTTTTCCCTTGAATTTATACTTGTCAATTTATTAGTTGATATTCTCTATAGTTTTCTCAATCCTAAAATCCGCTACGTTGCTTAGAGGAGGGTAGTCATGGAATTATCTAAGACCGTAAATCAGAGCAACACCATCATCACAGAAAAAAAGTATTCACCACTCAAAGAGTTTTGGAAGAATTGGAAAAGGCAAAAGACGGCATTGTGGGCAAGTTTTTTTATTCTATTGCTGATTATCATTGCAGTTGTTGGGCCTTACATCGCACCATATGATCCCTATAAACCCGATTATAATTCCATGTTGCAAGGACCTGGTAGTAAACACTTCGCAGGTACCGATGAATATGGCCGAGATATTTTTAGCCGCTTACTAGTAGGTTCTAGAATTTCGCTGAGTGTCAGCTTTCTTTCTGTATTTTTGGGAGCCATCGTTGGCACAATTCTAGGACTTATAAGTGGATATTTCGGTGGTTGGTTAGATCGCTTTATCATGAGGTCAAGCGACGTGATGTTTGCTTTTCCCGATTTATTATTAGCGATTGCCATTGTCGCCATCTTAGGTCCGGGCTTAAATAATGTGGTGATAGCGGTATCTATCTTTAGTGTCCCATCGTTTGCGAGACTGGTAAGAGGAGCCACCCTTGAGGCAAAAGAAACGGTATTTGTAGAGGCAGCCAAATCAATGGGAGCCTCACATTTTAGGATTATGTTTCAACATATTCTTCCTGAAACTCTTGGTAGTTTAATCGTATTTATATCGATGAGAATCGGAACAGCGATTTTAGCTGCCTCTAGTTTAAGTTTCCTTGGTCTAGGGGCAAGTCCTGAAACACCGGATTGGGGAGCGATGTTGAGTCTTGGACGTGATTATTTAGGGACATCTTCACATGTAGTCATGATGCCCGGTATTGCCATTTTTTTAACCGTGTTGGCCTTTAATGTAGTGGGCGATGGCTTGCGAGATGTGTTGGATCCAAAAACGAAGAATGAATAAGGGAGTTTGATCGGATGGAGAAGCTGCTACAGATAGAAAAGCTTGAAACCGAATTCACGAAGGATAAACAAGCATTAAAAATCTTACACGGTGTTAACTTTCACATTAATAAGGGTGAAGTTCTCGGGCTTGTCGGTGAATCTGGGAGTGGAAAAAGCTTAACATCACTATCAATCATGAAACTATTTAAAGGGACGAGTGGAGAAATAAGCGGTGGCAGGATTCAATTTAATGATCAGGATTTAACGAATATATCTGAGAGTGATATGAGAAAGATTCGTGGAAAACAAATAGCGATGATTTTCCAAGAACCGATGACATCATTAAATCCCGTGATGAAAATTGGGGAACAGTTACTGGAGCCTATTCGCCTACATTTAGGCTTAAAAGAGAAACAGGCAAAAGCGCATGCCGTTTCTATTTTAAAAAAAGTAGGCATTCCAAGAGCAGAAGAAATCATCAACGAGTTTCCACATCAGTTATCCGGTGGTATGAGGCAAAGAATCATGATTGCAATGGCCATATCCTGTAATCCTCAGCTGTTAATAGCAGATGAGCCGACGACGGCACTTGATGTCACCATCCAAGCACAAATATTGGATTTAATGAAACAGCTTCAACAAAAAGAAAATATGTCTGTGCTTTTGATTACTCATGATTTAGGTGTTGTAGCCGAGATGTGTGATCGTGTGGTGGTTATGTATGCTGGAAGAGTTGTTGAAGAGGCAGATGTATTCGAGTTATTTGAAAGTCCAAAACATCCTTACACAAAGGGATTAATTGGTTCTGTACCAAAGCTTGGTCAAAAAAAGGAGAAACTGGACTCCATTAAAGGAAATGTCCCTGATCCAAGTAATTTACCAAAAGGGTGCAAATTTGCTCCAAGATGTAACAATGTCATGCCTATCTGTTATCAGGAAGAGCCGCCTGATCTGAAATTAGAAAATGGCAGGTCTTGTAGTTGTTGGCTATACAAAGAGGAGAGGGGGGACATTTGTGTCTAATACTCTTTTAAAGGTATCTGGGCTAAGGAAGTCATTTTCCATTCCTGATGGCATGTTTGGAAAAAAGAAACTATTAAAAGCCGTTCATGATGTGTCGTTCCTGATTCCAGAAGGGAAAACGTTTAGCCTTGTTGGCGAGAGTGGCTGTGGGAAATCAACGACAGGGAGACTGATTTCGCGGTTAATTGCACCGAGTGAGGGTGAAATCTGGATTGACGGAGAAGAAATCTCGCAAAGGAAAGAATCTCAGTTAAAAGCAATGAGGAAAAAAGTACAAATGATTTTCCAAGATCCATATGCCTCGCTAAATCCTAGAATGAAGGTTCGCGATATCGTAGGCGAACCACTCGCTATTCATACGAAGCTATCAAAGGCTGAACGGAATAAACAAGTATCTGAAATTTTAGAAGTCGTTGGTTTAAGTGAGTACCATGCGCATCGATATGCCCATGAGTTCAGCGGTGGTCAACGACAGCGCATTGGAATTGCACGGGCACTCATTATGAAGCCAAAGTTGATTATCGCTGATGAACCAGTCTCTGCATTAGATGTTTCGATCCAATCACAAATCCTAAATTTATTGAAGGATTTACAAGCCGAATTTCAGTTAACCTATTTATTCATATCCCATGATTTAAGTGTTGTTGAGCATATAAGTGATCATATCGGGGTTATGTACTTAGGAACCATTGTCGAGTCAGGACCAAAAGAGGAGATATTTTCTAACCCACAGCATCCCTATACAAAAGCATTATTATCCTCCATCCCGATTCCAGATCCGAGGTTAAGAAGAGAAAGGATTATTTTACAAGGAGATTTACCTAGTCCGGTTAATCCTCCAACTGGCTGCAGATTTCATACACGCTGCCCTGTTGCTATGGATATTTGTAAAGTAATGGAACCTCCAGTTAAAAAAGGACCAACTGCAGACCATTTCGTTGCTTGTCATTTAATAGAATCGTAGATTTTCAAAAATAATAATAGGAGAGGATATCAATGAAAGTAGGATTAAGTACGTATAGTTTAGTGAGAGAGCTAAGAGAAGAAACAATGACGGTATTAGATGTTATCCAATGGATTGCAGACAACGGTGGAGAACATATGGAAATCGTACCATACGGTTTTACTGTTGTAGATAATGTAGAATTAGCGGATCAAATAAAGAAAAAAGCGGAAACAGCAGGTATTGAGTTGTCAGCTTATTCGTTGCCGGCAAATTTTGTTCAGGAGACTGAAGAAGAGTTCAATGAGGAAGTGGAACGTCTAAAAAAACATGTTGATATCGTGAATCGTTTAGGGATTAAGATTATGCGTCATGATGTCACAGCATTTACTTTACAACCAGAAGAAATGACGATTCATTATTTTGATAAGCATTTCTCGAAATTTGTAAAAGGCAGCCAACTGATTGCTGATTATGCAGCACAATTCGGTATTACGACAACAATTGAAAATCATGGTTTCAATGTTCAATCTAGTGATCGTGTCCAACGTGTTATTCATGCAGTGAACCGTGAAAATTTTAAAACGACACTTGATGTTGGGAATTTTCTTTGTATCGATGAAGATCCATTAGTAGGGGTGAAGAAAAATATAAAATATGCGGCAACTGTTCATTTTAAGGATTTTTATATTCGTCCTTACTATGAAAACCCTGGGGACGGAGTTTGGTTCAGGACCGTCAATGAAAACTATTTGCGTGGAGCCATTGTCGGCCACGGCGATTTAAACATTCGTGAGATTATGAAATTAGTTAAAAACTCAGGATATGATGGTTACTTAACGGTTGAGTTTGAAGGAATGGAAGATTGCAAACTTGGTTCAAAAATAGGGATGGATAATGTAAGACGATTGTGGGATGAAGTGAAGTAATTTATAACACTGCATAGGAGTGACAAAGTGCAGTAATCTATAACAAAACGGAGAGGATGAATGAATGTTGGATAGCTTACGAGTTTGTGTGATTGGAACTGGATCGATTTCCGATATGCATCTTCAATCTTATGCGAACAACCCAAGATCCCTGTTATACGGCGTCTATGATTATTCAAAAGAAAGAGCGGAAGAAAAAGCAAAGAAGTACGGGATTGAAAAGGTGTATGACTCTTTGGAGGAAATTTTTAATGACCCTCATGTGGATGCGGTAAGTATTTGTACATGGAATAATACTCATGCTGAAATTTCAATTGCTGCCTTAAAAGGCGGCAAACACGTTTTAGTAGAAAAGCCGCTGGCGATGACGGTGGAAGAAGCATTAAAGGTGGAAGAGGCGACGCGTAAATATAAAAAAACATTACAGGTTGGCTTTGTGAGACGATTTGCAACGAACACGAAAGTTTTAAAATCCTTTATTGATAATGGGAAATTAGGAGAAATCTATTATGCCAAAGCATCATGCTTACGCCGCCTTGGAAATCCTGGCGGGTGGTTTGCAGATAAAGAACGCTCTGGCGGCGGCCCATTAATTGATCTTGGAGTACATATCATTGATATTTGTTGGTATTTAATGGGGCGCCCAAAAGTGAAGTCAATCTCAGGGAACACTTATCGTCAACTTGGAAATCGTGGGAACGTAGAGAATTTACGCTTTTATAAAGCGGCTGACTATGATAAAGACAAAAATACGGTTGAAGACTTAGCCAATGCTCTCATTACATTCGAGAACGGTGCTTCCTTGCTAGTAGATGTTTCTTTTACCCTGCATGCTAAGAAAGATGAAATACAAGTGAAATTATTTGGAACAAAAGGTGGTGCTGAATTAGAGCCGCAGTTAGTATTGATCAGTGAAGAAAATGACACAATTCTAAATATTTCTCCACAGATTGATCAGCTAACGTTTGATTTTTCAAATGCGTTTCAAAATGAAATTGATTCCTTTGTGAATTGCTGTTTGTCAGGGACAAAACCAGAAGCCCCGGTTGAAGACGGTGTTGAAATCATGAAAATTTTAGCTGGTATTTATGAAGCCTCAGAAGAAGTGAGAGGTGACATTTTAACTCATGCATAATGTAGAAGTGACAAATAAAATTGGAGTGATAGTTGATAGTCTCCGATTACCCATTCGTGAAGGCTTAAAGGCAGTCAAAGAAATGGGTGCCGATGGTGTTCAAATTTATGCTGTCGCCGGTGAAATGGATCCTCGGAATTTAAGCACGACCTCACGAAAGGAGTTAAAATCGTATATCGAGTCATTAGGATTAGAGATCTCTGCACTTTGTGGTGATTTAGGCGGTCATGGGTTCCAGGATTACCAACAAAATCAGGAGAAAATTGAAAAATCAAAACGGATTTTGGATCTTGCGATGGAACTAGGGACAAATATCGTGACCACACATATCGGCATTATCCCGGAGGAAAAGGAAAGTCCTATTTATGAAACCATGCAACTTGCATGTGAGGAGCTGGGGATTTATGCCAAAAGGATGAATGCCTACTTTGCGATCGAAACGGGCCCTGAAATCGCCTCAAGATTAAAGTCCTTTTTAGATAGCTTAAGTACAAATGGAGTGTCAGTAAATTTCGACCCGGCAAATATGGTAATGGTCACTGGTGATGATCCTGTTGAAGGTGTGAAGCTGCTCAAGGATTATATCGTCCATACCCACGTCAAGGATGGGATACGATTAAAACCAGTAAATCCTAGTGATGTCTATGGTGCTCTTGGCTATGGGGGTGGTACAGATCATGAAAAAATCGCTAAAATGGTTGCTTCTGGTGAGTATTTTAGAGAAGTGCCACTAGGTAAAGGTGCGGTCGACTTTCCAAAATATTTTGCAGCCTTACAAGAAATTCAATTTAACGGATATTTAACGATTGAAAGAGAGGTTGGCACGAGCCCGGTCAAAGATATCTCTGAGGCGATAGAATTTATTAAAACATTCAAAAAAGAATCGTATAATAGTTAATTAGGCCTAGACTTGTTTTTCAGCTTTAAAAGCACATCCTATGAAGAGAATCTAGTTAATGGATTCTCTTTAGGATGGTGGATTTAAAGAATGATGTTTGTTCTTTCGAAAGTGAGAACTAACATGATTTTTTAAGTAGCAAATCAAAATAATGCAAAAAGAAGGTAAATAAATGGAGAAACAAGATCAACTTTTAATGAAAAAACAAAACAAAAACTTAGTCCTTGAAATCATCAGAAATCAATCGCCTATTTCAAGAATGGAGATTGCAAAAGTAATTGGTATGAGTCCAACATCTATAACGAGAATTGTAAACGAATTACATATACAAGGGTATGTAAGAGAAACGGAATTAGTTACTTCTGGAGTAGGGAGAAAAGCTGCATTACTTGATGTATGTGATGATGTTCTATATACAATCGGGATAGAGTTAGATAAGTTAATCATAAAAATTGGCATCGTCAATTATGTTGGGGAAATTGTTGCTTGGAAGAGCGTAGAGAGAGAGGCATTTGAAGATTACAATGAAACACTGGATAAAGTAAATTTGAATTTGAAGGTATTGATTGATATAAATCGTATTCCTACTGAAAAAATTATTGGAATTGCAGTAGGGTTACCGGGATTAATTGATTATAAAAAAGGCGTTGTAATGGTTTCAGATCAACTAAAATGGAAAAATGTAAACCTGGCTGATGACCTGAAACAACTCACCCAATTTGATGTCATTGTTGATAATGAGTTGAAAATGAAAATAGTGGCAGAGAATTTTAAGGGAATGACAAAGGATTCTCGAAATGCTGTCCTAGTCGGGATTGGATCTGGTATCGGGTCGGCCATTATTCTAAACGGTGAAATATACCGTGGAGAAACAAATAATGCTGGTGAAATTGGTCATACGGTTATTGATCCAACTGGGAATGTCTGCCACTGTGGGAAGGTAGGATGTCTTGCAACCTATATATCCGAGGGTGCAATTCTTACGGATAGTAGGAAAGTGAAAGAGATAGGTTCGATTGATGATGTATTCGATTCCTACCGAAATGGAGAATCGTGGGCCATCAATATATTGGATCGAACATCGACTTATATAGCTCTTGCAATCAGCAATATATTATGTCTGTACAACCCTGAGGTAATTATTCTGAGTGGGAATACCATCGAAAAACTGCCTGAAATAAAAGAAGCAATTGAACAAAAATGTGAATTGTATATTTGGGAGCCAATAAAAGAAAGTGTGAAAATCGTCTATTCACAGTTAAGTGATCGTGGAGTTGTGCTGGGGGCAGCCATTCAGGCACAAAATTTGCTATTAAATATTGAGTAGTCAGTGGATTTTCTATTTTGCAACGAGGAGATGAATGAGTTGAATTACGTAACCTTAGTGGAAGAAACAAGGGCTGGATTGGTTGAAAATGTTCACATTGGAATGGTTTGTGGTGTAAATGATCGATTAGAAACATCATACCAGGTGGGAAATCAGGATCATTACACGTATTATCGATCTGCAGCAAAACCAATCCAAGCTATTCCTGTATTTTTAGCGAATGTAATAACTAAATATGGTCTGACAAGGGAAGAAGCAGCCTTGTTTACAGCGTCTCACAGAGGAGAAACCTATCATATAGATGCACTCGAATCGATGTTAAAGAAATTACCTGTCAATGAAGACGAATTGTTTTGTCCTCATGCATATCCATTAAATGTGAAACCAAGAGAGGAAATGTTAAGAAAGAACATGGTTAAAAGGAGACTTTATCATAACTGCGCAGGTAAGCATATGGGCTTTATCACAATCTGTCGGGAGTTTGGGTATCCTATTGAAGGCTATTGGGAAGTGGATCATCCGCTGCAACAACAAATTTTAAAAATCCTTTCAACATTATCTGAAGTACCAATTTCCGAGATTACCATTGGAAAAGATGGATGTGGTGTCCCTGTGTTTGCGATTCCGCTAAGAAACATGGCAATTACGTACTTAAAATTAGCTTGCCCTGATTTAATTGAGGACTCCGTCCTACAAAAAGCAGTAATTGAAATGACTAGTGTTATGAATGAACATCCTTTCATGATTGCTTCAAAACAATTTATATGTTCCCTTTTACTCCAAGATGAAAATATCGTAGCAAAAGGTGGAGCTCAGGGTGTGTATTGCTTCGGTTTAAAAAATGAAAGACTTGGATTTGCCCTTAAAGTGTTGAATGGTTCAGAAGATGTCTGGCCCAATATTGTAGCCTCTATTCTTGAGCAAATTGGTTACAAAAACAAAGAAACGATTACTAGATTAAGAGATTTAAAGCCATCAATCATAAAGAATGATGCAGGGGTTGAAGTTGGAAGGGTTGATGAAAGGTTTAATTTGGGCTAATTGAACAAGATTTGTCCCACAATGAAAAAAGTCCCTTACGTCTAAGGGACTTTTAACTGTTTAAAATATGAATAAATGGAGCTTCACTTTATGTCATCCTCTATATTTAGAAAACGATTCGCCCACTTTTGATAAAATTTTTCTTCATGCGAAACAAGTAATACACTGCCTTTAAAGTGAATTAATGCTTTTTGTAAAGATTCTTTTGTTTCCAAATCTAAATGATTGGTTGGTTCATCCAAAATGAGAAAATTACAAGACGAGAGGGTGAGCAGGCATAATTTCACCTTTGACTGCTCGCCACCACTTAGTGTTGCAATTGCTTGGGTAGTATGAGTATTCTTTACACCACATTGAGCCAATCGACTTCGAATTTCCTTCACGCCCAAGTTAGGATAAAAATCTGAGATAATTTGGAGAGGTGTTTTAGCTCCATCTTCCCATTTTAAATCTTGTTCGAAATAACCAATCTTTACTGATTCTGCAAACCGAAAACTACCTGCGACAGCTGAAATACGTTGAACGAGTGTTTTTAGTAATGTCGATTTTCCAATTCCGTTAAAGCCTGTAATCACAAGCTTTTGCCCACCTGAAACAGAAAAATTCAATTTGGGCAAAAGGGGTTTCTCGTAACCGACCTCAAGATCATGTACCCTGAGAGCCACCTGTGCGGAAAGTGAAACTTCCTGAAAGTTAAAGGTCGGTTTATGAGTGAACCCTGGTGGAGCCATTCGTTCCATTCTTGCAAGCTGCTTCCGACGTCCTTGAGCAATCTTGGTATTAATTCCAGCAATATTTTTTCGAATATATTCTTCCGTCTTTTCGATCTTTTTTTGTTGAGCGACGTATTGTCGGGTATAATCTTCTCGCAAATGCTCTTTTTGACGAAGAAAGTCTGAGTATTTCCCCGCATACTTTTTGATTGTTCCAAACTCAATATCACATATACAAGAAGATATTTTTTCTAAAAAATCATAGTCATGGGATACAACAATATAAGCGCCATCGAAAACTGATAAATAATTGGCAAGCCAATCCACGTGTTCTTTATCGAGAAAATTTGTTGGCTCATCCAACAATAGAACATTGGGCTTTTCAAGCAATAGCTTTGCTAGAATCACTTTAGCTCTCTGGCCGCCGCTCAACTCCTGAATGGGGCGATCGATGCCAATTGCATTAATCCCTAAGCCATAAACCACTTTATCGATGTGACTTTCTATTAAATAAAAATCACTCGTTTCAAGCTTCTCCTGGTATTTTGCAGCATGATCCATTCGATTGTAATTACCTGTAATCGCCATTTCTTGATAGAGATCATTCAGTTTTTTTTCTAATTCAAATAAATTGGCAAATGCTGATTTCAAATAGTCAATAATTGTTTTGGTTCCATTGATTTCGGCATATTGATCAAGATGTCCAATACGAATAGTAGGATGCCAATTAATCATTCCGCTATCTGGAATGATTTCTCCCATCAATATTTTAATAAGCGTACTTTTCCCTGCGCCATTTTGTCCTACAATTCCCATATGTTCACCTTTGTATAAATCAAAACTTGCTTTATCATATAATGGTTTGTCTAAAAAGCTGTGTGTTAAATTTCTGACTTCAAGTAAACTCATCTTTTTTCCTCATCTCCTAAAAATAAAAAAAGCAAAGAGACAGCGTCACTAGACGCTAGCTCTTTGCTTTGGTGGTTTTGCTGCATAGAAAGATCCAACAAATATCATTTCAATACGGAGAAAACGTATAGAAATATCCAAAACAAAGGGCCATAGACAAAGCATTGTCTATGGCCCTTTAATCTTTTATCCATCGGCAAATAGTCATACGCAAATAAGCATAGTAATACTACACTTTTTTAGCAAGCTATTTGCCGATGAATAGAGGAAACATGATGCTTCCTGATTAAGCTCCTGACGCAATGCTTCATCGTATACATTTGCGCGGAGCTAAGTTTTCTTATAAATATTCTAAGCCGCATAGTGATCATGGAAGGCACCTTCTTTACCATTTATTTTATCATCATATCACAAGAATGTTCTCAGAAATGACGACCCCTACTCGATGTAGCTTATAAAGTTAAACCACCATCTACAAGTACAACGGAACCGGTCATATAGCTTGCTTTATCTGATGCTAAGAAAGCAACCATTTCAGCGAGTTCGTTCGGATCAGCATAACGGCCCATTCTCATATTTGAAAACTCTTCTGGGATGTAACCACCTTTTGCAAACTGATCAGCAACACTAGCGGTTAAAGCTGTTTGAACACCGCCTGGGCAAAGCGCATTAATACGGATTCCTTTTTTCGCATATTCTAATGCTGCACCTTTCGTTAAACCGATAACCGCATGTTTGCTTGCAGAATAGACAGCTACACTATATTCAGAACGAATTCCTGCAGTCGAAGCCGTGTTAATAATCGATCCGCTTCCTTGCTCGTCCATCACTTGTAGTACATATTTCAATCCAAGGAATACTCCTTTTACATTGATGTCCATAATCCGGTCAAATTCGGATTCTTCTATTGTAGTGAAAGGTGCGAACTTTTGGATAATACCTGCATTATTGAAAAATATATCAATACGTCCATATGTTTCGACTGCTTTATTTACATAATTTTGTACATCTTCACTTTTTGATACATCAGCCTGAACGAAGATGCCTTCTCCACCTTGCTCTTTCACAAGTTTTAATGTTTCTTCCCCTGTTTCCTTATTGAAATCAACTAAGACAACGGTTGCCCCGTTACTAGCAAGTTTCAAACTGCTTGCTCTTCCAATTCCACTTCCTGCACCAGTAATTACAGCAATTTTGTTTGTTAATTCCATGTTCAATTCCCCTTTGTTTTAGATTTCTTACATCCACTATTTTATTGCTTATATAGGAATATTTATTGTATTATCATACGGATAATAGTATTTTTTTAATGTCAATAATAAATAGTGTAACCGATTTCAAAAAGTGAATGGAGTAGATGAAATAGATGGATATATCCAAAGAAGATTTACAATATATTTGTCAGCTTATTTCTGAAGTTCATCAAATACCTGTTTATTATATGAATCAATTTGGTGAGTTCGAATACGAATTTTCAAGAAGTGACCTTCGGAGTAATCACTATTATGTCCCGTTCAAGGAACAGATAAGTGTATATACTTATGAAGAGGATCCAAATGATTATCCTATCTTCTTTTCGAATTCAAATTTGAACTTTTTCTTTGTTAATCTTAAAAAAACAAATCATTTTTTAGGTACCATTATTGTAGGACCTGCCCTTGAGTCAGCAATATTGGATGAAAATATTACCAAGATCATGGATGCTTTTAAAGGTAACGTCAATAAAAGGGATCTCATTGAATACTATCAATCCATCCCCATTATTGATCATTATCAACTCCTAACAATTAGTTTAATGGTTTATTATTTGATTTATCATAAAACGTTAGATAAAACGTTTGTCCTAGAAAACAACAAACCGTTGGACCTCGTCATAATTGAATCAGAGAATCTGGACCTTGAGCTTTCAAAAGGAAGAAGGAATTTCATTTTTCATTCCAATCTTTCGTATGAACGGGTTTTACTTGATTATGTCAAAAACGGACGTATCGATAAATTAAAGGATATCTTCGAGTACTCCATTGTCGGTGAAGCAGAATTAGGGTTATTGTCGAGACGGAATCGCTTAAGAAGTGAAAAAAATTTAATGATAACTGGAATTGCCCTTGTTTGCAGAGCTGCCATTGAAGGTGGCTTAAACGAGGAAACGGCCATTACTTTAAGTGATTACTATATTCAACAACTCGAGGAATTAGGAAACTTAAAAGCAATATTGAAATTAACGGAAGAAGCCATTAGTGATTTTACCTATCGTGTGCACCAATTAAATGAAGAAAAATATTCTGCACCGATAACCGCTTGTCAACATTATATATATAACCATCTCTATGGCGACATTACCCTTGATCATCTTGCAGAAATGTGTCGTTTAAGTCCCAATTACTTATCATCGCTTTTTAAAAAAGAAGTGGGTATACCTTTAAGCGAATATATCCAACGACATCGAGTAGACGAAGCCAAAAAGCTGTTAGTTTTAACAAATTATTCGATTTCAGACATCAGCATGTGGCTAAATTTCAACGATCAAAGTTATTTTATAAAAATCTTTAAAAAATACACAGGTTTAACCCAAAGGCAGTTTAGAAATGATCATTCTTCTAATCATCCATCGACATGATGGAAGAAGATATGTAGATTTATAGGAATACATAAGTAGGGGAGCTTCTCGTTGTGAAAGATTCTTATGCCCATAGCTTCATCCCGTTCCTAACGAAACAAAACTATTTCGATTTTGTTGGATTTTTGCTTGACTATTTTGATTTTACAGAATATAATTTGATTAAATTTTCAAATCATATACACGATTTAAAGCGTTGAAGAGGAAAAGTAGGATTATGTTATTTTACACAGAGAGCTTCGGTAGCTGAAAAGAAGCAAAAATACGAATCTGAACAATGGCCTCAGAGCTTCGTGCTGAAAAGATCTATTGGAAGTTCATAATAGATCATAGTAGGTTCCGACGAGATTTGGTACTCGTTATCCATACCACAGTATATAGAGCAACAATTAAGCTCTCGTACTTGCAGAGGCTGTTTTGTGTGAACAAACAGTAAATTAAGGTGGTACCACGTGGATATAAACCACGTCCTTATCTATTTGCTTGAAATAGATAGGGGCGTGGTTTTTTTAATTATTCGGATTTTATTTCTTTGACTATGTCAGTAATTTTCAGATGCGATACTTCGAACGAAAAGCGAGGACTTTTTTCAGGAGTACCAAGCAAGAATATAAAAAGAAGGAGGAAAATATAATGAATAATCATCTCGTTTTACAAACTGATTTTGGTACAAGTGACGGTGCCGTCAGTGCTATGTATGGTGTGGCCATTTCCGTGAACCCAACGATCCGGGTTTTTGATTTAACCCATGACATTCCCCAGTATCATATTTGGGAAGGATCCTACCGATTATATCAGACAGTTTCTTACTGGCCGGAAGGAACGGTGTTTGTTTCTGTTGTCGACCCAGGTGTGGGATCGGAGCGCAGGAGTATTGTCGCAAAAACAGCGTTGAACCACTATATTATTACTCCTGATAATGGAACGCTCACTCATATTAAAAATAGTATTGGTATAGAAGAAGTGAGAATTATTGATGAAACAATCAATCGTTTACCACGCTCTGGAGAGTCGTATACGTTTCACGGACGTGATGTCTATGCTTATACTGGGGCAAGACTTGCTTCCAATTTAATTACGTTTGAGGAAGTAGGTTCAAAGGTCTCTGTTGAATCGGTCGTGGAACTGCCAAAGGCTGATCCGAGCATTTCCAATCATGTTCTCACAGGGCATATTGATATTCTTGATATTCGCTTCGGTAATTTATGGACTAATATTGATCGTGTCCTCTTCAAAGAGTTAGGGGCTGAATATGGAGATTCCTTTGAGGTGACGATTGAAAATGATACCCGCCAAGTTTATAAAAATATCATGACGTATGGTCGAACATTCGCAGACATCCATTTAGGCGAACCATTGCTTTATGTGAATTCACTTGATAAAATTGGTGTCGCGATTAACCAAGGATCCTTTGCCAATGCCTACCATATCGAAACGGGTGCCACCTGGAAAATATCTATTCGCAAAATACCTAAAATTGTATACAATTAATTTTATAAAAATGCTCATTTCTAAAAGATTGTTGTTTTCTTAGAATCGCTGATAAACTCATAGAGTCGCTGATAAATGACTTAGAGTCGCTGATAAAACTCATAAAGCCACTGATAAATGACATAGATTCGCTGATAAAATGAAATATTCGCTGATATATCAGTTAATGTAGCTGGTAAAGTGGAATTTTACACCTATGACATGACTTTACGGGGTTTGAAATTAGCTAAAAACACAGTTTTTATGAAATAGTCTATAAAAATACTTTGGGGGTTGAGGAAATGAAAAGAAATCAGTTATCAATAAAAACCATCGTGGCAATTGGGATTGGGTCAGCCGTATTCGTCATTCTAGGTAGATTTGCATCGATTCCAACAGGAGTGCCAAATACAAATTTTGACACATCGTATGGATTTTTAGCGTTAATGGCCGTTGTTTTTGGACCGATTGCCGGAGGATTGATAGGTTTAATCGGCCATGCCTTAAAGGATGCCATCTTCTACGGAACTCCTTGGTGGAGCTGGGTAGTCGTTTCTGGATTCGTTGGCTTCTTAATTGGTCTTGTAGCAAAGAAAATCAATATTGAATCAGGAATTTTTAATATTAAAAAAATCATTCTGTTTAATGTTATTCAAATCGTCGCCCAAGCGATAGGCTGGTTCCTGATTGCTCCATCCTTGGATGTTCTCATTTATGCCGAACCAGCGAATAAAGTCTATTTACAAGGGATTGTTGCTGGCGGGTTAAACATGGTGACAGTTGCCGTCCTTGGTACGCTGCTGCTTGCTATCTATGCAAAAAGCCGCAGTCAAAGTGGCAGTCTGATTAAGGAAGATTAATTAGACAAAAATGCACTGATCTACTAGGAGAAGATATATGAAAAAACCAGTTATTCAATTTCAAAATTATAGCTTTCAATATCGAAGTCAGGCGAAACCAACATTACATGACATTAACTTAACGCTCTATGAAGGGGAAAAGGTCTTAATTGTAGGTCCCTCAGGGTCTGGAAAAAGCACACTTGGCCATTGTATCAATGGCCTTGTTCCCTTTTCTTATAAAGGGGAAGTTTCAGGCAGCTTGAAAATCATGGGCGAGGATGTAAGGGAGTTAGACATTTTTTCCTTATCCAAAAAAGTCGGGACGGTTCTCCAAGATCCTGATGGTCAATTTATTGGTCTTACGGTGGCCGAGGATATCGCTTTTGCGCTAGAAAATGATTGTATCCCACAAACACAAATGTTTGCTAAGGTGGCCGAAGTGTCGAAAATGGTCGAAATGGAGCATTATTTGGACTCCTCGCTGCATCATCTCTCAGGAGGACAAAAGCAAAGGGTCTCCCTCGCTGGCGTCATGGTGGATGAGGTAGAGATTCTTTTATTTGATGAACCACTGGCAAACCTTGATCCAGCGACAGGAAAATATGCGATTGAGCTGATTGATCGAATTCAACAAGATACAAACAAAACCGTCGTGATCATCGAGCATCGCTTAGAGGATGTCTTGCATTGTCCAGTTGACCGCATCATCGTTGTGGATAACGGCAGGATTGTGAGTGATTTGACTCCTGATGAACTATTAGCCTCACCCGTTTTGGAGGAATGTTCCATCCGTGAGCCCTTATATGTGAAAGCAGCAAAATATGCTGGCTGTGAAATTACGGCAGAAATGCAGCCCACTCATATCGATTCCTTTCAAGTGGATGGATGCAAAGATCAACTCATAGACTGGTTTGAAAAAGTCGATCCCCCTCTTCCAAAAGTGAAAACAGAATCCGTTTTAGAATTAAAGGAGATCACTTTTGGCTATACACCAAAACAACAAACGATTCATGGTGTTTCTTTTTCGATTGAAAAGGGTGAAATGGTCAGTATCGTCGGAAAAAATGGCGCCGGAAAATCGACGCTTTCCAAATTGATTTGTGGTTTTGAAAAGCCGAGCTCAGGTCGAATTTATTACCGTGGTAAAGATATTAGCGAAGATACCATTAAAGAGCGTGCCTCAAGGATTGGAATGGTCATGCAAAATCCGAATCAAATGATTTCTAAGCAGATGATCTATGATGAAGTGGCGCTTGGTCTCGTTATCCGTGGTGTACCAGAAGCCGAAATAAAAGAGCGCGTTTGGCAAACACTGAAGATTTGTGGGCTGTATCCATTCCGTAACTGGCCGATATCTGCGTTAAGCTTTGGCCAGAAAAAGCGAGTAACCATCGCCTCGATCTTAGTTTTAGAGCCGGAGGTGATCATTCTTGACGAGCCTACAGCGGGACAAGATTTCCGTCATTATTCCGAAATTATGGAGTTTTTGGTGGAACTAAATCGTCAGGGGGTCACGATTATCATGATTACCCATGATATGCATCTCATGCTTGAATATACTCCGCGTGCGCTTGTGATTGCAGGTGGGGCCAAAATAGCAGATGACACGGCAGTCAATGTTCTGGCGGATTCCAAACTCATCATAGAGGCGAACTTAAAGGAAACTTCCTTATTTGAATTGGCAACTCGGGTGGGCATAAGCGAACCGAAAGAGTTTGTTAATCGATTTATCGCTTATGACAGAGAGGTGAGGCAGAAATGGCAGTAGAAATGCTTTCGTATATTGACCGACAATCGCCAATCCATCGGCTTACAGGTGTCACCAAGCTGATTTGCTTCCTTATCTGGTCATCAATCGCGATGCTTACTTATGATACACGAATTTTGGTCTTCCTCTTCCTATTTAGTATCTGTGTTTTTATCGTATCAAAGGTAAAACTAAAGGAAGTCGCCTTTGTCCTTTTGTTTATTTTGTTATTTCTCATGATTAATAATCTCGCAATCTATGTCTTTTCGCCGCAAGAAGGGGTCAAGATCTATGGGACAAGCCATGTGTTGTTTGAAATTAGTGAGCGCTATACGATCACACTCGAGCAACTTTTTTATCAATTAAATGTCACGCTTAAATATTTTACCGTCATTCCTGCGGCGATTCTGTTTATCGTGACCACCAATCCGAGTGAATTTGCGGCATCCTTAAATCGAATTGGCATCAGCTACCGAATTTCCTATTCTGTCGCGCTTGCGTTACGTTACATTCCCGATATTCAACGGGATTTTCGCAATATCTCCATGTCCCAGCAAGCTCGCGGGATTGATATGTCACGCAAAGAAAAACTGCCCAAGCGGATTAAAAATGCCGCTTCGATTATCGTGCCACTTATCTTATCAAGTCTCGATAAGATCGAAGTTATTAGCAATGCCATGGAACTGCGCGGATTTGGAAAAAACAAAAAGCGTACCTGGTACAGAGCACGCCCATTTCAAAAAATCGATGTATTAACCCTAATACTATTCGCATTCATTTTACTGGTATCCCTTTATGTGACCTTTGTTGATGGAAATCGCTTCTACAATCCGTTTCTTTGATTTTCCTGCCTGAGAAATTTGAAATCAGTAATCTTGTTTTGTAGTCACAAATTTTCCCCAGTCAGCAATTGAAACTTAGCAAAACAGGGTTATGCTTACTATAAGCACAGCCCTGTTTCAGTCACAATGATAGGTTCCTTTTTGAAAAATGCTCTTTTTTTCCATTTTTTCACTCATTTTCCCATTCGAGTACTGGCGGTTGGGAGAGATGGGCGGTCTGTTTTTTAAAGATAGGGATAAAATATTCCTCTATAAGATAATGGCTTGGGATGCTGTAGATTGCATTACCACCATGGTCATAAAAGATATACTGCCACTTTTTTAATGGAAGTTTTAAAAATCTTTCTGGTTTAGAAAGGGTATTTTTCTCCAGTTTGACGTTGGCGATATCGTTCAGATTGACATAGGTGCCGTCATCGAAACAGTAGTAATCTAAATAGTAGCCACGTATTTGAACCATGATATTTTTTTCTATTTTTTTCGCATGAAGATAGTTTAGTAACAGCGATACAGGTGGCAAAAGTAAGCCGAAAGTAAACCAATCCTTCACCCATATTAATGGTAAAAATAGTACAAAGAACAGGATGGCGATTGTATTGTTGCGGCGGTTAAATTTTGGTGTAGATTGATAGAAAACCTCATCTTTTTCGTTTGTCCCATGCTTTTCGGCAAGGTGTGAGCGAAAATCCTCTACGTGCTCCTTGAATGATTTCTCTCTCCAGGGCATGAAATCTGTGTATTCATCATCAAGGCTCGTCGGCTGCCATGGGGTTGGGATTTTGTCCGGATAATAAGCTCCCAAAAGCATCCGCATCCAGTCTTTATGGGCAAAGGTAGGGTCCGTTGATTTGAAGCGAACCACATAATACGTGAGATTGTCACCGTAAAGAACATCCTTTTCGTCAAACGTCCCCATAATTTCCACTTCATCGGGAAACCTTTCCACACCGTTAGGGCTATTGTAAAAAATGAATTCAGCACTTTCTTTGACAAAATATTTTTGATAGGATGGGTCGGTCGGCAATAACTCCGGTTTGTTTTTTTGAATAATCCCAAATGCCTCTTGTGAACCATCATTCCCAACGAGGATTTCTTTGATCGTTGGGGTGACAGAATCGGCATCTAGATTTCGTTTCCACAAGATCTCAATGTAATATAGTTTCAAGCGGTCGTCCTTCCAGTTTAGGATGAATTGAAGCTTGAGGAGTTCCTGATCTGAGCAAAGGGCGCTATAGATCGTGAGATAATTTTTTATATAAAAGCGCAGTTGGAAATAAGGGACCTTCCACGCTTCGTAAACGTATTCTCTAGGTGTATTCTTTGTCGTATTCCAGGTATTGGTCGAAAAGTGATTGCAGCTTTTCAATGATAAAGTCCTTGTCTAACGGTACATCCTCGCTGGTGATGTATTGATGTTGCAAGCCCATTGTGACAAGAAAATGATAATACCATTCATACCATGGATGAAGGTAAATATTGTTTTCCACCAATGCTTCAATCGCGGTCATTGTCCGGTCCTTTTGTTCAAAAATAAGGTTTCTTTCTTCATAGGCGGGAATGAAGGATGCTTGGAAATACAGTTTACTAAAGGTTTTTTTATATAATAATGTAGCCGACTCCGAGTTTAGGATTATAAGTCCGCTTAAGACTAGGTTGATAGCCTGATAGGAATACTTGAAGATGTTCCTTTCGAAGACGGGAAGCATGTCCTCATGGATAAAAACGCATGCAGCTTGAACTAAGGCAAGGGATGGATCGTCCCAATCTTCATCACTTATCGGCCATATTTTCCCTGCTTCCTCCAGCAAATGGATAACATCATCCATTTCCAACTGGTAATTCCAATTTTGTAATCCATCGATGGCTTTTTTTCGATCTTTGAGATTATTGCTTTTTAACAGGTTAATCAGATCTTGCATGGCGGCAATCATGTAACCAATCCTTTTCCAAATTTACAGTATATCTTCCATTTTACTTTATGATGGGGCCAGTCACCACAAAATTTTGGTGCCAGACCTCCACTCAGCCTAAATGCCCTTAGCACAATAAAGTCTTCAATCGAGGATGATTGTTATCATGAAGAGATAAGTACCTGTAAATAAGACAAATAGAAAAAAGAATGATCCATAGTAAAGGGCCCTTGATTTCGGGGGTTCATTACTATATCCAAATCCTATCAATAAACCACCGAAAATGGATAAAATTCCGAGCCCAGGATGGACCATGCTGCCCAGCCAAATCCCGCTAAGAAAAAGTAAAAAACCTATCTTTGGAACCAATTGCTGAAACTTCAAGGATCTCACCTCTTTATTTTTATTTTATTTTACCATTAGAAGGGTAGGTTGAACTGAGAAAAAAATCTTAATTTTCCCTCTTGTGGATTCCTTTTCCAAATGTTAAACTGATGCTATATTGCATTGCAAGGTAATGACAAGCAATGCAATTTATTTTATCAGCTATATTGTAATGCAATATAGAGAAGGCTCTTAAAAGGAGGGTAACCATTGTCATCAAGTCAGATGTTAAAAGGAATTTTAGAAGGCTGTTTATTGGCTGTTATTGCTAAGGGAGAAACATACGGATACGAAATGATTGAAAAGCTGGAATCTTATGGGTTCACGATGGTGAGTGAAGGTAGCATATATCCCTTGCTACTACGAATGAAAAAGGAAGCTCTTGTTACGGCAAGAGTCATCACCTCTCCTGCTGGCCCGAAACGGAAATATTACAGCTTAACAGCTAAAGGGTATCAAGAGTTTAAAGAGTTTACCGAGCGTTGGAGCGAGATGTCAGCCAGTGTTTCAAAACTTTTGAAGTAGAAATGGAGGAGAAGGAAATGAAGCTATCAGTAAAAAGCCAAGATTTTTTGGAGAATTTACGACTGTATTTATTTTCAAGTGGCAAACAAACAGATGAAATTGAGGAAGTAATGGAAGAGTTACGAGACCATCTCCATGAAGCAGAGTTGGCTGGAAAGAGTGTCGACCATATCATCGGTCAATCTCCGAAGCACTATATGAAACATTTATCAGAGGAGATGAGGACAGATTACAAAGGTTGGACAAAATTAGTTCCGATATTCATCATGGGGGTTTTTGCGTATATTCTCTTAGGTGATGCAATCAACGGGAAAATCCAGTACTCGTTACAGGAATTACTTGGTTTTCCTATCATCTGCTTGGTTATGTTGGGAGTCTACTCGATTACCTTCAAATTCATGGCAACGTCCAAACTTGCGAAGCTACAGGAATATAGCGTGTATGCGGGAATCAGCTTGTTATCCATTTCGTTATTTATTAGTTTGCTTTTGCTTGATACACCTTTTGATGCACCGTTGTTTCGACTGGAAACGATAATTGGCAGAATGATTGTAGGTGCGATTGCGGTCATCATTTTTATCGGGTTAGCGATTTGGAGCAGAAACTGGATCTCCGTCATTATCCCAGCGATATTATTTTTACCTGAAGTGATTACATCCTTTTTAACAATTAAGGGAGAAACGGAAATTATTTTATCGTCAATGCTTATGCTTGTTGGATTTCTGATCTTCTTTCTCATTCAATCCAAAAAAATGAAGAAAAGTGAATATAGGTAATTTTTTTCGGATCATTGCTATAAGCAAGAAGAGTCTAACCGCAATGACATAATAGAGCTGAAAAACGAGAACGGGAGGCTTTCCTGTTCTCGTTTTTTCTGAAGAAAAGAGGCGGAGTAGCGTTAACTTATCTATTTTCTTCTATATAGGATAAAAATTTTTACTCATTCTGTGATTTGAAGAGCTAATTCCACCAATTTATTCAAAAGGATTCTCGTATAGAACATCCTATCACTTAAACCTGAGCCACTTTCACTGTCCAGTTAAAGGGGTCTTCTTTTTTTCCGAGTTGTATTCCGGTCATTTCATTATAGAGACGCTGTGAGAGTTGGCCGATGTTTTGATCATTTATTGTTATTGTTTGATCGTTCCAATTTAATTCACCCACGGGTGAAATAACGGCAGCTGTTCCTGATCCGAAGGCTTCTTCCAGTTCTCCTCGCTCATATGCTGCAAAAACCTCTTCAATTGAAATTTTCACTTCGCGTACAGGAATATTCCAATATTTTAATAATTCAATGACAGAATCACGTGTCACACCGGGTAAAATGCTGCCATTTAATCTTGGTGTTATCACTTCACCATTGATCTTGAAGAAAATATTCATACTACCAACTTCTTCAACATACTTATTCTCTTTTGCATCTAACCAAAGGATTTGGGCAAAACCATTTGCCTCAGCCTTTTCTTGTGCCTTTAGGCTGGCGGCATAATTGCCAGCGGTCTTTACATGGCCAACGCCCCCAATTACAGCCCGGACGTAGTGCTCTTCCACATTGATTCTTACAGGGCTTAATTGGTTCCCATAATAAGCTCCTACCGGGGAAAGGATTACAAGCAATTGATATTGTTTAGAAGCCCGTACACCAAGATAGGGTTCCGTCGAGAAGATAAACGGGCGAATGTAAAGAGAGGTTCCTTCACCATCAGGAATCCAATCTTTTTCCGTTACAATTAATTGTTTTATGGCATGTAATAAAAAATCCTCATCAATTAGGGGGATGCACAGTCTGTCGCATGATTCATTCAATCTCTTCATGTTCTTTTCTGGACGGAAGAGCTGGATGGTGCCATCTGCTGTCTTATAGGCTTTTAATCCTTCAAAGATGGCTTGTCCATAGTGAAAAACCATCGAAGCTGGATCGAGTGTTAATGGTGCGTAAGGAATGATTCGCGGATCATTCCAGCCGATGTCCGTATGATAGTCCATTACAAACATATAATCGCTGAAATACTTCCCGAAACCAAGTGATGCAGTATCAGGCTTTACCTTTAAATCTGCTCTTTGAATAAATGCAATTTCTTGTTTCATGATTACACCTCGTATCGAATCTCTCATTAACTTTGTTGAAATTACGCTATCTTCAGTCAAAATCGCCTAGCTAAATTGAATTAGTCTATTTTTTCATTTCGTATTTCTTACCGCATAGTTAAATATAGGATCTCTAAGTTCATATTCATAGGTATACCCATCTACAATTCCAACTACTTTATTATTATCATAAAGATCTAGCATAAATCCTGCCATTTGTTTTGAGGTGTGAAATTTTGGTACAGCACCTTCATATTGAAATTCGTCTAGGTCAAGAGATCGTTTTGCGAACTCTGTTTCAGTTGCTGCAGGAGCCAAAACCTTCACTTGCATGTTCGCCCCTTTTGACTTAAGTTCATGAGCGAGTCCTTCTGTAAATGCACTTACGTAAAATTTAGTAGCACAGTAGGTAATAGCATCTGCAACAATTTTATAGCCGCCGCCTGATGATACATTAATAAGCTGAGTCCCTTCGACATCTGAATAATCGCGAACATAAAGAGAAGTAAGGATGGTTAAGGACTCGATATTCAAGTGTAACATGGCCTCAATCTTGTTTAAATTTTGTTCCCCAACGGAAGCAAAGTTGCCAAATCCAGCATTGTTAATCCATGTTTCAATTTGGAAATCACCAAGACTTTCGTAAAGTTTATAAGCATTCTCAGAGACTGATAAATCAGTTGTTCGAATAACAACATCTAAGTTTGGATTAATATGTGCGATCTCTGACTTGAGTTTTTCCAGATGATCTTTCCTGCGAGCTACAACGATTAAGTTTTTTCCACGAGACGCAAAAGCTAGTGCAGCTTCATAACCTATACCTGAGCTTGCTCCAGTGATAACAGTATATTTCATGTGTATTCCTCCTGAAATTTTATTATAGAGCCCGCAAAGCATTCCACAGCAACAATCCTAACTGATCTTAACATAAGGTGCGATCACATCCAAAAATGAAATAACTACAGTTAAGAAAAAGAGGATGTCCAAATCGGCTTTTGGACATCCTCTTTTTCTTAATCTTGTTTGAATTTATTTATTCAGTTCCTCCATCCATACATTTTGCACCAATTTTGAACTCTATGAACGGGCAATCCAATAAGACAGGAAGCTCAAAGCCTGTTTTGGTAGAATAACCTTCATCATAAAGCCAGAAAGCACCCTCCAGTTTATCAGGCATAGAAAGTTACATTATTCTTACATGAAAACTACCGCTAAACTTTAATAGGGTGCAGGTTGGTAAAAATAATTAGGCTTTTTAATCTCATTTTTATATGGTTTATGATAAATATGTGTGGTAGCAGGAGCTAATGGCGGGATGAGCCAAGCCCAATTACCAGTAACTGATCGTCCCAAATCCATCTCTATTTCTTCAAATTTTTTAAACTGTTGTGCCGCTGTATGATGGTCAACAATACTAACCCCGTCTTCTTTATAAGAATGCAAGACAGCTGTATTTAATTCTAGCAAGGCCCTGTCCTTCCATAACGAAAGATTACTTCTTACATCCAAGCCCATTAAAGTGGCGATCTGAGGAAGCATATTGTAACGCGTTTCATCAGCCAAATTTCGTGCACCGATCTCAGTGCCCATGTACCAACCATTAAAGGGAGCTGCCGTATAATGAATGCCACCAATTTCAAGCATCATCTCCGAGATAAAGGGTACGGCATACCATTTAAGTTGTAAGTCTTCGAACCACTCGTAATGAGGATGGCGAATGGAAACTTCAAGAAGAAGGTTATCTGGAATTTCAACTAATCGTGGACGATTGTCATTCATTTGGATAACTAAGGGTAAAACATCAAATTTACCGAACTTCGGTTCCCAACCTAGTTGAATACAAGTTTCTGTAAAAGCTATGGATTGGGGATCCCCTAAAACACCTTGTTCAGTCTGGTAACCTGCGTAGCGAATTAATTGATGATTCCATATCCGGACCTTTTTATTAGCTATTTTTGGTGGGAAAATAGTGATTGTAGGACGGATACGACCTTTATTCGTTGCATTCTTTATGTGCTCAAATAAAGCCTCAATCATCTCATCCTCTGTCGTTATCTGTCTCTTATCGATGACATGTAATTGTTCCCAAAATAATCTTCCGATACAACGATTACTATTGCGCCAGGCCAATTTTGCTCCATATTCTAGTTCCTCGCCTGTATGTTCATAATAGCCTTGGTTTTGGAACTCCTTGTTTATCTGATTGAGCCTGCATTCTAGTTCTTGATCCGTTTTATTTAATTCGCTATAACAAGTGCGAATAAACTCTTCTGCATCTTTCAGTATTTCGTTATTCAAAAGAATCCTCCTATAATACAATGTCCTAGGTTCTAACAATTTGTTCTGGTGTTAAGTGAACCCATCCAAATTAGTATTAAATAATTATTCTATCAGATTTAATTCGAATTTAGCCATCCTCTATGAAATTTTACCTCCCCTACAAAATAGTGATGTTTAAAAGAAAAGGATAGCAATAAGAGACTTTACTGCTTTAACAACAATTATAATATTTCCTCAATGTTAAACTCTTGTAAATTTTATTAAAATAAAGAAATCCACTAGGTCAAAAGGTGTATATTTTTATTATATATTATAAAAGAGAGAAGGAGAAACATGTGGTCTAAGAAGAAAGCATCAGGAAAGTGGCGAAAAGCACTTAGCGCTGGTTATATGAAAGTATCTATCGGGATGAAACTGTGGGGAAGTTATCTCATTATCATTTTATTCTTCGCATCTATCACGTTTGTTTCCTATCAAAACATAAACCAACTAAATGCTCAATTGCACATTTTAGGAACGTCCAAAGTGCCTGCGGGTGAATTAATCGGAAACTTAAAAGAAGAAGTTACCAGAATAAGTCTTTTTACTACCAAGCATGCCTTTGAACATAATGTTGAAGATAAAACAAAAATGGCAAAAAATGTACATAATGATATCAAAAAGATCAGAATACATATAGCAGAACTGGAAAAGTACGTAAATCAACCTGAAGATAAAAAATTATTAGCAAACTTCAATACTAACTTTAAGGAATACACAGCTGCTATTCCTGCATTCATTTCCAATTCGTTAACCGGGAATTACGGTGCGCTTCATAAACAGATGGAAGTATTAACACCTCTTGGAGAAAAAACCAACCTATCTCTCGATCAACTTCAAAAGGGGATCCAAAAGGACACGGAATCGATCATCGTGGATGCAGAGAAGAATTCTTCTAATGCTATCAAACAAATGATGATTGTATCTGTTATTGTATCCTTTTTCAGTATATTAGTAGCATTTCTAATTACGAGACTCATTAGAAGGTCTGTTTCTGGGGTAGTACAAAATGTTGATACCACCACACATTCTATTGCTGAGATTAAAAAGTCAATTGATCAAACGGTATTCAGTTCAGGAGAATTAGATATTTCTATGAACAAAGCAAACCATTCGGTAAGCGAGTTGGTTACTTCCATTCAGCAAGTGGCAGGGAATACCAAGGTAACAGCTTTTAGTGTTGATGAAATCTCTGCTGCCGTGGAACAAATGAGCGCTTCTGTTAATCAGGTTGCAGGAAGTGCCAATCATTTATCTGCTTCCACAGAGGAAACCTCTTCCGCGATTCAAGAGATGATGGCCTCTATCGAACAAGTTGCTGCAAACGTAAATTATGCCGGTGCTGGTGTGGAACAAATCTCTGCCGCAATTGAAGAAATGAGCAAATCGATAAAGGGCGTTAGTGAACATTCAGATGACTTGACGGTGCAGGCCAAACAAGCTTCTCATACGGTTGATGAAATGATAGTTTCCATTAAGCAAGTGGCGGACAGCGCGCAAACAGTCAACCAACTTAGCAACTCTGTGAAACATGATGCCCTTGAAGGAACGAATTCTCTCAATGAAACATTGAATGGAATGAAAGAGATTTCTCAGGTGATTATCCAAACAAGCGACGTAATGGTAAGACTTGGGAAGCGTTCGGAAGAAATCGGCAGCATTATCGAGGTCATTGATGAGATTGCAGATCAAACCAATTTGTTAGCACTTAATGCCGCGATTGAAGCAGCACGTGCAGGTGATCATGGAAAGGGATTTGCCGTAGTGGCAGATGAAGTTCGAAAACTTGCAGAACGTTCTGCGCAAGCCACAAAGGAAATTGCTGTCCTCATTAACGGAATTCAAGCAGAAACAGCGGTGGCTGTTACCTCCATTCAAGAAGAGGCTAACAAAGTAGAAATTGGGAATCAATTGGCGAATAAAACGAAACAAGCCATCACGAAAATTACTGATGGTATTGCACGAGTAACAGAGGAAATGAACCAAGTTGCCAGGGCGACAGAAAATCAAACAAAGAATAGCAAATCTATTACACTAGCGGTGGAGAATGTTGCAAAACGAGCATCCGAAATGACTTATTCCACTAAAGAGCAATCCGTCACTGCAGGGGAAATCGTAAAAGGGATTATGAATATAAAAGAGCAGGTCCAACAAATTTCTATTGCTACTACTGAACAAGCAAAGGAGGGGAATGCAATCGTAGTGGCCGTTGAAAATGTTACAAACCAGTCCAACTCTGTTACAATCGCAACTAAAGAACAGGTACTTACTTCAGAAGAAATTGTCAGAAATATCAACAGTATTAAGGAAATGGTTCAACAAATGACGATAGCGACCAATAAACAAGCCGAATATGGTCAGGAAATAAAACTAGAAGTAGAGAATGTTCTTCAACAAACGAAAGAGTTGAATGTCAGCATGGAGACACAAAGCCGAGAGGTGGTCGAGGTCGTCCAGGCGATTACCGGAGTAAATACACAAATTGACAAAATCAAGTAAGCCCATTTCGGGGGCATATGTCTTTGATGATTGGCGCCCGCACACTAGTGACTTTAGTCGTGAGTGTGCGGGCGTATTTTTTTGTTTTTTTAAAGAGTTAAAATATGACAAACGAACTTATGTTTGGCGAAAAATTTATTCATCTTCTTCGTCTCACTCAACCAGGTTTAATATTGCCGAATTATTACTTTAAGCAGAGAGATTCGAGCTAGTAGAGAAATGTCTAAAAATGGTGTCGTTAATTATTTGAATATTTGGATATCTTTTAGTTGAATACTAGTTTTTGGAAATGATAAGATAAAAAGTAGTATTGGAAGCGCTGTCAATTTCGGTCTAGGAAGTACATAAAACAAAGGGAGGAATAACATTTGAGTCAAGTAACAGTCAGTCTAAAAGAAAAGGTAGAAAAGTTTTTACTGGGGAAAAAGAAGCTGTACATTGATGGTCAATTTGTTGAAAGTCTCTCTCAAAAAACTTTTGATACGTATAACCCAGCAACTGGTGAAGTGCTTGCCGCTGTCTATGAAGCTGAAACAGAGGATATTGATCGTGCTGTAAAAGCTGCAAGAAAAGCCTTTGATGAGGGGCCGTGGTCGAAAATGGGCACAGCTGAGCGCAGCCGCCTTATGTACAAATTAGCAGATTTAATGGAACAGCATAAAGAGGAGCTTGCCCAATTAGAAACGTTAGATAACGGAAAGCCGATTCGGGAAACAACGGCAGCAGATGTTCCACTTGCAATCGAGCATATGCGCTACTATGCGGGGTGGGCGACCAAAATTGTTGGTCAGACGATACCTGTAAATGGACCATTCTTCAATTACACTCGCCATGAAGCTGTTGGGGTTGTCGGACAAATTATTCCTTGGAACTTCCCGTTGTTAATGGCGATGTGGAAACTAGGTGCAGCGCTAGCAACTGGTTGTACGGTTGTATTGAAGCCCGCGGAACAAACGCCTCTATCCGCATTGTTCCTAGCAGAATTAATAGATGAAGCAGGATTCCCGCCTGGGGTCATTAATATTGTCCCTGGCTATGGTGAAACAGCTGGTCAGCCGCTGGTCGATCATCCACTTGTTGATAAAATTGCTTTCACTGGCTCCACAGAAGTCGGGAAGCTAATTATGGAAAAGGCAGCTAAAACCCTGAAACGAGTTACACTGGAGCTTGGCGGCAAGTCGCCGAATATCATTCTCCCAGATGCCGACCTCACCCAAGCCATTCCAGGCGCATTAAACGGAGTCATGTTTAATCAAGGGCAGGTTTGCTGTGCTGGTTCAAGGGTCTTTATCCAGAAGAAGCAATTCGACAATGTCGTTGCCGATATGGTAAGCCATGCGCAAAAAATTAAGCAAGGTGCCGGTTTGCATACGGACACGGAAATTGGCCCACTAGTTTCGATTGAGCAGCAAAACCGCGTTCTTAGCTATATTGAAAAAGGGGTAAATGAAGGAGCCGAATTGTTAGTTGGCGGTGAGAATCCGTTTGAGCAAGGCTATTACGTGTCTCCAACCATTTTTGCCGATGTTCGTGACGAAATGACCATTGCCAAAGAAGAAATTTTTGGCCCTGTTATTTCAGCACTGCCATATGAGGATTTGGATGAATTGATTGATCGTGCTAATCAGACGAATTATGGACTGGCTGCTGGTGTATGGACACAAGATGTGTCAAAAGCCCATTATATTGCGAATCGTCTTCGTGCCGGTACGGTTTGGGTAAACTGCTACAATGCCTTTGATGCAGCATCTCCATTTGGAGGCTATAAACAATCTGGAATCGGACGAGAAATGGGATCCTATGCATTGAACAATTACACAGAAGTAAAGAGTGTTTGGATTGCATTGAAACAATAGAAGATAGTGTTCTTTATATTTTTCAGTGGTACGACATTAAAAATGGGGCTGTCCAGAAAGTCGATTTTTCGGCTTTTGGATACCCCTTTTTATGTTCAAGATCGTTGAGAATTTTTTAAAATAAAGCATCACCTTAGTAATTACAATAATTTTACTAAATCATACTCAATATTGCGTGGATCTGTTGTTGGTGCATAACGTTCAACAACTTGACCATTACGGTCGATAAGAAATTTTGTGAAATTCCATTTGATATTATTGGATAGGAGACCACCTTTCTTTTCTTTTAAAAATGTAAATAAGGGCTCTGCATTGTGGCCATTTACCTCAACTTTAGCAAAGATGGGGAAGGTTACACCGTAATTAACCTGGCAAAACTGAGTCGTTTTTTCTATTTGATTAAATTCTTGATTGTTGAATTGGGCACATGGGAACCCTAATACCATCAATCCACGATCCTTGTATTTATCATATAATTTCTGAAGCCCTTTAAATTGAGGAGTAAAACCACATTTGCTGGCTGTATTGACAATTATTAAGGGCTTACCCTCGTAGTCTTGTAATGATTTCTCCTCGTCATTGGTCATCTTTACATGAAAATCATAAACAGTTTTCATCATTTTACCTCCTACCTAGCTATTGAAATAATTGATTCCATTCGGTAAAACATCGTTGCTTTCCCACTTGCTGACTTTCTTTTTACAAATGGACATTTGTTCTTATGATTGTCTTACTGGTATCCGGCGCGAACGCTCGAAGGCTGCGGGCAATAAGAAATTGTGCGCTGTAATAGGTTATCATAATGAGCGGACCTGCAAAGGCTATATTGGAAACAAACATATTCCAGGATAAAATCGAGTCGGACACAACAAACAAAATGCTTCCAATTATTGCCCACTTGTTACCCGTCATGATAGCGGCCCAAGCCATTAAAGAAATCACGATGACGTAAATGAGAACAGGAAGAATGAGGGCATTGTTTCCTTCTTGTTGCAATGCAGCAATAATCTCTCTTCCGATCAGAAAGGCGTATAAACCAAGTGGTAAAATCATGGCCAAGCGAGACTTGGAAAATTTCCATTTACACAGAAAAGCTGTCATATAAAAGAGATGGCCGATGAGAAAGGCACTTAGACCAACTACAAACCAACGGAGCAGGCCATCACCCAGCATACAGAAAAACAATCCGAGTAAGATAATCCATGGGGGAATTGACTTTTTTGCGGGAAATTGTAAGTAAGCGTAACTAATAATCAACAACATAGGGATAAGTTTGAAGAGAATCTTAACAGAGTGTGGGCTATCAGGAATCATGAAAATGTAGATTAAGCCCATCAACAAAATAAGCGCGGGAAGCCAAGGAATTTTCATTAAGATTGCTCCTCTTTCTAAAAAATTTATTAGGAAGCGCACACCAATTGGATAAGTTTATGCTTACTATAATTATATTCTATTTTTTAACATTTTTTCCTTCTATTTTTAGCAGGGGGTCCAGCTAAATTTTAAGTGATATAGTGTATAAGCGAGACGACGACTCAGGTATTTTTAACAGACAAGGGAAAAAAATTTGAACCTTTATCTCGTGCCTAGCCTCGATGAGGGATAGCGCATGTTCACTATCTATATTATTCCTAAATTTGTCACAAGGATATTTCATTTTTTTGGCTAACTAGTATGGGTACAGAGGAGTTGGTAATGATGCAGGTCGGAGCAAAGAAAAGCCTTGTTTATATTCCCTCCATGGGTTTTTTGGAAGTGGTTGGGGAGGAACGAGTGAAAAGAAAAGAGGAAGCACTGCCTGAAAGTGAAATGATAGACAATACGATACTTAGAAGATTACAGAAACAGTATCCGGGATGCAGGATCATTCAAGATGGAAACAAATGGTCAGTCTTTCCTAAAGATTCCTAGTGACATTCATTCCCCTATTAAAAGGGAATTTGGTCAAAGTTTATCATAACCTTGTGGAAGTCACGCCCAAAATCATTGCAGTTTTTGTCGAAACGGTAAATAAAGCTTGTAATTTTCAGCAGAGGGCCTCCTCATGATTGAAGTGGATTCTATTAAACTAGCCGTCGTTATGGACCCTGATGCCTAAACACATCGTCTATTCAATGGATTCAAGTTATTACTGATACATCCTCTGTTTGTGGTATGCTGAAGAAAATAATCTTGATTGGAAAAGGTATATTTTTCAAATCAGTATGTAATATGAGGAGGATTGGATGGCAAAATCAAAAAGATTCTGGGTGTTCGCGTTAATTATATGGATGGCTGTTATTTTTTTCTTCACCCAGCTGCCATATTTCACAGGGGAAAGTACAGCCGGAGTCATCTTTAAGTTGTTTGCTTTTGAACATGATGTGATTCATTCACCTAATGCAGGGTGGGTATTAATAGATGTGCTAAATTTTATCATTCGAAAGGCTGCTCATCTCACGGCGTTTGGAATTCTTGCCTTTTTATTTTTTCAGGTGTTCAGGAACTTTCGATATCTCTATCTTCTTTCCTGGGTTCTTACCTTCCTGTATGCTATGACAGATGAATGGCATCAATCATTCGTCCCTGGAAGAACCGCTTCTTTTAAGGATGTTTTAATTGATGGCTTTGGGGCATTCATCGCCTTGCTGCTTACCTTTGTATATACAACTAGAAAAAGAAATGCTCGGATGAAGAAATAGGATGAGACCATTCCACTCCTTATTATCGTGTACCGATCTTTTTACTTATATCATTTTTGAGGCCGGATTCACTGTGAATCCGGTCTCCTATATTTTAATTTAGGTTTTTATGAATAAGCCGAGAACACCCGTGGGAACCACTGGGTAGCCTACTCAATTAGGGTTCGATAGAACCCTGTACGTAGGAATCTCGGTACTGAATCAAAATGTGAACATTTTTAAAAATTTTTATAATGTTTATGTATAGACGTTGACAATGTAATTTTAATTTACTATAATTGGCTACAATCTAATATATCAAATACATTGAAAGAGCCAGTAGCAGGTTGTCACTGTTATCGAGAAAGCTAGGGGTTGATGGAACCTAGCACAAACAAACCTGTGAATTACACTCTGGAGTATCTTAGGTAATGCTAAGCGGAATGGCAATCGATACTATTGCTAAGAGTGGTATGAATAGGCATCGTCCTATTTGTGCAATTTGGGTGGTAACGCGATTAAAAATCGTCCCTTCGTCTACAACTGTAGATAAGGGGCGATTTTTTTTTATATTCTTACCAATTTAAGGTGAGAAAAACTTACAAATTAAAGGAGCTGGAAAGACATGAACATCATTGATGAATTGGAATGGCGCGATGCCATTAACCAACAAACAGATGCAGAAGGATTACGTAAGCTAGTAGAAGAGCAAGAGATCTCTTTGTACTGCGGCGTAGATCCAACTGGCGATAGTATGCATATTGGACATTTAATTCCATTTATGATGATGAAGCGTTTCCAACTAGCTGGACATCATCCAGTTATTTTAATTGGAGGGGCTACAGGAACAATCGGTGATCCAAGTGGACGTCAAACAGAAAGAACACTTCAAACACTAGAACAAGTACAGGATAATGTTGATGCATTAACCGCGCAAATGCAAAAGCTATTTGACTTTGGCGGAAATAGCAGCGTTAAAATGGTAAATAACTACGATTGGACACATCAAGTAAACATTATTGACTTTTTACGCGATTACGGGAAACACTTTAGTGTCAATAATATGTTAGCGAAAGATATTGTAGCTAGTCGTTTAGATACAGGGATTTCATTTACAGAATTCTCATACCAGATTTTACAATCGATGGATTTCCATCACTTATACAAAGAAGAAGGCGTACGCCTGCAAATTGGTGGTAGTGACCAATGGGGAAATATTACAAGTGGTATCGACCTTATTCGTAGAAAAGAAGGACCAGAAGCAAAAGTCTTTGGATTAACGATTCCATTGCTATTAAAATCAGATGGTACGAAGTTTGGTAAAACAGCAGGAGGAGCGATCTGGTTAGATCCTAAGAAAACTACACCATTTGAATTCTTCCAGTTCTGGGTGAACACAGATGATCGCGATGTCATCAAATACTTGAAATTCTTCACCTTCTTAACAAAGGATCGAATTGACGAATTAACAGTGAAGGTTCAAACAGAGCCACATAAACGTGAAGCACAAAAAGTGTTAGCGGAAGAAATGACGAAATTTATTCATGGTGAGCATGCACTGCATCAAGCATTAAAAATTACAGAGGCACTATTTAGCGGGGATGTTAAGGCATTAACAGCAGATGAAATTGAACAAGGCTTTAAAAACATGCCGACTTTCCATGCTTCAAAGGAATCAAAAAATATTGTCGATTGGTTAGTGGAATTAGGAATTGAACCTTCTAAACGCCAAGCAAGAGAAGATATTAATAGCGGAGCCATTTCGATGAACGGAGACAAAGTAACAGATGTGAATACGGATGTTACAGTAGAAAATTCATTCGATGGAAGATTTATCATTATCCGTAAAGGTAAAAAGAAATACAGCCTAGTGAAATTAGGAGAATAAAACTCTGTAAAAACGTAGCGTTATGAAGTGGAAGTGAAGGATTAATTATGCTTCTATCATGGGAACGAGCAGTGGAATTAGCAAACTTTAATCACCAAGTGATAACAGAAGTAAATAAAAAGCAGCAAGTGAATTGGTTATTGGTCGATTTGGGCTTAGAAAATATAACCATGGAACAGATTAATCAGATCTTAGACAAGATGTTAATTGGCTTCAATCGGTTGTTTAAGTATAAGTCTATTCAACAAGCCAGTCTCGGTTATTTTAGGATGCTGGATATTGTGAAAAAAGGCGATAGGTACCATCCGAGAATTCACATTTTACTTCCAATGATCAAAAGTTACTTTCAAGGGAGATACTATATCAAATATGATAACTGGATCTCTTTGTGGAGTCGAGCAGTTGGGATCGGAAATGGGTTGTTTGTTAAAGTGAAAGTAGTGAACGGAAGAGATGCTGAACGTGAAAATATCCAAGAAAAATTGTTAAACTTTCGTGAACAAGAAAGTGAATTTCCTTTTCGAGAAAGTCAAATCATTACACCTAGACGTTTAATCGGATATAGCAAATTGTTAAAAAATGTAACTGAGCACTTGGGAAATGATAATAAACTTCGTTTAGACGTGGATGAATTTTGTATAAATGATCCTATTGCCAATCAAGCGTTTTTCCATATGTTAGACTGGCATCCAGGTGTAAGAGAAGAGGAAAAATTACTTTTTTAGTATAACAATCCAAATATTGGTTATGTAATTTTTGAAGGAAGAGTGGAGAAAGTCCACTCTTCCTTTTTTTATGGATTTAACTGTACTTATTAATCCTGCGACTTTTGGGCAGTAGGGACAAAAACCTGAAGGTTCTGATAAATCGAATGGAAAGTCCAATAAGAGGTGTGTCAACCATATGAATAAAAACCAAAAATAGGGAAGCGTGACTATATTGATTTTGTATTATTATTCATTAATATTAATAAATTTTAATCTAACTTTTTAAAGTAAAAGCTTTTATGCTTCAATCGATAAAAGCATAAAATCTTTAAAGCTTTGAATAATAAGTTTTTGATATTTTGTCACAAATGTTATTAAATCAATGGTTTTTGCGATGTTGACAAAACAAAAATACAGGAGTAGACTGACGTCGTAAGTTGAAATGTGAAGCGCCTCACAAGTAGGGATCTTAGTTTTAATAATGGATTTTCAACAAAACAAATGTTTATTTTATGAATATTATTCATGCTGTTTTTGGATGTATTCTACAAAATAACAGCATTGTTTGAAGAAAGGGATGATTCTATCAGATCTACAAACTTCGTATCAGCTAACATGTTTTCATACCCTAATTTTTAAAGTGAGCTATTCCATTGGAAATTAGCGTATTCATTCAGTTTATTATTCTATAAAAATTAAATACGGGAGAGAAGGATATTGTTATGGCTAAGACAAACAAATTAACGCTATTTGGGTTAATTGGAATTACCATGGCATTCTTTGGTACTGTACGTAGTGTACCAACACTTGCTATTACAGGGTGGACGCAAATCTTCTATATGCTAATTGCTGCGGTTGTATTTGCGTTACCGATTGCATTAATGTCGGCTGAGCTTTCGACAGGATTTTCTGAAGAGGGTGGGCCTCAGGTTTGGGTTAAAAATGCATTAGGTGATAAATGGGGATTTGTTACCTCGTGGTTATTATGGGTTCAAATGTTTTTTGGGATGGTAATGGTTTCATCAACTGTTGGTGTCCTACTAGGCTACGTTATTAATAAACCGGAATTATCTTCAAACAACTACTTTATTTTTGCAGTCATCTTAATTTCATACTGGGGTGTAACGTTATTAAACCTCAAGTTTGATATGGTAAAAATCGCTGGTAACTGGGGCGCTGTAATAGGTGTATATATTCCATTTGTTCTTCTCGTTGGTTTAGGTCTTATTCATATGATCAAAAATGGAATTCAGCCAAACAGTTACTTAGGACATTTTAAGCCAAGTGATTTAGTACCCAATTTTAAAGACTTAGGAAGCATTACGTATTTATCAGGGATTATCTTTATTTTTGCAGGGGTAGAGATTTCATCTGTACATGCCAATAATATTAAAAATCCTAAACGTAACTATCCGATCGCGGTTATCTCTTCTGTTATTTTGTTAGTCATCTTTAATATTATTGCTGGTTTAACCGTTTCTAACGCAGTTCCGAAAGGTAAGCTAGAGTTAGCTAATATTACACAACCATACATGATTTTCTGTCAAGACTTAGGAATTCCAACGATCTTTGTAAACATCATTTCTTTAATGATCTTAATTGGTGTTTTAGTGCAGCTTAGTGCATGGGTACTTGGACCAAGTAAATCTATGATTAAAGTAGCAGACGAAGGGAATCTACCAAAGTTCTTCCAAAAGAGAACCAAGAAAGACGTCCCGATCACGTTTGTCATGATTCAAGCCATTGTTATTTCGTTAGTATCTTTCTTATATGTAGTCGTTCCAGATATTAATAGTGCATTCCTAATTATTACCATTACGACAACGATTCTATATTGTATCGTATATGCTTTAATTGCTATTTCAGCCATTCGCTTACGCTATAACATGCCTAATATTAAGAGACCATTTAGATTAGGTAGTAAGGGAAATGGATTAATGTGGTTTGTCTCTCTTTTCTCTATGGCAGGTATCGTCCTTACGATTATTGTAAGTTTGATTCCACCATCCATTTTAAAACCAAGTCAGTATACAGGTTACGTAGCATTCCAAGTGATCGCTACAGTCGTTATGATTGGAATCGCTCTTATCATTAACAAATGTAAGAAACCAGAATGGAAGAAAGAAGAAGATCACGAAGTGGAATATTTAAAACAAGCGAATTAATGGATAAAAATTAATGAATTAATGGAGGAATTGAAAATGAAATACGAAATGCCAGATATTAATTTAAAAGCATTATTCTTAGGAGTTAAAGGGGAAAATACAGATTTATTTAAAGAATTATTATTAAAAATGGTCGATGAGCACGTTGGTTGGAGACAAAACTATATGCCACAAGACTTACCTGTGATCACGCCTCAAGACAAAAGCTCAAAAAGTTTCCAAGAAACGGCTGATCATATGCGCAGTGTGTTCAATCTATTATCTTCTAAACTACGTGCGAACTCACTACCTTGGCATTCTGCTGGTCGTTTCTGGGGACATATGAACTCTGAAACTTTAATGCCTGCGATCATCGCTTATTCAGCAGCCATGTTATGGAATGGTAATAACGTAGCCTATGAATCTTCACCAGGTACTTCTCAAATGGAAGAAGAAGTGGGACATGAATTTGCTGCACTTATGAGCTATGTAAAAGGGAAAAGCTGGGGTCATATTTGCGCAGATGGTTCCATTGCGAACTTAGAGGGCCTATGGTATGCACGTAACATGAAATCATTACCACTTGCGATTAAAGAAGTAGCTCCTGAATTTGTTGCAGGTAAATCTGAATGGGAATTACTGAATATGTCTACAGCAGAAATTCTAGATATTCTCGATCAAATTCCTGAAAAAATGGATGAAATTAAAGCTCATTCTGCACGTAGTGGTAAAAATCTACAAAAATTAGGGAAATGGTTAATCCCACAAACCAAACACTATTCTTGGTTAAAAGCGGCTGATATTATCGGTGTTGGTCTTGACTGTGTAGAAGAAATCGATGTTGATGACAACTATCGCATGGACATTGACAAATTAGAAGCGAAAATTCGTGAATTTGCAGCACAACAAATTCCTGTTCTAGGTGTAGTTGGCGTTATCGGTACAACAGAAGAAGGTCAAGTAGACCGTATTGATAAAATGGTAGAACTTCGTGAAAAATTAGCAAAAGAAGGCATCTATTTCTACATTCACGTTGATGCTGCTTATGGTGGTTATGCTCGTGCTATTTTCTTAGATGAAAATAACGAATTTATCGAATGGGAAAAAATCGATGAAGTATATGCTAAACACAACATCTTCTCTGAGCCATGTGAATGGTTAACAAAAGAAATCTATGATTCTTTTAAAGCAATGAATCAAGCTGAAACGATTACCATTGACCCACACAAAATGGGCTATATCCCTTACTCTGCGGGTGGAATTGTCATCAAAGATATTAGAATGCGCGATGCCATTTCTTACTTTGCAACCTATGTATTTGAAAAAGGTGCAGATATTCCGGCTTTATTAGGTGCTTATATGTTAGAAGGATCTAAAGCAGGTGCTACCGCAGCAGCCGTTTGGACAGCCCATAAAGTATTACCGCTAAATGTAACTGGTTATGGTAAATTAATCGGTGCAAGTATTGAAGGAGCTTATCGTTTTTACCACTTCTTATATGGAAAAGAATTCAAAGTGGGCGATAAAACCATCCGTCTGTATCCATTAACAAGACCAGATTTCAATATGGTTGACTATGTATTCAACGAAGTAGGCAATACCGATTTAGAAAAAATGAACAAATTAAACCATGACTTTTTCGATCAAGCTTCTTATGTGAAAGGCGGCTTGTACGATAATGAGTTTATTACTTCTCATACTGACTTCGCTATTCCAGACTATGGCAACAGCCCACTTCCATTTGTGAAGAGTCTTGGATTTAGCGAAAGAGAATGGGATCGCGAAGGCAAAGTTACGGTACTACGTGCTAGTGCGCTATCTCCATACGCCCATGATAAAGATGTATTTGAAGAATATGCTGGTGAGATCGAAAAAGCGATGCAATCTAAATTAGAAAAGATTTACAGTGAAATGGAAGCAAATGCAAAAGTTGAGGTTGCAGTACGTTAATCGTTTAATAGCTAGGTGAATAAAGTAGGGCATAAACATCCGCTGGAACAAGTTGAAAGTATTCATTATACTATCCAAAGCATTGTTTATGCCCTCTATCTATCTTTAATAGTTTGTCTACTATAGAGTTCAGATGTTAATTGTTCAATCGTTCACAAATATAGAAAGGTAGAATTCTATAACATTTGACTCATAAGGAGCTTATTAAAATGAAAAAAGAAGTCACTCTAAAAGAAAGTATCTTTCTTTTAGTCGTTTTATTAGCCATTATAGGCACCTGTATCATAGCCTTAGGTGTACCTCCTCAAGTGCCGATTTTAATTGCCATCGGATTGGTTGTGTTATTTGCAAAATTGAAAGGTTTTTCTTGGGATACCATTCATGATGGCATTCAAAATGGAATTACACCGGGTTTAATTCCGATCATCATATTTATGTTAATTGGGATTTTAATTAGTGTATGGATTGCAGCAGGAACCATTCCAACCATCATGATCTACGGCTTTAAAGTTTTATCTGCCAAATTCTTTTTACCTTCTGTTTTTGTCATCTGTGCATTGGTAGGGATAACAGTGGGCAGCTCCTTTACAACCATATCCACTGTGGGTATTGCCTTATTAGGAATGGGTCAAATGATGGGCTTTAACCCAGGGATGACTGCAGGTGCCATTATTTCAGGTGCCTTTTTAGGGAATAACATTTCCCCATTGTCTGATACAGCGAACTTAGCATCTGCTATTGCCGAAGTAGATTTATTTGACCATATTCGCAGCATGATGAAAACCATTATTCCAGCTTTTATAATATCTCTTATTTTTTTCGCAATTATGGGACACGGGGCGTCAGGATCAGCAGGGGATAAAATCGACGAACTCGTTCAAACACTTCATTCATCTTTTACCATTTCAGTTTTTACCCTAATTCCAGTATTAGTATTATTTATCTGTGCAAGAAAAAAAGTGCCAGCTATTCCGACGTTATTACTTAGTATCGCCGCTACCATTGGGATTATTTATTGTTACCACCCGCATACTAGCTTTAGCCAAATTGCTGTTTATATGCAGGATGGATTTGTTTCCAAAACAGGCGTCAAGACGGTAGATCAATTGCTTACTCGTGGTGGAATGCAAAGCATGATGTGGTCTGTTTCTCTTATCCTTCTAGCTTTAGCATTAGGCGGATTATTAGTAGAAATTAAAATTATTGAAAAGCTCATTTCAAGAATTTCGGGCGTGGTAAGTGCGAAAGGAAACTTGATACTAATGACGGCATTAAGCTCAATTGGGATCAATGTTCTTTTAGGCGAGCAGTATTTATCGGTTATTTTGCCTGGAAAAGCATTTAAATCACAATATGAGGCCATTCATCTAGAGCCGAAAAATCTATCTGGAATCTTAGCGAATGCCGGAGCTGCTGTGAATCCATTAATTCCATGGGGAGTGAGTGGTGTGTTTATCACAGGTACTTTAGGTGTATCTACGCTTCAATATTTACCGTTCGCAATCTTTAGTTTGATCGTTCCGGTCATTCATATTGCTTTAGGATTTATGGGCAATGACAAAAAACAAGTGGAAGAATACAAAAAAGCTAGTTAGCATTAAATATTGGCAATTTACAGAAATTACGGATAAAAGAGCTGGTGAATGCCAGCTTTTTTTTGCATTAATGAAATTATTCTGATATAGTCCATATTTTAGACAAAAATCCCTAATTATTAATATAAGGATGGGATTAATGATATTAAAAAAGTGATATAATACTTTATGCTCTTATTACAATAGATTTCTAGGTTGATATATTTGCAATTCATCGTTTCGGAGTGAACGTATTTTTCTGTGATAATTAATGGAATAAAGTGGAATGTTATTGTAGAAGAGTTTTCTTATCCTTCGACATAAGAAGTGGATTTTGATTTTGTGCGATACAGGCTACTCTAATGAAAGTGGTGGTAGGCATATGCTAATAGATCAATTACGTGGAAAAGATTTAGATGAATTTTTTGAAGCAATTTTAACATTAGAAACGGAAGAGGAGTGCTATAGATACTTTGATGATTTATTCACTGTGAAGGAGTTGAATACAATCTTTCAAAGATTTAAAGTAGCGAAATCTTTATATAATAAAAGTACTTATCATGAAATTGAAGAAAAAGTCGGAGCGAGTGCAGCAACCATTTCTCGTGTGAAGAGATCGTTATATTATGGAAACGATATGTACGATGTTGTTTTTAAGCGTATGAAAAAAAATCGTGAATGATTAGCTTAAAGATGAAAATGGGTGTTGTGGATGAAACGGCACATAGAATCGAAAAACGGCACATAACCTGGCCAAAATAGCACATAAATTTAAAAAACGGCACATATCCGTTTTTTTGCAGGTAAAAATCAAGAAAAAGGGCTCCAAAAATAATAAAAGGAGCTCTTTTTAATGGTGAAAATGGGTCAGCTGTCCGTTGTCCCCTTCAACAAGCATGCCATAATCAGTAACGATTACCTCAAATTCTATCCTATCTCCACTTTCTACCTCAAACGTAATAAAATAGTCACTATATGCCCTGCTTTCTCCGCGGCCGCGTACAGCGGTCCTTTTAGTCACTACTCTGGTATTCATGTTTAATTTAGGGGAGTGATTATTTTTATTCCATTAACAATTGTTTTTTATCTGCAGAGAATCTGTAACTTTCTTGAGAGGTTACATTCGTGTAATAACTTGTAAAATGGCATTTACGTTTTTTATGTGGAAGTGGGGAAAATAAAACTATTAAATTACTTAATGTGAAAATTTATCCATTTCTATGTATCAATTAAACTAGGACTATCGAATTGTTTTTAGAAAAAAATGGAATATTATCCTCGAAAAAGATGATGGAACTAGTCAAAAGGATATAGCTAAAATATGAAACAAGCAATGTCGACATTACTTTGGACTAATTTTCTAATTTTCCCAATAACAACTAAACTATCAATTTCTGAATATTCTAATTTATGTGACAAGATTCGACACAAAAGCCATTTTTAAAGGGCTATTTTTAAAGTAGCACCTAGTTATTGACATATAGTGTGCACCAGAAAGGAGGGTAGTAGTTTCAGTGAATAAGGAAAATACTTAGGGGGTAAGAGGATGAAAAGAAAACAACGTCGATGGTTATCGATTCTACTCACAGCCATTCTAGTATTGCCGTTGCTCATGCAACCGCAAATGAATGCGAACGCTGAAACAAAAGGAGTAAGTGTTTCAGCCAAGGATGAGCTACCAACACCAAAGCAAAAAGTAACGAATTCGTTGTACAAGCAATTTGAAGACCAAGATAAAGTAACCTTTCTCATCAAAATGAAAGAGCAGGTGGATGCTGCTAAAGTTGCAAAGGCGGCTGAGGATAAAGCCAAGCTGCAGAAGGCGACACCTGCAAAAACAAAATCATTAAAGCGAAACACAATTGTTTCCGAGTTAAAAGCAACGGCACAGGAAACACAGACTGACGTGTTAGCGTTTCTTGAAGAGCAAGTGAAGGCTGGAAAGGCCAAGGATGTTCATTCCTACTATATCGTGAATGCGATTGCGGTTACAGGAACGCAAGAGGTAATGGAAAAAGCAGCAGCTTTTCTAGAGGTTGAAAAAATCCTCCCGAACGAAACAAGACAATTGTTCGTTCCGGAAAAATCCGCAGGTACAGCTGTACAAGAACCGGCAGCAGGAACCAATTCGATCGAATGGAATATTGATCGTGTAGGAGCCCCTGCAGTTTGGGAAATGGGGATTGATGGCAGCGGGGTTGTCATTGGTTCGATTGATACCGGAGTGCAATGGAATCATCCAGCATTAAAGGAAAAATATCGCGGTTATAATCCAGCAACAGGTCAAGCGGATAATACGTATAGCTGGTTTGATGCAACTCGTGGTCAAACTACACCATATGATGATCACGGGCATGGAACACATACAACAGGAACAATGGTTGGTTCAGAGCCGAATGGTTCCAATATCATCGGTGTCGCACCAGGTGCAAAGTGGATTGCAGTAAAAGCATTCACGGCAGCTGGTGGCACGGATGCAGATTTATTAGAAGCTGGTGATTGGATGATTGCCCCGGGTGGAAACCCTGATATGGCACCAGATGTCATCAATAATTCATGGGGTGGAGGCCCTGGGCTTGATGAGTGGTACCGTCCGATGGTTCAGGCGTGGAAAGCGGCAGAAATCTTCCCGGAATTCTCTGCAGGAAATACAAACTTAAGTAATCCTGGCGGCCCTGGTTCTATTGCGAATCCGGCAAACTACCCGGAAGCATTTGCAACAGGAGCTACAGATATTAACAATAAACTCGGAAGCTTTTCCTTACTTGGACCATCTCCATATGGGGAAATCAAACCTGAAATTGCTGCACCTGGTGTAAATATTCGTTCTTCCGTCCCTGGTGGCACTTATGAAGGCGGATGGAATGGAACCTCAATGGCGGGTCCGCATGTATCAGCGGCAGTTGCCTTGTTGAAGCAAGCAAATGCAAGCTTAACGGTTGATGATTTAGAAAGAATTTTAGAAACATCAGCTATTCCTTTAACAGACAGCAAATATCCGGAATCACCAAATAATGGTTATGGCTCAGGATTATTGAATGTATTTGATGCCGTATCTTCTGTTGTTTCTGGTTTAGGGAAACTAAAAGGCCAGGTAACGAAAGAAGGAACCGACAGTGAAGCACCGGTGTTAACACATTCCCAACCTGCCACGGTTTTTGCAGGAATGCCGTTAACGTTAGAAGCTTCAGCTGCCGATAATATTAGTGTAACAAATGTATCGCTCCAATATCAAAAGCAAGATGGTTCATGGACTACTGTGGCTGCACAGCGGATTAGCGGCGATTACAAAAATGGAACGTACCGCGTGAATATTCCTGGTGCAGAGATTTCAGGCAATGCTTTCGTATATAAGTGGAAAGCTCTTGATTTCGGTGGAAATGAATCTGTTAGTGAACATAGGGTCACTGTTCTTCCAGGGATTACAGTAGGCTATGTTGCTGATTTTGAAAGTAATCCTAATGGCTGGACTTCTTACGGTGCCAACAATTCTTGGCAGTGGGGTAAGCCAACTAACGGTCCTGGAGCAGCTTTTTCCGGTGAAAAAGTATATGCGACAAATCTAACTGGAAATTATGATAGTAAAGCAAACGCTTCATTACAGATGCCGCCAATTGATTTGCCCGAAGGAAACAGTTATCTCCAATTTAAGCAATGGTATGAGCTTGAAAAAAACTATGATTATGGGCATGTATTTGTTTCAACAGACGGTGTGAACTGGGTTCAAAAGCTTCGCGTTAATAATCTGTCAAATGGCTGGATTGACGGTGAAGTGAATTTAAGTGAATATGCTGGCCAAAGAATTTATGTAGCTTTCAACATCACAACTGATGGCAGTGTGACAAAGCAAGGCTGGTATATTGATGATGTTCGTTTAACAAATGCACCACTTGCTGTATCACAAAAAACAGAGGTGGACGTCACAACTGAAAATGATGAGTCTGAAGCAGCTTCTGTTAAAAAAGAAAAGGTCAATCCGGATAAGTTAACTATGATGAGGCCTGAGGTGAAAAAGGAAGTAAGCACTGAAAAGGCTGCTCCAATGCAATTACCTATGCAGGCTCAAGTAACGGTTGTGGAATCCGGTCGTTCTGTAACCACTAATCCGGCAAATGGAAGCTTTGAGATGACACATGCAGCAGGAACATTTACGGTCATTGCTGAAAGCTATGGCTATCACTCGCAAACTAAATCAGTAACGATTGCACAGGACGGAGAAGCAACAGCGAACTTTACACTTCAGGAAAAGGCGAAGGGAACTGTTTCAGGAACGATCAAGAATAAGGCATCAGGACAGCCAGTTGCTGGGGCGACTGTATATGTTATTGAAGATGCAGCCGTTCAGCCTGTCCAAACGGATGAAAACGGACATTTTTCAATTACGGGCTATGAAGGTGACTATACTCTTAAAGTCATAGCACCACATTATTACAGTCAAGAAGCGACGATTAAACTAAAAGGGAACATTCAGCAGAATTTTGATATTAAGCCTTTTATTGGTTTCCCAGGTGAAATCGGTTATGACGATGGCACAGCAGAAAACGCGCGAGCTTTTTACGATGCCGGAAATGGTTGGGCTGTAAAAATGTCATTAGCAAAAGGGCAGAAAAAGGCATTAGTGACAGGCGGCTTGTTCCGCTTCTGGACTTCAGAATGGCCAGTTCCAGGCGGCACTGCCTTCAAAGTAGCCGTATATGATGCTTCAGGTCCTGAAGGTGCACCTGGTAAAAAACTAGCCGGTCCATTTGATGCTACTGCACTTCGAAATGGTCAGTGGACAAAAGTGGATATGAACAGCCATGGTATCCTTGTTGAAGGAGATTTCTATATCGTCTACATCCAAGCTGATGTAAATACGAAAGCACCTGGTCTGGGAACAGATGAGAATGGGCCAAATGCGAAGCGAAGCTGGCAGCTTGTTGGTGGCGCATGGACACCTTCTCCAGAAGCTGAGGGTAACTATATGATTCGTGCCGTGGTTGATTATGAAGTAACAGAACCATCGATTACCTCTCCTGTTGATGGAACGTTCACCAACGTTGAAACAGTAACTGTGAAAGGTGAAGCTGCACCAACGACAAAGGTTCATATATTTAATAAAGGCGTAGAAGTTGCGGCTGTTGATACAAAGGATGATGGCAGCTATTCTGTTGACGTGAAACTCAATAAGGGTGAGAACCAATTAACGGCAAAAGCATCTACAGCACAAGGGATGACGGATGCTTCCGCACCTGTAAATGTAACCTATGATGCCGATGCGCCGGAGTTAACGATTGGTTCGCCAACTGATGGAAGTAAATTGAATAAAGAAACCGTCACCGTTACTGGAACAGTCGCAGATAATTATTTAAATTTTGTCCTTGTCAATGGAACAACAGCAAAAGTTGAAAATGGAACCTATTCCGCCAGAATTATTCTGGATGAAGGAATCAATCAAATCAAGGTTTTGGCCAAGGATAAGGCAGGAAACACGACGGAAAAATCGTTAAAAGTTGACGTGAAATACACGCCACCATTGATTAAAAATGTAAAACCTTCTGAAGATAAGGAATTGAAGAAGGGTGAAAGTGTAAAGATTGAGTTTACAAGTGAGCCTGGTTTGAAAGCATCTTTCTTCATCCATATGCCGCTGACACAATCGAAAACATTACAATTAGCGAATGCAACAGAGCTTCCAATGATGGAGGTTTCACCGGGATATTATGTCGGATATTACACCGCTACGAAGGATATGATAGCCGACGGTGCCATCATTGAGGTGAAGGCTGTGGATTCCTATGGCAATGAGTCAAGACAAACAGCTGACGGAAAATTGTATATTAATGTAAAGAAAAAGTAATAAAGGAAAGTTAGCATCATTTATATCAAAAGGAGCTCTCCACTTTTTGTGGCAGTGCTCCTTTTTTTATATTTTGAAGTCGTTCGATAATAAGCAATTTACTATCCACATCAGTGAAATATTTACTAATAATCAGTTTTTTAAAATTAATGAACTTGGTTTTCAATAAACTATCGAATAGTCCGAAAATAGTCAGGAATTAATAAAAAATACCAAAAATAAGGGCCATCTGAATCAGGTGTTCTTAGGTGAATAGCATCGTTTTTTAGTGGGAGAGTAGAAAACGGCCAAAAAATGTCTAATTACCTCGAATGCTGTTCATGAACATTACGATGAGATGAAAGGGGGTGACATCTTGCACTTCCGCTATATTCTTATAACAGGTCTTATGGTTGGAGCAGCCGTGTTTTTACCGGACAATGCCTTTGCCGAAAAGAACGAACTAAGTGGACAGCAGCATTCTCAAAACGCGTCTGTACAAGCTAATATTTCAGTAAAAACAGATAACAGAGCTGTACAAACTAACGTTCCAGCAAAAGCTGAAAATACAAAATCCCTGAAAAATACTGCGGTGATACCTGAACCTGCTGTTAAAAATCAAGCTAGGGGAAAACAGACGGCATCTAACAATTCTATTCAACGTGCAGCTTCCCAAAAATCTGCTGCAGCAGCGCGAGAATTGCCGGAGCAGGCAAAGGGTAACATGCAGTCTGCACTAAAAAAGGCAGAGAAGGCCGACAAAACTCCCGAGTCTGAAAAAGCGGCCGCTCGACAGGAAAATCATAAAGGGTTAGGAAAGAATAAGCCTGCTCCTAAAAATGAAGCTGGGGATTCTGATTCCCTACCTAATACTATTATTGAAGTAAAAAACAAAGTCCAATCAGCGGGATTGGTCAAGGGATTCGAACCTAACTTGTCGATTTCAAAAAAGGAAGATAGTTTTGAACTCATTGTACCAGAGTCGCGAAAACAGGGACAGGTCCCAGCTAGTCAGGGAGAAATTCCAAAGATGAGCCTGGAGATTAACCCAACGCAAAGGACGAACAGTTCTGGGGGTCAATCTAATGATCGAATCAGCAGCGGAATAAGCACAATAAGCTTGATGGACAAATGGTTTGAATGGAACAAATATTATGAAATCAAACTTGTCCAGCCTTACCTCTCTCGAGATGCATTTTTAAATAACCAATGGGTGAATGCGCCGCCTGCACCACCACCGCAGGAAGCTCCTTTTTTATAAACCGTTTACCGCAGCTAAAAGCCACGGAACACGATAATAAAAGGAGCGAATTAAATTATGAAACATTATCTTAACATGAATAAAGTTGTTAAATCTTTAGTACTGGCTGGTGCATTGTCTTTTGGAATTTTTGCGGGAGGCCATTTTACTGAAGCAGCCGGCCCTGATAAGGAAAAAGCAGAACATACAGTTCAAGTAAAAAGTGCTAATAGCGTTAAGGCTAACGAAAAGGCAAAGCCTGCCGTTCCTGCAGCACCAGCTGTAAAAGTACAGCCTAAGGTAGAAGCAAAAGTAATAGTGAAGCCTAAAGAAGAAAAGGTTAACAAATCACAGGCGAGTGTGCATGCCAGTGAGACAGCAAAAATGCATGCTGCTCCAAATTCAGCGGTTCACGGTAAGGGTGAACAGGCTCAAGAAGTGGTAACGGAAGAGGAAATAACTGAAGAAACTCCAGTTCAAGAACCTGCAGCAGAAGTGGTTGCTGATGTTCATACTGAAGTAACCAATGATACAGAATCTGAAACGAAAGAAACAGCTGCTCTTGAAAACGATGTTGCTGTAAAAGTTGACGATGATGAAGTGGCAGTTAAAGAAGATGAAAAAACTGCAAATCTTGATTCTGAATCTGCAGTAAAAAATGAGGATAAAGAAGATGCTTCTGATGATTCAGATTCTGATTCCAATTCCAAGAAACTCAATTTTGTTACTGATGCAGTAGTAAAAACAAATGAGGACGATGAAGCGGATGCTCCTGAAGCAGATGCTGAGAAAGAAGCAAAGGTAAATCCTTCTGCTGCTAACAAAGCAAAATCTCAAGCGAGTGTACATGCAAGTGAGGCTGCAAAAGCTCATGCCGCAGCAAACTCCGCTGTCCTAGCTGGCAAAGAAGTTTCTGAAGATGTAGTAACTGAAGAAGCTGAAAAGGTAACTGAGGAAACTGCAGTAGTGACAGAAGAAGTTACTGAAGTAGCAGCTGAAGAAACTACAGACGAAGCAACTAAAGTTGAATCTGAAGAAGCAACAAAAGAAGTAGCAGCTGTAGAAAACGCTGAAGAAACTGTGAAGGTAAATCCTTCTGCTGCTAACAAAGCAAAATCTCAAGCGAGTGTACATGCAAGTGAGGCTGCAAAAGCTCATGCCGCAGCAAACTCTGCTGTCCTAGCTGGCGAAGAAGTTTCTGAAGATGTAGTAACTGAAGAAGCTGAAAAGGTAACTGAGGAAACTACGGAAGTGACAGACGAAAGTACTGAAGTAGTAACTGAAAAAACAACAGAAGACCAAGTTACTGAAGTAGCAGCTGAAGAAACTACAGACGAAGCAACTAAAGTTGAATCTGAAGAAGCAACAAAAGAAGTAGCAGCTGTAGAAAACGCTGAAGAAACTACTGTTGAAGCCGCAATAAAAGAATAATCAACTTTCCAAAAGAAACCGAGGGAATTTTCCTTCGGTTTTTCTTGGCCGATAGGAAAGTATAACTTTCTATCAGGCATAAGTGCAACTACGCCTCTATCTTCGCCCTTAGGGGCTCGCCAATCGGCGAGTTTTCTTTAGCAAATCAGAATTAATATCCATAAATTCTGAACGTATAAGTGCACTAAGAAGGACTTCAATCAATTCTGAAATATTCGAAATGAAGTAAAAAAACCGGACCGTGTCAAAGAGCTTTCGTTATTTTTTTACTCGATAGGCTCTCCGCTCGGCATATTCTGAACAAGGAATGCAGACCTTGATTACCCTTCCTTTGTCATCGATGTATTTTCTTAGAGGCTTTACTTTCCGTTTACAGATTATGCATTTATTATTTAAAAATTCAAAGAATGACATAATAATCCCCCTAAAACCGCTAGATTGAAATCTCTCAATATATTATTCTGAAACATCAATACCGTACCATATTGGAATCAAGATGTTAACCGGGATACTAACAGATAGGACGTGACTGACGGGCAAACCATCAACGTCAAAGATTCTTGTCTGCTGAGCCAGAGATGTGGTCGAAGATGAAATGACATAAATGGTAAATTGAACAATATCTCAACATAGTAATCATCATAATGGTGCAGATTATAAAGACTTACATTCTCGGTAAGAAAAGGATTGATAAAGGGGATTTAAAGTGATGAAATGGGTGCTCTTCGTTATTGTATTCATCTGTTTCTATACCAATATCTACACGAATGCAAATGCAGGGATGATCAAGCGAAAGCAGGTAGAGCCAACCGGGCAGGTTGTTTGGGATGTCACTACTAAGAAAAAGGTCATCGCTTTAACGTTTGACGATGGACCAAATCCTATCTATACACCACAGGTTCTGGCTGTCTTGGAAAAGTATAATGCCAACGCAACGTTTTTCCAGATTGGAAATCGAATGGAGCGTTATCCGGAGGTTGTCCAACAAGTTGTCGAGGCCGGTAATGAATTGGGCAATCATTCGATGACACATCCGTATGAAAATAAAGTTGGCTTTCAACAGATGCACTTTGAAATCATTCAGGCTGAACGTATTATCCAAAAGTACCAGCCAAACCATCCTAAGTTGTTCCGGCCCCCAGGAGGATATTTAGACAATGACTTACTACAGGAGGCAAAAAGACAAGGATACAAAGTCGTGCTTTGGTCCTATCATCAGGAATTAAAGGATTGGTCCCTACCTGGTGCACCAGTCATTGCCAATCATGTCATTCGGCATGCCAGGAATGGGGACATTATTCTCCTGCATGATGGCGGCGGCGACCGAAGTCAAACTGTCGAGGCTTTAAAAATTTTTCTGCCTGCCCTTAAGGAAAAAGGGTATCAATTTGTAACTGTATCGGAGCTGCTTTCTAATAAAGAATAATTCTGGGTGCCGTTCCCAAGGGTTTTATCAGCGAATCTAAAGGAATGGTCAGTTCGTACTTAAATCTCAATATAAAGCAGCATCTTTAGGAAGGGGCCATAAAAAGTAAAAGGGCTGACCCCAAAAGCATCAGACAATGACTCTTGGGACAGCCTCTTTTTATGCTTGTTTTACAGCCTCAATTAATAGGTCCACAATATGAACCCCTCTCATTTTTGAAGATAGCCCTTCTCTTTCAATCCCTAGCTGCATTTGCAACAGACAGCCAGGGTTTGCTGTGACAATTGTGGTGGCATGGGAAGATTTCGCTTGAACCATTTTGTAGTCGAGCATCACCATCGACATTTCTGACTCAACAATATTATAAATTCCGGCAGAGCCGCAGCAGCGGTCAGCATCTTTCATTTCATTATATTCCGCTCCTTCAATCGCTCGGAGAAGAACTCGTGGCGCGGATGCTGTTTTCATCACATTTCTTAGATGGCAGGAATCCTGATAGGTGATAACCTGTGGCGGAAGCTCTAATTTCACCTTTTGATGAAAGTCGACTGCTACCAATACTTCGGAAATATCCTTTATCTTTTCCTTGAAATCTTTTGCCCGGTCTTTCCAATCAGGATCATCCTTCAGTAAATGATCATAGTCGATTAGGAATGCGCCACAACCGCCGGCGTTGGTAATAATATAGTCCACGTTTAAGTTTTCGAAGGCGATGATATTTTTTTTAGCCAGATCCTTGGCAGTTTGTTTTTCACCGCTGTGTCCATGCAAGGCCCCACAGCATACTTGATTCTGTGGAATAACGACCTCACAGCCGGCTAATTGCAGCAGTTTCATGGTGGCATCGTTTGTCTTAAGGAACATCGTATCCATTAAACAGCCGCTGAAAAAAGCTACCCGGTGAACTTTTTCAGCGATTGCCGGTAGATATTCAGGACGATTTTTCATCTCTTTCATCGTCGGCACCTTAGGCAATACTTTTTCCATGGTAGCCAAACTTTCAGGTAAAAGTCCCAAAAAACCAATTTTTCGTGCAATCGTTTGAATTCCGGAGCGTTGATAGAATCCCAGTAAGCCTACTGTCCCGCGCATCCGATTTGGGTGCGGAAATAATCCTTGAAAAACTGTTTTTCTGACGATTCGTACTGGTAAAGAATGTTTCTTGTTTTGATTGATGATATCCCTGGCATCTTCTAATAAATGGCCATAATTCACACCAGAGGGGCAGACTGGTTCGCAGGCCCGGCAGCCGAGACAAAGTTCGAGTGAACGTTCAAAATCCTCATCCGGCTCAATCACCCCATCGACCACCGCCTTCATGAGGGCAATTCGACCTCTAGGGGAATGGGATTCTTTGTAGCCTGATTCAATATACGTTGGGCAAGTTGGCAGGCAAAAACCGCAACGCATACAGTTTAGCAAATCATCTTCGTTCATTCGGGCTTTAAATTGCTCTTGGATCTTTTCTTGCTCTTTCATGGTTGTCATTTTGTCACCACCACGCGTTTCTTGCTGTCTTTGGCAAAAACCTTCCCTGGATTCATGATATTATTAGGGTCAAACCCGTGCTTAATGGCTTTCATTGCTGCGATTCCTTCTTCTTTTAGCTTCCATTCGAGGTAGGGGGCTTTCATTGCGCCGACTCCATGTTCTCCGGTAATCGTTCCGCCTAAGGCAATCGCGTGTTCAAATATTTCGGCAAAGGCTTTTTCAACTCGTTCCATTTCTTCGTGATTCCTGGCATCGGTTGCACAGGTAGGGTGGAGATTTCCATCCCCGGCATGGCCGAAGGTACAAATGGTCAGCTGATATTTGTCAGTAATCTCATTGATGGCTTTCACCATATTGGCAATTTCTGACCTCGGGACCGTCGCGTCTTCGAGGATTGTCGTCGGCTTTAAGCGGGCAATCGCAGATAGTGCGGTGCGTCGTGCAGTCCTCAGTGCTTCAGCTTCTGCTTCAGAAGCGGCAATTTGAATCGAGACTGCCTGTTCCTGCTTACAAATATCGGCTATTCTTGTTAAATCACGTTCGACGACTTCAGGAGGTCCGTCCTGCTCGATTAAAAGGACGGCCTTCACATCAGTTGGCAGTCCGATTTTGGCAAAATCCTCAACTACCTGTAAGGTGGGCTGGTCAAGAAACTCAAGTGTTGTCGGAATGATTTTATTCGCAATAATCGCTGACACCGACTTGGCGGCAGCGGATAGGTCTTGGTAAAGGGCAAGCATCGTTTTTTTCGTTTCTGGCATCGGAATCAATTTAAGTGTGGCCTCAGTAATAACAACTAGTGTTCCTTCAGAGCCGACAAACAGACGGGTTAAATCATAACCAGCGACATCCTTTGCCAGCTTTCCGCCTGTCCGAATTATATCGCCATTAGGCAACACCACTTCGAGTGCGATGACATAATCGCGGGTTACTCCGTATTTGAGTCCGCGCAAACCACCAGAGTTTTCATTGATGTTGCCACCAATCGTGGAGATTTTCATCGAGCTTGGGTCAGGAGGATAGAAAAGCCCCTTTTCTTCCACGGCATGAATCATATCAAGAGTGATGACACCGGGCTGAACGGTTACGGTTAAATTCTCTTCATCAATTTCGAGGATCTTGTTCATATGTTTAAAAAGCATGACTATTCCGCCCTCAGTTGGGCATGTTCCGGCACAAAGGTTCGTTCCCGAGCCGCGTGGCACAATTGGAACCTTATATTGATTACAAACCTTTAAGATTTGTGAAACTTCCTCTGTGTTCCTCGGGCTGACAACGGCATCCGGCATCGACTGGAAGTTTGGCGTGGCATCATAGGAGTAAACTAAACGTTCTGTTTTGGAATCATCATAATTAGCCTTGGTCACAATGGCAATCAATTTTTCTTTCACTTCATTAATAAGCATTTTGTTTCCCCCATCCTCTCCGTGCTGCGTAAACTATTTTCATACTGTTTAAAGTATAAAAAAAAAAGAAGTCTACCTGCTATGGATAAACATCTAAAAAATAAGTATATTATTATTCTGTTTTTGGTTGTTTATCTAAAAAGATGGTAGCTAAAGCCTATTATTTTTTAAGCATTGGCTGTTCTTCTAAAAAAAGAATGGCTAGGTACAGACAGAGTAAATCGTGAATCTTGCTTGGGTTTAAATGTGTCATGTCCTCGACCTTTTTTAGGCGATAATGCAGTGTATTTATATGGATATGCAAGGATTGGGCCGTGTTTTTTAAGGAGTGGTTTTGCTTAAATAGTTCTGTTAGTGTTTCGAGCAATTCACTTTCAGATAATATCGAACCAATGGTTCGCTGGATGTAAGCTGATTTTACCTCAGGACGAAGCTCCTCAGTGATCATTTCAAGCATTAATTCCTCATCGAATATAATCTCTCGCTTACTTCGAGCAATTTTCAGCGCTCGTTCGGCCTGCTCATAGGAATGGCGTATCAAATTGCCTTCTCCTTTTTGTCCAACCCCTGCATAAGCGGAAATTCCAAAGGTATTCTTTAAAAATTGCAAAAAATGATTCAGCCGTTTTTTGATAGTTGTTGGATGAACAGTAGCGGAACTATCGATTAAGAGAATGATTCGTTCATTTCCGGACCGTGCTGTGACATCATGCTTACTTTGAGAAAATGATTTCAAAATAGAGGACCAAAAATCCCTTGAAAGGGGATAGTTTCTTTTGTCAAACTCAATAATGGCTGCCGTTCGATCTAGTTCAAGATTGATGGATAGCGTTCGAGCTTTATCCACTAGTTCAGGACTTGGCTCTTTTGTTTGCAGCCATTCCATTACGAAGGTTTCGATTGTTCGAGAGTGCCAATCAAATTGTTCGGCATAGTAGTTTTCACTAATTAGCAGCTCCGTCATTTTGCGAATGATTTCACCAAATGGGGTGATGGTTTCAGGGTCCCCAGTAATTCCAATCACACCAATGACCTCATTTTGAAACAAGATAGGAAGATTAATTCCCGGCTTTACCCCTTTTAATTGCGGTATCTCTTTTTCGGTGATGATCAGCTTTTTCCTGTTTTGTGAAGTGATTAATGCTCCTTCATGGAAAGCACCGACTCTCTCCCGATTGGTGCCAGCAATAATATGGCCATCTGTGTTAACGACAATGATTTCTTCACCGATTAATTTCCGGACTTCCTTGACAATTTTTTCCGCGAGATCGGGTTGAAGCAAGGTAAGCACCTCCCTTAATTTCATTATATCTAAATCCAGGCCCTGATTTAACATAAACGAACATACTCATTGAAAAAATAGGAAATAGAAAAACAATTTTGAAATATAATTTCAAAAAAAATATAATAATATTAAAAAATGACTTCATAAGGAGAGGTAAAAATGAAATATCGATTATTAGCGACTGACCTCGATGGGACATTATTAACCGATCAAAGAGAGATTGATATTGAAACAATAGAGGCGATTCAAGAGTACCGTAGAAGAGGGGGAAGGGTAGTTATTTGCAGCGGACGTTCCCCACTTTCAACAAGATGGATTGCCAATACCATCGGCCTAAAGGGAGAGCCCATCATTGCTTACAATGGCGCCATCCTGCTTGATGAGAATGGAGAGGTTAGCGAACAATCGGTTTTCCAGCATGAATCTCTATTGAGTTTCTGGGAATTATGCGAAAGGGAAGGGATCTATGCTCATTTTTATAAAGGGGATACGCTCCTAGTCCCAAAGGTAAATAAATGGAATGAGACCTGGATTGAAAATAATATTCCCTCTCTTAAAAGATCAGGCGGCGAGTTCAAAAACTGTCAAAGCTTTCGGGAAAAATGCCAGGTTCATGTCATTGAGCATTTTTACCAATATCTGAAGGAAAATCAACCTGAGATTACAAAAATAGCCGTTTTTGATGATAGCAATGCACTCGAAGATTTTTCCAAACGGATTGGGGAACAGATAGAGGATATGGAGATTAGCAGCAGTTTCAATTTCATCAATTTAGAAATTTCTCCGAGTGGTGTGACCAAGGCCTCCGCACTGTTAAAGCTTTCTGAGCAGTTAGGTATCCCTATCTCACATACCGCTGCGATTGGCGATAACTATAATGACGCCCTTATGCTTTCCGCTGCAGGATTAGGAATTGCGATGGGGAATGCACCTGATAAAGTGAAATTATTGGCAGATCAGGTGACGGGCAATAATAATGATGCAGGGGTGGCGAGGGCCATCCGCCGTTATTTACTGGATTAGTGCCATCCGCTTTGTTAGATGGTTCTGTTACAGTAGGGAAAAAGATTTTTTAAAATAACATTTCAGTATTTCTATAAAAATATTGAAATGTTATTTCAAAGAGAATATAATAAGTATATGAGTAACCGCTTACAGCGTAGAAAAGACCAATAGGAGGTCAACTATACTATGGAAGAAAATCTTGAATTATTAACAACAGAATCGCGCAATCAACAATCAATCAAGATTGATACGGCAAAGCCAATGGATATATTACGAATCATGAATGAGCAAGATCAATTAGTGGCGCTAGCTGTAAAGGATGTCTTACCAGATGTAGAAGCAGCGGTTCAGTTTGTATTTGAATCCTTTCAAAAGGGAGGGCGACTTATTTATTTAGGTGCAGGCACGAGCGGCAGGTTAGGGGTGCTTGATGCAGTCGAATGCCCGCCAACCTTCAGCACTGATCCAGAAATGGTTCAAGGTATTATGGCAGGGGGCGAAGGTGCCTTTATAAAAGCGGTGGAAGGAGCGGAGGATGATCCGGATCTCGGTGTTAGTGAATTGAAAGCATTGGGACTAACGAATGACGATACCGTTATTGGCATCGCTGCCAGCGGTCGAACCCCCTATGTGATTGGAGCACTTCGCTATGCACGAAGTATCGGCGCTAAAACCGTCGCCCTTTCATGTAATAAAAATGCGGCGATTAGTAAGGTAGCGGATCAAAGCATCGAGGTGATTGTCGGTCCGGAGGTACTAACTGGTTCGACTCGTTTGAAAGCTGGGACAGCCCACAAAATGATTTTGAATATGATTTCTACCTCCTCGATGATTCTTTTGGGGAAAGCCTTTGAAAATTTAATGGTGGATGTTCATGTGAGTAATCAAAAATTAAAGGAACGGGCGATTGGAATCATCCAGAAAATTACCGGGGTTTCTTATGAGATGGCCTTGGAGACTTTAGAAAAGGCAGATCTACAAGTCAAAACGGCGATCGTCATGATTAAGACGGATAGAACCAAACAGGAAGCAGAAACATTATTATCTGAAGCGAATGGGTATGTAAAAAAAGCAGTCCAAAATGTTGAAAAATGAATGGGATGAAAAGGTGGTCTTTGGTGTGGCAGCAGGCGGTTTAAAAATGATTCAAAATATGCTGGAACAGCTTCCGACTTCTGAACGGAAAATTGCGGAGTTTATTCTTGAAAATCCCCAAAGTATTTTAAACAGTACAGTCAATGACATCGGGATTCAAGCAAATACAAGTGGTGCAGCTGTTATTAGGCTTTGTAAGTCCTTGGGCTTAAATGGGTTTCAGGATTTAAAAGTAAGAATTGCAAGTGATTTAGTGAAGCCAGTCGAACAAGGGTATCGCGATATTGAACCTGGTGAATCCTTCTTCTCCATCGTTCAGAAGACAACCAGCAATAGTATCCAAAGCATCCGCGATTCGGAAGAGATGATCAATTATGATGAATTGGAACGTGCTGTACAAACCTTGTCACCTACTCAAAATGTTCATTTTTTTGGAATTGGTGCCTCTAATATTATTGCCAAGGATGCACAACAGAAATTCCTACGGATTCATAAAAATGCAACCGCTTTTACCGATACGCATCTTGTCGCTACTTTAATAGCTAATGCGAATAAGGATGATGTGGTGTTTGGGATCTCTCATTCAGGGGAAACACTCGAGGTCATTAAAGTGATGGCCCTAGCGAAAGAGCGTGGCGTTAAAACGATTAGTTTAACGAAATACGGACAATCATCGGTCTCTTCCCTAGCGGATATTAAGTTGTTTACCGCTTATTCCGGGGAGGCGCCGTTTCGAAGTGCGGCCACATCATCGCGCCTTGCGCAGTTATATTTAATCGATATTTTGTTTTTATCGATGGCGACTGTTCAATATGATGAGACGATTCACTCGATAGATAAAACAAGAGCAGCCATCCGGTTTATTAAAGAAGGGAAATAATATTGTAGGGGGTGATGTGAACACCATTCCGTTTCTTTTTTTCATAACAAGGTTGACTGAAGAAATAAATCAGAAGATTATGACACCATTAAACAACAGAGAAGAGGGGAATTAGCATGGCAGGAGAGAATAAAATTTTAGCCGAAAAGATTCTGGAACTTTTAGGAGGTCCAGAGAATGTTGGCCATTACACACATTGTATGACTAGGCTACGTGTTACACCGAAGGATGACACGATTGTCAACAAGGCGGCTATTAAGAAAATTGACGGGGTACTTGGAGTTGTTGAAGAAGAGACATTGCAAATTATTCTTGGACCTGGAAAAGTAAATAGAGTGACAGAAGAGTTTGGTAAATTAATAGATGCTTCAGGTGGCATCGATTTAAAAGAGAAGGCAGCAAGCAAAAAGGCCGAAATAAACAAAAAGAATGCCACTCCATTTAAGTTGTTTTTACGAAAAATCTCTAGTATTTTTATTCCTTTAATCCCGGCACTTGTGGCATCAGGGTTAATTACCGGTGTAACAAAAGCGATTATCCAGGCTGGATGGTTAGCGGCGGATTCGCAAATTGCCATGATTTTGACAGTAATAGGAAGCGGGTTGTTTGGTTACTTAGGTATTCTCGTTGGTATCAATGCGGCGAAAGAATTCGGTGGTTCACCTGCGCTAGGGGGCCTTGCAGGTATCTTAATCATTAACCCAGCAGCTGCGGGAATCGTATTGTTTGGTACGCCGTTGCTTCCTGGACGAGGCGGCTTAATTGGCGTTCTGTTTGCGGCCATATTTATTGCCCTTGTCGAAAAACGGGTACGCCGTTATGTTCCACAATCTCTTGATCTTTTTATAACGCCAACGGTTGCTTTATTGATTACTGGTATTGTAACTTATCTTGTCTTTATGCCGATTGGCGGTTTCATTTCCGATATTATTACAAAGGGTTTAACATCACTACTTGATGTTGGTGGGGTAGTAGCTGGCTTTGTGCTTGGGGCAACCTTCCTTCCGCTCGTTGTTACTGGTTTACATCAGGGTTTAACACCAATACACCTTGAGTTAATTAACTCAACGGGCATTGACCCGCTTCTTCCTATCTTAGCAATGGGTGGGGCAGCACAGGTAGGAGCTGCATTTGCGATATACTTTAAAACCAAAAAGACTCGCTTAAAAAGAGCCATTGGAGGAGCACTGCCTGCAGGTATTCTTGGTATCGGGGAGCCGCTTATTTTCGGTGTAACGTTGCCGTTAGGTCGTCCATTTTTAACGGCTTGTTTAGGAGCTGGCGTAGGCGGTGCTTTTCAAGCAGCGTTTCATGTCGCTACCGTTGCTGTAGGAGTCTCTGGTTTGCCACTCGCCTTCCTAGTAGTAGGTGGTCAGGTTCTTCTTTATTTATTAGGTGTATTGATTGCTTATGCGGCTGGTTTTGCGTTTACGTATTTATTCGGTTTCAAAGATGACATGGCTGGTGAGTTTGATTGATCGGTATTTCCTTTTACTTGAATGATTCAAGTGCAGAAGAACGGATTGCTACTGCTGGAAAAATGGGTGTGAAGCGGGCATTTACCTCGCTTCACATTCCGGAAGAGTCAGGCGATTTAGCCAGCCGCGCGAAAAAGCTGCTACAGACGGCGAAGGAAGCTGGAATAGAGGTTTATGCGGATGTATCGTTAAGAACACCTGAACACTTGGGATTGGCTAGCTTAGTTGAGTTAAAATCCTTAGGGGTAATGGGGTTGCGCTTGGATGATTTTTTTGATCACGATACGATTTTGAGCTTGGCGAAGGATTTCAAGCTTGCCTTGAATGCCAGCATTATGTTTGAGGAAGATGTACGTGCATTGCTGGAAGGCGGGTTAACAGCTAATCAACTGATTGCCTGGCATAATTTCTATCCACGGCGTGAAACCGGCTTAGCTGAATCGTTTTTCCACTCACAAAATGAACTTTATAAACGGTATGGTATTCCAGTTAGTGCCTATATTCCAGGAGACGGTGAAAAACGTGGTCCGTTGTTTGAAGGTCTGCCTACCTTAGAGGGGCATCGTTACGCAGATCCTTATCTGGCCGCGCTGGAATTGTTCCGGGCTGGGGTCGAGGATGTGTACATCGGCGATCCGGAAGTAAGTGTTGGCCTCTTAGAAAAATTAATAGAGTTTGACCGTGATCGTCGGGTTTCGATTCGAATCGAAGGTTTTCAAGAAGGAGAGTTTCGGCTCCGTCCTGATTTTTCCCGCGATGTTCTCCGCCTCATGGATACGCGAAGTTCTGATGGGGTAGTCCCTGAGAATACGGAGGCACGGCCAATCGGAACGATTACTAGAGATAATGACCGCTATGGGCGCTATCGCGGCGAAATCCAAATCACGCTTCATGACCTGCCCGCTGATGAGCGAGTCAATGTGATTGGCAGAGTTGTGGAAGCTGATTTACCGCTTCTTTCCCTACTCCAACCAGGTCAAAAGATAACATTCATTTATGCTTAGAAGGAAACTTTAAAGCAAAATATATAAGAAAAACAAAGCTAAATGGGAAGAACCTAGAGAATAGTCTCTAGGTTCTTCCTTTCACTATATATCGATAAATTCTGAACGCATCAGTGCAACTACACCTCATGAACGCGCCAATCGGCGAGCGCCTTGCGCTTTTCTTATAATATAAGAATTTATAACATTGGACTTCGAGAAATGTCCAGCTCCAGGCGCCATCGGCTAGTGTACTTCACTCTTCTCCCTACGATAAGTCAACATCGGTTCACTTGCGCTCACCGTGTTTCCTTTATCTCAGTCGAAGCGTTCCAGTCCATACGCCGATAGGCGGGCGCCTTGCGCTTTTCTTATAAATCTTGGACGATTTGAGCTAATTCCTTAGATGTATTAGCAAGGTTGCCAACCGCACTGTTGATTTCCTCAAAATAACCGGCGAAAGATTCCAATTCGTTCTCAATATGTTTATTTTGTTGTTTGCTTTGATTTACTTCATTTAAAATTTGGTTAAAGAAATCAGCTATTTCATTCATCTTTTGGAACCCATCTTGAACTAATTCATTCACCTGAACGGTCTTAGAGGTGGCGCTTATTATTTGTGTATTTGTTTTTTGAATTAACTCGGTCACATTAGAAACAGAAAGCTTCGTTTGTTCGGCTAATTTTCGGACTTCATTTGCAACCACCGCAAAACCACGGCCATGTTCTCCAGCCCGGGCCGATTCAATGGCAGCATTAAAAGAAAGAAGATTGGTTTGATTAGCAATTCCCTTTACAATACCTAAAACATCTTTAATTTCAGCTGAAATTTCCTCTAAGTGTTTAATTTCTGATGTAATATCTTGGGTATGTACTAGGATATTATCCATTTGTGCTTGCTGTTCATCAATCCGCTCTTTTCCCTGCATAGAGCGGGTTTGGACATTCTCTGCAGAACGAACACCTGAAGTTGCCAAATCCACCAATGATTCAGTCTTTTGAGTCAATTGGGATACAGAAGCGCTTGTTTGCTCAGTAATGACAGATAATTCTGCGGCTGTATGTGTAACACGTTCTCGAAGGTGTTTCTTTTGTTGTTCTTCTAATTTTATTCGTTCCATTTCTTCTTCGTAAGCGTCCAATACAAGCTGTTGTTCAAGGTTTAATAGTTTAGCTACCACATTAATGGCTTCTATAAGTTCGTTCGAATCTGTAATATATTGTTGTAGGACTGAAACGATAGTCGTAAATAAACTTTGAAAAGCTGCCATATACCATTTTGTTTTTAAACCAATTCGGACATGAACATGGGCAACCTGATTTCTTTGCAAAATAAATTTATCATCAATTTTCCCATCAAATAACTCAAATATATGTTTCTTTAAAGTGACTTTTAATCTTTCTACGGTTGAATTGTCGTTAATGATTTTTTTTAGTGAAGGCTCTAATTGAATACTGTTGTAGTAGTTGGTTACAATCAAATCCAAATGTTCTTTTAAAAATGGTTGGATGGTTTTGGCGATAGCTAGGTCCCGTGTAGTTAATTGAATAATTGAAAGTTGTTTTTGGAGTTCAGAGTGATTGCTATCTAAAACAACCTCTTTTTCCGCCGGTGGTAAACTTTCAAATAGTAATTCTTCATTTATTGTTTTCTGCAACATTTATTTCACCCTTCATTTCTAGTTTTTGGAATGAGTTACGGATGACTTTATGTCATAATAATTAATGCCTTAAATAGGCCAAAGAACCTAGAAAAATAAAAAATATACAATAATCATATAGTATCTGGATAAATTAATATACATGAAATTAAGAAATATGAATGACAATTCTGAGATTATGGTTTCTACGTTGGGCGGAGAGTGAACACTTTCTGCCTTTTTATGTGCTGAATCATTTTTTTTGTCAAAAAAAAGCCATATGTTTAATGTGTGAACTCTATTGTTGGTATGAAAAGTATGATTTATCCTACATAGGAGAGGTGAGTGATGATGATGAATCATGGGAAAATTTTTGGAACAACGAGTATGGGTGAAAGAGGCCAGGTGGTTATTCCATCAGAAGCAAGAGAGGAATTAGGGATTAAGTCTGGAGAGAAGTTTGTTGTTTTTGGGGATGCCCATAAGGGAACGGTTATCTTGGTAAAATCAGAGATTATGAACAAGTTTGCTAATTTCTTTTTTAACAAGTCGAAGAGATTCGAGAAAATCGCCAAAGAGATTTTTGATAAAACAGACAGTGAAATAGAAGAAGAGGAAAGAGAATAATTGATTGTAGTCGTAAAGCAGGGAGAATACCACGCAGGCTTGTCCCGTGGAGCTATCAATGAGAGGAGAGGACAAGGATGCGTGAAATGACACGCTTACTTTTCAACAAGAGATTTCGTAAAACGTTTTTGATGTTTATCGGGTTCTTTATCCAGTTTTGGTGGCTAGGAAAAACAAAGAAGTTTTTGCATAAAGAAAAAGCTCTCCAAAAATCAAGAGCTATCTATACTTCCCAAGCGAAAAAGTTCGCGCGGGTTGCAGTAGAAATGGGCGGCCTCATTATTAAACTAGGTCAATTTGTCAGTTCAAGGGTGGATATTTTACCAAAGGAATATACCGATATTTTAGCAGAGCTGCAGGACTCGGTAGCCCCCGTTGAATCAGAGATTGCCGTTAATCGAATCGAAGAGGAGCTATCTGGAAGTGTTTCCGAATTGTTTGCTTCCTTTGATCCAGCTCCAGTTGCAGCAGCATCGTTAGGACAAGTGCATAAAGCCGTTTTGAAAAATGGCGAGAAGGTTGCTGTTAAAGTGATGCGTCCTGGAATCGAGGCAACGGTTTCTCTTGATTTGGCCACGTTAAAGGTACTTATTGCCTTTGCTAGACGCTTTACAAAGGTAGCGAGATTTGTCGATTTAAACGACGTCTATGACGAATTTGAAGAGGTGATAATGGAAGAACTAGATTATATTAAGGAGGCAGGCAATATCAAATCTTTTCAAGCTTCCTTTCGTGAATTTCCAGGTGTCACCACGCCGAAGGTCCATTGGGAGCTAACCACTTGTAGAGTGCTGGTTATGGAATTTATTGAAGGTGTAAAAATAAATGAAATAGATAAACTCGAAGGGGCTTCTATTAATAAGAAGAAAATAGCGTCTATTCTTTATTTGTCGTATTTAAAGCAATTATTAGAGGATGGTTTCTTTCATGCAGACCCGCATCCTGGCAACCTGTTAGTAAAAAAGGACGGTACTATTTGCTATATTGATTTTGGCATGGTCGGCAAGGTTTCAGATGGATTGAAGGAAAACATGGTTAAGCTTGCAATGTCCATCTACCTGAAGGATGCTGGTGGGATTGTGGAGGCGTTCGCTGATCTTGGATTTTTGAGAAAACAAGCAGATAAGGCGGCGTTATCTAAGAATGTAAAAGTGATTCTTTCTGGTTTTTCCGAAGGTGGTTTTAACATTGACAAAATCAATAATGAGGGGTTCCTTGAGGAATTACGTGAATTTCTTTATGAGCAGCCGTTTCAAATTCCTTCGAGGATGACCTTTTTAGGCAAGGCAATTGTCACTGTGTTTAGTATTTGCAACGGGCTAGACAAGGATTTTAACATCGTGGCGAATACGAAGCCGTATGTGGAGGAGATCATGAGCAGTGGAACCGGTAATCCCGCTAGAGAGACGGTGCTTGATCAAGTCAAAAATACTTTCTTAAAAGTAATCCCTGCGTCGAGAAAAGTGTTTCATTTAGTAGACCAGCTTGAATCAGGTGAAATTGGAATGAAACCTTCTTATGCATTTGAAAAAAATCTACGGGAGCACCTTGCCTTCCAAACGAGAAAGATTATTTTCGCGCTATTTGGGACTGGATTATTGATTTCCGGTGCACAAATTATCGCAGTGAACGATATGGCAGGAATGATTATGATGGTCTGCGGCGGTTTCATAACGATTTTGCAAGCAGGCAGGAGATCTTCTACAAGAAGAAGAAGGGCCCATCCAAGGCCTCCCTTTATGAGTGTGAAGGAATAATCGGAGGAGCGGAGCTTTTAATTCACCCTCCTTATATCGATAAATGCAAAAACCACGGAAATCTGTCAGACAAGATAATCGTGGTTTCTTCTTTTTTTTCGCAGGGCTTTAAAGACTAACCTGTATCCTATCATCTCTTTTTACTACATGCGATAATTTAGATGTTTTTTTGTATCAGGATGATTGTCTCTAGTTTTTCGTTTCTATTTTTAACCAATCCAGTCGCAGTTTTCTGGATGATCCAAGTCCATATACCGCGGTATCGTGCCGTCAGCTACTTCTCCATCAGGGTGCAGATAGTAGTGGCGGATTGGTTTCAGGTCATGATCCAACTCATAGACGAGCGGAATGCTGTTGGGAATATTTAGACTTGCCACGCCATCATCAGGGATGTGATCAAGATATTTTACTAGTGCCCGTAACGTATTTCCATGTGCGGAGACGATGACATGTTTGTTTTCTATTAAGTCAGGAACAATCTGTTGCTGCCAATAAACTAATGCGCGTTTTTCGGTATCGAGCAAACTTTCCGTTAGAGGGATATTTTCTGGGCCGATTCCTCTATATTTACGGTCGGATTGGTCGCATGCGTGTTTCTCTTGAGAAATGGCTGGCGGCCGGACACTGGCTGACCTCCGCCACTCATTGACCTGTTCTTCCCCGTATTGTGAAATGATCTCGTCTTTGTTCATCCCCTGCAAGGCTCCATAGTGTCTTTCATTTAACCGCCAGGATTTTTGGGTGGGAATCCACATTAAATCCATTTCATGAAGCAGAATCCATAGCGTCCGAATCGCACGTTTGAGAACAGAGGTATGAGCGACGTCAAAGGTAAATCCATGCTTTGCTAAAATTTCCCCTGCCTCCCGTGCCCCTTTATAGCCATCATCGGTGAGATCAATATCCACCCACCCGGTAAATCGATTTTCAAGATTATAAAGACTTTGACCATGACGAATAAAAACAAGCTTTTTCAACTTAGATCACCTGAATTAGTTTTTATTCAGTATGTGCATAAATGGTGCCTGACACTCGTTAATAGAGAGATTTTCCCGTTTAATGCTGCAAAAAGGCGAGTTGAATAAAGAATAAGATGGCAAATACATAAAGAAGCGGATGAATTTCACGCCATTTTCCTTTTGCCAACTTTAGAATCGGATAGCTGATGAAACCGAGTGCAATCCCCGTTGAAATACTGGAAGTAAGCGGCATGCTTAGAATTGTCAAGAACGCAGGGAAGGCCTCGTCAAGTTCATCCCAGCGAATTTTTGCGATGCTGCCCATCATCAGGCTACCGACAATGATCAACGCAGGTGCGGTAATGGCGGGAAGTCCTGACACAGCACTAACGAGCGGCCCAAAGAAAGCGGCGAGAATAAACAGTACAGCTACTGTTAGGGAAGTTAAACCAGTCCTGCCACCAGCGGCGACACCTGATGTCGATTCAATATAGGCCGTTGTCGGACTCGTTCCAAACATCGCGCCAACAGCAGTAGCAATTGAATCGGAGAGAAGTGCTTTGCGTGCCCGGGGCAGCTTGTTATTTTTCATTAAACCAGCTTGGTTTGCGACACCAATCATCGTTCCGGTAGTATCAAAAATCGTTACTAATATAAAGGAAAAAACAACGGCGTAAAGGCTGTGGTGAATCACATCGGTCATCGCTGTCAATGGATTAGCGACAATAAGTCCTTCGGGAAGCGTAGGAAAACCAATGAATCCTTTATCAAATTTAAGCTGACCAGTAAAGAAGGCAATTACTCCCGTGATGATCATGCCAAAAAATAAAGCACCGTTGACCCTTAGCGCCATTAATATAAGTGTGATAGCAAGCCCTATTAACGTCAAAACGGCTAATGGGGTATGAAGATCTCCTAGACCAACGAGATTGGTCGGGTGGGCGGTGATAATTTTTGTTAAGCGTAGACTGATAAAAGCAATAAATAGGCCGATACCTGCTGTAATCCCGTGCTTGAGGTTTTCCGGGATGGCCTCAATTAATTTTTCCCTTAGCGGGGTTAAGGATAAAATGACAAAAATAATCCCAGCAATAAAGACAGCAGCAAAGGCTGTTTGGTAGCTAATCCCCTGATGACCGCCGACGACAGAATAGGCAAAGTAGGCGTTTAATCCCATTCCGGGTGCGATGGCGATTGGATAGTTTGCAAACAATGCCATCCAAAGTGTTCCGACAACCGCGGCAATGATGGTTGCTGTAAATACTTGATTAAATGGAACGCCAGCATCGGCAAGTATAACTGGGTTTACCACTACAATATAAACCATCGTGAAAAAAGTGGTGATGCCCGCTATGAGTTCTGTTTTTACATTTGTATGATTTTCTTTGAGTTTAAACATCGTAGTTCCTCCATAAAACCGAACGTTTTTTTAACAACTTATATATATTATTCGTTTTTTAGTTATTTTTCAATAGGTAATTTTATTGTATCCATTTTTTTGCCGGTCACTCCTAGTATGTTGTCAAAGCTCGGAACTGTACTTTACTTCAGAAAAAAACCACCCTGTTGAAAGCAGCAGGGTGGTTGTGTGAAATCGGTAAACGATTCAGGCAAAGGTTCGTTTTATCTATTTTTATAGTCAATTCGTTATGTTAATAGTAAATGGATTCTCCCACATGGTTATTACTGGATACACCTTTCGCTTCAATAAACCTCTGCATGCGTTTCAGTGCTTCCTGAAGCTGCGGCATAGAGGAGGCGTAAGAGCAACGAATATAGCCTTCGCCGCTTTCGCCAAACACATTGCCGGGAACGACCGCTACTTTTTCCTTCATTAGCAGCTCTTCGGCAAATTGTTCGGATGTAAGTCGAGTTGCCCTTATCGAAGGGAACACGTAGAAGGCACCGCCGGGGGTATGGCAGTCCAAGCCGATGTTGTTCAGTGTTTGGACAACATAATTTCGCCGTCTTCGGTAGCTTTTTTGCATTGATTCCACTTCGTGAAACGTGTTGCGAAGCGCTTCAATTGCACCGTATTGCAACATAGTGGGAGCACACATCGTCGTGTATTGGAAAATTTTCAGCATAACCTCGACCAATTCCTTAGGAGCCGCAAGCATCCCCAAGCGCCAGCCCGTCATCGCAAATCCTTTGGAAAAACCGTTGATTAAAATCGTTCTCTCATACATGCCGTCGATGGAGGCGAAGCTTGTAAAAGTTTCATCATAGGTCAATTCAGCATAAATTTCGTCGGAAACGACAAGTAAATCGTGCTTGTTAATCATTTTTGCGATTTCTATAAGCTCCGTTTCGTTTAAAGAAGTGCCGGTAGGATTGTTTGGAAAACAGAGCAAAATGGCTTTCGTTTTTTCGGTAATCGCCTGTTCTATTTGTTCTGGAGTCACTTTAAAGCCATTTTCAGCTGAGGTTGAAACAGCTATCGGTTTCCCGCCGGCTAATGAAACCAGGGGTGCATAGGATACAAACGCCGGTTCGACAATCAATACCTCATCACCCTGGTTTAAAATTGCCCGGAAGGCTAGATCGATCGCCTGGCTTGCTCCGACTGTGACAATAATTTGATTTTTCGCGTCGTACTCTACGCTAAATCTTGTCCTCAGATAGATGGAGATTTCCTCCCTCAATTCCAGCAAACCGGCGTTAGCGGTATAGGAAGTAAAACCTTGCTCCATTGATAAAATGGCGGCTTCGCGTATATTCCAAGGGGTGATGAAGTCTGGTTCACCGACACCTAGAGAAATTACGTCTTTCATACCGGCGGCGAGGTCGAAAAATTTTCTTATGCCGGAGGGCTGCAGCACCTTAGCCGTTTGTGAAATATAGTGGGCATAGTCGTTTTTCATGGTGAAACCACCATTCGTCGGTCTTTATCGTCAGCCCCGCTGTCAAAAATCACGCCATCATGTTTGTATTTTTTCAACATGAAATGGGTGGTGGTGGAGACGACGTTTTCAATTGTTGATAGTTTCTCCGATACAAATGCAGCGATTTGGTTCATCGTTTTTCCTTCAATGGTGATGGATAAATCATAAGCACCGGACATGAGATACAAAGAGGACACTTCAGGAAAACGGTAAATTCTCTCGGCGACCTCATCAAAGCCTACTCCCCGTTTCGGTGTTACCTTTACATCAATCATGGCAACGATGTTTTCTTGTCCCTCCACCTTGGTCCAATCAATTAAGGTTGGGTAACTCATAATAATTTTCTCGTCTTCTAGCTTTTTGATAGTGTTTTGGATTGTTTCTTCACTTGTCATGGCCATTAGGGCAATCGTTTCTACGGGTACCTTATGGTTTTCTTCGATTATTTTTAAAATCTCCAGCTCTTCACTGCTCAGTTTCATTTCTTCCCAGCCTCCTCAAAAAATCAACAACTCTCATTGTTGATTTTAATAGAGATGACCATGAGAACTCAATTAAAAAATTGTTTTTATACGGAGATTTAGCTTTAATGACTATTTGGACATGGTGGTGCATATTTTTAATATACGAGCTTTCGAAGATAGAGGAGATTGCAATGGCAAAAAAGTCTGCTCCATTCAAAGGATTAATCATCGGGATTTTATTGGTTGCTGGCCTTTTTCTAGTGTTTCAGTTTGTGAGGGTTTCCCCAGATCAACAAGCAAAGGCGGTTGTCGATGAGTTTTATCGCTATGAACAGGAGGGGGATTTCTCTAAATCATGGGCTTTATTTCATTCAGCGATGAAGAAAAAGTTCCCGAAGGGCGGGTACATTCAGGATCGAGCACATGTGTTTATGACTCATTTTGGGGTGGAAAGCTTTACGTATACAGCTGGTAAGCCAGAAAAAATAAAGAAATGGAAAATGTATAAAAACGGTCCAGCACTGGAGAATGTTTATAAGATCCTTGTTACTCAAACCTACAAAGGAAAGTACGGCAATTTTGACTTGAAGCAGGAGGTCTTTGTCGTGAAGGATAAGGATGAGTGGCGGATTGTTTGGGATTATAACCAATAAGAGAATTCGATATTTAGTGATGAATTGATTTTGTTCAATTTGAAAGAGAATCCTTTTCGGGGATTCTTTATTTTTGTCTAATTCTATAATATCACTGTGGACATATTGCTCCCTTTTATAAAAAATGAATAATAATTTTTAGCCAGCCGAAAAACGCGATCCATAATGGAATACTTAAGGTTGTCCCCCATATTAACCCAATGAAAAAATTCTCCTGTTTTTCCATGATATTCACCCCTAGTGAAAAGTTGAAAGCTATTAAAACGTCGTTCATCAGTATGGTCTGAAATAAGGAAAAAAAATCTCTCTTCACAAGAACAACAAGCATATGGGGCAGTCGATTGTTGAAATTCTACTTCCGGGTTAGACATCCCTTTTTTTCTAAAGATATCAAATGACAGCGGGAAAAAAAGGAGAAGCATGTCGGAAACAAAAAAATAATTTCGACAGATTGTGAGTGGTCCAATTTAGTGCCTGACACCCATTGACGGTATTTTCCACTAAAATGGAATCGATATATAGGGGTTCTTTTGGACCGTGTTTGTAACAAGATGTCCTTTCGTTAACATGTTATAATGGAGAAAGTAAATGAAATTCTAGCTAAGGGGAAATGAATATGATTCTCGTTGTTGGCGGGGCTGGTTACATCGGTAGCCATCTTGTGAAGGAATTAGTTGAAAAAGAAAAGGTCGTTGTGCTGGACAACCTGTCTACCGGACACCGTGCGGCAGTTGATAGCCGAGCTATTTTTGTAATGGGCGATCTCGGCAATGAGGATGACCTGCAAATGGTCTTTAGAAGCTATCCCATCAAGGCGGTTATGCATTTTGCAGCTAATAGCTTGGTTGGGGAATCCGTGGTCAATCCCTTGAAATATTATCAAAATAATGTTGCCTCTACTTTAACCTTATTAAAGGTTATGGAGAAATTTAAGGTGAAAAACTTTATTTTTTCCTCCACTGCTGCTACCTATGGAATTCCTGAGGTGGATGTTATTGATGAAAAAACGAAAACGGCACCCATTAATCCTTATGGTCATTCCAAGCTGATGGTGGAGCAAATCCTGGCTGATTTTTCAAAAGCATATGGCTTGAATTATGTTGTGCTTCGTTATTTTAATGCAGCCGGTGCCCATGAATCCACTGTTATTGGCGAAAGCCATGATCCGGAAACGCACTTAATTCCGATTGTTCTGCAACAGCTTTTAGGTCAGCGGGAAAAAGTGTCTGTTTTTGGCTCTGATTATGATACGGCGGACGGTACTTGTATACGTGATTACATTCATGTCACTGATTTAGCAGCTGCCCACATTCTCGCACTAGAGGCACTTTTAGCAGGAAAGAAATCGGCTGAAATCTATAATCTCGGCAATGGTCTAGGGTATTCAGTAAAAGAAGTCATTGAAACATGCGAAAAAGTTACAGGTGTGAAGGCGAATGTCGAAATGGCCGACCGCCGTGCAGGCGATCCGGCAAGGCTCGTAGCTTCATCGGCGAAAATCTTTTCAGAGCTAGGCTGGAAGGCGGAACGGAATCTAGAACGGATCATCGCAAATGCGTGGAAATGGCACCAAAATCAACAATATTAATGACGTTGCCATAGATGGTGCCTGCCACTATCATTGGATTTGTAAAAAAATGGAAAATGGTGCCTGACACCCAAGTCAAGCACTATTTTCCATTTTTTATCGTTTATTCGTTAATAAAAATCAACGCTGTGGATACTTGTATGGGAAAGCATGAATAGAAAATTCCTTCGAAAAAGGAAATGCTCAACAGCTTCGTTTGTTGAAGGAATTCAATATTTCGACATATTTGCGAATAATAAAGTTATTTACCTCGCGAGTGAACTTGAGTATTCTTTTTAATGAGAACTTATCTTTTTTATATGTTGAAAGGCAGTGGGACTGTGAAATCTATTTTTAAAAATTATCGTTTCACGATTATTTTGCTTTCCGCCATCGTAATTGGCGGTGCAGCAGGCTTGTTTTTTGGACCAAAGACGGCGGTGGTTAAGCCGTTTGGAGATCTTTTTCTTAATTTAATGTTCATGATGATTGTGCCCTTAGTATTTTTCAGCATTGCTTCTGCGATCGCGAATATGAACGGCATGAAAAGGCTTGGAAAAATTATGGGCAGCATCCTTGTTGTTTTCTTGGTGACTGCTTCTGTCGCAGCAATTCTGGGACTTGCCGGTGCCTCAATCATTCATCCCTTAGAAAATACCGATATTGCTTCAATTAAAGAGGTAATGAATCATTCGTCCGTTGAGACCGATGCAGAGAAACTAACGTTCCTTGACCATCTGGTCGCCACCTTCACGGTATCAGATTTTAACTTATTGCTATCGAGAAATAATATGCTACAGCTGATTGTTTTCGCGCTTTTATTCGGGATTTCTACGGCTGCGGTTGGGGAAAAAGCGAAACCTGTCAAGGACTTTTTATCAGCAGCGACAGCCGTAATCATGAAGATGGTCAGCATCGTCATGTATTACGCTCCGATTGGGCTCGGCTGTTATTTTGCCGCGGTTATCGGGGATCTCGGTCCGCAAATTTTAGAAGGATACGCCCGCTCGTTTGTGCTATATCTCATTCTTACAGTGATTTATTATTTTGGTTTTTTCACTCTTTACGCTTTTATCGCAGGAGGAAAGGATGGGGTCAAGCTTTTTTGGAAAAATGCCGTCACTCCATCTGTCACGGCACTTGCGACTTGCTCAAGTGCTGCCTGTATTCCCGTGAACCTAGCTATGGTTAGAAACATGGGGGTTCCAAAGGATATAGCTGAAACGATTATTCCACTCGGTGCGAATACGCATAAAGATGGTTCCGTTTTTGGCGGGGTGTTGAAAATTGTTTTTCTATTTGCTTTGTTTGGAAGAGATTTAACCAGCATCTCTAATATTTTGAGCATTCTGGCTGTCGCCTTTTTAGTTGGAGCTGTCATGGGAGCGATTCCTGGCGGAGGGATGATCGGTGAGATGTTGATTATCAGCGTGTACGGCTTCCCGCCTGAAACGTTGCCAATTATCGCCGTCATCAGCACCATCATTGATGCACCGGCAACACTGCTAAATGCCACTGGCAACACTGTCTGTGCCATGTTAGTGACACGGTTGGTCGAAGGGAAAAACTGGATTGTAAAGGCATTAAAAAGCGATGGAGAGGAAGTCGCATAGAGAGAGAGCATCTTCATGATGTCATTCATGGTGTCAGGTACCTTTTATTGATGGTGCCTGACACCTTTTTGACGGTACCTGACACCATTTTGATAGTGCCTGACACCTGTTTGATAGTGCCTGACACCATTTTGTAAAAAGGTTATTTTATAAGTAAACCCGGTTACCCGAGGTGCTGATTGATTCAAGCGTTGAAATTGAGGAGAGAACTGTGGTATTTTTTTGAGCTGTTCGGGGTCCAAGTCTAACTAGACTTGGACCCTTTTTTTCTAATGTAAGTAAATATTAGGTTAGAAGAAATAGATATTTTGTTATATCATAATAGTAGAAATTACTTATTGGGGCATGTGCTCGATTTTCAAAGGATGGAACTTTTATGAAAAAAACATTGAAGGATATGCTACTCATTTTAATTGGGGCATTTATTTTTGCAGTGGGTGTCAATTATTTTACAATCCCCAATAGACTGTCAGAAGGTGGGATATTAGGGATTACGATTATTACCCACTATTTGTTTGATTGGTCACCGGGTGTGGTGAACTTTGTTTTAAATGTACTGTTGTTAGCGATTGGCTATAAGTTTTTTGAAAAAAGAACGATTGTATATACATTGATTACGATTGCAGCCAGTTCTGGTTTTTTATATTTAACCGAGGACATCGGGCATCGGCTCACTAAGGACACACTTTTGGCTGCGATTTTTGCCGGATTGTTGGTAGGCGTCGGTTTAGGCTTGATTTTCCGTGCGGGTGGAACATCCGGAGGATCGACAATCATAGCAAGGCTAGCAAACCAATTTCTGGGTTGGAGTATTGGGAAGGCTATGCTCATTATTGATATTTTAGTCGTAGGAGGGTCAATTTTTATCATTGGCCTAGAGAAAGCGATGTACACCCTGTTGATTGTTTACATTGGAGCGAAAGCGATTGATTTCATTGTCGAAGGACTGGATGAAAGGGTCGCCGTCTTGATTATTTCCAATTCTCCCGAGTTGGTCCTGGCCAATATCACTAATAAAATGTCCCGCGGCTTAACGGTTTTGGATGGGCGTGGCGGCTATACCGGGCAGAATAAAGATGTGCTCTATATCGTTATCAATAAACAAGAAATCGTCCAGCTGAAAAATATTATCAACGATACCGACGAAAACGCCTACGTTACCGTCCACAACGTCCACGAGATGATGGGTAAAGGGTACAAGTCGAGTTAGGCAGTATTTGTTAGTGGTGTCAGGCACCGTTCGTGGACAAATGTCCGCGTAGAGAGGACGCTTTAAACAAGCGCCTGACAATGTCCGTGTGTCCACTACACACGGACATTTGTATTATTGTGGTGTCAGGCACCATATTGAAAAGGATCGTTTACATTTTCACTACACTGACCCGGCCGGAGAAGAAGGTGGCGCCGCCGCCCATGTCGGCTATGCGCTCGGGAGTTAGGGAGTTTACTAGCTGCTTTCCACCTTTTGTATCTGCCCAAAGGCCTTGTGTTACGACTACTCCTGGAAGGACGTTTTCCCCCACAGAAACCTTTAGCTCACATTCTCCGCGATTGTTCCAAACCCGTACCATTTCTCCATCATCAATTCCTTGTGCCATGGCATCATTACGATTCATATGCAATCTTGGTTCTTGTTCCAGCTCAATGTGCCTTTGGTTGTTAGAAAAAGTAGAGTTTAAGAAATTATGATTCGGCCCAGGGACAAATTGATAGGGGTGGTCCCCATCGTTTACCAACGGGATATAGGTTGGCAGCGGCGGGTATCCGTCTTCTTTCATCCTCTCCGAATAGAGTTCGATTTTTCCACTCGGTGTTGGCAGTTTTCCAGGGAACATCGGTTTGACCTTGGCCTTCATATATTGCTCCTTAACCAATGCCTCGTAGTTTATTCCTTCTATATAAGGATTTTGAGGGTTATCAAGTGCTGCAGCAATCATTGACACTTCTGTTTCTTGTAAAAGTGGATCATCGAAACCCATTCCATTAGCAAGCTGACGGAAAACGTCGACATTGGATTTCGCCTCCCCGTATGGTTCGATGACAGGCTGCTGAATTTGCGCAAAATGATGCCAGTACGATGTGTAAAGATCCGTGTTTTCAAAGGATGATGTTGCTGGTAAAACAATATCCGCATATTTGGCTGTCTCTGTTAAAAATAGATCATGGACGACGGTAAATAAATCTTCGCGCATAAGACCTTTCCTTACTTTCGAACTGCTTGGAGCAACAACCGCTGGATTCGAGCTGTACACATAAAGTGACTTTACCGGCGGATCTGCAGTCAATAATACTTCGCCAAGTAGGTTCATATTAATCACGCGGGTGTGTTTATTTATCAAAAGGTCAGGACGTTGCAAGTATTCGGTATTCGGAGCAAGGTAGGCCGAGTTTCCTTTGATGCACCCGCCGCCTTTCTCAAGCCATTGTCCGGTGAGAGCAGGCAGACATGCGACAGTTTTGACAAACATGCCGCCATTGTCATGATGTTGCGGGCCATTGCCAATCCGAATAAAAGAAGGTGACGCTTCGCCGTACATTCTTGCAAGCTTATAAATATTATCGACTGAAACTCCGGTAATTTTGGAAACGGAGGCCGGGTCATACTGCAAGACATGCTCCCTTAGTGCTTCATGGCCGACGGTATATTTTTCTAAAAAGCCTTGGTCAACCATGTTTTCGGAAAACAAAATATGCATCAGTCCGAGTGCGAGGGCGCTATCGGTTCCTGGTAATATTGGAATAAACCAGTCTGCTAATCTGCCAGTTTGATTTTTGTGGATATCGATGACGACAATCTTGGCACCGTTTTGCTTGCGGGCCTTTTGCGCAAGGGCGACCTGATGCATGTTGGTGCTGGCGGCATTGATGCCCCAAAAAATGATTAGTTTGGAATGAATGGTATCCTCCGGGTCGATCCCCAGGCTGCCGCCCATCGTATATTTGTAACCTACAGAGCCAGCGGATGAACAAATCGTTCGATCCAGCTGGGAGGCACCTAAGCGATTCCAAAACCGACGGTCCATTCCTTCCGCGCTGAGCCTGCCCATGTTCCCATAAAAGCTGTAGGGAAGAATACTTTCAGATCCATCTGTTTCGATAAGCTCTTTCCAGCGGGAGGTAATCGTGCTGAGGGCTTCAGCCCAGCTGATACGTGTGAATTTCCCTTCGCCTTTGGGTCCAATGCGCTTCAACGGGTACTGCAGCCGCTTTTCATCATAAATCCGCTCTATCATATTCCGTACCTTGTTGCAAATATGTCCGTTCGTCACTGGATGCTGTGGGTCTCCCTCAACTTTGACAAGTTTACCGTCTTTTTTATGTAGAAGTAATCCGCACTGATCTGGGCAGTCAAGCGGGCAAACCGAGTGGAAAATACCATTTTGTTCCATAATTGACCTCCTTGAGAATGTATATAGGAAAACGCACGCACCATGTGGGCATTGACCCGTTTGGTGCGTGCGTTTATTCATTTATTTATAAGTTTGAGAGTTATTTGAAAAGTCTCCCTCTTAATTAGGTTTGATTCTTTTCATCAAAACAAACTTATTGATCGAAAAACTTTACCAATCCATTAAGCAATCCAGTGCAGATTTTGTTTTGATAGCTGTCGCTCACCAGGTTTGCTCTTTCTTTATCGTTTGAGATAAAACCAATTTCCACCAAGACGGCTGGTGCTTGATTGCCTCTGATTACCCGGAAGCTTTCATCTTTCACGCCCCTGGAAACAGCACCTGTGGATTTAATGATTTCATCTTGGAGGTACGCTGCAAGCTTTTTGCTTTCTGCCGGCATGACCCCATCCTTAGAATTATGATAGGTTTCAATTCCTTGCGCGCTTGTACCATCAGCCGAATTTACGTGAATACTGATAAACGCATCTGGTTTTATCGAATTTGAGAATTCCACCCTACCATCCAGGGAGATGAATTCATCCTTGCTCCTGGTTAAATAAACAGTGGCACCACGGGTTTTGAGAAGTTCAGCAAATTTAAGGCTTACCTGCAAGTTGATGGTTTTTTCGAGAACACCCGCTGCCCCGGCACCGCTGTCATAGCCGCCATGTCCGGGATCTAATACTATCGTTTTTCCTGCTAACCCCTTAGATGTAGTAGGAATCCAGACACCACTATCCGAGAAAAAGTATTCCTTGCCATTCACGGTAATCAAGCCTGTCTGCATGACCCCATTTGTATCGGAATAATACCAATTTCCCTTATCCTGGAACCAACCTGTTGTCACCGCCCCTGAAGGATTTAAGTAATACCACTTATCTCCGTCCAGCAGCCAACCCTTTTGGAGCACACCTGTATCATTTGCATAAAATTTATTAGTGTCGATTGTAAACCAGCCACCTGTATAGAGAACCCCTTCATTATTGAAAAAGTATGCTTTGCCCTCTATCGTGGCCATTCCTGTGGTTAGTGCTCCACCGCTATCGAAAAAGTATCTATTACCTTGTTCATTATACCAACCCGTTAGCATGACTCCGTTTTGATCTAAAAGGTATTTTTTCTCCTTGTCAGTCAGCCAACCAGTTTGAATGATCCCTTCATTATCAGAAAAATACCAATTTCCATTGATTTTCCCCCAGCCGTAGACTAAGGTGCCATCTGTGTTAAATAAATACTTTTTTTCGATAATATTAAAACTGCCTGTTGCGGCTGATCCATCGCTTTTAAAATAATATTTTTTACCATTTAATTCCATCCATTGCTCCGCTTGCATGATCCCTGAACTATTAAAATAGTAAATTTTCGAAGCAAGTGTTGAGAGACCAATACTCCTCTCTCCGCTAGCTTTTAGAAAGTACCAGTTTGAATCAAGCATAATCCAACCTGTTCTCATCGAACCATCTGCCTGGAGGTAATACCATTGGTTTTTGGTGTTAAGCCATCCTGTTTTCATTGAACCATCAGCCTGGAGGTAATACCATTTGTTTTTGGTGCTAAGCCAGCCTGTTCTCATCGAGCCATCTGCTAGCAGATAGTACCATTTACCTTTTTGATTGAGCCACCCAGTCTGCATGGCCCCCTTGGCATCCATGTAATACCACTTATTCCTTATGTAGAGCCAGCCTTTTGCAGTCGTATTATTTTTGTAAAAATACCACTTGCCTTTTTCAAGTTTCCATCCTGTTGTGGCAGCATTGGAATGCGCAGCACCAAGTCCTATGCCTAATAGTAAAATAGTAAAGATCGATAATAGTAAAATTTTCTTTTTCAAAGCTAAATTCCTTTCATGCCTATATATTTAACTCTAAAGAGTCGGTACAACCTAATAAGAAGGTTGCGGGGCTTCCAATAATAGGATTTCTTCACGCTCCTTTCTATCAACCTTACCCAATACTTTCAGGTACATCCTTAATTTGTTAATTTAATAGTAACCTGCATTTTCCATTATGTGAAGGGAAAATCGACAATCTTTTTTCTGTCTTAGGGGTAGAAACCTTTATTAATGAGTGTTTAGGGGATTTAATCAATCAATTGGTTAAGACAGAAATATGGAAAATATGGTCGAGGAATGTACTTTGTTAGGATATAATGAGTATTTTGTCGTTTAAGAAGACGATTAGTCGACAATCTTCTTCCAAGTGTAACGAAAAAACACCTTTATTAAAAGGGTCAAATGGCAGATTTTATGAAACGTTTGATTAGGAAAAACATCACTGAAATCGAGTTAAAACTTGTATTTTTTTCAAAAAATAATTGGGCAGGCACCTTTTTTGCACGTGAACCATAGGATATTCATAAGTATAAAATAGGGAGATGAGAGCCTAGGTATGTATCCGTATTCAAATTACTATGATGCTTTAAATAGGCAGCCGAATAAGTTGATAAATGATATTGAAAAAGCAATTAACGGAGAGTATAGTGCGATAAATTGTTATGCTAAAATAGCAAAACTAGCCAGAAGAGAAAATGAGCGAAAACAAATTCTTGAGATTCGCCAAGATGAAATCAAGCATTTTCAACAATTTGGACAGATTTATACCAGTCTGACTGGTAGCCAGCCACAACCCAAAATCACTGAGCAATGTCCTGATGTTTATTTGGATGGGTTGGAATTTGCGCTTAAGGATGAGCAAAAAACGGTTGACTTTTACTTAGAAATTGCTGATTCCGCAACCGACGCATATATAAAAGAAACTTTTCGAAGGGCGGCTGCCGATGAGCAAAATCATGCGGTATGGTTTCTGTATTATTTTTCAAAAGCGAAAAAAACGTAGAAAAGGATGGGCAAACCCATCTTTTTCTGCGTTATTGAGAGTATGAATGAATGTTCCTAAAATAATCAGGGACATTCATAATATGAACGTGGATTTAATGAAGAAGTTCAGTACGTGGATGGGCAAAATAGTGAGACTAGTCATCGCCGTCTCCACCTGAGACACTGCCCCCGTCAGAGTCCCTGATCCAGGAAGAATTTTCTGCCTCGCTAGCCGAGTCCCTATAATAATCATGATGATGCTCATCTTGGCTAGCAGCATTTTTACCTTTTTTTTTAAGAGAAGGAAGAATAAAAAAGGCTGCAATAATGGCTAAGGTACCGAAGAACTCCTGTAATCCAAATATTAGATAAATGCCATAAACGAGAAGGAGAGCACCAATCATCCATTGAATGACTCTAACAATCTTCAGAGACATACCCCCTATACACAAAGTAAGAAAATAAAGCCATATATAATAAATATTAAGCCCCTGGAGTTTTTATACATAGTTTGGATGTCATCTTAGGTAAGGAGTCAGTAGGGTGTCAGGCACCGTCTGTGTACATTTGTCCTTCTGTGGTGGACAAAATGGTTTTGTTGGAGTTTAGGATTGGGGAGAGGGGTTTCGTTATTTTTTTTGGAGATTTGTACAGGATTTTTGGGGAAGATGTCGAATGGTATAAATGAGTTCAATTTTCTTTTTTTACCATTTTCCCCTAGATTTTCTCCACCTTTTTGGTAGACAGTGGTTTCACATACCTCTCTCGCTCAAATTTATTTCCCAACCCTACCAACCCAATATTTACTATAATTAAATAAGGAGTGATTGCACATGGTTCGCAAGGTACGTACTTGGTTTGAAGGGGCGAAGTATCATGTTACCAGCCGAGGAATTAGGAGAAGTTCGCTATTTTTCGAGGATGAAGATTACAAGAGGTACCTGTCATTAATAGAAGAGACAAGAGATCGATACCCCTTTATTCTCCACACTTACTGCTTAATGACCAATCATACCCATCTGCAGCTCGAAACACTAAAAACCCCACTAAGTACCATCATGAAAAACCTCAACACGAAATTTGCCAAGTATGTTAACAAAAAGTACGAATTCTCAGGACATGTTTTTGATAAACGGTACGGAGCTGAGCTGCTTAATTCCCCTGAATATGAGATAGACGTAAGCAAGTATATTCATTTAAATCCAGTGGCGGCTGGGATGGCAGCGGAGCCTGAGGATTATCCTTGGAGCAGCTATCGTGCTTATCTCTACGGCGAAGGTGAAGCGAACCCTCATATTGACACCAAACCAATCCTCTCCTTTTTCCCTGAACCACATCCCTATAATTATCAGCAATATTTGAAATCCTTAGTAACGGACAAGTTTTTTTGGGAGGATGGAAAAATCATTAAGCGCGAAGGGGTGTGGTTTCCATGTGGGCTCGAGTAACGAGTATTGGTTTAAAGGGGATGGAAGGCTACCGAGTAAATGTGGAGGTAGGGACATTTGTGGGGAATGATTCATTTAAAATTGTCGGTTTGCCCGATGCAGCTGTGAAAGAGTCAAAGGAAAGAATTATTGCAGCACTTAGTTTATTAGGTTATGTCCTATCAGGTAACAAAATTATCATTAATCTTTCGCCAGCGGACCAAAAGAAAATCGGGCCGATGTTTGATTTTCCGATGGCAATCGGTTTGCTCCTGAGTTTGCATGAGGTAGAAGCAATGATTCCTGCTGATACTGGTTTTCTGGGGGCGTTGTCCTTGGACGGTTCTGTGCAGCCTGTTGAGGGGCTGCTGCCTGCCGTGCTTGCAGCCAAGAGGCAAGGAATCCGGAGACTTTATATCCCTTTAGATGAACATCTTCCTGCTTTCGATATCGAAGGGTTAGAAATTATCTATGTTTCTTCATTAAAAGATGTCATCGGCCATCTTACAGGTCAATGGAATCCTTCTATTTTTAAAAAAATTGAAGTAGATAGAGAATGCGAAAATAATAGATATTTAGATTTTCAACAAATCATCGGCCATGCCGGTGCCAAATATGCACTAGAGGTAGCTGCTGCTGGAGAACATCATGTTTTGTTGACGGGCCCTCCCGGTTGTGGAAAAAGCTTATTAGCTGAAAGTTTTCCGTCCATTTTTCCGCTATTAACAAAAGAAGCGCAGCTTGAGGTACTCAGCTTGTATCAATTAAGCCGAAACGCTTACTCACAAAGTCAATTGCCCCCATATCGGAGTCCTCATCATTCCGCCTCAGGTGTTGCCATAATTGGAGGAGGCCAATACCCGAAGCCGGGCGAAATCTCGCTTGCCCACCGAGGTGTTTTATTTCTTGATGAAATCGGGGAATTTTCGAAAAAAACATTAGATATGCTGCGGCAGCCGTTAGAAAATGGTTCGATCACGATTAGCCGCACACATGCCTCGATTACTTATCCCGCTTCCTTTGTGTTGATTGCTGCGATGAATCCATGCCCCTGCGGATATGCGGGCTCGAATGCACATTATTGTACGTACTCACCTAAGCAAATTCTCTCTTATCAAAATAGACTCTCAGGCCCGCTGAGGGATCGATTTGATATTAATCTCAAATTAAGCCCAATAGACTTAAATGCTGCCAGGATGGCGCTGCAGGGGGAACTGTCAAAAATAGTGCAGGAAAGAGTAAAGGAGGCGAGGGAAAGGCAGTACGACCGCTATGGTCAGGAGGTTTGTAACAGCCGTGTCTCCTATGAAGTCCTATTGAGAACGAATCCTTTGTCCGACGCACAACAATCATTCATACAGCAACTGGCGATTAAGAATACTTGGAGCAACCGCACCCAAATCAAAATCATCCGCCTCGCCCGTACCATCTCAGACCTCCAAGCAAGCCCTGCTATCACCGACCAAAGCATAAGCCAGGCAATCAAGCTGAATACAGTGTAAAGGGTGTCAGGCACCCTTCGTGGACACTGTCCTCGTGGGATGGACAATCAGGTGGTGCATGTTTTTTGGGGGTAAGTGACAATCAGTGGGGGGTGGAAAAGATTTGGCACTGATTGAATTGTCACTTTATTAATGTGACTTTCCGCCCTAATTGGGCCCCTTCATTCGGGAGCTTTGACGTTGAAGCCTGAAGCTGCTTTAGTTCGTATGTGACAACCTGATAAAGAAGGTTAGTCATTTTTTCTAAAGTCGCGGTGGAATAATCGCCGATGCAAGCAATTTGCATCCAGTTTCGCTGCCGGAGGTACTCGCTCTCAAAGTGTAACAGGTAACCATTGTAATGAAGAACTCTCCCGATTTCATAAGATGAGACAGCTTTGGGCAGTGCAATGGTTAGAATCATAGGAGAATTATTCTCATTGCTTGTAATCAAATGATAGCCAGAATGTTTAAGGTTATTTCTCAACCATTGATGCGTTTCACTAATCTTTCTATATGTTTCGCTCGTCATGTTTTCTACTGCCACTAGCAGCGCTTCAATAAAGTTGGACGAATGAGAAAACGGGATACTGTCCGTGACCATATAGACACCCAAATCAATGTATTTTGGAAGGGCAGGGGACGGAGCAACCTGGTGATGATGAAAGACGAAGGACAACCCAGTGAACGCACGCAACGCTTTCCCGCTAACGCCGGTTGCTAAAAATACCCCCGATAAATCCAACTCCACCGCGCCAATGGAACTGATACAATCAAGACAAAGCTTAAGGCCGTACTCTTCCGCAATCCTCTTGAGGAGCGTCAGATCATTTAGCATGCCGGTGGATGTCTCACTATGCACAGCCCAAATCCATGTCGACTTGTTTGATAATTTTTCAACAATTTCTTCCTTTAAGAAAGCTTGCCCCCATTCTTTTTCCAATACATCGAAGCTAAGTCCCTGACGCTGCGCTTGTTCTACTATGCGGGTGCCAAACTCACCATTAGCCAATATGAGTCCTCTGCCTTTTATTAATGAAAGCTGGGCAGCCACGACTTCATTTGCGAGTGTGCCTGAACCTAGTAAAACCTGGACATACTGGGAGTTCGTTAAGTCGCATAGCAGATCCCTGATCCTGTGTAGTTTTTCGCGGAAGCCTTTAGTTCGATGGGAGTAGGGGCGGCCCATTAGTGCAGCGCGAACTCCGTCAGAGATTTGAACGGGCCCTGGTAAAAACGGTATCGCTGGATGAAGAATTCTACCTGCAAGCGATGCTTCAAATGTTTCTTTCGTTAAATACATGGGTTGAAAAAGGGCCTCTTCTGTACCGGTCAGCTGGGCAAATGGCTGGAAGCCCATTTGATTATATAGCTTTAATTGACGGACCGTTCCAGAGATAACAGCGACATCATACCCCTTTTCCAAACAATATTGAGCTAAAAATTGCGCAAGCCCAACAAAGACCCGCCCATTTCGAAATTCTTTTTTGACTGCCAGAAGCCTAACCTCGCAAGGGCGATTTACTATAATAGGGAGTGATTCTTCAATAGCACCAATTTTCCGGTCAAGCGAAAACGGACGGTTATCGCGAACAGCAACCATACCGATAAGCTCGTCATCTTTGATGCAAATGATGTATGTATTTTCATGGTGGAAAGGATCCACCAATTTTTTTAGCTCATTTTTTTCATGCTGAGGAATTTCTTCTGAAAAAGTTTGATAGTTTAATTGATGAATTCGTTCAAATTCGTTACAGCTTGTTGCAATTTTAAAAAAATACCCATGATTATTGTCCACGATCCTTCAGCCTTTCCTTGATATTTTCAGAATGTGTTAGAAAAATGACTACGATAATGGCGAGTGCCATTACACAGGTTATCCAATTATATGGCTTGAAAAATAGAAATATTGGAATGGCGAGGAACGCTCCTAACCCTGCAAAGGTAAAGCTTTTGGTAAATGGATAAAGGGCGAAAAATCCCACCAGGATTATGGGAATTAGCAGTGGATCGAAGTAAATCATCCCGCCAATAAAAGTGGAGATTCCTTTCCCACCCTTGAACTTCAATGCAACTGGTTTTATATGTCCAAGAATCGCCATACCTAGTCCAAACAATTGTATATACTCAGGAAAGTGAAGATAGCGGGCGATGAGAATAACGCTCACACCTTTTAATGCATCGCCAAGAAAAATGATAACGAACGCTTTCTTTCCATGAAGTCGACCGGCATTGCGAGCCCCGACATTCCCGCTTCCATGAAGGCGAATATCCTTGTGATACAGGGCTTTTGTAACCAGATACCCAAACATGATATTGCCAATTAAATAGGAAAGAACAACATACAACCATATCACTTGATTCACCGCCTAGGAAGAGGTAGAAATTATTATTGGTTCCTCTTAGAATGTTTGTTAAGATTTTACCATAGAGTCATAAATTTACTTTGCAAACTTAATTCCATTTTGAGGTGAAATGAGTTTGATTTCAATGGAAACTTTACTAGAATTCGAGAAACGAAAAAAAAGATAAGATTACTTCATGTCTCGTTCACCATCGAGATACCCGGATTTTTCAATACTCATTCACCATCGAGATACCCGGATTTTTCAATACTCATTCACCATCGAGATACCCGGATTTTTCAATACTCATTCACCAGCGATCTATACAAAGAAACATTTAAACCGTTACAATACTTTAATGATTATTTTTGGTGTCAGGCACCATGGATAAATTCTACTTCTATATAAAACTGATCTCGAAGAGTGGCTTTTCATGTTGTCATAAAAATTAACGGGTGTAATTTTTAAAATATTTAAAAAAATCTTGCGCTCATTTACGAGTGATGATAGAATCGAAATATAAAATCTAAACGTTTACATTTTTAATTAAAGGCACAAACCATTTTTTCCTTTAAAAAAAGAACTTAGGTAAAGAAAATCTAAACGTTTACATATTATTAGCTGAATTTAGGAGTTTTTTACATGGAGTGCAAACCGACAATTGAAGATGTAGCAAGGCTAGCTAAGGTATCAATCGCCACAGTGTCAAGAGTAATTAATAATCAAGGCGGGGTTCGAAAAGCAACTGAAGAAAGAATTGTAAACGCTATCAATGAACTTGGTTATATCCGCAGCGCTGTAGCTAGAAGTATGAAGAGAAAAGAGACTCATACAATTGGCATTATCGTTCCAGATATTAAAAATCCATTTTTTCCGCTCGTTGTCTCTGGTATTGAACAAAAAGCAAGGGAAAAAGGATATTATACGATTTTAAGTAGTACCAATGAATCGCCGATGGTAGAAGAGGAGATTGTTAAAATCTTTATTGAACGTGGAGTAGATGGAGTCATTATTACCACTGCAAATGAAGCAGGAGATCATATCAAATTGTTGCACGACCAAGGAATTCCAATTGTCGCTGTTGATAGGGCGATTAAGAATTTTGAAGTGGATACAGTATTGGTTGATAATGTGAACGGATCGTATCAGGCTGTACAGCATTTAATTTTACAAGGACATAAAAAGATTGCGATTATTTGTGGACCGCAAAATACAACACCTGGACATGAACGGTTTTTAGGCTATAAGAAAGCACTTGAGGAATATAATATCCCCTTTGATGAAAGCATGGTTATTCAAGGAGATTTCATGGAAGGAAGCGGCTACCATGCTGCACAAGAGCTGTTTGATTTAGAAACTAGACCTACAGCCATTTTTTCATCCAACAACCTAATGACGATTGGCTGTGTGAAGGCATTAATCGATTTGGATTGGAAATTGGGAGAAGAGGTTTCCTTTATTGGCTTTGATGATGTGGAAATTGCTACATTTATCAAACCGAAATTGTCTGTCGTATCTAGGCCGATGAATACACTTGGTGAGATTGCCGTCCAATTACTTTACGAAAGGATGAACGTGAAAGAAAATCTTCCAAAAAGGCAGTACCTTTTATCACCAGAATTAAAAATTCGTGAATCATGCCAATTAAGTAAGAAAAAAATCTAAACGTTTACATTTAAGAGGAGTGGAAGATAGATTATGAAAAAAGGTGGAATTTTAAATCCTAAGGTGAATCAATTAATCTCCGAAACTGGTCATACAGATACCATTGTAATCACTGACGCCGGCTTACCGATCCCTGAAAATGTGACACATCGGATTGACTTAGCTCTGAAAGAGGGAATACCAGGTTTTTTAGAGACACTTGATACTGTTCTAACTGAGCTTGAGGTTGAGAAGATTATTTTAGCAGAGGAAGTCAAAACAGTTAGCCCTGAAATGCATCAGCAAATTGTTAGCAGATTCCAAAACATTCCGATTAACTATGTCCCACATATCGAATTTAAGCAACAAACGAAACAAGCAAGAGGGTTAATTAGAACGGGTGAGTTTACAGGATATGCAAATGTGATTTTAGTAGCAGGAGTTGTTTATTAAAATATGAGATTCGTTCAAAGGAGGAATGGATGAATGAGGACAACGTTACTTGAAATGAGGGAAATCTCAAAAGAATTCCCTGGGGTAAAAGCTCTCGATCATGTATCCATTCATGTTAACCAGTCCGAGATTCTTGCTTTGCTTGGTGAAAATGGTGCTGGCAAGTCAACATTAATGAAAGTGCTTGCAGGCGTTCACCAGCCAAGCAATGGGCAGATATACATAAATGGCGAGCCAGTCACGATTGAGGGACCAAAGCATTCGCAAAAATTAGGCATTAGTATTATTTATCAAGAATTTAACTTGATTCCACATATGAGTGTAGCTGAGAATGTTTTTATCGGTCGGGAGCCCCGCAAAACAAAGGGTATCATCGACTGCAAACAAGTGAAGCAGGAAACGCGTAAGTGGCTGGAGCGGGTAGGGTTAACCCGGATTTCACCCGACACACTTATTACAGACTTATCCGTTGCGGAACAACAGTTGGTCGAAATAGCGAAGGCCCTTTCGTTCAACTCGAAGATTATCATTATGGATGAACCAACGGCTGCTTTAAATGATGAGGAAACGAACAAGCTACTTTCGATTATGAAAGAGTTGAAGCACCAAGGAATGGGAATCATTTTTATTACCCATCGCTTAGAAGAGGTTCAGAAGGTGGCTGACTCTATCGCAGTTTTAAGGGATGGAAAATATATCGGAAGTGCTTTGGTGAAAAATGTTACGAAAGACGATATGGTAACGATGATGGTTGGACGCGAGCTGACAGATTTGTTCCCGGAGAAGGGGGCTCCATCTAATGATGTAATCCTCGAGGTTAAAGATGTTTCGATTCCGGACATGCTACAAAACATTAATTTTACGATAAAAAAGGGTGAGATTGTTGGCATCGCCGGTCTTATGGGTTCGGGAAGAACTGAGCTTTCCAAGGCCATCTTTGGCTTATACCAAAATATGAGTGGGACCATAAAAGTAGATTCAAAGGTTGTTAAAAGCCCAAGGGGTGCAATTGATGCGGGAATTGCACTCGTTACCGATGACCGCAAACAGGAAGGTTTGGTCCTTGGACTATCGGTATATGAAAACCTACTTTTGCCGACTTATCGAAAAATTTCCCGTTTTGGAATTTTGAAGAGAAAAAAGAAGGATGAGATTGTGAACCGTTGGGTTAAGGATTTGAAAATAAAGGTTCATGACCCAAGTGTAGAAGTTAGAACGCTAAGCGGAGGAAATCAGCAGAAGGTGGTTCTTGGAAAATGGCTGCAGATGAATCCCAAGGTATTAATTTTAAATGAACCAACTAGGGGTATTGATGTTGGTGCAAAGGCTGAAATCTATCAGATAATGAAAAGGCTTACAGAGGACGGGATTTCGATTATCATGATGTCTTCAGAAATGCCAGAATTGCTAGGCATGTGCGACCGCATCTTAGTTATGAATGATGGAAGAATTACCGCGGAGTTCAACCAGAATGAAGCTACTCAGGAGAAAATCTTTTATTACGCATCAGGGGGTGTAATGAATGCATAGTACGACACCTGCTAAGCAAGAAAGGCAAAAGGGATCTTTTAACTGGTTGGCGTTGGTTGAAAAGTACCGTGTATTATTGATTTTTATTGTATTGTGTGTGATTGCAGGGGTTTTATCAGATGTTTTCTTTACAATGAGTAACGTGATGAACGTGCTTCGCCAAGTTTCGATTATTGCAATCATCGCGAGCGGAATGACACTGGTTATTTTAATTGCTGGAATTGATCTTTCAGTCGGAGCCGTTATGGCATTTTCCGGTGCTATTTTAGCAGGAGCTTTAACTGCTGGATGGCCGCTGGCACTAGCTTTATTAGCAGCTCTTGGCGTAGGCTTACTGTTTGGACTTTTTAATGGCTTTATAACAGCGAGATTTGGGGTGCCATCTTTTATTGCTACCTTGGCAATCATGGTTATCGCCCGCGGGATGACGCTTGTTTATACAAAAGGTTATCCGCTTGTTGTAAGTAATGAAGCATATCGTTTCATTGGTAGCGGCCGGTTATTTGGAATACCGATTCCAATCATCATCATGTTTATCATCTTTGGATTTATGTATTGGATGTTAAAATACACTAGCTTTGGACGTTATATTTTTGCCATCGGAGGAAATGAGGAAACAGCTATTCTTGCTGGTATTAATGTTAAGGCTATTAAAATAGCTGTATTTGGGATTGCAGGGCTTCTTTCAGCGTTATCCTCGATTATTTACACTTCAAGATTGATGTCAGCACAGCCAACTGCGGGGACAGGTATTGAATTGGATGCTATCGCAGCCGTTATTATTGGTGGGACGAGTTTAGCTGGAGGAAAGGGAGGAGTAACAGGGACGTTAATTGGCGCACTAATTATGGGTGTTCTTGATAATATTCTCAATTTGATGAACGTTTCTCCTTTCTATCAAAGTATTGCTAAAGGTCTTGTCATTTTAGTTGCTGTATTAGTAGATAGTAAGTTTTCAAAAATAAAAAAATAAACTGTTGGGGGTAGGAAGATGAAAAAGGTTATTTCTCTGTTAGCAATGCTTGCAATTATCATTGGTCTTGTGGGTTGTAGTATGGATGAAGGATCGAGTTCAAAAACATCCGGTTCGAAATCTAAGGATGGTAAGTTAAAAGTCGGTTTGTCGATGAATACCCTTAATAACCCGTTCTTCGTTGCAGTTAAAGAAGGGGCAGAGGCACAGGCGAAGGAAGATAAAATTGATCTTGTTGTTACGGATGCACAAAATGACCCTGGTAAACAACTAGCGGACGTAGAGAATCTTTTACAGCAAAATATTGATGTGTTAATTATTGACCCAGCTGATAGCGATGCCATTGCTGAGGGAGTCAAAAAGGCTAATGATGCAAAAATTCCTGTATTTACAATTGACCGTCAATCAAATGGTGGAGAAGTTATTACACATATTGGCTTCGACGCACTTAAGTCTGGTGGAATTGCCGGAAACTTTTTAAAAGATGCACTTGGTGGAAAAGGGAATATTGTTGAAATTCAAGGGATTTTAGGTACAAACGTAGGGCAGTACAGAAGCAAAGGGTTTAATGAAGTAGTGGACGCTACTCCTGGATTTAAAGTGGTGGCAAGACAGGCTGCTAACTTTGACCGCGGTCAGGCAATGAAGGTTATGGAGGACATCCTTCAAGCGAACCCTAAGATTGATGGTGTATACGCAGCAAATGATGAAATGGCACTTGGTGCATTAGCTGCGATTGAAGCGGCTGGCCGTCTTGATGAAATTACATTAATAGGCTGTGATGCAGTAGATCCTGCGATTGAAGCGATTAAGGGTGGGAAATTAGAAGCAACTATCGCTGAACCACCTGTTTTCCTTGGAAAAGAGGCAGTAAAGACAGCTTTGAAAATCTCTAAGAAAGAAAGTGTTGAAAAAGAAGTCATTCTTGATTCTACACTTGTAACTTCTAAGAATGTAAATGAGGTTAAGACAAAGTAATCGTTGTGTAGAATTAGCTGGTTTGATTACAATAGATTGGTAAAAACGCAATCCTTTTGCGTTTTTCCTATTTTATCAAATAGGAGGAGAGTTATGTCAAAGGTTGTTGTAGTTGGAAGTTATGTTGTTGATTTAATGAGCCGGACACCACATCTTCCGAAACCGGGAGAAACTGTTCTTGGCGGTCCGTTTAAGATGGGACCAGGGGGAAAAGGGGGAAACCAAGCAACAGCTGCGGCACGCTGCGGTTCAGAGGTCACGTTTGTAACGAAATTGGGTGAGGATGTTTTTGGAAGAGAAGCATTGAAGCATTTCCGAACGGAGAATGTAAATACGGAATTTATTAAGGTGGATCCTGGTCAGGCTACAGGGGCTGCGTTGATTGCTGTTGATGATAAGAGTGAAAATAGCATTGTCGTTGCACTAGGGGCGTGCGGGACGATTACGGAAGCAGAAGTGTTGGAAGCGGAAGAGAAGGTAAAAGATGCGGACATCGTTTTGCTCCAATTAGAAACTAGTATTGAGGCAGTTGTGACTACGGTGAAGCTTGCTTGGAAGCATCAAGTTCCGGTTATTTTGAATCCAGCTCCCTATCAGGAGTTTCCAAGAGAAATTCTTCGAGGTGTCGACTTTATTACTCCAAATGAAACAGAAGCCTTTGAATTGAGTGGTGTCGAGGTTGTCGATGAAGGTGCAGCGCTGGCAGCAGCGAAAAAGATTCATGAAATGGGTGTCGGTACTGTTATTATCACCTTGGGAAGCAAAGGGGCATTCCTTTATACTGGCGGGGAAAAAGGCGAACTTGTTCCGGGCTTTAAGGTTGAAGCTGTCGATACGACAGGAGCTGGAGACGCCTTTAACGGCGGATTTGCTCACGCATTAAGCACTGGTTCGTCAGTGAAAGAAGCCATGACCTTCTCCCACGCGGTCGCAGCCCTCTCAGTTACAAAGATAGGCACAGCTCCAGCCATGCCGTATAAACATGAAGTAGAAAACTTTTTAGCACACCTTGGTACTGTAAAATAAACAAAAATAGAGTTATAAGTATGGATGACACCAACAAAAGATAATGGTGTCAGGCACCACTCGTGGACATTTGTCTTTATCGGGTGGACACTGGGCGATCAGTTGTTAAATTATTCGAAGTGGGTGATGAAAAATGGCTGACTCATGATGTCGTTTTTTGAACGATTTGTTGAGTCAGCCATTTGACCATCTATTATTGCAATTCTAATTGTTTCTTTAGTTCTGTTTGAATTCTTTGCTTTTCTTCTGGTGAGACCAGGCCGTAGTAAATTTTATTGATCTTTGTGCCGGTTTCTTTTATCTCCATTTGTTGAATGTTTTTTCCAGTCTCCCGATAATTCTTTTGGATATCCATTATCTGATCAAACGTAAGATTTGTTTTAATATTTTTTCCAAGTGCAGTAAAGATATGTGAGAAATTCGTTAAGCTTGATAAGCTCATGCCTTCATTAATTACCGCTTGAATGATTTGACGCTGCCTTAATTGGCGGCCAAAATCGCCTCGTGGGTCATTATATCTCATTCTAGCAAAACTAAGGGCTTGTTCCCCGTTTAGAGCTATTTCACCTTTAGTAAAATGGAAGTCATTTTCTGTGAAATCCAGGTCGTTTTGGACCTTTACACCGCCAACAGCATCGACAATATCCTTAAATCCCTCCATGTTAATCTGCAAATAATAGTCGATTGGAATATCGAGGAAGTTTTCAACAGTGTCCATCGACATTGGAACACCACCGAAAGCGTAGGAGTGATTGATTTTATCCTCTTTGCCCTTTCCGATAATTTCCGTGCGGGTGTCACGTGGAATACTAAGCATTTTTACGGAATTGTTGTTGGGATTTACAGTCAAGACAATAATCGTGTCCGATCGTCCTTTGTCACCTTCACGTTCATCAACACCAAGCATTAGAACGGAAAAAGGATCCTTTTTTTCAAAGGCTACGGGTTTCTCACGTTTTATGGATATTTCTCGTTCGAGTGGTTGATGCATCGTCACAACTGCATTTTTAAAAGAATGATATACGGTGTATCCGTAAGCTCCTCCAGCTATCAACAGTACTAAAAGGACTATTCCGGTTACTCTTAACCATTTTCTAGATTTCTTCTTTTGAGACCTCATCTGATTAACCCCCCAAAAAAAATTACCAAATAGATACATCTTGAAAAATGTTTTATAAAAATATATGGTGTCAGGCACCGCTTGTGGACAGTCGGGATGAATGGCAGTATTCAATGTGGTTGTGGTTCTTGGTGATTTATAGTTTTAGATGATAATAATTACCTAGATGTAGTCATGATATCCACTGGAATGGGTAAGGTATGTACACCACCTCATTATTTAAGTGTTTTTAAGAGTCATTTGCTAGTGAAGCTACTAAAGAGTAAGCTTCAACTTAGCCTCCAATTTGAAAAATGTAAATTCCTATCCATTTTATCACTTGTAGTAAAAAAATCCCATTATTATTCGGATAAGTAATTATGATGGGAAGTTTGATCCGACTTGAACAAGTTTTAAATTAGAAGGCCAGGAGTTTTTTGAAAAGGGAGAGTTTAGTAAGGTAGTGTAAAAAGTAAAAGCCCTTCTTCTAGGAAGAGGGCCTTGCTAAACTATTGCTTTTTATTTTGGCTTGAATGCGTTTTTTCGTTTGAGTTTAATGAGGCGTTTTGACCAGAAGAAGGGGCAGTACCGCTATCAGTAGTGTTATTAATGATTGAAAATTTTCCATCAACCCTAGGGTTTTCACCCACAAACGGTGTTGTATTTCCACCTGTATTATCACTTGCTGGAGTTTTTCCATCTCCACTTCCACCTTTGTTTTCGTCAGCTGGAAGTACTGCTTCTTCGATTAACGCACCATTTTTTCCAAAGGTATATTCCTTACCACTAATAGTCTGTTGACCAGATAACATCGACCCATCGCGATCAAGGTAATACCATTTGTCATTATCATTAAGCCAGCCAATCGCCATTTCACCGTTTGTTTTCAAGAAATACCACTTGAATTTATATTTAATCCACCCTGTGACCATGGCTCCATCCTTACCATAGTTATACCATTTATTATTAAATTCCACCCAGCCTGTCTTCATAACTCCATTGTTATCAAGAAAATACCACTTACTCTCATCTTTTACCCAGCCTGTCTTCATAACTCCATTGTTATCAAGAAAATACCACTTACTCTCATCTTTTACCCAGCTTGTCCTCATAACACCATTGTTATCAAGAAAATACCACTTACTCTTATCTTTTACCCAGCCGGTTTGCATAACACCATAGGCATCAAGAAAGTACCGCTTACTCTTAACCTTCACCCAACCTGTTTGTTTCCTGCCATTTTTATAAAAGAACCATTGAGCATCCTTTTTCACCCATCCATTATTGGTACTCTGACAGCTTTTAATAAAACTGCTCCATCGAAGTAGTAAATTTTGGGGGCAGTTCTTACCCGTCCAATGCTTATGAGGAACAATATGATCAATCGGTATGATATATCTGCTCATTAAATATTGGACGACTTCGACTGTATTGGAAACCGTCTTCTCATAGTCGCCGTCTGCATTCACACACATTTCGATATGAATCGACGTTCGATTGCCAGGGCCGTTTCTACCATCGCCGGCGGCCCAAGCCACCTCCTCAAACGGAATCGACTGTAGGATTTCGTGATCATCGATTTGCAAATGCCAAGATGCTGTCCGCTCGTTGCCGCGCTGCTGTAATCGAGCATGTGCCTCCGCATCTGCTCCCGCACTTGTATTATCGGTTTCATGAATGGTAATGAATTTTGGCACCAATTTTAGGCCTGGACGAGTGTCGGTGTTAGACACAGGAATGAGTCGTTGAATAATATCCATAGCTAATCCTCTCCTTTATTATTTTATTTATGTAAAAAAGGAACATTTGGTCAGTGCTTGGGCTTATTTAACTCGTTATTTGAAAAAAAGTAGATCAAAATGATTTAATCAAACTCTAATCGAGCTCCGTAATGGTGTTTTAGTTTCGGTAATCGCTTTTCCCTTCATTTGTTATTTGTTATCATGTTAATGGGCTTATCTTAGTCGATCATTTTTTTATTCTTCATGAGAATTGTGACAAATGTGGGCTTTTCTAACCGTTAATTTTTCAATTAAAGATATGAATTGTATAATAACAGTAGATAGACTACTTGGAGGTTTTTATAGTGAATCAATTGAAGGTAATGACAGTTTTCGGGACTAGGCCAGAAGCAATTAAAATGGCTCCGCTTGTCAAAGAATTAGAGAAATATCCTGATAAAATAAAATCAATTGTAACGGTCACAGCACAGCACCGCGAAATGCTAGACCAGGTTTTGAATATTTTCGAAATTACACCTGATTACGACTTAAATATAATGAAAGAAAGACAATCATTGATTGATGTTACGACCCGATGCTTAGAAGGGCTTAACCAGGTGTTGGCGGAAGTAAAACCAGATATTGTCTTGGTACATGGTGATACCTCAACAACCTTCGTGGCAAGCCTGGCCGCTTTTTATCATTCCATTCCGATTGGACATGTGGAGGCAGGACTCCGGACACATAATAAGTATTCGCCATATCCTGAGGAAATGAACCGCCAGCTGACGGGCGTCTTGGCTGATCTTCATTTTTCGCCAACAGTTCAATCAAAGCAAAACCTTTTGGTTGAGAATAAACGAGAAGAGGCCATTTTTATCACAGGTAATACGGCGATTGACGCGTTAAAAACAACCGTCAAAGACAATTACACTCACGCTGTGTTAGACAAGCTAGGGAATGATCGATTAATTTTAATGACGGCACACCGCCGTGAAAATACGGGAGAACCAATGGAAAACATGTTCCGTGCGATTCGCCGGGTGGTTGAAAAGCATGAAGATGTTCAGGTGGTCTACCCTGTCCATATGAACCCTGTGGTCCGTGAAATTGCCAATCGAATATTGGGAGAGAACGACCGAATTCAGCTCATCGAGCCGCTAGATGTGATTGATTTCCATAACTTTGCTTCAAGAGCCTATTTGATTTTAACTGACTCCGGTGGTGTTCAGGAGGAGGCACCTTCCCTCGGAGTGCCAGTTCTTGTGTTACGTGATACAACGGAACGGCCGGAAGGTATTGAAGCGGGTACATTAAAATTAGCAGGAACCGATGAAGAGACCATTTATGGTCTGGCGGATGAGCTTTTATCCAACCAGGAGGCACATGACCAAATGGCAAAAGCCTCAAACCCATACGGAGACGGCTTCGCCTCTAAACGAATCGTCGAAGCCATCCTCTACCACTTTGAAAATGGCACGGAGAAACCAACCGACTTTGGTGAAAACTAAAGTAGTGTTAACGTTTCATTGAAATGGTGTCAGGCACCCTCCGTGGACATTTGTCCGTGTGGAGAGGACACTTTAGAATGAGATGTGGTTTCAGTTGTTGATGCTGCAAGTTGAGTATAATCCAATATTTATTTGCCCCCTTTATCTAAGAAGACTGGCAAATGAGTTGTTTATCGGACTATGTTAGATTAGAAAAGGCGAGATCATTCATGAGGCTAACGAAAATACATCATATTGCGATAATCTGTTCTGATTATCAAAAATCAAAGGATTTTTATGTTCAGATTCTAGGGATGAAGCCTGCTCAAGAGGTTTACAGGGAGGACAGAGATTCCTATAAACTGGACTTGGAAGTGAATGGGTATTATCAGATTGAGTTATTCTCATTTCCAAATCCACCAGAAAGGACGAGCTATCCGGAAGCGGTGGGTTTAAGGCATCTAGCACTCGAAGTAGAAGACATTGAAGAGGCAGTTTCTTATTTAACGGAGCAGCAAATAAAGGTCGAGGCCATTCGTGTCGATCCTTTTACAAAGAAAAAATTCACTTTCTTCGCTGATCCTGATGGACTCCCGATAGAACTTTATGAACAATAATAGTAAAAGAGGAAATAAATGAAAAAAGCAGGTAATCATTACTGATCCTGCTTTTTTCATTCTATAAATCTGACAATTCACTCCTGCTAATCCTTCTCGAAAAAAACTAATAGAAAACCCTGTAAAAGATTACTGTTTGTTACCGTAAAATGTTAAAATAATGGTTTTATAAAGTAAAAATACGTCTCTAGCCCTAGATTTCTTTCCGCTTGTAGTCTATAGCAGGCAGGATTTTTTTCGTGTATTGTTGAAGTAGTAAATGGAAATAACTTTCTTCTGATGAGTTTTTTCACGGAAGTGAAACCTTTATTTGCTTTCTTTCGTATGAATATAATGGATAAATAGTCAGGAGTCGATTAATGATGAACCCTTTTCTTTCGTTTATTGTCCGCTCGTTTGTGGCCGTCCCGATAACAGTAATCACTTGGCTGATATGCATTTTCCCAATTGGGCTGACATTTTGGCCGTCAATAGGATATGCAATACTTGGGGGAATCCTTACCCATATTGTCCTTTCCTTATACATGAACCGTCACTTTATAAACAAGCATCAGCTATCAAGAAAAGAATACCGCTATATTAAGAAAAATTTAGTCGAAGCAAAACAGAAAATCAATCGCCTGAATAAAAACCTTTTCACGATTCGTGATCTTGCATCTGTAAAGCAACGGCTTGATATTCTCCGGATTACAAAAAAAATCCACAAGATGACCACTAAGGAGCCGAAGCGCTTTTATCAAGCAGAGCAGTTTTATTTTTCCCATTTAGATTCAGTCGTCGAGCTCACTGAGAAATATAACTTTTTATCCTCCCAGCCGAAACAGAACACCGAAATGGGGCAATCCCTCATTGAAACGCGTAGAACAATAAATGAACTGTCAAAGGTTTTGGAAGAGGATTTATATCATGTGATTTCTAATGATATTGATACATTGAATTTTGAAATTGATGTAGCAAAGCATACGATTAATAAGCAAAAGGATTCTAAATTCCCGGAAAAGAATAGGTGGCTTAAATGAGCGAAAACAACCCATTGGAACTGAATAAAACTGGAAATTTATTAGATGATATACTAGCCGATCCGTTTGGTGATAAACTTGAACTGGCCAAAGACCCTGTCGCACAAACAAGTGAGGTTAAACCGGTCAAATTAATTGATGTGATTCCGGAGGAGAACCGGGCAAAGGCGTATCAGATTGCTGAGCAAATTGATCCGACAAACCATCAGTCGATGATTTTATACGGAACCCAAGCTCAAGGAAAGCTATTATCCTTCTCACATATGATGCTTGAGCATGTTCAGAAAAAGGATGTTGGCGAAATTGGAGAAATCATTAGTGATTTAATGAAGAGGCTTGATGAGGTAAATCCAGATGAACTAAAGGATGGGAAGCCATCCTTGTTTGCTCGTATGTTTGGGAAAATTTCCGGCTCTCTGCAAGAGGTACTTTCCAAATATCAAAAAACAGGAGCGCAAATTGACCGGATCAGTGTGAAGCTGGACCGCAGTAAAAACGTCCTGTTATCCGATATCAAATTGCTTGAACAGCTTTATGAAACAAATAAAGAATATTTCCATGCTTTGAATGTATATATTGCCGCGGGGGAAATTAAGCTTGAAGAAATGCAGGAGAAAACCATCCCACAGTTGAAAAGAGCGGCTGAAGTGACAAATGATCAAATGAAATTTCAAGAAGTCAACGATATGATTCAATTTGCCGACCGTTTAGACAAGCGTCTGCATGATTTGAAATTAAGCCGTGAAATCACGATTCAAAGTGCCCCGCAAATCCGTTTGATTCAAAACACGAACCAAGCGCTTGTGGAAAAGATTCAATCGTCGATTATGACGGCCATTCCATTATGGAAAAATCAAGTGGCCATTGCATTGACACTCATTCGCCAACGTCATGCGGTCGAGGCTCAGAAGCAGGTTTCTAAAACAACCAATGAGCTCCTGTTGAAAAATGCAGAAATGCTAAAAACGAATACAATCGAAACCGCGAAAGAAAACGAGCGCGGCCTTGTCGATATTGAAACCCTCAAGAAAACTCAGGAAAGCTTGATCAGCACGCTTGAGGAAACAATGCGTATCCAAGAAGAAGGCAGACATAAGCGCCGCCTTGCCGAACAAGACCTAGCTACAATGGAAAACGACCTGCGATTGAAGTTGTTGGAAATTAAGGGGAAATAGCATAAAAGGTGCCTCCACTGCAGGGGCACCTTTTTTTATTTCAATGTCCGCCCCACGCGGGCATTTGTTCATCTGTGGTGTCAGGCACCATCCAGGCACCATCATAGAAAAAGGCACCACACTAGAAAGCAAAAGGAACACCAATCAACCAATTAATTATTGACTGGTGCAGCATTGACGTATTCTTCGAGGGTTATGCCGCGGCTCATGATTTCTTTGGCAATTGATTTTCCAACGTATCGGAGGTGCCATGGTTCGTATGTGTAGCCGGTGATAGCATCTTTTCCTTTTGGATATCGGATGATAAAGCCGTATTCGGCTACATGATCCTGAAGCCAGGCTGCCTCTTCCGTTCCGCTGAAGCATTCCTCGGCTGCACATTTTCCGTCTTCACCGGTCACATCAATGGCAAGGCCTGTTTCGTGCTCACTCGTGCCGGGAACAGCACTATAGGTCTTGGCTGCTTCATAGCCATCTCTTTTAACATAGGAATTAAACAAAGACGTTTGGACAGCGTGAGATCTGTAGGCCGAAACACCTAGTAAATTCACACCATCTTGTTTGGCGCCAGCAAATAATTTTTCGATTGCAGCTGCGGCTATTGCCCGCATTTTTCGTTTTTCTATTTTCTCTTTAAAGGTGAAAGGTATATTTGGATAAGTCAAATCATTTGGCTTGTAATCATCAGGCAGCTTATTCAGCTTGTTAATTAGCACAGGGACTGTTTCAGGATTAGAAACAACTTGGATGCTTGTACCATTCTGACGATACTTGACATTTTTAGTGTCAGCTGATGGCTTGTTAGCAGAGGGTGGAGATTGAGTGACCATTTTTTTATCGTTTTGAACAAAATTATTTTTTCCTGAGCAACCTGCTAAAGGAATCATAAGAGCGATAGAACAAAGAATAATAGATCGAAATTTTGCCATGTTAAACTTCCTTTTTATTAAAATTATCTTCATTTACAGCATGGGCATTATAAGAAGCTTTAAAACATACTAGTAAAATAAAGCCCACACTCCCAAGACGTTAGTAAATCGCAATATGTTACATGTTTTTTAATTTTTCGAAATGACCAAATTTTTACACTTCTTGGGTCTATAGACTCTTTTTTTAAATTATTAAGTTGCTTATATTTTTTATAAACACATAAATCGTACGAAACGGCAAAACCATTGAAAAATGGTGACGCAAAACTAAAGGGGCTAATGTTTAACGACAATGCTTGCCAGTTACCGAACACGACTAACTCCTTCGATTTATGTCAACCAACTTATTAAGGAGGTTTTCATATGTTGAAAATGATTATTAGGGGTAAATATTATTATCATTTATTCCAGCAGCGCCACAACCAACTGTTGCAGCAAGATTGCCTTTGTGACGAGTTAAGAATGAAGCTAAAGGTAAAAGCAATTTATCATAGTAGTAAAGCTGTTGAACTGGGCTCAAGGATGTAACTGAATCAAAAATGGAAGTAGCCTAGAATGTCTAGGCTTTTTATTATGATAAGGCACTACGCTATCTTTAAACATATCAAAAAATAGAAGTGAAGAAAAGAAAAATAATATCGAAATCACTAGGAAAAATTTCCCTCTTTTTCAAGCAAAAAGCATCGGATGATTAAGATCCCGGCGCCCAAGTTTGTACATGTTAACCCCTTAAATTTTGAATATGCTTTTTTTTCATCTTGGTAAAAACCAACTCTAGTGATTAAATTCTTGGAATATTTTGTGAATTGGTGAACAAACTCATATTGACACCTCGTTTGTGGTAAATACATCCTTTCAAATTGGTTATTCTAATAGTAAAAGGAGGCTTTTTTTTGAAAAATAACATGGATGAAACAAGTGAAGGATTGAATCAAATTTTCGAGATTATTAATGCTAAAGGCGATGAAGGTGAACTTAAGGAAATTGTTGAAAAAGAAAGAACATCCACCAATAAAAAGCAAGCTGACATTTCAGAATAGAGAATCAATAGTGGGGAAAAATGGGGCTTAGAATAAATTTCTAGGTCCCTTTGATATGGACATTGGAGTTATCCTCAAGGTAGGTAAATAGTTGTGAATAATATTATAGAAATTGTGGATATAATTTTTAAAAATGTGGATAAACGCAGGCGAAATGTGGATAAAAAAATTTCAGGTCAATTAATGTCGGTAAACAATAAAAATATGTTGATAAACTTGTGGATATCATTAAAATGTTGTTGGTAACTTCTAAATATATGTGGATATAGCCTTTAAATCTGTGGATATTACATATCCGTCAATTAGTCTTCAAGGAAATGTAACCTATATTTTCCTAACTGATTCTGGGGGTTCGCCTGTCTGATATATTCAATTTCAAGAAATTTCAAAAATGATACTAATGATGCACTTCTTTATACCCGATAATATAAGCGAATAGGGCTTTAATAGGACGTATGTGGTATAGACGACTATACACTGCTGCAGATATGATTAAAATAAGTTGTAAGCGTTACCATTCTTCTGTACATAATGGGACGCCTACAATTAATTCATTAATCATTAAAGGGGGACTTATGAAAAGAAAAACTTTACTCATTTCTTCTATTTGCACCGTTTTTTTGGGAACCACCACTGCTTTTGCGACAAGTGACACAACCATTGTACCAACGATTGAAAAACATGAAAAAAAGAGTTCTTCTACATCACAGAAACCTCACCCAGTTTTCACCTGGAATTCAACAGTCATCCCAGTATCAAGCGTTCTTCATCACAGCACGGCAAGAGGGGCTGGAATGGTAGAGACGCCACTTCAGCAAATCGACCAGATTATGAACCAAGCGATTTCGGAAAAAATCATGCCCGGTGCAGTTGCCTTTGTCGCTAGGGGCGGGAAAATAGTGAAACATACGGCCTATGGTAATTCAGCTCAATACACCGACAAGTTTACCGAAATGGAAAACCCAGTTCCGATGCAAGAGGACACGATTTTTGATCTGGCATCCATTAGTAAAATTTTCACAGCTACAGCCGTTATGATTCTTTTTGAAAAAGGATTATTTGAACTGGATGACCCGGTTGCCGAGTATATTCCGGAATTTGCTGCAAACGGCAAGCAAAACGTCACCATCCGCCAGCTGCTGACACACACATCCGGCTTTGTCTCCTGGATTCCTCTCTATACGAAAGGGAGTTCACGCGATGAGAGACTGCAGTTAGTTTTTCAACAGCCATTAAAAAACCTTCCCGGGACCGCCTACGAATACAGCGATTTAAACATGATCACCTTGGGAGCGTTAGTGGAACGATTATCCGGCCAGCGTCAGGATGAATTTGTGAAAGAGCATATCACCGGGCCTATAGGGATGAAGGACACGATGTATAATCCACCAGCTCGACTGAAAAACCGCATTGCTGCGACTGAATTTCAATCCACTCCAAATCGCGGCCTGGTATGGGGCGAAGTTCACGATGAGAATGCCTGGTCGCTTGATGGGGTGGCTGGCCATGCCGGTGTTTTTTCAACAGCTGAAGATCTTGCTAAGCTAGCTCATATTTTCATCAATGATGGGAAGTATGCTGGAAAAAGGATCTTGAAGCCAGAAACGGTTAAGCTATTGCTCGAAAATCAGAATGAGAAATTCCCTGGTAATGACCATGGACTTGGCTGGGAACTTGGACAAGGCTGGTATATGGATGCCTTATCGGAAGGAACCTATTCCTTTGGACATACTGGTTATACAGGAACATCGATTGTCGTCAGTCCGAACAATAAAACGATTGCGATTTTACTAACCAACCGTGTTCATCCGAGCAGAAATACCGTGTCCACGAATCAAACAAGAAGATTGTTTGCCAGGCAGGTAGCAGACGCCATTCCAGTTTCGATTCCTGGCAAGGATTCGGCTTGGTTTACCGGGTATGGAGATAAGCTGAACCGTGTGATAGAGGCTGACCTTCATCTGAAAAAGGACGCGAAACTGATGTTTACTACTTGGTATATGACCGAGGATGGCTGGGATTTTGGCAATGTGGAGATCTTCAAAGACGGCGCCTGGAAAAAACTTGCTGAGTTCACTGGCACAAGTAATGGCTGGGAGAAAAAAGAAGTGACGATTCCGAAAGACGCGGAAAAATTGCGCTTTTTTTACAAAACGGATACGGCAACGAACGGCCGCGGCTGGTATATCTTGAATACGAAACTTGATTCTTCGGAGCTGAAGTTTAGCAGCAATGAATGGCAGTTAAGAAATTACTAATTTTTTAAAAAATAGAGGAGGGGAAACCATGCGTAAATTTTTCAAAACGTTTATCACCTTATTCTTGGCATTTGCCCTATTGTTAACAGGGATGCCCCATTCGAAAGCAACAGCGTCTTTGGGTATCAAGGATGTAGTCATTGACCTTAACGTTCCGCAAGTGACAAGAGAAGTGAAAGACAACAAGATTAATTTAAATGCCCTACATGTTTATGAAGACGGCCACTTTATGTTGGCTTCGGAGAATCTAACCTGGAAGTCTTCCAATAAAAATGTCGCCTCTGTCAAAGAGGGTCTAGTTACCTTATCAGGGCACAATGGAAAAACCTTTATCTCTGTCGGCGATGACAGGTACAATGATCGAATCTCGATTCAATACAAAGGGAATCAAGGAGAAATCTTGATTGAAAAAGAAAAAGGAACACGCTATGACCTCATTGGTAATGCACGTAAGCATATGACAATGGAAGAAAAGGTCGGGCAAATGCTAATGCCGGATTTCCGTACATGGAAGGGTAGCAATGTCACGAAAATGAATGATGAAATTGCCCAACTTGTTAAACAGTATCATCTTGGCGGCGTTATATTGTTCCGTGAAAATACGGTAACGGCTGAGCAAACAACGAAGCTAATTAGCGCTTATCAGGACGCTACGGAAAAGTATGGACTGTTGATTTCCGTTGACCAGGAAGGTGGAATTGTTACCCGCCTGCAATTCGGAACCGATTTTCCAGGGAACATGGCGCTTGGAGCCTCAAGGTCTGAAGAGGTAGCCGGAAAAGTTGGCAAGGCGATAGGGGAAGAGCTTAACGCTGTGGGCATTAATATGAACTTTGGCCCTGATCTCGATGTTAACAATAATCCCGATAATCCAGTCATCGGGGTTCGTTCGTTTGGTGAAAGTCCAGAACTCGTTGCCAAATTGGGCAAAGCTTATATCAAAGGGCTTCACGAAACTGGAACAGCTGCAACAGCAAAGCATTTTCCTGGGCATGGTGACACCGCAACCGATTCGCATTTAGGACTGCCCGAGGTGCCACATGATATCGACCGTTTGAAAAAGGTGGAATTATATCCGTTCCAGCAAGCGATGAATGCCGGCATTGATGCCGTAATGACGGCTCACGTTACTTTCCCGAAAATCGATAACACAAAGGCCATTTCGAAAAAGGATGGAACGGAAATTGCTGTTCCCGCCACGCTATCCCACAAAGTGTTAACGGGTCTTATGCGCGAGAGTATGGGATTTAAGGGAGTGATTGTGACGGATGCCATGAACATGCAGGCCATCGTCGACCATTTTGGTCCAGTAGATGCCGCTGTTCGTGCAGTGAAAGCAGGAACAGATATTCTCTTAATGCCTGTAGGTCTTGAACTAGTAGCCAATGGCCTATACGATGCAGTGAAATCCGGTGATATTTCAGAGGGAAGAATTGACCAGTCAGTTGAGCGGATTTTAACGCTGAAATTAAATCGCAGCATCGTCAAGGCTGAAGTGGAAAAGAGCCTTGATGAAAAGATAACTAATGCTATAAAAGTTGCGAGATCAGCGGAACATTTACAGGTAGAAAAAGAAGCAGCGGCTAAATCGATTACACTTGTGAAAAATAACGGTGTGCTTCCGCTGAAGGCGGCAACTGACGATAAAATTGTGGTTGTCGGTTCGAGCGCTTCTGTTTTAACAGCTCAAGTGAAAAAGCACCACCAAAATGTAACCGTTATTGATACCACGGCTCCACTTTCAGAACAAAATTTGGCGATCGCGAAAACGGCAAAATATATCATTGTTGGAACGAATACTTCGACAGTGAGCGGAAGATTGCCTTCTGCCAATTTAATGAAGTTGGCCAATCAAGTGATAGAGCAAACGGAAGCATCGGTTATTGGCGTAGGGATTCGAAATCCATATGATGTTATGGCTTACCCTAATGTAGATGCTTATCTTACACAATATGGAACGAAGGATGTAAGCTTTGAGGCCTCTATTAACACGATTTTTGGCGTAAATAAGCCAACGGCCAAGCTTCCGGTTACGATTTACAGCCAGGATGGCAGCGTATTATACGGATTTGACCATGGTTTAGGATATTAATTTTTCTAGGTAGAGTCTTGTTTTGACCGAATTTAAGGTTTTGTCCATTTTTTAGAGTGTTTTGTCTTATTAGATATATCATGGAAATAATACTACCAAAACTACGAGGGGGAGAACGATGAAAAAGAAATGGCTTACGGGTATTCTCGCGCTATTCCTAGTCCTTTTCACGGTAACGGCGGCAGTTGCTAAGAATGATAAAGAGAAAGAAAAGAACACTGGGAAGTTCCGTATAGGTGTTGAGGTGTTATTAAAGGATCGTCTGGATTTAATTAAAGGGAAGCGTGTGGGTTTAATTACCAATCCCACAGGTGTCGATCAAGAGCTTACTAGTATCGTAGATTTGATGTATAAAAACTCGAATGTAAGACTGACTGCTTTATACGGCCCTGAGCATGGTGTCCGCGGCAGTGCCCAGGCTGGCCAGTATGTTGAATCGTATATTGATGAAAAAACAGGAGTCCCAGTATACAGCCTTTATGGAAATACGAAAAAGCCTACCAAGGAAATGCTTAGCAATATCGATGTATTGTTATTCGATATTCAGGATGTAGGGGCACGTTTTTACACGTATATTTACACGATGGCGTTAGCGATGGAAGCGGCTAAAGAAAATAATATCCCCTTCATCGTACTTGACCGTCCAAATCCAATCAGCGGCGCAAAGGTTGAAGGACCAATATTAGAGGATAAATATTCCTCGTTTGTAGGTGAATATGCGATTCCTGTCCGCCACGGAATGACAGTCGGTGAATTAGCTAAGCTATTCAATAAGGAGTTCGCCATCGGTGCTGATTTAACGGTTGTTAAAATGGAAGGCTGGAACCGGAGCATGTATTACGATGACGCTGATCTACAATTCGTCATGCCGTCACCGAATATGCCAACTTTGGATACGGCATTAGTTTATCCTGGTGCCTGTTTAATCGAAGGAACCAATGTTTCTGAAGGACGTGGTACAACAAGACCGTTTGAATTGATCGGAGCCCCATTTATTAACAGTGATGATCTTGCGGCAAAACTGAATTCTTATCATTTACCTGGCGTTAAATTCAGAGCTGCATCGTTTATCCCTTCTACATCAAAATTTGTGAACAAGTTAAGCCATGGTGTGCAAATCCATGTAACAAACCGGAATGCATACAAACCAATTGAAACAGGACTTTACATTGTCAAAACCATCCATGACATGTATCCGAATGATTTCCAATTCCGGGCACCGGGCAGCAACGGAATCTCCTTCTTCGATAACCTCGTCGGCAACGGTTCCATCCGTGCCGGAATCGAAGCAGGAAAATCAATCGAACAAATGAAAAAAGAATGGCAGCCAGGACTAAACAAATTTATGGACATCCGCGAAAAATATTTACTTTACTAGTTTTTCTATATTGCTACCTCTATATTGGTGCCTGACACCCTTCGTGGACATTTGTCTGCGTGGGGTGGACATGTTAATGGGTGCCTGATACGCCTCAAATTTTGTCAAATAAAGAATCATGAAGGGACTTTCATTTATGGAGGTCTCTTTTTCATTGGAAAGGGTGCGTTTTTTGGTGGTTGACTCTACTAGAATGGATTAAATTGGCTCTCTTCGCAAATACTGCTGTATTTTTTTCTTATTAAACTTCTTTCTTCGGGTGTAAAACAACGTAGGACCCCATCTACATCGACTAAGCTCACATTTTTCGGGGAAAAGCCGATGTAGACTGCATCTACATCGACTATTACTCTCCTTTTTGAGTGGAAAGCCAACGTAAAATCCTTCTACATCGGCTTTAGCTCTCTTTTTTGGGGAGAAAGCCTATGTAGACCGCTTCTAGATCGACTAATGTTCACTTTTTTCGGTAAAAAACCTACGTAGAGCCCATCTACATCGGCTTTAGCTCTCTTTTTTGGGGAGAAAGCCTATGTAGACCGCTTCTAGATTGACTAATGTTCTCTTTTTTTAGTAAAAAACCTACGTAGAGCCCATCTACATCGGCTTTAGCTCTCTTTTTTCGATGGAAAGCCAACGTAGAATCCTTCTAGAGCAGTGAATTTTATAATACATCAGCGAATCGAAGGGTAATTGTTAGATTGTCCTTAAATTTCAATAAAAGCAACAATTTATGGAAAAAACAGCCATTAAATTCTAATAAAAAAATGACATTTGTCATCTGTTTTTGATGACATTGCTTACTAAAAATTTCCCTCCCCTGCATACTACAATGAAATCAAGAAAGCAGGAGGTGTTCGGAAGATGAACGAAATTTTAAGCTTAACGAACGTGACAAAGTCATTTCAACATAAAATAGCGGTTAACGATGTAACTTTCACCATTGGGAAAGGAGAGGTGATGGCCATTCTTGGGCCGAACGGGGCCGGGAAAACAACGACGATCTCGATGATATTAGGACTGCTAAAACCAACCGCAGGAGAAGTCCAATTATTTAACCACCAGCCACACGAAAAGCAAGTCCGAGAAAAAATCGGCACGATGCTACAGGAAGTCAGTGTGATGCCAGGTTTAAAAGTACGCGAAATCCTCGAACTAATCAGATGCTACTATCCTGAGCCGCTCGCTATGGAGGAGCTTATCGACTTAACAGGCTTGACCGAGCAAGATATGAAAACCCGAGCGGAAAAACTTTCAGGCGGACAAAAGCGTAGGCTTAGTTTTGCGCTCGCTCTCGCCGGAAATCCCGAGCTCGTCATTTTTGATGAACCGACAGTAGGTATGGATATTACCTCAAGAAATCGTTTTTGGCAAACCATTCACCATCTGGCTGACCAAGGCAAAACGATTATTTTTTCCACGCATTATCTGCAAGAAGCGGATGATGCCGCGGACAGAATCTTACTGTTTAAAGACGGTGCCGTTGTCGCTGACGGAACGCCGGCGCAAATCAAGTCAAGAATTTCGAAGCAATCCGTTTCCTTTATCGTCGACCCAGAAATATCACTAGAAAACCTATACCTTCACAGTGAAATTGATGATATTTACCGAAAAAATAATCGTGTCTACGTCCAGTCGAATAATACCGACCGAGTACTAGAGCTAATTTTTCAAGAAAAAATTGGTGCCCGCGATATTCAAATTGAACGAGGCAAGCTAGAGGAAGCGTTTGAGCAACTGACTAGCAGCGCAAAGGAGGCCATATAAATGAAAACATTTCAAATGCAATGCAAATTCGAGATTATCAGGGTGTTAAGGAATCGCTATTTTGTGTTTTGGTCGCTTGTAATGCCGATTCTCTTCTATTATATTTTTACAAATGTAGTGAATACGAATGCGCCGGATAAGGCGGAGTGGCAGGCACATTACCTCATGTCAATGACAGTGTTCAGTGTGATGGGCTCGTCAATGATGACACTTGGAATCCGGATGGTCCAAGAGCGCTCGCAGGGCTGGTCGACATTTATTCGCATCACACCATTATCTGACACCGTATATTTTGCGGCACAAATGATGGGCCAAAGTGTAATACATCTGCTGTCGATTACAATTATTTTTATTGCAGGTGCACTAATCAATGATGTTTCGCTTACAGCCCTAGAATGGGTGATGAGTGGGTTGTGGATATTACTCGGATCATTGCCATTCCTCGCCATCGGGACTTTAATTGGAATGATGAAAAAAGTAGAAACGGCTGCTGGTATCAGCAATGTGATTTATATGGTGTTGGCGGTTGCTGGAGGACTTTGGATGCCGCTTGAGATTATGCCAAAAATGATGCAGTCCATCGGTAAATGGCTTCCATCTTACAATTTTGGTAACGGTGCTTGGGAAATTGTTCGCGGAAATATGCCTGAATGGAAAAATATCCTGATTTTAATCGCCTATTTGGCCGTGTTCATGCTACTATCGAAATATGTTAGAAGAAAACAAGAAGCGGTGTGATTTGGTTTGAAATGGTCAATCTTTCCAAGGCGATTTGGCTTTTTCCCTTATATTTTTCTTATTTATATAGGATTTCCTGTTTTATATTTAACGAGGGAAACGGGAGTGAAGCAGCTCATTGGCTATGGGATGGTGCTGCTGTTTTTGGTGACGTATCGCCAGCTTTATTTCCCAATAGGAAAAAGAAAGTTCACCTACTGGTTAGCGGTGCAACTAGCGATTGTGTTTATGTTTAGCATGTTTTATCACTTAAACTATATGTTTATGGGATTTTTTCCGGCGAATTTCATTGGCTGGTACCAGGAAAAAACAGCCTTTAGGCGTGGGCTGCTTGGCTTGGTGTGTGTGCAAATTACTCCGTTCATCTATCATGTGGTACAGACGAAGACCTTTTTCACCCCGGCAGAGCTCATCTACTTCGTCCCTTTTCTCATCATTATACTGATTTCTCCGTTTGGAATCCGCTCGATGAATCGCCGAATGGATCTAGAAAAGAAGCTTGATCGAGCAAATCAGAAAATTGAGGAGTTGGTAAAGCGTGAAGAGAGGGTGCGGATTGCCCGTGACCTCCATGATACGCTTGGTCATACGCTCTCCCTTCTGACATTAAAAAGTCAGCTTGTTCAACGGTTGATTTCAGGTGACCCGGAACGGGCTCGTATCGAGGCGAAGGAAATGGAAGTCACTTCCCGTGCAGCACTAAAGCAGGTGCGTGAGCTAGTAACAGATATGCGCGCAGCTACCATGGCTGAGGAGCTTCCTCAGGTTCAGCAAATATTACGAGCAGCAGGAATTACCTATGAGTATGATGGGGAAGTTGATTTTTCAATGCTTTCTCCTTTTACGCAGAATATCGTCGGGATGTGTATTCGTGAGGCGGCGACGAATGTCGTTAAGCACAGCAAGGCGACCCATTGCTCCGTTTCTATTTATCTATCCTCTGAAAAAATGAATGTTGTGGTGCGCGATGATGGCATGGGTGTTGCAAGGAACAAATTGTTTGGCAATGGCTTGAAGGGAATGGAGGAGAGGCTGGCATTGATTGATGGGGTACTTTCTCTTTCGAATAATAATGGAGCGGTGTTAGAAATAGCGATTCCAATTGTAATAAAAAGCAGGGGGTGCTGAAGTGTGATTCGCTTGTTTATTGCTGAAGACCAAAGAATGTTATTGGGAGCACTTGCCTCCCTCCTAGATTTGGAGGCGGACATGAAGGTAATTGGCCAGGCTATGAATGGTGAAGAGGCACTGGAGGCGATTTTGGCACTTGAGCCGGATGTCTGCCTGATGGATATTGAAATGCCCGTTTTGAACGGACTCGAGGTGGCTGACGAACTCGCACGGCGCTCGTCTCCTAGTAAGGTGATCATCCTAACCACCTTTGCCCGCCCAGGGTATTTTGAACGTGCAGTAAAAATTGGTGTCCATGGATACCTACTTAAAGATGGGGAAATTGATGAACTTGCGGGTGCAATTCGCGCGGTGACAGCCGGAAAACGGGTGTTCAGTCCGGAGCTCACTTTTGACGTCATCCGCGAAGAAAATCCGCTGACCCCAAAAGAACAAGAGATTTTAAGATTAGCATCCTTAGGAAAAACCACTAAGGAAATTACTTCCGAACTCTACTTATCTTCCGGAACCGTCCGGAACTACATCTCAGAAATCATTCACAAACTCGATGCCAAAAACCGCACCGAGGCCGCCAGCATCGCCGAGAAAAAAGGCTGGATATAGAGTGTCGTTTATGGTGTCAGGCACCAAAAGTGGACAAATGTCCATCGATGGTGCTTCGGTGGTGCCTGACACCGTCCGTGGACATTTGTCCATCACTGGAGGACAGATTGAAAGGGTGGTACCTGGCTCCATCTTTATTTTGTTGTTTCAAAGGATTAAGAAGATAGTATTGATTCGGTTCGGTTCCATTAATAATGGGACCGAATTTTTAATTTAGGTTCTTTTTTCATAGATTGTTGCTTTTATTGAAATTTAAGGACGATCTGACCATTCCCCTTCGATTCGCTGATATATCATAAAAGTCGCTGATAAAAGGAACTAAATCGCTGATAAAACCATAAAAGTCGCTGATAAAAGGAACTAAATCGCTGATAAAACCATAAAAGTCGCTGATAAAAGGAACTAAGTCGTTGATATAACCATAAAAGTCGCTAATAAACCATTTAAAGTCCCTGATAGACTGAATATAGCATGTCCTTTAAGAGAAAAATTGGTGGAATTAGCCTTTAAAATCATGAAGCGAAAAAAATTACCATCCTTATCAAAGGAATTAGGGAAATTTAGTAAGAAAAGCAACGGTATTTGCGAAAACAGTCTTAGTTTCTCTAGATGAAATTCCTCCTAAATAGGCAGAAATCGTCCTGAAATAGATAGAAAATCCTCCGAAATCTATAGAAATCCCTCAGAAGTCTGAAAATATTGTCCCACCTGTTTCATTCCAAATAGCAATCCCGTGCGCCATAAATTATACAACTCCAAATTTATAGCCCTTTCTAGTTTAGACAAACTTCCTTCAAATACATTTAGGAATAAATTATTACTAGTTCATGAGGAATATACAAGCTATGGGTTAGAGATTGAATGATACCGCTTTGAAATTGCCAAAAGCTCCATGTATGTCAAGTTGATTAATTATATAGGTGGATTTAAGGAGGAATAAACAATCGTGAATATCTTAATCGTCGGAACAGGATATGTGGGAACGACGACTGGCCTTCTTTTTTGTGAAATGGGTCATCAGGTAACAGGACTAGACCTTGATGATAGCAAAATACAAGGACTTAAAGCTGGAAAATTACATTTCTACGAGCCAGGTCTTGAGGAATTATTAATCAAGCATGTCGCAGCTAAAAATTTTATGTTTACAAAAAATACTAAAAAGGCTGTAAGAGAGAATGATGTTATTTTCATTTGCGTTGGTACTCCACAGGATGCAGACGGGAGTGCAGATCTCTCATATGTAAAAAATGTTGCCGAATCGATCGGTAAATATATCAACAACTATAAAGTCATTGTGACGAAAAGTACGGTGCCAGTTGGGACGGCAACGTTAGTGACGGAATGGGTTAAGAAAAAGCAAAAGGGGCAGATTCCATTTGACGTCGTCTCTAACCCCGAGTTCCTTCGCGAGGGTTCCGCCCTTCAGGACGCTTTAAATCCCGACCGGATTGTCATCGGTACAACAAGTGAAACGGCGCGAACAATCATGAAAGAATTATATAATGACTTCCACTGTCCAATTATCGTAACCAATCCAAAAGCCTCCGAAATGATTAAGTACGCCGCCAATTCCTTCCTCGCTATGAAGATTTCCTATATTAACGAGTTAGCTAAAATGTGTGATTACCTTGAGATTAATATAAATGATGTTTCAATGGGAATCGGACTCGACCAGCGGATTGGTCCGCAGTTTCTTCGAGCGGGAATGGGATATGGTGGTTCTTGTTTTCCGAAAGATGTGAATGCGTTAATCCAAACCGCTAAGGAAAATGGTCAGCCGCTTACCATTTTAGAGAGTGTTGTAAAAGTTAACGAAGCACAGCCAGTTTATTTCATTGAAAAAATAAAGCAGGCACTTGGTGGGGATTTAACGAATAAGACGATTGCTGTGCTTGGCTTATCGTTTAAAGCGAACACGGACGATACAAGAGAGTCGCCAAGTCTGATACTGATTGATAGATTAGTAGCAGAACAGGCCCAGGTGAAGGCGCATGATCCAAAAGTGAAAATGGCAGAGGGTGCTCTCGTGCAATTACAGACGGTGGAGGAAACGGTTACGGGTGCGGATGCAGTCATCCTTTGCACGGACTGGGATGATTATAAGAATCTGGATTGGGTAAGCCTCAAGTCGTTAGTGACGCAGCCGTATCTGTTTGATGGGAGAAATATGTTAGATAAAGGGGCTGTGGAGGGGCTAGGCTTTCATTATGTAGGCATTGCCAATCATTAGCGAATGAAAAAAGAGCATCGCTTTCGAAAAACGGATGCTCTTTTTTAATAGATTGTTTCATTTATTGAAGTTTTAGGACGATCTGACAATTACCCTTCGATTCACTGATAAATTATATAATTCGCTGATATAAGTAACATATTCGCTGATAAACAACTGATTTTCGCACCTATATTCTCACAGGTAGAAAATAGAATGGATATTATTCTAAAAAAACTTTAGAAAAGGTATTGACCAATCTACATATATCCTGTAATATATGAAAAGTCGTCAGCGAGGCGATGAGCAGTAAAAACAAAGTTGTTGACATTAACAACTTGAAATGCTATATTAATAAAGTTGCTTCTGAAAAAAGAGGTAACGAACTTGTTCTTTGAAAACTAAACAAACAAAAACGTCAACAAACAAAAAATTATTAGTTTCAATTGAAACTAAGCCAACGTAACATTTATGAGCTAATCAACTTTCTTGGAGAGTTTGATCCTGGCTCAGGACGAACGCTGGCGGCGTGCCTAATACATGCAAGTCGAGCGAATCAATAGGAGCTTGCTCCTGTTGATTAGCGGCGGACGGGTGAGTAACACGTGGGCAACCTGCCTGTAAGACTGGGATAACTTCGGGAAACCGGAGCTAATACCGGATAATCCTTTCCTTCACATGAAGGGAAGCTGAAAGACGGTTTCGGCTGTCACTTACAGATGGGCCCGCGGCGCATTAGCTAGTTGGTGAGGTAACGGCTCACCAAGGCGACGATGCGTAGCCGACCTGAGAGGGTGATCGGCC
>NZ_CALBWS010000006.1 GCF_937468385.1 Neobacillus rhizosphaerae
TTTATAACTTTTAGATCCTGTTACATATTTCATTACAGCATTTAATTTAAATTCATTTGTATACCTTTGAAATTGTTGTCCTTTTTTAGCCATAGAAAAATCCCCTCCAAGTATTAGTGTAACACCCACGCTATACACATGGGTTTTTTACACTGTCTACTTAAAGGGGATAATATCAATTGTGGGCGTTTTAATATTTATTGTTGGTAGATTCATCGAGAAAATGATAATTGATCCAATACAACGCCAAAAATTTGTTATAGGTGAAATTGCAGAAAAACTGGTTATTTACTCCAATGTGTTTGCTAACAATCTTTATACTAGCCCTGCTCGTGATGCCTTTATTGTTGCATCGGATAATGAAGATGCAAAGCGAAAATTTTTTTAGGCTATAGGTATTAGACACCTCAATATATAAGTCGAGTGTTTCTCGGCTTTTTCTTTGTCCGTATAATACTTTTTGCTTTATTTAGTTTCATAATTTAATAAGTTAGCAAATTAACCCCATTCTTCTCTTAAAATTGCCATAATAACTTTATCATGAAATTTTCCATCCCTATAGAACCCTTGTCTCATAACTCCTTCGGTTTTAAAGTTAGCATTAGTATATGCTTTAATTGCTCCTATGTTTTTCTCTGAAACTGTAAGCATAATTCTATTAAGCCCCAATTCTTGAAAACCATTATTAATAATTTCTTTCGTGACAAATGTGCCAATACCTTTTCCATGATAAGATTTGTTACCAATGAAAATAAAATATTCTCCAGATAAATTTGTTTCACTAATTTGTGCTATTCCAGCATATCCAATTAACTTTTTCTCTGTGTCATCTACGATTGCTTTATTGTAAGAAGATTTTTCTAATAAAAGCATATCAAACCAATTTGATATTTCGTTATTATCCTTCATTTTCTGAAATATTGATAAAGAATATCTTATAACCTCTTTATCCTTTATCCATGAAAAGAAATGTTCTTTATCTGATAGCTGTAAATCTCTTAATTTAATTTTCATAAATTATCTTTAGTGAGAGAGTGTATTATAAGTACCAAATCCTCACTAAAATTCACCTCTTTTCTTTTTATACCTTTTTTTGAGTATAATACGTTAATAACTTTATTGATACTGAGGCTATTAGAGCGATTTATAACTTCAGCCAAGGGATTCCAAGAAAAATCAATACACTATGTAGTCAAATCCTATTAGATGCCTTCATACAAGGAATTAAGATTGTGGGAGAATCTCATATCCATCGGGTGATCAATGAACTGTAGAAGAGTAAGTACCGATTATTGTGAACAATTGGAGATTGGAATTGTCGAGATGGGAGCAACTGTTGAACGGTTAAGAACGGAAAGAAATGAGTTAAGGAAATTAAAAATGCATTGAATCAGCTTAATGGTTTTCTTAAAAGAGAGTCGAAGGAATTAATTGAGGGTTTGCCATTTTAAATCTTCGACAACTAAGATGACTTTTATAAAAGCCAGTGGCGTTGAGGGAGGCTGTTATTCGGTTGCCACGTCAACGCCACTGGCCATATAGCCGCCATCGAAGGTGGCTGCGGACAACACTCTACAAACTCTAGATTTTAATTTATTAACACACGCTGACATTCCTTCAGAAAAAGTTGATGAATTGAGTAAATTAGCAGATAAATATGCCGAATCAAGAATCATGAGTTATAAAAGACAGCATGGCATTAAAAAAATGGGTAGGAATGACCCTTGCCCCTGTAGGAGTGGAAAGAAATACAAAAAATGTCATGGGAATATATAAGAGAGCTGCTAAGAGCTCTCTTTTAATATTATCATTTAATTTTACTGAGTAGTTCAAGCTCAAGTTGAATTGCTATTTGGGTAATCTTCTCTGCTTGTCCTTCTATATCTCCTATAAAAGCTTGGCTCCTTGAAACAACAGAATTACGAATTTCACTTTGTATACCATCTAAGAAATTCATCGTTGTTATATTCAAGCCTTCATGATCAAATGAGACAATAGGCATTGGAGTATCATTAACTTCAATCAAACCATGAATTGATGAGTACATGGCGAGATTAATTAAAGCATCGTCGCGACTAACTAACTTTGGTTTTATAATCCCCCCCATATTATTCATAAAGCTTAATTGTAAGAAGCGTAGGAAAAACAAGTCCCAACATGATGTCAATATTGCCCCTAAAGGATCTTTAGAACCAAACTTCAGCAAGCTTTGAACATTGTCTGCCTTATTAGAATTTCCTAAAAAATAATCAACTGCAAGTGAGAACTCAACTGCATGAAATATCTTAATATCTTGATTCATAAAATCTGCAAACTCTCGAAATAATTTAAATTTATCCATCTTGCTTTTTTTAAAATTCAATAGATGTATTTTCAACATGATCACATAACTACCTAACAACATTGGATTAGATTTTAAATGAGGGATCATCGTTTCAGTAAAACTTACTTTTTCCCTCATAACAAAATCATTAAATGGTATACCATTAGATTTGCTATGGTTGATAATTTTATCTCTATCCCATGAATTCATATCGTTTAATGCTTTCTCTAATCTGTTAAACTGCGGACTATTAATAGAAGCCAGTGACCTATCCCAACATGACTCCTGCATCGCAAATCCGGGAACTTTATCTTTATTTATTGTTTCCAGCAAGAAGTCCGTTATAGCCACATTTACATCATTTTTTAATTTTTGTGGATTATAGTAAAACCTCTCCAACATTATAGCTGTTTGTGTATCCAATATTAAAGAAAAGGCCTTATAATCCTCATCTGAAAAAGCTCCGATATAGCAGAAATAATTATTATTATCATAATTAATGTTCTTGCTCATATTCACCCTCCTACTTCACATTTTCATTATTGCTAAAAAGCCTTATCAATTATATCGGCTTCACAATTATTGGATTATAGAGTGGTGGGGATTTTGAAACAATGATATAATTGGTTTTCAAAAAATCAAATCACCCAAGCCAACAAGATAGACCCTCTCGAATTCGCTAAATCTCACGGCTATATTCTGGATAGTAGTAGCCGCGGCGCGTTTCATTCAAAACATAACGGCGGCCTCTGCTTTTTTAAAGACAACAATATGTACTGCTATTTCTCCACCAGTACAAGCAGCGGAACTAAAGACTTTGTCATGCAGTCCTGGAACCTGGATTTCAAAGAAGCTATTACTATATTGCTCAATAGTCATGTATCTTCCTACATTTCCTCATCCGCACCCATTCAAAAGACCACTGGACAGCTCACCCTCCCAGAAAAAGCAACAATTTTCAGACAAGTTGCCTTGTATCTATTCAAACCCGAGGTATCAATCCCGAGATAGTATCGCACTTATACACTCAAAAAAAATAGCCCCCATCTAGCAGTCAGATGGGAGCGAGTGCATGGAATCCGGCAGCGAAATTGCCCACCGCATGGAAAGAATATCTTTCCATTGGACGAAACATTGTTTAAGAAGTTACTAGAATAAAGTGGTTTGTTCGAAAGGAGAATCATTATAAGTTGGTTTTATTTTGTTTCCTCGTTGCATCCATAAATCTAACTGATCGGGAAGTACATTAAATAACTCGCATAACTCCGAGGATGAATAACCTTGTTTTATATGAGCTTTAATAGTAGGCCAAACTAAGTAAAATAAATCCAGATCTTCTTTCTTAATTTGCTTACCTTTATTATTTGATTCACTTGGTGTCTTTTTTAATAATTCAACAATTGATTGATTGCTTTCATTCGAAAAAGGAATTACCAGTTGATTATAGGCATTCATTTCAAGTAATTTTCTATTTCCTTCAGGTACATTTTCACTAGTACGGACTATAATAGGCACCCAAGAATTTTTTAGATTTTCATTAGCACCTTCCCAAGTACCACCTTTAATATTTGAGGAAACTACAACTGTTCCTTTAGAATGTGTATATATATATTTGTTCCGTCCCATAGCATTAAATCCCGTAAATCGCGCAGACGGATGTACGGCAGATAATATCGTAAGTTTACCATCGACAATAGCTTTTCGGACCTCTTTTTTCCTAAGAAGCATTTCTAATTCCGAATGTACAAAAGAAACCACCCTTCCCCCATATGCTAAAGCTTCATTCTGAGATGTGAGATCAATACCTTTAGCTCCACCAGATACTATCGAAGCTCCTTCTTCTACTACTTTACGAACAATACGTTTTGTAAACTCTATACTGCTGGGATCAGCATCCCGAGAACCTACAAATCCAACAGCACTTGAACGCAAAAGCTCCCCATCCCCTGTACCATAAAAAAAAGGAGGTGATTGTTCCTTTAATAACTGTTTAACTCTCTGGGGGAAATTTTTATCCCCACGAGTTGCTATCCATATTCCCATTCCCATTAATTTTTCTATTTCAATGGCCATACTACCAGCATATTTCATTAAACTACAAACTTTGTTAGCCATTGATCTTGAAAGCAATAAATCCCTCATAAGATGTTCTTCATTTTTATCATAGAGGGTAGCAGGTGTAGAATAAGGTGAGTTCCTCAGTAAGGATGCAAATTTATTCCATTCACTATGTGTGAAAGGCTTCTGGTCTTTGTCCTTAGTTTTTCTATATAGAAGATCAGAAGTCATCAACAGAATGGCCAAGCTCTCATCCGAAATTTTTTCCAATGCAGTCACCCACTTTCTGATGTTGAAGATAATGCAAAAGGCAAAATGTGCCCATATCCTGATTCTCGAAGCAAATAACCTGCTACAGTAAAAGTCCATCTCGAATCAACCATGTCATCTATTAATATTACACTATATCCAACATAATTGCTTTTATTCACTTTAATTGAGTCGCGTACATTTTGTTCCTGCAAATGACTATTGTTCATCTTTTTTTGCTCTGGACGTGAGTCGATCTTAGTCAACAAATCAACATAGGGTAACCTTAATTGACTTGCAACTCTGTTTGCAAAATCACTTACTAGATGCGGACGCCGTAATGAAGGGATTGAAGAAATAATAAAGGACTCATCCTGATAATTGTCCGTGATCCAACTTCTCAGAGCGTCAGCAGAAGCAATAACCAACTGCTCAGCAAAGTAATTGTCCTGATATTTACCCTTACGTACTAACCGTCCCCAGCCACTATCACTATAACGGCTTAAAGCAAATCCAGGATCACACTGACGGTTTTCTGGAATTCGGGTTTTCGAAGCCCATTGCTTTCTTGAATCAAAATGAAAATAGCTACGTTGTAGAAAAATTTCAGCTTCAACCATAATTTCTTCTTGAACATCTGCACTTACAAATTCACCAGCACAGTTTGAACATACACCACAGTCTTTTAATGCAGGGTCATCTAACTCACGAATAACAAATCTCATTAGGCATTCCTTAGTGTATATGAAAGACTTCATACGTTCAAGTTCATGCTCTTTGTTAGCAAGAACATTAGAAATACGCGCATCATGCAACTGAATAGGATTAATTGTTCTTGAGTATTCGCTTCTCTTCTTTACCACTAAATTATCAATTTGTAATAACCTTAGACAGTCTTTTATTGTTGATTCGGTTAGGTTTAACTTAGAACAAATCTCATTAACTGTAAGACTATCCTCTGACTCTAATAGATCTATAATTATCGACATATCTTCTGAAGCGGGGAATGCATTACGAATAAAATATTGTTGAATAGACTCATCCTCTTCTCCATGTAGTAAAACTATGTAAGCATGATCCAACTTACGTCCTGCACGGCCAATTTGTTGATAATATGTTAAAAGAGAATTAGGCATTTGAAAGTGAATAACAAATCCAACATCCTCTTTATCAAAGCCCATTCCTAAAGCTATATTTGCAACAAGAACCTTTATATTATTTTGAAGTAAACTCTCTTCCCGACTAATTCTTTCGTCTTTTGATAACCGTCCTGTATAGTAGGTTGCCGATATTCCCTTCTCCGTCAGCCAACGAGCCACGAGTTCACAATCGCTAATTGTAGAACAATATACTATTCCGCTGCCCGGCATCTTATTAATATTACTTGATAGCCATGCTAATCTTTCTGCCTTTTTAGGCATTTCTATTGTTTGAATGTGAAGTGATTCCCTTGCTAAGGACCCACGAATAACTTCCATCGCACCTAATTGCTCTTGTATATCTTCAACAACTCGATTATTTGCTGTTGCTGTAGTTGCCAAAACTGGAACATGAGAAGGTAATCCTCGGACAATTCGTGAGATACGACGATAGTCTGGACGGAAATCGTGACCCCAGTCAGAAACACAATGGGCTTCGTCTATAACGAGCATTCCAATACCACCATAAATTAAAGGCAATGTTCTTTCCATAAAATGCTCATTTGCTAAACGTTCAGGAGAAACAAATAGAACATCTATGTTGCCTTGAGACAAGTCTTGCTCAATTTCTGCTATCTCCTGAGCATTAAGAGAACTGTCAATTGTTGCTGGTCGTAAACCAAGTCGATCAGCTGATTGCATTTGATTCCGCATTAGAGATAAGAGTGGGCTTATCACAATTGTTGGTCCTGCACCTGAATCCCGCAATATTCTTGTTGATAAGAAATACACTAAACTCTTTCCCCAACCTGTTTTTTGGACAACTAGTGTTCGTCCTCCTTGTAATACAGAATTTATTGCTTCCCACTGTCCTTCCTTAAAAGAAGCATTTCTATCAAACATTTTTTTCAAGTAATTATCTGCTGTAGATTTTAAGGTCATTTCAACTCCACCTCTCAATTGTCATAATTACATTAAGATTCATCTTGTCTTGCCACCGTAAAAAACTGGGCAAACCAAATGAGGATGAGCACATACTGCAACAATGGACCACACGTAATCAGAGATAATTCATAAAAATGCTTTAATTAGTTTGTGGCTTAATAATATATTCATCTCCTAAATCAATAATATTGACTTCAATTTTTTGTGTAATACTCTTTATTTCCTCCAAGGTCAGAGAAGAAGCAATTATACTCTGACTTTTGAGTTCGGATAATGAATAAAACAATTTCCCAGTACTGTTTATGTTCATCTGCTGTTGACCAGGTTCATCCATTATTACTAACCGTGGGTGATTCCCTCCATAATGATTTGTTGAGTAGTTTAAAGACAGGGCAAATGCCCATCTTAATCTAATAAAATCACTAGCCGAAGAATCAAATTTAATATCAAATCCACGTACTACAGGAGTAAATTTATCAAGTGAAATTGAAATATCATTTAAAGGAGTGCTGCTATAACCAAACTGTTCCAAGTAATATCGAAACCTTTTTTCGAATGTCTCTAGCTTGGTTTTATCAAGCTGAGAAAAAAACTCCTCTGGTATCTTTTTGGTACTTTTCAAGTACTGCTCCCATTGTTTTTTTAGGAGGTCGAGTTTTTTTCCAAATTCCTCAAAACTATTCTCGGCCTCCTGAAGCTCCTTTATCTTCCATTTTAAATTCAATGTTTCTTCAATGTCTAAATTAGACAGCATTCGTGGATCTTCTCTCAACTCTAATTTCAAGCTTCTTAACCTTCTTCTCTCTTCTTCTAACGCTTCTGTAACGGCCCTTAATCTTTTGTTTTTTTCAGCTACTACATTTGCAGATTGACTTAGGGCGAATTTCAAAGTAGCAAGTTGATCTTTTATATACTTGATATTTTCTTCAAGTGTCATAGGTTGAAATTCTATATCTTGAGGAAGCAAGGTTTCATGTATTTTTTGATTGCATGTAGGACAAATACCTTGTGCCACATACAAACTTTTATCTGATCCAAGATCAAGTAGTCTCTTAACATCTTGATTACTCTTTAAGTCTTGTTGCAACTGACTACGATTTGCATCTAAAGTATTTTGATTAATAATACTTGCATTAATATCTTGCCTAACTGAATTGGCCTCACTTTGAAGAGCCAAAACTTTATTTTCAATATTATTAATTCTTGCTTCGTGTTCCTTCTCGACATCTTTAATACTTCTTACTACCGTTGATCTCTCGTTAAATTCATACAGGATATTAGAAATTCTTTCCTTTAAACTAATTAACTTTTGATTTTTATCATACACATAAATTTCGTGATTAGATAAAAGCTCAGGTTTGTCAGATAATCCTTCAATTGTGGCTCCGATTATATTTGCTTTTTCTCTGATAGCATTTATAAGACTGGACCATTCTTGTGAAATTAACGCTTTTTCTATTCGAAGTTCCTCTTTTTGTTTGCTATTATTTAAAATATCAAGTCCAAGAATATATTCAATTGCTCTGGTTGGTAACTCTCTAATACCATAATTTGAAGTTGGTTGAGCATAAAATGAACTCCATCCTTTAATCTGCTCGATAAAAAATAAGGGAAATAAGGTTTGAATATATAATAGTCGCTCTTTATCCTCAAATGATGGAACTAGTGGTAGATCCCAACCTACAAATTCTGCTAAAAATGAATGAAAACCAGCATCATTTTGTGCTGAACCAGGAAGATGAACATAAAAATCTTGTTTCTTGAACTTTTTGTCTTCTGTTAGAGATGGTCCATATTCCACTTCAATTAGTTTTTCTTCTCTTGTAGAACTGGTAATCCACCTTCTTATGGAAATAGTATTTCCATTATTGTTTGATATCTGTATTTCTACGTTTGATTCTAAGACTTTATAAGAGTTACCTTGGTATGTTAGTTCTTCTCGCAATACAGGCTTCATTGTTTTACCATTTGTTCCACCCAGTAATTCTTCGACGCCTAAAGCATATAAAATAGAGTTAGTAAATGAACTTTTACCTGTAGAATTTTTAGCTCTTACGATATTGAGACCATTAGTAAAAGTAGAAAACGTTTCAAAGAGACCATGGTCAGTGACAACATTTAGTTTTAAAGCATTTATTTTTATTTGTGCCATATTATATTAGCCTCTCTTTAAATAGAATCGAAATAACTTTATCCGTTACTTTCAAACCAATTTTCGTTAATAGTTCCTTTTCTGCATTGAAAATATCAGTTTCTTTGATAATAGCTTGTGCAAACTCTTCCCCTTTAGATAATAACGTAAACTTCCCGGTAGATTCGCTAAATGAGATTAATTTGTCAGCAACTGCAAATTGTAATGCTCTGTTAACGCTAGGATCCATACTTATAAGTGGGGGAGTTATTAACGGATCTTGAATAATTAACAGTAATATCCTATCTCTCTCTCTTGATTTAAAAGCCCAGTTAAACAATTGAAACTTCAATAAATTAGCGCTTTTCCCCCTAGAAGCCATAGATAGAATTAAAACTATTTGTGCAATTTTAGTAAGAGGCCTATATTCTGGAGAGACAGGTATTTTTCTACGGGTAAAGGTTATCTTTTTCGCATGTTCATAAGGTAAGTCCATTACTAAGCCCCTTCCTCAAAGTCAAGTGGGCAACGAACTAACCAGTCTGCTTCAGCTTCTTTGATAACATCCTCCTGTAAAACAAATGAGATCATTCTACCAAAGGCTTCACTTTCTAAAGCAGATTTATATTTAGTTTGTATAACCCTATTAAATTCTTTAGGTTGAAGATTGGTTAGAAGTAATTCCTGTTCTATATGGGTTTCAATCCCGCTCTTTACTCGTACTAGTTTCTCTAGCAAAATTGGATGGTTATCTCTTAATTCATCCAGTACATTCTGGCCCTTGATCAAATTTCTTATAATAATATCTACATACTTGTTAGTATTAGCTTCAGCATTGCTGTTGCCATTGAATAGTTTTGATATCTTCCTAAACAATATTTGAACAGATTCAGCTTCGCATTCCTTCCAATTAATTATCTCTTCTAAACTTGGCGTAGCTACATTAACATCTATCTTTTCTTCAAGAATAGCTTTGACATATAGCATTTCTTCGACAAAAAATCCCTCATCTTGAACTAACACATCAAATTCATCATCTAAAAGTTCTTTCATTTCTAAATTATTTTTATACTCGATTGCTTTTTCTTGGCAATGAGATATCAGCTCTTTATTCCTAACAATAGGAGTTAAAAATATCCACTTCTTAATCTTCACACTCCCTATATATCTAATTAATTCTTTTTTGTTTTTTGATAATTTCCCTAAATCAGTAGTGACTTTATCACGTTGTAATTCATATAATTTCTTACTTTCGTATTCTTCGTCTGGGCAATAACATTGAAATACAATTCCGGTTCTTGTAAAGCCTTCAATTCCTAAATCTCCTTGAGTATGCGCAATCATTTCCTGATAACCTTCAGATTCATATCTTTTCTTTAAAAAAAGCTGACATGCTTCTTCCCAGCTATCTCCATTATATTGACTAAAACGAGTCTTTATCATATGTACACCTCCTGTATTTTAACTATATTTAGTTATTTATAACATAACAAAATATAGACCTATGAACTACATATATCTACATAATTCTACTATAATATGCCTAAAACCTCCCAAACATACGTTTCATTTCCTAAGACGTACGATCTACTAATTATGGCTTCTTTTAATACTGCTATAACAATATGGAATCCTAGAGTGGGGGTATAAAGTTGAGTAAGTATTTACTTTTTAACAAAGAACAAATAACTAATGCCAACAACATCAACCTAATCGAATTCGTCAAGTCCAATGGCTACATCCTTGAAAATGGTGGTCGCCGCGCGCTTCATGCGCCATAAAACACAGCAAGAGGTTAACCAAGTATTATGCAAGTGTTCCTATTGTACAGACTATCTGGACTACCTGAATGTCGATGCCATGGGAAACAGAATAAAACCTAACTATATCACGCAGCAATTCCCCCAACTCTTAGAGAAAAATAACTTACGACGAATTCGGTATCATGATCTTCTCCATAGCTGCGCTAGCCTTCTCTTGGCTAACGGGGGCAGTATGAAAGAAGTCCAAGAAAGGTTGGGACACAGTGATTACTCTACGACGGCTAATACGTATGCCCACCTGGAGTACAGTTCCAAAATATCATCCGCACAGGCAATGAATGAATGCCTGAAAATCTAAATTAAAAAAAGCTCATCAGGATATTCCCAATGAACTTAAAGTTATGATTTTGGTACCGGCGAGATGACTCGAACCTCCACGGTTTCCCATTCGATTTTGAGTCGAACGCGTCTGCCATTCCGCCACGCCGGCACATTATAAAGGTTTTGTCGCACCTCCGGAAAAGGGAGAGAACATACAAGAATCGGGTCTTACAAACTCTGTCATACCAAGGCTTTAGCGGTTATTTCTCTGACTTACGTACTCGATTTTGAGTCGTGCGCGTCTGCCAATTCCGCCACATCGGCAAAAAATAGAATAAATAAATCTATTATCTAAAACAGAAGTTGTCATTAAGGACGAATTAACAGGGGCAGTAGGAATCGAACCCACACTGAAGGTTTTGGAGACCTTAGTTCTACCTTTAAACTATGCCCCTAAAGTGGTGGAGGGGGACGGATTCGAACCGCCGAACCCGGAGGGAGCGGATTTACAGTCCGCCGCGTTTAGCCACTTCGCTACCCCTCCACATATGAACATAAAAAAATGAAGGAGGAAGAGGGATTCGAACCCCCGCGCGGTTTAACCCGCCTGTCGGTTTTCAAGACCGATCCCTTCAGCCAAACTTGGGTATTCCTCCATTATAAAAAAAGAATTACATAAATGAATTTGGTAGCGGCGGAGGGGATCGAACCCCCGACCTTACGGGTATGAACCGTACGCTCTAGCCAGCTGAGCTACACCGCCAAAATATTAATGGTCGGGAAGACAGGATTCGAACCTGCGACCCCTTGGTCCCAAACCAAGTGCTCTACCAAGCTGAGCTACTTCCCGAAATTGAACGATGCCGAGGACCGGAATCGAACCGGTACGGTAGTTACCTAGAGCAGGATTTTAAATCCTGTGCGTCTGCCAATTCCGCCACATCCGCATAATAGGTTAATAATACATTCATGACTCCAAACCATATATTACATGATTAATATTAATCGAAAGTTTTGTTTAGAAAAATAGAGCCTGGGAATGGTTCTGACCTTGTTATTTCATCTAATTTCACCATTTCGCAACAGCGACAATACATATAATACTATCCAATACTCGTTTCGTCAACCATTAATTTTCATTCTATTAAAGCCCTTTCATCCTTTCTTTTTTCACTATAAAAAACAAACTACCTTTTATTCTTTTGTCACAATTTCTTCTCTGGTCAATAGGATATTTAACTTATAAACTACAACATAGATATGTTACGATTCATCAAAACAAATGATACATAATGAGGTGCATTAAAAGTGAAACACACTTTAGTCCAAACCATAGCGGTAACTTTTTTCACAATAATCATGGCCTATGCATTAAATACCTTTCTTATTCCCCATAAAGTTTTAACAGGTGGAATTGCTGGTATCGCAATCATAATCAATAATTACCTCCCGCTAAATACAGGTTGGATAATCCTTGCTATTAATCTTCCTTTATTTGTTTTGGGCTATTTTCATTTAGGAAAAAAATTCATGTTCCTAACTGTTTATTCCGTCATTCTATTATCTGTATCAATGAAGTTGATTCCTATCCATGCTTTTAGCGACGACATCTTGTTATCGAGCGTATTTGGAGGAGTATTGTTCGGTTTAAGTGTTGGTGCAAATATTCGTGTAGGTGCTTCAGCTGGCGGGGTTGATATCATTAGTTTAATCTTAGCCAAAAAGAGGGATATTTCAGTTGGCTTTATCATAACATGTTTGAATTATGCTATTGTCATTATTTCAGCACTTGTATTTGGTGTTGACAAAACGCTTTATACACTGTTTGCGATCTTTGCATCTGGAAGAGCTGTTGATGCTGTTCATACGAATCATACAAAACTAACGGTCACGATTGTCACCGAGAAATGGAAGGAATTGAGTAATGCGTTACTTCAATTACATCCACGTGGGATTACGATGACCGATGCAGAGGGCGTTTATTCCCATCATCCCAAAAAAGTGTTAACCACAGTCATAACTAAATATGAATTAGCGGAGACAAAAGAAACGATTAAAAAAAATGACCCCTCCGCATTTGTTCATATTACAAGAGCCATCGAAGTGATGGGGAAATTTCGAAGAGATTAAGAATAGGTTTAGATCCATTCTTTATGGGGAAAAATACTTTAGTAAATTTTTCTTAAAGGAGATGCTACTACTGTGAATTTTTATCAGCCAAAAAAAGAGGATGACCAAGGATTTGTTTATCCTATCGAACACGATCCATTAGAGAATTCAGGTCAAAATGAGAAAATACCTGAGTTTGATGAAATTGGAACCGCGCTTAACGACATATAGTAGGTTTTTAACAAATCCTTTACAAAGAGAGATTGCTCTCTTTTTGTAAAGGATTTTTTTTATCTTTTTAATGCTTTTAGAACGATTGCTTCCCCTTGAAAGGAAACAACTTGATTATTTTCAATAACAATCCTAAATTTATCTTTCACTTTTTGGGATGCACTGAGTATATACTCAGATAATTTTTCCTTTTCGCTTTGAGGTAAATTCATTCGATTGCACCATGGTTCAAAATGAAAGGTTTTTTCAAATCGATGCCATTCGCTTATTTCAAAACCAGCCGATTCAAGCATACGAAGCCATTCTGTTTTTCTCCAGGCCCGAAAATGACTGTAATCACGCCATTTCTCAATCGTGTTATAAAACAGATCAAAATCATCGTCTTCAGGGACAACATTGTCATCAAGCAAAAATTGCCCATTTGCTTTAAGAACACGATATGCTTCCTCGACAAACCTGTTTACATTCGGAAAATGGTGCGGGGCAATCCTACAGGTCACAATCTCAAATGCTTCAGTTGCAAAAGGAAGGTTTTCAGCGTCTGCTTGTATAAAATCAACATTTTGATAACCATTTCCTCTGATGAAATTTTCTGCTGCTCGTAACATTTCAGCTGTCAAATCCACTGCGGTTACTTTTTTTACAACAGAAGCAAAGGCGTTTGCAGTATGCCCACCGCCTGTCGCTATGTCAAGCAGCTCTTCCTCCCCGCTTATCGTCACTATCTGCAATAACTTTTGTAAGTCCTTTCCTTCTTTATGAATGGTGCTGCTGACATAGGAAGCAGCACTTTTTCCAAATTGCTGTTGAACATCATTTTTAATATCCATGATTCATCCACTCCCTGAAATTTCCTTTTCTATTTAACAATAAAACAGAAACGAAATAAAGAAAATTACAGGTTTTTTATAATTTAACATAAGAAAAAGTTATCGGTACAGATTATTGGATTTCAAGAACTACGGGACAGTGATCACTACCCATTACATCGCAATGAATGTCGGCATTTTTCAGTCGTTCTCGCATCGTTTCAGATACAATAAAATAATCAATCCGCCAGCCAATATTTCTCTCACGTACCTTATTCATGTATGACCACCACGTATATGCACCCTCTTGAGTTGGATGAAAATGGCGATAGCTATCCACGAAACCTGCTGAAAGTAAGGCGGTCATTTTTCCTCGCTCTTCTTCGGTAAAACCAGAGTTACCTAAATTGGATTTGGCATTTCTCAAGTCGATTTCTTGGTGGGCGACATTTAAGTCGCCGCAAAGAATGACGGGCTTAACTCCAGCTAATGCTTGCAAATGTTGCAGAATTCGCTCTTCCCATTCAATACGATAGCCGATTCTCGCTAAATCTCGCTGCGAGTTCGGTGTATAAACATTGACAAGGAAAAATTCAGCAAATTCTAGGGTAAGGATTCTTCCTTCCCCCTCGCTTTCTTCAGTTCCTACCCCATATCTGACAGAAAGTGGTTCAAATTTGGTGAAAACAGCCGTACCGGAATACCCTTTTTTAATGGCATAATTCCAGTATTGGTGATATCCTGCTAAATCCAGGCTAATTTGCCCTTCTTGTAATTTTGTTTCCTGAATACAGAAAATGTCTGCATCTACTTCATTAAAATAATCTAAAAATCCCTTTTTAACGCACGCCCTGAGGCCATTAACATTCCAAGAAACCAATTTCATTTTTTCAATTCCTTCTCCCTTAGTGACTCTTTGTATATTATTTTGATAGAAAACATTTTACCAGAAAAAATAAATTCAGCAAAAAAAGGCAGCTTGCAGCCGCCTTTTTATTTTGGAAAAAAAAACTTTTCAGTTAATTCACCTGAAAATAGTTCTGAGACTGGAACAATTTTGATTTTCCGCTTTTCAAATTCTTTCATCGACTGAAAAATACCCACCGAACAAACTTTACCGGTCACTCCTACATGGCCAATAGCAATTCCTTTGCCTTTTATTTCTGTTACTCGTGCCAGGCGGATCATTTGTTTTCTTACATTGGTAGAGGATGAGATATCATCAAGGAATACATCTCTTTTTAAAAGAGGGACCCCTAGTTCTTTAGCAATTTGCGGGAATTTTGTTCCTGGGCTTGTGCCACTATCAATAATAAAAAGATTTTTCTCCTTTACTACCTCGACAATTGCCCGAACAATTTCTTCGTTTTCCACCGCTAATGAGCCCATATGGTTATTTAGACCGACTGCGTATGGAACACTCTTAATCGCCTCTCTTACACGTTGTTTTACTTCTCTCTGAGAAAGATCAACTGTTATTGGCTTCGGCCCTAGCCAAGATCTTTTCCCACGTTTTGGCTCCATCGGTAAATGCACCATAACTTCAAAACCATTTTTATGAGCCCATTCTGCATGTTCTCTTGAGTTTTCAGTAAATGGCATGACAGCAGCAGTAATCGGTATGTCACCTTCTAAAAAGTCCCTTACTCCGCCTGTACCTCCGCCAAAATCATCAATGATTATGGCTGCCTTAAGTTCTTTTGTTTCATTTTTTTCAGATGCAGCATTTACGTCAAACGATAAAAATAACAACGGCATTAACAATAAAGTAAACTTTTTCATATAGACCTCCAAAAGCAAGCTTTTGAAGTTAATTTACCCCGATAAAGAAGCTAAAATTCTTAAAAAAATACCAAAAAAAGAGAGCTGTTTTAGCTCTCTCGTTCTTACTTATTCAGCATCATATACCTTAACTTCTTGCATTTTGTCGCCATTTCTCATTGCTTTTGCTGCTTCTAGACCAGAAGTAACTTGACCAAACACTGTATGAACACCGTTTAGATGCGGCTGTGATTCATGGACGATGAAGAATTGACTTCCACCTGTGTCTTTCCCTGCGTGAGCCATTGATAATGCACCAGGAATATGTTTGTGTGGGTTTCCTTCTGTCTCACATTTAATTGTGTAGCCAGGACCACCAGTTCCACGGCCTTCTGGGCAACCCCCTTGACTTACAAAACCAGGAATAACACGGTGGAAAGTTAATCCATTGTAGAAGCCTTTGTTAATTAATGTTTCAAAATTCTCTACTGTACCAGGTGCTTCATTTGAAAATAAATCAAACTCAATCTTTTCTCCGTTTTCCATTAATATGTATCCTTTTTTCGCCATTTTCAACACTCCTTATGTAAAAAATCATTTTAATCATACACTTTTCATTAAAGAAAAGAAAGTTTTGGCACTTTTGACCATTATATTTCCACTATGGTTGTGGTAAAATATTAATTAGGGAACCCCCTTCCGAACATTCGCTTGTTGCGGGACACTTAACCACTGTACGGACGGAAGGGGCCCCAACAAAAAGCCGAGACATTCGTCCCGGCTTTTTGTTATTTATCTAGTCTGCTTTTCCAGCCATTGATAAAAAGCAGAAATAATCGTTAAAAACAGTAAATACCCAAAAAACGTGTAAAGATGATTCCACTGTTCATTATGCACAAAAAAGCCAAGCACTTCCGCAAATTTTTCAAAAATGGGCATTAATAAGCTAACAAAAAAGATAATCCCCGCCCTTCCCCATTTATTCACTTTGGAAATGCAAGAAATAAATATCATGACAAAAACAGGAAGGCCAATTAAAGTAAAGGCAATATTAATGGAAAAAATCCTTGGCAGCAGCCTTACTGGAAACTCATACATCTGTTTCCCAACAAAAAATAGGTCTAAATACGTTCCAAGTAAGGACGCAAGCATCATACAAGCAAAATAGTTTTTATTCCAAAAAGTTAATCGTCTTTTTTGCGAGGGCTGCAACCTCGAGTCGTTCAAGAGTTTTACAGTATTCATTCCTTATCTCCCCATCAATCATTTCGTTGTCCTCCACTAAATAATCCATCACTCGCCAGTCTTCAAACCAGTCCCCTTTTTCCGCCTCCGGCTGGCTGACATTTTTCCAGGCATTTTCAAGGGATGGGCTGTAGAATTTTCTTGCCCCTTTACGGAGCTGACAGGACTTTAATCGAATCGGATAAGTAAACCCTGGAATTCCTTCTTTAATATTATTAAAGATATGGGGCCAGTAGTCTTTTCTTGACCCGGTATGTGGATGATTTTTTGCCCAGTCCACGATAATCCTTAGAAAATCTTTATTTTTAAAAAGGACAGAATATAACCTTTTCCCGAGTAAAATTCGCTCATTAACGGATTCAAACTGATGAAGTGTCTGCCCAGCTAGTTCACCATCATCATATGGAAAAAGAATATGGTTAAACGATAAAAGGTCCTGCAGAAAAAATTCAAATTTGTTCAACACTTCTTTTTGATATACCGGATTCTGAACCACTCTTTTTTCCAAATAGCTTTGCTCATTGATAACTAGTGCAATACAAAGGATATATCGCTCTTGATACCTCCAAAAATGATTCCAAATCGTCTCCATGAAGGTAGAAACATTTAAATATGATAATAGGTAGAAGAAAGGCTTATTTTGTTTCAAGCTTTCCTTGTAAAGCAAGAATTGCGGATAAACATCTTGAAAAATTAGCCAGTTGCCACGCTCTAAAAATTGAAAGAATGAATTCCGCTCCTTTTTTGACAGTAAGCGCGTAAGGAAGTCGCCCTTTAAATCCGTCATGTTCCACCCGCCGTTACGGGAAACCATATGCCCTAAAAACGCCCATTGAATTTCAGGATACTGCAGGTAAAAATCCAAATAGGCCTTCGTCCTTGTGACATTGTTTACATTATTCTCCTTCGTCTCAGTTCTAACTTTTTCTAATAAATTCCGATCCCCCAAGGTTAAATGAGGGAAGGTAACTGCTGGGTTTTTGCTTTTTTTCTTTAATTCATCTTGTAAGGCCTCAAAAGGAGTTATTTCGCGACTTCTCGTAAAAAAAATGACAGATTACCTCCCTTACGAATGCTCCCAACCTAAAGGGAATATGTATTAGTTGTGAATACTTTTTGGGAGAGGAATGATAACCAGGGATGTTCGATACAAGAAAAGGCATGGATTGGTTGATTGACGTGCTTAGAAATGACCAATCTCCCGACGGCTCGTGGGGCTATCCATTTGATACAGGCATTTCAACAGATGCTTATATGATTATTTTATTACGAACATTAGAGATTAATGATGAGGAATTAATTCAAGGACTTACAAAGAGAATATTAAGTAAACAAGGAACAAACGGTGCGTGGAAGCTTTATTTTGATGAAGGCGAAGGGAATATAACGGCTACCGTGGAGGCATATTACGCGCTTCTTTATTCCGGCTATTACCAAAGGGACAACAAACACCTAAGGAAAGCAAAAAATTATATATTAGCAAACGGAGGGTTAAAAGAGACTGGCACGTATACAAAAATCATGCTGGCTTTAACTGGACAGTATAAATGGCCGTCATTTTCCCCGCTTCCCATTGAGGTCATTCTTTTACCAGAGATTTTCCCAATCAATTTTTATTCCTTCTCTGTTTTTGGGAGAGCAAATTTAACTCCCATAATGATTCTAGCTGATAAAAAATTAACAATCAGGACTGCAAAAAGTCCGGACCTGTCCGAATTGCATTTACATCGGAATGAAGAGGACCCCTGGGTTCGTTCAGCTGAATTACGCTCGTTGTTATCTTTTATCGAAGAAGGTGTGAAAAGTTTAATTGGCATTCCTAAAGAACTTCGCCATTTAGCATTAGAACGAGCCAAAAAGTATATGTTGGATCATATTGAACCGGATGGAACCTTTTACAGTTATTACAGCTGCACCTTTTTGATGATTTTCGCCCTGCTCTCATTAGGATATAAGAAAACAGACCCTGTTATCATAAAAGCAATTGAGGGAATAAAGTCGATGAAATGTGAAATCAATGGCTTTCCTCATATGCAATATACAACAGCCAATGTCTGGAATACGTCCTTGATTGGCTTTGCCCTGCAATCGGCGGGAATTTCGTCAAATAACCCGATGGTAGTAAATGCCAATCGTTACCTCCTAAACCGGCAGCAACATAAATTCGGAGATTGGGTGATTCATAACCCTAATAGCATGCCGGGCGGCTGGGGGTTTTCCAACGTGAATACCATCCTACCTGACGTTGACGATACCACCACCTCCTTAAGATCGATTTCAAGAATCGTTCCAAGTGAGCTTGCTGCTTGGGAACGTGGTATTAGCTGGACGTTATCGATGCAAAACGATGACGGCGGTTGGCCGGCGTTTGAAAAAGAGGCTAATTCAAAGTTAGTTGAATTTTTACCACTTGAAAAAGGTGAATTTTTGCTGGTAGACCCTTCTTGCGCCGATATTACCGGAAGAACATTAGAGTTTTTCGGAAATTATACCAATTTACCAAAAGATCACCCCTCGATTAAAAATGGTGTCAAATGGCTGATGAAGGATCAAGAAAAGGATGGTTCCTGGTATGGTCGCTGGGGTATTTGTTATCTATACGGTACATGGGGGGCAATGACTGGATTGTTAGCAGTTGGGGTTTCCAATAGCCATCCCAGCATTCAAAAGGCTGTTGGCTGGTTACGGGAAATTCAAAACGAGGATGGGGGCTGGGGAGAATCATGTCATAGTGATAGTAAAAAAAGGTATATTCCATTACGTGCAAGCACTTTAACACATACATCGTGGGCACTTGATGCCTTAATTACCACGTCAGATAAACCAACAGCCGAAATTCGTAAGGGTATCCAATATTTATTAGATTCACTTGATAAAGAGGATTGGACTGCTGCCTACCCTAAAGGGCAAGGAATGGGCGGCGCTTTTTATATTCATTATCACGGCTATCGTTATATTTTCCCACTGCTCACCCTTTCACATTATCGAAAAAAATTTGAAATTTAAGGAAAAACATCGACGGTTAAGTGGTTCCGTCGATGTTTTTATTTTGATAATAAAGCTGTTAATTGTTTGTATATATCCACCATTTCTTCCAACCTCATTCTTACTAGCCCGCTTGTGGACGGGGCAACAAAGTCAATGATCCCTGGAACCACTGATTCCACCTGTACTCCCCATGCTACAGTTTTTCTACCGCTATATTGTTGATAAACACCTTTTCCGACAAAACAAACGACTTTTGGTTTCAGAAACGCAATCTTCCTTATTAATAGTTTTCTCCCTTCTTCGTATTCTTCCTTGGTAATTTCATCTGCCGCTTTTGTTGGCCGTGAAACAATGTTTGTAATCCCCATACCCAAATCAAGGAGCTGAAAATCTTCTGTAGGGGCATATTTACGAGGTGTTAATCCAGCTTCATGAAGAATTCGCCAAAACCGATTATTGGGATTGGCAAAATGGTGTCCTGTTTCACTAGAGCGAATACTTGGATTAAAACCAACAAATAAAATCTGTAAACCTTCTTTTACGTGATCACGGACTGGATTCATACTCTTCCTCTTTTCTGTGCATTTCTACCTTATTCCACAACATGGGCTCACTATTTTTTCATTTTACCATATCCTTTTCAGTTTCTTTTCAGAGTGTTGGGCTAAACTTCCTTTTAAGAGAGGCAAGGAGGAAATAGATGTGAACAGTAGGTGGAAAAAATTAATGTCAATGCTTGCAGTCATGTTGGTGTCATTATCACTTGGAACTAGCGTTATCGCTGACGACCACGACGATGATGATGATGACGACAAACATGAATACTTTCAAAAAGATCATGATGCGGATAATCGCACTAAACAACAGCGGCAAAATAATTTTACTCAACAAAAGGAATATTGGAGCATTTGGTCACGGGAACCACGGAATGATCCTAATAATGCTATGCCAATTGCTAGTCCAGAAGAACTCATTGTTATCGTAAATGGGAATGAGACAAGTATCTACTGCATTCCCCAAGATGGTCAGTTACTTGTGTCCGGAGATGCTATTGCCGAAATTATGGGGGCTCAAGCAAAGTTCTATCCCCAAAGCAAAATAGCTGTATTAAACAAAGGAAATCTCGAATTAATTGTCAAAGCAGGTTCGAACGCCGTGTTTGAAAACAAGGTTAAAACACCAATGCCTACAATCGCCACTTGCTATGAAAATTCAGTGTACATGCCTGTTTCGGTTGCAGCAAACGCGCTTGGTTACCGTGTTACCTGGGATATAACTAAAAATGCCATGGTTTTACAATCAATTTAAAGGATGTGTTGATGTTGGCAAAATCAAAAAAGGCAAAATGGACAATTGGTCTTACAGGAACTGCACTTTCCGCATTTGTGATTAGCCAAATTGGAGGAAATCAACCGAGTCAGAGTTTACAAAATTCTGAAATAGTAATTACAAAATCAATGAGTAAGCAGGAAAAGGAATTCGTGCAGCTTGATTGGTCCAATTATGAAATCAATGGAGTTGTCGTTTCGGGAGGTGTCGAGCAAAGTGACCGCCAATCACGAAGGTCCTGATGGATTTGACAATTTGACCATTGAGGCAATGAATACAACCTTTTACTTTGCTGTGTCCAATTGCATGATTTCGAATTGGAAGGAAGTTGTTTCGGGTTGGGTGCAATATGTTGAAAAGGAATGGTCCCGTTTTCTCCCAGATAATGAGTTAGACAAGATTAATCGGTTAGAAATAGGCGCAAAAATGCTCCTGACACACCCACTTTTCGATGTCCTACAAAGCGCCGAAGTTTATCGTAGAAGAACAAATGGGTTGTTTTCACCGTATTTATTGCCACAAATGCAGTATCACGGTTATGTACACTCTTTTCCGTTCCATTCCAGTGATCCTGAAACTTATGTGATGCCTTCCGTGTATGACCAAGAAATCTGTCCTTTCGCATTTGACCTGAGCACTAGAACAGTTACGCGTACAGCTGAAGGGAAAATTGACCTCGGTGGAATCGGCAAAAGCTATACGGTACAGGCGACGGCACAGTGGTTAAAGAACATTGGAGAGGCAGAATCTGGAATCGTTGATGGCGGTGGTGACATAACTGTCTGGTCAAACGGGCAAAAAGAATGGAAAATCGGGATTTCCCACCCTTATCAACCTAATGTGGAAATCGCCCAATTTCGGATAACAAACGGAAGTATCGCTACTTCTAATGTCGTCTATCGCAGTTGGCGCCAAGGAAATATGATAAAACATCATCTATTGAATGGAAAAACAGGGTTACCTGTTGAAACCAGTATCATTCAAGCTACGGTCATTACCGATACCTGTGTTGATGCAGAAGTAATGGCAAAGCTGTGCTTTATGGAGGATGTTGAAAAATTAACAGATCTATTGATAAATATCAAGCCCAATAGTTCCTTTCTACTTGTTACTGAAAAAGGAACGGTCATCAGAAGTTGAAAGGAGGGAAACGATGAATATTAATGACTATTTTTCCGTCTGGAACCTTATTCGTACTTCTGGCTTTTTAGGGTTTTACTTTATGACACTTTCGCTATCGCTCGGGCTATTCAGTTCCCTTTCGGTGTTGAAGAAGAAGAAAGCCTTTTTCGTCTCTCTTCATCAAACGAGCGGCTGGTTCGGTTTGCTTACAATCATTTTTCATATCGTCTTAATCTGGCAGGATCAATACGTTCCCTATTCACTTGGTGAGCTATTTATCCCCTTTTATGCTGAAAATGAACCAGTTTATTCTGCGCTTGGTACGCTCTCGTTTTACTTATTTTTCATGGTAATTAGCTCTTCCGATTTTTTTATCAAGAAGTTAGGTTTGAAAATTTGGAAAAAAATCCACCTAGCTGTGATTCCTGCCTGGGTATTTATGATGATTCATGGACTGGCAATTGGAACCGATTCCACGGAACCTTGGTCATTATTTTTATACGCCAGCGGAAGTTCTCTCATTATTGTACTCGGGTTCATCAAATATTTGGAATCAGGCATGGTCCGGCAATCACCAGACCGCCAAAAGCCGAGCAAATAGAAACGACAGCGTCTTAGCTGCCGTTTTATTTTTTATTTGAAAATAACCGTAAAAACGCTCCCCTTTCCAATCGTACTGCTGACAAATATTTCACCCCCATGCGCTGTAACAATAGCGTTTGCTATAGAAAGTCCTAACCCGGACCCCCCTTTTTCCCTCGTAACATCTGCACGGTAAAAACGATCAAAAATAAACGGAAGGTCCTCTTTAGCGATACCGCATCCTGTATCTTCGATGGTGATGACTTTTTCACTAGCTTTTACCGTTAAGGTTACGGTTACCTTCCCCTCCTTTGTATAGCGTAATGCATTATCTAAGAGGATATAGAGTAATTGCTGAATCCTTGTTTCATCACAGACAAGATATATTCCAGACTGAACTTTTTGCTCAAATTGAGTATTATTCAATACTTTTCTGAAAAATCTTTTACAAACAGAGGTCAAAAGTAAGGAAAGATTAACCTCTTTCTTCACTAGAATTAATTGGTTCTTATCACTTCTTGCCAGAATTAGTAAATCATTTACCAGCTTGTTCATGAGATGTGCTTCTATTTTCACATCCTGAAGGACTTCTTGTCCAAATCGACTTAAATTCGACTTTTCTTCTCTCATCAATAAATCTACTGAACTATAAAAAATACTTAATGGGGTCCTTAATTCATGGGATGCATCGGAAACAAATTTTTCTTGCTGATTAAAAGCAGTTTTAATCGGCTTCATTGCCTGCCCTGCAAAATAATATCCTAAAAACGCGTAAATTAGGCTAAAAAATAATGTAAGAGCAAAGAGGGTCCAAGTGATATTTTCAATAAGATGCTTTTCTCCTGTAATATCCATGCCCAGAATAACAAACCCGTGTGTATCAAGAGGTTTTTTAATAATAAGAAAATGCTGTTGTCCCCAGTCAATCCTTTTTGTAAATATACTTGCTTTCGAATCGGAATTTCCTTCTATAATTTCGAAAAAAGATTGTACAGTTTCTTTCCCGTAAACCAACTCACCTTTTTGATTGTAAACATAGTAAAATATCGATCGATTTGGGTCATACTCAAGAAGATGATGCTTTTTTTCAAAAAGATCCTCGATAAAATCGCCTTTTTCTTTATCATAATATACTCTTATTTCCTCTACCTCCTTATCGTTGATCTCATGTGATATAAGGAAATAAAGTACTCCGATGAATGAAAGCAGTAAACAAAGTAACGATAAGGTAAAAATAAAGGTTAATTTCGCTTTCAACTGGTTAAACATGGAGTGGTCTCACTTTATAACCGATTCCTCTAACATTTTGTATTAAGGATGGAGTCCCTGGTACATCAACTTTTTTTCGAACTAATTTTACTAAAGCATCTAAAGCGTTATCGGAGACTTCAGTTTCATAGCCCCAAAGTTTATCAAATAGGACTTCTCTTGTGATGACTTGTTTGTGGTTCCGCATTAATATTTCAAGCAGCTGGTATTCTTTTTTTGTTAATTCAATAATGGAATCATTTCGTTTTAATTCATGGCTGTTTAGGTTGAGGGTAAAATCGTCGATGGTAACGGAATCTTCTAGAGGTTTTTCTTTCCTGCGGCTGATTGCCCTTATTCGTGCTAATAATTCATTAAATTCGAACGGTTTTACGATATAATCATCCGCTCCGGAATCCAGACCAGTGATAATATCTTCATTCGCATCCTTTGCGGTCACAAATAATATTCCGCTTTTAATTCCTTTTTCTCGAAGTCTTTTACAAACGGATAACCCGTTTTCCCCCGGTAGCATCCAGTCTAAGATGATGACATCATAATTTGAACAGCGGGCATTGTTGTAAGCTTCCATTCCATTAATAACCCAATCAACAAGATGAAATTCCTTTTGCAGCAGGTGGGTCATCAGCTTCCCAAGCCGAACATCATCCTCAGCCAATAAAATATTCACCGTCGCCACTCCATTTCAAGAAAATTCCTTTTACCATAATCATAACAAGCTTTTCTGAAAAGGGAATGAAATTAGCGTGAACTTTTCCAAGATTTGTTTGCGAGTTCATTCGATGGGAGGAAATATAGAGAAAAAAAATAGGGCCCCTACTGACGGCTCCACAGTCATTAGAATGTATTATATACATTTGCACATGTTTCAGATGTTGGTTCATAAAAACAATGAAATATCATATTCGTGAGGTCGGGAGTATTGACATTCATTTAATAAATAACGAAATTCAGTGATTTAGCAGAAAAACTCCTCGATTATGCCTTGAGGAGCTTTCGTCTATTTTTATCCGATTTCATCTAACTGTAGATAAAGGCTTTCACGTTCGTTCTCACGCAACTCTAATTCATTATAAATTCTTTGGAGCATTTCTAGTTCACTTTCAGCCTCTAGCTTTTGTTTGAGTTTGTGAATTGCTAATTCAATTTGCTCTATCTTTTGTTCAATATCATTCGTACCTACTTGCTCTTTTGCCTTCTTCACTTTTGGCGTGCTTATATTATTCGGCAAGGACTTTTCAACTGGTTTTATCTCTTTTAAAATCAACTTTTCTTTTGCCCAATCATAGTTACCATCGTAAAAGTGAACAGTCCCATCTTGCACCCAATAAATTTTATTAAATAATTTATTAAGAAAATAACGGTCATGGGATACAGCTAAAATCGTGCCATTAAACTGTTCAAGTGCTTCTTCTAACACTTCACAGGAATCAATATCTAAATGATTGGTTGGCTCATCCAAAATAAGCAGATTGATATCCTGGTACATGAGCTGAGCAAGGCGGAGACGCATTCTCTCCCCGCCGCTTAGCTGATTGACCTTGCGGAAAACCGCTGGCCCGTAAAACAGAAACCTTGCTAAAATATGACGAGCCTCTCCCTCATTCACCGTAACCTCAGAACGGAATACGTCAATGACCTGCTCATCACCAATATTCTGAAATACATGTTGTGACAGGTAGCCTATTTTAACGTTACTACCAATCTTAACAATTCCACTGTCCACTTTACATTCCTTTAAAACTATTTTTAATAAAGTTGATTTACCCGTCCCGTTTTCGCCAACAATTGCTGTGCGATCCTTATATTGAACGAGCATATTCACTTGTTCAAAAAGGGTGCGGCTGCCATAGCTTTTTGAAACGTCTTCTAGGATGATAACGTCTTTACCGCTGCGGTCAATTGCTTCAAAGTCAATCCCCATTTTCTTAGCATCCATTTTCGGTCGATCAAGCTTTTCCATCCGATCTAGAGCCCTTTGCATATTGGTTGCACGCTTATGGAGCGCAGCACTTGGTGGATTCGAACGATTTGCCCAATCTCGCAGCCGCTTAATGGCTTCCTTCATTTTCTTTATTTTCCGCTGCTGTTCTTGATATTGTTGGAATTCTTTTAACAGACGTTCTTCTTTCTCTGTAACATAACCGCTAAAATTCCGATGGAACAGATTTATTTCCCCATCTTCCATTTCAAGTACCTTATTAACAACTTCGTCTAAAAAGTAACGATCATGGGAAATTAGAATAATCGTTCCCTTATATTCTTTCAAGAAGGAGCCTAACCATTCAATCGCCATCAGGTCAAGATGATTAGTCGGTTCATCCAGCAATAGAAGTTCTGGATTTTTTAATAAACTTAATCCAAGTCCAACCTTTGTTTTTTCACCACCGCTTAGAGTTGAAAAAGCTTTATCAAGCAGGTCGGTAATTTGCAAGCCATTTGATATTCGGTCCATTTGGGCTTCCATTTCGTAGCCACCGCTTAAGATAAAATCATCCTGAAGTCTGCCGTACTGATCCATTAATCTTTGAAGATTTTCTGGAGCAATTTGTGTGCCCATTTCCATTTCCAACTGTTGAAGCTTCGCTTCTGTTTCCGTTAATTGTTCAAATGCCGTTTTTAGAACTTCCTTTACTGACAGGTCTTTAAAGTCAGGAATCTGGGCAAGGCAACCAATTTTCAGCCCCTTTTTCCAGTGAATAATCCCTTCATCTACTGGTTCTTGATTTGCCAGCAGCCTTAATAAAGTGGTCTTTCCGCTGCCGTTCCGGCCTACTAAGCCAATTCGGCTTCCTTCATGTATTTCAAATGATAAATCCTTAAAAATCAAATTTCCACCAAACGATTTCGCTATTTGATTAACACTGCAAACAATCATGTTCATTCTCCTTTTTTGTTAAAAATTCGATGAACACTCTCTCAAAAATAAATTAGCCTTAGGCATCTATGACAACCCGCGGCTAATAAAAAGGCATGAAAAAAGAGTGCGGGCGATGCACTCTCTCATTTGACCAATTTATTGTGGGTTTAGAGATGTGTTATCGTTCAAAATCAATATGAAGTTTCGAAAAAAGGACAGACTCCCCCCCTTTGAAACTTACCAAATGAAAAATTGCACGATAAATAGTAAGGGCTTCAAGCCACTGTAAGCGTGCAAAAATTGAACGTTTCATCTCTTCCCCACCTCCGTTTCCAAACAAGTTATTCCTATTGTAAAGTTTCACGGTACTGATTGCAAGCCCGTTTATTCTGATTTGTCTAAAGGTTGGCAATTTAAATCTGCGAGAATGAGCAGTCATTCCCCCAACTTTTCACTTTATTCCGCTAACAACTTTAATGAAGGTACTTTTTTCGGGCCCCAAACCTTCTTCGGTAAACAAACTTCCTAATGTCATCATCCTTTAAATTCCCGTCGTAGAATAAGAACAATAAGGATCGAACCTCTGGATATCGCTCCATGACGAAAAGGGCGAACTCCTTTCGTTCGCCCTTTACTATATTTTTAAACTCTAGATCATTGATAATTTCTTGAAGCAGTTTCTGATAATAGACCTTCGTATCTTCCCACTTTTCCATACGATTCTCTAAAATATCACGAGCATAAACCGGTAATTTATCGATTACAAGTTCAATATAGCCTTCAGACCACATAACCATTTTATCCTTTTCGGCGAGCTCAAAGACCATATTCATCAGTTCTATATCATCAGCTTCTCCGCTTGCTGCATACCTACCAACCTTGTTCATCTTCTTGTCACCTCAAGACCAATTGGGATGGTCTTATTATCTCTGGAATCATGCCCCTTTATTAGCTGATAATTTCGCCTTCAACGTAATCTGCTTGCCGTCACGGTAAACCTCAAATTTAATTTCATCACCGGTCTTAACTTTTGAATATAAATATTTTCTTAATTCCGAGGAATTAGCTATTTTCGTACCATTCATCGAAACAATTATATCCTTCGGCTGAAATCCAGCAGAGGATGCTGTAGAATTAGGATCAATATTCATCACCAATACGCCCTGTTTAACGTTGTTTGGAAGGTTTTGCCAATATACTTGTGGTACCTGGTCTAAATCGGCAAGGCCCACACCAAGGTACGGTCTATCGACTTTTCCGGCTTTAATTAATTGATTCACAATTGGAATGAGATCATTACTTGGAATAGCAAAGCCTAAACCTTCGACACCACTCTCAGAGATCTTTAAGCTATTGATACCAATTACCTGACCCTGTTGATTGATTAATGCCCCACCGCTGTTTCCAGGATTAATGGCTGCATCGGTCTGAATAACATTTGTATCCCAGTTACCTGCCGATGTCGAAACGGAAATGCTTCTGTTAATGGCGCTGACAATCCCCTGTGTAACCGTTCTTGATAAATCAAGTCCAAGCGGATTCCCAATCGCATAAACCTGATCACCAGGTCGAAGGGTAGACGAATCCCCGAAGTCAGCCGTTGCTGTGACGTATTTTGCATCAATCTTTAATACAGCAAGATCCGTTAGGGCATCAGTTCCAACTACTTCAGCGGACGTTTTTTGGCCATCATATAAAGAAATCTCAAGCTTCGAAGCGCCCTCGACTACGTGATTATTGGTAACAATGTAGGCAATGTTGTTATTTTTTTGAAAAATAACCCCTGAGCCTGAACCTGATTGCACACTTTGTTGATTACTAGAATTTCCCCAAAGATCATTGGTTTGCTGTTGCTGATAATTAACCACACCCACAATTGTTTTTGATACTTTTTCAACGGTATCAGCAATGGAACCTGAAGATGCCATTGTTGGCTGCGCTACTACTTTCTTTACCGATGCCCCAGTACCACTAGTCACTTGATTCTCTGCATTCGGATAAAAGCTTTTTATGTAATCCGTATGCGGGAGAATCGTTAACGTTAATACAGACCCAATCACCCCTGCAGCAAGGGTGGATGCAAACCCTTTTACATTCCGTTTCTTATACTTCTTTTGCTCAACTTGGTTCGTTATCCGAGTTTGTTCCATAATCGGTGGAATGGCTTCTTCTGCTTGTCCTTCAAATTCTGTTGACTTTCCACTTTCGTCCGCATGGATGGATTCATGAGGCTCAATTGGGAACTCAGCATCCACTGCATTCATATTTTCCTCCATATTGCCGAAATCGCTTATATCCTTATGTGACTCTTCTTCACTAGTATTTTCAGTCATCTCAGATGAATTTGTTAGATCCTTATCGAATTCATTTTCATTTTTAAATTCCATCTCATTCGCTCTCCTTTAAGCATTGTTTAATGTCTTTTTTATCTATCTTTACTTTAACCGACAAATTTTAAGAAATTATTAACAAACTATAACGAGTTTTGGAATTTATTACGAAATTAAATGGAATAAACACGAAAAAAGCCGCAGTTTCAACCCGCGGCTTTAAAGAAATTATTCATACTTGAATCGGATGACAAATTTCGTTCCTTTTCCTTTTTCACTATTAACTTCAATTTCGCCATTATGAAGGAGAACTAATTGCCTAACAATAGACAGGCCTAGACCAAATGCACCATAGGGGTTACTTGTCCTTGAAATATCGGCCTTATAGAAACGACGCCAAATATTTTCGATTTCATTTGAATCGATACCAGCACCAGTATCTTCTATCTCGATAATCGTATTGTTCTGCTCTGTTCTTCCCCGCAGCCAGATTGTCCCATCTGATGTAAATTGAATACTATTTTTAGTGATATTAATTAAAATTTGAATTAAGCGATCATAATCAGCATTCACCATCACATCAGGTGCTGCTTCCACCAGGATATGATTATTTTTTTCTTCTGCTTGGAGCAATAATTGCTCCTGAATGATTTCCAGCACTTCCAACAGCTGAATATCTTCTTTAAATAACTGGATTTGATTCGAGCGAATTTTTTCATAATCTAGATTTTCATTGACGAGGCGAATCAGTCTTTTTGCTTCATGACTTACTAAATTGATCCCTCTCTCTTTATCTTCTTCGGGAATCATGTTATTTTTTAACCCTTCAACCACTCCGCTAATTGTCGTTAACGGTGTCCGCATTTCATGGGAAACATCAGCCATAAACTGGCGTCTCCGATTTTCGAGACTCTCAATTTCCTCCATCGAGGCATTGATTTTATCGACCATGTGGTTAAAATCGTTGGCTAATTCACCGATTTCATCAAAATTAGCGGAATTTACCTTAACATGATAATTTCCCTCAGATACAAGTGACGCGGCATCACGAAGCCGTTTAATCCGATGGACATGAATTCTAGACAAATACCAGCTTTGTAAAAAGGCAACACCGAAAGCAATCAAGATGGTATACAGTAAAAATTTATTTATTTGTTCGATCATTTTACTCGAACCGCTGATTGGCGAAGTTAAAAGTACACCGCCATAAAACCTGCCTTTATCTACGACGGGTTTTACTACAAATGTAACACCTTCCTGCCCAAACCTTTTATAATCAATGGGGATAATCAGTGTTTCTCCTTTTGTAACTAAATCCCATTGTTTAGGAGACAATTGCTTAATATCCGGTCCTTTTTTGTTGAGCATATACACGCCATCCTGATCGAACAAAGTAAAGCTCATTTTTCTCGCTGTTAACACATTGCTGTATTGGTTTATGATCTGGTCAGCGTCAAGAGGAGTCTCCTTCATATCTGAAATAATAGCCTCACCAAATGAAATCAGTTCCTCTGCTTTGTTTTCATAAATCAAATTTTCAACATAATGGGTAAAGATGATGCTTAACAATAAAAATGCAATTATGATGACGCTAATATGACTAAAAAACTGTTGGTAAATATACTTAAACTTCATCTGCTTTGATTGTGTCATCGAACTTATAACCTACTCCCCATACTGTATGGAAGAATGGCTGAGAAGTGGTTTCAACCTTTTTCCGGAGCCTTTTGATGTGGACATCAACGGTTCGCTCGTCACCGTAAAATTGATATCCCCACACCCGTTCAAGCAGCTGCTCTCTCGAAAATACCTGCTTCGGATGCTCTACCATATAAAACAGTAAATCAAACTCTTTTGGCGTAAGATTTGTAATGGGCGTTCCGTCAACAAACACTTCTCTCGTGATTTTATTGACCTTAAAATGGTCAGTTTTTAGGAAATTGTCTTGCTCCTGTGGCATTTGTGTCTGGACTCTTCGTGTTACCGCTTTAATTCTCGCCATTAGTGTCAATGGGCTAAACGGCTTCGTCACATAATCATCCGCGCCCATCTCAAGCCCGAGCACCTGATCGGATTCACTGTCCTTGGCTGTTAACATAATAATTGGAACGGTAAACTTTTCTTCTCTTATTTTCCGACAGATTGAAACCCCGTCCATTCCCGGGAGCATCCAATCAATGATGAGACCATCCCATGTCCCAGTTTTAAAACAGTTGTAGCCCTCTAAGCCATCATTTACAAAAACACCCTCAATTCCTTCCTTGGCAAAAAACATCTCAATCATCGAGCAAACACTTTTATTATCTTCAATCACTAATATTTTCAAAACTCTTCAACTCCCAACTTAAAAAAACTTACCTCTTTAGTTTAATCGAATTTTTTTGTATATCAAACCATCTGCCTAAATCTTCTCTACTATTTAACAGTTTGTTCATAGATTATTAAAAATTAACGCAAAAAAGCCTTGAATTTCTTCAAGACCCTTGTTAACAACTATAAAACCTTTGATTGCTTCGGACCCCTTTTTCATGAAAAAAAATTACGGCTCTAAAATCAACTTGCCCTGTGTCTTACGTGATTGCATTAGAGTATGAACATTTGCCGCATCCTTTAATGGAAACACACCACCAATTGTAAGTTTCAGTTTTCCTGCTTCTAAATAAGTAAGTAAGTTTACTAAACTTGGCTGCAGCAGTTCTGGTTTTCTCATAATTTGCGGCAGGAAAAAACCAATAACCGATTGATTTCTGCCCATCAGTGTTGACGGATAAAAACGAGCTTGCTCCCCACTTGCGACACCGAAAATAACAAGTCTGCCAAACGTTGCCAGGCATTTTAATGTTTTATGAAAAATTTCCCCGCCTGCCATTTCGAGAGCAATATTCACCCCTCTGCCACCTGTTGCCTCAAGAACTTGCTGATCCCAGTTAGGTTCGGTATAGTTCACGAGTACGTCGGCTCCCATTTCACGAGCCAATGCCAATTTTTCAGCTGAACTTGCAGTAGCAATCACCTTACCCGCACCAAAAAGCTTGGCAAGCTGCACTGCGATGGTTCCGACTCCACCTGCAGCCGCATGAACGAGGACGCTATCGCCATGTTCCAAACGGCCCATTGTTTTTAATATATGGTAGGCACTTAAGCCTTGAAGTGGCAAGGCTGCAGCATGCTGAAAGTCTAATGTCTCAGGTATTGGAATAAGCGAGCGCTCATCAGCAACGGCATATTCCGAGTAACCTCCCGATTCAATCAAAGTGACTACCCTCATTCCCGGTCTAACATTTGTTACTTGATCACCCATTTCTACCACTACTCCAGCAATTTCAGCCCCGGGAATGAACGGAAGCGGTGTGGTTACGACATAATGACCTTCTCTTCGTGCTGTATCCGCATAATTGACACCAATTGCCTTAATTTCAATTAATACTTCATGTCCATTGGGAATCGGTTTTTTCATTTCAATCAAATGTAATACTTCTGGACCACCGTATTCTTTTAATTGTATAGCTTTCATGACTATCGCCTCCTAAATTCCTTTAATTGCTGGTTTCCTCCCATTTATTCCCATCTTCCTTCCAGCTAATTATTTGATCATTCAACTATTGCTTTAGAAAAGGAATGATACTCTCTTAAAGCTGACTTAGACAGAGCAGGTTGTTTCAATTACAACTTTTCCATCCTTTAGAATAGGTACTATCGATGTGATTCCTTTTGAGGCCGCCACCTTAACGTCAGCATGGTGATTATGTTTACCTAACAATTTACCAACATAAGAACTTAGCAAAACTTCGTAGGCATCTTCGTGTCCTCGGTAAAAATAAACGGCTGCTTTGGCTGCATCCGTTAATTCGTATTGGCATAAATTCAATAAACAATCAATTAAATGACCGGCACCATAAAAATCCTCTAAGCTTATTTCACCAGAATTCCCTGAGCAAATAATAAGAATCGTTTGTTTTTCTCTCATTTTTTGCAGGGAAGCGGCAACGGCAGGATTATTTAACAAAGATGCGACATAGACCTTATTTGCTGAAGACGAGTTTCTTAAAGCAACCGTTCCGTTCGTTGTCGATAAAATAAGTGATTTTCCATTGATAGTTTCTCCAATCAATATAGGACTAGGATAGTCAAACCCGTTGATCGGATAAGCATCCAATTCTCCAGCAAGTATGTACTGCCCTTGCTGAAATTCCTTAACAACCTCCATAGCTTCTCGGCTATGTAATACTGGAATGACTTCTTTTGCACCATCCTTTAAAGCTGAAACAATCGTTGTTGTTGCCAGAAGAACATCAAGTACGACTGCGAGTTTTTTTCCATCCGCGATTTTCTCTTCTTTGATATCTTCTTTCCTCATTAGAAGGTGAATTTTTGTCATTCTCATCCAGCTCCCTTATAGCTTTTCATCAGCAACATTTGCTGCATGCAGAATTAGATTTTTAACAAAATAATTAAAATTGGCAAAACGAGCATCATGTGTTTGCCCTTTTTTATAGCGATAATAGATTTGTTGGCCAATCACGGCGAGCTTAAAGTAAGCAAACGTTAAATAAAAATTGAAATTTGCGATATCTCGGCCGCTCTTTTTCGAATATAGTTCGATAAATTGTCTTCTCGTTAAAAATCCTTTATGAACAGCTGTCACTGGCGCCTTGCCTAATCCCATTTTCAAAAGGTCAGAATCATCTGGCTGATTCCAATAACTCATTGCTACTCCAAGATCAGCAAGCGGGTCTCCTACGGTGGTCATTTCCCAATCGAATAAACCTACCATTTCCGTTAAATTATCGTTAAACATCGCATTATTAAACTTAAAGTCGTAATGAATGATGGCTGCATCGTGGTTTTTGGGGATATGGTCTATCAGCCATTTTTCCAAGGAATCGACGACAGCAATTTCATCGGTTTTCGCCCGTTCATACCGGCCAACCCAACCATGGACCTGTCGTTCCATAAAGCCCTCTGGCTTGCTTATTTCAGCCAACTCAGTCTGTTTGTAATCGATGTCATGTAATTCCACAAGCTTATCAACCATTATTTCCGAGAGGTCCCGGCAAAGGTCTTTAGTTACTGAAATCCCTTCTGGGAAGGACGTATCGACGACAATTCCATTCTTTCTTTCCATAAGGAAAAACGGGCTGCCAACAATGTCAAGATTGTTTGAAAAAAGGTAAGGCTTTGGGGCGGCAGGAAAAATAGGGTGCAGTTCTGATAGGATTTTAAATTCACGCTTCATATCATGGGCCTTTGGTGCGACAGGTCCTAGCGGCGGTCGCCGTAACACTGCCTCCCAATCTCCCATCTTCAATTGGTAGGTTAAATTCGAATGACCAGCAGAAAATTGCAAGATTTCAAGAGGACCTGCTGGTAATGATACGATGTTCTCATGCAAAAATTTTTCTAAAATCGATAAATTCAATTCTTCTCCTATTCGGACAGGAATCGTATCTTTACTCATTTGATGAGGCATATTAATCCTCCTTTTAATATTGAAAATTCAGATTTATGATGTTGTAGTTTAAATACTCAGAAATTGAATAATAGCTCAATACTAACCGGTTGGTATTTTCGTTTTTTTAAAAGAGAGGGGATTTAATCATAAATAGCCCTCTCTCACTTTTTCTTCACTTTACTTGAATTCCCTTTAAAATCATTTCGACAAAAATCTCAGCTACCTCCATATCAGAGCAGCTCCCACTTGGATTAAACCACTTGTAACTCCAATTGGTTATCCCCAGGATTCCAAATGTAATGATCGGGGCATTTAAATCCGGTCGAAATTCACCTTTTTCCATTCCAGCTTTGATTAATCCTTCAATGTTTAGCCTAAACTGGTCACGCTTTGGGTCAATTATGGCAAGGCGTTCTGGACTTAAATTTTTCAATTCTCTAAAAAATATTTTCGCTGCAGACCCTCGTTGTTTAATATCTGAGAGCAGCATATAAACTATCTCAAATAACTTTTCTTTACAGGTTTTCATTGCGTCATTAAATATCCGATTTTGTTGAAGCAGCAATTCATCAATATAACCAAGATGGATATCCATTAATAATTCTTCTTTACTCGAGAAGTAGTAGTAAAATGTACCCTTTGTCACACTAAGGGAATCAACAATATCTTGAATTGATGTTTCACTAAATCCTTTTTTTTCAAATAAGCGGATGCTTTGTTCCGTTATTTTTTCTTTCACCGTTATGTCCTCACAATCTGTAAAAAGTCTATTAAAAATTATATAATATTCTATTTCTCTCCTTTATACACATTCCATTGAAACTTTAAGAAATTCCCCATTGACTAATCGTTAAAAAGTCAGACCTCCTCCATCAACTGAAAGAGTTGCGCCGGTAATAAATGAGGCTTCATCCGATGCTAAAAATAGAACTGCATTGGCAACTTCATTAGGAGTACCAATTCTGCCCAGAGCATTGGCTCGTGAAATAATCGGCCACTTTCGCTCATTCTGCTTCCATAAATCAATAATTTTTGTATCTATGACTCCTGGAGCGATGGCATTGACCCGGATATTGTATTTTCCGTACTCAAGGGCCGCGTTTTGAGTCAGCACAACCACTCCCGCCTTTGAAGCATTGTAGGCAGACACATATTTTTGCCCTTTAAGTCCGAGCAAACTTGAAGTATTAATAATCGCACCGCCGCCTGCTTTCACTAGCTCAGGAATAGAATATTTGATTCCAAGAAATACACCCTTTAAATTAATATCTATTACCCGGTCCCATTCCTCTTCTGCCAAATCAACACTTCTAACCTCTGAATTACTTATCCCCGCATTGTTGAACATGATATTTAAGGTCCCAAATGTATTGGTGGTAACATGGATTAAATTTTTCATTTGTCCTGATTCAGAAACATCTGTTTTAACAAAAATAGCCCTGCCTCCGAGAACTTCTATTAAACTTAGCGTTTCCTCTCCTGCATTGGAGTCAACGTCAGCAACTACGACACTCGCGCCTTCTTCTGCAAATCGAATTGCGGTCGCGCGTCCAATCCCGCTCCCTCCGCCAGTAACGATTGCTGTCTTTCCAACTAATCTCATAATCTATCCCACCCTTACCATCTCGCTCTTCAATCCTGGACTAACTCCCTGACTTACTTAATGTTATCCAAAGAAGTCAGTTCTGAACACGCTTACAATATATGCGCCATTGGAGGCAGCTTCATACACTCCCTTCTCATACTAACCAGTTGGTATGTTATAGATAAATTATACATTCTAAATTTAAATATTCAAACTTTTTTCTAAATATTCTAATAAAGATCAACATGTTTTTTTTTATGTAAAAAATAAAACAGGCCAAGAAACGAATGGTTCTCTCTCGACCTTGTCGACCTATTAATATCTCCGATTCGATTTCTTTTGTTTATTCATTACTTCATATGACTTTTCGATGATATCCGTTAAGACATCACCTTTATAGATCCTACCAAGCTTTATCCCTTGTTGATAATACTCGACAATTTCATCCAGTTTCGCCGAGGTTTCCTTGGTAATTCTGACATTTAATTGAATTCTTTCGGTTTCAGTCATGGAGATACTCCTATTCTTCTATTAGCTAATTGCTAGCAGATATCTATTTACTGCTAATATACTATAATTCTTCAAGTTTTTCATTACATTCAAAAAAAAGAGCTGTCATATTGACAGCCCAGTCCTAATTAAACTAAATAATATCCGATTGGTGCGAAGCATTGATTATAAAATGATTTTGCAGCCAAGCCTCAAGGGATTTAATAAGTTCAGGATGTAACGGCAGATTTCCTTCCGCTTTGATATCTTTTTTAGCCGTAAACATGGTTGACGTTTTCGTAATATACTTACAGGAATGCCCCATGTTATCCACAATATGATATTGTGCATCCCCTTTTACATAATGCGATAAATCTTTTAGCACTTCAGCATTTGCCTGAATATCTCTCTCCCCAGTAATCGCCAGGACAGGGCAAGTAACTTTCACCAAATCTTCTCTCACATTATAAGTAAAATGCTCGCGCATCCACTTGGCATTTGTTTTAACAAAACTTACTTTCATTACATCGCTTGTCGAGTTAAGAACCTTATCTAAATATTTTTGTGCCTGTTTTTCAACTTTGTTTTGTAATCCCATTAAGCGAAGTAAAAATCCTTGAAATCCTTTTGCATTGATGATGTCATGGGTAGCAATGTCCCTTTGTCTTTTTAACGCTTCGCTCAATGTCTCTACAGCACCTGCTAGTAAAATCAAGCCACCTAGCTCTTCACGAGAGGCAACTGCCGTACCAAGCATACTTCCTTCACTATGTCCCAGAACTACGACTTTGTTAGCGTCCACTTCGGGGAGATCTTTTAAGAACCGTACTGCTGCTCTAGCATCCTCTACTAAGTCCCACAACCCGGTTGTTAAATAATCACCTTCACTTTCGGCAACACCTCGTTTATCGTAGCGCAGGTTAATAAAACCAATGGAAGTTAAAAAATCGGCTAATTGTCGATAGAGCTTTAAATCCACCTTCTTATTCACTTTTCCATTACGATCTAATTTGCCGGTTCCCGGAATGATTAATACGGCTGGGTTCTTTTCGACGCTAGTTTCAGGGATACTTAATGTCCCCTTTAATGCTACTTTACTTTGTATCGTAACGTCTTTCTCCATATGATCAAGGCCCCCTATTGTTCTTTCGATTGTTCTGGAATGATAATCGTTGCAAGCGTTCTTCTTCTTCTGTCCCTTTGTGGCTTGTTCAGGGTAACCTTCGTATAAACCGCGGTCAAATCCTTAATAAACTCAGCGAATTCCTCATCACTTAAGTATAGGGACGCCTGCCGGAAGGATACCCCGTCTCTTCTTAAATCAATTATTTCTTGGTTTAGATACCTATCATATTCACCCATTAAATTGGCCATGAATTTAATAAACAAACCCATATGTTCATCCTTAGAGAGTTTATTTATTTCTTCAGGACCAATTAAATCTTTGTTTGGATTATGAATAGAATACACTTTTTCGATCGTGCCCCGATTTGGTATTTCGTCCACGATATGAATGACTTCTGCCTCTACAAGTTTTTTTATGTGCCGGTACAAGGACGCCTGAGGGATATCTGCGAGCAATTCTTTTAATTGCTGGGCTGTTAGTTGTTGATTAATTAAGTATTGTATAATTCTCATCCGCACTGGGTGCAAAATAACCTCAACCGTAGTTTCATTCATCATCAAAAATAGCTCCTTAATTTTATTATCATTATTAATAATGATAATAAAATGGTTTTTATTTTTTGTAAAGCGTTAGTTGGAAAATTTTTAAAATATTTCTTACACCTTTTGGATTACATAAAATGGCAAAATACTACCAATATTATAATGAGGAGGCTTGCAGATTATGATTTTAGCTTTGATATTGGGTGTTTTTCTGGGGATTCAACAAGTTAATTCTCCAGATAGTTTAACCATAAAAAAAGATGGCAGCTATGTGTCAAGCATCCATCGATTAGATTTTTCCTTTCCTTATACGGATTTACCAATCATTGATTCCAATCGATACAATCAATTTTTGGACAATTTAGACAAACAGTTTTCTGTAGAACCTGAAAATGCCCGTTTAAACCAAAATGGAAGTATTATCTCCGAGCGTGTAGGTTATCGCATCCATCGCGATTCCTTTACGGAAAAATTCTTAGTTTATTTTTTTTCACAAAAACAGTCCAGTATAGAATTACCCATGCTCAGAGTCCCGCCAAAAGTGGATAGTGAATTACTTGAGGAGATCCGTTACAAGCGGATTGGCCGCTATGTTACTTCTTATAATTCACATAATAAAAACCGTTCCACCAATATACAGTTAGCAGCAAACGCAATCAATAATTATGTTGTTTTTCCTGGGGAGACGTTTTCATTCAATAAAGTTGTGGGTAAACGCACAAAAACACGGGGTTACCTGCGAGCTAAAGTTATCGTAAGAGGAGAGTTTGCCGAAGATATTGGTGGTGGAATCTGCCAAGTATCCTCAACACTCTTTAATGCTGTGGATAATGCTGGACTCGAGGTAACGGAGCGCTTTTCACACAGTAGAGCGGTTCCTTATATTCCACCAGGACGTGATGCCACAGTTAGTTGGTATGGACCAGATTTTGCATTTAAGAATAAGTATAATCAACCTGTGTTAATTCAAGCGAAAACACTGGGTCATTTGTTAATCATAAAACTCTATTCTTCAGATAGTATCCAATATATACCACGTAAAGTTCCTGGTGCAACTTAACTTATTAAAAAAGTCCGCACAAAGGCGGACTTTTTAGTCTATCGAAAGGCATCTTTTTATTTAATTTTATTATTATTTAAAGCACTTTCTAATAGCTCTTCTGAAAACTCTGTTAAGGCAGTGTCATCCATCCTGTTAAAGTTCATCTTAGGGGAAAAATTTTTTACAACATTTTGAAAAGGAAGTGTGAAGTCTTTACGCTTCCCTCTTGTTACCCCAAAAACAGTAGCCGCACTTATTCCAAGGCCTAAGAGGGATGCCCACATTGCTCTATTACTCTTACGTTTAGGCTTAAACACCTTGAAAAACGACTGCTTTCTATTGCTCCTCATCGACAGCACTCCTTCTAAGTTTATGGAAAGCGAAAAATCCCTTTCCATTTGTTTAATTTGTTCATTTCCATTGAAAATTATTATGAGGAACCTGTAGCTGCTTTGTTATTTACTAGCAGGATTTTGCCAATAAATATCATAAAGTTTTCTCTTTGATAAAAATAAATAAGTAAGTTGATTTTTATGAAAATTTTTGAAGGAAGAACTGGAAAGCAGGAATATAGGCAGTTGACCAATTTTTTTAAAATAGATATATAATCGGTTTGAAGGTGGATAGCATTCGAACCCTAACGACCTAACTCCTTTATTAATAGTTGTAATTCCAATTACCCCCTTAATTTTTACCTCTTGAGGATGTCCTTTTAAATAGACGGCCAGCAATGGCATCGAACCTAGAACCAACTTATAAATCAGTCTTGCACGAATTAGATCATTCTTAATTTTTAGATGTTCATTTATTAACCTGACATTGTGGAGGTGAATTTTTAATAAAAAGTCATTTCTGTTAATGCATGTGCCATCAGAGAGAGTAAAATTATCCCCTTTATATTTAGTAATCCGAACACGAAATATCGATTGTCCTTTACTTCCATTGTTAATGTAATGCAAACGAGAACATAAAAAAAATAAGGGATCGACTACCTTCCAAATCCATAGAATTGTATGACGTAAAATCAAGGATCCACCGCCTTAACTGCCTTTATCAATCGGATGATAAAGGCGTTTCATTTTTAATTTGGTAATGTAAGGATATGAAGAAAATAATAAAAAAAGCAGGTTTTATCCCAAAAATTTATATTGATTATTTTTAGTTTACATAACTTTATTATAGTTATCTTGATTTGAATTGTACTTTAACACCACACGAAATAAAGCTCAAAAGAAATGAACTTTTCTACGCTTCTTATCATACTATGCAAAAAAGATAGTTAGGTGGAGTCTATGGGAGGATTAACATATATTGATTTCTTAGCCAAGTTTGGTGTTGGCGGAGCCCATCCAGGTGGAATCCCATTAACCAAAAACATACTTGCCAGAGAAAATATTACTAAGGACTCGTTAATTTTAGATGCAGGCTGTGGAACTGGACAAACTACTGCTTATTTGTACCAGCAGTATAACGCAAAAGTATTCGGTTTAGAAATCAATCCGATAATGGTTGATAAGGCAAAGAGCCGCTTTGAAAGCTTACAGCTTCCGATTCAATTATTTCAAGGGTCAATCGAAAAGATTCCATTCGCAGATAATCACTTCGATTTTATCTTGTCTGAATCAGTATTAGCTTTTGTAGATAAACCAAAGGCATTAAAGGAATTTTTTAGAGTGCTAAAACCAGGTGGTCGTCTTATTGCCAACGAAATGACGATTAATAAGAGGTTAAGTCAGAAGGAAGAAAAAGAAATTAAGAACTTTTACGCATTAGATTCCTTATTATTAGAGGAGGATTGGAATCACTTATTAGAAGTTACCGGGTTTCAAAATATTGTACTGAAGTCCCAAAGCCAAAGCATGAGTCAAGGAAACCACGCACAGGAGTTTAATTTTTCTAATATCTTCGAACCCGAGCTTTTTGATATTCTTAATCAGCATGGAAATATGGTCCTAAAGTATCAGGATTATTTAAGCTATCGAATAATTACCTGTTCAAAGGTGTAATGGATGATAGGTACGGGTACGGTTTCTCGGGTATAAGACGATTTCCAGTCTGAATTCTTCCATTTATCAGCTTCTTGTTCTTCTTTTGCTAAGCAAGTATGACTTCATACTTGCTTTTTTGTCTAGTATTTCCTATCTTTCCCCTTTCGCCTAGTTTAACCATCTAAACATATTGCTTGAGCGCATATAAAAAAAATTCCGTTAAAAAATATAGCTGAAAGGTTGGGTGATGAAAATGGATAAAACGTTAGGATACCTTAGGGAAATTTTATCAAATTATACTGATGAACATTCAGATGGCAGGCGATTATTTTATAAATTGTCGGATGGCCATTATACATCCGAGGGATCTTTTGTCCGAGATTTGAACCAAAGAGAAATTCATTTTTTAAATAAAATCCTCCCAAACGAAATTAGATATGCAAAAGAAGAACAAGACGAAAAAAGAGCCTATGAATTGAATGAAGTATACGAGCTTTTATTTTGAGGTTGAAAAAGATGGCAGAGATTCTGCCATCTTTTTAGGAAATATTTCATTTTTTGCAAAACTTATTTCCAAGGCAAGCGCAAGGTACGACAAAAGATGATGAAGAATCAACCATTTTTTCGCTATGAAACGACATAAAATACGTTAAATTAAATTGCCCAATTTCAACAAACGGTTAATTTTCGTCACTAGTTTCACCTTGAGTTTGTTTTTTTAGTCTTCCTGCCTCTTTAAGTGCTTTTTTAATTATCAATTCGATTTGCGCATTGATGCTACGAAATTCATCATTTGCCCATTTTTCTACTGCATCGTAGGATTGCTGGTCAATACGCAATAAAAATCGCTTTTTTTCAGCCATCAAACCACAACCTTAGTAAATTGTTCCTGTATTAATCACTGGTTGGCTACCCTTTTCAGAAACTAATGCAACCATTAAATTATTGACCATTTGAGCTTTCTTTTCTTCATCCAATTCGACAATCCCTTCCGTACTTAACTGATCAATGGCTGATTTCACCATAGAAACAGCCCCTTCAACAATTACCTTCCGTGCTGCCAACACCGCCTTCGCCTGTTGTCTCTGAAGCATCGCATGAGCAATTTCACTTGAATAGGCTAGGTGCATTATCCTTGCTTCGATAATTTCCACACCGGCCAAACCCAGTCTTGTTTGCAAATCCTTCGTTAACTCATCTCCTACCTCATCTGAATGCTGCCTTAATGAAATTTCATAGTCATTGTTAAAGTTATCATAGGGGTACTGACTGGCAATATGTCGCAATCCTGTTTCACTTTGTGTATGGACAAACTCTTTATAATCTTCCACCCCGAAAACCGCTTTGGCAGTATCAGACACTTTATAAACCACAACAGCTGCAATTTCAATCGGATTTCCTTCTAAGTCATTTACCTTTAACTTATCACTATTAAAATTAATAACCCGAAGTGAGACCGTTTTTCTAATAGTTAAAGGTAATGTCAACCAAAAGCCTTCATGCTTAATTACACCTAGATAACTGCCGAATAATGTAAATACTTTTGCTTGATTAGGCTGAATAATTGTTAAACCTGAAAGGAGCAGAATTGTGATTAAAGCACACAAAATTGCTGATAATAACCAAATAAAGTTTTCACTTAGTACAAATTGATTAAAACTGATGACAGTCATTGCCGCACATAAAAGTAATAGCAATAACCCCAAGAAACCATTTATCTTGCCTATATTTTTCTCGTTCAAACCAACCACTCTCCATTTAGTTATTTTTTCCATCTCTCATCATTATGATATCACTTTAATATCAAAAAAAACAACCCTAAATCCGGCAAAATAAAAAAAGCCAGCAAAATTTTGCCAGCTTTAATGAATGTCTCTTTTCTTAAATCTTCCTCCACGAACTTCTGCGATATCCGCAACCGCTAAAAAGGCACTATCGTCATTTTCGGTAACGATTTCCTTCAATTTTGCTTCTTCAAGACGATTGATAACGCAAAATATTACTTTTTTATTATCACCTGAATAGGCTCCTTCGCCATTAATATACGTTACGCCTCGACCAAGACGATTCATAATGGCATCGCCAATTTGTTTGGCATTGTCACTAATAATCCAAACTGATTTGGATTCATCAAGGCCTGTAATGGTGATATCAATCGTTTTGTAAGCGACAAAATAGGCAATTAACGAATACATCGCCCGGTCCCATGTAAAAACAAAACCGGCACACCCTAGAATAAAGAGATTAAAAAACATGATGATTTCCCCAACGGAAAAAGGAAGTTTATTATTAAAAAGAATGGCAAGAATTTCAGTTCCATCTAAGGAGCCGCCATATCGAATGACCATTCCGACACCAATTCCGAGGACAATTCCACCGAATACGGTTGCAAGGAGTATATCTTGAGTAAAGGCTGGAACTGGATGGAGTAAAGTAGTACCGATCGAAAGAACGATAATACCATAAAGGGTAGATAGAGCGAATGTTTTTCCGATTTGCTTGTAACCAATGAAGAAAAAAGGAATATTAAGGATAAAAAGGAAAATTCCTAGTTTCCATCCCGTAATATAGGAAAGCATGATGGAAATACCGGTAATCCCGCCATCAATAACATTATTGGGAACGAGAAATATTTCGAGTCCCACTGCCATTAGCATGGCACCTATTGTTATTAATAGTACCCGTTGAAAAATCTTTCGTTTCGTCAATCTGCGATGCTGAATTTTTGCCATGATTGCTTCCTGCTGTTCGATCAGAGTTAATTCTTGTGTTCCTGTCATTATCTGGCCCCTTTCAATATAAACTTCTAATTACATTATAACGAACCTCGGACTTGATTAATAATATTATGCTTTTTTTAATTGCTTAGAAAGAGAAACTGCCCTGTTGTCAGGAAACTGTTTGTATTATTATCTTCTTTTGAATAGCAAGGAAGAATGAACTTCATTAAAAAAATAAAAAGAAGCTACCTCTTTTCTGAAGTAACTCCTTAGTGGTAATAACATCTTAGGGGACCCAACCATGACATCAGCCAATTTAATAATCAAAATCCGTTTCCTTTTTAGTCAAATAACAATCTAAAAGGGAAACCTTGAAAAATCCACTGATGTGTGTTTGTTCCGTTTAAGGAATTAATTCACATGTGATTTAATGGAATTCAAATTCCTAAAAGAAACAAATCTTTGATTTGAAACCAATTGAGACTCTTACTCCATCATTTGGATTTGCAGCTTCTTGGCAATGTAGCTATTTGGGTTAGGGTTTTGATTGATTACATCGAAACAAAATTATTCTTGTATCAGATGTAATAATCTATAAATCCTCAACTTATTCCTTTGATAGTGAATACTCTTGAAAACACAACTACCACTATGAGAGGATTTTGTTTTGGATTTATGCCTTTCCAATGTAGCTGTTACATCGCTCCACCTACCGAATGATTGTAAAGGAATAACCTTACTACTCGTTCACTAACGGAACGAACACTTATGGTTGAGCCTCCTAAGATGTTAACTTGAATATTATCTTTTATAACCTTATTGTAACACGGAATATTTCGAATTTACCCAAAACTTGTTACAAAACTGTGAATTTTGAAGATGGATCATAAAAAATCGCCATTGGCTGTTAATCCACAATTGGATTATTATAATTGTCCTTCACAGGAATATGGTTTTCTTTTATTTTATCCTCAATTTTCCATCTATGATCCCTCAGGTAATCATTATACAGAAGGGTTACTTTACCGCCATCCCCTTTCTCAAATTTATATTGAAATAAACCAGTGGTGCCTTGGTGGTTTCGATAAACGACATGAACTTTTGTTATTTCATCCCATTTATATTCAGTTTCCTTTAAGCTTGTCAAAGCATTATAATGGATACCTTCTTCATCCAAATAATAGTAATTCGTTAAGCTCAAGGCAAATGCTGGAATACTTGCAATCAATAATATCCCTGTTATCCATTTTAAAGCACGCCCTTCCCAGCGCTCTCTAAAAATTAAATAAAAAGTAAATACAACTGCGATAAACAACATTCCACACATAAACGTTATATAAGCGGATAATGGAGTCGAAAAAAACCATTGGGACCTTGAATAGTAAACCAGACTCTGAAAGGATGCCACCACTACAAAAGGAACAAACAAACTGCTTATGTATAAAATTATGGTATAGGCAACTAATTTGACATGATGATCATCAGCTACTTCTTTTCTTTTAAATAAGATCAAAAATTATCTCTCCTTTATGTATGATACATCTTCTTATGATTTCTATTTTACCTTATAATTGCCAATATTTAAATTATTCTACGAAAATTCGAAGTAAAAGTTCCACTTCCTATTAGATCCCTCAACAGTTTTTATTTCACGGCTGCTAATTTCTCGGGAGTTTCCAACTGATTGGAAAAAGTTTTTACACGAAACTTATTTAAAATACATATGCATTCATTATTTTGGCATACTACTTTTGTATTGAAATCTTAATAAGAAAGAAGGAGTTTTAGATGACTGTAGGAACACAAGTAAAACAAGCATTAGCTGGCTTAAAAAGTGCCCAGGCAAGTTTTGAAACCTTTGCACTCGCAACTGATAATCAAAATGCCAAACAAATTTATCAGCAGGCAGCACAACAAACTCAAACAGTTCTTGACAGCGTTGAGCCACGTCTACAAGAAATTTTAGCTGAAGAACCACAATACAACCAATAATGGTTAGAATAGGTTGGCGATTCTGCCAACCCATTTTTCATTTCATCAACAAATTTCCGTATCACTTAATGAAAGGAAGTCTGCCATGTGACAGTCGCTTCAAATGTAATGCAATGTCTTTCTACAATAAAAGGAATTGAAGCACAGTTATCCTCCCTCGCCTTAAATTCTCTTGAGGAGGAAGCAAAGGCCGTATTCCATGAAACAGCATTAACGATTGCTAATGTTAAAAAAGACCTACAATACCGTGTTTTAGAACTTGAACGTCAGGAACCGCAGTATAAAGGTTCATAATGATTTGAGGTGAAAAATAATGCCAGGTTGGGTTTTTATTATTACTCGGTCGTTGATTTTTTTGCTGCTCTTATTTATTACAACAAAAATACTTGGAAAGAAACAAATCTCAGAACTCTCTTTCTTTGAGTACGTTGCAGGAATTACAATTGGAAGTATTGCCGGTGAAGTAGTTACAGGACTTGAGTCTAACTTGTATCATGGTGCCCTGGCTATTATCGTATTTGGATTTATTACTTTTTTGGTGAACTTTTTATCAATAAAAAGCAAAAAATTCAGTGATTTCGTTGAAGGAAAAGGCACTGTCGTTATAAAAGATGGGAAAATATTAGAGAACAATTTAAAAAAGGAAAAATATACGATTGACGAACTTTCGGCTCTGCTTCGCGCAAAGGATATTTTCCAATTCACAGACGTTGAATTTGCTGTTTTGGAACCGCGAGGAAATCTAAGTGCCTTATTAAAAAAGGAAAACCGGCCGCTTACACCAAAAGATTTGCAAATGAAAATGGGGAAAGAGAGAGAGCCTCAAACCGTTATTATGGATGGAAATATCATGGATGAACCATTAAGGTGTGCTGGAAAAGGAAGAGGCTGGCTCTATACTGAGTTAGAAAAATTAGGAGTTACCCTTGATAATGTTTTTCTTGGGCAAGTAGATTCATATGGGGGAGTAACCGTTGATCTTTATGATGATAAAATCCAAGTACCTGAAGCAGCTCAACGCCCTCTCTTAATGGCGACACTAAAAAAAACCCAAGCTGATTTAGAAATATTTTCACTTGAAACCGAATGTGATAAATCAAAAGCGATGTATATGAAAAATGCTGTAATTTTACAGGAAGCCATTGAAAAATTAACCCCCTTTCTTATTGGATAAAGTAAAAATCCTTATCAACGAAGATTGATAAGGATTCAATATTTTTATGAGCTTATTCTGTTGTTAGTTATTGATATGGAAATCGTGGCTGGAGCACTTTTGTGTGAAATATAGCTATGCAACACCATACCAACCATTACTAATCCCATGCCACTCCACGATAAAGCATTCGGGAATAAGGAATTTAAAAGGAACAATTCACCAATAACCGCAAATAACACTTCCATCGATTGAGTTGCTTCAACTGCAGCTAATTTTTTCATATCCCCTCTTACAAGATCTGTAGCATGAAAGAAGAGTATGGTTGCGATGACACCTGAAGAAATGGCAACCAGACTGGATTGGATGGATTGCCCTATACTAGGTGGTCCCACAGTTAGTAATCCGTATATGGATAAAACAAACCAAAAAGGCAAACTCGCTAACGTCATTCCTAAAACTCGTTGAAAAACATCGAGACGGCCCCCACATAGATCCATCATTTTACGATTTCCCAGCGGATAAGCAAATGATGCTATGATAACAGGAAGCACACCTAGAGAGATGTCAGCAATCGATAAATGATTGGCTTGCTGCCATTGCATCAAGATGATTCCTAGCAGAATGATTGATGACATAGCCATACCTTTAAAAGGAATTTTTCCTTTTAATTGAATGGGCCCCTTTTCAGTCATAACCTTTTCGTAAAAAAGTGGAGCAAGAAGTGATCCGGAGATAATCGTTATTTGCCAAGTGGCGGCGATTAACCACCCAGGTGCATAGGCCGCAGAAAAACATATAGGAGCATAAAACAACCCAAAACCAATTGAGCTCCATACGAGCCACGCTATCGGGCTACTTTTCATTTCAAAAAGCAATGAATTTAAATTTTTTCGTCCGATTACGATGATAAAAAGAAAAGGAACCATAAAGAAATAGCGTAATGATGCACTCCAAATCCAGCTGCCACCCGCTAAATCCATCGATCTGTTTAATATAAAGGTAAAGGCAAAAAAGAAAGCAGCAAAGATGCCTAATATGATCGGTCGCATTGAACAATTCCCTTCTTACTTCAATTTCTTTTCCAATGAAAAAAGATCCTCTTCCATTGCAGCATTTCTTTGCTCCATTATTTTGCGAGCGTCCCTTATCGCTTCATTGTAAAAGTGTGGTCCTAATTGATTTTTAAAAAACTCATATGCATTTTCAGCAGCAATCAAGCCAATCTCCTCATCTCTTTCTTCATAGAAAAAACGTTGAATTTCGGTTATCATACTGTCTTTTTGTTGTTTCGTAAATTGAATAAACAGAACAACCGCTCCTTTTTCATACCGATATAGTGTTATTTTCCTTGAAAAAAGGGAAACCATCAAGTAGTTTCCCTTTAAAATTAATTACTTTTAGAAATTGTTTCCCCAAACAGATACCTTCTGCCCCTAAGTGCGACAAAAAAAGAACAAATAAAAAGGAATGTCGCCACTCTAAATGTCGTTCGCACTCCAAATTCATCAGTAATCCAGCCCATCACGAGCGAGGAAATCCCGAATGTACCAAAAATTAATGTCCCACGGGCTGAATAGACTTTAGCTAGAAGCTGCTCCCTATCGTTTTTTTGAATAATCGTTGTCTCCGCTACATCCCGTGCCATTTGCGGCAGTCCAAACAAAAAGGAGACGAAAAGGGCAAACCACGAATTGGAAGTAGTCCCGAACATAAAGGTAATCGCAATTAAACTAAAGGTTGACAAAAGAATCGTTTTCCCTAAATTTCTTTCTAAAAGGTAGGAAAAACGATAAATCAGCAGTCCAGCTAACAGCATTCCGGCAAAAAAGGAGCCATTAATAAATCCCCACCAGTTCTCCCCTTTATTTAATACTTCTGAGACATAAACAAACAAGATGGCAGCAATCCATACGCCATTAGCAAAAGTTTCAAGGATATTCATAAAACTGATTGTCCGAAGCTGCTTTGAATTCCATAACATCCTCCAGCCCTCTTTTAAAGCATCCATACGAGTTTGGGTTTCTCGACCTGATAAATGAGCAGTCGGTTCAATTAACCCCATTAATACTGTAGAAATAAAGTACAAGCTAAAGGTTAACCAAAGAATTTTTCCTGCCCCTAAGGAGACTAACAGAATGCTGCCGATTGGCCAGGCAATAAGTTGGACAATCTGATCGGAAATAGACAGTAAACTATTGGTTTTTACTAGCTTACTCTCTTCCACCAGACTAGGGACAAGTGCATTTCGAGCTGGCGACGCCCACCCATCTAAAAAAGAAATAAGACAAATAAGCAAATAAACCCAAATCAAACCTCCCGCTTCAATCGTTGCAGAACTTAAGCATAATACGAGTAGCAATAATGACTTACCACTTTGCGAAAAAAACAAGATTGACTTGAGTCTGTATTTATTAATGACCAATGGTGCTAATAAACCGCTAATCAAGGCGGAAAAGGTATTAAAAAAAGGAACTAGTGACATATAGGTAACGGACTCTGTCGCCTCAAAAATCAACTTTATTAAACAGACGATATATAAAATATCCCCTAAGTTGGCAAACATTTGCCCAAACCAAAGAAACCGGAAAGAACTGGGTCTTCCGACAATATTGAACATAAAACACCCTCACTTTTTATTCAATTTTTTTGTATAAAAGTAAAGGTTTTTACATCGGTTTATCTCCAGTTCACTTTGTTTTATTCATTTAGTATAGCAAGTTTTTCAATATTTTGTTAATTATTTTTATAAATATATTACTGCCTTCAAAACTAATTAAACAAAAATAACCCCAAAAGATTGGGGTTAGGCTGCCGAAAAACCTTCGACAGTCTTTATTTTTTTATGTAGCTTTAACATTTCACCGCGTTAATTCATTATAAATTTAATGCAACATGTCTGTTGATTTGCGCTCCAGGCGCTTCGCTTTCCGCGGGCGTGCCGGGGAGCCTCCTCGTCGCTAGCGCGCCTGCGGGGTATCCCCTGCCCCGTACTCCCGCAGGAGTCTCGCTCCTTCCGCTCCAATCAACAGGTGCAAATTCAATAATGTCCTCACACAACCAAAAAAAATAAAAAAATAAGTGGTGAAATCTATGTTTAAACCAAGAGAATCTTCCCAAAGTGAATATGAATTTGTTTCTATTGATGAATTAGTTCCAGACGAGCACCTCCTTCGTTTGATTGATAAATATATTGATTTTTCGTTTCTTCTTGAAAAAGTTCTCCCTTATTATAGTGATGATAACGGCCGCCCATCTGATCCCCTAATTTTGTTTAAAATGATCTTTTTTGCTTTATAAATTTAGAATGGAAAAAATTGAGTGAAGCTTCGTAGACTCAAAAGATCTGTATGGGCTTCGCTACTGCCGGTTACGGGGATTAAAGAATGCAATTGAACAGGCTCTCCTTACTGCAACTTGCCAAAATATAAAAAAGATTGCGACACACTTAGCCAGGTTAGAAAAAGTGTGTTGCAATTCTTTAGGTTGATTTGCCACCCTGTTGATTGGAGCGGAGGGTACTCGACTCCTGGGGGATAGAGAGGTCACGGGAGACCCCGCAGGGTCCAAAGGAGCCGAGGAGGCTCCCGAACCTCCCCGCGGAAAGCGAGTGCCCAGAGCGGAAATCAACAGGCCAGTTAGCAGGCCAATTCATCATTAAAAAATTGCCGAGAAATATACCCTTTCTCGACAATCTAACCCCAAAAGATTGGGGTTATTTTTGTTAGATATAATCAATCAAAACATCTTCTAATGGTAATCTAGTCGTATTGAAAGCAGGTTCAGCCGCCTTCCCCAAGGAAATTAACACAATAGGGAAAAGGCGATCTGGAACATCAAATTTCTGGATAAATTGTTCCTTATTAAAACCGCCCATTGGAACTGTGTCATAACCCCTATCCTTTGCAATCAACATCAATTGCATGGAAATAAGCCCTGCATCAAAAGAAGCAATATTTTTCCTGATTTCTTCCGGTGCATATGGATACGTCCTATTGGTACTCTCAATTAAACGCTGCATATTTGCTTCGTCCATAAATCCTGCTTCATGAGCACCGCGATATATTTTCTCTACATTTTTATACATTTCTTTATCTCCAAGAACTGCAATCACAGCAGATGCTGTTTCAACCTGTTCTTGATTGTTTGCAATCGCTCTCAGTTCTTTTTTTACATCTTGGTCTTGGATTACAATAAAGCGCCAAGGCTGGAGATTGCTAGATGATGGAGCTTTTGTTGCTTCTTTAAGAATTTCTTTAATTTCATCTTGTGAAATTTTATAAGTTGAATCATATTTTCTGACGGAGTGACGTTCATTAATCACTTCAGATAAACTTTTAGATAATACCGTTTGCATGGTGACTGCCTCCTAGGATTTATTAACTTACTAAAAGTAAGAACAAAGCAATCTTACTATTAGTAAGTCCATTTGGTCAAGTATTTTGGATATGTTATTATTAGATTAGAAAAGAATAGTTTAAAAGAGGTAATTGCATATGACCGACAATTGTTTATCTAAAGATAAAAGAGAAATACAACAAATATGCACCAATTTTCACAGTGCCATCGAATTTATCGGTAAGAGATGGATGGGAGCTGTTATTTATTCTCTGCTTGATGGTCCGAAACGATACCATGAAATCGTTTCCTCTATTCCGGGAATTTCAGATCGGCTATTAACAGAACGTTTGCGTGACTTAGAACGTGAGGGGTTGATTGTCAAAAATATTTTGAATACTTGTCCTAAAAAAGTCGTATATGAATTAACTCCTGTTGGTAAAGAACTAAAAGAAGTTATCCGTGTCTTGATGGAATGGGTTAAGAACAGGAAAAATTCATAAGCTAGACAACAATTTGAAAAAGGCCTGCACTTTTTATTTGTGCAAGCCTTTTTGTTATTAGGGGCTCGGCCTATGAAACAGACCCATAACCTCAATTGTTTCTGTAATATTCACGAATGCAGTTGGATCCACTTCAGATATAAGGTTTTTTACCTCATTCAGTTCATATCTAGAAATTACCGTAATTAAAACATTTCGTTTATCATTTGAATAGCCACCAACACCATCCATAATCGTCAGTCCCCGATACAAGTTGGTCAGTAAATGTTCTCGCATTTCTTGACCCTTTTCTGTAATAATCATAAGAGTTAACTTTGCATGATCGGTATAAATGGCATCCACCACTTTACCGGTGACATAGATAGATACCAATGTATTCAGTGCAGTATCCCAATTAAACAAAAATCCACTTATGACGATGACAACGGCATTCATCCCTGAGAGCAATACACCAATGGGAAAATCCTTTTTTCTTGCAACTATCATTCCAATTATATCGAATCCTCCTGTGGATCCTGAACAACGAAACACGATTCCTACACCAAGCCCTGTTAAAGCCCCGCCAAATATGGAGGAAAGAATCGTATCCTTAGCAATTGGAAATACTGGAACTATATAAAGCCCCAATGAAATGATTAGCACCGAAAAGATGGAATTCATGACGAACTTTTTCCCTAGCATCTTATACCCCAAAATTAATAAAGGAAAGTTCAACAGGAAGTTGGCCAAGCCTGTATTAACGGGGGTAATCATTCCTAAAATCATAGAAATTCCGCTCATACCGCTGCTTAACACCTCATGAGGAATTAAGAAAAGGTTAAATGACATCACAATAATAAGAGAACCTGTAATCATTCCCACTAGCTGCATAATGTTCCCTCCAATACCAGCACTATTTTATTTAATAAATCATAACGATTCTCACATTCATTGTAAAATGATAGTTTTTTCACAATAGTATTTAAAAATCCGGCAATTTTTCTATTGACAATTTCAAAATAATATTTATACTTTAGTAATATATTAAAATTCATATGATAAATCCTCATCAAACCGATGAGGTAGAGGTCGCAGTTTTTATTAGTACATCGGACGAGATGCAAGAGACATCCCTGACTCCGTTGGAAAGGAAAAGCTGCCGAAGCATGATTTTCATCTCATGAAAATCATGCTGGGGCTGTCTCCGAATAGGAACAGAACTGTCACGTATGACCCTACCAGTCTTACGTGTTGAGCTATCTTTCGGAAGGTATGATGCGGGGTATTGACAATGCCATCGATTCTACTTCGATGGCATTTTTTATTCCAAATAACTCCTTCCAAATAAAAAAAAGGAGTCATGACAATGCAAACAGCTAGAGCACTTAAAGATGATGTTAATACTAAAGTCGATACACCTACAGAAGATACAAATCAATTAAGACGTAGCTTGAAATCACGTCACTTAACAATGATTTCTCTCGGCGGAACTATTGGTACTGGTCTATTTCTTGCAAGCGGTGGAGCTATTCATTCTGCAGGTCCCGGGGGCGCTATTCTTTCTTATCTAATTATTGGTGTAATGGTTTACTTTTTAATGCAAAGCTTAGCAGAAATGGGTGCGTACATGCCGGTTGCTGGAAGCTTTAGCACGTATGCAACAAAATTTGTTGATCCTGCACTCGGCTTTGCACTTGGTTGGAATTATTGGTATAACTGGGCCATTACGATTGCTGCTGAACTCTCAGCGGTGACAATGATTATGAAATTTTGGTTTCCACATACACCCTCCATTCTATGGAGTGCAGTCTTTTTAGTTATTATGTTCCTATTAAATTATTTGTCAGTAAAAGGGTTTGGGGAAGCGGAATATTGGTTCTCCTTAATTAAAGTAGTTACTGTAATTATCTTTATCGTAACCGGAACATTGATGATTTTTGGAATTATGGGCGACGACTTTATTGGCTTTAAAAACTTCACAATCGGGGATGCCCCTTTCCATGGTGGCTTTATGTCGATGCTGGGCATCTTTATGGCTGCAGGCTTCTCCTTCCAAGGGACTGAACTTTTAGGGGTTGCCGCTGGGGAAACAGATGATCCTGCAAAAGCAATTCCCCGTGCAGTAAAACAAGTATTCTGGCGAATTTTATTATTCTATGTATTAGCCATTCTTGTTATTGGACTGCTCATCCCTTATACGAATGGAAATTTAGCCAATGGAGATGTTACAGTCTCACCATTTACTCTTGTTTTTCAAAAAGCAGGGATTGCTTTTGCCGCTTCGGTTATGAATGCCGTTATTTTAACTGCGGTATTATCAGCGGGTAATTCCGGAATGTATGCCTCGACACGGATGCTTTGGGATTTGGCACGAGAAGGTAAAGCACCAAAATTTCTTGGTAAATTAAATAAAAATCGTATTCCAGTAAATGCACTAATTGCAACCACTTTGGTAGGATCACTAGCCTTTCTTGCTTCATTCTTTGGAGACGGTACGGTATACGTTTGGTTATTAAATGCTTCAGGTATGTCTGGCTTTATCGCTTGGCTCGGAATCGCGATTTGTCACTATCGCTTCCGTAAAGCCTTTGTTGCTCAAGGTAAGGATATTAGCCTGTTACCGTTTAAAGCAAAGTTATTCCCATTCGGGCCAATTTTCGCTTTTGCTGTTTGTGGATTTGTTGTTTTAGGTCAAAACTATTCAGCCTTTATTGGTAACCATATTGACTGGAATGGTGTTCTTGTATCCTATATCGGACTGCCATTATTCCTTATTTTATGGCTTGGATATAAATTCACTAAGAAAACAAAGATAATCCGATTAGAAGATTGTGATTTGAATAATTAACAGAACAAAAGCACGCAACCATTTGCGTGCTTTTGCTTTAAGTAAAAAAAAGCATCATTTCTAAATCGGAAATAATACTTCATAACTTAACCGTGACTTCTGTACCGTCCTTTAATTTTGTCTCAACCAATAGCAAACCTTTATTTTCTAATAGTGCCCGAAGCAAAGGTTTTAGGTCTTTTATATCAATTCGGGGTAATACAAATTTTTTCCCTTTCTTTTCAATGGCCGTATTAATAAATTTAATTATCCTTTTCGAAGAAATAACACTGCCAAAAACATTTAAAACTGGATAGGGAATAGGAACGGTAAACTTTTTATCTTTTAGTTTCACATGGACTTTGAGCATAAGTTTATTCAATCACCACAAATACTTTATCTCCATTTGCCGAGGTAATATCAACAATTTGTCCATCTACTTCATTTTCAATAGCCTCAATTAACAAGTCGACATTAATGTCCTTAACATACTTTTCCGCTTCAGGAATTCTTTCAGCGATACCCGTTCCCACTTTTAATACAGCCTTAATTAATTTTATCGGTAAATTCACATTTACATTGTCGCCTTGTTCCGAGGTAACACGGATTTTCAACATTTTATTTAAGTAGGAGGTTTCCTTCTTAAGTGGAATCGGTTGATCTTTCCTCTGCAATACATTGATTAATTCTGTAGCTTTTTCCTTATCCAGCTTGCCTTCTTCAACCATTGTTAACACTCTTGAAATTTCTTCTTTCATTTAAGATTCCCCCTCTTTTAATAATTGAATGGCTTCTTCAGCGGTAATTTCACCTTTTTCTAGCATCAAAACGACCTTTTTCTTATCGATTTCTATTTTCTTGCTCGTTGTGTAACCAAGCGAAGAAATAATGTCGTCCAATTTTCCCCGAACAGTTGGGTAAGAAATTCCTAATTCCTTTTCAACCTCCTTTATATTTCCACGGCATTTGAGGAAAATTTCAATAAAGTGAAGCTGTTCCTGGGCAAGTGACGCAAGTTTTGTTAATTGAAATTTATTTTCCACTACCGTATGACATTGAGCGCACTCTAGCTTGGTAATCGTTAATTGTTTGCTGCAAACTGGGCAATTTGTAATAAGTGGATAAGACATATTTCTCTCCTTTCCTTCTTTAACCATATCATACATTACTTTTATTAAAAATTAAAGTAATTAATTAAGTTTATTTATAAAAAATTAAAATAATTAATATAGATCCTGAATAAACAAAAAAACAGACTCAACAATGGAGTCTGTTTTTTAAGTTTATGCTTCCTCGGCTGTCCAAACATATAAATCTTCAATCCGGCAATTTAACTCTTTAGAAATTGTCATCGCATTATTTAAGTTCATAATTCTCTTGGACAAGTAGTCATCAAGTTGACTCCTAGGAATATTTGTATTCCTTTCCAAACTCTCCAAGTCCATTCCTCTTTTTGAGAGTAATTCTTTGAGGTTACTCTTTTTTGCTTTATAATTTGTCAAAACGACACCTCACTTTTATAAAGAATACCATAGTTGCATAATAAAGGAAAGGTACGGGCTTTTTTATATCCTAAATAACTCTGATTACATGAAGTTACAATAGATTTCATTCATTTGTGTTATACTTAAAATGGATTATAAAAGGGGTGTTAAAATTGAAAAACTCAAATAACCGCTACAGTTGTGGGCAGACTGTCAACATTAAACAAACGGGTGAGGTTGTTACGATATTAAAATGGCAATATGTAAAAAATATGAAGAGGTATTCATATATCGTTAAAGAACACCCAGGTACCTTTTATTTCGAGGAAGAATTACAAAATTTATAAAAATTAAGAACCAACAAAAGAAGGAGACCGATTCATTGAATTGGTCTCCTTTTATCAACCTCTAAAATTCGGCATTTCCAGTCGTTCTTGGGAATGGAATGACGTCTCTGATGTTGGACATTCCTGTTAAGTACATAATTAAGCGTTCGAAACCTAGACCATAGCCTGAATGCTTCGTACCACCGTATTTTCTTAATTCCAGGTACCACCAATAATCTTCCTCAGACATACCCAAGTCTTTGATTTTTCCAGCTAATATTTCTTCACGTTCCTCACGCTGGCTGCCGCCGATTAGTTCACCAATTCCTGGTACTAGGAGGTCGGTTGCGGCAACAGTTTTGTTATCCTCATTTAAGCGCATATAGAAAGCTTTGATTTCCTTAGGATAATCGGTAACAAAAACAGGCCTTTCAAAAACCTTTTCACATAAATAACGTTCATGCTCTGTTTGTAGATCAAGACCCCATTCAACAGGATAGGCAAAGGCTTCCCCGGACTTCATTAATAATTCGATTGCTTCCGAATAAGTCACACGGCCGAAGTTAGCTGTATGGGCTTTATTAAGGCGATCTAGCAATCCTTTTTCAATAAAGCTGTTAAAGAAATTCATTTCCTCAGGAGCTTGTTCAAGTACATACCCTATTACATATTTCACCATTTCTTCAGCAAGATCCATGATGTCTGGAAGCTCAGCAAATGCCAGTTCAGGTTCAATCATCCAAAATTCTGCCGCATGTCTTGCCGTGTTCGAGTTTTCTGCTCTAAAGGTCGGTCCGAAGGTATAAACATTTCGAAATGCAAGCGCAAATGCCTCAGCAGAAAGTTGTCCACTGACAGTTAAGTTTGTTTCTTTGTTAAAGAAATCCTTAGTTAAATCAGTTTTTCCGTCTTCATTTTTAGGAAGATTGTCCATATCTAATGTTGTCACACGGAACATTTCCCCTGCACCTTCTGTGTCACTGCCGGTGATAATAGGTGAATGAACATAAACAAATCCTTTTTCTTGGAAAAATTTATGAATAGCATACGAAGCAAGCGATCTAACACGAAAAACTGCTGAGAATGTATTGGTTCTTGGTCTTAAATGTGCGATTGTCCTTAAATACTCGAAGGAATGTTTTTTCTTTTGTAGCGGGTAATCCACATTTGATATTCCTTCAATAACAATGTTCGTTGCTTTGATTTCAAATGGTTGCTTGGCCTGAGGCGTATGAATAAAATCTCCCTCAACTTTAATCGTTGAGCTGATTGGCAGCTTGGTAATATCTTTGAAATTCACCAACTGCTCATCAAAGACAATTTGAACACCTTTAAAGAAGCTACCATCATTTAATTCAATGAAACCAAACGTTTTGGAATCTCGGATGGTACGAATCCATCCTGATAAATGTACCTTTTGTTCAACAAAATTTTCCGTATTTCTATACAACTCTTTAATTAAAGCCTGTTTCATTTCGGTTCCTCCTAAATCATATGTATAAGGTTTCTTTCATAATAGCTAAATAAAAAACCTCCCATCCCGATTGGGACGAAAGGGTAGAATTTCCTATTGTAACCGTTTGTCTTCAATCCCTTTCATATTATATAAAAATCGCAACAAATAAGCAATATTCAACAAATCATTCCGGTTTCTCTGGAAATTTTATTTACGTTTTTCAGTAAGTTATCCTTAATATCGCAACCATTTAGAAGATTCATTTATTTATCAGTCCATAATTCATTCTTAATTGTCAAATTTTTTTGAAAATTTCCAGAAAAATAGCAGGAAATACCTAGTTTATAGCGAATTAGTAATAAAAAGTGCGATTCTTGATTAATAGGGAGTGTTTGATGTGGACAAAGTTACCTGTCTTGCTTACCTTCTTTACAAATCTTCTAAGAATCAAGACATCAGAGAAAAAGCCATTCAATTATTGAATGGTGATGTGTCAATTCGTGAATTAAAAAGAAATGTTTCGATTCAAGCCCATCTTGTCTTTGCAGAATCATTTCTGAAAAAGAACAAACTAGACAAAAATCAAGTTCAATTGTTTGCAGAAGAATTTATGGCAATAGAAATTTAAAAAACTTCCGTTTTGGAAGTTTTTTTTCCTAATTATTAATGATTCATCTACCATCAGGGATAAAAAAGAAATGTCGAATAATAATCGTCATACTAACTCTATTTCTTGGATATTATAAAGCGTTGTGGAAATTTGGTTCTACAATTATTTCATTAATAAAGAAAGGTGTTTGAATTAATATGGTACAAGTAGAAGTAACGATCACTTTTGAAGGAAGAAGCTATTTGACAAATGTCATCACCAACCGGGACACATCTGAAGAGGAAATATTACGCCTTGCTTTTGAACAGGTACAAAAGCAATGGAAAAAATAAGATATTCGAATCAACAAAAGCTGCAAGATTCCTTATGAATCCTGCAGCTTTTTTATGCAGCTATTTTAATGCATACCTATCCGTTGAAACGGCTTCTAATAACGGACTTAGGTCATCAGTTGCAAACATATGCAATTCATGCATAGCTCGTGTACAGACCGTATAGAATAATTTCCGCTCACGTTCCCTTCTGTACTGTGAGCAATCGTAGACGATAACGGCATCAAATTCTATCCCTTTAGCGAGATAGGATGGAATCACAAGGATACCTTTTTCATATGAAACCGTCCCTTTTTCAATGATATGAACCGATATTTCATTTTTAAGTTTTTCAAAAACAAGTCTACTTTCCTCTGCCGTCCTACAAATAACCGCAATCGTACGATGCCCTTCTTTCTGATATTCACTAATTTTTTCAAGAATGCGATGGTTAACCTTCCACTGGTCGACTCGTTCAATAACAGGCTTCCTTCCTTTCCGGTTAAATGGTTCAATTTTTTCCCCGTCAGTAATCAGCTCGCTTGTGAACTCAACAATTTCCTTTGTAGAACGATAGGTTTTGGTTAAGAGAAATGTTTCAACTTCCTCACCTACTATGTCCAGATCCGTTAAAACCGTCGTTGATCCTGTCGCACCTGAAAAGATAGCTTGATTGAAGTCCCCAAGCAGAGTCATTTTACTATATGGAAAAAGCATCTGAATAAAAGCAAACTGAAAAGGCGAATAATCCTGAGCTTCATCAATAAAGATATGACGAATCGCCGTATTCGATTTCCGCCCTTCGATTAAGTCCTGAAGGTATACAAAGGAAGTGGTATCTTCATAGAGAATTTCCATATTGTTTAATCTATCCAATGTTTGACTGCAAATAGAGTCCCAGTTTGTTGGCAGGCTTTTAGCATCTCCCAATTCTTGTTCAAATAATTGGCGATAGATTCTCGGTATATCGATGAACTTCAAACTTTTTACCCTAGCAAATAATGGCTTGAATTTTTCTCTCACTACCATCTTGGTGAGAAGCCGTTGTTCTTGCTCAAAATCATCAAATGTATTTTCAGTAAAGCGATTCTTTTCTTGCATCTTCTTGAATGCTTCTAAATAATCTTCTTTGTCAAGGAATTGAACTTCTTCCTCTACCCAGCCTTTTGTCCGTTCCCGCTTCTCAGCCCTTTTTAGTTCTTTTAATAACCATTGCTTGACAATCTGCATACGGTTAGGAATAGAATAACTTGTTTCCAAGGAATAAAAATAATCATGAATCTGCTTTTTTGAAATCAACATATCCCCTCTAAAGGTTAAATCCCTAAACATTAGACCGCGTCTCGATAGATCCGAGACATATTGATCGATGTTTTTTTTAAAATCAAGACTTCCCTTATAGAGAATGCCGGCAACTCTAGTTGAATACTCTTCCGCTTCTTCCCCATTAAGTAGGTACTCCAATTGATTGAATGAATCTTCGACATCAAATTCACGGTCCAAACGACGGATTAAGTATTCCATGAAAGTAGCTTGCTGCATATTTTCTTCGCCTAACTCAGGCAGAACTGTTGCCACATAGCTATTAAATAATGGGTTAGGAGAAAAAAGCATAATGTTTTCCGATTTTAACGTATCTCGATGGCGATAGAGCAAATAGGCAACTCGCTGCAATGCTGCTGAAGTTTTACCACTGCCTGCGACCCCCTGAACAATAAGTACTTTGCTGCGCTCATTGCGGATAATTTGGTTTTGCTCACGTTGAATCGTGGCGACGATACTTTTCATTTGGATACTGGCGTTTGTTCCAAGGACTTCCTGTAGCATTTCATCTCCAATCGTAACGCCAGTATCAAACATCCCTTTAATTTCCGATTCCTTAATAATAAATTGTCGCTTTAATTCCATTTCCCCTTCGATATTCCCATCAAGGGTTTGATATGCGGCAGGGCCTGGGGAATAGTCATAATAAAGACTGGATATGGGTGCACGCCAGTCATAAATTAAGAAATTTTCATCCAGTTCATCCATTAACGAAGCAATCCCTAAATACACTTGTTCTGCTGACTTTTCCCCATTTTCCCAAAAGTCAATTCGGCCAAAGTAGGGGGAGTTTTTTAACCTAGCAAGCGTTTTAAGATGATGGTTTAATTGTTTATGAGTCCGCTCGCGTTCAGAAAGAAATTCAGCCTGCTGTTTAATACTCGCTGCCGTCTCAATGATATCATCCGGTTCTTCCATATTGACGGTCACATCATCCCAAAATGTTTTGCGTATCTCGTGAACGTCTGAGCTCACTTTACCGGCATTTTGTGTTATTTTTTTTACTTTTTCTTCAATTACATTTACAACTGAATGGACTCTTTGCTGTTCCAATCTCCAATCCTTGCCTTGTAAATCGCTCATGAAACCACTCCCCAGATAAAATTTTATTCAATAAGTTGACAATCCCGCAATTATGTGTTAATGTTATTATTGAGTTATTATGCAAACTTCATTTTCATATATTTTTATACCGAATCCCATTTTACCATTCACCTTTTCTATTTTCAAGATGGTTTTATAGACAAAAAACGCCAATTTGGCGTTTTTTTCATTTTTACCTATTGTTGTAGAATTTTATCCTCTTTTCCCTCATATGTTAATAATCAGAATTCCTGATAAATATCGATCATGAGAATTTTGAAAAAAATCACTTATTAATTCGAAGTTATAAAAAAAAACAATTGACAATATCGTGACATCCATCATATAATTTATCTTGAATTAAGTTATTTCAATTTCAAGATAAATATATTCAAAACAAATTGGAGGAAAATAAAATGACAAAAACAAAATGGGCTCTTGATGCATCACACAGCAGTGTAGATTTTTCTGTTCGTCACATGATGATTGCAAACGTGAAAGGTACTTTCAATAGCTTCAACGCTACTATTGAAGCAGATCCAACTGATTTAACCACTGCAACTATTGAATTCTCAGTTGATACTGCAAGTGTTGACACTCGAAATAAAGATCGTGATGGACACTTGGTTTCTGCAGATTTTTTCGATGTAGAAAATCACCCAACAATGACATTCAAAGCTACTAACATTGAAAAAACAGACGAAGGTGAATATAATGTTACAGGTGATTTAACACTTCGTGGAACTACAAAACCAGAAACATTTGCAGTAACCTTTGAGGGTCAAGGTAAAGATCCATGGGGAAATGAAAAAGTTGGCTTCACTGCAAATGGTACAATTAATCGCTCTGATTATGGCCTAGTATGGAATGCAGCTCTTGAAACTGGTGGCGTTCTTGTAGCTGAAAAAGTAAAAATCAACCTACAAATTCAAGCTGCAAAAGCTTAATAATCATATAATCAAAAAGAGGCTGATCCGGATGGAGCAGCCTCTTTTTATGGAATATATAAAATTTTTCATAACCTTCACGATTTATCAAGTTCAGATTTCAAAAACTTCGCTAGCTCAAGCATGCCAAATTTCCCTGCTTTGGCTTCAGCATCCGAATTATAGTTTGTATTTGTATTAATATCATAAGTATAAATTTCACCTGCGGCATTTCGGATAAATTCGATACCGGCAACTTGGATACTATTGGCAGCAAGTAACTGTGCATATTTTTCAATGATTGGGTCTGAAAAACCATTAATGATTTCAAACTTTGGCCTTTCTTCCCTATCCTCTCCCACTGGACAGAATAAATCGCCGATTTGGCAGGCATCTGCTGGACATAATTGGAAACCTTCAGAAGTATCAACTTGCACGGCATAGACGAATTTCCCGCCAACAAATTCACAGCGAGTAATAAAGCTTTCAGGTGCTTGGATGTACTCTTGGATTAAGGTAATACCGTCAATTGGTTCTTCGAATGCAGGCCCCTCTACATAATTTCTTAACCCATCTAAAGATTGAAACAGTTGAACACCCAGTCCTTTTCCGGCACGATTGTGTTTTGTAATAAAAGGTTTGCCTACAAATTCACTCGCAACCTCTAGAATTTGTCCTTTCCCTACGGCAGCAATGGTACTTGGTGTTTGAATACCATATTTTTTTAGTTCAATGTATTGAACAACCTTACTAACCTCTAGCTGAAGGGCACGGGTTCCATTAAATACCTTTCGCCCATGAGCTTCAAGCCAAGCAAGTACCTGTGCAGCAAATTCCGGTGCAAAGCGATGCCCCCGTGTGTGCGAGGATGCACTCATTCGATTATAAAAAACTCCTTCAGGCGGCTCTTTTGATAGATCCAGACTGCCGCTATCGAGGTGCCATTCTTCATATGGAACTCCTAGCTCATCTAGGCGCTTCGTTAAATGTACTGTCCATTCACTATTTTCGTGGATGATGTAAACCTTTTTCAACAGAAAAAATCTCCCCTCATTTAGACTATCTAATTAGGCGAAGTGCTTTCGTAATTTTTTTACTAACCACATGACTTTTTTCAAACCACTCTATTTCTCAATCTGCGGTGAAAATTTACGTATATGTAAGATAATACCCACTGTTCATATTCTAATATTCTATCAACGATTTGTGAAGCCATTCTTGTTCGGACAGGTCATAAGTGCAACTACGTCTCTGACTCTGTCTTCGCCTAACGGCTCGCCAGTCGACGAGTTTTCTTTATCAAATTGGATTCATATACTGTCACTAATTTAGTTCCATCCGGAATGTGGCTCAACTTGAATGTCAGCAATAATATCTGAAATACCTTCCATTACAAAATTAGGAGATTTTATTTTTTTTCATAATAACTCTATCTTTTTTTAGCGTTTTTTATTATCATCTAATTAGTTAATTATCTAATTAGATGATAATGTTATTAGGAGGACTTAGAAATGTTTCAGACCTTAAAAAGGGAAAATTCCTACAGAAAATTATTCTTTGCGGGTATTATCAATGGAGTTGGGGATCGCTTTAGTCAAGTAGCTTTGCTTGCATTAATTCTAAATTTAACTGGTTCTGGCTTGTCAGTTGGAATAACAATGGCCTTAAGGATGCTTCCTTTCCTCTTTTTTGCTCCCTTCAGTAACAAATTGGCAGAAAAATGTGGCAGAAAAAATTTGTTACTATTTACTGATTTTTCAAGAGCAGTGATTGCTGTTTCTTTTTTATTTATCCAAACAGCTGACGATTTATGGCTTGTCTATATTGGCTCGTTCCTGCTTGCTAGTGGCGAAGCCTTATACGGTCCAATAAGAAAATCTAGTATCCCAGCAATTGTCCGTTCTGAACATATTAAAGAGATAAATTCATGGGAACAGGTTTCATTGGGGTTTGTGTTAATTGTTGGGGCACTTAGTGGTGGGGTTGTTTCTTTTCTTTTCGGGGCGAAGGCAGCTTTTTCGTTTAACATCATATCCTTTTTAATTGCTGGTCTCATCATTCGATCCATACCAACTCTCGAGTCCAATGAAACAATGACAAAAGAATGGATAAAAAATAAGCGGTCAGTAAAGATTCTTCCTCTTGTGATGGCATCTTCTTTCCTATTGATGTTGATTACTTTTGATGTGCTAGTACCATTAGTAAATGGCATTGATAATATTTTGCTAAGCGTCTATGCTGTTAAGACTTTTCATGCAGGCGACCTTGGGGTTGGGATTCTGTACAGCGTATTAGGTACAGGGTTCATTATTAGTCCGATGGTAACAAAATGGATAACAGGAAGATTTCTATCTGTTGCTTTTATGTGCCTTTTCATGGAAGGCGTCATTCTCTCCGGAATCAGTCAAGCAAACTCTTTTGTGCTCATTGTTGTCTTATTTGGAATCTTAACGATTTTTGGCGGGGTGGGGAACACATTGCTAGATACCGCTGTTATGCAAACCCTCCCTTCAAAATTCCACGGTCTTTATTTTGGCTTGTCAGCCACTATTGCCAATACCTTTCTCGGAATTTCTATGTTCTTGACCGGAGTTTTGTTGGAATTTATTTCTCCGAGAATGATGGGACTAATAGGAGGCGTTTTTTACATTAGTCTAGGGGCCCTATATTTTATTTGGACATTTCGAATGAACCTATCTATTGAAAAAAGTAAGCTTGCTGCTAGTGAAAATTAAAGGCTGTTTTCGCAAATACTGTTGCTTTTCTTACTAAATTTTCCTAATTCTATAAAAAGAGCCAAACTAAAAAAGGCTGATTCGTTCCTAGAATCAGCTTTTTTCCGATTTCACAAAGCTTAGGGGAGAATACTAACGCTTGTTCCATTCGGTACTATTTCGGCAAGCTGAAGTACATCACGATTATACATTCTCACGCAACCATGGGAAACCGCTTTTCCAATTGAACTTGGATTATTCGTACCGTGAATCCCGTAGCCCTGCTTTGAAAGGGAAAGCCATAACACTCCAAATGGGCCCCCAGGATTAAACTGGCGATTAACAATTACGAAATCCCCTGTTGGGGTATTAGTAAGCATCTTTCCTACTGCGATGGGATAAATTTTCATTAATCTTCCATTATGAAAAAGAGAAAGTTTTCTTTTTCCAACTGATATTTGAATGATGTAAGGTATTGTACTTGGCTCCTGCAAACCAGGAATTTGGATTTTTTGACCAACGTGCAAATGGCCGACCCCCGGATTCGCAGTGTAAAGGCGTTGAAGGCTAACTCGATAATTAGCTGATATAATACCTAGCGTTTCGCCAGACCTAACTGTATGAATCATGCTATCCCACCTTTCTTCTGATAGCATATGCCTTTACAAGCTGGCCGTTGCCAAAATTAACATTTACGGTAATTAAAACGCCTATCCCTATGGATAGGCGTCCCTTCTTCTATTACCTGCTTCTAACAAGCATATTAACGGCCTCTTCAACAAGTTTAGAAGAATCAGCATTGCCTGCATCAATTGATTCGCGAATGCAGTGTTCGAGATTAGAGCTGACAATCACAGCAATCGCCCTGTCAATCGCAGATCTTGCTGCAGAAAGTTGGGTAATGACTTCCTTGCAATCCTTACCTTCCTCTATCATTCTCATAATCCCTTTGATTTGTCCTTCAGCTCGTTTTAAACGATTAATCGACTTATCATTATAGATCATCTAACTCACCTCTGTTGTTTCGATTTTAAGCGATAATTAATCAGAAGTCTAATATATATCCAATTAAATAAACAAATTCAATCCAGAATCTTCGGCATCACCAAGATAGGTTGCTACTCCTCCAATATCAATTCCTTCAATTAATTCTTCCTGCTTGATCCCCATGATGTCCATCGACATGGAACAAGCAACAAGCTTAACACCTGCTTCCATGGCATTTTTCATTAAAGTTTCTATGCTATCAACATTTTTTCTTTCCATAGCATGATTGATCATTTTTGCACCCATCCCACCCATGTTCATTTTGGAAAGTGGGAGATGGCTAACACCTTTTGGCATCATCATACCAAACATTTTTTCCATTATATCTTTTTGGACTGGTGGGGCATCATTACGTCTAAGCACGTTTAAGCCCCAAAAGGTGAAGAACATGGTTACCTTTTTACCCATTGCTGCGGCACCGCATGCGATGATGAAGGATGCAATTGTTTTATCAAGGTCGCCGCTAAAAACAACCATCGTTGCCCCATCTTTGGAAGCTTGCACACCAGTCTGATTAGTGTTATCTGATTCTTTACTTCCTTTTTGAATATAAGCTTTAAATTTTTTCTCTTCAAATGTACTACTTAATAAGGTATTGCCTGTTTTATTTGACCATGACTGAATATCCTTGGCAAAACCAGGATCTGTTGCATGCACTTCAAGCACATCACCTGATTTCATTTTATCCATTGTTTGGTACACATTCATAATTGGCCCCGGACATTGTAAACCACAGGTATCAACTAAAATCGTTTCTGTTGGTTCAACCTGTACAGACTCCACTTTTATCTCTTCAATCATCCCAGAATCATTAATTATTGCTCCACTATTTTTTTTCATAGATGGTTCATAGACACTTGAATATGTTTTATATCCACCATCAAGGTTTTTCACTTTAAAACCATTTTGTGATAGTATTCGAGCACCTAAATATCCTCGCAAGCCCACTTGACAAGTTAAATAAATAGTTTGATCCTTAGGTAGTTCATCTAAACGATCTCTTATTTCACCTAATGGGATATTAATCGAACCTTCAATGTAACCCATTTCTCGTTCGATTGGTTCTCGAACGTCAATCAGCAGACCACCTTTTTGTACGATTTCGTTAATCTCATACCATTGGACGGTTTCTACTAACCCCTCCGCAATATTACTTGCTGCATATCCAGCCATATTGACAGGATCTTTTGCAGAAGAATAAGGTGGTGCGTAGGCTAGCTCTAAATCTGGAAGGTCAAAAATAGTCAGCCCACCTTTGATAGCAGTAGCAATAACATCAATTCTTTTATCTGCTCCATCATAAGATACAGCCTGCCCACCAAAAATCTTTCCAGTTTCTCTCTCAAAAATGAGCTTTAATGAAATCGGAAATGCACCAGGATAATATCCAGCATGCGAACCAGGGTGAACATGGACAACTTCATATGGAATCCCTAAACGTTTTAGTGTTTTTTCATTATTACCCGTTGAAGCCACTGTCATATCAAAAACTTTAGCTATAGAACTCCCTAGTGTTCCTTTGTATCGTACAGCAATTCCATTTATATGATCAGCAACCAGTCTTCCTTGGCGGTTGGCCGGCCATGCAAGTGGGATTTGTGTCGATTGACCGTTGATATAGTCTTTAACTTCAATCGCATCTCCGATTGCGTAGATACTTGGATCCTCTGTTTGTAAATGTTCATTCACTTGGATACCGCCACGTTGTCCAACAGATAACCCCGCGCTAACCGCTAATTGATTTTCTGGCTTTACGCCTATCGCTAAAATAATCATATCCGTTTCAATAAATTGACCGCTCGTTAACTTCACGATTTTCCCCTGTTGTTCGAATGATTCTACTCCATCTTCAAGAATGAGATTGACTCCCTTTTCACGAAGATGACCGTGTAAAATCGAGGCCATTTCAAAATCAATTGGAGCCATTATTTGATTAGACATTTCGATCAATGTCACCTCAATTCCTAAATCCCAAAGGTTCTCAGCCATTTCAATACCGATAAATCCTCCACCGACCACTGTTGCTTTTTTCGGTTTTTTTATATCAACAAAAGACTTAATTTTATCTGTATCTGGAATATTTCTTAACGTAAACAGCGATTCAGCTGTTTCTATTCCCGGAATTGGTGGCTTAATTGGACTCGCCCCAGGTGATAAAACAAGAACATCATAGGATTCTTCATACACTTCCTCAGTTTTTAAATTTTTCACCTCTACCGTTTTTCTTTCACGATTGATTTTTATAACTTCACTTAAATTACGAATATCTAAATGAAATTTTCTTGACATCCCCTCAACCGTTTGAACCAATAGCTTATCCCGCTCAGCAATAGTTCCACCAATATAGTAAGGTAGCCCACAATTAGCAAAAGAAATATATTCCCCTCTTTCAAACATAATAATTTCAGCTTTTTCATCTAATCTTCTCAATCTTGCAGCTGTTGTTGCTCCGCCTGCAACCCCGCCAACAATAATGATTTTTTCACCCATTTATCATTACCCTCTTTCAGATTATTTCTGTATGACATAGTGGTATCATACCACACAATTACACATACGGGTAAGGGTATGCACGAATGTTTGAAAATTGGTCAAATCTGACCAATTCTACTTCACCATTCAAAACGGAAAAGTGGGGCCATATCTTCTCTTATATGGTCAATATAAAAATAATCATTACTTGCTGTGTCGTAAATATAATCTTTTTTCCAGTTGTCAATGTTCAAAACAATATCCTTCATCGCTTTAACGAAATAGAGGATTTCCTCATTTGTCATGATTGGATGTAATGAGAACCGTACCCATCCTGGTTTATCCGACATATCTCCAGCATCAATTTTCTCGGTAATCTGCTTAGAGGCCTCCTTATTAATATGAAATAGATAATGTCCATAGGTTCCGGCACAAGAACAACCGCCCCTCACTTGAATACCAAATCGATCATTGAGCAAACGAACAATTAAATTGTAATGAATATTATCGACATAAAACGAAACAATTCCTAAACGGTTCCCTTCAATGTGACCATCTAAAATATGAAGCTCTGCGATTGCGTTTAATTCCGTTAATACTATTTTCAATTGTTCTTTTTCTCTCTTTATAATATTTTCAACACCCATTTGGTTTTTCAGATTCAAGCAGAGGGCTGTTCGAATAGCTTGTAAAATCCCTGGTGTCCCTCCATCTTCCCTCAGCTCAATTTCGGTATAATATTGATGTTCCCCCCATGGATTCGTCCATGTCACTGTCCCTCCACCTGGGTGGTCAGGCACCCTATTTGCATATAATCTTGAATCAAAGACTAATACTCCACTCGTTCCTGGTCCCCCTAAAAACTTGTGTGGTGAGAAAAAGACAGCATCAAGCTTTTCCAGCGGGTCTTTTGGATGCATATTAATTTTCACATATGGTGCCGCTGCTGCGAAATCAACAAAGCAAACACCTCCATGTTGATGCATAATTTTTGCTAAATGATGATATCTAGTTAGAATGCCGGTTACATTAGAACAGGCTGTAAACGACCCGATTTTTAATGCTCTGCCTTTATATTGTTGCAAAAGCTGTTCCAAATGATTTTCATCAATTCCGCCATTATTATCGGGTCTAATAATTATGACATCAGCCAATGACTCAAGCCATGATGTTTGATTGGAATGATGTTCCATATGCGTTAAGAAAATAACTGGCCGCTCACTTTCGGAAAGTTTTAGCCGCCCTTTCCATTTTTCATGTACCCTAATTCCTAACATCCTTTGAAATTTATTGATAACAGACGTCATTCCAAAGCCATCTAGGATGACAGCATCATGGTTATCGGCGTTTACATGTTCCTTTATTATTTTCTTTGATTGCTTATATATCCCTGTCATCATTAAACTGGTAATATTTGATTCGGTATGGGTATTGGCCATATACGGACCAAACACCTCAGAAATTTTTTGTTCAATGGGTCGATAAAGTCGCCCGCTGGCAGTCCAGTCTGCATAAATAATTTTCTTTTTACCATAGGGGGATTCGAATTCCTGATTCATCCCAATCACTTGTGTTCGGAACGGTTGAAAAAATAGTTCGAGGTTATCAGGGATTCGATAGGTATTACTTCCAATCTTTGCCGTGATCATTTGGTTCACCCCTTACAATACACTCCTGCTGCAATCAATATATGCATCGCACTTTTGTAGTGGTTACCGCTTTATAACAAATAGAAAAACAAAAAGGAGGCATTCTTATATTAAGAATAGCCTCACTTCCTTTACTTTAAAATATGAATGTAAATGTCTATACATAAAGGTCTTTTAAACTTCTCCCTAATAAGTAGTAATCTTTGCAGACTCTTTTCTGCTTACTTCATCAATTTTCTGAATAAACATTTGAAAAACTCGTTTTTTTTCCTCTAGATCTTTTATGTATTCTTTCAACTGGTTGTAACTTTCTTCAAAAGGTTTATGATACATCTCTCGAATTTTTTCGATGATTTCATCATTTACCGTTGATTGAATAACTTGTTTGGTAATCCCATATTTATAGGAATAAACCTTTAATTCCTGTGCGACTTCTTCATACTCCTTGCCAATTTCAGCAAGGACTAATGATATATCATCCTTCCACTCATCCAGCGATTTCTGTAAATAGGATTTTACCATGCTTTCTTCCAAAAAAAACCTCACCCCAATCGAGAATTTAGTATTGTTTTCATTATTATAACGGTGTTTTTTTACATAGACGTTTCGTTGAGATTACATTGATTTGTCAATTAGTCAGTGATTTTTTTTCATCAAAAAAACGATTACCCGTTAAAGTAATCGTTAATCATTATTTACCTCCACTGCTTTGGCAAAGTCTGTTAGAGTTGTGGAGTACTTAATATACGTTCTCGGTAACAAATAAAGTTCATTCTTTATTCCTGATTCAGAAAATGGCCCAGGTATTGTTGTAAGTCCAAACAGATAATCTTTTTTCGTATCAACTACTACCTGATCATTATAACTGCCATATGGATAAGAGAGTGCCATTACCGGTTTTCCCGTTATTTTTTCAATCTTTTCTTTGGATACTTTAAGTTCATAGTCGAGATTAGCAACTTTTTGTAAATCCGGATGTGTGGCAGTATGTGATTGGACAGAAATAACACCTGATTCAGCGAGCATTTTTAGGTCAGATTTGGTTAATCGATTGGGACGCCCGATAAAGTCAGAAATGACAAAAAAGGTTCCTGATGGCATAAAATGATCGGTTTTCAGCTTTTGAAAAATAGTAAAGGCTGTTAGATTATTTTTGTAGCCATCATCGAAAGTAATAAAAATTGGTTTATTTACCCTCTTTCTTTCTTGCCAGCGCTCGAAGGTTAATAATGTAAAACCATGGTCTCGTAAAAAAGCCATTTGTTTTTCAAAATTTTCAGGAGTGACATATAGTTCCTTTGATCCATGCCCTTTATATTCGTCAATCGAGTGATAAAGTAAGATCGGAACTTTTTGGGCTGCTGATACAATTTTAGGAAGTCCTAAAAAGTGAAGACAAAAGAATAGAAGCAATAGCCTTTTCATACCGTTCCTCGCTTTTTGTCAATCGCATGTATTTACAACTTATTCTTCCTGAATTTAAGTCATCTATAACTTTTTTCAATAATAAAATGTGATTTAAATAACGGGATTTGTTGAAGTGATGTTTCGCCCTGTCGTAAGTTTCTTGTTTTTCTGCTTCCTCCATTCTACAAATAGAAGGTTCATTAAAATGCTAATGTACACGGCAAGAGGAAATGAAAGGGAACTATCTAAAAATAATGATAAGGGAATGACGACAATCCGAAACGTAACGAAAACCCAGGTAATCGCATAACTGCGAACAATCCACTCTTTATGTGCCGTTATTTTCCGCTGGGTTGCCCTAATCACACCGATTGAAGTGGTCCAGAGCCAAAAGATATTAAGAACAAGAAAAGCAATGGTTGAACCCATCCCGCCAGTTGCTGAAAGTGTAAGGTATGGTACCATTAAAATATTGATAAAAATAGCCACAGCATATATTTTTCCTAACATTTTATGAAGCTTTGCGTTCTTTTGGCTTTTCTTCGTCAATTGAAACGGACCGATGGCAAGCGAGATGGTTCCCAATAGAATATGCGGGTAGAAAAACCATTTCCATGTCGTCACAGAGAAATTAGGATTCTGCATTTTCCCTTTTACGATAGGTGCCCACTCAACACCATTCAGAAGAAACATAACAAAAATATAGATTGTAAATAAAGCAATAATGAAATACATCGACCCTACCATAAACTTTCTTTTTTTCTCGTTTTTCATTTTCTCAAACTCCCTGCTATTTTTTTTTCATAACATTTGAATTAAGGGCAGTAAATCAATTATATGCTGAGATTATTTCTGATTTAAGAAAAAAAGGAGTGATGCAATGGGATCGGTTTTATCCTAATAAATTTATCATTAAGGCAGATATAAATAATGGGAATCTTTTTGGATTTATGGTAGGCAATTAAGTGGCAGTGATTATAAAACCCCACAATTAGGGTTAAATTATTATATTAATGTCTTAATAATCATTTTAAATATATCATTCGATTCTATTTTATCTTCTTCCCCAGTGGTTAGTATTTGCGTAACCCGTAAACCATACGAAAATGTCATCATCAAAGTTGCCATTTTTTCAGCGTCAATATTCTCAGGAATTACCCCATTTGCCTGCCCCATTTTGATCCATTGAGTACCAGTTTCCTTGCTGTACCTAAATATATCATTGAGGATTTTTTTGACCTTTTCATTATCCTGACTCAACAAATAAATAAAAATTAAATTGCCGATATCATTGGTATTTTGCCTTGAATGAAAAAACTGGCTGACAACGCCGAAGTGTCCTTGATTGAGGCTTTCATCTTTAATGGAACGAGTAATTGTCATATGAAACTTTTCATTCATTTCTTCTATCTTTGATTTTAGAATTAATCCAAATAATTCATCCTTACTGTCAACATAATGATAAATTGCCCCTTTTGATAATCCAGATCTTTCAATGATGTCTTTTAATGTTGTATTTCGACAGCCCTTTTCGAGAATGATAGCCTCCGTTATGGTTAGGATGTGTTGAAAGCTCGGATTATTGTAAATACTTGAATTAGTCATCTCGTTACCTTCCTTACTTTATCTGCTATTTTATTATTGTAAATTGGTTAGGTTATTTAAGCGTACTTTTGCATATCTACGATATACGATTGTAAATAAAATGGCTGCGCCAATCACACCATAAAAAATAAGTTGTGAAATAGCTAAAAAAGCGGTAATCGATAGTTCATAAACTAGAATGATTTTTAAAGTTGCTTCTCCCAATAAAGCGATTCCCCAGATGGCTGTCATTATCCTTAATACATTACGGAAATATGGCAGCTCCCAATTCTTTGCGAATTGCCCTTTCTTTTCAGACTCTCCCTCCGCACTAAATCTGATCGCGAAATGATAAATCAACGGTTTAGAAAAGAACAGAGATGCGATAAAAAGTAAGCCTAATAATCCTGTGACCATAGATTCCCTTAATAAAATGAGCCTCTCGTTACCACCCAGCACAAATGCAAGTAAACTTAGCACAAACCCCGTTAGCATAAACAGGCCAAATGCATCTGCTTTTTTATATTTCACAACGTGATACAGATTATCCCCCAATGGGATTAACGTCGCGATTAACAATGAAACAAAACTTGAGTAATAGTTTATAAGCAGTTTATAAACTACTACAGGAATGACACCATTAATAACAATACTAATAACAATCATTTGAATCAATTTCTTTTTTGACGAAACTTTCACGTTTCATACACCCCTTTTTATTATCCATATGTTACAAACTATACATTACAAACCGACGGTCGGTTTGTCAATTGTTTTTTTACTTTTTTCATTTTATAGAAATGATTGCTCATTATGCAAGATTATGTTGTTATTTCGTGATATCAGTCTTGTTTTGATAGCTTTTGTCATCAGGCAGGAAAATAAGATACTAGATGGTGAATATGTATCACAAAGATGATTTTTTCCTAGATTCAATGGAGAGGAAGGATTTTTTGATGAAGGCTTACACCTTAAAAGAAGTATCTAAAAAAATAAATATCGCCCCCGGAACGTTACGACAATGGGAAAAAGATTATCATGAAATCTTGGAGATTCCTCGGTCAAAGCAAGGTGCAAGATTTTATACAGAATTGGAGATTGAGCAATTGTTAGAACTTAAGCAAATGACCAGGAAAAAGTTGAGTAAGGATTTGATTCGCCAAGTAATACAAAAAGAAATTAAACCGGATACCTGTGAAAATATCACCAAAACATCCGAAATTTCTCTTGAAGTTATATCTGAAACAGTACCGACAGCAGTTGAAGAAAATCCATTAATAAATGCTGATCAATTTTTTGAGGCGATGGAAAAGTATAAGAAAAATTTTTTAAATGAGATAAAGGATGAGATTCGCAGTGTCGTTCACAAAGATGTGTTAGACGAAGTAAAAAAAGAAATTTCAAAAGGTATCTTTTATACAGTAAAATCTCTATCCGATTCTTTATACAAATCCTCTGCCAATACAAAGGATGAAATTGAGAAGCTATCATTGTCACTCGAAAAATCTTCTGAGATGACTGCAGCCTCATTACAGTATCTTTCCAACAACATTGCTACAGTTTCCCTTGAGACGTCAGAGGAGATTTTTACCCTCTCAAAGCAGTTATCTGAAACATCTGAAGAAATATCACATTATCTGGATACCACTAACGATGAAATTTCTAGTTTAACAGAGGCTATTTCAATAGACCGTGAATTCTTCGAAGAAGAACGTAAGGAATACCGTCATGACATTAGCCAAAGAGAATTGGCTTTTCAACAATGGTTAACCAGTTTTAGGGATGTTGCAGTGGCTAAAGAAAGGAAATGGTGGAGATTCTGGTCCTAATATGGAGGTGACGTGGTTACTAAAAGTTCTTTATTAAGGTCTTAATTCAAAATGATTTTTTAGCTGATTGACACTCGAGATTGTGTAATATAACAAGGGGGGTTCGAACATGAATACAAGTGATGTGGCAAAATTATTAGGGGTGTCCGCTAGTTCAATTCAGCGCTGGGTTAAGCAGCTCGGGCTGCCAATGGAAAAAAATGAACGGGGGCATTATCATTTTACTAACGAAGATATTGAGTTATTAAAAAAAATCCATGAACAACTTCAAAACGGAACACTCCTTCATGATATTAGCCCGCTGAGGGAGAAAAAAAGTGCAAGAATAGGGGCATTTAAAGCAGTCGAAAATGATGTTGCACTCGAAAAATTATTTTCGAAGGTAAGCAAATTAGAAATGAGTTTAAATACTAAAGCAGACTCAGTTGTTTCCTACCAACTCCTGCAGCACCGTCGGGAAATAGAAGATTTACAGAATCATGTAAATCAATTATCTCAACAGCTTGAACTACTTCAAAACCAAGTAAAAGAAATGATGAGCCCCACTCAAATAGACAAACCACTCGTATTGGATCATGGCAAAGTAAAAAGAAAAAAGAAAAATATCGTAAGTTCAATATTTGGATTTTGATTTAAATTTTCCATACAAATAACATGACCGAGCAGTACAACAAAATCGGTCATGTTATTAATTAAATGGCCTTCCTAGCCCCAATTAAGCTTTTTTATATCTCTCTTGTGCTTCAAACAAATTCCCTACATCCGAAATATCCTTAATCGTTACTTGAAGTTCACCTGTTGGAATCTTCAACGATAGTTGTTCACCGAGTTGTTTTAGCAACAGCTGTCTACCAACGGGTGATAAAAAGGAGATAAACCCCTTATCAGGATTTGACTGGTCAGGAAAACAAATAACATAATCTTCCATGTCATGATCCACATCGTAAAGTACAGTCACTTTTGTCCCAATATAGACTTTAGGAATTACCGATATAAAGGCGTTTTTACGATTTTGTTCTAATAAATCTTCAACCTCTAATACATACAAACTAAAAAAATGCTTGATTCTTTCCTGGACTGGTGTTGATGAAAGATAAAGATTTGTTAATTCCTGAATATTCTCCTCAATATACACTAACTGTTGACTGAAAAAATCTTTGGATTGGCTACTACGGTTCATAATAAATAGCCTCCATGCTAGGATCAAATTTCCTGCAGAATTTCATAAATTGTTTCATTTCAAACTCCTCCTAAATAAAAAAATGAACTTTCCTATCGTATAGAAAATTTCTTAGGTCTACGCTAATTAAATGGGTTAATCCGTAGTAACCCAATACGAAAATGGAAAGTTTTCCTCTTCCTTCAAACAATAGGAAACCTTGGTACAATATTACCATATCTATACAGAAAAGTCGCCAAAATGGGTTGTCGAAAGATTTGAATAAGGGGATAACCGAATTTATTGATTGTAATTAAAACAAACCAAACTCTTTGATAACTTATTAATTACTCTAATCAAATAACTGGTTATTCCCTCCAAGAATTGATAATTATACAACCTACTTTTATGACCAGGTGATAGAAATCACATACAAATGAAAAGCAAAGTGATACCATTCATGTGAAGGTATTTTAATCGAAACGAGGTAATGAATTGAACTTTCCACAACTTAAAATAGGACATATTATGCCAAGGGTACCGATAATGCAAGGTGGAATGGGTGTTGGGATATCTCTAAGCAAGCTTGCATCAGCTGTCGCAAATGCTGGTGGGATTGGGATAATTTCTGGAACAGGTATTACTGTAAATGAGATGCGTTCACATATTAGACGAGCGAAGGAGCTAGTCAAGGATGCCGGATACATTGGGGTAAATGTATTATTTGCCATGAATGATTTTGCTGAAAAAATGAAAGCAGCACTTGAAGAAAAAGTTGATTTTATTATTTCAGGTGCTGGCATCTCTAGGGATATGTATTCATGGGGAAAAAAAGCAGGAATCCCGGTAATCTCCATTGTCTCTTCTGCTAAATTAGCTAGGATTTCCGAACGCTTAGGTGCTGCAGCCATAGTGGTTGAAGGCTTTGAAGCTGGCGGCCACCTTGGTACCGATCGGCCAATGTTTGATATTCTTCCGGAAGTAGTGGATGCTGTTTCCATCCCGGTAATTGCAGCAGGAGGAATTATGACTGGTGGGGATATCGCTAAAGCACTCGCAATGGGAGCGGCAGGCGTGCAAATAGGAACTCGTTTTGTTGCCAGCGAGGAATGTGATGCACCTCTTCAGTTTAAACAGAAATATGTCGAAGCAAGAAAAGAAGATATGGTTTTGGTTAAGACAACTGTCGGCCTGCAGGGAAGAGCCATCAAAAATAATTTCACCAAATTAATAAGTGGACCAGATAAGATTAAAATTGCAAAATGCCAAGATTGCTTGAAAAATTGTTCTTATCGCTTTTGTACACTTGATTCTCTGCTAACTTCTGTTAATGGAGATGTAGAAAATGGCCTAGTCTTTGCCGGTGCAAGAGTAGATGAAATCAAAGAAATCCTTCCTGTCCAAAAAATTATTGACAATCTCACTGCGGAATATGTTGAAACATTAAGGGAAAAGTTCCATAACCCTACTATTTCTCCATCGTAAACTAAGAGCCAACTGCACGAAAGATTCAGTTGGCTCTTTTCTTTATATTTGCAACAGCTCATCCCTGAACTACTAATAAAACATCTATCGTTTATTTTTCAAGTTTATAATATCCTCTTTTTAGCCCATAATAACTGAACCAAAGGGCTTGAAGAAAGAAGAAAAAACCCCAGACTGGAGCAGGAAGAATAACTGTTAGCCTGGCAAGGTTAGCTGCATCCCCTGCTTCATACGGCTGAATAAGACTTATATATAGAATTTCATAGGCACTTTGAACCGAGTCAACCAGTAGAATTGATGCAATAAGTAATAAGAGATAATCTCTTAAATTTTGACTACCTTTAATGAGTAAGATGAGGAAGGCAATAGCAAATGAACAAAGCCAAAAGATTCCATAAGGATTCCGAACCCAAAAAATAAGGTTTAAGAACATGAACCCTAGCAGGATATCAATTAAAATTATCTGCTTTTTCTTGCCAATTAATAAGTATGATAGAAACGCCATAAATGAGGCAAAGGTATATCCGGCAAGACTTGTAAAGAAACTGCCAGCCCAGGTAGATTGGTTACTATATGTTGCCCCTTCAGAATTCATAAATAAGGAAATCCTTTCAACATTTCCGCCAAGCAGCGCAATCAAAGCATGACCAGATTCATGAATAAGTGTATTTATTACCTTTGCGTAATTTCCAACAATCGGTACATGAATCAACAAAAAAGCTAGCATGAGGAAAAGGAAAAACTTCGCACTTAATTTGTCTCGAACAAAGCTCAAGATTGATTCTCCTCTTTATTAAAATTTACTTTATTCCCTCATTTTAACATTTTTGTTATATTCATAGTAATTTAATCCTCATAATTTTTGAAAATAATAGAGTAAGTTATGAGTCAGTTTGTTATCTTCATTCTTAAAATTATTTTTCTGTATTCCTTGGTTCCTGTTTATTGCTTTGTGTAAATGTCAATAGGCAAAAGAATACAAAACTTAGAAGTAAAATAGCTCCTCCTCCAATATAGAAAGCAGTCTCCACTGCAGCAGGAAGAAATCCCGGACGGAAATTATACAATGCCATACCGCCAGTCAAGCCTATTGACCCAATGATAGCTGAATAGACATGAAGCATGGCCAAAATACGATTTTTTGGTTGAAATACTCGATAATAAACCGCCCATGAAAATAAGCTTAGCCAGCCAACCACTAAAATATGGGCATGAATAGGGCGAAATGCATAAGAGCCTGAACCCGCCATATGTCCCCCAAGTACGGCTCCAATTAAACCGAAAACTGCGGAAACCTTTAATAATAGATTGCTATACTTAGTCATATAAATAATTCACCTTCCTTTTTTCAGTTAATAAATAGAATACTTTATGAATATGAACGGAATATGAACAGCACTTTACATTTTGGGAAGAACCACTTTAAAGACAGTTCCTGTACCCTTTTGACTTTCTAATTCGATTTTTCCATGATGCAAATCGATGATTGTTTTTACAATGGATAAACCAAGACCCGTTCCTTCAATTGTGCGCTCTCTTGAGGTATCTGCCCGGTAAAAACGGTCATAAATTCTTGTAATTTCTATTTCATCTAAACCAGCACCTGTATCTTTAAAAACCACTTCAATATGTGTTTCTGATTCAGATAATTCAATATCAATCGAACCGTTTTCCTTGTTATACTTTATCGCATTTGTCAAAAGATTTTCCCAAACAGAATATAACAATGAGGAATCACCTTTAACTGATACTTCTGGTAGCATGAAACTAATCATGATTCCTTTTTCCATAATACTCCATTGGTATTGGTGAACAACACTCTTTAATTGACCTGTTATATGAACTAAGCTTACATCCATTAAATCCTTCTTACTTTCAATTGAAGAAAGAAGCAAAAGCTGTTTTGTCATTTTTGACAGACGGTTAACTTCATCCTGGACAATGCGAACGTACTTTTGCTTTTCAATTTCACTTTTATCGTTACTTTCCAGTAAGTTTAGATAGCCTTTTATATTTGTAAGCGGTGATTGAATATCGTGAGAAATATTGGAAATCAATTCTTTCCTTAGTGTATCTACTTTGGCTAACTTTTCTGACATCCTTGTAAAATTTACAGCTAAATTCCCTAGTTCATCCTTCCGGTCAATATCCAGCTTAATGGAAAAATTACCCTCCGAAATTTCTTTTGTCGCTTTATTTAGCTTTCTAATCGGTTGTACTAAATATTTTGTACTAATCAGAACGAATAAAATGCTTAATAAAATCGAAATGACTAGCAGCCAGCCAAAAAGAATATGCATTTCATTGAACATAAGTTTAATATCGGGTCTGATAAACAAGGCATATTTTTCATTTTGGTATTCAAGGGGTACACCGACAGAATTTTTTGTTTCATTGGCAAAAAAACCAGTTACAAATGTTTTGTGAGGGAAATTACGTATCCCGTGATAGGACTCCCCTTGAATGACTTTTCTAGAAATTGCTTTGGGTAAATTGGTAACTCTAAAAGGTGATCCAAAATATACCCTGTCACCTTCCTGATTGACCAACAGAATTTGGTAACCAATCGCCCCTATATGGTCAAAATAATCATTCAGACTAATCAATGGGTGGTTGCTTGCAAAGTCAGCAATCTCTATGGCAAAATTCATGACTTTCTCGTCATTTTGCTGTTTCAATTTACCTTGGTAATAGGCATTGGATAGAAAAAAGGAAATTATTCCGCTTACAATCATAATCATAATCGTAATAAAGGCAAATTTACTATATAAGGATTTCATGAGCATATTATAAAACCTCCAAGGAATAGCCTACCCCTCTAATTGTCTTAATGGTAAAATCTTCAGCAATATCTGTAAACCGCTCACGCAATCGTTTGATATGTACATCAACGGTTCTTTCATCCCCCTCAAAATCCAGGCCCCAAATTTTTTCTATAAGGTGACTGCGGCTGAAAACCTGATTGGGATGCTCAGCCAAAAAGGTCAACAGCTCAAATTCTTTTAATGGAAGCATAAAGGTTTTATTTTTAATTTTCACTTCATAGCTTTTTTTATTTATATATAACGAACCTATATTAATATTGGCTTCACTTGCTTTACCATACCTTCTCAACAAGGCATTGATCCTAAAAATTAATTCCTTTGGTTCAAAGGGCTTAATTAAATAATCGTCTGTACCTGATTCAAATCCTTTTTCCTTATCCTCAATCTGGCTTTTAGCCGTTAATAAAATAACCGGTATATCATACATTTTTCTAATGTTATATGTTAAAAGATACCCGTCCATCACTGGCATCATCACATCCACTATCGCTAAATCAATTAACTCCTTCTCTACAATTTTTAAAGCAGTCGCACCATTTTCTGCTGCGATTATTTTAAAACCCTCTTTGGTTAAAATTCCTTTCACAAGGTTGCGGATATATTGATCATCATCGACAATTAAAATCGTTTTCATCTTCACACCTGCTTATTTATTCAATTTATTCACTTCTTTCATTGTACTTAAAGCCATTTCATTTGGAAAGAACGAACGTTTTTTTCGCAATAGAAATTAATTGACTTTATTTTATAAACATTGGACATAATTGTAAGGACTCCTTTTTATGTGAGGTGAGGTGAAGTAATGAAACGGGCAATCATTATAATATTAAGTATATTATTCATCATCTTTATGGCCATATTATGTATCTATTACCTCATGAAAGGTGATTCTTCACGGTGGCAGGTTGCACTCGGGGGAATTTTCGCAAGTGCCCTACCGCTTTCCTTATTACTTTTGAAAAAGAATCCCTTTAACATTCCGATTATTTGTACTTATTATATTTTTTTATTTTGTACGTTGTATTTAGGCTCCATTGCAAGCTTTTATCTCCATCTCAAATGGTGGGATTCCACCCTTCATTTTTTCAAGGGGATATTCATTGGTTTGGTGGGAATCGTGTTATATAAACGATTGATCCCTAGAAATGTACGAAAGGATGTTTCACATTGGATGCTTTTTCTCTTCACCCTTTCTCTTGCCGTCTTGGCTAGTGTACTTTGGGAAATTTATGAATTTGTCGGAGATTTGACGTTTGCCCACACGATGCAAAGAGGCGGTAATAAAGATACGATGTATGACCTGCTTTGTGGTTTGGCTGGTGGTCTTATTGCGGCGTTATATTCTTTTGTTCGAAAACAAAAGCTTTAGTTAGGGGTGAATGAATGAACCGAAAACTCGTTATCATACTTAGTGCGTTATATGTTATCTTTATGGCCATCTTAATGGTCTATTACCGCCAAAATGGCGAATCATTTAAATCAACAGTAGCTATTGGCGGTGTTGTCTGCGGTGCTATCCCGCTTCTATTGGCACTATTTACTAAGCTGCAATTTAATTTACCAATTGTCATTTCTTATTTAATTTTTCTAATCGGTTCACAGTATCTGGGCTCTATCCTAGGCTGGTATGGACTAGGCTGGTGGGACACTTTTATGCATTTGGTTAGCGGAGCCATCCTTGCATTCACCGGAATTGCGTTATATGAGAGGATGATACACAGAAATGCGGGTGATGAGATTTCCCCCTGGTTTGTCTTTTGGTTTACCTTATCGTTTGCAGCATTAGGCGGTGTCTTATGGGAAATCTATGAATTTACTTGCGACCAGTTTTTTGGCATGACCTTGCAAGGTGGCGGAAACAAAGATACAATGACTGATTTAGTTGCCGGCACAGTTGGCGGTCTCATCATTGCTGTTTGGTCTGGTGTTAGAACTAAGAAAAAGATAAAGAAAGAATATCCACAGATGTAATTCAAAAAAAGCAGTCTAAACGTAAATTTAGAACTGCTTTTTTTCAATCACGATTACACCGTTACAACCGGAAAAAAAAACTCCTCATACAGCGCCTGAACCGCTTTTTTTTCGTCAACTTCCTTTACCCCAAACATCATGCTGACCTCAGAAGATCCCTGGTTTATCATTTCGATATTGACAATCGCCCTTGCCATGGCTTTAGACGCTCTTGCCATCGTACCGATATTATGACGCATGCCTTCGCCAACAACCATGATGAGGGCTAGACCATGTTCGAATTTCACTTCATCCGCATGTAATTCTAACTTTATGCGTCTGGTGATTTCCCCCTCCATTTCCATATCAAACTGATTTTCTCTTAAAATAATTGAAATGTCATCAATTCCCGAAGGCGTGTGTTCATATGATAATCCAAACTCTTCTAAAATGCTTAAAAGTTTGCGACCAAATCCAATTTCTCTATTCATTAAATATTTGCTCACATAAATACTGCAAAACCCTTGGGCGCTTGCAATACCAATAACAGGACCATTTGTATTATCCCGTTCATTAACAATTCTCGTCCCCACTGCTGAAGGATTGTTCGTATTCTTGATTTGAACGGGAATTCCTGCCCGGAAAGCCGGCACAAGCGCTTCGTCATGTAACACAGTAAATCCTGCATAAGAAAGCTCACGCATTTCTCGGTATGTTAATTCCTTAATTTCCTTTGGTTTCTTGACAATAAAGGGATTAACAGAATAAACGGCGTCCACATCAGTAAAGTTTTCATATAAATCTGCTTTAACACCATTGGCAAGGATGGAACCAGTTATGTCTGAGCCGCTACGTGAAAAAGTGAATACTTCTCCTTCTTTACTATAACCAAAAAAACCCGGAAAGATTAATAATCCATCCCTTTCTCGCAATGAATACAAACGTTCATATGATTCAGGTAATACCTGGGCGTTTCCTGGTTCATCACTCACGACAAGTCCAGCCACTCTCGGATCAACATAATAGGCCTCTACTCCCTTCTCTTGGAAGAATGCAGCAACCAATTTTGCATGATTGTCCTCACCACTTGCCTTCACCCTATCGATAAACCTTTCTGGCTTACTTCTGTCTCCATTTAGCCTTTCCTCTAGATCAGCTTGTATTTCGGTAATAATCTCAGAAGAAAGATTTAGTTCCTCGGCTATTGTCGCATACCTTTGGATTACCGCTGCTAACATTTCCAATGGATTCTGCTTCAGCAAGCAGCGCTCTGCACATTCAATTAATAAATCGGTGACCTTTTGATCTCCGGCAAATCTTTTCCCTGGAGCTGACACGACGACTATTTTACGCTCGGAATCAGAAGTTACAATCTGGAAAACCTTCTCGATTTGTTTTCCAGAAGCTAAAGAGGATCCGCCAAACTTTACTACCTTCATGTAAAACATCTCCTAATTCCAAAAATATAATCTTAATTTTATCTGAATTCAGAAAATATACAAGAGTTTTTTCTTCCGCACAGGCACATTTGTCTTTTTACCAAGGACGCACATATTAAAGGACATCAAAAGAAGTAAATTTCCATTAAGAAATCCACTTCTTTTCCTCTTAAATATATGTTTTACTATTTCCTTTGGAAATTGACTAACGAATTAATTCAATAAAATGAGCAAGAATCCTTGCAGTCAAACCCCAAATTACTTTATCCTCAAACATATAAAAATACTCTTCCATCCCTCTTGTCCGCCAATTGTAGTTTTCTCCACCAACGATTAAATCAAATGGAAAATTTTTCTCCGGCTCTACTTTAAATTCGATATGATATATTTCAGGTTCCTTTTCAATGAAAAAAGTTATTGGAACTGTGAAAATTTCCCCGACCTCTGCAGGATTCGGCTGGATCGTTTCTAAACTACTAATAATTCCGACATAAGGATAGACCATCATTCCAAAAGGAGAAACCATAAAATCAAGCGGATAAACTCCTGTGATTTTTTCCACGCTAATCCCTAATTCCTCACTTGTTTCACGAATTGCCGCAGACTTTTCATCTATGTCTAAAGCATCCATCCTTCCCCCTGGAAAACAAATTTCACCTGGCTGTCTCCTTAAGTTCAATGAACGAACTTCGAATAACACATGAACCCCGTCTTCTTTTTGAATAAGAGGTAACATAACAGCATATTTTGAAAACTTCTCACTACCTAGTATTTTAGTGGTATGACTTTTTAATTTTGCTTGTACTATTTCCAACTCCATGATTTCACCTCTATTCATTTTCAAGGTTCTTACTATCTACAATAACATTTTTATTAGTTGATTGAAAAAAACAACCCAACTTCGATCAAGTTGGATTGTTCCTGGGAATTCTTATTCTTTTTTTTCAAACCAAGAATACATATAGGCAGGATCTTCAATTTCCTGTGCTGTTTTTACAATCCTCAAAGGATGGAAGGTATCAATCATAACTGCCAATTCCAATGTTTCTTTCTTCCCTATACTTGCTTCAGTTTTGCCAGGATGAGGACCATGTGGGATCCCGCCTGGATGAAGCGTAATTGAACCCTCTTGAACCCCTTTACGACTCATGAAATTTCCTTCTACATAATAAAGAAGTTCATCACTGTTAACATTGCTATGATAATACGGTGCAGGAATCGATTCTGGATGGTAATCATACAATCTTGGTACAAAGGAACACACGACAAAATTGTTTCCTTCAAAGGTTTGATGGACAGGAGGAGGCTGATGGACCCTTCCAGTGATTGGCTCAAAATCCTCGATATTAAAGGCACAAGGATATAAGTACCCATCCCAGCCTACCACATCAAATGGGTGATGCCCTAGAATATGGGAGGAGATCGTGCCCCTCGCTTTCGTCAACACCTCATATTCACCTTTTTCGTCAATCGTCAATAATGCTTCTGGTCCACGAATATCACGTTCACAAAATGGGCTGTTCTCTAGTAGCTGACCATATTCGTTACGGTAGCGCCTTGGTGTGGTAATTTGACTAAATGCTTCTACAAAAAGCATTTTGGTCACTTCGTTAGCATCAGGTATTAATCGAAACATCGTACCAATCGGTATGATGAGATAATCACCAGGACGGTAGGAAATCGTCCCGAACATCGTTTCTAGTTTCCCTGTGCCGAAGTGGATATAGAACATTTCATCCCCATCGCCATTCCGATAAAAGCTTTGCATTGGCTCAGTGACATTTGCTGTTCCAATTAACAAATCTTGATTTCCTAAAAGATAATCTCTTGCTTTTAAGGCATCACCTTTTTTTGTTGTCTTACTTGTAAAAAAGTGACGATGATTGAGAGCCTTTTGTTCTTCATATTCTGGCAAGTAATTACCAAGCAATTCAGATTTTACTATTTCAGTAGGCATATAGTGGTGATATAAAATCGATTGGGTTCCTGAAAAACCCCGCGTTCCCATAACCTGCTCTCGATAAAGACTTCCATCCACCTTTTTAAACATCGTATGACGTTTATGTGGGACTGTTCCCATTTTACGGTAATACATCATTTCACCTCTATTCCATCAATAATTGAATTGTGTAAGACACCGAGATGCTCAATTTCCAACTCAACATGATCACCTGGTAATAACCAGCGGTGTACATCAAGGCCAAGCTCGAGAATACATCCTGTCCCGACTGTCCCAGAACCAATAATCTCTCCAGGATAGAGGGTAACATCTGAAGATGCCCGTTCAATCATTTCCCCAAAGGAATAAAAAAGATCCTTCATATTTCCTGCTGAAAGTAATTGACCGTTTACACGTGCTTTCATTGTGAGATTGAAGCCCTTTCCTAATTTCAAAGGCTCCAGCTCATCTTTGGTAACAATCCATGGACCAATAGAGGTTGAAAAGTCCTTTCCCTTCGCCGGACCAAGACCCACCTTCATTTCCTTCCGCTGTAGGTCTCGTGCACTCCAATCGTTCAATATACAATAGCCAAAAATATACTCATCTGCTGCTTTAGCTGGTATATTTCTCCCTTCTTTGCCAATAATACAAGCAATTTCGAGTTCGTAATCAAGCCAGTCAGCTCCAAGAGGCTTCGCAATTTCTTCTCCAGGTCCCTTTATTGCAAGATGATTGGAAAAATAAAATACTGGTATTTCATACCATTCTGGAACCATTTCAAGACCACGGTTTTCCCTTGCCGTTTTCACATGCTGCTCAAAGGCATAAAAGTCACGAAAGCTTTTTGGCCTAGGAAGAGGTGCCAATAATCGGATTTCACTCAAAGGGTAAATTCCTTTTTGATTGTTTAATAAAGACAATAATGCTGCTTTTTTTAAATTTGCTTCACTGTTTTCGAGGAAAACTACAAGATTATCAGGTAACTCCCCACCAGTTACTTCATACATATCAACTGCATGCTCTTGGTCCAACAGAAAACCGGCCCTAATTGTCCCATCTTTTTTTTCAAAGGTTACAAATTTCATCTGGTCACCTTTTTTCCTTTTTTCGAATCAGTTCAAACGTTTTTGCTAATGGGTCAGTGAAAACATTCCCCGCCATTCTTCCTACCGGCTTTAATTTTGCTGTTTCTATTCGTCCTTTATTATAAAGCTCACCGTTTACATGGATGTGAACCACCTTGCCAATTACTAGACTGCCTGCTCCAGGCTTATCGCCAAAATGAAGCACCTGATAGAGCTCACATTCTAAATGAATATGTGATTCCTTAATCCGCGGTACAGCCACCTTCATACTGGGTTCCTTGGTAAAACCTACTTCTTCTATTTCATCGATGTCAGCAGCAAATTCAATCGCACAATCATTCATTTGCTGAGCCATTCCTTCACTGACAATATTAATAACAAATTGGTCTGTCTTTTCAATATTGACTAGTGTATCTTTTTTAGCACCATCCGTTCCCCGTCTCATTGGTGAAAAACAGATGAGCATCGGGTCCGCACCTATCGCAGTAAAGAAACTAAATGGCGCAGCATTAGCAATGCCATTCTCATCCATTGTTGACACGAAGGCAATCGGACGAGGCAAAATCGATCCAACTAAAAGTTTGTATGCTTCTCTCCATTCAAGTTTTTCCGGTGAGATTTCCATTCCTTCACCACTCTTTCAGTTTGAAAAAAGGGAGAAATCATTCTCCCTTAATCCCACCTTATGATAGATTTACCCTTTAAATCTAGCTTCTTTGTTTAGTTATTAAAGATTTCCTCGTTTTTCCTGTTCCCGCTCAATTGACTCAAACAATGCCTTAAAGTTTCCTTCACCAAAACCACGAGCCCCTTTTCGTTGAATGATTTCAACAAATAAAGTGGGACGATCAACGATTGGCTTTGTGAAAATTTGCAGTAAATAACCCTCATCATCACGGTCAACCAAGATATTTAGTTCGCGAAGCTTTTCAATTTCTTCATCAATTTTTCCAATCCGTTCACCTAATGAGTCATAATAGGTTCCAGGTGTCTTGAGGAATTCCACCCCGTTCTTTTTCAATGTGGTTACCGTAGACACAATATCTTCTGTCAAAATCGCTAAATGCTGCACACCCGGTCCATTATAGAATTCTAGGTATTCCTGGATTTGCGATTTGCGTTTCCCCTCTGCCGGTTCATTGATTGGGAACTTGATCCGCCCGCCATTGTGCATGACCTTTGACATCAAAGCCGAATATTCTGTCGTAATATCTTTGTCAGAGAAATGCTTCATTTCCTTAAAGCCCATGACCTTTGCGTAATATTCCACCCACTCTTCCATACGCTCGACATTTCCGACCACATGGTCAACCCCAATCAAACCGGCATCCTCAATTGGTAAATAGACTGTGTAGGGCTCATACCCAGGTAAAAACTCCCCTTGATAATTTTTTCGCTCGATTAATGAATGAATCGTGTCCCCATATGTACCGAGAACAGCCTTTTTTACGATTCCCTTTTCATCCCTCATTTCAAAAGGGGCTACATGGACGATTGCTCCCCTACTAACAGCCTCTTCAAATGCTTTGTCCACATCATCGACCAACAACGCTACGTCCTTTACACCATCACCGTGTTTCTTCACAAACTGGGCAACTCTACTTCCTTCGGTATAGGAGCCTGTAATGACAAGACGAATATTCCGCTGCTTGAGTACATAAGAGACCGTTTCACGATTCCCTGTTTCAAGACCAGAATAAGCAACTGGTTTAAACCCAAAGGCTGTGCAAAAATAATGACAAGCTTGCTTGGCATTGCCTGAATAAATCTCAATATAATCTACATCTCTAACAGGGAAAAAATCATCCACAAGCTGATCAGCTCTGACTCGTTTTTCAATCATTTAAAAGCCTCCATTCACAATAAAATATAACAATATTCTGAATTGATTTTAAACGAAGGCCTCTTGTCCTCTCAAGAGTAGGAGGTAAAGCAATAACGCTTTTAGGTACTAAAGAAATACTCTCCCATCATAGTATTTTATATGGTAAACATAAAAAGAAACATGCCTTGTAAAAGGATGTTTCCATTGTGAGTATATAAAATATGTTGCTACAAAAATATTCCAATCATTATGGCGCTTTAAAAAATTTTTCAAGTAAGCATCGCCCGATCATTAGCCATTTGAATACCACGGATTCGTTTAAATTCTTCTAATAAACGTTCAATCGTAAGCTGCTGCTTATTTTCCTCATCGACTTCTAAAATGATTTGACCTTTATCCATCATAATTAATCGATTACCTAGGTCAATGGCTTGCTGCATATTATGGGTAACCATTAATGTTGTAAGGTTGTATCTATTTACAATTTCCTTCGTTAAGTTCGTAATCAACTCAGCCCTTGAAGGATCTAGTGCAGCTGTATGTTCATCAAGCAGTAGAATGGAAGGTTCCGTGAATGTGGCCATTAATAAGGAAAGGGCTTGACGTTCCCCACCGGATAACAAGCCAACCTTTGCACGAAGCCGGTTTTCGAGGCCGAGGTGCAAGGATTCAAGTACCTCTCGGAAATAATCGCGTCTTTTTTTCGTGACACCCCGACGAAGGGCTCTCGTTTTATTCCTTGAATAGGCCATCGCAAGATTTTCTTCAATCGTCATACTTGGGGCTGTTCCGGCCATTGGGTCCTGGAAGACGCGGCCTATCATTTTTGATCGGCTAAATTCAAGAGAATTGGTTACATTTACTCCTCCAATATGAACTTCTCCTAAATCTGGAATCAAAACTCCCGCAATGATATTCATTAATGTCGATTTACCAGCCCCGTTACTACCAATAATCGTGACGAAATCTCCAGGCTTAAGGGATAGATTCACATGATCTATGGCGATTTTTTCATCAGGTGTTCCTTCATTAAAAATCTTATGAATCTGATTTAAGTGCAGCATGATTGTCCCCCTTTGCGGTGGCGGTAGCTTGGATGGCGGGTAGCTTTTCTACTTTTCTCCGTGCTTTTCGCTTGTTCTCTTTTGATCGATCGATTATTTTCGGTGTTGTCAGTGCAATAATGACAATAATAGCCGTAATCAACTTCATATCGCCTGGTTCTAAGAAGTCAATCCTTAAGGCCATTGAAACGACAATTCGATAAATAATTGAGCCGCCAATTATAGCAAGGGTTGTTCTTGCGATAGTTTTTGTTCCAAAAAGGGCCTCACCAATGATGACCGAAGCTAAGCCAATAATGATCATCCCGATTCCCATACCAACGTCAGCGAATCCGCCTTGCTGGGCAATGAGTGCACCAGAGAAAGCTACCAAGGCATTGGAAAGCCCAAGTCCGAGAATGACAAGTAGGTTGGTATTTGCCGAAAGGCTGCGAATCATTCGCTTATTGTCTCCTGTCGCTCTGATGGCTAAACCAATTTCGGTTTGTAGAAACAGATCGGTTAAGAACTTGATAAGAAAGGTAACAACAATCATAAAAATGAGTATTCCCCATGTTTCCGGAAGATTATCACCAAGACCAACCGTTGAAAGCATGTTATTGAAAAATGAATCAATTCCTGTTTTTTCAAAAAAGTCACTAATGTTTGTAAATGCTGTTTCCGTATTTAATAGGGGAATATTTGAACGGCCCATGATCCTTAAATTTATTGAATAGAGTGCTATCATCATTAAGATTCCGGAGAGCAAGTTATTAATTTTTCCAAACGTATGAAGCAGCCCTGTTAAGCATCCTGCGGCAAAACCGGCAAATATGGCCAAGATTGTTGCCAAAAATGGGTTTACCCCCGCCGATATCATTATCGCCGAAATGGCTGCCCCAGTTACAAAACTCCCATCTACCGTTAAATCTGGGAAATCCAGAATACGAAAGGAAAGATAGACTCCTAGCGCCATAATTGCATAGATGATTCCTGCTTCAAATGATCCAAATATGGCTGTAAACATTGAGATCATCCTTTCTTTAAGCCTTTAGTTCAAGTCAGAAATGCCATCAGCTCATATTGCATTCTTATGTAAGAATCAAGGAGTTAACCCATGGAAGGGTCTCCTCCTCGAAAAAATAGCATTAATTATTTTCCTTCATAAAACTCGCCAAGCTTACTCCATTCCTCTTTCACCGTTAAGCCTTGTGCTTTGGCAGCAGCTTTATTTATGACTAGTTTTAAACTGCTTGGGAGTTCAACTGGAATTTCCGATGCTTTCTTCTTCCCAGTTAAAATGTCCGCAGCCATTAAACCAGATTGATAACCGAGGTCAAAATAGCTAAACCCACTTGCTGCTACAGCACCTTTTTTCATGGAATCAAGCTCGCCTACAAATAAGGGAATTTTTTTGCTGTTTGCAACGGCAATAACGGAATCAAGCGCAGTGACAACCGTATTATCAGTTGGAATGTAGATAGCATCAACACGTCCGACTAATGACTCAGCAGCCTGCTTCACTTCTGATGTATTGGCAATAGAAACTTCTACAAGTTTGGCCCCTTTCTCTTCCACTAGTTTTTTTACTTCTTTTACTTGGACTTCAGAATTCTGTTCCCCTGAGTTATAGATAACACCAATATTTTTTGCTTTTATTTCATCCGTAATAAAGTTAATGGTTTTTTTGGTTGCTTCTGGATGGTTGTCAGTTGTTCCAGTAATATTTTTTCCAGGTTTGTCAAAAGCTTTTACTAAGCCTGCAACAACTGGGTCTGTCACCGATGTAAAGATAATCGGAATATTCTTTGTAGCATTTAATGCAGCTACCGCACTTGGGGTGGCATTGGCAAAAATCAGGTCTACTTTGTCACCAACAAAGTTATTGGCAATTACTTGTGGATTATTCGGATCTGCTTGTGCATTTTGCTCATCATACTTTACCTTAATTCCTTTATCTGCCAAAGCCTTCTTAAAGCCCTCTGAAGCGGCATCTAAAGAGGGGTGCGGAGCATACTGGGTAATCCCCACTTTGAACTCCTTATCCGTTCCTCCCTTTTCTGAACCTCCTGATGTTTCTTTACTTCCACATCCAGCAAGCAGCAACATTCCTGCCAAAGCTACTGAAAGTGCTTGGAGCCTTCTCTTCATAATAATTTCCCCCTTAACATTTTTAATAACTTTAAATTTTCCAAAAATTAAATATATTAAAAGTTATTCTAGTATTTTTATGCATTAAAAGCAATAGAAATCGCAAAAATATTTTTTCGCTTTAAAGCGACATAATATGTGATAATCAATCCATCTCGGTTGTCCCCCCTTCTTCTTTAGAAAAGCGCAAGGCGCCCGCCTATCGGCGCCTGGAGCTGGACATTTCTCGAAGTTCAAAGTTATAAATTCTTATATTATAAAGAAAAAAGCCTTCTAGCTAGTAGAAGGCATTTATGGTTGTATATTAAATTATGAATGGAGTAACAAAAATATGTATTTTACCAATCACGGGTGTTCTCGAGTAATTGGTCAATCTCAACATTCTTCATCTTTTGGCTATTTTTCTCAGATGTTAGATTTGTCGTTGCTTCTAATAATTTGTCGATATCAATTAATCCGGTACCCATTTCTAACCTCCAAAATTTATAGTTATCTTTCGCTTTATCAAACAGTTCGGAGGGTTAATATAATTTATAGGGGTACTACTTTATGAGATTTAACCTTGGTAAAAAATGTAGGGAAACAACAGTAAAAAAACTGCTTCAAAACGCATTACATCCAGCCTTCATAATAGGCTGGATGTCTCTTTGATTTATGCGATGCTTTTTATTTCTTTTTGGTTACTCCCTTGTTTAAAAATGTATTTCATCATTGGCGGAGTAACAAGCGTGGTTACAAGGACGACGATTACTAGAATTGAAAATAGTTCTTGGCTGATTAATTTTGACTCTAATCCTATCGTGGCAATAATTAAAGCAACCTCCCCACGGGAAACCATGGCTGCTCCAATTCCTAATGAACTTCTCCATGAAAACCGAGCCATTTTTGCACCAGCTGCTGCACCAATTAATTTCGTTAAGATTGCTAGAATACTAAGCCCAACAATAAGGCCTAAATGCTGTGAAATACCTGTAAAACTTGCTTTCAAGCCGATAGTGGTAAAGAAAACAGGCACGAAAATTGAATAGCCAATTGTTTCTACCTTTTCAAATATTTCATGCTTATATTCCGTTAAACTTATTGCAACTCCGGCAATATAGGCTCCTATAATCGCAGCAATTCCAGTTAATTCAGCCACATATGCATAAAGAAAACAGATAATTAAGCCGCCTGAAAGGATTGATTCTGTCACCATTAATGGGGCAAACTTTTTTAAAATCCAAGGGACAATTTTCCAAGATACTAAAATAGCACCTCCGAAGAAGAGTATTTTTTTAATAATCATCATACTTAAATTTACTTCTCCACCAGCCATACTCATTAAAAATGCTAAAAATATGATAACGAGGACATCATCAATGACAGCGGCACCTAAAATCGTTGCTCCTTCTTTAGATTGCATTTTATTAAGTTCTTTAAGCGCTTGAACAGAGATACTTACACTGGTCGCAGAAAGCAATAAGCCTAAAAAGATAGCTTCAAATGTGGACATATTCATGATAATTCCTGTCAGATAGCCTACAAGTAGTGGCACAATAATTCCACTTACCCCCACTAGTGTAGATGCTTTCCCAGATCGCTTAAATTCATCTAAATCAGTTTCCATCCCAGCAATAAACATTAACAAAATGACACCTATTTGACTTAGCTCATCCAATGTTTTCGATTCTGAAACGAGCCCTAGAACCGCAGGTCCTAAAATAATTCCTACAAGCAATTTTCCTAGAACCGAGGGCTGTCCTAACTTTACACTAATATCGCCTGCAATTTTAGAGGCAAGTAAAATAATCATCAACTCAAAAATTAATTCCATCGAATCACCTTTCTTTTTCTGAAAAATAAAAAGAGCCTGTCTTAATAATGACAGACTCTTTCCTGAAAAATAGAAAAAGGCCTGTCAAACCAATGGACATAATTATCCCTTGGTGACAGGCTCCTCCAAATAACAGCAATCATTTAATTAATACTAGTATAACAGAATAAATGATATTTATCAATTAGCCCTTAGACATTGTTTATTTTTCCAAAAATAAGCAGGCAGGCAAAATACATTTCCGATTAAATGGTAGTATGAAATTTAATCCCACTTTTTTACTTTATCGATTACTTTTTCCTTCAAAATGGTTATAAAAGTTGATTGTCCCTTTTGTATTTTTTGCTTATGCCATTCATTGAAGCTTGCAACGGTAATCATGATTAGTCCAGCGATTAATAAATATGCCCACCATGGCATATTTCCCCAGTAGGGTCGTGTTTGCAGGAATACATTTAATAGTAAAACACCACACCCAACAAAGAAATATGATTTTATTTGGAGGAATACACCTGCGAGCAAAGATAACAATGACAATGATCCTAAAATAATCGCATCATAAATTGTATTGCTTGCTAAACCATCCTGGATTAAAAGCAGAGAAACAATGATGAGTACTCCCCATTGAATCGCTTTCGTTATATCCGAAAAGCGCCCTTTTAAACTAAGTCGTATGAAAATCACAAGAATAATATATGGAAGGACGTTTACCTCCCGTTCCCATAATGACGGAATGTTTAAATCCCCAATGATTGCATAGTATGGTTGTAATAAATAGGCTCCCGCGATGATAGACATAAAGACTGAGAAACTGGTAGGTACTCTTTTTCTCTGCAGCCAGAAATTGATTGCAATCAGAACACCTGGCAGTGCATGGCTCCATAAGTGCTGATTCGCAAAAAAGTACATAAACCAAAAGAATAAGAAGGAAACGGCCGTATATCCGTCTACTTTTATTTCCTGAAACTTAGCTCCACCTGTCACCAGCTTTTTATAAACCTTCTGTCCGATTAGAACCATGGTTATGCCTAACCCTCCAAAAAGAAGCATTTTTTCGAGCTCATTCAACTCACTTAAATATGAGAATTCAACGGTTGCGATAAATGCTAAGAGCAAAGGGATAATCCCTAATAAATCCCATTTAATTTTAAACAAATAGACCATTGTGGCAATCGTATATCCACAGGTAACCATGTACGGCAGCCAAGTAAACGGATAGGTCATTAGCATACAGACAATTCCGACAATAGAGAATGGCACCAAATAATAAGTTGTTCGTTTTTTAAATTCTCTATGAGCAATACAGGTAAAAATAAGAATAAGCCCACTTGTAATTGGGAATTCATAGCCCCCAAAATTTTGGACAATTAGTTTATCCAATCCAATTGAAACAGCAAAAAATAGGGTTGTAAAACTACCATAAAGAAAGGATTTGATTTTCCATTCCTTAACAGCTAGTTTTGTACTTAATACATAGACTAAAAAGGCCAAGCCATAGCTATATATTGCGTCTGTATGAAAAGCAAACCAGGTAATAACAAGTGCGATTGGGTAAATGCAATGACCCATCCATGCAAAAGCATCTGAAAGACCTAAATCCTTGTTTTTAAAAATATAAGCGATAAAAAGTAAGATTACCGCACTTGTAGAAGCGATGAATGAATTCATTATATGGGTGAATGGGAATCTCATTGTCATGGCATGGATAAGCGAAAAATAGGATAGCCATGCTGTGATACTGACAAGATATGGGATCCATTTCGTACCCATCTTTTTATATAAATAGAAATACATTCCGATTCCAATTACCAACACTAAAGGTTGCACCCATAATTGATTAATTGGGCTAAATAAAGCATGGAAAATGGCAATGGTATAAAGGCCTTGGGATGTAAACAATGAAACCCTGCTTAGTTCCTTTTCCCTTATTTTTTTCCATATAAAGCTTGATAAAAAAATAAATATTGCCCCTATAGCAAAATTTACCGCATAGCCATATTCTTCATGATACGTTGTGAAGTTTATATTAATTTCTTCACCAAAAGCGGCACATGCCAAACCAAGTGAGCTTGGTAAGATCCATAAGGCTGCTTCCTGATAATAAGCCCTTGTTTCCATTTTTAATAGTAGATAAGCAATTATTGTGAGGAGCAGCAGCATGACTCCTAGCTCCCACCAGTTGAAAAGACTAATCGCTAACATAATAGCGAGCATCATCAAGACTAACCCAATGTCCTTTGAACTGTTCTGTATGATTCTAAAATATTTTGCTAAAGGTACAATTCCGAAAACGATAAACAAAATAAAACCTGTCAAACACAATGTAAGTGAAAAATTTATATTGTAGATATGTTTAACAATTAATGCAACAGCTTCGTAGATGCCAGAACCGACAAAAACCGAACTCAGATACGTAAATAGACGCATTGGACTGTTATGTGCTAAATAAATAAAGTTAGCTCCTATGATAAAGTAGGCGAGCATTAGCACAATAGAAGGATTCCCCGAGCGGAGTATTATTCCCTCAAAGCTAATATAGATGAAGGCAAATCCAGAAATCATTGCACTTGTATAGTGAAAAACTTTATCTAGAGAAAATCTTCCGTTCAGTGCCTTAGGAACAAATACTATGCCAACTCCTATTAGAGCGTAGACTATCGCGCCAAAATTATCGAGGAAGCTGTGCTCTATTAGCTGATAAGCACCATAAACGAGCATTGCACTAAAAATAAAATGGTATTCTTTCCTTCCACTGACATACATCATCGATAAATAAATTAGGGCAGTTAAGATGAGGTTGAAACTGTATAAGACCTCATGGTCGTATAAAAAAAGCATGAAAAGTGTACTAAGAACGAGATTAACTTGGATATAAGGGACAAATTCCTTTGTAAATAATTGGAGTGATTCTCTGTGTTTCAATTGGTGGTAGACAAAAATGAGCAAAGCGTTAAAAACCATCGTCCCCAGGTAAAAGAAATCAACCTTTAGGAATAGTCCCGCCAATAAAAAGGCCATCCCCGCGGATATCGAAACATAGGTAAACCATACGAACAGTCTAGAGCTTAAGTTCTTTGCAAATAGAATATACATAATCACCGGTAGAAAGCTGCCAAGCATCCCCAAAAGGTAACGGCCAGCACCGTTAATCGATAAATACGGGCCTAAAAGACCAAACCATCCAAGCGAGAGAATAAATATCGGTAAGAATAAACTGCCAAGAACAATAAAGGCAAATGCCGTTTTATCAATATGCAGCACTTTCTTAGTTAAAAAGGCTATTCCATAAAATAAAAGTGATACAATCGCAATCGCACCGCTTTTCATAATGCTTGTCATTGATTCCCAATTGCTTGTGGCTACGAATAAACCGCCAATTAATAAGAAGATTACTCCCATATTTAATAACCAAGTAATATTCCTTTCGCGAACCTCTTCGGGTGTTAGTATTTTTTTCTCTTTTTGAGGTTTTGGAGGTACAATCGAATGGATTGGCACTTCCTTTTCTGTTGGAAGAGGAAGGGCTTCTATTTCTAATAAATCCTTATGATATTGATGGTGCGCCTTGGCCACAGTCTCAACAATTGTATCCGATAAATAACCTTCCTCTTTCAACGTGAAAAGCTCCTGCCTAAAAATCCTTCTTTTCTCTTCCCGTTTATTTAGCTCCATTAAATCTCCCCGCATTCATCCCATTTATGGTGTAATCAGGCCATTGAAATATTTTGTATAATACCCTATTCTCTCTATAGTGTAATTTTACACTAAAATGAAATATTTTCAATATTTTCCTTAAAATTATTATTTGCAAAAAAAGTTGTAAGTTTGGGAGAAAAATCTGTATGATTAAAGAATGTTTACATAAAAAGTGTTGGAGGTCTCTATGCTTACTTTTAATGAAAAATTAGCCGTTATCGACGAATTTTCGGGATTAGAAAGAAAAAATGTTTCACTAGGTCGCATTAATTTCCAGTTTCCAAACAGTATTTCAGAGAAAAAAAATATTGTTTATCATTTGCACCCTAATGGAAATGGCTTTGTATATGCTGGGCAGTTAGAAAATTATGAAACGGACGAAAAAGGAATGGTCAATATCCGTGACTTTTCCGCTGATCAACTACGACAGCTGATAAAAGAAGCGATTCATGCACTCTCACCACTTGAACCCAATACAGTCGAAGAAGCAATCATTGGAGATTCAAATGAGGAGCGCTGGGCTGATAAGGAAAATAATCAGCTTATCGTAATAAATGAAAATGATGCATGGAATATTTATTTTGGGTTAAATCTTGATGCCAGTTTTGATACATATCAAGAAGCTGTGGAGTTTTTGACCGAAGAGGGTTTTCAACGAAAATAACGAGAAAGGCTGTGCAGGTCATATGCACAGCCTTTATTATTCTATTCAACCCTCCCTTTCAATCCATTGGTCTAAGCGGATAATACTTTGCTTGGCACGATCATATTCAATCGTACGATAATGGTGCATCCCACCTTCTTCTTCATCCCTTTCATCCGCCCATTTAACAATCTGCTGTAAAGGTGTCCTGACAATATCATTAGAAGGCAAAAACGAATCAGTATGGAAAAGAATCGCAAGTGCAATCGTTTTGGCTTTAATCGGATTTTCACCAAGTCGGATTAAGAGTTTATGTGCTCTTTCTGCCCCTTTGATCGGGTGTATGTCATTTTGCTTATACAATTCATAATCCCATTTTCCGTTTTTATACCATGTATAGTGGCCCATATCATGGAGAAGTCCTGCTTTAGCAGCAATATCCACGTCCAATTGATGTTTCTTCCCTAAATGAAAAGCATGATAGGCAACAGCAATCGCATGAGCTAATCCAGAGCGATTCAAATATTTTTGGGCGATATGATGTTCGAAAATGTTTAATAAGGTTACGTCTCTCATGCTCTCTCTCCTAACTTTTGCAAAAAAATATATTTCATTTATTATATGATAACTAAGCACTCATAGCTAATTATTAAAAGCAAAAAAAGCAGGGATCCTTTTATCCCCTGCAATAGTTTTTTCATTATTAACCCATCGTTTTGAATTTTGTTATCCTGGATCTTCCACCTTACCATTAATATTTCACATCGTAAATGATGTGTATCGGCATTTTCATTTGGTATGAAAAAGAGAGAAGAATAATTCTTCTCTCTTTATTATTTATTAGTAGATGATTTTGTCGCTTTGCTTCCTTTTGGACCTAGATAATCATAATCGCTTGGATTAATTGATGTATATCCTTCCGGTTTGTAGAAGCGTAACAAATCTTTATAGACGATTTCATCTGACATCTGAAGCTCTGTATTAACTTTTTCAGAAGTATCCTTACATGCTTCCGCATTTTCCATTAATTCACCAGTCTCAGATGAATAGCATTTACCTTTAATTTGGATAACATCTGAGGCCACAAAATCACCATTACGGAATGATGCCCAATTTCTGTGGTCTTTAGATAATAAATCTGAACCAAACTCCATATAGTCCTTCGTATCAATACCTAATAAATGAAGAAGAGTTGGACGTACATCAACTTCCCCACCGATTTGCTTTTGAATGCCGCCTTTAACACCGGGAACATGGATAAATAAAGGTACACGCTGTAACTTCGCATTACTAGCTGGTGTGATTTCGTCGACTCCAAGTACTTTTGCCATCGCTTCATTATGGTTTTCAGAAATACCATAGTGGTCACCATACATGACGATTACTGTATTATCATATAAACCATCAGCTTTCAAATCGTTAAAGAATTGTTCAAATGCTTGGTCCATATAATTTGCAGATTGGAAATATTGGTTTACCACCGGATCACCATAATCACCTGCAGGGAAATCAGTGTCTTGCGGATCCATTTCAAATGGGAAATGGTTGGATAATGAAATAAATTTTGAATAGAATGGCTGCTTTAAGCCTTCAAGTAACGGCATTGACTCTTTAAAGAACGGCTTATCCTTCATCCCGTAGTTCTTTGTATTCTCATCTGTCATGCTATAATATTCAGAATCGAAAAATTGATCATAGCCTAATGCTTTATACATAACATTACGGTTCCAGAATGTTTTTTGATTACCATGGAATACAGCCGAATTATAGCCATAGCCTTTTAAAATAGCTGGTGCTGCCTGAAAAGTGTTTTGTGCTTTGTTAACGAACACCGCACCTTGAGCCATAGGATATAATGAGTTTTCCATTAAGAATTCAGCATCAGATGTTTTACCCTGTCCTGTTTGATGGAAAAAGTTTTCAAAATAAAATGTATTGCCATCATGCGCTAATGAATTCAAAAATGGAGTAACTTCCTTTCCATCAGGCATTTTATAATCAATCATAAAGCTTTGGAATGATTCCATTGAAACATAAATCACGTTCATTCCTTTTGCTTTTCCAAAGTATTCTGGATTTGGTGCTGCATAGTTCGCTTTCCGATAGTTCTCAACATCTGTAATATCACTGCTGTCTGCTAGGGCACGCTGGCTGGATGATTTAATATTTTGAATGACATCATAAATCGTAAAGTTATAGGCGCCAAGATACTTAACTAAGTAATTTCTATCAAAGGAACGAGTAAGTAACTGCGGACGATCCTTTTCTGCTAAACCTAAGTTAAACAAAAAAGTGGTAATGGCAAACAAAAGAACAATTTTAAAAGCTTTTCTGTTCGTTACCGTAACTTTTTTGAAAACTGTTAATGCTAGAACAATTAAAATAATCATGTCCGAAAAATAAAAAATATCTAATGGGGACATTAATGAAAGGGCACTGTTTCCCAATTGTCCTGCATTTGTCTTAGTCTGCATTATAACAGGTACTGTTATGAAGTCATTAAAAAAGCGATAATAAGCAATATTTGCATACAATAAAAAGGATAACAAGAAATTAATAATAATCATTACACGTTTTGTATGCTTCTTAAAAAGCAGTGCGATCCCAAAAAAGAACAGTGCAGAGCTTAATGGATTAATAAATAATAAAAATTTCTGTAAGTTATTGTCAATCCCTAATTTAAATTCAATTTGATAGGCTGCATATGTTTTGATCCAAAATAATACAACGGCGATTGCAAAGAACGTAATATGACTATTGTTAAATTTCTTAGAAAGTCTAATTTTATTCATTTCTAAATTCTCCTCTCACTTACCAATAAGCTTCGGTAAACGAACCTCAATTACTATATCACATTTTCTATAAAAGTAAAATCATAAACCTTGCCATTTTTTGTATTATATACAGCAATAATTTACGTCATTTTTCTTATAAATTCGACAAATCGCAAATTCTTAATGATAATTTACTTTTCTTGGAAAATGGGATATTCCTTTATTCTTATGTGATTCACATGTGGGACATGACTATTTCTATTTTCATTAATATAAGACGATTTAATTAGCAAATAGTTTCATCTTAATAAATTTTTCTTTCGCCAATGTTTTTCTCATATGAGCAAACGAGAGATGAAAAACGTTTCCAAATATATGGAATCATTTATAATATAATAAACCTGAAACTTTTACTATGCAATATGAATTTAGTCTTATCTTTAATGAGGGAAACATGCTAAATTTTCAGAATAAATATTATTAATATGGGAAAGCATATTCATGAACGAATAAATTGTAAGGGGGAACATATTTATGCCTAGAATTAGACCTGAATTTACCAAGAGCACTTATTTTGTTGATGAACCTGGGAATTGGCATTTAAAGGCGGGGGCTCCAAAAGAACTACAAGCGGAGTTGAAAAATTATCTAAATAGCCTCGAGGATTTAGATGAACCGGGAACCATTAATGGCGTGCAAATTGACTATCCATACGATCACTAAAATGAAGAATATAATATAGAAGAAAGCGGTTAAATTAATATTAAGCTGAGCACAACACATTAATCAATCCGTAAACAATAGGAAAGGCAGGATATGATTCCTGCCTTATACCATATCTTCATTTTCTTTATCAATATCACTCGGCTGAGGTTGTTCCTTCGAGATTATACTCCCCAGAACCTCTCTATTATTACTAGTGGCATCTTTTCCTGCGCCTGGTGTGATATTTGCAAATGGAAGTTGTTCTAATTCTTTACCTCTTGGCATTATTCCTCACTCCTTTATCTTACCTTTTCCAAGGAGTTGAAATACTATGCAAATATTCAATCAGGAACGATTACTTCTTCAACACTTTTTTTGCCATTTTTTAAAATCCTCTTTGATGTAAAAACTACCCAATCATGATTTTACCCTTAGGGTACCGGAATTTGTCAGGGTTTCTTCGCATTGTTACTGCATAGGCAATTGTTAATGGTCCTACCCTGCCGGCAAACATCGTGAAAGTAATTAATCCCTTTCCAATCGGAGATAATTCCTTAGACAAGTCCATAGATAAACCTACAGTTCCAAATGCAGACGTTGCTTCAAATAAAAGCCTTAAAAAATCTGTTCCCCGCTCAGTGATGGTTAATAACATTGTAATCATCATTACAAGAAACAGGGCACTCAATGTTACGGTAAGTGCTTTGTAAATCGTTTCATAACCGATTCTTTGCCGATAAAAAATAACATCCTCTTTACCTCGTATTTGTGACCAAACAGCTCCAATTAATGTAGTAAAAGTAGTGGTTTTAACACCACCTCCCGTTGAGCCTGGAGATGCTCCGACAAACATTAAAAACACAATTAACAATAATGATGATTGGGTCATATCGGTAAGATTCAGCGTATTGGCTCCATCTGTTCTGGCGGCAGCGGATTGAAATAGTGCACCTAATATTTTCCCCGAAAAGGACAATGGTTTTAATGTTTTTTCATTCGAAAATTCTAATAAGAAGATTCCAATCGCTCCGCCTATTAATAAAAAGGCACTTGTTACCACGACAATTTTGGTATGTAAAGATAACCTTTTTGAACTGCGATACTCAAAAAGTTCATTCATAACGATAAAACCTATTCCACCTAGTGTAATTAGCGCACAAATTGTTAATACAACTGTTGGGTCATCTACATAACTAGATAAGCTTTGAAAATTCCCCATAATATCAAATCCTGCATTATTAAAATTGGATATTGAATGGAAAATTCCGTAATAAATTGCTTTTCCTAATGGCATTTCAAAAGAAAATCGAACAGCCAAGATTACCGCCCCAACAAATTCAATCACAGCAGTAAAGATTAATATCCGTCTGGCTAAGCGAACAATTCCTTCCATCGATAGGTTATTTAATGACTCTTGCAGCAAGATTCTTTCCTTTAAAGAAATTCTTTTTCCTAATAAAAAGGCAAAAAGCGTGGCGAATGTCATAAATCCAAGGCCGCCTACTTGAATCATAAACAAAATGACTAATTGGCCAAATAACGTAAATGTGGTTCCAGTGTCCACGACAACTAGACCTGTTACACATGTAGCAGATGTAGCCGTAAATAAAGCGTTTAAAAATGACAACCCTTGTCCATTGTTTGTAGAAACTGGAAGTGTTAACAATAGGCTTCCTAATAAAATGATGGTTGCAAATCCAATTACTAGAATTTTAGGAGGGTCAAGATAGTTCTTTTTACGATGCATTCATTTTCTTCCTAACCTATTAATTTTTTTGTAATAGTAACAACATAAAATAAAAGGGCATTATTCTACTTTCCCTAAATATCCCCAATTATTTGAGTATCTGTCCTTCTGACCCGATATTATTTTCAATAATAGGAAATTTTTACATATATATATATTATATATACTATAATTCGGGTAATTCCATTACAGGAAAAATATACTACTCGGTTAAAAATATGTAAATAAAATTCTTTTTCCTTCTTGTAAAACTAATATTTTCACTAGACTTGTGTCTAACATCATTGTTAAATAATTCAAATTGTTCTATAATAGACTAAGAAAATTTTTCCACATCAATGGATTCAAAGTCACGATTTATAACTGCTTATGTATCGAAATCATAGATTAGAATGGGATTTAAGGGGGATGAAAATGCACCAAGGAACAAAACAACTCTTTGTTCAAACGGGAAGCCTTGTGGCTGGTTTTATGGTCTGGGTACTAATCTCTTCACTAATGCCTTTTATTAAGGAGGATATTAACCTATCATCATCACAAATTGCTTGGGCTACAGCGGTACCGGTTATCCTCGGGTCTCTGCTAAGAGTACCAATCGGATTTTGGGCCAACCGTTATGGTGCCAGAATATTATTTACAATTAGTTTTATCATTTTACTTTTACCAATTGCCATCCTTAGCTATGCAAACTCCATCTTCATGTTAATTTTAGGCGGATTTATGCTTGGAATTGGCGGAGCTGTGTTTTCCATAGGTGTTACATCATTACCAAAATATTATCCAAAAGCAAAGCAAGGCTTTATCAATGGGATCTATGGAGCAGGTAATATTGGTACAGCCATAACTTCCTTTTCCGCTCCAGTTCTAGCAAATGCCTTTGGCTGGAGAACAACGATAAAAATATTTTTAATCGTTGTTTTAATTTTCGCTATTATTAATTTCCTGTTTGGGGACAAGAAGGAAAACAAAGTAAAAAGTTCAGCGTCAGAGGTATTCAAACAGGTTTATAAAAATCCTAAAATTTGGTTTTTAAGTTTATTTTACTTCATTACGTTTGGATCGTTCGTCGCATTCACCATTTATCTGCCATCATTTTTAGTAAATCACTTTGAATTAGGAAAGGTCGATGCAGGCTTACGGACAGCCGGATTCATTGCGCTTGCAACTATTTTTAGGCCAATCGGAGGCTGGCTCAGCGATAAAGTTAATCCTTTTCTGATCCTTATGGTTGTGTTTTTCAGCCTTACCTTTGCAGGGTTCCTTTTAGCGTTCACACCATCCCTGCCGATTTATTCTTTTGGCTGTTTATTAGTTGCTTTCTTCGCAGGGATTGGAAATGGGGCTATCTTTAAGCTAGTTCCTTTATATTTTTCAAAGCAGGCTGGAATTGTCAATGGTATTGTATCAGCAATGGGCGGGCTTGGTGGTTTCTTCCCGCCCATTATTTTAACGATTCTCTTTAATTTTACGGGGCATTACGCGATTGGATTCATGTCCCTATCCGAATTCTCCCTAGCTAGTTTAGTCATCGTTGTATGGCTTTACTACCAAGATAAACTAGATATTTCCGCTAAAATTGTGAACCATGCTGTTGATGGCATTTGTGTAACGGATATTAATGGAATTATCCAAAGCATCAATCCGGCATTTACGAAAATTACCGGATATAGTTCTGAAGAAGTTATCGGAAAAACACCAAGTGTCCTTCAATCCGGTGAACACGGCACCGATTTTTATAAAAATATGTGGACCAATTTAAAGACAAACGGGTTTTGGGAAGGATATATTTGGAACAAACGGAAAAATAACGTTATTTATAAAGAATGGTTAACCATTACAGCCATCAAAGATGATGCCGGAGAAACAAAAAATTATGTTGGAATGTTTAATGAAGAAAAAGAACATCCCAAGGAAAACTAAAGGGGTTCAAAAAAAGAGGGATTCTCAGCCATGATGGTCTCTTTTTTTCGCTAATCAACCATACTTAAATAAATATTACAACTTTTTGTCTAACCACTTTAGTTCACAGTTCCTTCACTATTATTGTGACGTACGTCACAATAATAACATCACCATGTGGTTTATATTATCCTCATAAACAATTTCAACTTTGTAATATTAAATTTGAAACGAATTTTGGGGGAATTAATGATGGCTCGAATTAATTATTGGAATCCAGAAGATGAAAAGTTCTGGAAAGCAGAAGGCAAGAAACATGCAAATAGAAATTTATGGATTTCTGTACCATCTTTGATGCTCGCATTCATCGTTTGGCAGATTTGGTCAGTTGTTGCCGTCAGACTTAACGATATTGGCTTCCATTTTACTGAAGAACAATTATTTACACTTGCTGCTATACCGGGACTTGTAGGAGCAACTCTTCGCTTTGTTTATACATTTGCAGTTGGGTCAATTGGTGGTAAAAACTGGACAGTGATTTCAACAGCGATTTTGGCAATACCGGCGATTGGTATTGGCTTTGCAGTACAAAACCCTGACACACCATTTTCAATCATGCTATTGCTTGCAGCGCTTTGCGGTCTTGGCGGCGGGAACTTTTCATCTTCTTCAGCTAATATTAGCTTTTTCTTTCCAAAAAAAGAGAAAGGTACTGCACTTGGAATTAACGGTGGTTTAGGAAACATGGGTGTATCTGTTGTTCAATTCGTCACACCATTAATCATTACTTCAGGAACTTTCGCACTAGTTGGTGGTAAACAAGTTTTAGCAAACGGTCAGGAAGTATGGTTACAAAACGCAGCATTTATTTGGGTAATCCCAATCGTGATTATGACAATTCTTGCTTTCTTTAAAATGGATAATGTTCCAGGAACAAAACAATCTGTAGCAGACCAATTTGTTATAGTAAAACGTAAACATACTTGGATTATGACTGCCCTTTATGTAGCTACATTTGGTTCATTCATTGGCTATTCAGCGGCATTCCCGTTACTATTAAGATCTCAGTTTCCTGAACACATTTCACTTGCTTTCCTTGGTGCTTTAGTGGCTGCAGCTGCAAGACCAGTTGGCGGCTGGATGGCTGACAAACTGGGCGGTGCAAGAGTGACTGCATATGTGTTAGTCGTTATGGGGATTGGTGCAGCAGGCGTTATTTACTTCTTAAATGGTAAACAATTTGCTGGTTTCTTACTTGCTTTCTTAGTTCTATTCCTTGCATCAGGTATTGGTTCTGGATCCACATTCCAAATGATTCCAAATATCTTTATTCCAAAAGAAGCAGCACCAGTTATCGGATTTTCAGCAGCCTTTGCAGCATATGGCTCTTTCTTCATTCCAAAGCTTTTCGGATGGTCTGTTAATGCCACTGGTACACCCGTAACTGCATTTTACTTCTTTATCGGTTTCTATGTGATCTCTTTTGGTCTTAACTGGTTCTTTTATCAGAGAAAAGCTTCTGTTTCAAAATCAGTAGTAAAACAAGCGGGATAAATCCCTTTAAATCAAAAAAACCTGCCTAAATTTTAGGCAGGTTTTTTTGATTATTGGTTTAATATTTTTATTTTTATATGTTTTTTCCCCCAATTAATTGCATCTTGTTTAGAAGGAATAAACACATCAATTCTATTTCCTTTTATCGCTCCACCTGTATCAGCAGCTGTTGCAACGCCGTACCCTTCGACATATACTTTACTTCCAAGTGGGATGACAGAGGGATCAACTGCGATGACCTTTGCATCGGGGTTAGCATTTAAATCAACACCTGTGGCAGTCGTGCCAGAACATCCTTCACATGAAGCAGTATATGCGGTTGCTTTTACCGTAATTTCCTTCGTGCTGTCATTTTTACTTTTTGAAGGAGAAAGAACGCCCGAGCTAACCTCTTTTTTTGCTGGAGAAGCTATTTCTTTTCTAGCATCTTTGGCCGTATCTGATAGTGATGTTGGTTGACCTGATACGCTATTATTTCTCAAGGTATTGCTATTTTGAAATAATGTTTCTGTGTGAGGATTTTTACCATCATCACTTAATTGATCATAGATTACAAGATTTAATCCTGGATGTATCAGGTCAGTATTTAATTGATTCCACTCTTTTATTTGTTTAACCTTAACTTGAAATTTCACTGCAACATCCCATAAGGTATCATCCTGCTTGACAGTATATTGTTTTTCAGTCGCAATCTCTAAAACATCTCCAGGATGAATAAGGTCAGTAGAAAGATGATTCCATGTTTGAATATTTTCTACAGATGTATTATGTACTTGTGAAAGATCCCAAAGGGTATCCCCTGTTTGCACAGTCAACTCTGCCGCTTGTACATTAGCACCTACAGTTCCTGAGAGTGCAGCTACTGCAATGAATGTTTTTATTTTTTTGATCAATTCCTTACCTCCCATGTTCTTTCGTAGCTAACGATACCAATCATAACATGGATTTTTCTGAAACAAAGAACAGGGGAATGTTAATTCATTTACAAGTATGGCAATTATATTACAATAACATATCTAAATATCATAAGATTAAAAAAGAAAAGTAAATAGTAAATTATCTGAATGTTAATAACCTTAAAAGCAATAAAAAATAGTGCAGCGTTATTTCTGCACTATCCTTTAAACATAAGTTAGTTAACAAACCTTCGAAATCGCAACTGCACATGCTTTGAATTCTGCGGTCCCGGAAATCGGATCATATTCATTTAAAGTTAACACATTTGTTGGTGTTTCGCTCCAGTGAAAGCTCATAAAGACAAGTCCTGGTACCACTTGTTCTGTCACCTTTGCTTTAACCTGGAGTTCACCACGTCGGGAACGGACCTGAACAACTTCACCATTAGTAATTCCAAGCTCACTTGCATCTTCTGGATGAATATCAACTGTCTCTTCTGTTTGCTTAACTTTGACACCTGCTGCATAGTGGCGTGTCTGGGTATGTGTATTATAAGACTCATAGCGCCGCCCTGTTGTTAACGTAAATGGGTATTCCTCATCGGGCAATTCTAATGGCTCCGTATAGTCCACGGGAACAAATGGTGATTTTTTAGCCACTGGCTGCTGTTGATGGAACCTTTCATGCATAATAAATGTTCCAGGGTGATTCTCATCAGGGCATGGGTAATGGATACTATACTCTTTTTCAAGTCGGGCGTAGGAAATACCACCATACATCTCCCAAGCAAGATTTCTGACCTCATCCCAAATTTCCTCACTGTTATTATAATGCATTGGATACCCCATCATCGTGGAGAGATCACAAAGAATTTCCCAGTCTTCCTTAGTATTAGGTTCGGCCTCAACTGCCTTACGCACCCGTTGAATTCTTCGGTCCGTATTCGTGTAGGTCCCATCTACTTCTCCCCATGAACGAGCAGGAAGGACAACATCTGCCATTTTTGCTGTTTCAGTTAAGAAAATATCTTGAACAATTAATAAATCAAGTTTTTCTAATAAGGTTTTTGTATGATTCATATGAACATCTGCAAGAAGCGGGTTTTCACCGATGACATATAAGGCTTTTAATTCTCCCATTTCCAACCGATCAAAAGTACGGGTTTGGGTATCGCCTGCCTGTGGATTAAGCTCTACCTTCCACTCCTTTTCATAACGCGCTCGGAACTCGTCGTTTGCTAAGCTCATCGCACCTGCCAATTGGTTAGGCAAACAGCCCATATCACCAGCACCTTGAACATTATTTTGTCCTCGAAGCGGCATGATACCGGTGCCTTCTTTTCCAATGTTTCCTGTTAACAAGGCAAGATTAGCTATGTCAAATACATTATTAACACCACAATGGTGCTCGGTGATCCCAAGTGTATAGGCAATCATCGAACTGCTTGAAGTAGCATATTCCCTAGCAGTTAAGATAATGTCCTCCGCCCTCAAACCGGTAATAGACGACGCATATTCAGGAGTATACAGTTCAACCTGCTTAGCGAGCAAATCAAAATCAATCGTAAACTTCTCGATAAACTCAGGATTATATAAATTTTCCTTCAGAATGACTCGAATGAAGGCATTGATTAGCGCTATATCCGAACCGACATTAATTTGTAAATGCCGATGGGCGACCTTTACCATATCGATTTTTCTTGGATCAATTACGATTATCTTGAGCCCTGATTTTGCCGCTTTTTTGATGCGATTGGCGATAATTGGATGGGCTTCCGTCGTGTTTGAACCCATCAACAGCAATACTTCTGCCTTATCGAAATCTTCAAGTGTATTAGTTGGGAAACCGCTTCCAAAAACTGTTGCCAGACCGGCAACACTAGGAGCGTGTCATGTGCGGTTACATCCGTCAATATTATTACTGTGAATGACTGTCCTCATAAACTTTTGTGTAATAAAGTTGGATTCATTTGTACTTCTTGCACAAGCAAACATGCTTATTGCGTTTGGACTCCATGTTGTTTTGATCTCTGTTAATTTTGTAGCAATGAATTGATAGGCCTCTTCCCATGACGTTTCAACTAGCTTTCCAGCCTTGCGGATAAGCGGAGATGTTAATCTATTTTTTGCATGTACATATTCATAGGCAAATGCACCCTTTACACATGTTTGACCTTTGTTTACTGGCGCTTCCTTGTCTCCGCGGATTTTCATAATTTTATTATCCTGAACTTCAAGGACTAAGCCACATCCAGTACCGCAGTATCCGCAAATTGTTTTCACAAAATTTGGTTCACCCACTGTTATTCCTCCCCTTAATTCATTAATACCTATATAACCATATTAATCTATTTAATACGATTGTAGATTCTTTTTTATAAAAAAATTTGTCTTTTTTATAAGACTATAGAAATTTTTTAAAATAAAAAACGAGAGATTTGCTCTCCCGTTTTTACGCAATTTTGGTAGGTAAAAAAATATTAAAGGTTGTGCCTTTATTCGGTTCACTTTCAACAAATACTTTGCCATTATGGCTTTCAATAATTTTGAAGCTAACCATTAATCCTAAGCCATTGCCGTTTTTCTTGGTTGTATAAAATGGTTCACCTAACTTTTGTAACTTTTCTTTCGGAATCCCAACACCTGAATCCTGAATCGAAATTTGCACATTATTATCTTGAATTATTGTTTTAACATGCAAATCCCCGCCATTTGGCATCGCTTCGATACCATTTTTAATAAAATTTAGAAACACTTGTTTTAAGCGGTTTTCATCACATTCAATCTGAATAATCTCCTCGTTACAATCAAATGACAAGCTAACATTCTTCTTCCGCGCTTCGAATTCAAGCAATGAAACAACATTTTTAATGACAGGCACAACATTCTTTTCTTCTAATTCGACTACCTTTGGTTTTGCTAGTACCATAAAATCCTCAACAATGGTATTAACTCGTTCTATTTCATCGAGGATAATGTTTAAAAACTCCATCCGATCAGGGTCTTTTTCATCTAACTGTAAAAATTCTGCATACCCTTTCATAGACGTAAGGGGATTTCGAATTTCATGAGCTACCCCGGCAGCCAGCTGGCCTACAGCAGCGAGCTTATCTTGACGGTGGAGGACCTCTTCTGTTTGCTTCCGTTCAGTAATGTCATTACGTATCGCTAAATATTGGTAAGGTTTACCTTGTTCATCCAAAAACGGAACAATCGTTGTGTCTACCCAATAATAGGTTCCGTCCTTTGCTCTATTTCTAATTTCACCTTTCCAAACATGTCCCGTTCCAATTGTTTTCCACAGGTCTTTGAAATACACTTTTGAATGGTGACCTGAATTTAAAATATTATGGTCTCTTCCTAAAATTTCTTCTCGACTATATTTTGAAATCTCACAGAACTTATCATTCACACTGGTAATAATTCCTCTCTCATCTGTAAAGGCTACGATTGAAGATTGATCCAGAGCAAATTTAATATCAATATTTTCTTTAAGTGTTTCTTTTAGGTGCTCTTCCGCCCTTTTTCTGTCAGAAATGTCTGAACGAATCGCAATATATTGGATTGGTTTACCATTTTTATCCAAAAATGGAACAATCGTAGTATCAACCCAATAATAGGTTCCATCCTTTGCTTTATTACGAATTTCGCCTCGCCAAATCTTCCCCGATTGGATAGTTTGCCAAAGGTCCTTAAAGAATTCCTTTGAATGGTACCCAGAATTTAAAATCCGATGATTCTTTCCGATGATTTCTTCTTGTTTATACTTTGAAATCTCTTCAAATTTATCATTCACAAACACGATTGTTCCATATGGGTCTGTAATAGCAACAATTGTTGAGGAATCAAGAGCTGCCTTAATGTCCTTTAAATTTGTATCAGTCGTTGCTAATTGTTTACTAATTAACGTACTCGATACTATAAGACCGCAAATAATTAAAACAGTTACAAATAAGACCAAATAAATAAAAAAGGGAGTTTCTGTGCTTGACCCTCTCACCAGGTCACTTGTCGTAACAGTGGCCCTCTTTAACAAGAAATGACCTTCAGCAATAGCTGCAGATATTATAATGGCACTGATTGGTTTTAACCATATTTGATGACCTTGTTTGTAGCTTTTTGGAGAAAAAAGAATCCAAAGAGAGAATAGAAATAATCCAAAAATCAACAACCCCAACAATGTAAATAATGGTATATTGTACTTTACATTCAAATTCATTGCATAAAGACCGATTACTTGAATTGCAATCACAGCAAACGTAAGAAATAAACCGCCAATAAGGTAATGATAAAAACGAATCACTTTACCATAAAAAGGAAGAAAAGCCATTCCTGTAAATGCTACCCCTATAAAAATGGAAAGAACCGTTAGTGGAATATGATAACTAGCAAATCGATTTGTATCTGCTGATATAAGTCCCATAAAATTCATTATCCATATTCCAATTCCCATTGAAAATGTTCCACCAAGAAACAATAGCCTTTTATTTTGTCCTGAAGTTCTTATTAATGTAAACATATCTAAAGCTGTATATGATGCCATGGTGGTTAAACCTATTGCAATGATAATAATATAAGGATGAAAAGTTCCTAACAATGCATTCATTAACCAGCATCCCCCATTCCCACTGTCCGTTTCTACTATGATTGTAATGTAAAGCAGAATGTTATGGAAGCATAAAATATGGAAGAAGAACATTTTTATCAATATTTTTACCAATAAATACACCTTTAGTAAAAAAAATAATTAAAAGTTCATTAATATTTCTTGTGATAAAAGCCTTATTTTTTTTAAAACAGGTGATTTTTCCAAAAAAAGTCTACACAATTTTCTATTTTTTGATTATACTGTACTATAACAAGAGGAAATAAAATAGACTGTATTAATAAAGGAGGAGTTTTACATGTTAATGAGTCCAGTTGAGTTTTTCAGAAACCTACCAAAGAAGGAATGTCCAGAATGCGGTCAGCATGTGGAGGAGCAAGCCGAAAGTTACTTAATGGAATGTGATCGCTGTTTATCCAAAAGAGAAGAATAGTTGGGAAAGAAGAAGCGCCTTGCTAAGCCACGACAAGAAAAGGTTATCTAACAGAAGAAGTCTGAATTTTGATTTCATCTGTTAAAGGTTATTTAACCTCGAGGGGCTAGGCGCTAGAGCAAGAAAGCACATAAAACTCTCCAGTCAATGGAGAGTTTTATGTTGTTATTCAATTATTTTCCGTTTTGGAGAAAATTAGGCAAGCATATTCCCTGCCTTAAAAACAAATCCTTTAGACAAGGAGCTGAAGAGAATGGCAAAAAAAAAGGACTATCTTACAACTGCTCCAAGAAAAGGACAAATGACAGTAAATAATGGAGCAATATACCCTAATCAAAAATATGTAGCAGGAAATTCTGTGGATGAGGACAAATACTTAGAAGAAGCCAACACCCTGCTTGCAGCAGATGAAATTGGCCAACAGAACGAAAATTTATAATAGGATTCGTTGGGAATATAATGATTTTGATAAAAAACTATCATGAGCCTCAACTCCCAACCCAACCATGGAAATAAATTTAGAGAACAAGCCGTAGTCACCTAATAAAGGCGGTGAGAGCAGAGCTAGACTTCACATCTTTCGTCTAGTGAAATGGGTATTTTACTTTAACTGGTTAAAGTGATTCATTTTGCGGCGCTCCGCCCCTTTTCCACAGAAAAAGACTGTCCATTTATCGTGACAGTCTTTTGCCATCTTAGATTTTCGGAAGCTCTCTTATTTCATGCATCATCTCATTGCCACACATTGGGCAAAGTAAGTCATCAGCGACAAAATCCTTTCTCATCCAACCAATACATGATTGATCGATACAGGAATAAATTTCAGTGTCCACCATTATTACCTCAATATCTTCTTCTTTCCGTTTACCATAAAAAATGAGAACCGCCTCCTTTTTACTAGTATGCCCCAAAGGACCTTTTTCATTTCCAGTAAACGATTTTAACTTTGGAGGTTAAAAGAATGGATTTAAACAATAAACGATATACGTCTGCCGGAACAGACATTGCAGAAGTCAAAAGGCTAAACGACCAGTCCGGGTTAAGTTATAATGCAGTGAAGAAGCTTCTTGGTAAACAATATTTAAAGTCTAAAAATTAGTTGAAGCCTGTAAGTGAGGCTTCAATTTTTTTGTTACTTGATCTTATTTTTTATATTCTATCGTAATAGTTTCATCATGTCCTTTTGAAAGGAGTTTACTTTTCTTTCGGTTTTCTTTTGTTTGAAAAATAATATCAAAATCATAATCCTCAGGGTAGAGTTCTTTTGCCGCTATATAAAGTTGTATCCTTTTATGATTGATAGAAACCTTCTCTCCTTTTATTTGGACAAGATAATTCCCAAGTGGATCCGGTCCGGTATAGACAATTCCAAACTCATTTGTCGGGGAAATCTTCACATTGTCTCCTATTTGAAAAAGTGGCACTTGTACCTCCGTTTTTGCTGTCTTCTTTCTGTCCTTAAATTTGTTCACAATCACCTGTTTTTCTAAATCCTTCAACTTCCAAGTATTCGTTTCTACGATTGTATATTGTTTCTCTTCCTTATAGGTGATGGCATGCGCTCTTTCAATAATCTTCGGATGAATCCCTAGCTTTAATGCAATGGCAAACGCCTGACTATCCCCACCCCTGCCAATGATTAAGCGATAGGTTGGGCTAAGTGTGTTTACATCAAATTCCATCGATCCATTTAAAAAACCGGGATGTTCTTCGGCAAACTCTTTAATCTCACTATAATGAGTCGTTGCCAATATGGTTGCTCCTTTTTCATAAAGAGTTTCCAGTATCGCTGTAGCTAGACCCATTCCTTCTCCTGGGTCGGTGCCAGATCCAAGTTCATCTAATAAAACCAATGTCCGGTTATTGGTTTCTTTCAAGATTTCAATGATATTCACAATTCTTGAACTGAACGTACTTAAATTTTCAGTAATACTTTGCCCATCCCCAATATCCACTAGAATACGATCAAATATACATAGATTACTCTCCTCAGCGGCAGGAATATGAAGACCGCATTGGACCATTAAAGTTAACAATCCGACAGTTTTAATTGTTACCGTCTTTCCACCCGTATTCGGCCCGGTGATTACTAATGCCTGTTGCTCCTTCCCCAATACGAATGATAACGGCACAGCTTTTTCTCCCAAAATTGGATGACGAGCGTGAATCAGTTCAATCTCATCTGTTTCATTAATTCCTACCCTAGAAGCATTTATCGAACGGCAATATTTTGCTTTTGCAAATAAAAAGTCATAATGTACCATTGTTTCAACAGCCATAAGGATTTGCTGTTCCTTTTCCTCAACCAATCCTGTTAAGTAGTTCAGAACCTTTTGCACCTCGATTTCTTCATCAGAAAAAAACCATGTTAGCTGATCTTGGTAAATGGCAATTTCTTCAGGCTCGATAAATAGAGTCGAACCCGAAGCGGACGTATCTAACACCGTTCCCTTTATTTTATTGCGATATTCCTTTTTAATTGGAATGACATATCGTCCATTTCTCTGACTAACTACATTTTCTTGTAAAAAGCTTTTATATTTATTTGAGCGAATTAATTGGATGGTTTTTTCTTTCAATCGCTCCTCATGAATCGTTATTTGCTTCCTTATTTTCAATAACTCCTTACTGGCATAATCATCTACCCTACCGTTACGTATACAGCGGATAATTTCACTTGCAAGCTCCGGAATTTCATCAATCACATTTACATATGCTGACACTCTCGGAGCGTAATAAGCTTTATCCTTCATAAATCTTCGCATCTTCCCGCAGCAATCCAAAAAATCATAGAGCTTTGTTAATTGTTCAGCTCTTAATGCTACACCTTTATTCATGTTACCTAACAGCTGTTCCATCCCCTCCAAACCATGAACAGGAACACTGGAGCTTTTTGTCAAAATAACAGCAGCCTCGGAAATCTCATCAAGCCAGGCATCGATTTGCCTTTTATTGGTAGAAGGTGTCAGGCACTCAATTTTTCTTTTTCCCTCTTTTGTTAATGCATATTGTGCGATTATTTCCTTAATTTCTTTAAATTCCAATGTGTTAAATGTATGCTGATTCAATTTATTTTACCTCCTAAAATAAAAATAACCGCAATGAACAATGTCATTGCGGCAAAAAGATATGAGTGGATTCACTCATTTTTCATACTCAAATTAAACCAAAATAAATACTGTCTACACGAGTGTACACAGCTACATTGGTAAAAAGATGTATGCCTATGTCTGCCCATTGTTCTTAACTTCATTCCAAAACCAAATAAGCCTCTATTCGAACACAAATTAAACGAAGAGATTGACTGGAATGAAAATATCCAATTGATTGGATTAGTTAAGAACGACACCTAACATAAAACATACTCCTTTATTGAAAAAGTAAATTCTTCTAAAGATTACGATAGTGGGAATGTTTTGTCAAATACCAATTACCAATAAAATTCAAAAACATTTAACAATCATAGTTCAAAAGTGGCTATTTCTACCTCCTTTTACAGTTTATCATATTTATAATAACTATTAACTTTTAAGGTGGTAAGTATGATTACAGGTCAAACAAAAAACCTTTTAACAGATGAATTAATCGAACTTTTGCATAAGGCAGGACGAATGATTGAAGTGAGAAAGGGGACATTTTTGTTTCAAGAGGGCATGCCTGCTTCCGAAATGTACCTTATCCTATCTGGAAAAGTTCAAATTTCAAAGATGAACGCCGAAGGACAAGAACTTTATTTACGCTTATGTTCAGCAAATGAGATTGTTGGCGAATTAACATTATTCACCGAAGACCCAAAATACATTTTTAACGCTAAGGCGATAGCGGACTGCAAAGTGGCAGCAATCAATCTAGCTTCGTTAGAAACCTCTCTTTTTGAAAATAGTAAACTTTCCTATTTGTTTTTAAAATGGATGAATGATCATTTCCGGAGAACAATGACAAAGTTTAGAGACTTAGTGTTGTTCGGCAAAAAAGGTGCTCTATACTCTACCTTAATTAGGTTATCTAACAGCTATGGAATTGAAAAAGAAGACGGCATTCATATCTCTGTTCCGTTAACCAATCAAGATTTAGCGAACTTTTGTGGTACAGCTAGGGAAATCGTCAGCAGAATGCTTGCAGATTTAAAGGAAAAAAAGGTGATATCCATCCATCAAAAGAAAATAATTATTCATAATATCGACTTTCTACGAAGTGAAAATGATTGTGAAAATTGTCCCATTTCAATGTGTAACATTGATTAAGAAGGATTAGAAAGGAGATTCTCATCTCCTCGCAGACTTAAATAAAAAAATCAATCCCATAAGGAATAATAAATGATGTTAACACTGCAGTAATTCCCATGGCAGCACCCGCAACAGCCCCTTGTACCTCCCCTTCCTTCACTGCCTCAGCCGTACCGATTCCATGGGCGATTGTTCCAATCGACAAGCCACGAGCAAATGGATGAGTTATCTTAAATAGACTTAATAACTTAGCGCCAAACATCGCACCAATCATTCCTGTAATAATCACAAAAGCAGCGATTAGGGGGATATTTCCGTTTAAAATCCTCCCAATTTCCGTTGCAACTGGGACAGTAACTGATTTTATCGTTAAAGCAAGGATGACCATTCTTGAAAATTGCAGACAATAGCCCAAAATAATTGCGGAGAAAATGGTGGTAACTAAGCCGATTGAAATCCCCACAAGTGCTGCGCCATAGTATTTAGCCAATAAGCGGCGATTTTTATAAATTGGCACAGCGAGGGCAACTGTTGCTGGACCTAGTAAATATGTCATCATTTTTTTTGCTGGAATGTATTCGTCATAAGAAACATTTGAAATAACTAATAAGAAGATAATTACAATCGTGCTCAAGAAAACCGGATTGGTTAATGGGGAAGAATATTTTGCTGCTATAAAGCGAGCAAAAATATAAACAGACAACGTTAGAAGAATACTATAAAACGTGATCACGATAATTCACTTTTTCCTTTTCATTTTTCATAATGACGGATTGAGTTGCTTTTCCTGCAGATATAAGCCCAATAAAAGCACTGACAATCAGAACAAAAAGGAAAGATAATCCTTTATTAACTAAAACTGATCCTATCGTCATCATACCTACCGAAATGGGAATAAAAAAGAAGCCAAGATGTTTTAACAGCCACTCAGCTGCCATTTCTATTTGTTCAATCTTAATGACACCCATCGAAAGCAATAAGAAAAGAAGCACAATACCGATGACGGTTCCAGGTATCGGTAAATGAAAAATCCGCACCATTTGATTCCCAACTTGATAAATACCAATAAGAATCAACATTTGTACTGAAAATCCCCACATCTTTTTCATCATGTTTAACACCTATCTCTCCATTTTCCATTCAAACTGTTTTGTTGCATCCACCATTCTCACAAATTCAAACAATAATATTAAGTATAAAGGAGCGACAATTCTGACGCATTAACTTTGTTCACAAAATATCTATATCTTTTTTAAAAAAACTTCTTTATCTTATTGGTAGGAGGGATAGTAATGAAAAAAATCTATCTCATTTGCAGTCTTGTTTTGTTCCTCGGAATTGCCGGAGGAATTTCTTTCTTTTTGATTCGAGATGCAAATGCGACAATACCAGCAAAAGTAAGCTTGATTAACCAAAATGGCGATCCATATAATTTTGGTAAGGATAAGACAAAATTAAAGCTTATTGAATTTATTTATACCCATTGTCCAGACATTTGCCCAACAACGACACAAAAGATGGTTGCCTTGAAAAAGGATTTAGTAAAAAACGGAGTTTTCGGCAAGAATATCGAATTTATCACCATTACCATAGATCCCTACCGCGACACACCAGAAATTTTACAGGGGTATATGCAGGGGTTTGGAATTAAAAACGACGATGATTGGTTGTTTTTAACTGGGGATCAGAAAAATATTAAAAATGAGCAAGGTAAAATTAAACAGGTTACTGATGCATTGCAATTTCAATTTAAAGACCCAGGAAACGGACAATTCGTCCACTCTACTTTTATTTATTTAGTTGATCAAAATAACAAATTTGTCGCGAAGTTTCCGATGGGAAAAGAATTTAATAAGCAAGCGGTTTACGACAAAATTATGAATAAAATTGAATAAAGAACAAAAGGCGCAAGCGCCCGTTTAGCGGCGTATGGACTGGAGCGCTCCAACTGAGATAAAGGAAACACGAAGAGCGATAGCGATTCGATGTTGACTTATCGTAGGGCGGAGAGCGAAGTACACTAGCCGCTGTGCGCTGGAGCTGGATTCAGAGAACTATTTCAATTTATCCACAATTAATTATTTTATAATTTCCTATACAATAAAAAAAGCGGTTAGTCCCTTGGATTAATCGCTTTTCATTACCAGTTTTTTATTTAATTCACAGAAGAAGGATATTTTTTAATTTGCTGTAACGATAAAAGGTAATTGGACTTTGGTTTGGTTAGACTCGCTTTTATACCGGCTTTTTTTAACTTGTTAACGAGTTCAGTAAGCTGTTTCTTTGCCATACTTCTCACCTTCTTTATTACTTCTTAAAACAATTCTACAACAAAATTATGAATAAAGTGTGAAAATAGGAAAAATTTTTTAGAAAATTTTTCTTAAAAAATTCTAATCGACCTTTAGGAATTCGCTATTCTTCTATTTTAATGGTATACTATATGGCAATATGGTTTTTTGGAGGATGTTTTAAATATGATTACCGTAAGTAACGTTGGTTTAAGATATGGAGACCGAAAGCTTTTTGAAGATGTAAATATTAAGTTCAACCCTGGTAATTGCTATGGATTAATTGGGGCAAATGGAGCAGGGAAATCAACTTTTTTAAAGATTTTATCCGGTGAAATAGAAGCACAAACTGGTACTGTACAACTCGGACCAAATGAACGGATGGCTGTGTTAAAACAGAACCATTTTGAATACGAGGAATTTGAAGTATTAAAAACCGTTATTATGGGTCATGCACGGCTTTATGAAGTTATGCAGGAAAAAGACGCGATTTACATGAAGGAAAACTTCACGGATGAAGATGGCATGAAGGCGGCTGAACTTGAAGGTGAATTTGCTGAATTAAACGGTTGGGAAGCTGAGTCAGAAGCAGCGATTTTGTTAAAAGGCCTTGGAATTGGCGACGATCTTCATGATAAAAAAATGGCTGAATTAACTGGATCAGAAAAAGTGAAGGTCCTACTTGCACAAGCATTGTTCGGCAGACCGGATGTTTTACTGCTGGATGAGCCAACAAACCACTTAGATATCAAAGCGATTCAATGGCTTGAGGATTTCCTGATTAATTTTGAAAATACCGTCATTGTTGTCTCCCATGATCGTCATTTTCTAAATAAAGTGTGTACGCACATTGCCGATTTGGACTTTGGAAAAATTCAAGTCTATGTCGGGAACTATGACTTTTGGTATGAATCAAGTCAATTAGCCTCAAGAATGGCTTCTGACGCCAATAAGAAGAAGGAAGAAAAAATTAAAGAGTTACAAAGCTTTATTGCCCGTTTTAGTGCCAATGCCTCTAAATCTAAACAGGCAACATCTCGGAAGAAATTATTAGATAAAATTACCTTGGATGATATCAGACCATCATCGCGCCGTTACCCATTCGTTGGCTTTACTCCTGATCGTGAAATCGGGAATGACTTGTTACGAGTGGAAGGTTTATCAAAGACGATCGATGGCGTAAAGGTTTTAGATAACATAAGCTTCTTTATGAACAAGGGAGATAAAATTGCTCTTGTTGGAACGAACGAGGTTGCTAAGACTATTCTATTTAAAATTTTAACGGGCGAAATGGAAGCAGACAGTGGAACTTTTAAGTGGGGGATCACCACTTCACAAGCTTATTTCCCTAAAGATAACTCCGAGTATTTTGAGAACAGCGATGTTAACCTTGTCGATTGGCTTCGTCAGTTCTCACCAAAGGATGACAGCGAAAGCTTTTTACGTGGATTTTTAGGAAGAATGCTATTCTCTGGTGAAGAAGTATTAAAGAAAGCAAGTGTCCTTTCCGGGGGAGAAAAAGTTCGCTGCATGCTATCAAAAATGATGCTAAATGGTGCTAACGTTCTACTTCTTGATGAACCAACAAACCATCTTGATTTAGAATCAATTACTGCTTTAAATAATGGATTAATAAATTTTAAGGGCTCTATTGTTTTTGCTTCACATGATCATCAGTTCATTCAAACGATTGCTAACCGGATTTTCGAACTGACACCAAATGGATTAGTGGATAAGCAAATGACCTATGATGAATATCTTGAAAATGCTGATATTCAAAAACAAGTCGCTGAAATGTATCAGTAACAAGAAAAATGAGAACTAACCTAGGCTCTGGCGTTAGACAATAAAATGAATTCGGGCACCCACATTGTCATTGGTGGTGCCCGTTTTTTTAGCTCCTCTTCTGTTTTCTCCGCGATGAAGATTCAGTTCGTGAACCTGTTTCTGAAGTTGTTGTCCCTTGGCCTTCCACTTGTGAGGAATTCAGCCCGATTTTCGATGCGTCCTTTTTTCGCTTACCCATATGACCACCTCCCCTATTAGCTTTTGGAAAATAATCTCTCTCTATACCGAATATTTCCGTTAATCTTAGGCAAGATAATCTACAGGAGGAGGTGTTTTGTATGGCAAAAGTTGGAGTAGAACAATCTCTTACAAACGTTCAACAAGCACTACGGGAAAAGGGTTATGACGTTGTAGAATTAAGGCAGGAGTCCGATGCGAAAAATTGTGATTGCTGTGTGATTACAGGTCTGGATTCAAACATGATGGGAATGCAGGATACCTTTACAAAAGGCTCAGTGATTGATGCAAATGGGATGACTGCTGACGAAGTATGTCAACAAGTGGAGAGTAGACTTCCATAAGTTCCACTTAAAAACTAAAGCTAGGATTTCGAAAGACTAAAGGATTTCAACTTTAGTCTTTTTTATTCCTCCTTTTTCGCATGTATATTTACCTTGGGGCTTTTTTCTGAAGTGTTTTTTTTCATATTTTCATTCCGGCGGTTTTCCACTTTTTCCTCCTCATCAAGCTTTGGTGTAAATTCACTTCCATACGTTGCACCAATATTCAATTTCCCCTTTAACTCTTTAATTCCAAGCTGGCCAAAATTATTATTCAGCTCATATTTATCAAAGATGATTTTTTCAATATTAATTTTTTCTATAATAATCGGTGGATCAGTTGATTTAATAACCATATCGGATGAATTTTGTTGCTCGAAGGTTTCTAATGATTTCTTCAACTCTTCGATATTCATTTCTAAGGAAGACAATTTTTTTTTAAATTCCTTTTCATAATCATTTTTACGGAATATGAGGAATAAACCTTTTAATGACATGCCACAAACTCTCCCTTATTTTAACCTACTACTATTTATATGGATTAATTATCCTAACATGTCCAATTTATTGAAAGGATGGAATAATAATATGTTCTTCTTACCAACAAAAATCAATCTTGGAGATTTAATTGTTAATGAAGCTAGTTTAGGATCAAGCATATCGATTGGCTCAACACAGAAAATTAGTATTAATAATACAACCAAAAAAAATCAGGGATTTGGACAGCAAATTGGTGATAAAACATCAATCATTCTCCCCATTCATTTTGTTCAGGATGGAGATGTTATTGACGCAGAAGTTTTCTTTTCAGGAAACTAATCAATGGGAATGATCTCTCCCACTTTAAAGGTACGCGGGTAACTAACAAATAGGATTCCGTTCCAGAATTTTGCTCTTAATTCATTAGAACTTACTGAATCTGGTAATGTAATTGCTCTTTGGAATTCCCCATAGTATCTTTCTGAGTAGCTAGGTTTAATTGATGGGTGCAAAGGCAAGGATGAACCCTTAATAGAAAGGACATTCCCACTTAGCCCTAATTGAATATCTTCTTTTTTTACCCCAGGGAGCTCAATTAATACGGTTACTTCCTTTTCACCCTCTATGACATCTATAAGCGGAAACGTACGCAATATTTTTTCTTCATCATTAGATTTGTCTCCATTACCTCGGAAAGGAGATTTAAATGGCTGGTCATTGACAAACTGTTGAGCGAATTCCTGATCAAAAATATTTTCCCAAAAATCACCACCATGCATATTTTTGGCAATTTCCATCCATTGTTTTAATTTATCCATATCCATTAATTCACAGCTCCCATTCCCCTAATAAAATCTCATAAATCGTCAAGTTATATGAATAAATTATTTTTTTTAGTCATTCACTTACTACTCTTATAATCTTATGCATATTATCTTTGTCACTTACCTTTAATAATCATAAACTATAATGAAATTCCATATATATAAATGCAAGTATAGGGGGGGAATTTCCTTGCAGACTCCAGTTCCATATATTAATATTAATATTTTCATGATAAAAATTAATTCCTTTGAGAATGCTTCCGCGGTTAATATTGGTCAAAACTTACTTGCTGAGTGGCATAATTCTGATAAAAAGAATCAAGGTTTCGGGCAAAATTTGGGTGATAAGAGCAGCTTTTTGGGAACAAGGAGTTTTGTTGACGACAGAGATCAAATTGATTCACCATCTTCCTTTGACTCCAACCCCAATAAATGTAAGAAGGAGTGAGTCATCATGTTATTTGCACCCGTTGCTATAAATTTATTAGGGTTTAAGGTAAATGTTATAGATCAGGGCTCAAATGTCGTTATCGGTCCGAACCAACAGATTGACCTTTTTGTTTCCACGAAGAGAAATCAGGGGTTCGGCGAACTGAACGGTGATCTCTCACCTGTCTATATTCCAATCCAAGCGGTAACAGATCCTGATGTTATTGATGGCGCTGCCGTAAAAAACAGTATCATTTAGTAGCATGGCTCTAAATCCTCTCATTCTTCATGTTATTCCTTACAAAAATAAGCCATGGAAAGGTGAATCCTTCCATGGCTTATTTTTGTGTATGTTTTAGTATTTTCTTGTGAATTTTTTGCGGATACCAATAAAAATTCCACCAACGACAATGATCAAAATTCCATAAATAGCATTGACTTGTAAAAACTGTTGTTCATTTTCTTTTGATTTTCCACTCTTCGTAGGAACTGTCTTAAGAATTGGCGGTTCCTTATATTTTAGTTGAATCAACTGAACAACATGACCATTACTATCCTTTATCGACAGGATCCCATCGCTATTAATTATTTTCTGGCACCCCGCAACATTTTCTGTAATTAGAGTGTCATGTTCAGGATAAAATTCTTTATTATCCTCTTTAAAAATTTCGCCCTGGTTTATCATAGCATGCTGATAGGTTTTAAAACCGTAATCTAGCAAAACGGCAGTATCATCATATATATCTCTTTTTTGCTCAGCCTTTAGAACAATCGCAGTCATCCTTATTTTCCCATTATCAGCAGTTGTGGCCAAGGTTTGTTTCGATTCAGTTGTATAACCAGTTTTCCCACCGGTTATTCCCTGATAGGGAAATTCCCCCTTTAGCATGCGATGATGGGTTAATAATGTTGTTTTCCATGATTGTCCTTCCCACTCAAGCGATTTTGTACCGAAAATTTCAGCAAAAACGTTATTCTTAATCGCATAATTCGTCATCAATGCTAAGTCCATAGCTGTTGTATAATGATTTTCATCAAATAATCCATTAGGATTGGTGAAATGGGTATTCTTTACCCCAATAGTTGTTTTTAAATATTCATTAAGATTTACAGCAAAACGGTCGACACTTCCGTCTATGTGCTCAGCGATGGCCACTGCTGCATCATTCCCTGAGTTAATCAACATCCCTTGTATCAGCTTCTTTAAAGAGACCTGCTCCCCTTCATTTAAATAGACCCTAGTTCCATCTTGGTTAACTGCGTTAGCGCTTACAGTAACGATACTGTCTAAATTCCCTTTCTCAATCGCATAGATAGCAGTTGCAATTTTGGTAAGACTTGCTGGATACATTTTTTCGTCAGCATTTTGGGCATAAAGGACAGCGCCAGTGTCGGAATCTAAGAGTACTGCTCCTTCACTCTTTAAAGGTAATTGTTGACTTTCTGCTGCATAGGTATTTATTTGATTTGAAAATACAAATAGAAAAATCATCATGATAGAAATAAATTTATTCAATAGATACACCCTTACTCTTTTCGAATAATCCCTCTTTGATTTTATCAGATTCTCCAAAAAAATAAATAGTTTTTCCTAAACTTGGAGCAAAATGGGAGACAAGAGAAGGATGGTATTAGAAAAAATAAAAAAAGGTGGTGTCTCAAAAGTATAGTGAAAATAAAAAACTGACCCAAAAGTCGTCATTCAACGACCTTCTGGGTCAGCCTCAGCGAATCTATGGTCTCTTTTTCGAGATTAACAAAGTTATTTGTGCCATGGTAAAGGGTAATGAAGATTTTCTTCGATAGGCCAAATATTTAGGCTCCCATATATTAGTATATTTTTCTTTAAATTTTCTTAAACCCTGAAAGTGGTAAATAAAATGTCCATGTAAGAAAATTTGAGCAGCAATCTTTTCACTTAAAAAGGAAAACCTTGATAGACCAACATTAGCTAATGGTGCCATCCCCATATTAAACCGATTATAGCCCTGTTCTTTTGCCCAATCAATTAATGATAGGAACAGAAAATCAATGGTTCCCGGACTAGCATCAGGCTTAAACCTCATTAAATCAACAGAAATCGTTTGAAAATCATCATAAACATACATGATGCTCATGAAGCCTTGAATTTGGTTCTTATCATCTTTTACAATAGCAATAGGTGCTTTGTTTAAATAATCACGATCAAAGAATCCTAATGAAAAACCCTTCTCTCTTCTCCCTTGAAGCCAGTCATTCGAAACGTCTTTTAAATCGGTCAATAATTGATCGGAAAAAGGAGGTTCCAACAATTCAAAATAAAACTCTTCTCGATTAAACTTATTTTTTAACGCACGCAAACCCTTCATTTTGTTTCCCGAGAGAGAGAAGGATTTTAAATCAACAAAGGCATCTTCACCCAATTTAAAAAATGCAAAACCGTGTCCATGAAGATATGGAAGCATCTCATCACTAACTTGATAAAAAACGGGAGTAAATCCGTACAGGTCAGCTATTTCCTGAAATTCATCAATTGCATTAGATATTTCATTTTGTTCACCAATGGGATCTCCAAGAATGATCAGTTTATCAGCGTATTGCTGGAAAGGAATTAAGATATTTTTCTTACTGTTCCAAAAAATGTATTTGTCATGTAAGAAAATCAAATGGGACAAAACCTTTCCTTTATATTTTGTTAAGTGACTGCTGATTTCTTTATCTTGGCTGATTGAATTCTTAAACTTCCATTTTTTAGACAAACTGTTTAAATAACCTGAAAAAAGAATGAATAAAGCGATAACTAATCCAATAAAGGCACTCATAAACAAATCACGATAATCAACTATTACATAAGGTAAAAATTTTTGCGGGATCGTTATTTTAGAGATCGGTAAATTTAAATACCCTATCAAAATGTACATGGAAGTAATGATAAGGATAACCGACACATCAAAAATTGTTTTCCCCCAAGTAAGGACATAACTTTCCCGATAAAATTGACCCTTTGACATTCTAAGGATAAGAGCGACAATGATTAGGAAAATCGCTTCTTCATAATCTATTCCTTTAAAAATCGAGAATAATGATGCAAGGATTAAGGCGAACATTGTTAACTCATATGCTCTTTTTACACTGTATTCAATGCCGCGCGATAAACCTAATAGTAAGAAACCTGCCGCAACGGAAAGTTGGTGAGAAACGTTAATAATCGGAAATGACAATAGTTCCTGAGCTATCTTTAACCTCGACATAATTCCAGGCACACTCGCTGATAATAACAAGATTAGTCCTGATAAAAAAACGAGTATCGTCAAAATGACATGACTTAAGCTTTGAACAATCGCTTTAGGCAGATAATTCCAAGAGTGGTTCCATTTTACCCAATACATCTTGATGAAAAACACCAAGCTGATGATAAATGGTATGAAATAATAGCCAATTCGATAAAACAATAGAAGAACTAAGACTTTCTCTTCAGGTACATGTAAATCCTGCATGCCCCAGATAAATACCAAATCAAATGAACCTAGGCCCCCCGGAATCATACTAATAATACCGGCACAAGCAGCAACAATGTAAACTGGAAAAAGGTTTTCAAAAGATATCGGTATTCCCAATACCCTGCTTAAAGCAAATATAGCCATGAACACCGCTAGCCATTCAACAATGGAAACAACGATAAGCTCAATACCCACTTTAGTGGTAATTAATTTCTGATTGTCTTTTTTAGACTTAAACGTATGTATAATGAAAAAAATGGGCAGGTATAAACCCACACCTAAAACAGCAAAATAGAGCCATTTAACATCAACAAACAACGGGAATTGATGAAAGCGGGTCGTGACAATCCACGAAAGCGCTGAAACCCCCGTTAAATAAAAAAGTGATACAGATGCAATTACACCAAGTAGCCTTCGCTTATCATGTTCAAGCTTGTGAAAAAAGTAGGTTCTCAGCATAGCGCCTACCAATCCGCCCAAACCTATTAAATTAGAAAAAGAGTTGGCAATAAAAGACTGTTCTAATAATTCTCTTTTTGGAACCTTTAAACTTAATATTCGTACTAAAATCACGTCATAAAGCAGCATTGGTAATACAGCGGCAAAGGTAATGGCTAAAATCAATAATAATATCCAGAAATTTAGTTGATTTATTTCATTTTTTAATAACTGCATGTTTAATCCTACAGTGAATTTTTTAATCTCGATGATAGCAAAAATTAATAAAAACAGCGGAAAGATAAATTTTACTACTTTTAATATTTTTTCTTTTCTAATCCCCAACAAGATGACCACCTATTTTTTCAATCCTGATTTAAATATATACGTTTCGATAGGAAAATCAAAGAAATATATTCTTTTAATGGATGTTTGCTTATGTTCATTGTAGACATTTTATTTAATATTCAATCATCCTTAAAGGCAAAACCGATTTCAGCTTTTCTTTTTCCGTCTAACAAATACAAATTATTAAAGTTTTTAAAAAGAGACAAGTTTTCTAACCCACTCGGCATAAGTATTAAATAGGACAAATTTACGAGGAGGTTATTTAATGAAGTTCTTAGTCTTTAAAAAAGAAACATTGCTTTTCTTTTTAGCTGTAGGGGTAGTGCTTGCAAGTATCTCAGCATGGTTTATGTTAAAAGCAGGTGATAAAACGGTATTTAATCAACAATCGGATACGTCAATCCGTGAGATTCATATGGTTACAGTAGAATTCAAGAGCAAAATGAAAAATGGCAAGGAAATAGAGGCATACCGTTGGGATCCTGGATCAATCTCCTTGAAACAGGGCGAAAAGGTAAAATTGTTTATTAGTGGGATTAACGGGGAAAAACATCCTTTTTATATAGAAGGCACTAAAATTAAGGGAACAGTAAAAAAAGGGGAAGAAACCATTGTTCCGCTTAAATTCGATAAACAGGGAACTTATCGGTTGATCTGTGAGGCACATTCGGACCGAGCCCATAATGGGCCGATGATTGCTGATATTGTAGTCAATTAGAAGCAGAAGAATTTCCTCTGCTCAGGCTATCGAAAAACCTTCGACAGCCTTTATTTTTTTATGTCACTTTAACATTTCACCGCGTTAATTTATTATAATATTATTTATGCAACATGTCTGTTGATTTGCGCTCCAGGCGCTTCGCTTTCCGCGGGCGTGCCGGGGAGCCTCCTCGGCGCTAATGCGCGCCTGTGGGGCCTCCCCGGCCCCGTACTCCCGCAGGAGTCTTCGCGCCTTCCGCTCCAATCAACAGGTGCAAATTTAATAATGTCCACACACAACCAAAAAAATAAAAAAATAAGTGGTGGAAATCTATGTTTAAACCAAGAGAATCTTCCAAAGTGAATATGAATTTGTGTCTATTGATGAATTAGTTCCTGATGATCACCTCCTTCGTTTGATTGGTAAATATATTGATTTTTCGTTTCTTCTTGAAAAAGTTCTCCCTTATTATAGTGATGATAACGGTCGCCCATCTGATCCCCTAATTTTGTTTAAAATGATCTTTATTGGTTATCTTTACGGTATTCGTTCTGAGCGACAACTAGAAAGAGAAATACGAATGAATGTTGCCTATAGTTGGTGTTTAGGTTTATTCAAGGATCACTTAGCCAGGTTAGAAAAAGTGTGTTGCAACTCTTTACGTTGATTTGCCACCCTGTTGATTGGAGCGGAGGGCACTCGACTCCTGCGGGATAGAGAGGTCACGGGAGACCCCGCAGGCTCCCGGACCTCCCCGCGGAAAGCGAGTGCCCGGAGCGGAAATCAACAGGCCAGTTAGCAGGGCCAATCCATTAATAAAAAATTGCCGAGAAATATACCCTTTCTCGACAATCTGAGCAGAAGAAATTCTTCTGCTTCTTTCAATGTTTTATAGATGGTGTTTCATTAGTTTTCACTATTAATACGTTGATACTATTGTATTCTTCTTATATAACAGATGTATAATATGCTTGTATTTTTATAATACAGTTTAAAAAGACAAACTAGTTCACTCAAAGAAAATTCGAATAAAACAGTCAATAAACACATAAATACCAACACTTCACAATATCTTAACAATTACACTCAATTTCATGTTACATATTTCACATACAATCTGTTATACTGAATTTAGGTTAAAGATATCTCAACTGTTATATATTTTTCAAAAAACTTAAGAGGTGAAAAATAATGGAACAATGGCAAGGATTTACAAAAGGGACTTGGACAAAGGAAGTTAATGTTCGCGATTTCATCTTAAACAACTACATTCCATTTGAAGGAGACGACTCCTTCTTAGCTAGTGCAACAGATGCCACAAATAAGCTTTGGAAACAGGTAATGGAACTTACAGCGCAAGAACGTGAAAATGGCGGTGTCTTTGATATGGACACAGAAACCGTTTCAACAATTACATCACATGGACCAGGATATCTAAATGAGGACCTTGAAAAAGTGGTTGGTGTGCAAACAGATAAACCTTTTAATCGTTCTATGCAGCCTTTTGGTGGAATTCGAATGGCTAAAGCAGCTTGTGAAGCTTATGGTTACGAATTAAACCCTGAAATCGAAAAAATTTTCACTGACTTCCGAAAAACACACAATCAAGGTGTATTCGATGCCTATACTGATGAAATGATGCTTGCTCGTAAAGCAGCGATTATTACGGGACTTCCTGATGCGTATGGCCGCGGTCGCATAATTGGGGACTATCGCCGTGTTGCCTTATACGGTGTAGATTTCTTAATTAAAGAAAAACAACAGGATCTAAAGAATACCAGCAAGGTCATGACTGAAGATAATATCCGCTTACGTGAAGAGATTGCTGAACAAATTCGTGCTCTAAAAGAATTGAAAGAACTAGGCACTAGCTATGGATTTGATATTTCCCGACCTGCCGTTACTGCCCAAGAAGCATTCCAATGGTTATACTTAGGATATTTGGCAGCCATTAAAGAGCAAAACGGGGCAGCAATGAGCCTTGGACGTGTATCTACCTTCCTAGATATTTATATCGAAAGAGATTTAAAAAATGGTACAATTACCGAAACTGGAGCACAAGAAATCGTAGACCACTTTGTCATGAAGCTTCGTCTAGTGAAGTTTGCCCGTACACCGGATTATAATGAATTATTTAGTGGTGACCCAACATGGGTAACAGAGTCAATCGGTGGTATGGCTTTGGACGGACGTTCTCTTGTAACTAAGAACTCTTTCCGTTTCCTTCATACATTAGATAACTTAGGTCCAGCACCAGAACCTAATCTAACTGTTCTATGGTCACCACAGCTGCCTGAAAACTTTAAGAACTATTGTGCAAAAATGTCAATCAAAACAAGTTCAATTCAATACGAAAACGACGACATCATGCGCCCTGAGTATGGAGATGACTACGGAATTGCCTGCTGTGTATCCGCGATGGAAATCGGCAAGCAAATGCAGTTCTTCGGTGCTCGTGCGAACCTTGCAAAAGCCCTACTCTATTCGATCAACGGTGGTGTCGATGAGAAATTAAAAATTCAAGTTGGACCACAGTATCAACCCATTACATCTGAAGTTTTAAATTACGATGAAGTAATGGAAAAATTCGATAAAATGATGGAATGGCTGGCAGGTCTATACATTAACACCTTGAATGTTATTCATTTCATGCACGATAAATATAGCTACGAAAGAATTGAAATGGCCTTACATGATACAACGATACTTCGCACAATGGCAACAGGAATTGCAGGACTAAGTGTTGTCGCTGACTCCCTAAGTGCGATTAAATATGGCGAAGTAAAAGTAATCCGCGATGAAAATGGTTTAGCTGTAGACTTTAAAACAAGCGGCGACTATCCTAAATACGGGAACAACGATGACCGCGTTGACAGCATTGCCGTCGGAATTGTAAAAACCTTTATGAAGAAGCTTCGCAAACATGTAACTTACCGTAATTCTGTACACACTTTATCTATTTTAACCATCACTTCAAACGTGGTTTACGGCAAGAAAACCGGAAATACACCTGACGGACGCCGCACTGGAGAACCATTTGCACCAGGTGCAAACCCAATGCACGGACGTGATACAAAAGGAACGTTGGCTTCCTTATCATCTGTTGCAAAGCTTCCATATAGTTACGCAATGGACGGAATTTCAAATACCTTCTCCATCGTTCCAAAAGCACTTGGAAAAGAAGAGGAAAGCCAAATTCGTAATTTAGTCTCCATTTTGGATGGCTATGCCATTAAAACAGGACATCATCTTAATGTAAACGTCTTTAACAGAGAAACACTAATTGACGCAATGGAGCATCCAGAACTATATCCTCAATTAACCATTCGTGTTTCTGGCTATGCAGTAAACTTCATTAAGTTATCGAAAGAACAACAGCTTGATGTTATTAATCGGACTTTCCATGAGTCATTGTAATTAGAATTCTTGGGGCTCCTCTTTTTAAAAGGAGTCCCCCTTATTATGAAAGGGGATTATCACCATGAACGGAAATATTCATTCTATTGAAACATTAGGAACGGTGGACGGACCAGGGATTCGTTATGTCATTTTTACACAAGGCTGCCTGTTACGCTGCCAGTTTTGCCATAATGCTGATACCTGGGAAATCGGCTCAGGAAAACAAATGACTGTTTCCGAAATCATGGATGATTTGATGAGTTATCTTCCTTTCATTCAAGCTTCTGGTGGCGGTATTACGGTGAGTGGCGGTGAACCTTTACTACAAATTCCTTTCCTAACGGACCTTTTCAAGGAATGTAAACAAAAAGGGATTCATACAACCATCGATTCCTCTGGCGGCTGTTTCTCACATTCCAAGCTTTTCATTGAACAGCTTGAAGAGCTATTGCAGTATACTGACTTAGTCCTGCTGGATTTAAAACATATCAATCGAAAAAAACATATTCAACTAACAGGAATGGCAAATGACCACATTCTTGATTTCGCAAAATTTTTATCAGATAGGAAAGTCCCTATTTGGGTCCGACATGTATTAGTCCCAACGGTTACAGATGACCCAGAAGATCTGCAAAAACTTGGGGAATTCATCGGAACACTTGAAAATGTTAATAAGATTGAAATACTCCCCTACCATAAGCTTGGAGTCTATAAATGGGAAGCGCTTGGTCATGAATACCCACTAAAACATGTCGAGCCGCCAACCGAAGAAAAAGTTGAATTTGCTTATCAGTTGCTAACTGCCCATTGGCAAAAATAATTAATTGAAAAATAGCTTTTAATCAGCACCGATTCCAAAGTGAACCGGTGTTTTATATTATTATCCTAATAGATTTTTAGTAAAGTTTTCAAACACTGGTATTTTTGCTTGGTTTAAATTGATTATTTAGCTATTCTCAGATATACTCTTATCATTGGTTAAACAAGCGAGGTGATAATTTTTGTTTCAGATACTCATCGATAACTCGGATATTAATACCTTAAATGCCCTTTATGTCAGTATTTACTTAGGATTAATACTGAAATTTTTATTGGCTTGGGGTGTGGAATATTCATTTTTTGGATCACTGTCAAATCCTGCAAATACAAAAATTATTCATCCATTGTTTTTTTACAAGAAAAAAAGCACTTTAAATGGCAGCTTTATTCTCATCAGAATTGTTAAATATATTCGAAAAAAGCAATATTCTCAGGATGATTCCGAAGAACCCGTTTCCCTCCAGCTTACTTAAAAAAAATCTACATCTACATTTTAGGAGGAAACATGAAAAAGAAACGTTCTTCATTAATAATTATCGCACTTTTAGCCTTTACAACTTTAGTTCTATCAGCTTGTTCATCACAGGGACAAAGTGGTAAAAGCGATGGGTTTTTCCAACATTATTTCGTAAATACCTTTTCAACTATTATCAAAACAGTAGCCGACCTGCTCCATGGAAACTATGGACTGGCTATTATTATTGTTACCATTGTTATTAGGCTTATCTTGATGCCTCTAATGTTAAAACAATATAAAAATCAAATGGCTATGAAGGAAAAAATGGATGTTTTGAAACCTGAAATGGACACGATTCAAAAGAAAATGAAGGCTGAAAAAGATCCAAAGAAAAAACAAGAGCTTCAAGCAGAAATGATGGGACTTTATCAAAAGCATGGTGTAAACCCGCTGAATATGGGATGTTTACCTATCTTGATTCAGATGCCTATTTTGACAGCCTTCTATTATGCTATTCGGAGTTCAAAGGAAATTGCTCAACATCAATTTTTGTGGTTTAGCCTTGGTCACCCTGATATCATAATTACTATTATCGCCGGGCTGATATATTACTTTCAATTTAAAGTTTCACAATCCAACATGCCATCTGCTCAGCAACAACAAATGAAATTCATGGGATTACTTTCCCCATTAATGATTGTCATGTTTTCCTTTAGTGCTCCAGCAGCACTACCGCTTTATTGGGTTGTGGGAGGAATATTCTTAATCGTGCAAACGATGATTAGCCGAAAACTTTATCAGACTAAAAAACCGGAAATTGTTCAAGCAAAGCAAAAATAATTAGTATTAAAAAGAAGCATCAGATTTGATGCTTCTTTTTTATAATATAAGAATTTATAACATTGGACTTCGAGAAATGTCCAGCTCCAGGCGCCTTGCGCTTTTCTTATATCCTTCGCCCTATTAGCAGCCCACAAAAAGTTAAAATAATCCCTAAAAAATAACTTAGGAATAAATATCCATAAAAAATAGGATATTTTTTTTCTTTCCTGATTTGTTCTGATTCAAGGTTCAAAGTTGAAAAGGTCGTAAGTGCTCCCATAAATCCAATTCCTAATAGTGCAATGAGACGGCTATTTATTTGCATACCAGTTATTAAGCCTAATAAAAATGCACCTGTTAAATTGACGCTTAACGTTCCGAGAGGGAAGCTTGTTTTATTACGCTCCTGGATTTGCTTACTTAAAGCAAATCGACTTATTGCACCAAAAAATCCACCGAGTGCAACTAAAATCATTTCCCTCATGTCGTCCTCCTCATTTCTCTTTTTCCCTTCTCACCAATAGTCGACCCTAATTTGACAAAAAAGAGTCCACCTAGAAAACTACTCAATATGTACAATAGTGCCAATATATCTTCATTCGCTTCTATAAGATGAACCGTTTCAAGACAAAACGTTGAAAAGGTTGTATAGGAGCCTATGACTCCAGTTGTCAAGGCTGTTAAAAAATAGGGGTGCAGTTTTTTGGGAAAAACAAAATGAGTCGTAATCCAGCCCAGTAAAAATGCACCGCTGAGATTAATGATCAGTGTCCCCACAGGAAAGCCCTTCCCCCAAAAATCCACAGCGATAATAGCTAAAGAATAACGGAGTAAACTGCCAATTATCCCACCTAATCCAACATAGAAATATACCAATATAATCACTCCGCTAACAATAAAAATTTACCTGATTTAACAGAATCTTCTTGAATATCCATTATGTCATTAAGGATATTTTGTTCTAATTGTGGAATTCTAATCTTGTATTAATAAGTGAAAGGAGTGGTTAGAGCAACATGAAGAAAAGTTTATTCATTACTGCAACCCTCATTTTTAGTTTTTATTTAACTGGCTGTGCCAGAAATAATGTGAATAATGATGTCGCAACTCGAAATAGGAATGTAACTGAACCGACGAGGGTCAATTATCAAACACCTATAAATGGAGGTCCCGCCATTACAGGTGTGGATGTAAATGACACAGGACTTGATCGAAATCTTAATCGTCGGGACAACAATAAAACTGATGTTGGGAATAACCGAAACAACACGTCCAAGATGAGAGTAGCTGATGAAGCGGCTGATCGAGTTGCTGACTTACCTGAAGTAGATCGTGCAAATATTATCGTGACTGACAATAATGCGTATGTTGCTGCAAAATTGGATCGTTCATCGCGAAATGAGCTGACATCCGATATAGAAAAAAAGATCTCACAGAAGGTAAAATCAGTGGACAAAGATATCGATAATGTATATGTTTCTACAAACCCAGATTTTTACGATCGTATGAATACTTATGCCGGGGATATCCGAAATGGCAAACCGATTTCCGGTTTCTTCAACCAATTTTCAGAAACCGTCCGCAGAATATTTCCTACTGCTAGATAACAATTTGAATAAGAAAACCATGCCTGGTATCTCCTCTGCCAGGCTTTGTCTTTATTCCTCCAGTTTCATTATAAGACCATTTTTCACCATTCCCCATTCGTCACAAAGGATACTATAATAAACCGTATCTCGTGCAAATCCATCAGATATAATCCTGTCTTTTCGCAGGGTTCCTTCTTTAACGGCACCCAAGCGGGCAATAGCTTTTTGTGACCTAAGATTTCGTTCGTCTGTCTTTAATTGGACCCGTGTTAGATTCCATGTTTCAAATGCATGGGTTAATAAAAGTAATTTACATTCTGTATTTACTTTTGTACGCCACACATCAGGGTGGTACCATGTCCAGCCAATTTCCACACTTTTTTGGGCAGGAAAAATATCTAAAAATCGAGTACTGCCAATAATTATGTTATGATTGTTAAACACTGTGAAGGTATATTGTGTCCCTTTTTCTCTTTCTTTAATGGCTGTGTCGATCATTTTTTTCATGTCGTCTTTGGTACCTATTTTAGTAGCCATATACATCCAAATTTCATTCGGCAAAGCCGCTTCCCATAAGCCATCTAGGTGCTCCGTACATATTGGTTCTAATCTTACTGATTTCCCCAGTAACTTAAAAGGTTCGCTCCACAAAAACATCACAATCATCCTCCTATTCAAAAAAAAGACTGTAGGCAATGCCTTACAGTCTTCTTAATTAAGCATCTTGGAAATATTCCTTGTAAAAACCGCCGACTTTCCCAGTATTATCGATAATGTAATAAAATTCTTCTGTTTCATTTTTCACATCATAGACTTTTCCAGCTGTTAAAGCGTTATTGACAAGATATTTTTTTGCATCCGTATGAACACATTTAACTTTCTTAAGTGTTTCACGATCACGCCATGATAGATGTAGCATTGTTGCCACCGTTCCTTTCGGTCATTGTCCAATATCTAGTATAATCAATTGACCCATTACTTCGCAACAATATCATTTCCTTCGACTTTTAATAAGTTAAGCATGATTTTTTATTAATTCTGTTGCTTTTTCTCTAAGACGAAATTTTTGAATTTTCCCTGAAGCAGTCATTGGATAAGAATTAATAAATTCAATATAGCTTGGTATTTTATGTTTGGAAATTTTCCCTTTACAAAAATCCTTAATCTCGCTAGGAGTAGCTGATTCTCCTTCTTTTAAAATAATCCAAGCCATCACTTCTTCCCCGTATACTTCATTTGGGATACCTATAACTTGAATATCCAGTACTTTTGGATGAGAATAAAGAAACTCTTCAATCTCACGGGGATAAATATTTTCCCCTCCCCTGATTATCATATCTTTTAAACGGCCGGTTATTTTGCAATAACCATTTTCGTCCATTACAGCTAAATCTCCAGTATGAAGCCATCCATCTTCATCAATGGCTTCCCTGGTTGCATCCTGATTTTTATAATAACCTTTCATTACATGGTAACCTCTGGTACACAGTTCTCCCTGAACGCCACGAGACACTTCCTTAGTCGTTCCCGGCTCAACGATTTTCACCTCCACGTTTGGCAAGGCCTTTCCCACAGTTTCCACTCGTAATTCAATCGGATCATCGGTTCTCGTTTGTGTAATAACAGGAGAAGATTCAGTTTGTCCGTATGCGATTGTAATTTCAGCGGCTCCCATCTTTTCAATAACGCCCTTCATTACCTCAATTGGACAATTCGACCCAGCCATAATTCCTGTTCTAAGTGAGGATAGGTCATATTTTTCAAAATCAGGATCATTTAATTCCGCAATAAACATGGTTGGAACCCCGTGAAGCCCGGTACATTTTTCATCCTGTACCGTTTGTAATACTTTTTTGGGGTTAAATTCTTGTACAGGAACCATTGTCGCACCAACGGAAACGCACGCCATCGTTCCGAGAACACAGCCGAAACAATGGAAAAAAGGCACTGGAATACAAAGCCTATCCACTTGGGTTAGCTTCATACAGTTCGCAATGTTAAAACCATTATTAACAATATTGTTATGTGTAAGCATAACCCCTTTAGGAAAGCCAGTTGTTCCAGAAGTATATTGCATATTAATGACATCATCCGGATTAAGAGACGCCATTCGTTCATGTAACTCCTCATCTGCAACTGTTTCACCAAGCTTGATTATGTCATCCCAGGAATAGGTTCCTGGATATTTTTTATCCCCTAGGACAATTACATTTTTAAGAAAAGGTAAACGCGGACTTATTAGTCTTCCTGGTACAGAATTCTTCAATTCTGGAACAATTTCATAAATCATCTCGATATAGGAAGCATCCTTCCAAGCATCCATTAATAGGATGGTGGTTGAATCGGATTGTTTTAATAAAAATTCGAGTTCGGCTGTACGGTAATTTGTGTTAACTGTTACAAGAACTGCCCCCATCTTTCCGGTGGCAAATTGGGTTACCAGCCATTCAGGCATGTTTGTTGACCAAACAGCTAGCTGTTCTCCTTTTTCTATTCCGAGTTTCATAAAACCTTTGGCAGCCTTTCGGCAATAATCATCAAAATCGCGATAAGTCCAGCGTAAGTTGCGATCTGCATAAATCACCGCTCCATGTTCTGGGTGTAATTTTGATTTCTCTTCCAATAGTTTACCAATTGTAACATTTAATAAAGTCGACAATCTTTCATCCCCCTTAAATATGGATAATCAATGGTAAATAAAACGCTAATAAAAGAATGGTATCATATTTTTGGAAATATTCAATATTTTTGAAATATATTTACTAAATGTGAAAAATGTGTGAATCTTTTTTTATTTGTTAATTAAGGGTTCTCAAAATAGCAGAAAACCATTACAATAAACAAAACTGAATACTCAATCCATTTTCCAAGGAGGGCATTCTTAAATTGAAGATTATGAGTAACGAGCAGTTGGTTGTTTCGTATCGGGATGCATTAAAGACTGGCAAGGAAAAGGAATGGATTAAGATTTTGAAGGATGAAATTCAACGTCGTGGATTAAGACCATTTAAAAATCAATAACATCGTTTTGAATCATACTAAGATGTAAAAACCGCTGAAGCTAGAATATTCAGCGGTTTTTACAATTAAATTATAATTTTTTAACCTTCAAGAAGTAAATGTTCCGGATCTTCAAGCAAATCTTTGATTTTACTTAGAAAGCTAACAGCCCCTTTCCCATCGACAATTCGGTGGTCATAAGATAGAGCTACATACATCATTGGCCGGTTTTCTATTTTCTCTTTATCAATCGCTACTGGCCTAAGTTGAATTTTATGCATTCCGAGGATACCTACCTGCGGACCATTAAGGATTGGAGTTGAAAGTAAAGATCCAAACACCCCACCATTTGTTATCGTAAACGTCCCACCCTGTAAATCTTTTAGTGCTAATTTGTTGGTTCGCGCTTTATCTGCCAGCTGCAAAATATCCATTTCTATTTCGGCAAATGATTTACGGTCGGCACCTCTGACAACAGGAACCACCAGTCCTTCCTCAGTTGAAACCGCTACACCAATATCATAATATTTCTTGACCAATAGCTCATCACCCTGAATTTCTGTGTTTAAATAGGGAAATTTCTTCAAGGAGGCAACAACCGCCTTAGTAAAAAAGGACATAAACCCTAGTCTAACGTCATGTTCTTCGAAAAATTGATCCTTTCTTCGTTTCCGAAGATCCATTACAGCTGTCATATCAATTTCATTAAAAGTCGTCAACATTGCCGCAGTTTGTTGAACCTCTACCAGCCGTTTCGCAATGGTTTGCCTGCGTCTAGACATACGTTCAAAGATGATTGGTTTTTCACTATCCAGAGCACTTTCACGTTTTGGATCCACCTTTGGCACAGCCTGATGGTTTTGATTTTTATCCGTTTGGAAAGAAGTGATATCCTGTTTCCTAATTCTTCCTAATGGATCCCTTGTCTGTATATCCTTTAAATCCAGTCCTTTTTCCCTTGCAAGACGACGTGCTGCCGGAGATGCGATTGGATGCTGACCTATTTCTTCCCTTTTTCGAGCTGGTGGAAAATCAAAATTAGAATCGGTACTGTCATTCTTTGTGGAAGATTCGATATTTTCAGTTTTAGGTAATTCATCATGCTTAAAATCAATATCGGGTCGAGTACTTTCCCCTCTTTCATTCACTGTAGCTATTGCCTCTCCTACCCTGACTGTATCTCCTTCAGCAAATTTCTGTTCTGTAAGAATACCAGCAAAGTCAGAGATAATTTCTATATTTACTTTATCGGTTTCCAGCTCTACTAGATAATCACCTTTCTCTACATATTCCCCCACATTCTTTAGCCATTTTGCAATCGTACCTTCCGAAATCGATTCAGCTAATTCTGGTACTAATATATCAGACATGATTAATTTCTCCCTTCTTCAACCCTCGTTAATGCCGCTTGAAGGATTTTAGTTTGAATTAATTTATGAACATTTGGTTCTCCCTCCGCAGGGCTTGAGCGGCGACGACGTCCGATATATTCAACCCTAATTCCTTTTGGGACAAGTTCATTTATTCTAGGTTCAACAAAATTCCAGGCTCCCATATTTTTTGGCTCCTCCTGAACCCAGAAGACCTCGCTTATGTTTTCATATTTTGCAAAAATGTGTTTAATTTCCTCTGTTGGAAATGGATATATTTCTTCAAGCCTAATGACCTGGAGCCATTCAAAAACACTTTCCTCGTTAAGTTGGTCTGCAATGTCAATTGCCATTTTCCCAGTACATAGAACAATTCGTTTTACCTTCTCATTCTCTCTAGAAAAAGCAAAGTGTTCAATCACCTGCCTAAATACCCCTTCGCTCAGTTCAATTGCTGAGGAAGAAACAAGCGGATTACGTAACAGGCTTTTGGGTGACATGATCACAAGAGGTCTAATCTCTTCCTTAGTTAATTGTGCTGCCTGCCGCCTTAGTAAATGAAAGTATTGGGCTGCGCTTGTAAGATTGACAACCCTCCAATTTTTTTCGGCGGCTGATTGTAAAAATCGTTCTAACCTTGCACTCGAATGTTCAGGCCCCTGCCCTTCATATCCATGTGGGAGCAACAAGACAAGACCTGAATTTTGTCCCCATTTTGCCCTACCCGCAGCGATAAACTGATCAAACATAACTTGGGCGGCATTGGCAAAGTCACCATATTGGGCCTCCCAAATTACTAAGGTTTCTGGAGAAAAGACATGATAACCATAGTCAAATCCAACTACAGCTGCTTCTGTTAATGGGCTATTATAAATCCCAAATGATGCTTTTGCTTCAGAAAAATGATGCAAAGGAACGAAGGGTTCACCTGTTTCACTATCGTGCAGGACTAGATTCCTTTGAGCAAACGTCCCGCGCTCACTATCTTGTCCTGAAACCCGAATGGGTGTACCGTCCGCTAAAATCGTTGCAAATGCAAGTGTCTCTGCTAACGCCCAATCAACTTTTCCCAATTCGTTCAGGGCATCGGCGCGTCTGCTTAATATTTTTTCAAGCTTATTAAACACGTTAAACTCTTTTGGCCATTGAAGTAACTCTTGGTTTATCTTTTGTAAAGTTTCTAAGGAAACCCTTGTTCCAATCGATTTATATTTCTTATCGAAGGAAGGAGGTTCAGGAATTTCAACTTTCTGCTCTCTTTTCAGGGTTGAAACCTTTTGAATGGCAGCCACAAGTCGCTGCTGGATTTCTATTTGAATTTCGGACAACTGCCTATCATTTACAATACCCTCTATTTTAAGGTTTTTTGCGTAAATTTCTCTTACCGTTGGGTGTTTTTGAATAAGCTTATACATTTGTGGACTTGTTGTCATTGGCTCATCCATCTCATTATGACCAAACCTGCGATACCCTACTAAGTCAATAAGAAAATCCTTTTGAAAAACCGTGCGGTATTCAGCCGCTAAAATAGCTACTGCTATACATGCCTCTGGATCGTCAGCATTTACATGGATGATGGGAATTTCATAACCTTTTGCAAGATCACTTGCATACCTAGTTGAACGTGAATCCCACGATTCCGTTGTAAAGCCAATCGTATTATTTGAAATAATATGAATGGTTCCCCCGGTACGATATCCCCTAAGCCTGCTTAAATTTAACGTTTCAGCCACGATTCCTTCACCGGGAAAAGCGGCATCACCATGAATTAATATAGAAAGTGCAGTTTTAAAGTTTTCAGTCGGATATCCAGGCTTGCTCCTATTATCCTGAGCAGCACGTGTAAACCCTTCAACAACAGTACCAACATATTCAAGGTGGCTCGGATTATTTGCCAAGGTAACCTTTGCTCTTGCAGTATTATTTGCGGTTAACTGCCTGTTCAATCCTAAGTGATATTTGACATCTCCTGTCCACCCAAAATTAATACCAATCGATCCTTCGGATGGAACGAGTTCTTTATTTGGGGCATGCTGAAATTCTGCAAAAATCATTTCATATGGTTTTCCAAGGACATGGGCGAGAACATTCAGCCGCCCTCTGTGAGCCATCCCAATGTTTATAAATTCCGCGCCGTCCTCGACCGCTTCTGAAATAATCTCATCAATGACAGGTACCATTACATCAAGTCCTTCAATGGAAAATCGCTTTTGACCAACAAAGGTTTTATGAAGAAACCTTTCAAACTCTTCGACTTCGTAAAGTCTTTTTAAGATATTTAGCTTTTTCTCCTTGTTATATGAGGTTTGAAACCTGTTTCCTTCAATTCTTTCAATCAACCAATTTTTCTCGTTAGCATCATGGACATGATCAAATTCATACGCAATTGTTTTGGTGTAGATTTCTTTTAAATATTGGTAAGCTTCGAGAGCTGTTTGAAATGACGATGCTCCATTTTGGGTAATAATCTCGGCAGGGAGCTGCTTTAAATCCTCCATACTAAGACGATAACTTTTTAGTTCTAGATGCGATAAATCGGGTTTTTTATTCCCCAAGGGATAAATATCGGCAGCTAGGTGTCCATAAGTGCGAATATTTTCAGTAAGTTTTACAGCTGCAATTATTTTTTCATGCTGATCAGGCTGTAGTGCTGTAACAACAGGAATGGGATGATTCAAATCTGACAAATCCGCTTCATTTATTTCCTCAAAAAATAAACTTAATTCCTGTTCAACCGCAGTTGGATCCTGTTTATATCTTTCAAATTGGTCAATCAAATAACCGAGATTCGGACCGAAAAAACCATCAAAAAAAGCTTTTTTATCTTCATTTGGACTGTTCATGCTTCAATCCTCCTTACACCATATGTATTATGACAACAACCATAATTACTGCTACCATTTTAAAAGAACGTAAATGACCTCTCACTTCACCATCTTTTATGGAACTTCGCTTCATTTTCAAATTCCTAGTTAACTTAATAATGGCGGTGTAAGCAAAGCTAGGCTTCACCTAATTCGCTGTCAAAAATGGATATTTTTCAGTTATATTGGATATACTGAGTCGTTTTTGCGACGCTTCGCCTCTTTTTCATATAAAACGAACCTGAAATTGACTAAAATCAATATATTCTTATGTAATGAATATTGTTTAGTGTGTGTTATTTAGGCACAAAAAATTTCCTAATAAAAAAAAAGTGCAGAAAATGAGAAATAAATGAGAATTCCCTTAAAAAGGAAAAACACACATCAAAATGATGTGTGTTTTTCCTTTTTATTGAACATCGTCCTATTCAATAGTTTTTTAATGCGAAATTTGGATGAATGGATAACTCATTAAGTAAATTGGCAATTTTTTCGGCAGCATCAAAAGGGTTATCAGCATGAATGTCAAAAAAATCCTCTTTATACTCTTGTCTAGCATGGTCATAACGTGGGTCATAATAGTGTTCAAGTAAAATTTTTATCATTTCTTGATAATCCTTCACATGCAGCGATTCAATTAGACTTTTTCTTACTTCACTATCTTTCACACGTCTTAATACCTTTTCGATCCCATCGGAGATTTTATCGTAATACCATCCCTCTTGCTCATATGGTTTTACATATTCAGAAATAAGCTGAATAACCCGTTGTTCAAGTGGGGAGTGAATATAAATATTAGTACCTTTAAATTTAATATCCATTAATTTCTCAGGCTGAACCGCTTTGCCAATTCGTTTGCTTTCAGCCTCGACAAGAAAATAATCTGCTCCTTGGATTTCTTGAAGCCCTTTAAATAGAAGGGAGTCAAATGTTTTTTGGTTATGACCATTACTAAGACCAATTGTCCCGAAAATTGAACCTCTGTGTCCCGCCATTTCCTCAAGGTCCAAGATTGGATAGCCCTTCTTTTTCAGTAACTTTAACACCTCAGTTTTCCCAACACCTGTCATTCCGTGCAGCACGATTGCTTTACTTGGAAGCAGAGATGGTAACTTTTCAAGAATATAATGACGGTATGCTTTATAGCCGCCGATTAATCGCCAAGCGAAAATGCCCGAAAATTCCAAAAAGGTTATAACTGCTTTGCTGCGCATGCCACCACGCCAACAATGAATAACTATCTCTCCTTTAGCCTGGTAGGATTTAATTATCGATAGTAAATGGGGAATTTTCGGAGAAACCAGTTCCATAGCCCGCCATTTCGCCGCAGAATTTCCTTCATGTTTGTATATCGTTCCTATTTCTTGACGTTCTTCATTTGAAAATAGTGGAACATTGATTGCTCCAGGAATAGCTCCATCCTCAAATTCAATCGGTGAGCGTATATCAATGATTATCGGATCTTTTAACATGAAAAGTTCATCAACAGTAATTTCCTTCATATAAACTACGCCCCTAGATAAAATAATAATTGCCGCAAGTGGTAAAATTCTATTAATAAACAAACAAAACTTCCGCAAGTGGGAAGTTTCAAACGAAGTTCATCTCATCATGAAAAAATACTTTCTTGCGCTTTTTTGAAAGAGATTTTCTTTAAGAATATAGTTCTATTATAAAGGAGATAATTGAAGCTAGCAAGAAGTTGAAAATTTACATTGAAGTATTTAGCAGTTTTTTAGCGAAACGGGGTTCCGGTTAACTTTTCCACCGCAGTGCAAAACTTCTCCCAATTAGGTGGAAAGCATTCGATTCCTTCGCTTTGGTAGATCTTTCCCATCGTTTTCAACTTTAATGACCAGTAATTCCCATCAAGGATTATTCCATCCTCTTTCCGGTAAGAGGGTTCCCAATCCCAAATATTCACCGTATAAAGCTCTCTTTTGAAATCCTCTAAATTGCCTGAATTAGCTGGATGAATAGTTGAAAATGGGTGACAATCATCTTGATTTTTCCATTCTAACGAAGCAAAGTTATTTTTCACAAAATTAACACGGACTTGATAAGATATTCTTCCGAAACCTTCTTGAGTGGCAATTAATGAGAATGGATATTTATCTGGATGAATAGAAATGCTGCCTCTGTTTACATGAAATAAATCCTTTTTTCTTGTGACAATCGATTTAATATGTGAAGGAAGGATTGGTTTTTCTCGATGTGATGTAAGGACTTGATTTACTTCATAGCAAATTTCTGGAATGGGTAATGGTCCATTTTTTTCTAAAATCGAAAGTATCGTTTCATAAACCCTCATAACTCCTCATCCTTATAATTAAGCTGTTTAGTTTTTTTATAATACTTGCTTCTAAAATTAGTTTCAACAACCTAAATTATATTAAAGAAAGCCATTCCCTGCTGTAACAAATGACACTTAGAAGGTGAAAAGTCTACTCCTAAGAAAAGAAGCAGACTTTTGATCTATATTATTTATGATTCTTGTTGAATATCGACATTAATATTTCCATTTCGCTGAGGTTATTTTTTTCAAATAATTCGACAATTCTACTGCCGACTACTACTCCATCACAATATTTGGTCAGTTCGTTTATTTGTTCTTGACTAGAAATCCCAAAACCCGCTAAAACTGGAATGGGACTTAACTCTTTTACTGCTCTTAAAAATTGATTTAAGTCATGCTGGAACAAGTTTCTCGTTCCTGTTATCCCTTTAACTGTAACCATGTATAAAAACCCTTTTCCTCTGCCTGCTATCTGTTTAATTCTTTCAAGTGGTGTTGCAGGTGTAACAAGACGAATTAATTCAATTTGCGCTTCCGCAAGCTGGGGGACTAGCATATCCTCCTCTTCAATCGGCAGGTCAGGAATAATGCAGCCGTCCACCCCAGCATTTTGAATATCTTGAACGAAGGCTCCAATCCCGTAAGCATAAATTGGATTTAGGTAGGTCATAAGGATAATTGGAATCGTAACGAGCTCTCGTGCTTTTGCTAGTTCAGTTATTATTCCCTTTAATGTTGTTCTACTTTTAAGTGCCCTAATCCCTGCGTTTTGAATAATTGGGCCATCAGCAACTGGATCCGAGAAAGGAACTCCGACTTCAATGGCAGTCGCTCCGAATTTTTCTAGGAGCAGCAACCTGTCTACCAAGCACTCTAAACCGCCATCCCCTGCCATTAGGTAGGGGACAAAGGCTTTACCATCGTTTTCATTTAGTAATTCAAAGGATTGTTCCAAACGATTCATTTTCTTTCCCCTTCTCCATTCTTGTTTTCACAGCATCTACATCTTTATCACCACGGCCCGACAAACATACCACTATATTTTGAGTTTCTTCCATTTCAGAAGCCAATTTTACTGCAAAAGCGATGGCATGAGCACTTTCAAGCGCTGGTATGATTCCTTCCAACCTTGATAAAAGCTGAAAGCTCTCAAGTGCTTCATCATCCGTAATTGCATAGTATTTTGCCCGGCTGCTGTCCTTTAAGTAGCTATGCTCGGGTCCTACTCCTGGATAATCAAGTCCGGCTGATATCGAATGGGCTTCTTGAATTTGCCCATCATCATTTTGTAGCAAATACATTAAGGACCCATGTAAAACTCCCGGCTTCCCCTTAGTCAGCGAAGCAGCATGAAAATTCGTATCAATGCCCTGTCCAGCTGCTTCCACACCATATAAGCTGACAGATTTATCCTTAATAAAGGGATAGAAGATTCCCATTGCATTGCTCCCTCCACCAATACAGGCCACAATTGCGTCAGGAAGACATCCATTTCGCAGTATAAATTCTTCTTTTGTTTCCTTACCAATGACACTTTGAAAATCTCTTACCATTGTGGGGAAAGGGTGTGGACCCATAACAGAACCCAATAAATAGTGGGTATCATCCACATTAGCCACCCAGTACCTGAGAGCTTCGTTGACTGCATCCTTTAAGGTCGCACTTCCTGATGAAACACTGACGACCGTAGCACCGAGCAATTCCATCCGAAATACATTTAGTGCTTGTCGTTTAATGTCTTCCTCTCCCATAAAAATGATGCAATCAAGGTTTAAAAGGGCACAAACAGTGGCTGTGGCAACCCCATGCTGCCCAGCTCCAGTTTCAGCAACAATTTTCCTTTTTCCCATTCGAACAGCTAAAAGCGCTTGACCAATAGCATTGTTGATTTTATGAGCACCCGTGTGATTTAAATCTTCTCTTTTAAGGTATATATTCGCTCCACCGGCATACTTACTAAGGTTTTCTGCCAAATATAACGGGGTTTCCCTGCCAACATATTCTTTTAATAATCTATCTTTCTCTGTATGAAAGTTAAAATCCTTTTTGGCATTTTCATACTCCTGCTCCAATTCCAATATAGCCTTCATCAATGTTTCAGGAACAAATCGTCCGCCGAACATGCCAAAATGACCTTTTTCATTTGGTAATGTATATGTTTTCACGCCGTTCTCCTCCTAATCTAAATGACGCCTTTAGCCTTTTCGATAAATGCCTTTATTTTTTTTACATCTTTTACCCCATTTGTTTCTACTCCTGAACTTACATCTACCATAAATGGGCTGATGGTTTTGATGGCTGTCTCAACATTATCTACATCTAATCCTCCAGCAAGGATGATTTCCCCCCCCTTAATAAGGCTAGTATTCACATCCATCCAATCAAATGCCTTTCCATTTCCGCCCCTGTATTTTCCTTTCGGACCGTCTAGTAGTAGATACTCACAAGGAAATTGATTATAAAGTGCTAAGGCTTCATTGCTATTAAAGCTGATCGCTTTGATTATCGGTAAGGATATAGTCTCACTGAAAAACGCTGTTTCATCTCCATGTAATTGGATATGAGTTAGACCAACAATAGCAGCAATCCTTTCTATTTCGTCCCTGGTCTCGTTTACAAAAACGCCAACCTTGATCACTTCTACAGGTAAATGAGAAACAACTTCTTTTGCCTTTTCCGGAGATACTTTTCTCTTACTTTCCGCAAACACAAACCCGAGGGCATCTGCACCGTATTCTACAGCAGCAACCCCAGTGTCAACATCCGTTATCCCACAAATCTTTACCTTCATCGTTTTGCACCTTCATTTATAGGGAGGCGAAAATCGACAAAGGTTTGATTTATATCAGAACTCTTCATAAAGGCTTCACCAACTAAAATTCCATTTGCGCCTGCATTTCTAACTCTTTTTACATCTTCCTGATGATGAATTCCACTTTCACTAATCAAAAAGGCCCCACTGTTTTTTACCTCAGCAGCTAATTTTTCTGTCACACCAAGTGAAACCTGAAAGGTTTTCAGGTCTCTATTATTAATGCCAATCAGCTCCGCACCAATCTTAATGGCCTTTTCTAGCTCCTTCTGATTATGGATTTCCACCAATATCTCCAATCCCATACCCTTAGCATATTGATAAAGTTCATGTAATCTCATTTCATCCAACGCTGCTGCAATTAATAGAATTAAATCGGCTCCATATGATGCTGCCTGCTTGATTTGCAGTGGATCAATAATAAAGTCCTTGCATAGAAGAGGTAGTTCAACAGCCTCACGAACTGCCTTTAAATCGGAAAATGATCCTTTAAAAAAAGTTTGATCAGTCAAAACAGATATCGCACTTGCTCCAAATTTTTCGTAAGCAGATGCTTGCACACCTGGATTCACAACATTATTTATCGTTCCTTTTGAGGGTGAAGCCCGTTTGAATTCGGCAATAATTGATAATTCATCAGTTGTTTGTAGTTTTTTTATAAAGGAATGTCTTTTATATTGGCTTTCTGGGATGAAATTCTTTCTTTCTCGAAGATGATCTACTTCTTGCTTTTTATGTTCAAGGATTTGCTCAAGGATCGTTCCCATTTATATCGCCTCCATTTGCCCAGCTTGGGATTTTTCAATTAAGGACGTTAATTTTTCATAAGCTGCTCCTGAATCAATGATTTCCTTAGCTGCTTGAATGCCGACTTTTATTGTGTTGGCTTTTCCTGCAGTGAAAATTCCGATTCCAGCATTGAGCAGTACTGTGTCCCGATAAGCACCTTTTTTCCCTTTCAAAACGTTTACCAATATTTCGGCATTTTCCTTGGCATCGCCACCTTTAATACAACTATTTTTATACTGCGGTAGGCCTGCCTCTTCCGGATAGAAGGAATGATTGGTAATCATTCCATTGTCCAAAATGATAAAATGGTTTTCCCCTTGAAGTGAAGCTTCATCCATAAAGCCAGCCCCATTGATGACTGTTGCTCGTTTACGTCCCAGTTGTTTTAGCACCTCAGCAAACACATTTAATAAATCCCTACGATAAATCCCAAGAAGTTGATAATCTAGTTCAATCGGGTTTGTCAGCGGACCGATAAAATTAAAAATAGTTGGGATTTTGAGTTGCTTACGGACCGTCATAACCTTTTTTAAATTTGGATGAACATGGGGTGCAAATAAAAAGGCAACACCGATTTCTTGAAGTATTTCTTCCGTACTTTCAGCTGATAAATTCAGATTCACCCCTAAGTACTCCAGGACATCAGCACTTCCGGTTTTACTTGAGATACTTCTATTTCCATGCTTGGCGACGGGTACTCCTGCTCCTGCAATGACAAAAGCGGAAGTTGTGCTAACATTAAAGCTTGATGAACCATCTCCCCCCGTCCCGCAATTATCAAGAACATTTACAAAGTTTTTCTTGAATGTCAGCGAATTTGCTTTCATTGCACGAACAATACCGACAATTTCATCCACTGTTTCTCCTTTTGATTTCAATCCCATTAAAAAGGCCGCGATTTCCGATTCAGAAACCTCTTTTCCCAAAATAAAATCAACCGCTTCCTTCATTTGATTTTCAGAAAATGATTTTTGCTCAGCTAACTGGAGTAAATAGTTCTTCATTGGTTTCCTTCCTTTCTAACTCAAATAAAAAATTTTGAAGAATTTGTTTTCCAGATGGAGTCCCAATGGATTCAGGATGGAATTGCAGTCCAAAGACGGGGTATTGATTATGTTGAATGGCCATCACTTCTTTGTCATCAATTGAATGAGCGATACATTCAAGCTCCTCAGGTATAGTGCTTTTTTCAATTGCCAATGAATGATAGCGCATTACTTCAAGTGGTGATACCAGATCATTAAATATTTGGTTGTACTTATGAATAATGAAGGAGGTTTTGCCATGCTTAATGAAATGAGCACTTCTAATTTCGCAGCCAAAAGCTGCACCAATTGCCTGATGGCCAAGACAAATTCCTAAAATCGGAATTCGTTGGTAAAAGCTCTGAATCAATTCAATGCATATTCCCGCATCCTCAGGTTTTCCAGGACCAGGCGACAGGATGATTGCTTTTGGATTCAAATTATGGATATCACCCACCGTTAACTGATTGTTTCGATACACAACTACCTTTTCTCCCAATTCTCCTAGATACTGATAAAGGTTAAACGTAAATGAATCAAAGTTATCAATTAGTAAAATCATCCTTAGGTCCCTCCAAAAAGCCTTTTAACTTGCTAACAGTTTCCTCGTACTCTGACTCGGGATTGGAGTCAAAAACAATTCCCGCTCCCGCTTGAATATAGGCTGTTCCCTCTTTTAGAATCATCATTCGAATCGCTAGTGCAAAATCCATGTTTCCGTTTATCGATAAATAACCTATCGCTCCGGAATAAAGGCCACGTTTTGACTTTTCTAAGGAATTAATAATTTCCATTGCTCTCACCTTTGGAGCGCCTGAAACAGTTCCTGCAGGTAGGCAAGCAGCAAGTGCATCAATCGCTGTTTTGTCAGGTTGAAGGCAACCGCTAATTTCTGAGACAAGATGCATAACATGGCGGAACTTTTCTACTACCATATACCTCTCAACCTGAACAGAGCCAAATTCACTTACCTTGCCAAGATCATTCCTGCCAAGATCGACGAGCATTTTATGCTCTGCAAGCTCCTTTTCATCATGTAATAATTCTTTTTCAAGCTGAAAATCTTCCGCTTCGTTTTTCCCTCTCCTTTTTGTCCCAGCGATTGGATTGGCTATTACCGTTCTCCCTCTGGTTTTAATTAAACTTTCAGGAGAGGAGCCAATAACGGTATATGCCTCGAAATCGATATAAAACATATATGGTGTGGGATTATTGGTCCGATGCATTCGATAAAGGGATAAAGCTGAACCTTGGAACGCTGATTTCATCCTCCTTGAAAGTACCACCTGGAAAATATCACCGGAAAAAATATGCTCCTTTGCCGTTTCTACATTTTTAACAAACGCCTCTTTTGTCGTTTCCGAGGTAAATCCAGAAAGCGAAAAAGATTCCTCTGCATGATAATCGTACGGCCTTTTCAGCTCCTTCACCCTTTGGTTAACCTTGTTTTCAACAATTTCCAGATTACTTTCTTTTAAAAGTGGTATTCCTATAATCAAAACCTTTTCCTTTAGATGATCAAAAACAATGATTTCTTCATAAAACATTAAGTGCACATCAGGCATATATAATCCGTTAGGGTATTCTTCTCCGATGATTTCCAACTGCCTGATGATGTCATAGCCTGCATACCCTACCGCACCGCCTATGAACGGAAAAGGCATTTCGTCGATATTGATATAAGGCAAAAGCTCCTTTATAATCTCTATTGGATTTCCTGTTAAAATCGTTTTTTCACCATTTCGATTGATAATTTCGTTCTTATCTCCAGTTGAAATAAGTTCAAAAGCCGGATCGGCTCCAATAAAGGAGTAGCGTCCAGAATCATTAAATTTATGAGAGCTTTCCAATAGAAACTTCTTTTTTCCATTAATCTTTTGCAAAATAGAAATAGGAGTGTGGATATCTCCGCTCATTTCTTTAATAATAAAATCAATTTTGGTCGTCATTTCTCTACCCCTTTCATAATAAAAAAAAATCGTCCTCTATATGCATAACAAGCGTTACGCATATAGAGGACGATTTTGAATCGTGGTGCCACCTCCATTTGAAGCAAAAAGAACTTGCTTCCTCTTTTCAGATACAGAGCTTATGACCCGATATCCTATCCTTTTAACGGTGGAGCTCCGTGTATCCCTACTTTTGTTCAAGATACCTCTCACAAGTCCATTCCACAAATCCTCTCTTACCGGGTTCCCACCTTTTCCCGGCTCTCTGGAAAGAAATAAAAATGTGTACTCCTCTTGTTCAACAATTTGCTGTTTTAAGTTGTGAAAATAAAAAGGGCCCTCCATCCAAAAAGGACGGAAGACCCGTTGTGCCACCTTTAGTAGCTAAAACTTAGCTCACTTTACCGATATCGAAGCAAAAGCTTTTAATATCTGTCTCATGTAACGATGAGAGTTTCGCCAAAGCCTACTGATCTTTAACAAGGTTCGGTTTGGAAGCTCAGAAGTCCATTCACTATTACATCATCACTGATTTGCACCAACCATCAGCTCTCTTCAGATTCCGTATTAGTTACTACTCTTCGTCAATGCCTTAACTTCATTTTATTGTTTTTAATATTATTAAATCCCCTCCCTCTTGTCAAGAGTCTTTATTGAGAATTTTCAAAAAAATCTATTACCTCTCCTGCCATTAAAAGGATTCCCTTCATATAGTTTTTTTTTTGAAAAAAAGTCAATATTAACAGTACAAATAAAATGAAAGCGGGATAGAGAGAAAAAATGGAGCATATTGATCAATTATGGAAAAGCACACCTGCTAGACAAAAAAAACAGTCTAAAGCAGGACAAAAGCGTTCCGAAGAGATATCAAAGCAAAAATGGGCAATTCTTTCACTATCTTCTATTCCTTTAGTCATGACATTAGGAAATTCCATGTTAATACCCATTTTACCTTCGCTGGAAAAAAAATTAGCCATTACATCGTTACAGACAAGTATGATTATTACAGTTTATTCAGTCGTTGCCATTTTTTTAATACCCATAGCCGGATATTTATCAGACCATATCGGTAGGAAAAAGATCATCATCCCAAGTCTTATCATTGCTGGAATTGGCGGTCTCATTTCCGGCTGGGCTGCGTGGAAATTAGATAGTGCTTATTGGGTAATATTAGCGGGGCGTGCTCTTCAAGGAGTGGGTGCTGCAGGGGCCTTTCCAATCGTACTTCCATTAGTAGGTGATATGTTTAAAAATGAGGATGACGTTAGTGTTTGTTTGGGTCTTATTGAAACCTCAAATACCTTTGGAAAGGTATTAAGTCCCATCTTCGGAGCATTTCTAGCTGGATTTATCTGGTTTTTACCATTTCTTTCTTTTCCAGTCTTTTGTGCCATTTCTGTAATGATGATGATTTTTCTAGTAAAATCTCCAAAAAGCTCCAATAAACCAATCCCATTTAGGGATTTCTTTAATGGTGTTAAAAATACCTTTAGTGAAAAAGGGCGTTGGCTTTACGCAATCTTTTTTATAGGTGGCACCCTAATGCTCGTTCTATTCGGAATACTGTTTTACCTTTCTGAAATATTCGAAAAAGAATATGGTATAAAGGATATTAAAAAGGGCTTCTTTTTAGCGTTACCATTAGGAGCACTTTGCCTTTCATCTTTTATTGGCGGAAAAATCATTAAAAAAAATAAAGTATTAATGAAATGGTTAACCTTTGGCGGATTACTAGCTACAGCTCTTTCCATTGGGGCCTTATGGTTTTCGATTAAGTTATGGTATATGATTACTATGTTTTTAATAAGTGGTATCGGAATTGGTATTGGGCTTCCTTGTCTTGATACACTTATTACTGATGGAGTAGAAAAGAAAGAACGTGGGACTATCACCTCGTTTTATACTTCCATGCGGTTTATTGGGGTCGCAGCAGGTCCACCGATTATTGCTATGCTAATGAAATTTTCAAACCATTGGATTTTTATCCTCATGAGCAGTCTAAGTATTTTAGCAGCCATAGTGGCTCTATTTGCAATTAAACCCAAGGCTCAGGGACAACATTAACATTAAGAGCTGTGGTTTGTGCAATGTGTTGTCCCATTAGTTGACAATGGTGCAAGGATGTACGCCTTAGCGATCTTAGTTGGTTCGGTCGTATCCGCATTATTAATTGGTTTCTTAAAGAAACCAGTAAAATAAAAAATCAGCCGGCAATCCTAGGTTGCTGGTATTTTATTATTAAAGGAAGGTGACATGCTTGCCCTTAAAAGTATTGCTTCTGCATTTGTAGGAAAAGACAAAGTTTCCCTATCATGTTCGAAGTTATTATGCTATAATATTTATTGTTCTAATCAAGGTTTGCGGGTGTGGTTTAATGGTAGAATTTCAGCTTCCCAAGCTGACGGCGGGGGTTCGATTCCCCTCACCCGCTTCATAAACATGGAGAAGTACCCAAGTGGTTATAAGGGGGCGCACTCGAAATGCGCTAGGGCGGGCGACCGTCGCGTGAGTTCGAATCTCATCTTCTCCTCCATACATAGGTTAGATAAGCGCGAAGTCCACTAGCAGCTGGAGCTAGACGGTTATCGAAGTTCATTGTTATTAATTGTTATAAATTCTTATATTATAAATCAAAAAACGCCAGTGGTTCTGGCGTTTTTTTTGATTTAAAATTATTCAAAAGGACTTAACCATTCAGAATCTCTGTTTGTACAAATATGACATTTCTCTTTTTCTGGCTGAAAAGAAGAAAATTTCTGTCCACAATCCCGGCATTTTTTTGTATTAAGGCTTTCTACCTTGTCACTTTTTTCTTTTATATTAGATCGAATACGGATGGCCTCTTCTGGACAAATATCTGTGCAGGCAGTACAATTCACACATTTTTCATGATGTAGCTGGATAGCAGTTTCTAAAAAAGTAAATACTTTTTGCGGACAAAAGGAAAAACAAGCCATGCATAGTGTACATTTATTTTTATCCATTTCTACTGAATAAAATTGGAACTCTTGATAATAATTTGTCAGATTCCACTCATCTTCTTCCATTTGCCACGAAACCGGAGCCAAACTTCTAGCTAACTGTTTCCCCTCTGTTTGTATTGATGAAAATAAGGCTCTCCGCGAAAGCTTCTCCTCATTACTCTTTTGAACAATTTCAATCGGTTTTTCACCAAGCTGGAGCAATATCCGATTGGTTCCAACAAGGACTAAGTCCCATTGTTCATTCAATGGATTATGTTTTATCTGAATGGCGTTCATTCCTCTTTTTTTATATATCAACAATTCCTTTACCGTCGGAGTATATGCCTCACTATAAATGAGACAAGTATGATCAAATTCCCTTGTTACTGCTTTTCCTTTAATAGCTGACAAGGGGCAGGCAATGATACAATCTCCACAGGAATTGCAACGCTGTGAATCTATTTCCATTGTTCTTTCATTGCATGAAATTGCTTCATATTTACAAACATTCGTACAAACAGTGCAGGTGGACCTATAGTTTCTTTTCCTTGAACATTTATCCGTTATTTTCAAATCAGCATGCATACTTTCTAACCAATTTAGAATCAAAGACATAGTATCACCTGGATAGATTAGCCGAGGTACCAATGATCCCTTTGGCACTACAGCTGATTATTTTATCCCGCATTTACGTGAGTTAGACCTTCACTTCAAGGCTTTACTCTTGCATGAAGGTTTAGTGGGGAATGAAGCCCCCACGGATTGAAGTTTCACCTTAAGAACTGGACAATTTCGCATCCCTGTGGGGCGTAATGACGATATTGGGTTGTGTAATCGAATTGCTCGGCATCCCTTTGATTTGACTTACACTTCCATATTTTCTCTTTAATTCCTCAACTGGTCCAAAGTCTATAGCCCTCATTGGACATGTTGAAACACACACCGGTTCCTCTCCCTTCTCTTGAAGTTCCATGCAAAAATCACATTTATTCGATTTAAACTTCTTTTTATTATATTGCGGTGCCCCATATGGACATGCCATAACGCAAAGCTGCGCCCCTGCACAAATTTCTTGATCAATCGTAACGACACCATTTTCTTTATTCTTTACAATCGCTCCGGTAGGGCAGCTGGGAATACATTTTGGTTTGGTACAATGATTACAGGCGATCGTAAAATAAAAGGATTTAATGTTATGAACAATTCCGCTAGACGGCTGCTGGATGAAACCCCCTTCCTCATAGGTATACACTCTTCGAAAATTCACACCCACATCGAGATTATTTCTATCCTTACAAGCAACACTACAGGCCTTACAGCCGGTGCAAAGACTTTGATTAATATAAAACCCTAACTGAGCCAAACTCCTCACTCCTTAAGCTTTTTTCACTTCAACAAGGTTTGTCTGTTGCGGATTTGATTTTGCAAGAGGTGTTGGCCGCTGAGATGTTAGGACATTAAGGGATCCTCGTTGATCTAGTCCGTCTTTATCTGGTGTGTACCATGCACCCTGTGGTATTCCAGCTACACCAGGAGTAATACGCGGCGTTACTTTCACATCAATCATTAACGAACCACGATCATTAAAGACCTGTGCACGGTCACCATTTTTTATGCCCCGTTTCTCGGCATCCTTCGGGTTCAGCCACATTTCCTGCTTTGCTGCTTCCTCAAGCCATGACTGGTTGTCATAGGTAGAATGACATCTCCGTTTGTAATGCCAGCCAATGAGCTGTAAAGGATACTTCTCTTTTAGTGGATCTTCCGGTCCTTCCCATGAAGGAATATACTTTGCAATAGCCGGTATTTCATCATGCTGGTCCATATCCCATAAAGCCTTTGAAAATAATTCAATTTTTCCTGAAGGTGTTTCAAACGGTTTTTTCTCGATGTCATCTATTTGGTCTTTAAATCCGATCAGTGGTGAATCATATTTAAAATGATGAACCCCCTGTTTACGGAATTCCTCAAATGTCGGGAAGTTAGGATCTATCTCTTTCCTTGTTCTTTCCACGCTTTCTTTAACCAAGTCGAGGATGGTTCTTCCCTCAGTATATTTTTCTTTTACCCCTAATTTATCTGCTACCTCAGCAAATACATCATATTCATTACGGCATTCATACAGTGGATCAATTGTTTTTTCCCCAAAAACAACATAATCTCCAAAACACCATGGCACACCAATATCATAGCGCTCAAAAAAGGTTGTACCAGGCAATAAAATGTCAGCATACTTTGCACTAGGGGTCATAAAAATATCACTTACCACAATAAATTCTACTTTGCTCTCATCCTCAAGAAGCTTGGTCGTCTTATTAATGTCTGAGTGCTGATTAATAAGCATATTCCCTGCCATATTAAAGATTAATTTTATATTGGTTTTTAACTTGTCTGTTCCTTCTAGACCGTCTGCTGCTGTCATTTCTGTTCCTTTTTCCACTGCTTGTGTCCAAAGAAAACATGGAATAGAAGCTTTTACTGGATTTTCATAGGAAAATGGAAATACTATATTCGATCGGTTCCAATAACCAGTCCCAGCTCCCCAGCCGCCAAGCTTTCCAACGTTTCCTGTCAGACAGGCCAGCTGTGCTCCTCCGCGCATGAATTGCTCACCGTAAGCTTGCCGCTGTGCCGCCCAGCCTTGAATAAGAGCGGCTTGCTTAGTTTTGGCGTACTCGCGAGCAATTTCACGGATTTTCTCTGCTGGTACGCGGCAAATTTTTTCAGCCCATTCCGGTGTTTTTGGAGTACCATCCTTTTCCCCGAGTAAATAGCTTTTCAGAGATTCCTGCTTGGCTACTCCATCAGGCATATGTTCACCATCAAAACCGATACAGTATTTATCTAGGAATGCCTGGTCTTGTAGTTTCTCTGTAATGATTACATATCCCATAGCATCCATCATGGCATTATCAGTCGTTGGGAGTATGGGAATCCACTCATCCGCAAATGCGATGGCCGTATCTGTATACCGCGGGTCAATGACGATAATTTTAGCGCCATTTTTCTTTGCCTGCATTAAATATTCCCTATATGGGGTAGAAAATATCATTTCTGAAGGGTTTTGTCCCCATAAAATAATAAGCTTTGAATGTAACAGGGTATCAAAGCTGCTCCCTGAGTTATTCGTTCCATAGGTATAGGGAGTCGCCACATTTCCTGCTCCTGAACTATAATCATTACGGTAATTTAAATAGCCTCCTGTTAGCGATAATAGTTTCCTAGCCGCATTTTTTCCTCCATGTAATCCCCAGCTTTGACCGGAGGCATAGTTTACATAACGTGATTCTGGCCCATATTTATCACCGATTCGTTTCACTTCAGAAGCAATTGTCTCTATTGCCTCTTCCCATGAAATCCTTTTAAACTTCCCTTCTCCTCGTTTCCCCACCCGTTTCATTGGATACTTTAAACGATCTGGATGGTAAAGCATGTTACGATAGTTTCGTCCTCTGACACACGCCCTTAAAGGAGGTGTTGCAAAGTCGCCGCCTGCTTGTGTGTCAGTACTTACACGTACAACCACTCCATCTTTTACATGCGCCTTGATGACACAGCGCCCACCGCAGTTATTAATGCTACAGGTTGAAATAATTTTCTCACTATCTTTTGCCACTACTACCTTTGCCTCTTCTTTACGATCAATGAGCATCTTTGTTCCGATTCCACCTGCAATTACTGGTAAACCAATTGCCCCTGACCATTTTAAAAACGTACGTCGTTGCATTTTATTGGCTAACAAATTCTTTAATGGATTTTTTTCAGACATATTCTTGTGCCCTCCCTTACTTCAACTAATGATTCCAGGTCAAAGCTCAAAAAATCTTCAAGAAGCATGGCAGCTCCTAAATATAATTGACTATTCGTATTTTCAATTACTCTTTCACAAAAAAATGGAATCCAGATGATTAAATGTTCTTCTAGAAAGCTAATCTGGGTGGTAAGCAATTTTTCTATCTTTTCTTCCGTAGGTTCATGCAAACATAAATCTGAAAGATAGATCATAAATTCCAGTTCAAGTAATAGATGGTCGTCAGGTTCATTGTTTTCCTTCCTATATTGGAGACCAAATCGATGGTATTGCTCCCTGACTTGATAGGTCCATTCTTCAAAAAGCAGATGTTCCTTACTCCTGTAGTACGATTCCCATGGAGGTGCAACTAATGGTCCTGGTCCTATGAAAAGCCTTTGGTACTCTTCCTTCTCCCTTTTGATTTGCTCAGTAGACAGGTGTTTAAAAAAGTCATGAAGGATTTTCCCCCCTTCATGGAATTCCCCTAATTCTTCGAAAGTGTTATCCCTTTGAATTTCAAATAATGTTTCTAATTTTTCTGGCACAAAAAATAACAAGTGTAACAGTTGATAACATTTTTTTCTCGATAACAAAAACGACTGTAATTGGATATGTATAGATTCTGTCGTAGAAGTCATATCGCACTCTCCTGTTTGTGAATTATTTCACATAAATATTCAAATATTTTTTCACCTACTTTATATCTATATTACATATTCATATTACCGCATTCTCCCAAAATTGTTATCTACTTTGTGTATTTATTCACATTATTTTCAAATTAAGGTGACAAAATCAGACAAAAAGATGGATAATTTGTTCTAATTTTTCTCAGAACACAAAAAGAGTGTATAATAAGACGATAAAATAATATATAAAGGATGATCAGCTTGAACATTACTAACCATTTAGTTGAGAAACTTGAAGATCCATTTGGATTATTATCTGGTGACCGCTATGAATTTTTCCTTGAACTTGATGTAGATGAAGAGGATGAGCTCTATTCTGATAAAGGTGTTGGAATAAAAATAATTTTTGTAAGCGATGAGAATGGACAAAGAATTTCTCAGTATCATTTTTTTGAAAAAGGAACTGAAAAAGTGTTAGACTTTGCCCTTGAAGAGGTCGAAGAAGAATTGGTCTTAAATTTTTGCAAGGAACATTTGGAAGAATAAAAAAAGCAGGAGACATTTCCTCCTCCTGCTTTTCAAAATGATTACATAAAATTCTTACTATGGTTATGAATTACCTGAAGCTCTTTTGTGGTTTGACTCATTTCACTTTTGCATATTGGACATAGGGGCACTTCACTGCTCTTAAAATTATCGCGAATCCAGCATTTACAATTATCTGAAGAACATACCCAAATTTTTGTTTCTTCTAATTTAATTTCTTCATCATTTTTTCTGCCAAACGCCAAAACTAATCACCCCTTGTACTTAGTGCATGACTGTTTTTGAACACTTTGTATCTACCTCAAAAACTATGTTTCTAGTGATATATATAGATAAAAAGGTGATGCCCTATTCGAATGCATCACCTTTATTTTTTAACAGAATTATACTGCTTTAACGTTAGAAGCTTGTGGTCCACGAGCGCCTTCAACGATTTCAAAAGAAACCGATTGGCCCTCTTCTAAAGTTTTGAAACCTTCTGATTGGATTGCTGAGAAGTGTACGAATACATCTTGACCGCCTTCAGCTTCAATAAATCCGAAACCTTTTTCTGCATTAAACCATTTAACTTTACCGTTATTCATGGAATTACCCCCAAAAAAATGTGTTCACTTTAAGTTTATCTTACATTTAAAATAATAAAAAAGGCGTACTTGCACTATTGGGCAATAGGCATCACCCACTGTTCGTGCAGTTACGACTACTAAAACCATAAATATTTAACGAACATTAAAGCGTACCTCTATTTTATCTTAATAAACCTGTTTAGTCAAACAAATTTCTAAAACTAGGAAATACTGAAAATATCTTGTATTACATTCGAGAAGAAATGAAGCCTTTTGAGTTTCACATATGGGAACTTTTCTTTTTGAAAATTAAGAAAGCCAATTCAACAGTCCGAATCGGCTTTCTTTTTCATGCTTCTTTCTTTATCTTTGGTTCTGGCTTCTTTTTTTGCGCTCCACCTTTTTTGGGTTTTGTCCGATCTATCGATGCTTTTAGTGCAGCCATTAAATCAGTGACATTTGAAGGAATATCCCTCGTCGTCGCCGTTACCGTTTCTTTCCCGTTTCGTTTCGATTCAATTAATTCTAGCAAGGCAGAACGATATTCATCCGTATATTTATCAGGCTCGAATTCTGAGGTCAATTGGTCAATAAGCAAAATTGCAGTGTCTAATTCTTTTTTTGTCACTTTATCTTCTGATGGGACATTCGGTACGTCACCAGCCTTGCGGACTTCGTCTGGAAAATGAATAGTTTCCAAAACCAATGTATTCTCATAAACACGAATGACGGCCAATTGCTCTTTAGAGCGAATGACAATTTTAGCAAGTCCCACTTTTTGTGATTCCTGTAAAGCCTTTCGTAATAATGAATAGGCCTTACTACCACCTTCATTCGGTGACATATAATAGCTTCGCTCAAAATAAATGGGATCGATTTGTTCAATTTTAACAAAATCGATGATTTCAACTGCTTTTTCCTCGTTTTCCCTTCTTAGTTTTTCGAGGTCATCGTTATCAAGGACCACAAATTTTCCTTTTGTGTATTCATATGCCTTAACGATTTCCTCAGGTTTTACTTCCTCCTCACAAACAGTGCAAATCTTTTCATATTTAATCGGAGCGTGGCATTTGTTATGAAGAGTGCGCAACTTAATATCCTTATCTTCTGTTGCTGTATGAAGCTTGATAGGAATGTTAACAAGCCCAAAGCTAATACTGCCTTTCCACATCGTGTGCATAGAGTATTCTCCATTCTTTTTGTTATTATTTTGTGTCTCCTAATAAAGGACATTCATTAAAACAACTGGAAAAGGATGAAAATGTCCATCTTTAAGCAAAATAAAGATAAAAAGGAAAGGAATAAAAGTAATGAAGCCAATGCTACCAAGTTTAACCTTTGAACTTCCTGTACGTCCCAATTGGCTTTACGAAGTTAAATATGATGGATTCCGAGCAATACTGGACTGGAATGATAACGGAATTGAGTTAACGAGCAGAAATGGTAAACCACTTATTCCACAATTTCCGGAAATCAAGGAATTTTTGTTAAAATATGAAAAGCAAATCAAACCTTTTTTACCACTCGAGTTGGATGGTGAGCTTGTTTCTTTGGAAAACCCTTATAAAGCTAATTTTTCCGCCATTCAAGTGCGTGGCCGTCTAAAGGCAGCGAAAAAAATCACGGAACAAGCAGAGAGATCTCCTTGCCGGTTGATGGTTTTTGATGTTCTAATGGTAAAAGGGGAAACCATATGTTCCCTTCCCTATCAGCGGCGAAAAGATAAGCTGATTCAATTATTTCAAAATATCGGTTTAGGATTAGATGCCAATCCCAATAATGCTCAATTGCTACAGCTTGTTTTTCCCAATGAAGATTTTAATGAATTATGGGAAAATGTTGTGTTATATGATGGAGAAGGTATCATTGCCAAATATCAAAATAGTTTTTGGGAGGAAGGGAAACGTTCCTTACAATGGTTGAAATACAAAAATTGGAAATATGTTAGCTGTTTTGTCACTTCATTCGATAAAACCAATGGATATTTTTATGTTGGCCTGTATAAGAAAAACATCATTCATGTGGTTGGGCAAGTTCTTTTTGGTTTTAAACCGGAAGAAAAACAGGCCCTTCAGCAAACGATTAAACAAAATATTCTTAGTGAAGATACACAATTTATTAATATGGAGCCCTCTATTTGTCTAGAAGTGAAATATTTGGAATTATTTGATCATCAGCTCCGCGAACCACATTTTGACCGCTTCCGATTCGATTTAGAACCGAGGGAATGCACATATGAACAATTTATTTTTCAACAAAAAAATTTACCAGCAGATTTACCTATATCCCACCCAGATAAACCACTCTGGGAAAATCATAATATCCAGAAAACTGATTTCATCCTTTACTTACGTGAAGTTTCTCCGTATATGCTCCCTTTTTTAGAGAATCGCTTGCTAACGGTCATTCGCTATCCACATGGGATGTTCGGAGAGGCATTTTATCAAAAAAACTGTCCAGCTTATGCACCGGAGTTTGTCCACACACATTTAGTTGATGATATTGATTATATTCTCTGTAACAATCTAAAAACCCTCATTTGGCTGGGAAACCAATTAGCGATTGAATTTCATATTCCCTTTCAAACGATACACAGCAAGGGACCTAGTGAAATTGTCTTCGATTTGGATCCACCATCAAAGGATGCGTTCCATTTGGCTGTCAAAGCTGCATTATTAATAAAAGAAGTGTTCAATCATTTAAATTTGATCGGCTTTATTAAAACGTCAGGTAATAAAGGACTGCAAATTTACCTACCTTTGCCTGAAGGAGAATACTCCTACGAGGATACAAGACTGTTTACGACCTTTATCGCCGAATACTTAATTTCACAGGCCCCTGACTCCTTTACCATTGAGAGAATGAAAAAAAACCGAGGAAAAAGGCTTTATGTTGATTATGTACAACATGGAGAAGGGAAGACGATTGTTGCCCCCTATTCTATGCGTGGGAATGAACATGCAGGAGTTGCTACACCACTTTATTGGGAAGAGGTTGATGAAAAACTCACTTCTGTTGCATTTAACATGGAAAGTGCATTAAATCGACTTCGGAAACAGGGAGATCCATTTAGGAATTATTTTCAAACAAAACAAATTCAACCCTTTGCACCGGTCCTTGAAGTTTTAAAAAAGGATTCAATAAAAAAAGGATAAGGGGAACCTTATCCTTTCAACGTTTTTGTTATTACTTGTTGTGCCACCTCTTGTAGCTTTTCATATGAGTGTTGCTCCATTAAGTCTTTTTTGGAGGATATTGTAAATAATTCACCTTTAAGATTTATCTCTACCGCTGCTTCGTAAAGATAAGTAGCGTTTCCAATTAGGTCAATCTTATATTCCCCCGCAATTTGATGAACAACGCATTGTACTTTTCCGCCATTATTATATACATTAATGGTTTTCTCAAATTCATTTAATTCTAGTAAGCAAGTAACGAGTGAGGATGCTGACATTGCTGTACCGCAAGCATTTGTAAATCCAACACCCCGTTCAAAAGTTCGTACATAAATTGCTCCAGGTTGTAATGGTTTTACAAAACTAACATTCACACCATCCGGAAATAACTCATTGGGTCCATTTACTTTTTCACTAAGTTGTTTTTGAATATCACTTTGAAGTTGTTCCGTCTCCACAATCGTGATTAAATGCGGGTTGGGAACGGCAAGTGCCGTAAATGTTAACTCATCTGACAGTTCCTTAATCCTCTCGTTATAAAGCGTTGGCTGGTTTAAATTTAATGGCAAGGTCTTTAATTCAAATAGCACCGGAGAAATTTCTACTTGATAGGTGTGGATATCCTGAAGGAGGTCTGCTTGTTTACTAACCTTAAGATTAGCCTTCATGGTTTCAATTACAGCTTCATTCAGTCCATATAATTCACAAATATATCGTGCGACCAGCCGAAGTCCATTTCCGCACATCGAAGCCTCAGACCCGTCGGCATTAAATACCCGCATTCTTCCATCAGCGTGCTGACTCTTCATCACAAATAAAATCCCATCTGCTCCTAATTCAGTATTACGATTGCATAACAAACGGGCAAGTTCCGCCCTTTCCTTTTCTGTGAAAGAATAAGCATTGGAAATTTCATCGATTAGAAGAAAATCATTTCCAGAGCCATGGCCTTTAATTAAGTCAATCTGCACAATAAAACCCCCACAAGAGATGTCAATTTCCTTATATCATATCAAACATTATTCATGATGAAAACCGTACAAACTTTTACCTTTCGATAAAGAATTCATTTATTAAAAATGACATTCTCAAAAGCTTGTCCCTTTCTGATAAAGTTCCTTTAAATGAGAGTACCGGTGTATTGGGCTCTGGAAAACGAAGGCCCCATTCTATAGGCATCCATCCTCTGCGCAGTCGCCCCTCCTGCATATCCTCCGAATTCAATACCTGCTCATCCATAAATACGGCAGACCCTTCCACAGCACCAATGTAGCTCCCCGCTACATCCAGCAATTCTTTTTTGTTTTTCCGCCAAGAAAGTTTCTTTTTCTCCAAGCAACCCAAGAAGGTTCTCTCTTTATCGAATACGCCAATTTTGATTGTTTTTTTTCCCTTTATTTCAAAGAAACCCATGGCTTCATCTTTTGAATTGTAGAGAGCAAACATTTTGGAAGGTCGTAATCCGTTTAGCCCCTTCCTACGGTACTTACTTATCCTTCCTGCCAAATTTCCGTCTGTAAAGTAGAGCAGCAAGCTGGGTGAGGGGGTATTCATGTAACACAATAAAAGATGGCGGGTCGTAAATAGTGAGTGATGATAACCTTCATTTTTATCATTCGTCATATTCTTAGCACTCAAAATCGACTGTTTCATTCTAAAAAGATAGAAATGGAAGCTAATAAAACTATAAGTTATAAATGGTATCGTCCATAACATAAATTCTTGACTTTTAAAAAAAGAAAGATTTCCAATAATAATCATGCTGGCTGGAATTAATGCAGCAATACTCTCATTTAAGCTAATATTCGCTGAATCATAGTAATAATCGTTGATTTTCATCTAGAAAACTCCTTATCTATTCCTCTTATACTAGTTTATTTACTATGTAGGAAAAAAATGATAGAAGAATTTTCAACTAGAAACCGACTTGGGTTCACCACCTACCCACTCATCGAAAATAGACTGTTTATGATTAGTACACCAACATAATAAATGTGGTGGGAGCAGAGCAAGCTTAGCTTTACCTTTCCAAAGAAAATAATAGATATTTTTACGATAAGATTCGACATAGTGATTCATTTATGCGAAGCTCCGCCCCTTTTCCAAAAAAACTATCATGAGCCTCAACTCCCAACCCTACCATGGAAATAAATTTATAGAACAAGCCGTAGTCACCTAATAAAGGCGGTGAGAGCAGAGCTAGACTTCACATCTTTCGTCTAGTGAAATGGGTATTTCACTTTAACTGGTTAAAGTGATTCATTTTTGCGGCGCTCCG
>NZ_CALBWS010000007.1 GCF_937468385.1 Neobacillus rhizosphaerae
AAATTATATATAAAACCGTTGAACTCATTTTGATTCATGCTTCGTCTTAGGATGGATTTTTTTACAACAGAAAAGCCAGCCCGTTGAAAGGCTGGCCATCTAGAAATATTTCTTCTTCCAAAAAATAAACGCTGTTAACGTCGATAAAACTCCACAAATGACTAGAGTAATGATAAAAGCATGTGGATTATTTTGAAAAGGTAAATCAACGTTCATTCCATAAAGACTAAATACCATTGTCGGGAATGACAAAATGATCGTGATCGAAGTTAAAAACTTCATAACAATGTTTAAGTTATTCGAAATAATCGAGGCGAAAGCATTCATCATCCCTGTCAAGATGGAGCGGTATGTTTCCGCCATTTCAATTGCCTGCGTTTTCTCAATAATTACGTCTTCTAATAAATCCTTGTCTTCTTCATACATTTTTAAATAATTAAACCGCAATATTTTATCGAGTACGACTTTATTCGACTTTAAGGAAGTTGTAAAATAAACCAAACTCTTCTCTAAAGCTAAAAACGCATATAGTTCTTTATTCTTTAAGGATTGGTGGACAACCCGTTCAATTTCATTTGTTTTCTTGTTAATTTGTTTTAAGTACCGAAGATAATAAGAAGAAATGACAAACAGGATTTGCAGGGCAAATCGCGTTTTTTTAAACGTAAAAAATTCTTTCACTCTGTTTTTCCTAAATTCCTCTAATATCGGTGAATCTTTTAAGGAAACGGTAATGATACAATCTTCAGTAAGAACAATGCCAATTGGAATAGTCTCATAACTGGCAAAACCCGTTTCATCATGGACGATATAAGGAAAATCGACGATGATATAGACCCGGCCATCATCTCGTTCAATCCTTGGACGTTCTTCATCATCCAGGGCATCTTTGATAATATCGACATCGACTTGAGCATCATTTGATACTCTGTGAATTTCCTCTGCTGTAGGGGCATACATATTAACCCAGCAGCCTTTGGAAATAACATCAACTTTTTCTAAAACCTTAGCTTCTGTGCTCTTAAAAATTTCCAACATACAAAAACCTCCTCACTCACTTTGTTTGAGGAAGCCAACAACCTTTTCTAGAGTTGATATTCTTGCTATTCATTTCAATCCATTCAAAGAGTACATTGACTTCCCCTCGCCTACTTGGGTCCGGGTCTACGGAATAACTCAAAAATATCAACTCCCTTAAAATTTTTATTTCCTATCCTATCATACCCCCTAATGTTTGAAAGTACAAAGGAGTTTTTTTAAAGATTACTTGTTTTCCGGAAAATAGGGATTTAAATGAATTAATACCTCTCTGATGTTATCATTTTTCTCCATTAGTTTCCTTTTGATGGATTTGGCAAGATCATGGCCTTGCTTGATTGTTTTATAATGGTCAATGGAAATTCGTAAATCGACTAAAATATAATGTCCATGTTCTCTTGCCCTGAGACGATCAATCCGTTTGACATCGGGAAATTCACCGATAATAGTAATATATTCCTGAAGTGTCTCAGTGTTAATATTCCGTTCAAGTAAAATGTCAAAGGCTTCTGTCAACATTTCTTTCGCAATTTTAAAAATTAAGTAGGCAACAAAAATACTTGCAGCCTTATCCCCGTATAGCAGGAAATGGATATCAAACCGTTCACCAACAATTGAAATGAGAACTCCAATTGCAGCTGCAATCGAGGCGACAATATCTGCTTTATGATCAAATGCAATTGCTTCAATCGCTTTACTCTGATTCTGTTTTGCAACCCTTAATGATGTTCGATATAAAATAATCTTAGTAATAAATGAAAAGAGCGCTACCCACATGGCCAAAAAATTGGGTGATTCTACTTCATGAAAGAAACCACTAATCCCTTCGTAAACCACATAGATGGAAACAAGTAAAAGGAGAATTCCAATGATTTCAGAAACAATTACCTCAGCCTTGCCATGCCCATATGGATGCTCCTTATCCGCCGGTTTATTTGCAATTTTAATTACCAACAAAACAATCACAGAAGCAAAAACATCTGCCGCTGAATGGATTCCATCTGCAAACACAGCGTCACTATTTCCATACCTGCCAATGATTATTTTTCCTAATGTAAGAATTATATTGCTAATTACGCTAATCCAAGCCACTTTTTTGGCTAGAGTTTCTCTCATTTCCATAGTAAACCACCTCTAAAATTCCTCTAGAAATCATAGCAAAAATGACCTTGATGGGTCTAGAGAAAAAGTCTTGCGCGGTTCAAGATAAGTTGGGCTGACGAAAAACTTAAGTCATCGAGAATCCTTTTGTCCTTATTCTTCATGCACGTCTTTGTCTTTTTTAATCATTTCTACTTCTTCGACAACAGAAATTATGTTTATTTGGTCATGGAGAAAATGGAAGGCCTGATCTAATTCTTCTCGCGATGGAAATTCATTCTTTTTGTTCATTTTTCACGGTCCTTTGAGTAATTTTTTGAAAACAGAAGAAAATACCTTTGTATCTACAATGAAGGAGGAATTTATTATGGACAATAAAAAAGCCAATCCCAAAAAAGAAGTTGCCGGAAGTTTCTTTCATCCAAGTTACTATCAAGAAACGGATGATCTTTCAGCAGGATTAGCAACTACCCATGAGCAAGTTAGTGATGTCTACAAGGAAGGCACAATCGACGATGCCCCAGACGATATGAACCAACAAGGTTAGTCGATTTATTCCTATATGAATGAAAATCAGAGAAAACAGCTCTCAATCCGAAAGCTGTTTTCTTTTTTCCTTCCTATTTATCATCCGGATCAGTATATGGATCGTGTTCATATGCCGGCAAATCACCAAAAGTTGTCATAATTCCTTCCTCATCGAGCGTATCCTCATAATGTTCATGCTGCGGATTTGGATAAACCTTGACGTTATTACCGTACATATCATTACCAACAAAATTTTCATAATCCTCAACATAACCGATATTTTCATCCGCATCGATATAAATATCATTGTAGTCATCCTGTGAGAAAGCTAGATCGGACGGGGTTTCCGATGTGCCCCATTTTGCCACTTCCTGCCAGGAATCCTCGGCATCAAAGCCGACATTTTCATCTTGTTCGTCCATAGCAAATTTTCCCCATGGCGGCATTAACACGCCTTCTTCAACTGGACGCTTGTGAGACGTCACTTGATCCGGGCTATGTTCGATACAATAAGTCGTATTTGGCAAAGCCTCTAACCGTTCTAATGGAATCTCCTTACCACAAACCTCGCATATACCGTACTTGCCATTTTCCATGGCTTCTAAGGCTTTATTAATATTTCCTAGCAATAATTTATAATGCTCGTTTAAGGCAATATCCTTTTCACGTTCATAAAGCTCGGTCCCTTCATCTGCAGGGTGGTTATCATAGCTGGATAACTCCCCTACTGATTCATGTGCATGTCCTCGCTCTAATCCAAAGTGATCATTTTGTTGCAAATGTTCTTCCACTTCCCCTTTTTCCTGCAATAATTGTAAACGTAGCTCAGCTAACTGCCGTGTTGATAGCATGTGATAAACCCCTTTCATTTCCAAGCACTAGTACCATATTGGGTTAGTTTCTCCCAAATTCTATATTTGCATTAATAGGTGCAGTTTAGATAATTCCTTTATATTTTCAATTGTTTAGTCTTTGATTATGTACTAAACATTTTATTCCATAAAAAATCCAAAATGTCTTTTCCTTTATTTCAGGATGGACAAGTATCCGCATTCCATTTTTCCTTATTTACATAAATGCTTTAATGGCCTGGATTCCAAAATAAATCCCAAATCCGCTTAATGAAAGACCAGAGAGGAAGGAAATGATAACCAGTAATCTAGAGGTTAAAAATTTTCGAAAGTTGCTGGCCACGCCGGCCAAAGTTATATCCCAAATGAAAAGGCCAATGAAAATGGCACTATTGTAAAGAATTAATTGACTTGTATCATTAGCAGCAACAGTGCTAGCGAGGACAGAGCCGTAAATACCAAGCCAAAACAATAACGTAAGTGGATTGGAAATAGATAGAAAGAACCCAGAAAAAAACGATTTAATTAGCGGTTCCTCTCCTCTCGAATACTCCAAATAAGTTATCCCTGCTTTCATTATCGTTTCTATTCCCGTATAAAGAAGAACAAAACATCCAAACATCCAAAGAAATGTCTGCATATAGGCTGTTTCAAGAAACTGGACAACTCCAATGTAAACAACAAACATATATATCCCATGGGCAACAACGGCGCCCACTCCTACAATCCACGAATGCATAAAACCATGTCTAATTCCCCTATCCATTTGAGCAGCATTAATTGGCCCAATGGGAGCAGCTAGCGATAGTCCTAACAAAATATAGCTTAAAAATATATTCATTCGATTTTCCCCCTAGCTTAAAAAAAGCCTGTCTTCTCATTTTTATTCAAGCCAGAGGATTTGTACGACAATAGTTTTTAAAAGTTAACTATTTATTTCTTTCAGAAATACTTCTATTCTCAAGGCTAAAGGACTCATCATCTGCCGCTTGCTGAAATAAATGGTGCCTTGGCACTGAGAGGTTAAAGGCATCAATGTCGACAATGTACTTAGGACGCTGCTTTGCTTCTTTATAAATTTTCCCTACATATTCCCCGATTAAGCCAATGGCAATTAACTGTAGTCCACCGATGAGCCAAATAGAAGTGATAAGCGACGTCCAACCGGTCTCAGTGTTTCCCAAAAATTTAAGTGTTAAAAAGTAGCCCCCAAAGGCCAGACTCATGAAAAAGGAAACAAAGCCAATGAATAAAACAAACCGGATCGGTGAAACAGAAAATGAAGTAATCCCGTCAAAGGCAAAGGCAAGCATCTTTTTTATTGGATATTTCGTTTCACCAGCCTGTCTTTCCAATCGATCATAATAAACCACATCGGATTGGAAACCAAGAAGTGGAACGATTCCCCGCAAAAATAAATTGACTTCTTTAAAGCGTTCTAGTTCCTGTAAAGCCCTTTTACTCATTAGTCGAAAATCGGCATGATTATACACAAGATTGACACCTAGTATTTTCATGATTTTATAAAAGCCCTGTGCGGTACTTCGTTTAAAGAAGGTATCGGTCGCACGACCCTGCCTCACACCATAAACGATCTCACAGCCTGCACGGAACTTCAAAATAAATTCACGAATGACCTGAATATTATCCTGCAAATCAGCATCGATGGAAACGACACAATCGGATCGCTCCCCGGCTGCGTGCAAACCAGCAAGTAAGGCGTTCTGATGGCCGACATTGCGTGCCAATTTTAACCCGCGGACATACCCATTACGTAGCCCTTCCTTATAAATCAACTCCCACGTGCCATCCTTACTACCGTCATCAACAAACAAAAGCTTGCTTAGCTTTGAAACAAGCCTTTCTTGGATCAGCTCCTCCAACAGCTGCTGAAGCTGAATAATCGTTTCCGGCAGCGCCGCTTCCTCGTTATAACATGGCACAACAATGGTAAGGACTGGTTCCATCATCTGTTAAAAACCCCCGATGTCTACATAGTCTTATATAAGTAAATTTTCCAGGCAGAAGTTTTTGCTTCGAATATCTTTTCGAGCGCTAGTTTATTTTCCGCTGCATTATCGATTGGAATAGCCGAAAAAATATAACGACCGCCCATTTCCTTAAACATATCCGTATTCAACTCTAAATTTTTCAAATGGCGGTTTGAATCCTTTTTGATCATATATCTTTTTCCAATCTGTGCTGTAAAAATGTAACAGCGCCCTCCCCATTGATCGAAATATTTGCGAATGGTTTTATTTTTCGCTAATTCCTTTTCAATTATTTTCCTAAATTGATGTTTATAGCTTAATGGATAGAAATTATTGTAGGTATCTAGTGTGTAAAAGCCGTTATACTGTGAGACAGCCGGATGGATTCCAATACTAGCAACCCGATACTCCTCCTGCTTTAACCCGATATGTTCTTTTATTTCTTGAAATAATGGCTCAGCGAAAAATTCTTTGACCGTTGGTTTTTGCCGATAAATAATTTCGTCATTAAACAACCCCAAAAGGAGAATTTGCAACACCATAAGCCATTTCGCTGTTCTAGCCAAGCTTTTTCCCTGGAGAAAAATAATTTTTAAGGCTAGGGCGAAGCTCGCATAAATAACAAGCGGCCTTAAAAAGTGATAGCGAGCAAAATTAAAGGTATCCATAAAATGAAATCTTTCCGTTAACGGGAGCCAGCCTTCATAAAACCAAAAGGCATACCATAGTGACAATACGATATTTAATCCAAATAAAAACACAAACAACTTTTCTTGCTTCCAAAGCCTTTTCGAAAAGACAAAATAAATGGCAATGAAGGTTGCTGGCAATATAAATAAGGTATGTACGGTCATTACATGGGTATGTCCTAATAGATAATTTTTGACAGAAAGTCGAACAGCGTTCCAAAAAGGAAGTTCCGCGTGAAAATACTCATCCCGGCTATTTGGCTCTCCCTTAAATAGAAATGAAAAAACTAATCGATATTCCACTATCATAAAAATAATTGACATATAAGCAATCGAAACTAAAAAGCGGAGATTCCAACCTTTTCCCCTGAGACCATCCGTTAGCCAAAAAATCCCCATAGCAGTTAAAAAGAAGAAAAAGCCTAAAACAATACTTGCGTAAAAAGGCAGCAAGGTGAGCACCAAATAATCCTTCCAGGATGCCTCTCGATTTCGAATGTTGAGAAAAGCCCAAAGTGCGAGCGGAATCCCTAATGTACTCAGCATCCCCGACGGCCAAAATGGCGTTAAGGCAAAAGCAAGTGCACTCCCAATTTGCATGAACAGCCAGTTCTCACCAGGAAGAACATGTTTTTTTAACAATAAATACATCCCGAAAAAAGCAACAGTTCTGGTCATAGCCTGACTTAGGGCATAGGCTGTCATCGTCGGAAAGAGAGCATACAACCAGACTATAATGCTATATTCAGTCCCAAAGGCATTTCTGGGTAGCTGTCCATTGATGATTTGCGGTATGATCCCCTCTACACCGCCAAACATTTCCCCGCTTCTCGCTAATACCTTATACCACGCCAAGTTTGAATCCAAATTATCATGAACCCGGATATGAGCATTTTCCTGTAGAATAAATAGCGGAGAAAGATAGACCGCTAAAACAATGAAAGCGAAAAGGATGTATCGCTTCTCTTTTTTCATCTCTATAACCACTCTTCTACACCTCAAAATCTTTTTTTCAAAAGGGCACGTCCGTTATAAATTTTGCTTACTTGTTGGAAATTATTCCTTTTCTCACAAAATCGGTAAAAAAATTAACATTTTTTAGGAGAAAATCTAATTTTTATCTTAATAGTCGATTCCAGGTATTTACATTCGCTAAACTCCCTGTTAAAATAAATTTAATCATTAAAATAAATTTTAACGAATAAATAAATTTTAACGAAAGAGAGTGATGATCATGTTTAAAATTCTTCATAACCGGAACTACCTCCGGTTTTGGCTAGGACAAATCGTTTCTCAATTAGGCGACGGATTCACGAGAATTGCGATTGTCTATCTGGTAGCGACATTAACAAAGGATCCACTTGCCATTGGTTTAGTCATATTCGCCCAGCTTCTTCCTACTGCTTTCTTTGGGATTTTCCTAGGTCCATTAGCTGATAAGTATAACCGGAAATGGTTAATGGTAGGGGCCGACTTCTATCGGATGGTGATTGTCTTCTTAATGATCCCCTTCCATCACTCAGCCACAGCCCTCATTATCTTAATTGCTTTCCAAGGACTTGGATCTGCCCTGTTTGATCCGGCCCGCTCCTCGTCGATACCTGACCTTATAGGGGAAGAAAATATCCAGCAGGCCATATCTCTGTCACAATCAACTAGGGCGGCAATGGATATCATCGGACCTTCTATAGGAGCATTATTAATGATGACAAACAATTACAACATTATTTTCGCCATTGATGCGGTAACCTTTGCCCTTTCTGCTCTGTTCATCCTCTCCTTACGCAATCTTGGTAAAAATAAATTTGCACATGCATCTTCGTCTGAATCCTACTTCATGTCAATTAGGTCAGGTGTTAAAGAAGTTGTCGAAGTGCCGGCCTTACGCTTCTTACTTATCTTGATAATTCCCATTACCCTTGTCTGTGGAATATTAAATACAAATCTTATCGCCGTTCTTACCAATGAATTTCATGTTTCTGCATTTCATTTTGGCTTTATGGAAGCTGCTACAGCAGTTGGTGTCATTGTCGGTGCCGGCGTTGCCGCTCCCGTCGCCCTTAAGAAATTCAAACCAAGTACCATTTTTTTACTTGGTACTGCCGCCATCGGGATTTTGATGGTACTAATTATCCCCTTGGATGGATTCCAAATACTTTATGGCGTCCTCCCTGTCTACATTTGGAGTATAATGGTAGGAGTACTGAACGCCTTTTTAAATGTTCCATTGAGTAGCATATTTTTAAAAGTCACACCTGCAGCCTTTAGAGGCAGAGGCTCATCATTGCTAGGAATTACAGCCAGCACCTCCTCAATTATCGGAATTTTGTTTGGAGGATGGTTATCGAAAGAAATCGGCGTTTTATATGGAACAGCCATATCGGGAGGCCTGCTTGTTATCGTGGCCGTATTCATGCCCTTACTGAAGGGGTATAAAAGCCTATCTAATAACAAACAAGTTGAATCTATTTCTGAAACACAACAGCCGGCTACCGTTAATTAATCTTGGGGGTAAGTTTTTGTGAAAAAAATCGATGATATTGAAATAGCCAAAATGATGTTAGATGTTAGAAAAAGAAGTATTTTAGACATTGCCAAAGACCCTGTTACCGTCAGCCAAATTGCCGAGGAATTGAATGAGAAGCAATCGCGGCTCTATTATCATGTCAAAAAGCTGGAAGAAGCAGGGCTACTTGAGCTGGTAGAAACGCGTCAGCACGGAAATTTAATTGAAAAATATTATAAAAGATCGGAAATAGCGGGGCAAAGGTTTGAGTTTACTGCAGCCTTATTAAAGGAGCATCATGGAACCATGATGGAAGAAATCATGAATTTACTTCAACCAGGCTTGAAGTTGCTTGAGTCAGAGCTAATAAAGGGGCAGCCAGGCTTTGATAAGCAAGTGAATTTAATGATTAGTCTGCCCACTTTGACAGGAAAAGAATGGGAAACATCACAAGGGAGAATGTTTAGGTCGATTCGCGAACAACCTGATCAACAGGAAACCTTCGAGGATTCAAGCCTGCCAAGCCTGAGTGAGGAGCAGCTAAATAAAAAATCAAAATATGCTTATATTATGCTGAGCTATCGGATTGATGACGCGAATGATGACTAACAAAAAAACCCTTCCAATATTAATTTGGAAGGTTTTTTTCATATGATCAATGCTTTACGTTTTTATTATTATAAACATTTAAAAGGGAATCGAGTTTTTGGCTGCATTGTATAACATTTGGATTAGAATATCCGTAAAGAAAAGCTAAATGAATCATTTCCAACCTCGTTTTTTCAATATTCAACAACAGTGAATTCATCCGAGTTTCCATTCTTCATCCCTCTTTCCGTATTGTAACTATTACTATGTTATTAACCATAATTTATTAGTTTTTTCAGTTAAAAGCAAGTAGTTGCTAGAAAAAAAATAAGTATATTTTATGAATATTTTCCTAGTAAAAAAATACCAATTCATGATTATCAGATAGATCTTTCGTCCATAATATTTAGGACGAGAAATGAGGTGACGGTCGTGCCAGATAGAGTTTATATAAGCTTTTTACGATTGCCACTCCTAGTTCGCATTCTATTACTCGCAATTCTAGTATTTCTAACATTTGGTATTACCATTCACTTTTTAGAGCCCGACACCTTCCCATCGATTTTCGATGGCATTTGGTGGGCGATTATTACCGCCTCTACAGTGGGCTATGGCGATTATGTTCCCCATTCTTTCTTTGGTAGACTGACTGCGTTATTTCTAATATTACTTGGTGTCGGCCTTGTCTCTTCCTATTTTGGTACTTTAGCGGCAGCTGCGGTTACCAAACAAGATGCCTTTTCCGAAGGAAGAATCCCCTTTAAAGGGACCGGTCATATCATCATAATCGGCTGGAACGAGAGGTCAAGAGAATTAATCGGTAAGCTGACCAGTGTTAAATTTCCAGAGATGATTGTCTTGATTGACGAAACACTCGAAGCAAACCCGGTTAAATCGAGATTTGTTCATTTTATTAAAGGAAAAGGACATGTTGATGAAACGATTATCAAAAGTGATATCCAACGTGCAGAGAAGGTGCTTATTACAGCCGATCGGGGTAATGATGAGCTCCAGGCCGATATGAATAGTATTTTAACCTTGCTCACGATTAAAGGCTTATGCGCTCAAGTAAAATGTATTGTAGAAATTTTAACGGCTGATCAGGTAATTAACGCCTTAAGAGCAGGCGCAGACGAAGTGATTCAATCCAATAAATTGACGAGCGTTTTTATGGTAAACAGTTTGCATTCCAATGGAGATGGTCTTTTATCAAACGTTGTCCATCAATTGCAGGAAAGTAGATTGATGGATATTGGAGTCAAAGAAGCAGACATTGGAAAAGGTTTCAGAGAAATGTGCCAGGAATTGTTAAACAAGGACTTCCTCCTAATTGGGATCAAAAGAGGGGAGGAAACCATTCTTAATCCTGCCCATTCGTTTCAAATTGAGGAAAACGACCAGTTATTACTATTTAAATGACACCAATACCCTTCTGTAATTTAATCTTGGAAAGGAATTGGCCTACCCCGTAGTAATTAGAAAATTAATAAAACGAGTGCTGACCATGATAATCAGCACTCGTTTTTAAGTTATTTCAAGCGTTTTTCAAGCTCCGCTTTCTTCTCTTCAAATCCAGGCTTGCCTAATAAAGCGAACATATTAACTTTATAGGCTTCCACCCCTGGCTGATCGAATGGGTTGACGCCAAGCAGGTATCCGCTCATCGCACAGGCTTTTTCAAAGAAGTAAGCAAGATAGCCAAATGTATATTCATCCATTGCTGGAATGGTAACAATTAGATTTGGTACACCACCGTCTGTATGAGCAAGCATGGTCCCTTCAAATGCTTTATTGTTAACGAAATCAATTGTTTGTCCAGCTAGATAATTAAGACCATCTAAATCATTTTCCACAGCTTCAATCTTTAGCTCGTGGCGAGATTTTTCCACCTTAATAATGGTTTCAAACAAATCGCGACGTCCTTCTTGAACGTATTGTCCAAGAGAGTGGAGGTCAGTCGAAAAGTTGGCTGAAGATGGATAAATTCCTTTTTGGTCCTTCCCTTCACTTTCACCAAACAACTGCTTCCACCATTCTGAAAAATACTGCAGCCCAGGCTCATAGTTAATCAGCATTTCGATTGTTTTCCCTTTATTGTAAAGTGCATTTCTTACGGCTGCATATTGGTAGGCTAAGTTATCTTCAAGCTCTGAATGGCCGAAGTCTTCTTGTGCCTGGGACGCACCTTCCATCATTTTTTCAATGTTTGCCCCGCTAGCGGCGATTGGCAGTAAACCGACTGCCGTTAAAACTGAATATCTACCACCAACATCATCTGGGATGACAAAAGTTTCGTAGCCTTCTTCGTTGGATAATGTTTTTAAGGCTCCTTTTGCTTTGTCTGTTGTAGCATAAATTCTCTTACGCGCCTCTTCATGACCGTATTTTTCCTCAAGCAGCTTACGGAAAATACGGAAGGCAATCGCTGGTTCTGTTGTGGTACCTGATTTAGATATGACGTTGATGGAAAAGTCCTTTCCATCAATGAGTTCGATACAATCGCTCATATAAGATGAACTAATATTGTTTCCAACAAAAATGATTTGCGGTGTATTACGTTTTTCTTTAGAAAGTGCATTATAGAAGCTATGCTGCAACATTTCAATGGCGGCTCTTGCACCTAGGTAGGAACCACCAATCCCGATAACAAGTAGAACATCGGAATCAGCTTTGATTTTTTCAGCAGATTTTTGAATGCGTGAGAATTCTTCCTTATCATAGTTGGTTGGCAGCTCAATCCAGCCTAAAAAGTCGTTGCCTGCACCTGTTTTCTCATGTAATGAATGGTGGGCAACCTTTACAGCATCCCGTAAATATGTAAGTTCATGTTCTCCAAAGAAGCTCAAAGCTTTCGAGTAATCAAAACGAACGTGTGTCATGAATGATCCTCCATAAATTTATTTTTCACTACCCACTTTATCGAATGATGAAGGGATTATCAAGGATGGTCCCTCTTGTAAGCGTACCCATTTTCAGCATTTTTTTTACTTTTTTAGTTTTGTCTATTTTTCACGTAATTTTGCCTATTTTTTATAGGTGTTTTGTTTAAAAATACATTTTTTACTAAATCCATTAGAAAAATAAATACAAAACTCGGGCAGCTAATGCCCGAGTCTCTCCATTATAACGATGCCCGATAAATCTCTAAAACATCTTCACGAGTTAATTTGGTAAAAGTGCCAAACTCTCCGTTCGCCATCGCTTTGTCAGCCATTAGCTCAAGCTTGCTGTCATCAATTTCATAATCAGCTAGCCGAGCAGGTGCATCAATGCTGTTCCAGAACTCTCGTAATTTTCCAATTCCTTCAAGTCCCGCTTCTTCCGCACTTTTCCCTTCAGGGTCAACCCCAAACACCCTGACTGCAAGCTGCTGGAAGCGTTCTGGTTTCACGCTTAGGTTATGCTCCATCCAGTGTGGGAAAAGGATAGCCAGTCCGCCTCCATGAGGAATGTCATAGACAGCAGATACCGCATGCTCAAGGTTGTGGGTCGCCCAATCGCCGTGATAACCCATATTTAAAATACCATTTAACGCCATTGTTCCGCTGTAAAGAATCGTAGCCCGCTGTTCATAGTTTTCAAGGTCTGCCAGCAATTTTGGCGCTGTTTCCATTACAGTTATAAGTAACGATTCACACATCCGATCCTGAAAATCGGTATTTTCTTCTAGGTGAAAATAATGTTCCAGAACATGTGACATCATATCAACAATTCCATAAATCGTTTGATTTCGAGGAACCGTATAAGTATTAACTGGATCTAAAATTGAAAATTTCGGGTATGTTACGGCACTTCCCCAACCGTATTTTTCATTTGTTTCCCAATTGGTAATCACTGAGCCTGCGTTCATTTCTGAACCAGTTGCGGCAAGCGTCAATACGGTACCAAATGGCAATGCTTCACGAGGAAATGCCTTTTTAATAACTATATCCCAGGCATCACCGTCATATTTAGCACCGGCTGCTATTAGCTTCGTGCAGTCGATGACACTTCCTCCGCCAATAGCTAGAAGGAATTCAATGCCCTCTTTTTTACAAATTTCCACGCCTTTTCGGGCAGTTGAAATACGAGGATTCGGTTCCACTCCGGAAAGTTCAAATACTTCCACACCGATTTCATGTAATAATCCAGTGACCTTTTCATAAAGGCCGCTTCGTTTAATACTTCCACCGCCATAGACAAGTAAAACTTTTTTCCCGTAAAGAGGTACTTCTATTTTCAATTGTTCAAGCTGACCTTTTCCAAAAATTAATTTTGTCGGATTCCAAAAAGTGAAATTTTGCAAAATAAACACCTTCCTTTTCATTCTCCATTATTATGGATAATCTTTAAATTTGCAAAAAACTTGATTAAAAAAAAGAAATCCCGGCACCATTTGATGATGCAAGGACTTCTTATACCCATCCCCTAAACAAGGATGCCTCTGCTATTTTTCTTACACCTACCATGTAAGCGGCTAAGCGCATGTTTACGTTTCGGGTTTGGGCCAAATCATAAATATCATTGAAGGATTTGACAAGCTTGTTCTGTAATTTCTCTGCTATTTCCTCTTCATTCCAATAATAGCCTTGAATATTTTGTACCCACTCAAAATAAGAAACAGTGACACCGCCTGCCCCGGCTAATACATCTGGCACTAGCAATATATCGCGCTCTGTGAGTATCCTTGTTGCCTCTAGCGATGTAGGTCCATTCGCTGCTTCTACTACAATACTAGCTCTAATGTTACCGGCGTTTTCAACTGTAATTTGATTGGATACTGCAGCTGGCACTAATATATCACAATCCTTCACGAGCAGTTCTTCGTTTGTTATCGCACCTTCGAATAAAGTAGTGATCGTGCCAAAGCTGTCACGACGTTCCAGCAGATAATTAATATTTAACCCATCCGGATTATAAATGGCCCCATAAACATCAGAAATCCCAATAATTTTCGCACCGGAATCATACAAAAACTTGGCGATGTTACCGCCGGCATTTCCAAATCCTTGGATAATCACACGGGCCCCTTTTATTGGCATTCCTCGTTTTTTTGCCGCTTCTTCAATACAAATGGTTACACCTTTTGCACCAGCGGTTTCGCGCCCTTCAGAACCTCCAAGCACAAGTGGCTTACCTGTAATAAAGCCGGGTGAGACATTTTGGCGAAGACGGCTATATTCGTCCAACATCCAAGCCATAATCTGGGCATTGGTATACATATCTGGTGCTGGGATATCCTTTGTTGGTCCGACAATTTGGCTGATTGCTCGAACATAGCCGCGGCTTAAACGTTCAAGTTCTCCCGATGACATCGTCCTCGGGTTACAGATAATACCGCCCTTGCCTCCCCCATAAGGTAGATCCGCGATCCCACATTTCAGGCTCATCCACATCGATAAAGCCTTTACTTCTTCTTCATTGATTCGGGGATGAAAGCGGACACCACCCATTGTCGGTCCAACCGCATCATTATGCTGGGCACGGAAACCTGTAAAGACCTTAGTAGAACCATCGTCCATACGAACAGGGATCCTGACGTTGACCGTTCTTAATGGTTCTTCTAATAAATGGTACATATCTTGGTTGTAGCCAAGTTTTGTTAATGCATCGTGAATAACAATCTGTGTTGATGTAAGAAGGTTTAAACTCTCTTTTCCATCTCCATCAGTAGTCCCCATTTTGGCACCCCTAGTTTTTTACATTTACCCTGCAATTACAGGCAGTAGATCCCCACTGATTAAAGCTTCATTTTAACCCAATACTTTGTTTATCCGCTCAATTGCCCAATCAAGTTCTTCCTTTGTGATAACAAGCGGCGGCGCAAACCGAATCACCGTGTCATGTGTTTCTTTACATAAAAGTCCATAGTCTTTTAATTGCTCACAATATTTACGGGCATCTTCCGTCAGCTCCACACCAATAAACAAACCGCGGCCACGTACTTCTTTAATGAGCGGATTTTTAATCTCTGTTAATTTGCTGATAAAATACTCCCCAAGCTCTAACGATTTGTCGGCAAGTTTTTCATCAGCTAGCACATCAAGAGAAGCGATTGAAACAGCACACGCCATCGGATTTCCTCCAAAAGTTGAACCGTGGGAGCCTGGATTAAATACGCCTAAAACATCCCGATTGGCTACGACACAAGAAATTGGGAACACACCGCCTCCAAGTGCTTTTCCAAGGATATACATGTCTGGTTCAATACCTTCCCACTCACAAGCAAACATTTTTCCTGTACGCGCCAAGCCTGCTTGAATTTCATCAGCAATAAACAGGACATTATTTTCCTTACAAGCATCAAAGGCTGCCTTGATAAAACCTTTAGGTGGAATAACAATTCCGGCTTCCCCTTGAATCGGTTCAATTAAAAATGCTGCCGTGTTTGGAGTAATGGCTGCTTGTAAGGCCTCTAAATCACCATAAGGAATAAGCTTAATACCTGGAAGCATTGGCCCAAATCCACGTTTATATTCAGCGTCAGAGGATAATGAAACCGCTGTCATAGTTCTACCGTGAAAATTTCCGATACAAGCAATAATCTCTGCCTGGTCTTCAGCGATACCTTTTACATCATAGCTCCAACGCCGTGCTGCCTTAACTGCTGTCTCAACAGCTTCCGCACCTGTGTTCATTGGCAGAACCATTTCTTTATTCGCTAATTGACAGACTTTTTCGTACCATATTCCAAGCTGGTCATTATGGAAAGCACGTGAGGTTAATGTAACTTTATCCGCTTGATCCTTAAGTGCCTGAATGATTTTTGGATGGCGATGACCTTGGTTAACAGCGGAGTAGGCACTCAGCATGTCCATGTATTTGTTGCCTTCAGGGTCTTCCACCCAAACACCCTCAGCACGTGAGATGACAATTGGCAGTGGATGATAATTATTGGCACCATATTTCTCCGTTTTTTCAATTAATTCATTTGTATTAATATTTGTTGGCATAAATCATTCCTCCATTTCATTCCTAGGATATGTATAGACAATTCTATTGTAGCCGAGCCTGAATAAAGAATGAACACTTCCTTAAAACTTTTTTATTTATTAATAAAAAAAGCCTAGTCCCTACTACTTAAATAGCAGGTACCAGACTTCTAATGGCATTATTTTTTAATTTCTTCACGCTGTGATTGGTCAATCCATTCTTGGAGCTTATCTTTTAATGTGTTAAAACCTTGCTGACCTTCAGCTTCAGGAATAATCGCAGCTGCTTGGCGCTTGCGCGGCTTCTTAGCTTTAGGCGCTTGTTGGACAGGAGCTTCTTCTGTAGCACGAATCGAAAGGCCAATTTTCCCAGCACTTTCATCCACAGATAACACCTTAACTTTAACTTCATCTCCGACCTTAAGATGTTCATTAATATCTTTAACATAACCGTGCGTGATTTCTGAAATATGCACTAGCCCTTGTGTAGTTTCATCTAGTGCTACGAACGCTCCGTAAGCTTGAATTCCCGTTACCTTACCTGTTAAAACACTGCCTATTTCTATCTTTTCTGTCATGAAAACACTCCTAAGTAAATGAATTATTTATCCCTTATATACGCATTAAAAGATTATATCACAATATTTAGGATTAAGCAAAAAAGCTTGTCACAAGAAAAGCGGAAGCCCCCGATTAGTGGCGAAGGAGCTAGACATTTCTCAAAGTTCTATGATATAAATTCTGAATGTGTAAGAAAACCAAGTTCTCCGGATATGGATCAGAAATTCATCAGAACTTCTTAACAAATTGTTCACAACAGGAATAAAAAGAGCAAACTATCTAATGATATACTAATAGTGAGTAACTATCCTTTCTAAGAGAGGTGACCAGTATGAATTCAATCGGCCACACTATTAAAACTGTCCGTGAAATGCGTAATATGACCCAGCAGGAGTTGGCACAAAAGGTTAGAGTAGGAACACATACGATCGAGAAATATGAAGCTGGGGAACAAATTCCAAGCAGTCAGACCATCTTAAAATTGTCCACTGTTCTTGATATCCCTGCATCAGAGTTATTACAGCACAACCAGGTTCATACAAACTCCTCACCTAACGATTAATGACTCATAATAATGAAGCTTGCAAAGCGGTAGAGTGTACCGCTTTTTTTATTTTTTTCTAAGTCTTGAATAGAATAGTAAAAAATTGGCTAACCTTATAACATAAAGCTTTCTATTATTCCCCCCTTTTTGAAGTGGACAACCATAAATGGTATGTCCGCTTTTTTTCATTAAATAGAGCAAGATTCGTTCGCTTTGATGGCTAATAAATCATCGGCCATTTTTAAGCAGTGGCGCATCGGAATCATTTTTTCAAATGAAAATTCATATATCGTTTGGATTCTCTTGGCCAATTTAGCAGCATCATCAAGTTCATGGATGGCTTGTATCACATCAGCAATTTCCGTTTCATAGCTGCCATGATTCAAATCAAAGGGATTCCATTCATTTAAAACATCAACATACTGCAAATTAGTTTGAATTTCTTTTCTCATAATTTAGCTCCTATTATTTTCACATTTAATGAAAATATTTTATCATAGGAATAGACAGCTTTAAAAATTACAGGTGGTGAAGGTATGTCGATATTTAATGAGAAGATTGACCGTTTAAAGACGTCATCCGTCAAATGGGAGTTAACGAAGGAAATCTATGGAGAAGAAGATTTGTGGCCGATGTGGGTCGCAGATATGGATTTTAAGCCGCCGCAGGCTGTGTTAAGAGCGATTCAAAATCGAGTAGAGCACGGGGTTTTCGGCTATACGTTTGTCCCTTCCTCCACTGCTGAAGCGATTGAAGCCTGGCTAGTTAAAAGGCAACAATGGAAGATCAAACCATCGTGGCTTTTATATTGCAGCGGTGTTGTTCAAGCCATCAGTGCAGCAATCCAAACGTTTACCAAAGAGGGAGACCGAGTTTTACTACAATCGCCGGTTTATACCCCATTTTTCGAAATGATTAATAAAAACAACCGGACAGTGGTGAATTCGCCGTTAACGCTCATAAATGGAAAATATGAGATTGACTTCGTCCGCTTTGAAAAAGCTTTACAAGAAGGCTGCAAACTTTTCTTATTATGCAGTCCGCACAATCCTAGTGGCAGAGTTTGGACAAAAGATGAGTTATTAAAAATTGGTGAGTTATGCTTAGAATACAATTGTCTTATTCTTTCCGATGAAATTCATTCCGATATAATTTATAAAAACTTTCAACATCAACCAATAGCTTCTTTAAGTGACGAACTGTCTGAACGTGTGATTACCCTTATTGCCCCAAGCAAAACGTTTAATCTCGCCGGATTGCAGGCCTCAGCAGTTATTATCAAAAACGAGACATTACGAGGCCAATTTAATGAAACGTTAAAACGACAAGGATTTTTCACTATAAATACATTTGGCATTATTGGGATGGAAGCGGCATACCGTGAAGGTGAAGCATGGCTCGAGGACCTGATCGATTATTTACAAGAAAACAAAGAGTTTGCCTTCACATATCTAAGGGAGCACCTGCCTGAAATTAACTGCATCGAACCGGAAGGAACCTATCTCCTATGGCTTGATTGCAGAAAACTAGGTTTAGGTGACCAAGAATTACACAATTCTCTTATCCAAAAAGGGAAACTGGCACTCGAACCAGGAACTAAATATGGACCTGGCGGTGAAGGTTTTCTCCGCATGAATATCGCCTGCCCTAAAGCGGATCTAATAGAAGGGCTGGAGCGATTGAAAAAGGCTCTAAAATAAGTAAAAAGACGGGCTAATTGCTCGTCTTTTTCATGAGATAAGAAAGTATAAAATTTTCGACTTTGAGAATTGTCCAGCTCCAGCGCCCAGCGGGCGCTTGCGCTTTTCTTATTTATTTCAATACGTATTCAGCTAAAACACTTTGAAGCTCATAAATATTTAAGTTTTTGTTAAATTGTTTTTGCAAAGGAAGGGCATTTCCGGATATCCAAATCTTCAGTTCGGCATCTAAATCAAAGTTACCGGCAGTTTCAATACTGAAATGGGTGATGCTTTTATAAGGAATCGAATGATACTCAACCTTTTTCCCCGTTAGCCCCTGCTTATCCACAAGGATTAAGCGTTTATTCGAAAAAATAAACAGGTCGCGGATTAACTTATACGCTTTTTCAATACTCTCATTTGGTGCAAGTATTCTCGAAAATTCCCTTTGAACCTCGGCGGAATTAATCTCTGAGGAATTACCCATTAAGCCATCTAAAAATCCCATTTTACTCACCCTCTCACTCTTCTTATTCAATTATACAAAATTACCTAATTAAAAAGCCAGACTCTGGATTCACTCCTGACAGGTCCATTATTTTTCCAACCATTCTGTGTGGAAAGTACCCTCCCGATCAACTCTTTGATACGTATGAGCCCCAAAATAATCCCTTTGGGCTTGGAGTAAGTTGGCCGGTAGGACCTCTGAGCGGTAGCTGTCATAATAAGCAAGGGCACTAGAAAAGCCGGGCACAGGTATTCCAGCTTTGATAGCAATCGAGACTACTTCTCTTGCTGCATCCTGATAATCGGCGACAATCGTTTGAAAATAGGCATCCATTAATAAATTATCCAAGTCTGGATTACGATCGTAGGCATCTTTAATATCTTGCAAGAAGGCCGCTCGAATAATACAGCCTCCGCGGAAAATCATCGCTATTTCTCCAGGTCTTAGATTCCAATCATATTCTTCAGAAGCCTTTTTCAATTGAGCAAAGCCCTGAGCATAGGAAATAATCTTACTTAGGTACAAGGTTTTTCGAAGCAACTCAATAAAATCCTTCTTATTACCGTCAAATTTATTGTTTGATGGGCCCCTTAATACTTTACTTGCACGCTCACGTTCATCCTTCATCGCCGACAGAAAGCGGGAGAAAACAGATTCGGTAATAATCGACAGCGGCACAGCTAAATCAAGGGCACTTTGACTTGTCCATTTACCGGTTCCTTTTTGGCCAGCTGTATCAAGAATGACATCTACTAACGGCTTACCTGTTTCTGGATCTATTTTTGTAAAAATATCGGCTGTAATTTCTATTAAATAACTATCAAGCTCTCCTTGATTCCATTCCTCAAACACTTCATGAAGCTCTCCTGTAGTCAAACCAAGCAATGCTTTCATTATATGATAGGCTTCACAAATTAATTGTATATCAGCATATTCAATGCCGTTATGCACCATCTTTACATAGTGTCCTGCACCATTCGGACCAATATATGTACAGCATGGATCTCCATTCACCTTGGCAGAAATAGCCGTTAACAGCGGGCCTACTGCATCATATGCTTCCATTTGTCCGCTTGGCATGATAGACGGGCCAGTTAATGCACCCTCTTCTCCTCCCGATACTCCTGCACCAATGAATAAAATTCCCTTTTCAGCAAGGTCCTTATTCCTTCGTATCGTATCTTGATAGTAGCTATTTCCGCCATCGATGAGAATATCACCTTTTGCTAAATAGGGAAGCAGTGATTCAATTGCTTTATCGGTAATTACTCCGGCATTAACCATTAGTAATATTTTTCGCGGACTTTCTAATGATTGAACAAATTCTTCAATATTTGTCGTTCCAATTATTTTTTTTCCTTTATTTTGTTCTAAAATTTCATTAACTTTCTCTGCTGATAGGTCGTACACTGAGACAGGGAAGCCCTTGCTCTCAAAATTTAATGCCAAACTTCTTCCCATTACTCCAACTCCGACGACCCCTACTTGTTGTTTTTCCAATCTAAACCATCCCTTCAAGGTGTTAAAAAAATTTCAATATAGCTATATTATATATGAAATTTTTTAAAACTACTCTTCGATGAACCTAGAATCCTTTTAAAAATATCTAGATCTTAAAAAAATGGGTGAACGGTGACTCCCTATCTATTAAGGTTTATGGCCGAATTTATGAACTAAGAAACGAAACTCCTATTATCATTTGTTAAATGAAAACTCGCAGGTTAGTTAGTCCGTTAGGTCGAAGACAGAGGCGTAGTTGAATTTATCCTTTCCTTTTAGTTAAAAACTGGCCTCCAGATTTGGAGGCCAGTTTCTAATTTACGCTTTGTAGCAATTGTTCTAACATATGCCGACCTGTCATCAATGTTTCGCCACCCCCCTGGGCAAAAGAGTCATTTCCTCCCCCTTTTCCATTTATAAAAGGAAGAGCAGAGCCAAGTACCGTTTTCATATTTTCCGAGCGGGCTTGTCCCCTGGCACAAACGAGCTGGAGGCGATTTTCATTTTCGGAAACGAAGAAAACCAATGTTTGTTCCTCTTCTGAGATGATGGTTCGAGCTAGTTTCTGAAGCGCTTGAATCGTCCGATTTTGAAACACTTCACTCACAATCTTGTTCTTATTTTTATCTAGTAAATCTCTCGCTTCATATTTCAGCAATTGGTCTAAATAGGTTTCCAGTTCCTTTTCCAGTGTTTTTCCGTTCTCAATCATCCGTCTTACCGCCTGTTCCATCCCTAGTTCTGGAGCATTTAACTGCTTCGTTAACTCAAGCAGCACTCTTTGCTTCTGACCAAGTTGGGTCAAAACCCGTTCGCCGCAGATAAATTGGACACGGATGTTTTTCCGTTGCCTTTCCCAATCTAATATTTTTATCGCCCTTACCTCACCAGTCGCCTTCGGGTGGGTCCCGCCGCAGCCGTTAACATCAAAATCAGGAATAATCACTAGCCTAATGTTGTCTTTTACTTTTGTTTCTTTTCGTAATGAATAGAGGGACAGTTCCTCCTCAGTTACCCATTTTGTTTCAATCGACCGATTTTCCAAAATCATTTGATTGGCGAGCTCTTCTACCCTCTTAACCTCACGTTCAGATAATGCGTCAGTCTCTAAATCAATTGTTACGATTTCTTCACCTAAGTGAAAGCTGACCGTCTTATAATCGAATAATTGTTCAAAAGCCGCAGAAAGAATATGCTGACCGGCGTGTTGCTGCATGTGATCAAATCGCCTTCTCCAATCAATCACAGCGCTTATTTCTTTATACTTGTCAGTTAATGGCTCCTCCAGGTAGTGGCGAATTTCCCCTTCGAGTTCTTCAACATTTACGACCTTTCTATTTTCGATTGTTCCCAGGTCGTAGGGTTGTCCACCTCCAGTCGGATAAAAGGCGGTTTGATTTAACACCACATACCAATTTCCTGCGGTGTCCTGCGCTTGCTTTTCTACCATAGCTGAAAAGGTTGTGATATAAGCATCCTGATAATACAGTTTGTTTTCCATTGTTTGTACACTCCTATTTGTTTCCATTAGTCTTTTTACATGCTTCTATTTTCGTTAATACTGTACGATAAATCAAGGAAACTGAATGATAAAAAAATTAAAACCTGCTCCTTCAGTTGAAGGAACAGGTAGCTTGACCAGTAAAGTAAAACTTCGATCAGTGTTTTTTTCCAACTCCCACTGATTGTTGGTTGAACCAATCAGGCTTTTACGGGCGGCTGATATCCCACTTATCCTTTTTAGTTCCTTCACAGTCTTGAAGCGGGGCTCTTACTGCCCGTTAATGTGGGAGAAAAAACTTACTTCTTTTCTTTTCTCTGCCCATATGGCATCGTCATTTGACCCTGACCGGTTTGTGGAAACCCACCCATTCCTTGAGGAAAACCGGTTTGTGGAAAACCGCCCATTCCGTATGGATAGCCACCATGGTGATAATGCCCATGATGTGGGTAACCCCCCATATGAGGATGACCAGTGTACGGGTACCCTCCCATTTGTGGATAGCCTGTATGTGGATAACCACCCATTTGTGGATAGCCGCCCGGCATTTGTGGGTAGCCGCCCGGCATTTGTGGGTAGCCCATTTGTTGACCAGGTTGCCCTTGGAAACCGCCCGGCATTTGTCTTTCTGTCATGAAATCGCCTCCTAAAAGTCTCATGATAGTGTATGTCTGCTTATTGGATAAGCATAGATTTTCACCCATGTAAATTGAGATTCTTTTCAAATATAAAAAAATAGGCAAAAAAAATAGAACCAGCAAATGGTTCTACATCTTATAAATTTATTTTCACTTAAATGGTTACAAAAATTTAAGGCGCTCCGCATCAGAGACAGCCTATTTGTTTTCATCCTGAGCTTTCCTTTGTCCAGCTTTATTTTTATCTATAGAAATTTCACCACAGGCAATTCGCTTACCTGAATCCCCTGCCGGCTGGGTCATGCCATCATCCTTTGATTCATCTACGACAATCGAAGTACCCTCTTTTGTTAAAAGTGATTTTTTTCCTTCCTTTAACGTGACATTTGGTGCCATTAAGTCCGCCTTAACCGACCCGTCATCGTCGACAATTAAATTCGGTAGGTCACCCGCATGAGCACCCTTTGTATGCAAAAGTCCATGCTCCTTCTTTTCAGGATTAAAATGGTTCCCGGCAGATTTGAAATCTGGTGCCACACATTTTCCCTTTTCGTGAATATGTATCGCGTGTTCCCCAGGAGACAACCCCTTCAAATTTACTGTCATTTTAACACCGCTGGACTGTTCAGCCATTTCTACCGTCCCGAGTGAATCTCCGACTGCATTAAACATTTCAACATCAATCTTTCTGATGTTCTTTTCCATACAGCCTGTCAGCATAAGTAGCGGAATCATCATCCAGGTTTTCTTCATAGGTATTCCCCTCACTAAAGACAATTTGCCTTTAGTATAAACCAACGAAGATTGCGCTATTCAAAATCCTTGTGATGCTAAAGAAAAAAAAGGAACAGCCTATTTAACTGTTCCGTTGTGTATGATCTTGATTTTTTAATTGTTCTTCAAATTCCTTTGCCTTTTGTGCCTCACGTTTTGAAACTTTTATGATGAAGCGCATCGTAAACACTGCACCAATCATAAAAATGGTCAGACTAATCACGGCTGGAATATATTCTGATTTATCTTCTGGAAAGTATAGAAACATGGATAGTACGGATGGTAGAAACATTTCTTATCTCCCTTTCTTTAAAGGAACTACTCAAGTGTTAATTATAGCAACAAAAAATGTTTCATACCAATTAATCATACCGAGACCATTCACTTATTTTAAAACTTTAATCTTTTTAATGATGACATCTTTTTCTGGATGATCCTGGGCAGCTACTGGTGTGTCGGCAATCTTATCCACGACATCCATTCCATCAATCACTTGGCCAAAAACAGTATGCTTATGGTCAAGCCATGGAGTTCCGCCATTTTCATAAGCAGCAATAATTTCCTTCGGATACCCTGCCTTTTCCATTTGCGACTTCATCGAAGAATCGAGTTTCGTGCTTTGAACGATGAAGAACTGGCTTCCATTAGTGTTTGAGCCTGAATTAGCCATAGACAAGGCACCGCGCAGATTATAAAGATTTTTCGAGAATTCATCTTCGAATGGTTTCCCCCAAATGCTCTCACCACCTGTTCCGTTGCCATTCGGATCTCCACCTTGAATCATAAAATCTTTAATGACTCTATGAAAAGTGAGTCCATCATAGTATCCCGCTTCACTATGCTTCACAAAGTTCTCTACTGCTTTCGGAGCATATTCAGGGAATAATTTGATTTTAATGTTTCCCATCGATGTTTCCATTTCAATGAGTTTCTCATTTTCTGATACCTCTGTGGAAAGCTGAGGATAGACTGCATTTGACACTTGTTGATCCCCTTCCTTCTGTTCTGTTTTTGGCGTGGACGTTTTCGGTTTTGCTTCTTCTTTCTTCGTGCTTGTCCCACATGCTGCTAAGACTAGAACAATCGTCAATAATGTAAATAACATTTGCCATTTCTTTCTCATTTATCATCCCTCCATTTTTACACTTTAACCGAAAATTTGTTTTTTTGCACTTTGTTTTTAATTTACAATGATTCATTATAGAATGGAAGAAGTAGAATAAGAAAAAATGGTAGCCAGGAGTGGTCATGATGGAGGAATTTCAGGTTGGTGAGATTGTCACTGCAATCTATAAGACAGGAAAATATATCGGAGAACTAACAGAGGTACGCCAGCAACATTATTTAGTAAGAGTCTTAGCGGTTATTAAACATCCAATGCAGGGTGACTTACACAATCCTAAAGACGCAGATGTACTTATTTTTCATGAGAGACGTGCGCTCAGCTTTCGGGAGCAAGCCAACATTCCAAAACAAATGGTTAAACACTTTGAGAGTGAAATCCCTGACTATCAGGAATCCTTAAAGAAGGCCGTAGCCAAAATGAAAACGGATCTGGCAGAGACCGCATCACAGTGGGCTGAAATGAGTATAAAAGCGCTTGAAACACTCGAAAAAGATTATAAATTTAGTTAACATAAAAGGCCAAATCAGGTTTAATGATTTGGCCTTTTATGCGAATTCATTTAATAGCTTAGAAAAATCAATTCTGTCACCAATCGTCGTTGGCTCTGGTTTTTCTAAATAACGTTTATCCTTTTCAACGAGTTTGAATATATTATAGGTAGTCAATGCATCATCAAGTGCCCGGTGATGTCTGCCTGTTCCTTCTTTTCCATATTCCTGAACAGCCTTCCATAAACCAGTTTGATTTTGGTCACCAAAAAACCTTTTATACTCCATTGATAAGTCTAATTCTTTGCCGTTGTTAAATGGAAAAGCAATGCCCGCCTCTAAGCAATTATGTCGAAGCACCTTCATATCCATATTTCCCCAAGTAACAATGGTTGTCTCATAATGACTTTTATTGAATTCCTCCAATTTTTTTACCAGTTCATAAATCGACAGCCCTTTATCAACCTGCAGCTGTGAAATATGTAAGAATGATTTACAGCGTTCTGATAGTTTCGGGTATTTACGAGGAGAAACAAAGGATGAAAATTGCTCCTTTACCTCATTATCAACGACCGCAACGATTCCAACTTCAATGATTTCCGCAAAAAAGTCTTTCGTTCGAATATTTCGTTCTGGCATCGTAAACTCAAAATCAATGAATAAATATTGCCTTCTTTCCTTCATCATTTCACCACCTTAACTAATCCATCCTTAATACCATTATATAAAGAAACCTGTACAAAAAATTGTGCTATTTTGCTATTTTTTATTTCTTTCATTATAACATGAATTTAGTGATAATTTTTTCAATTTTTCAATAATAAACCGAAAAAGAATGGTAAATATCCATTCTTTTAAAATGAAACTATCTTATTTTTTTAGTTTCATAACCGCCATTGTACATCTTGCAACACAAATGAGGCGGTCCTGCTCATCGGTAATTTTAATATCCCAAACCATTGTTGTTTTCCCTTGATGCAGAACGGTTCCAACTGCAGTGACAACCCCCTCCGTTTTTGGGCGGACATGATTCGCGTTAATCTCAAGGCCTGCAACTGCTTCCGTTTCTTTATCTACTAATTCATACGCTCCGATACTTGCAACCGTTTCAGCGAGGGCAACGGATGCCCCGCCGTGTAGTAAACCGAATGGCTGGCGTGTCCTTCCATCAACTGGCATGGTCGCAACAACTTTTCCCTCTCCTAAATGGGTTATTTCAATACCTAAGGCTTCAATCAATGTGTTTTCGATCATTTCCATCCCTCCACTATGTAATTTGACTTCACCTATAACCTATTCTCCTTTTTACTTGATTTTCCCTTTTAACTATCTCTTGAATCAGAAAAAAACAGCCCCAAGTGCTGTTTTTAACTTTGGGATTAATAATAACCTGGATAACCCGGAGGTGGATATCCTACTGGAGGGTATCCTACTGGGGGGTATCCTACTGGAGGGTATCCTACTGGTGGTGGATAGCCATAGCCACCAGGGTAGCCGTATAATGGACGAGTCGCAAAAGAAGCACCTAAACCGCCTCCCAATAATCCCCCTAAAAAGCTGAGCCCCCCTATTGCTAACGGCCAACCAAGAAATCCTATAAATCTTTGATCACCCGGGTACGGGCTTCGATAAGGGTACATGCCGCATTACCTCCTTTTTTCTGCGATACTTGCCTACACTATTTCATATGCGAAAGTGATGAGGTTTGAGTGGGCTAAATCGTAAAGGTAGCACATCTTAAGTGCGAAGAATGAACTGAACCGAACTGTATAAAATATATGATTGGTATTGGGGATAAATTGTCTCAGATTCGGAGTATTGCCAAGATAACCTGTATTTCAACTAAATTTCTATGCCTTTTTTTCAAGAACAAGAAACAAAGCCACCGGAGAACTCGGTGGCCATGATGTTATTTTTCAATTGGTTCAAACCGTTCAACAAACAGGGCAAGCGTACGGGTCATGACTCCTGTTGCTCCTACAGGACCAAGGTCATATGCTTTCGAAGTGGTAGCTGTTCCGGCAATATCTAAATGAACCCATGGAGTTCCTTCAGCAAATTCGCCAATAAATGCACCAGCGACAATCGCATGGCCTTCACTGCCAGGGGAATTATTTAAATCAGCAACCTTACTGTTTCTTACACGTTCCTTTTCACTTTCAAACAATGGCAATTGCCACATTTGCTCGCCAGCCTCCATCGAAGCTTCTAAAACTTGTTCATATAAGGATTCATGATTCGTCATGGCTCCAGTTGTATGCAGGCCGAGGGCAGTGATTACTCCACCTGTTAATGTAGCGATATCCACTAAATATTCTGCCCCATGGTGCTTGGCATATGTTACTGCATCCGCTAATACAAGTCGTCCTTCTGCATCCGTATTTAAAACCTCGATTGTTTTACCGCTCATTGATGTAATCACATCATCTGGCTTAAAGGCATTACCACTGATCATATTGTCTGTAGATGGAATTACAGCAACTACATTTTGCTCAGGTCTAGTTTCACCGATAATTTCCATTGCCCCAAGCACAGCTGCTGCTCCGCCCATATCGGTTTTCATCCCGACGATACCAGCTTTTGTTTTAATGGAGTAACCGCCTGTATCAAAGGTGATTCCTTTTCCAACTAAACCGATAACATCCGTCCATTCATCTCTGCCTTGATATTTCAGGACAATCATTTTAGGTGGCTCAGTTGAACCTTGGTTAACGGCTAAGAAGGCACCCATACCGAGCTTTTCAATTTCCGTTTTGTCCAAAATTTCCACTTCAAACTCATATCTGGAAGCTAGCTCCACTGCATAGTTGGCCATATCAGTAGCTGTCAGTAAATTACCAGGGATGTTAACCAGTGTTCTTGCAGAATTCGTTCCCTGACCAAATGCATCACCAACCGTTAATGAGACCTGAACATCCTCTGCTACGAATGCTTCACTATAAACCGTGAGGTTCTCCAGTTTTCTCTCGGGTTCATTTGACTTTTGCTTATACCCCTCAAATTGGTAAGTTGATAGAGCAAACGCTTCACTTAATGCATGTGCGGCATCCAAACCATCAAGTTTCTCCGTAATAAACGAATCTAAATAAATGGCTGTTTCCTCTAGCTTGCTTGCTTTGACATCCTTAAACAGTTTGCCAAATGCTTCTTTTAGTTTGTCAAAGGTTAAATCCTTTTCTTTTCCAAGTCCGACAAACCATATCCGTTTCGAACCAATTTTTCCGAAGCTATGTACCTTACTGATACTTTTTAACTTAGCCGAAATATCACCTGATTTTACTAGCTCTGTAAGCTGACCATTAAATTGTGTATCCAGCTTGGCCAAAGAACCCGAAAATTTTTCGGGTTTGTCCAAAAGACCGATGACCAATCCTTCATGAATAGTTGCCAAATCGAATTCACTTTTTACATGAAACATTTCCAATACACCTCCGTATTATACGAATTTATTATACCGGAAATGCGTGATTATTTCGACTAACTAATCATTTTTCATGTATAACAGTAATCGAGGCAGTTGGGGTAAATTCCCTACACTTTCAAACGGTACGCGGTCGATATTCTTTGGAAAAAGGGTTTGGCATTGTTCAATGAATGGATAGACCTTTTCTAAATCCAATCCCCAAAATCTCGGGCGGTAGGCTTGCAGATAGTCATGGGCTGTTTGCATCATCATCCTTGCTCCTTTAACATTCCCATACTCATAATGGTAGATCGCAACACTCATTTGTAGTAGGCCCTTTAAAAACAAGTTATCCTTATCAGTCATCCACATTTCTTCGAGTAAATCATGGCAAGTGTAATAATCCCCTTCATTAAAGCTGACAAAAAACTCATAGTATTCAATTGGGTAATCATCCATGAAAATCCCTTCCCCTTTATTTCAACAATGATTTATTCTCATTTTAAGGGAAAAAGAAGTTCACTTCCATAACCACAAAAAAAGAAAAACAGGCTAGCGGCCTGTCCTTATCTTTTTTCAGAGCTGATATACTGTTGGCGAAATACTTGCATCGCTTTATCTTCATTTAACGCTTTTAATGCTTCCTCGGTTAGTTTCCCATTACCTTTTTCAACAACATAAACATCTAGCTTTTTTTTACCCCATTTAGTATAAACATCTTCAACGGTTTCATAATAAAGATCCAGTCTGTCACCCTTAATAGCCCCCCCTTTATCAGCAACAACTCCATAGCCGTACTCAGGGATAAATAGGATGGTACCAATAGGAAAAACGGTTAAATCTGCTGCTATAGTTGAAAATAAATCACGCTTAACTTTTACTCCTGAGTAGGTAATCCCGTATTCCGGATGGCCTTTTCTTTTTCCAGTAGATTCCACTCCCGCTGTATAGCCAGTAGCAATAACTGTATGTTTAGGATACTTCGACCAATCAATAGAATCCTCTAATGATGGTTGTGTTCCGGAAACAGTTTGGTTTGACGAAACCAGAGCCGTTAAATGGCTAATGAGCAATTGCGCATTTACTCCAGATATGGATTGGAAGGTTGCAAATAATGCCATAAAGAAAAGGCCGACCATCGCAAACCGCTTTGTCCAAGTTTTAATATTATTCATTAAAATTTTCACTCCTCCCAAAATATTCATTCCCAAACTGTAGGGAATTATTCAAAAAAGGAGTGAAGAAATTTTTTCCAATAAAAAAAAAGACTTCTTACCCGGTAGGCAAAAAGTCTAAAACATTTGATAGCCGTTTTTCCGTAACAGCTTTATCGTCAATCCCGCTGCGATTGCTCCAGCAAATCCACTTACTAAAATGAGAATATCTGCCGTTGCTAAAGAGCCGAATCGCTGTCCCAGTTCTTGAAAGGCTGCTTTACTATTTGTAAAATATTCACTAAAACTCACTTTATCAACAATAAAAATAGCCACAATAGGGTAGACTATCGCCATAACCCATGACATTCTTAGCAGCATATTCAAGATAAATCCAATTCCAAAAAACAACACAAAAAATAACAATATCGATATAATCAAGACAACAATGCTCATGTGCATTGGAATTCCCCCTTTATCACGCATTATCAGAAAATTAAACCCACACCTCAATGATGAGCAATATCAAATTAGAATAATATACACAAAAGCCCGATTGGTTCAATTACAATCAGTTGAGGATGGAAAAATCCCCCACTGTTTGATATTTCACCTAATGCACCAACATTTAGTGTACTTAATGTCGAAAGGGGAGTCAATACAAACTACTTATCGTTTACAAAAAAAAGAGCCCTTCGAAGTCAATTCGAAGAAGCAGTAATGGCTGTTATTATTAATCCTTTTTCTTACCAGATCCCCCGCAGCAGGAACAAGTTTCTGATCCTCCAAGTACCAATTGAAAATAGCCAACTCCCGAACAGTATTCACAATTTTTTGTATCCAAGCTCTTAACTTTCATCCCTATCATCTCCTTGGAAATGTTGACTTAATTTTCTGATAATATACCAAGAATATTAAAAAAAGAAAAGAGCGAAATTCTTGCAAAATTCCATAAGAAAACGGATACATAGTAAGTTTTCTTTCATTATCATGATGTTACTTAAATTTTCGAAAAATTACAAAAATATTTTATAAGCTGTATAACCAAACTGATCACCAGGGTTTATTCCTTCAATTCCCGGATTAACGGTGGATTCATTTTGATTCATGAGATACCGTAATAAAATTGAAGCTCCTTTATCATGCATAAGTTCAGCGGGATCGATAAACCGTGCATCATAAAGTTCATTTTCCTGAGGAATAACTCTTTCTTCCCCGACTGGTTCTAATAAGAAAAGAATCATATTATCGCTGATTTCCCCTTTAATAACACCGGTCCTGAGGCCTATTAGACCGTTTACCACACAATCAATACCGGTTTCTTCCTTTACTTCTCTGATAACAGCTTCATCAGCCGTTTCTCCCGCTTCGACAAAGCCCGCTGGCAGGGACCATTGTCCTTTTAAGCCGCCGTATCTTTTCTTCACCACAAGCCAGTGACCCTCACTAGACTTAACCAACCCAGAAACCGCTAACCAAACCTTCCCCCGTTTTTCCCGACTGCTCATCAAAACACACACTCCTAATGTAAAACTCATTTATTCAATCATACCAAAAAGGGACAGAAAGTTTCTCTGTCCCTTTGGATACAATAATTATTAGAATACCTTAAATTTTCCTTTTTTCAATACAAGACCAGCTCCGCCAATCATGAAAAGTGAGCGATTATCAACTACCTTTTTCATGAATGCTGCTTTTGAGCCAGTAATTTTTTTCCCAAACACAACACCGATGGCATCATCATCACCAAGTGAACAAACTGTTCCTTTATTGTCAAACTTAAAGGCTTCAAGCTCTGTCTTGTTACGAACTAATGCGGCGATGTTCCGGGCAACAAGCTCACCTTGCTGCATTGCAATTTGTGCAGTTGGTGGATATGGGCGATTGATTTCTTCATTAATGACAAGGGAACTGTCACCGATAATGAAGACATCGTCAAATCCAGGAACACGAAGATCAGGTTGTACCTTTACACGACCTCTCATTGCTTCAAAACCAGATTTCTCAATAATGGAGTTTCCGCGAACACCCGCTGCCCAAACAACAGTTCCTGCCTTAATCTCACGCGGCTCATCTTCACCCTTTGCGACAAAAATCCCTTCAGGAGTAGCTTCCTTAATCGCCGTTCCAATTAAAAATTCTACACCTTTACGCTCTAATAACGAAACTGCGTAATTAACTAATTCTGGATCAAAACCAGGCAAGACAGTCGGGGCCGCTTCGACACAGGTAATTTTCACTTTATGGAAATCAACATCATACTCATGGCATAATTCTGGGATTCTGTTCGCTAATTCGCCAAGGAATTCAATCCCCGTAAATCCTGCACCACCGACAACTATGGATAAACGATTATCATTCTTCTCTTCTTCCATGTTGTATGTGGCAAATTGGTATTCAATATGCTCACGTAATTGTCGAGCAGAGTTCACATTCGTAATTCCAAAGGCATATTCTTTTAAACCTTTAATACCGAATGTTTCTGACTCACCGCCAAGTGCAATAACAAGGTAGTCATAATTGACTTCACCTTTTTCTAAAATGACTATCTTTTCTTCTTTATTTATCTCTACTACTGTATCTTGAACAAAATCAACCTTACTGCGGTCAATCACATCACGAATATCATATCGAACCTTATCATGATGGAGCGTACCTGCTGAAGCTTCATGTAACCATGTTGTTTCATAATGGTAGTCATTTTTATTAATTAATACGATATCTGCTTCATTAATACCAATTAACTTTTGTAAACGCACAGTTGTCATAAGTCCGCCGTAACCAGCACCAATAATAACAATTTTTGGCTTTCTCAAAGTGATTCTTCCACCTTTTTAGTATTTTTTATAAATTCCTCTTTTGCTTATCTTCCACTGCATTAACCATTTTTATTTTGCATAGTAGAAAAATGTATGTGATATAATTCACGAGTGGGGCTACAGAAAAACTTCTAATCGCAAGCACATAGGAAAACGACATAGATTAAATACTTATGCTTAACAAGCTGTAATGGTTTTTCTACTGGTCACAGAAATGTGCTTTTTTTGTCACAAAATCTTAACAATATATTCACATTACATCTTATGCTACTTTCACTCTATTTTCAAGTGATTTATATAAAATAATTATCATTAGAATATTAGCAATATTAACATTCCGGTATTTGATAATTATTTAAAATTTATTGCCAGTATCAATATTTGCCTATAAAGAATGTGAGGATTTTTTTATTTTATGATATTATAGTGAGTGGAGTTTGTTACTACTAGTTGGGGGGATCTGGAGTGCAAGAAAATCAAAAAGTTTATGACATAACCATTATCGGAGGAGGCCCTGTCGGTCTTTTTACTGCCTTTTACGGAGGAATGAGACAAGCATCCGTGAAAATCATTGAAAGCTTACCACAGCTAGGCGGTCAATTATCGGCGCTCTATCCGGAGAAATATATTTATGATGTAGCTGGTTTTCCAAAAGTTCGTGCACAAGAGTTAATCAATAATTTAAAAGAACAGATGGCCAAGTTTGAACCTGCTGTCGCGCTTGAACAATCTGTTGAAAAGTTAGAAAAGCTTGAAGATGGTACTTTCAAACTAACGACTAATTCTGAGGTCCATTATTCTAAAACAATTATCATTACTGCTGGAAACGGTGCATTCCAACCACGCCGCTTAGAGCTTGAAAGTGCCGCCCATTATGACAAGAAAAACCTATACTATTTTATTGAAGATTTAAATCAATTTGCTGGTCAAAAAGTAGTGGTCTTTGGCGGCGGGGATTCAGCGGTTGACTGGGCCTTAATGCTTGAACCAATTGCTGAAAAAGTAACGATTGTTCACCGCCGGGATAAATTCCGTGCCCATGAGCACAGTGTTGAGAACTTGTACAATTCAAAAGTGGATGTAAAAACACCATTTGTTCCTGATGAATTGATTGGCGATGAAAATGGCAACATTAAGCAAGTAGTCCTTGGAAGTGTTGACGGAGAAAGCAAAGAAACGATTGATGTCGACGCCGTTATATGTAACTATGGCTTTGTTTCTTCACTTGGGCCAATTAAAGAATGGGGTCTTGAAATCGAAAAGAACTCGATTGTCGTGAATTCAAAAATGGAAACGAATACACCTGGTATTTATGCAGCTGGAGATATTTGCACCTATGATGGAAAAGTAAAATTAATTGCCTGCGGATTTGGTGAAGCACCAACAGCTGTAAACAATGCGAAAGCATTTATCGATCCAAAAGCAAAGATTCAGCCTCTGCACAGTTCATCGATGTTTAATAAATAAAAGTAAAAGGCGTCCAAAATCGGGCGCCTTTATTTTGTATATTAGCATTCCTCAGGTGTACCAGTTGCCGTTGCTGTACGGAACGATGACCCGCAGCCACATGATGCAATGGCATTTGGATTTTCGATGGTAAAGCCGCCGCCCATCATTGATTCTTTATAATCAATTTTCGTCCCTTGTAGAATAGAGGCACTCTCTTTATCAACTAGAACTTGGATCCCATGCTGCTCAAAATGAAGGTCCTCTTCCTTCACCTCATGGTCAAAGCCCATTCCATAGGATAGCCCGCTGCAGCCGCCGCCTTTTACACTGACACGTAAAAGAGCACCTTCTTCTTCGTTATGTTTCATCATATCCTTAATATGCAGTGACGCTGCTTCAGTTAATATAACTACATCTTTACTCATCATAATTCCCCCTTTTTTGAGGCTTTATATATAGTATATACACATAGGATTTAGGACTCAACTGATTAGATTCCAATAATATAATATATGACAGCTATATAAAAAGAGAGCGACCTTGCTCCCTTTAAATTAAAACATTGGATTTTCTTCCAGGTATTGATAAATATTATCGACCAGCACATCAGGTGTGCTCCCAGTTACGATCTCACCATTAACAAGAGCATAAAGAGTGGTGGCACATTTTCCACAATATCCGAGACATCCATATTCAATAATATCCAAGTTAGGATCTTTTTGTAGTTTTTCAAGTGCCTTTTGAGCACCATTTGCCAGGTTGCTAATACAAAATTCAATGATAGGTTTAATCATTGCTCTCACCTCTCCACAATTAATTATCCTACCCTAATTAACCCGCTAGGTCAATTACCATGCCCGTAGTGTACTGTCAAGAATAGCATGAAAAATGTTGTTATTTGGACACAATTTAGATATACTCTTATGAGGAAAAGAAACAGAATATTATTCTAATATATTTTATATGAAAACCGGATAAACAAAGGGGAAATAACCATGAAAAACCTTGTGATTCTCGGTGGTGGATACGGCGGGATGAAGATTCTAAACGAACTTCTTCCACACCATTTACCAGAAGACGTGACGATTACATTAATCGACCGAGTTCCATACCACTGCTTAAAAACGGAATACTATGCATTAGCTGCTGGAACGATTTCTGATAAAGAAATACGGGTTGCTTTCCCGGAACATCCTCGTTTAGAAGTGAAATACGGTGAAGTCACAGGCATCGATGCAAAGAATCAAAAAATAATCATCAAAGATGCAGAACCAGTTGCTTACAATGATTTAGTGATTGGACTCGGCTGTGAAGACAAATACCACGGTGTTCCCGGCGCAGACCAATTCACTTACAGTATCCAAAGCATTGATAAATCCCGGCTCACCTACTCTATATTAAACAATCTTGGACCAGGGTCTGTTGTCGGTATTGTTGGTGCAGGTTTGAGCGGAGTAGAGTTAGCAAGTGAATTAAGTGAAAGCCGTGAAGATCTAAACATCAAATTATTTGATCGTGGAAAACATATTCTATCATCGTTCCCAGAACGTTTAAGTAAATATGTTGAAAATTGGTTTATTAGAAACAATGTAGAAATTATCAATGGTTCCAATATTACCAAAGTGGAAGAAAATCGTATATATAATCACGACGAGGCAATAGATTGTGATGTGATTGTTTGGACCGCAGGAATTCAAGCAAACCAAATTGTTCGTAATATGGATGAAGAAAAGGATCAACTGGGGAGATTGATTATCACCCCGCTCCACCATTTGCCTTATGACGAACATGTTTTTATTGTCGGGGACTGTGCAAGCCTTCCACATGCTCCAAGTGCCCAATTGGCTGAAGGACAGGCTGAACAAATTGTTGAAGTCTTAAAAAGACGTTGGAAAGGCGAAGAGCCTCCTGCTTCCTTCCCACAAATTAAATTAAAGGGAATCCTAGGTTCCCTTGGGAAAAAGCATGGCTTTGGGATGATGGCCGATCGTCCTATCACAGGACGCGTCGCCCGCTTATTAAAATCAGGAATTCTATGGATGTACAAATTTCACAATGGGTAAAAAGAAAAGCGGAAGCGACCGTTTGATATTAATAAAAAGGACATTCCATTTGAATCTGGAATGTCCCTTTTTTACACTGCCTTATACCCATGTTTCTCAAGTTCGGCAAAAATAGTTTTTAAACGTGGGTTTCCTTCGCCAACTACTTTTTCTTTAATGACGACAACTGGATAAAACATATCCTCTTCGATTACTTTTTTTGCAAAATTAACTTTTTCACTATCTCCTACGGGCTGATAGATATCAACATATTTCATTTTAAAGGGCTGCTCGGGAAACTTTCTGGCAATGGCAGCTTCCAGCCATTCATAGGTTTCCTTAGACGAAGGTAAATTCACACAGCTTGGGCATAATTGTTCAGCACCATAAAGTACAATTTCCACTTCATTCGTATTCATATAACCATTCCCAACGTTTTTCTTATATTTTACAATAACTATAGCGTAAAAACTAAGAAATAGTTTTTAAATGTGTCTTTTCCTAATTTCTGAGAATGGATTTTTAACACCTTTGACATTATAATGTAGATAGGAAAGGAGTCGATTAACATGGAAGAACAAGCAATGTTTGAGCAAGTCCAAGAAGTATTAGATAAATTACGTCCATTTCTTCTTCGTGATGGCGGGGATTGCGAATTAGTAGATGTAGAGGATGGTATTGTTAAGCTCCGCTTGCTAGGTGCATGTGGCAGCTGCCCAAGCTCAACCATCACATTAAAAGCCGGCATCGAAAGAGCTCTTTTAGAAGAAGTTCCAGGCGTTGTCGAAGTAGAACAAGTATTTTAATAAAACCATAAAAAGCAGCGATTGCCAGTAGCGGCAATCGCTTTACTATTCTTCGATCTCGAATTAAACCCTAACTAAGGGCTTCCACTCTTTATTCACCAGTGTTTTTGGCTTGTTTCCCTCAAGGACGGCCTCGATATTATCAATACAGAGCTGCATCATCGCAGTTCTCGTTTCTACACTAGAGCTGCCAATATGCGGCAGAGCGACTACGTTTGGAAGCTGTAGCAATGGATGATTCGCATTAATTGGCTCCTTTTCAAACACATCGAGACCTGCCCCTGAAATTTCACCCGCCGCTAATGCCTCATATAAAGCCTGTTCATCCACAACCGGTCCTCTTGAAGCGTTAATAAAAATGGCAGACCGTTTCATTTGATTAAAGACTTCTCGAGTAAACATGTTTTTTGTTTCTTCCGTTAGCGGTGTTAAACAGACAATGTAATCTGACTTTCCAACAAGCTCTTCAAAAGATGCATACACTGCACCCAGCTGTTGCTCAACCTCGGGCTTTCTCGTCCGGTTATGATAAAGGATATTCATCTCAAATCCTTTCGCCCGTTTCGCAACAGCTTCACCAATTTTCCCCATACCGACAATCCCGATTGTCTTATGATGAATATCATGCCCTGCTAATAATAACGGACTCCAACTCTTCCAATTCCCTTCTTTCACAACCTCTGCTGCTTCAACAATCCTCCGTGCCGCTGCCATTAGCAAGCCGAACGTTAAATCAGCCGTAGTATCCGTCAGCACATCCGGTGTATTACAAATGGCAATCCCTTCTCTGCATGCTGTCTTTACATCAATATTGTCAAAACCAACAGCAAGGTTTGCGACAACCTTTAAATTTTTCCCTGCCGTTAAAACAGTTTCATTAATGGCATCGGACAACATTGTCATTAGGGCATCCGCTTTTCTTGCTTCTAACAACAATACCTCTTTCGGGACTGGAACATCTTCATGGTCCCACATTCCCACATCAAATTTTTGCTGCATTTCTTTTATTACTGAGTCTGGAAGCTTTCGCGTAATATAAATGTAAGGTCTCATGCTGCATTCCCTTTCTTTATTTTTATAGCTCATTTTATTTTATCACAATGGTATCGGGATTTTCGTCAAAGATTGCAGACTATTTAAAAAGCCATTCTAGCTGGGGCAGGTTCAAACGATTAATTGGCGCTCCGGCTATTTGAAAGAACCCAGCTAAAAACCGTTCATACTCGCTTGATTGTCTTAAAATCTTACTTAGCTGCTCCTCACAGATTTTCTTTTCCTGCTCGGAACGCGTTATATAATAATTTTCAATACATTCAAAGTAGTGAAGTGGAAAGATGATGCGCGAATATAATAATCGCCAAGAAAAGGAAGATAACGGTTCAATACTTTGGTACTCTGCAAAAAACTGCCTTAGGTCCACATCATAGGTTTGGAAATTACGAAAATATCTCTCCCTTGTCCACTCGGCTAAATCACGGCTTCGATGATCAAAAACCCAGTCAAACGGATTTTTAATCATATAATGGTTGCCCCATGTTTTTTGGGAAAAACGGTCATGACAAACAGTGCCGCTATCCGTTTCTAGTGGTTCATCATCAAGCTCCGTATCAACTAAATATTGAATAGCATTCTCCGTTAAACCAAGATAATAAGGGAACGAGTCAACAAACATTCGTTCAAACTCATCTTCCGGTGTTTGAAAAAGTAGACCATTCCAAACCTTTTCCATTTGCTCTAACCGCTTTTCCCACAACGACTTCCATTGTCCAATCCTGCTCGATCTCTCGATTTGAAAAGGAACTCTCCTGCCGCGGGCGTGGAATTTGGCAAGCTTCCGCCCAAGCCTTATTTTTCGTGGTTCATCGCTTTGCCGATTTGCTAGTACACAATATTTATTTTTTTCCCATTCTGAAATTAATTGGCCATCCTTTGTTGGCAAAAATAGGGGGACATGTAGATCCCCATAGTTTCTTAAATGCTCGGCAATTTTCCCAAGCTCGATAATATCATCTTCTTCTTTACCCGCCGGATTCGAAATGATATACAGCCAGCCATTCCCTCGTAGTGCATCAAAGGAATCTAATTTTACATATTCCTGTGCCGTGATGCCATACTGATTTTCAAGCATTTTTTGAAGCATCCGAGTCCCCACCTCTTCTTCAAACCTTTTCTTAAGTCATGTATATGTATTAGCCTTCGAAAACTTGTTGTTTTCACTTTTTTTTCGCAGAGAATGTTGCACGGAAAAGGCATATTTTGTATAGGACTATTACGCTCAAAATTGCATATCTTATGGAAATAGAGTATATATAGTGAAAATACAAAGAAAAGGTGATCAAAGGAATGGCTGACGATAAAAAAGTTGATCCTACCGAAGAAACCGCACGCAGATGGCTGAAAGAAAGAGGCGTCGAAGTTCAGGATATGGCCGATTTAGTTTTCTTTTTACAAGAAAAATATCATGAAAACTTAAAGATGGAAGACTGTTTGGCAAACGTGGAACGTGTCCTTTCTAAACGAGAGGTTCAAAACGCCATTATCACCGGAATCCAACTAGATGTGCTTGCTGAGAAAGGAATGTTAGAAGAGCCTCTCCAATCGATCATTGGCAGCGATGAGAGTCTTTATGGAGTTGATGAAATATTAGCCTTTTCGATTGTTAATGTTTATGGTTCCATTGGGTTCACGAATTATGGATACATCGATAAACTAAAGCCGGGGATATTAGCGCATTTAAATGATAAATCCACAGGGGAATGTCATACCTTTTTAGATGATATTGTGGGCGCGATAGCAGCTGCGGCATCAAGCAGACTGGCACATCGGGCTGCAAGAGCTGAGAAAGAAAAATAATAATCGATTGGCGAAGACAGATGCGAAGTTGCATTTATGCCTGAGAGGAAAGTTATCCTTTCTTTTCGGTCAAATTAAAAGGATGGGGCGCCCCCATCCTTTTGTTATATTTCCCACTGATCTAATGTATCAATTGTATAAGTCGGCATTCGCTCATAGCCGGCAAGCATTTCTTTCGTCGTCACACCGGTATGAACTAGTAGCGTGTCCATGCCGGCATTCATTCCTGCTAAGATGTCGGTATCATAATAATCGCCGACCATCAGCGTCTCTTCTTTTGCTGTGCCTAACACCTTTAATGCCTGCTCCATAATAATAGATTCTGGCTTGCCGATAAAGATCGGCTTTGTTTGCGTGGAAACAGTAATAACCGATGTTAGAGATCCATTGCCTGGCAGCAGTCCTCTTTCCGTTGGAATGGCAATGTCACCGTTGGTAGAAATAAATGTCGCACCGTTGCGCACGGCCAAACATGCGACGGTTAATTTTTCATAGCTGATGGAGCGATCAATCCCTACAACCACGAAGTCCGCCTTCTCCCCTGCCAATCGAAGTCCTTTTTCCTCTAGAGCCGCTCGAATTCCTTCTTCACCAATGACATAGACAGACGCGTCGTTTTTTAATTCAAAAATGTAATTTGCGGTTGCCTGGCTTGTCGTAAACACAAGCTTTTCTTCCGCTGGGATGTCAAAGTCAAGAAGTTTTTCAGCTACCTGTGCCGGCGTCCGCGATGAATTATTCGTAACGAATAAGTAAGGTATCCCTCTATCCCGAAGTTGTTTAACAAAATCAGAGGCTGCTTCAATCCGCTCTGTTCCTTTATACATGGTTCCATCTAAATCAATTAAATAACCTTTATAATTTTTCAAAAAAATCACTCCTATAAAAGTATCATGCCCATTTAAAAAAAGACCGCGCCTACGGTCTAGAAATTAGTTTTTAAATGCCGATACCGGCCCTAATTCATTAGCAAGGTAATCACGTACATTTTCAGTAAAAGTCACCAATTCAGGAAGATAGGTTGAAAATGACTGATGCAGCTCGCTATGATCGATTGCTATGTAATCTTGGACAAGTTTTTTGCGATATTGAATAAGGATTTTTAAACGTTCTCCTGTTTCCGCAGAATTAACTTTTTCATCGATTAAAATGTCAATAATGTCGTCATAGCTACCAGGGTCTCGCATGATAAAACCATCAATCATGGCATTTCCGACATCTAAAACAGACTCAATCATCATTTGGCTTAAACGCTCTAATGCTGCTTTTTCGAGTGGTGTTGACCAAGCCTTTTGGTTTCTGAAAAGAGTGACTTGTCCTTCTAAATAGATTAACGTTGCTTCAATTTTTTCCCTGTCAACAAAATACATATCATCCACTTCCTCCATTCTAAGTTGCCATACTATTTACCAGCGCAGATGGCCGTGCATAAAAATACCCTTGAGCTAGATCAACATTATGCCGCATGAGCACGGATGCTTCCTCTTCGTTCTCAATCCCTTCTGCGACTACTAATGAACCCGCTTCTCTTGCGATCAACATTATTCCCTTTAACATCGATTCTTTTAATGAATTCTTATCAATGTTTTGAATGACAGACCGGTCAATTTTAATAATATCGGGCATGATTTCACCAATTGTACTCAAACTGGAATAGCCGGCTCCTGTATCATCCATGGCAATCCGGAACCCCATTAATCTTAACATTTTAAGATTATAAATGAAATTCTTCAAGCCCTCGATGGAATCGGTTTCGGTCACTTCAAAGGTAATTTGCTTAGCTGAAATCCCTTTATATTGCTGCATTAGATTTTTCAAATCGCGGGTAAAGCGGATATTTCCAAGTGTCAGCGGTGTACAATTGACAAAGATATCTTGGCGGCATCTCGTTGCCTTTATTTGTCCTAAAACCTTTTCAATGACAATCATTTCAAGTTCATACAGCATACCTGTCTGCCGGGCAACGGAAAAAAGCGGTAATGGACTTTCTAAGAGCGTTCCTTTGGGGCCGCGGGTAAGCATTTCCAAGGCGCATATTTCTTTAGTTGCTATTTTAATAATCGGCTGTGCTAATAATATAATATCCTTTTTGGAAATAATTCTTTTGACTGAAAACACCATTTCATTAAATTCAGATTTGACTCTCTTCTCTGCCATTGCAATGGCCTGCCTATGGGCTCTTTCAATGGAATCGTTTAGTGAATAATACTTTTTTTCAACGAACATATAGCCTGTGACAAATATTGGCTGGATAGAAGGATAATGTTTATGCAGACTCCGCTCCACAAGAGAGGTAATTTTTTTCATAAGAGAATCGATCTCAGAGAGGCAAAGACGAGCATCGTCCACCTTTATGTATAGCGTCAAACTATCACCATAAAAATCATGAAGTGTAATGACATTCTGCTTCTCTATCTCCAATTCAACAGCGATGCGGAAAAATTTTTTTATCTGCTTTTTAAAATGCAAAAATACCGATTGACTTAGTTCTTCTGATAATTCGTTCATATTTTTTATATTAAAAACAAGAACAGCGACTTCACAACCATCATTAATGGCAGATGTTACTCCTTCTAAAACTGGATTCCGTAAAACAAACGGGGGAGGATAAAAACGAATGGACGACAGGGGTAATAAAAGTTTTCCCCATTGCATTACATTCGTAAATTTTTCCATGTTACGACGGACCATTAAATCATCCCTCTCAGAGGACATTATTCGAGATTTAGTAATATTATAACATAATTTGACATCCTTCGTATTTTTTCAACAGCAACATTCTTCAAATATTTGCATGAAATTTGTTTTAGGTCCCATCACTTTGATTAATTTGTTACTATATAGAAGATGTCAATTTATTAAAGGAGACCTTCTAAATGAAAGAACGCTTTTTTTTATATGATGATACAGAGGATACAAAAACAAGATTTGTCAGCTTTGTCGGAGAAAACCAACGATTTGATTTAGCCATCGTTCAAAGCAATCGCCATTACGGGAAGCAACTTGTCTTAGATATTCAGGGAAATCGCTTTGCGATTATTGGTCACGATGATTTACAAGAGGAAGGCTATTTAGAGCATGCGTTTCAATTAAATGAAGCAGATGCCGAGGAATTACGCTCCTTCTTAATGGAATTAGTCTAATGTCCGTTCATGTTTTTCGCGGCATCCGGCATACTAGTAGGTAAAAAGGAGCGTGAAAACATGACAGAAAAAGATTCAAAAATATCCACTGAATTATCGAATGTGGAGAAGCAGCAAAATTTCTTGACTGCACAAGAATTTCCAGAAGGACCTTATAGTTCATCGATTAGAGTTAACGATCCTGTTCAAAATAAAAGCACTCCATGGAAGGAAGGGCAGCGTTCTTATAGTGCTTTCAATTATGAAACCAAATCCCTGCACCAGGATTTACCAAGGCAGATGGATGGGGCACACCCCACACATGATGACCCGGATAAAGATGAACAGGAACCGTATGACAAATAATTGAATCAAAAAAAACGAAGGGTTCAGTCCCTTCGTTTCATTTTTTTACTTTTTTCAATACAAAATAAGCACAGCCGAAATTACAGTACTCATAAAGGTACTCACTTAATGTACTTATTTTTGAATCAAAGGTTGCCTTTTGATTTTGGTCATCAAAAAAACCCTTTAACCTGAGCTGTCCATAACCCCAATCCCCGACGATATAATCATATCTCGATAATATATCACTATACCTTGCTTTAAGAGCTTCTTCATTAAAACCGTTCCGATGTTCCTGCACTATTTCATACATCGTATTATTAATTACAAACATACCTTCTCACACCTCTTTTACCAAACAATTCCTACTATCATTATAACCAATTCCCCATCAATTGCTAAGAAAAAAAATCTTCCCTTTGGCTATTCTAATAAGAGGAGGTGAATAAGTTGAAAAAATTAATCATAATCATGGGATTATGTACCTTAACAGCCTTAACCGGCTGCTCAAAGGATATGGCGGGTCGTGATGTATATGAGGAAAGCGGCAACACCATTAACGTCAACAATAAAAGGCATGATCTTTATAATGAAGGAGCCAGCCGTGGCGTTCGGAATGTTAGCAATAACTACGGCTTTGTCCGTCACCAAAAGAGTCCGTTGATGAATGATAATTCAGCTAATAACCACTATACAGCGTTAGACCGTGAGCAGGTTGCTAATGCCATTAGTAAATACAGTACCAATATTCCCCATGTGAACGATGTAGCAACACTTGTCACCGATCAGGAAGTACTTATTGCCTATCAAACCGATTCAAAGGATAGGAATTTAACAGCGGATCAGGTGAAGAAAACCGCGATGTCAATTGTTCCTAGATATTACCACGTTTACGTCACAGACAATAAAGTGTTAATACGGGATGTGGAAAATCTCGCTAATCTGGATTCAACAAGCAGGAATTCCCGCAATTTGGTCAGTGGGCTGATTACCCAAATGAAAAAATCTCCACAAGGATTGCGAATGAACGCGAGTGAAGATGAAAATGGTCTCACCCCAGATGACCATAATATAAAAAGACGCTAATCAAAAGAGTTCAGACCCAAGGTTTTGGGCTGAACTCTTTACTATTTATGCTTCTTTTGCTTCTTTTTCACCTAATAATTGTTTATGCTTTGCCGCGGCATTAACCTGCTCGTCAGCATGGTAGGAAGAACGAACAAGCGGACCTGCCTCACAGTGGCTAAAGCCCTTGCTAAGAGCAATTTGCTGCAATTCCTTAAATTCATCAGGGGAATAATATTTTTCAACCTTTAAATGACTCCTTGTTGGCTGTAAATATTGTCCAATGGTCATGATATCTACATTGTTTGTTCGTAAATCATCCATCACTTCAATAATTTCTTCTTTTGTTTCACCAAGTCCAATCATTAAGCTTGATTTTGTCGGGATCGTTGGCTGCATCTCCTTTGCTCGGCGGAGAAACTCAAGTGAACGGTCATATTTTGCACGCGCCCTTACTCTTGGGGTCAAGCGTCTTACCGTCTCAATATTATGATTTAAGATATCTGGTTTAGCATCCATTAACAGCTGTAAATTTTCTTCTTTGCCGCCCATATCGGAAGGAAGAACTTCAATACTAGTAAATGGACTTTTGCGACGGATCGCGCGAACGGTTTCTGCAAAAACAGCGGCCCCGCCATCCTTTAAATCATCACGGGCAACTGCTGTAACAACTACATGCTTAAGGTTCATCAATTGAACAGAGTCTGCAACCCTCTCTGGTTCCTGCAAATCCAGTTCAGTCGGCAGCCCTGTTTTTACCGCACAAAAGCGACAAGCACGGGTACATGTATCCCCTAGAATCATGAAGGTTGCCGTTCTTCTTTCGGCCCAGCATTCATGAATATTAGGGCAGCGAGCTTCCTCACACACGGTATGAAGATTTTTTTCACGCATCATTTTCTTTAATCCAGTGTAAGCTTCATTCGTGTTCAGCTTTATTTTTAGCCAATCCGGCTTTCTTAATATTTCTTCTTTCTTACTCATTCTTACACCCCTTGAATTTCTATTATTACTTATGGATAAGTGAGTTCTTCTGAATCACTTTAACATACTGCAAATAGAACGACAAGCAGGCTAGCTTTACTTTCGGATTACCAATTATTAACCCTAATGAAATTGCTTAGAAGTCATAAACTAAACTTGTACATTAACTAGAAGGAGGATTCCTGGTGCGTACTGCTGTCATAATTGGAACTTTCCTTTTATTCTTTTTCTTTTCATTGGCTGTTAGAGATGCTCATGCAAAAGAATCTGTTCCCTATCAGGAAAGAATGATGCTTTATCAAAAGATTGAAACGGTTACGCAAATTCCTTGGTATTACTTAGCAGCCGTTGATCAATATGAAAGAAGTATCCGCTTTGCCCGTCGCGATTTGCCAAAACCAGAAAGCACAATTGCCATTTATTTTAGACCTGAACAATGGGCCGGTTTAACGAACCCTAATATTAAGGAGGAAAAACCTGCTGTTATCCAGTTTTTTGATGGGATTGGTGGCGATGGGGATGGGGATGGAAAAGCGAGTTTAAAGAATGACGAGGATGTTTTATATTCGTTTGCCAAATATCTTCTTTCATATGGGGTCGATGATGATAATCTAAAAATTGGATTATGGAATTACTATCACCGTGATAAGACCGTAGGAATTATCGTGGGAAAGGCAAAAATATATCGTCATTTTGGCCGGATTAATTTAGATAAACAAGTATTCCCTGTGCCGATTCGCTCAAATCACAGCTATCGCAGTACCTGGGGGGATGCACGTGGCTGGGGCGGAAGAAGGATCCATGAAGGGACTGATATTTTTGCCGGCTATGGGGTCCCTGTTCGAGCTACCAGCTATGGGATTATTGAAATGAAAGGCTGGAACAAGTTCGGCGGCTGGAGAATCGGTATCCGTGACATTAATAACACGTATCATTATTTTGCTCATCTCAGTGGCTTTGCGAAGGATTTGAAGGTCGGACAAATCGTCGAGCCAGGCATGGTCATTGGAGGTGTCGGTAGCTCCGGGTACGGTCCACCAGGAACCTCAGGGAAATTCCCGCCCCATTTACATTATGGGATGTACAAAGACAATGGGATTACAGAATGGTCGTTTGACCCCTACCCGCATTTGGCCAAATGGAAGCGTCTTGAACGGATGAATACGAAGAAGAAATAAGGACTTCCATCGGTGGACAGTCCTTATTAATTTCCAGACTTATCTTTAGGGAGTTGAAGAGAAGGTGGAGAGCTGTTTCCTCCATTATAATATTGTGGGACAACTCCCTGTACTAACGTTCCACCCACAAAAATGCTTTGGTCCAGTTTGGTTATTTTTGTAGCAAAGGGCGTAATGATTCGAACAGACACTTCTAAATGAATGGAAACATCTATCCATGTATTATTAATCCCGATAGGTTTAGGATCTATTTTTACATCCGGACGGACATCACCAATGGCATTAAATTTCACCGGAATTTTAGGACCTAAATTACCGAATAAGGCAATATTGGTTGCTTGACCGATTGGGACATACCAAACAATCCCATCTGAGTGTTTCGTGACGTTTGTTTCAATTTCCACATCGGTTACATGCTCTAACGATGAAAGGTCGCCTTTTTCTGCAGCTGTTAAGTTCTTTTGGATCTGACTTGTTATTTCAGATAATTTCCGATTGACGATCTCTGTTTTTAAATTAGCACTTGGTGCACTTCCGTCAGGGCCTGGAGTTATTTCAATTACATTATTAACATCCCCAAAGTCCACTGCCTTTTTACTAATCGCTTTATTTATTACCAATGAAGCTATTTTTCTGGTTTGTGACTCAGCATATCCCATGAGTATTGGCTCGATGCCTTTATTGACGAGCCATAAACCGGTAGCAGTGGAGAAAAGAAAAAAAACAAATGATAACAGAAGGACATAGCGGAAAGGCAGTTGTCCACGCCACTTGCGCCGTCTACGAAACTTCGCCAAGAAAATCACCCCTTCTTGCTATATGTATGCTTGAAGAAGAGGAACTAGCCTATTAAATTTTATGATAAAAAACGGCACCCTTTATCTCAACATATCAAAAAAAGCCTGCTACCCAAGCAGACTTTTAAATCATTTTCAGTAATGCATCCTTACCGATCATACCCTGATGAATACCTAATTCCTCTGCCTCCAAGGTAACTGACTCTAACGGAGCATTAAGAAGCTGATCAATCGTTCTTACTCCGACAGCCCGGCCGGCAATAATCTTGCGATCCTTTAATTTTTCATTTAATAAGCCAACGTCTAAGGCACCGCACATGATATATCCCTTATCGCTTGAGACTGCAAGCAAGGTTGTTTTTGGAAGTAAAACCGAAACCGCCAAAAAAGTATGGCCATTAATTTCAATAGGTAAAAGATCAATCAAAGGTTCACACACTCCTTTCCTCCCTACCACTTTATGATAATAGTTAAAAAAGCGTGTATTACAATAAAAGCTCCAGCGCCTTGGCGTTGAAGCTAGGCAAGTCATAGGTCCCTTTGCAATTTCCATTTTAAAATATCCCGCAGAAATTCCGGCAGAAAGTATTTTTTTTGCTTATATGGAAGGACTTCTTTAAAAAAATGGCCAAACGTGAACATATCTGGAAGGGCTAATGTGTAGGTCTTTTCATAGTTTAATTCACTACCATCTACAAAAATCGTGTTCCCTTGAAAGCTAATCCGATCATATACAAATACCCCCAAGATCGTTCCTCTGAAACCTAGGCCTTTTATATGCTTATGGTGTATACCCTCATCCTTCGATTCCCTCAAAATCTCAAATAACTCCTTGCCTGTCAGTTCAACCACACACGGATTAATCGGATGGGGGCAAATCGTAAGTAGGTCATAATCAGTAACATCGCCTGCTAATGGGCCTAATAGCAAGCCTGCGTTAATCATGGCACAATCGGCGCTACACCATTCTCTTAACGCCTTGCAAAGAAAAAGTGATAGCTCCGTTTCCTGGAAAGGATCATTCGGCATTTGTTTAATAAGAGAAGTGACTTTTTGATTTAACAGTTCCTTCCCTTTTTTTAAATAAGCATCAATTTGCTCTTGTTCATTTGGAACAAGAGGTAGCTCCTTAACGTCATAGAGTATGGCGCTTTTGCTCTTTATTGCTTTTTGTTCATCTAAGCTAAGGGTAATATGACCGACAAAATAACCATACTTCCCTGCAGCCCCGAGGAGTGTATTGCCTATTTGCTTTCCTTCTTCTAGAATATGATGGGTATGGGCACCCAAAATAACATCGATGTCAGGAAATTCTACAGCGATTTGTTCATCCTCATGAAGCCCCAGATGAGAGAGTAGTATGATGACATCAGCATCGTCCTTTAATGAATTAAGCCATTTTTTCAGCTCAGACAGCGGTTCTGTCAGATTCCAGCCGAGCAATTCATAAAGCTGGACGAAGGGGGCCGTTAAACCGATAACGCCTATCCGTGTACCCTTTTTCGTATGATAGATGTTGTAAGGTTTTATCCAACTAGGATATTCCTCTTTATTTTTATGAAGGTTCGCAACCAGGACATCGAACTCAGCTTCGTCATATAGGTGATTTAAATTTTCATAGGGAAGGTTAACCCCCTCATTATTGCCAATTGTGACGGCTGTAAATTCGCACTCATTTAACAGGGTAATATTCCCCTGCCCTTTCGTCGCCTCTGTATATGGATGCCAGCGATCAATAAAATCACCAATGTCAAACAGGAAAACATCTTCTCCCTCTTCTTGATGCATGGCATTTTTCTGTGATAAAAACTGTTGAATGCGAGGCCAATTTTCAAAGTGGCTGTGAACATCATTTGTATGATAAATATGGATCGTTTCCATTTTGCTTTACCCTGTAATCCCTTGGTAGATTAAACGGATACCAACAACGATAAGAATAATTCGGATGATCCAGACAATCGTTTTACTTTTTAACTTCGTGTTTAAAAATACACCAACCTTTGCGCCAATCCAAGCTCCAGGAACTAATGCTAAAGCGTAGAGCCAATTCACATTTCCTAAGGCAATATGTGTGATCGAGCTTAAGATAGATGTTGGTAAAATCATAAACATCGATGTAGCTGTGGCCACGTGCGGAGGGAAGAAAAACAATAAAATCATCGTTGGCACCATTAACGAACCGCCGCCAATTCCAAATATCCCTGACAAAAATCCAACAACAAAGGAAATAAGAATTCCTATGAACGGACTAAAACCATATTCTAAGCTCATGCCGCTATTATCGGTAAAAGTACGGACAATGCCCTTATCTTTTCGATAGGGAATCGGTTTTAATTTTTCTTTAACTACCAAAACTAGCGATACAAAAAGAATAAAAACTCCGAAATAAATATTAAACGAGTGCAAATCCAGCTTTTCAGTGACATAGGCACCTAAGATACTCCCCGGACCGCTTCCTATTAGGAAAATCAAGCCGCTTTTATAATCAATTGTCTTATGTTTCATGTAGGATAACGTTGAAGATAGCCCTGTGAAAATCATTGTAAATAGGGAGGTTCCTACTACCACCTGTGGTGTAAGATGGCTGAAAGTTGATAATGTCGCTAAATAAAGTAAGGTAGGAACAATAATAATTCCTCCTCCCATGCCGATCAATGAACCTAGTGAGCTCGCTATCAGCCCTACAATAACTAAGATAATCCATTCCATGTTTTCACCCTCTAAATCTGTGTTGTGAAGCTTTATGTTTTGTCCAACTGTCTCAAGACGTCTTTAAGTAACTTAACACTAAAAAAAGTCGGCGTCTAGGTCAGGCGGCCGGCTATTAAAATAAATCATGCTGTCTTGGATGGGACCGCTTCCTAAATTAATTCATGCTTTTCTTGAATAGGACGGCTTCCTATATTAATGCATGCCTTTCTTGGATAGGACGGCTTCCTATAAGAAAAGCGCAAGCGCCCGTTTAGCGGCGTATGGACTGGAGCTCTTTGACTGAGATAAAGGAAACACGGAGAGCGAAAGCGATCCGATGTTGACTTATCGTAGGGAAAAGGGCGAAGTACACTAGCCGCTGGGCGCTGGAGCTGGACAATTCTCAAAGTCGAAAATTTTATACTTTCTTATCTTTTAAATAAATCCAGCTGTCTTGGAGCAAGTCCTTGGTATTCTATTTGCAAAAGATTCATCATTTCCTTGGCATTATCGGCCGCATCCCCGCCGGAGTTGTTGTTAAACAGGAGATAAACATTTAAGCTATCCTTGGCTAATTTTCGAATTGAATTTGCCCATTGTTGCAGTTCTTGTTGGTTATAGCGATAAAGATAGCGTACCTCACGCCAATTTTCGGCATTCCGTTTTTGCCAGCCATGAACGTTTCGGCCATGAAATCTTACCAAAACTTTATCAGGATTGATGTTCTCTAATACCGTTGGAATGGAGCCCTCCCCAGATTGCGGTTCATCACAGATACTATGAATCCAGTTTTGTGTTTTTATAAAATCAAGTGTTTTTTGATAAAATTGAGGCGCGAACCAAGATTGGTGTCTGAACTCCAAGGCACAGGGGGTGTCCCCCATTTCATTCCTACACCATCTTAAGTATTCAACATTTTCTCGTTTACATGTAAACCAGGGTGGAAATTGGAAGAGGACCATGGCCAATTTATTTGTTTCTATGTAGGGTTCCAATGACTCTTTAAAGGCATTAAACATCGCTTGTCTGTTTTCAAATGGGATTTCACCACGCAAATGCCCGGTCATTCCTTGGTAGGCTTTGACGATAAACTGGAAGCCTGCTGGTGTTTCATTGACCCACTTCTCAGCATTTCTTTTTGGCTGAATCGCATAAAAAGCCGAATCCACTTCCACTATCGGAAAATGGCCTGCATATTCCTTTAATTTACCTCTAGAAGAGATTTGACCTGAATATAGGCTGTCATGGTCGCCCCAGCCTGTTACACCGATGTAGATCATAACTGTCCCCCCCATAACTAATATTAGCATAACTTTTTTACTTCTATCTGCTAGGGCAATAAATAATGATAATAACCTGATTAATTAGTATAAGCCTTACACATCTCTAATATTGTACAAGCCTAGATAGTTTTAAATGATGTGCTATAACCAAATCAAAACATGACTGCCCATGTCCTAGGACCAACAATTCCATCAACCACTAGTCCTTTTCGTTTTTGGTAAGCTTTCACTGCCGCATCTGTTATCGGTCCGAAAATACCATCTGGAGTAACACCAACTGCTCGTTGAATTCGTTCCACGTCTTTACTCCTTGAACCTTTTTTTATTAAATAACCAGGGTAGGCAACGATGGAAGTAGGCGGTTTTTGATTTGGTTTGGAGGCTACGAAGTCACGGTAAGACCAGTCCAGGTCTACATCCCCAATAATACCGTTAACCTTACCGGAATTCGTATATTGCCAAATATCAGCATTTCTCCCCAGAGTGCTATTATAACGGGCAATCCACAACGCATATGTGGTAAGTCGGCTTTCATCCAATTGCTCATCTAAGAAAGCCTTACCGGTATAAAGCATTGCAACATAGCCTGCATTTGTTAACGCATCAAGGAAAGCAATAGCAGCATCCGTTAGGACCGTTTTACTTGCCCCACTTTTATTTTCTTCAAGATCTAATACAGCTGGGTAGGTAAGCTGGTTTCCTTTTATAACACTTAGAAAATAGGCTACTTCAGCTTTAGCTTCAGCTATAGTCCCAAACTTTGCATAATGATAGGCCCCAACATCGATGCTTGCACTAATTGCTTTTGGTACGTTTTCATTAAACCAAGATACAACCGAATAAGATGTTCCTTCTGTTGCTTTCAAGAATGCAAATTTAACCCCATCTCCTGCTACCTTGTTCCAATCGATATTTCCATTCCAATGGGAAACGTCGATTCCTTTAATTTGAGTCATTATTCATCACCTCTATATTTTTTTATGTTATTTATAAGGAATTACTTGTACTACTCACTAATTTGCGCGTTTGCAAAACAATTTTTGATTAAAATATGGCCAGATTCCTTTTGGAAAAATTGATTGGCTCAATTTTCGATGATTATGGCTCATTTTTACAAGTTATTGGCTCATTTTTCAATGGGTTTGGCTCATTTCTTCACGATATTGGCTCATTTTCTTGGATTATTGGCTTTTTTACCAAATAAACCCAATCCCAACCCCATTTTCCATAAAAAAAGAATCCGCAGAAAAAATATACGGATTCAATAACTGTTTATATATATTTGGTTTGATACAATCTTGCTTATCCTTAGCCGATAGAGCCTTCCATCTCAAACTTTATGAGACGATTCATTTCAACGGCATATTCCATTGGTAATTCTTTTGTAAATGGCTCGATGAAGCCCATAACAATCATTTCTGTCGCTTCTTGCTCAGAAATACCGCGGCTCATTAGGTAGAAGAGCTGCTCTTCAGACACTTTAGAAACCTTTGCTTCGTGCTCAAGAGAAATGTTGTCATTTAAGATTTCATTATATGGAATCGTATCGGATGTCGACTGATTATCCATAATTAATGTATCACATTCAATATTAGAACGGGCCCCATCTGCTTTACGGCCAAATTGAACGATACCACGATAAGTAACTTTACCACCGTGCTTAGAAATCGATTTCGATACAATCGTGGAAGACGTATTTGGAGCTAAATGAATCATTTTTGCTCCAGCATCCTGGTGCTGGCCTTTACCGGCAATCGCAATCGATAACGTCATGCCGCGGGCGCCTTCACCTTTTAAAATAACAGCTGGATACTTCATTGTCAGCTTAGAACCGATGTTGCCATCAATCCATTCCATTGTTGCGTTTGCGTCACAAACCGCGCGCTTAGTAACAAGGTTAAAGACATTGTTTGCCCAGTTTTGAATCGTTGTATAACGGCAGTAAGCATCCTTTTTAATAATGATTTCAACAACGGCGCTGTGTAAGGAATTCGTTGTATAAACCGGAGCTGTACAGCCCTCTACATAATGCACATGTGCTCCCTCATCCACGATGATTAACGTCCGCTCGAATTGTCCCATGTTTTCGGAGTTAATCCGGAAGTAGGCTTGTAACGGCGTATCCACTTTAATACCTGGTGGTACATAGATGAATGAACCGCCAGACCAAACGGCAGAATTCAAGGCAGCAAACTTGTTATCTGTTGGTGGGATGGTTTTTCCAAAGTGCTCACGGAAAATATCTTCATTTTCTCTTAAAGCAGAATCCGTATCTTTAAAAACGATACCTAACTCTTCTAGTTCTACCTTCATATTGTGGTAAACCACTTCGGATTCATATTGAGCCGAAACCCCAGCAAGATATTTTTGCTCAGCTTCTGGAATACCAAGCTTATCAAATGTAGCCTTAATTTCCTCAGGTACTTCATCCCATGACTTCTCAGATTTCTCAGATGGTTTTACATAATACGTAATTTCATCAAAGTTTAAAGAAGACATATCTCCGCCCCATTGTGGCATTGGCATCTTGTAAAAATGCTCAAGTGATTTTAAGCGGAAGTCGAGCATCCATTGCGGTTCGTTTTTCAGCTTTGAAATCTCTTCAACAATTTCACGTGTCAAACCACGCTTAGACCGGAATATGGAAACGTCTTTATCGGCAAAACCATATTTATAATCACCGATATCAGGCATTTTTTTCGCCATCGTCGAGTTCCTCCATTTCTTAAACGAATAGGACCTAAAAATGTCCTATTTCATCCTATTCTTGTTCCTCTTCCTTCAATCCTTTTTCCATGGCCTTCCACGCTAGTGTGGCACATTTAATGCGGGCTGGAAACTTACAAACACCCTGAAGTGCTTCAATATCACCTAAATCAAGATCATCATCGTCGTAATCGATTCCCTGCATCATATCAGAAAAGATCTTCGCTAGTTTTAAAGCTTCTTCGATTTTTTTTCCCTTAATTGCTTGCGTCATCATCGAAGCAGATGACATCGAAATCGAGCAGCCTTCCCCTTCTTGCCTTGCGTCAACCACGATTCCATTTTCCACTTTTAGAGTCAATTGAATGCGGTCACCACAAGTCGGGTTATTCATATTAATGGTATGACTGCCATCTTCAAGAATACCGCGATTGCGGGGATTTTTATAATGATCCATAATTACTTGCCGGTATAATGTATCTAAATTATTAGAAGACATCGCTGAAATACTCCTTTGTTTTGACAAGTCCTTCAACTAATTTATCTATATCTTCTTCCGAATTATATAAATAGAAACTTGCACGTGCAGTTGCTGAAGCCTTAAGCCACTTCATCAGCGGCTGAGCACAATGATGTCCAGCGCGGACAGCAATTCCTTCCGCATCCAAAACAGTTGCCACATCGTGCGGATGAACATCCGCTAAATTAAACGTAACCATCGCAGTTCGTTTGGCCTGATCGAGTGGACCATAAATGGTCATGCCCTCAATAGTAGACATTTTTTCTAACGCATAAGCAGCAAGCTTATGATCATGCTCGGCAATATTGTCTAAACCAATATCATTTAAAAAGTCGATGGCAGCTCCAAGACCGATGGCACCGGCAATGATAGGTGTTCCGCCCTCAAATTTCCACGGCAGTTCCTTCCAGGTTGATTCATACAATTGTACAAAATCAATCATTTCGCCGCCAAATTCAATTGGTTCCATGTTTTCAAGCAGATGTTTTTTTCCATATAGGACGCCAATTCCAGTAGGACCACACATTTTGTGTCCTGAAAAAGCAAGAAAATCACAGTCCAAATCTTGAACATCTACTTTCATATGCGGCGCACTTTGCGCCCCGTCAACGACCATGATAGCGCCATTTTCGTGGGCAATCTGAGCTATTTCTTTAACAGGATTGATCACGCCAAGGACATTCGATACATGCATAACAGACACAATCTTCGTGTTAGCCGTAATGGTCGCACGGACATCATCCAGTGAAATCGTTCCGTCTTCTTGAAGTGGAATGTATTTCAATTGAGCTCCCGTCCTTCTTGCCACCTGCTGCCACGGAATGATATTACTATGGTGCTCCATATAAGTAATGACTATTTCATCGCCTTCTTTTAAGTTTGCTGCAGCATAGCTCGCTGCAACAGTATTAAGGGATGTCGTCGTTCCTTTTGTAAAAATAACTTCTTGAGTCGATTTGGCATTGATAAACTTACGAACCTTTTCCCGTGCACCTTCGTAAGCATCCGTTGCTCTTGTTCCTAATGTATGCACACCACGGTGAACATTGGAATTGATTTCACGATAATATTTTTCAATCGTTTCAATTACTTGGAGTGGCTTCTGTGATGTAGCAGAACTGTCTAAATACACTAACCTGTTGCCGTTCACTTCTTGGTCTAAAATGGGAAATTGTTTGCGAATATCCTGGATATTCATTAGCGAACTTTCCTTTCAATCACTTCTGTTAATTGTTTCTTTACTCCTTCAATTGGTAGCTGTTTCACCACAGGAGCTAAGAAGCCGTGAATGACCAAACGTTCTGCTTCTGTTTTTGAAATCCCGCGGCTCATTAGGTAATACAGCTGTACTGGGTCAACACGCCCAACAGAAGCGGCGTGACCAGCCACAACATCATCTTCATCAATCAAGAGAATAGGATTGGCATCACCGCGTGCTTTTTCACTGAGCATTAATACACGTGAAGTTTGTTCTGCATCAGATTTAGAGGCCCCGTGTTCAATTTTCCCAATTCCGTTAAAGATAGAAGTTGCACTATCCTTCACAACACCATGATTTAGGATAGTCCCAGTTGTATGTTTGCCAAAATGAACAACCTTCGTAGTGAAGTTTTGTGTTTGCTCCCCGCGTCCGACAACAACCGTTTTTGTATCGCCATTAGAACCATCGCCAAGTAAATTGGTTGTGTTTTCCGAGATCGTATTTCCCTCGTTCATCAAACCAAGTGCCCATTCAATGTTAGCATCTCTGCCGGCAACACCGCGGCGATTGACATAAGTGGTAACTCCCTTAGCCAAAGTATCAACAGCACCATATTGAATCTTCGCATTCACATTCGCAATCACTTCGGTCAAGATGTTGACTAAAGTATTGGATGTTTCTATTGTAGAAATGTAATTTTCTACGTATGTTACTGAACTGTTGTCATCTGCGACAACAATAACATGATTAAATAGATTGGCTTCAGCATCATCGTGGACATAAACAGCTTGAATCGGTTCAGTAATTTCCACATTTTTAGGAACGTATAAGAATACCCCGCCATTCACAAGTGCCGCATGAAGAGCAGTTAAGCGATGTTCATCAACGTTAATAGCCTGTGTCATGAAATACTTTTTCAACTGTTCGCCATGTTCCCGTGCTGCTGTAAAAATATCGGTAAAAATAACACCTTTGCTTTTTAAGTCTTCTGATAAAGCTAAATAAGCAGGAGTTTGATTTCGTTGAATATACAAATTCTTATTTTTAGCATCCAGATCAACTAATTCCTTTACTTCTTCCGGCAGGTCAGCAAGTGATGGATAGACATCGCTTTTAACGGTATGTTGATTGAATTGCGTGAAATTCCATTTATCGATTTTCGTTTTATCAGGTCTAGGCATTGGCAATTGATCTAAATCATTTAATGCCTTTAGACGAAACTCTTCAAACCATGCAGGCTCGTTCATTTCTTTTGAAAAAGAACTGACAAACCCCTTATCAAATGGTAATTTTGTTTCTATTGTCATTTTAATCCTCCTAACACTCTCTTACGCTTCTTGCCCAACTGTTTCATCTTCAATTCCGAGCTCTTGCTTGATCCAGTCATATCCTTCTGCTTCTAAGCGTTGTGCCAGTTCTGGTCCGCCTGATTTCACAATACGACCTTGCATCATAACGTGCACATAGTCAGGAGTGATATAGTTTAAAAGACGTTGATAATGGGTGATCACTAGGCAGCCAAACTCTTCGCCGCGCATTTCATTGATTCCCTTTGAAACAACCTTGAGGGCATCGATGTCTAATCCGGAGTCGATTTCATCCAAGATTGCAATTTTTGGTTGTAACATCATTAATTGCAAAATTTCATTGCGTTTTTTCTCCCCGCCTGAGAAACCTTCGTTTAAATAGCGTTGTGCCATATCGAGATCCATTTCTAGGAATTCCATTTGTTTGTCCATTTGACGGATAAATTTCATTAGGGAAATCTCATTTCCTTCGCCAAGGCGGCTATTGATGGCTGAACGTAAAAAATCAGCATTCGTTACGCCGTTAATTTCACTTGGATATTGCATCGCTAAGAATAGACCTGCACGAGCGCGCTCATCTACTTCCATTTCAAGGACATTTTGTCCGTCTAACGTAATGTTTCCACTAGTTACTTCATATTTTGGGTGCCCCATGATTGCTGAGGATAACGTGGATTTACCAGTACCATTTGGACCCATGATTGCGTGGATTTCCCCACCCTTTATTTCAAGGTTTACACCTTTTAAAATTTCTTTCCCATCAATTTCTACATGTAAATCTTTGATCGTTAAAGTTGATCCAGCCATATCTATACCTCCGAAAAGAAAGTTTTGTATCCTGTAGACCGCTTTGGTCTCCATTTCTATTCTCATTTTATTCTCATTCCAATCTTATAACAAATGAAATGTATTAGCAACTCTAAAACAGTAAAAACAGTGTTGCTATTTTCATTAACCAAGCTGTAAATGAGAATGAGAGTATTTTTTTAGAGAAAATTCTGATAATAATCTATTAGGTGAAATACAACCGATAAAAATCATACCTCATTTTTCGGACATTTCCAACTGAATAAAATTGTTAAACCCATTCTATTTTCACCCAATTAGCAGGATTCATGTATGTAGTCACCTGCCTCAATAGAAAGAGGAAAAGCCAGTGAATTATTCACTGGCTTTTGTCTTTCTTCCTATTTATATATTACTTAGAAACCGGCACCACGGCACCTTTGTATTTTTCAAGAATGAAGTCTTGAATTTCTTTTGAATGAAGAACTTCGACAAGTGTTTTGATAGTTTCTTTGTCTTTGTCCTTAGAACGAACGACAACAAGGTTTGCCGGTACAACATCACTGCCTTCAAATGCAATACCATATTTTCCGATGTCAATACCGCCTTCTAATGCGTAGTTCGTATTAATGACAACCGCATCACCTTCACCGCTGTCGAAGGAAGATGCTAATAATTTTGCTTCAATTAATGTTGAGAAATCAAGTTTTTTTGGATTTTCGACAATATCCTCAACTCTCGCATTTGCGCCAACGCCTTTTTTAAGCTTAATTAAACCTTCTTTTTCAAAAATAGGTAAAATACGTCCATGGTCACTTAGTGAATCACTCATAATAATTTTTGCACCTTTTGGAAGGTCTTTTAAACTTTTATATTTTTTAGAATAAATTCCGATTGGTTCCTTATGAATTTCACCAACACTCACAAAATCAAAATCCTTATTTTCTTTCATTTGCAGTTCTAAATACCCTGGTGTTTGAAAATAATTTGCATCGAGTTCTTTATCCCTTAACGCTACGTTTGGTAGGATATAATCTTGAAAAACTTTTACTTCTAGATCAATGCCTTTTTTCTTTAATAGAGGTTTTGCCGCCTCTAGCACTTCCGCATGCGGTACAGAAGATGCACCAACAACTAATTTCTTGTTACCATCTTTTCCTGCCGTATCGTTTTTAGCACCGCCGCACGCTGTTAGAGCAAATGCTAATAGTGCAATTACAATCAAACTAAATACTTTTTTCATTAATTAACCCCTCCTGTTATCGTTTATCTGTTTTCTTTGTAAAATAATCTCCAACAAATTGGATGATAAAAACTAAAATTAAAATCGCAATCGTTGCAACTAAGGTGACAATAGGTCGATTGCGTTGAAAACCTTCAAGGTAGGCAAAATGTCCAAGTCCGCCAGCCCCAATGACTCCGGCCATTGCTGTAAAGCTGACTAGAGAAATGGCTGTGACGGTAACCCCTGAAATCAATGCTGGCAAAGATTCCGGTATTAATACTTTAAAAATGATATGAACATGTGTTGCACCCATCGATTGCGATGCCTCAATAACACCTTTATCGATTTCCCTAAGGGCTATTTCTACCATTCGTGCATAAAAAGGAGCTGCTCCAATAATTAGGGCTGGTAGCGCCGCATTTGCACCGAGCATTGTCCCAAGCAATAATTTTGTAAAAGGAATTAATAAAACAATTAAGATAATAAAGGGGATGGATCTGAAAATATTAACAAAACCAGCAATAATAACATTAACAGTCCGATTAGCCCAGATATTACCTTTATCTGTTAAAAACAACAGCAGACCAAGAAATAATCCTAAAATAAATGTTGCAAACACTGAAATAGACGTCATATAAATGGTTTCACGTGTTGCTTCTATTAATTGTTCCCAATTTACCATTTCCATAAAGTTAGCCATTACTGATCACCTCCACGCCTACTTGCTGTGAGTGAATATAATCGATGGCTTTCTGTATTTCGCTAGATAGCCCATCCAAGTGGATAAATAATGTTCCGTAGGATCCGTTTTGCGTGTGTGATATTTTTCCTTGAAGAATATTTACAACAACATTGAAATCCTTGATGATGTTTGTGATTAATGGCTGTTCTGCTGCTTCTCCAATGAACGAGAGCTGAACCACTTGTCCAGACGGATAAAGTTCCAGTAGATGTTTAATTGTTTCTTTCGTTTCTTCCGGTTCTGTTACCTGTTGGACAAACCTTTTTGTAATTGGCTCTTGTGGATTTTTAAATACATCTAACACGGAACCAAGCTCAACTACTCGACCACTTTCCATCACTGCCACCCGGTGGCAGATTTTACGAATAACATGCATTTCATGGGTAATTAAAACAATTGTCAAACCGAGCCGTTTATTGATATCGACTAATAATTCCAAGATGGAATCTGTCGTTTGCGGATCGAGTGCTGAGGTCGCTTCATCACAAAGCAATACTTTTGGATTATTCGCTAGTGCCCTAGCAATCCCAACCCGCTGTTTTTGTCCGCCACTTAGTTGGGATGGATAGGCATTTTCTCTGCCTTCAAGACCAACTAGTTTAATGAGCTCAGCGACCCTGTTCTTTCTTTGCGTTCCGTTTACACCAGCAATCTCTAAGGGGAACGCAATATTTTCGCTAACTGTCCTTGACCACAGCAAGTTAAAATGCTGGAATATCATGCTGATTTCTTGACGTGCCTCCCGAAGTTCAGCTCCCTTAATCTTCGAAATAACCCGTCCGGCCACGGTGACACTTCCATCCGTTGGCAGTTCCAGTCCATTCAACATGCGAATCAAGGTGCTTTTCCCAGCACCACTGTAACCAATTACTCCGAAAATTTCTCCTCCTTGTACTTCAAGGTTCACATCATCAACAGCTTTTAATTCACCCTGTTTGGAAGGAAAAATTTTGCGGACATTTTTTATTGAAATCACCTAAATCACCTGCTTCTTATCCGATTCACCTAAAATTCTGAAAGATATTGGTGTGAAATACTATTAAATATAGACTTTGACTGTTTTATAGAAAAGATTCTATTTTGAAAAAATAAAAAGCCTCTCTGCACAGGCAGAAAGGCATCATAAATATAATCCTTTCTCCCATCTCCCAAAGCAATCGCTTTGTGTGAATTGGCACCATTTCAATATAAATATTGACGGTTGCCGGGCTTCATCGGGCACATCCCTCCACCTCTCTTGATAAGAGTTAACAGCATTCTATATTCAATTAACACATTAAATTATATAAGTAACGATAATACAAAAGCTATCGTATCATGGATAAAAAGAGGTGTCAATGTAAATTTCTTTATTTTTGGAAAATAAATTCTTGACTATTAGGCATTTGCTTTCAATGAAGCCAATCCGGTTGCTGCCTCAATGGCTGATTCGAGATCTTCAATTAAATCTTCGACATTCTCAATGCCGATGGACAGGCGAATTAAATCCTCAGATACTCCTGCCAATTTGAGACCTTCCGCATCCAATTGCTGATGAGTTGTACTTGCCGGGTGAATGATTAAGCTTTTTGCATCTCCAACGTTGGCAACGTGGGCCCATAATGTAATCGAATCAATCAGTTTTGCACCTGCTTCTTTTCCACCCTTAATACCAAAAATAACCACCGAGCCTGCGCCTTTCGGTAAATACTTTTTGGATAATTCATAATCAGGATGGGATGATTGCCCTGGATAGGAAACCCACTCAACGGCAGGATGATTTACTAAATATTCCACAACCTTGCCTGTATTGGCCACATGCTCCTTCATTCGAACATGAAGGGTTTCAAGTCCAAGTACAAACTGGAACGAATTTTGTGGACTTAAAGCTGGTCCTAAGTCACGTAGTAACTGAACCCGTGCTTTGATAATATAGGCAACTGCACCTAGAGCCTCGGCATAAACAAGATCATGGTAGCTTGCATCTGGAGTCGTGAAGCCAGGGAACTTCGGTGAATTCCAATCAAATTTCCCGCCATCGACAATGATCCCGCCTGTTGTTGTGCCATTACCTAAGAGCCATTTGGTCGCCGAGTGAATGACAATGTCTGCACCGTGCTCTATTGGTCTGCAAAGAAATGGTGTGGCAAAAGTATTGTCAATAATTAACGGTACCCCGGACTCATGGGCAATATTCGCTACTTTTTCTATATCGAGGACGCGTAAGCTGGGATTACCGATTGTTTCAGCAAAGACCGCTTTTGTCTTTTCTGTGATTGCCGTGCGGAAATTCTCAGGATTGTCGGCATCGACAAATTTCACTTTAATTCCATACTTCGGAAGAGTAATAGCAAATAAATTATAGGTTCCACCATAGAGATTCGAGGCGGAAACAATTTCATCGCCTGCTTCGGCAAGGTTTAATATCGCTAGCGTAATCGCGGCCATGCCGCTTGCAACCGCGAGTGCTCCGACGCCGCCTTCCAATAGCGCAACTCTTTCTTCAAAAACAGTGGTGGTTGGATTGTGTATCCGTGTGTATATATAACCAGGTTCTTTTAATCCAAATAGGTTTGCCGCATGCTCAGTGTTTTTAAATTGATAGGCATTGTTTTGATAAATAGGAACAGCACGAGCACCAGTCACCGGATCTGGAGACACCCCACCATGAACACTCAATGTTTCAAAACGATACTTCTTTTGATTTTCTCCCATTCCTCTCGCTCCTTTTAACAATGTAATAAACAAAACCCCCGCTTCATAAGAAGAGGGGGTCTCTCTCCTTATCTCCCAGAGTAAAATTACTCTGCTGGATTTAGCACCGTGTTATTAACCGGTTGCCGGGCTTCAAAGGGCCAGTCCCTCCGCCACTCTAGATAAGAATGCTTTATTTAATTGTTTTTTATTGATAGAATATTTAAACAATACATTACAGGAAGATTAATTCCGAGTCAATACCTTTGATTAAATTATTTTTGCAAGCTCAGGTTTCTCTGTCTTTGTTAAAAAGAAAATCGATTCGAGCAATAACTTGACCCGTAACGGCGCTGACACCTTTACCTGTCTATTCTTCTCAAGAACCCTTAACCTTTCCTTCCCTGCTAGCAGCTGTTCCATTGCGGTTAAATTTCCACTGATTTCATATTTCGTCTGCGATTCCTCTGACCCCTGGAGGATAAAAATCCCGCCATTTTTTATCACTAAATGAATGGTTTGCTGCTTACAATTTAGTGTCACTCGTAAGTCTCCTTGGAATAATAATAGCTGGACGTGCCCCTGCTCTTTGATATTTTCGAGAAAGGTTTTAACGGTTTCAATCATATCCACCACTCCGGTCAACTTTCATATATATAATATTCAGTAGCGAGTTGTGGAATCCTTTCATTATTGCTCGACAATTAATTCGCTTTGGTAGGGTTTTTCCAAGCTTTCCTGAGAACTATGTCGAATTTCTAGGAACAGAGGCGTAGTTGCACTTATGCCTGATAGAAGGTTATACTCTCCTATCGGCAAAAAAAAAAAAACAGTTGCCACAAAGCACCTGTTTAATTCAAATATTCTTTTATTTTTTCCAGCAAGAACGGGACTGAATGAAAAGCGTAAAGCGTTTCTTTCACACTGCCATCTTGCACAAACAGTAGGCATGGTACACTTTCAATCGCCAAATCTTTTGCAAGCTCCGGATGGAAATTTAAGTTCATTTTACCCATTTCCACGACTACCAGCTCAGCAATCACTAAAAGCATTTTCGAAGCTAGCTGACAAGTACCGCATAATGGGGTATAAAAATAAATCAGTCCAGTTCCTTTCTTATCAAGGAAGGCAGAAAATTCACGTTGATTCCATTCATTCATAAGACAACTATCCCATTTCTAAATACTCTGTATGCACATCAATATTTGCTCCCAATAGAACGGTAGCCAAGTGATGCAAGGGAGCGGTAGCAACCTCTCGATACATTCGATCAATATATATATGTTCAGCTTGTGGAAATTCTCGCTTAAATTGCTTGCGAAGCTTCTCGCCCGCTTTATCTGCATCAACAAGAATATAGATATCCTTGTCTTCGAGGAAGTCAATCCATTCATCTAATTTTGTCATACTGATGGTTCCATTTGTACAAATGATTTCTACTGGTTCCTTCACTACTATTTTTACCTTATTTTTATCTGACTTCCCTTCAACAATAAGAACTTTGTCAACATACGAATCATTCATATCCATCACCTGTAATAGAAGTTGTTTATGTTAACATATTCTAAAATATTGATTACGTGTGCATTCTTCTTAGTATGTTAACTATATCATTATTGTTATGTTAAAAATAGGTATTTGCACATTGATGTGATCACTCGTTACCTTCTTTACATTTGATTATAGATTTCCCAATTTTAGTAGAAGAAAAAGTGGAAATATAAGAGAAAAAGCACCTTCTTCAGGTGCCTTCCTATGATTATTAGTCTTCCTTAGTCATTTCTTCATATTGTTCTGCAGTCATTAGCTTGTCTAACTCACTGCTATCGGAAAGTTCAACCACAATCATCCAAGCCTTTTCATATGGTGATTCGTTAACAAATTCAGGGCTGTCGCCTAAATCCTCGTTCACTTCTACAACCTTGCCACTGACTGGTGCATAAAGCTCAGAAACTGTTTTAACAGATTCAACACTGCCAAATGGTTCATCAGCAGATATTTCATCGCCGACTTCTGGAAGCTCAACGAAAACGATATCGCCTAATTCGTGCTGTGCAAAATCAGTGATACCGACGCGCACTCTTTCTCCTTCAACCTTTACCCATTCATGTTCTTCAGAAAAACGTAATTCTTTTGGTGTACTCATTAGCTAAAATCCCTCCATTGTTTTTTTCTATAATCTATCATCGAAATAATTCGATTTCCGCTAGTAAATGAGTTGAAAATCCGACTCACAGCCACATTTTCTCGTACTCTTCTGGTTTAAAGCCCACCGTGACGTGTTCTCCATCAGTTAAAATCGGCCTTTTGATTAACATGCCATCAGATGCAAGTATATCAAGCAGTTCATCCTCAGAAGCAGACTTCATTTTATCTTTTATCCCTAATTCGCGGTATTTTAAACCACTCGTATTAAAAAACTTCTTCAAATCCAAACCGCTTTTTTGATAAAGCCCCAGCAATTCAGCACGCAATGGGGGATTATCAACAATATGTACTTCCTCATAGGAAAGATGATGAGCATCCAGCCATTTCTTCGCATTTCGACATGTTCCACATTTCGGATACCAGTAAAATGTCAGAGACATCCGTTTCACCGCCCCTACCATTAAATCAATAACGTTAATTGTATCACTTGAATATTACCATAATTTTTTTCTAGCGCAAAAAATAATACGCTTTCACAAAATAAATTCGACTAATTTCGTAAAAATCCTGCATCCATACGATAATTATTTTACAAAAATAATAAAAGTCCCCTCCATAAAGAAGGGACTTCTAATTCATTAAACGATATAACGTTCCGCTTCGATTATTACATCCGCTGCTTCGCGTTTTTTTGCAATTACATTGATTGGTGTGTGGCGCGTAAATTTGCGAAGTGACGACAACATCATCCGGAGGGTATCCCCTTGTTCAACCGCGACTAATGTTTCTTTTGCATCCTGTTCAAGTTTATTGAAGGCTTCCTGACAGAAGATTTGCGTGTAAAGAAGCTTTTGTTTGCTCTTTTCTAAGCCTTCTTTTGCCATCGCCTTTTCTGTACGTAATACAACGGATTCCATTGCGTATACATTAGAGGCGATATCTGCGATGTTAGCAAGGACCTCTTGCTCTTTTTCAAGTGCTTTGCCATATTTTTGTGCTGCTAATCCAGCCGCTAATAAACCAATTTTTTTCGCATTTTTCAGAAGATGTTTTTCTTGTGCTAACGGCTCATCACCAGGCTCTTCTGGCATTAACATCATTAATTCCTCTTGAAGCGCCATCGCTTTTTGGAACAATGGAAGCTCGCCTTTGAACGCTTTTTTCAAGAAGGTACCTGGAACCAAGAGACGGTTGATTTCGTTCGTCCCTTCAAAGATCCGATTAATACGAGAGTCGCGGTAGGCTCTTTCAATTGGATATTCCTGCATAAACCCGTAGCCGCCATGAATTTGGACGCCTTCGTCGACCACGTAATCTAATACTTCACTGGCGAAGAATTTATTGACGGAACACTCGATAGCGTATTCAGCAATGGAATTAGCTACTAATTTAATGTCTTTTTGTTCCTCAGCCGAAAGCTTACCTTGGTTCTCTTCATACAAACCTACCGTACGATAGACGGAGCTTTCTGCCGCATAAATTTTTGAAGCCATCGTTCCAAATTTTTCTTTTGTTAAATTGAATTGAGAAATTGGTGTCTTAAATTGTTGACGTCCATTTGCATATTTAACGGTCATTTCAAAAGCGGCCTTGGAACCGCCGACACCACCGACTGCTAATTTATAACGGCCAATGTTTAAGATGTTGAAAGCAATTACGTGCCCGCGACCAAATTCACCTAATAAGTTCCCTACTGGAACAGGAACATCCTCTAAAATGAGCGTGCGTGTGGAAGAACTCTTAATCCCCATTTTCTTTTCTTCGGCACCAGTTGATACACCCGGGAACTCTCTTTCCACGATGAAGGCTGTAAAGTGCTCGCCATCTACCTTTGCATAAACAACAAATACATCAGCAAAACCGGCATTGGTGATCCATTGCTTTTCACCGTTTAGGATATAATGCGTACCTTCTGTATTTAATTTTGCTGTCGTTCTCGCGCCAAGGGCATCGGAACCTGAGCCAGGCTCTGTTAATGCATAAGCAGCAAGCATTTCACCTGAGGCCAGTGCAGGCAAATACTTTTTCTTTTGCTCATCATTACCGAATAAAACAATTGGCAGGGAACCGATACCGACATGAGCACCGTGAGAAAGCGAGAAACCGCCAGCCTTTGACATTTTTTCAGTAAGCAGCGAGGAAGTAATTTTATCTAAGGCTAAACCTTCGAATTCTTCAGGTACATCAGCTGCTAAAAGTCCAAGCTCACCCGCTTTTTTAAGAAGCTTTACGGTACGACCAAATTCGTGGTTTTCTATATGTTCGAGCTGTGGAAGAACTTCTTTTTCAACGAAGTCTTCAGCTGTCTTGGCAATCATTAAATGCTCTTCGGTAAAATCTTCAGGTGTTAACATATCTTGATAAGAAATATCTTCGATTAAAAAGCTTCCGCCTTTAATGAACTTTTTTGTTTCGTTTGTCATGGAAATTTCCTCCTAATCTTTTTTTACTTGCATAAGGGGGTTAAAATTCTGCCACCTGGATGTTAATTAAAGTAATTCAAATACGCCTGCAGCACCCATTCCACCGCCGATACACATCGTTACAACACCAAATTGCTCATTTCTGCGCTGCAATTCATGGATAAGGCTCAATGTTAACTTTGCACCCGTACAGCCAAGCGGGTGACCAAGGGCAATTGCACCACCATTTACGTTGACAATTTCTTCATTTAGTCCAAGTTCGCGAATAACTTGAAGCGATTGAGAAGCAAATGCTTCATTCAATTCGAATAGGTTAATATCTGATAGTTCAAGACCAGCAAGCTTTACGGCTTTTGGAATCGCGACAACTGGCCCGACACCCATAATTTCCGGTGGTACACCACCAACAGCAAACGATCTGAATTTTGCTAAGGGCTTAAGACCGAGTGATTCTGCCTTTTCACGGTCCATCACCATCAAAGCGGCCGCCCCATCACTTGTTTGTGAAGCATTCCCAGCCGTTACGGTGCCTGACACCGAGAAAGCCGGGCGGAGCTTCGCTAATGTTTGCAGGTTTGTATCAGGTCGAACGCCTTCATCCTGTGAAAATTGAATCGTTTTTTCAACAAGTTTATTGTCATTTCCAATCGAACGGATTGTCACATCAACTGGAACAATTTCATCAACAAATTTGCCTTCTGCTATCGCCTTAGCGGCACGCTGATGACTTCTTACTGCAAAAGAGTCTTGATCCTCACGGGAAATGCCATATTTCATCGCTACTTGTTCAGCTGTATGGCCCATTCCCATATAATATTGCGGTGCTGTTTCAGCTAGTTTAATATTTGGACGAACGACATGCCCCATCATCGGAATCATACTCATCGATTCGGCACCACCAGCGATAGCTGTATCTGTGTGGCCAAGCATGATCGATTGTGCCGCATAAGCAATTGCCTGTAATCCAGAGGAACAGAAACGGTTCACTGTAATGGCAGGGACGGTGTAAGGGAGTCCTGCCAATGCTCCAATATTACGGGCCATATTATTTCCTTGTTCTGCTTCCGGCATCGCACAACCAATGATTAAATCATCAATATTTCCTTCATAATTTCCGGCACGCTTTAATGTTTCTTTTACCACCAATGCTCCCAAATCATCAGGGCGAACATGGGCAAGCGTTCCTTTCTTTGCCTTACCAACCGGGGTTCTTGCACCGGCTACGATTACCGCTTCTCTCATTTCGTTCCCTCACTTTCTTTCAAATTGTCTGGCTCTAGCGCCCAGGGACGCTTCCGCTTTTCTTAAAAATCTATTGCAATACCAAGGACTTAATAGCCCTACCAATCTATTTATTTAGTTTCTTAGCGGTTTGCCTTTTACAAGCATATGCTGCATCCGCTGCTGTGTTTTTGGTTCTCCGATTAGACTTAGAAAGGCTTCTCTTTCTAAATCTAATAAATATTGCTCATCTACTTCAGTTCCAAATGGCACTTTGCCGCCGGAAATAACATTAGCAATTTTCTTGGCAATTTTTAAATCATGCTCAGAGATATATCCAGATAGACGCATTGCTTCTGCACCAAGCAGTAATGTCGCATATCCAGTTTCACCAACCACCGGAACCTTTTTGCGTACTCTTGGCTTATAGCCTGTTTCATGTAAGGCAAGCACAGCTTGTTTGGCATCATAGAGAAGATGGTCGCCATTGATACTGATTCCATCGGCATTGTCTATGAAATTATTCTCGCGTGCCTCTTCAGCAGATGTAGATACTTTTGCTGTTGCAATTGATTCAAACACTTTATTGGCAACATTTTGGAGGTCAAATTGAACTCCATTTGGAAGATTTTCTAAGTGCTTCATATAAAGCTCTTTGTTCCCGCCGCCGCCAGGAAGTAAGCCCACTCCCACTTCAACAAGACCCATGTAGGTTTCTGCTGATGCTTGAATGTGTGCCGCTGGAAGACAAACCTCTGCACCGCCCCCAAGCGTCATCCCAAATGGGGCTGCAACTACTGGCTTAGAGCTATATTTCACTTTCAACAGAGCACTATGAAGCTGACGGACAAGCATATCAAGCTCATAAATATCATCATCTTGAACGGCCATCAGCATCATCGCTAAGTTCGCACCAACACAGAAGTTTTTCCCTTGGTTACCAATAACAAGACCTTTATAGTTTTTCTCGACTTCATCGACCGCAAAGTTAATCATTTGCACAATATCGACGCCAATCGCATTATTAGGAGAATGGAATTCCAAGAGCGCGACCCCATCGTCTAAATCAATTAAGCTTGCCCCGCTGTTCTTTTTAATAACACCCTTTTGTTTTTTTATTTTTTTAAGATCAATAACCTTTGGATTGAACTCAACTTGTTTATATTCACCGTTATCATAGTAGAAAAGTCCGCCGTTTTCTTCCTTATAGAAAGAGGTAGCGCCTTTTTCAAGCATGTCAGTTACCCAAGCTGGAACTTCTCCGCCAGCTTCTTTGATCTTTTGCACGGATTTTTCAACGCCGATGGCATCCCATGCTTCAAATGGACCCATATCCCAACCAAAGCCCCATTTCATTGCGCGGTCAATTGCGACAATATCATCTGCAATTTCTTCTAACAGCTGTGCAGAGTATACAAGAGAAGCCGATAAAGTAGTCCATAAAAATTGCCCGGCACGATCACTCGCGTATACAAGCGCTTTCAATTTGTTCGCTGTGCCTTTTTCCTGCTTGCTAAGCTCGACAGAAGGAGTTGACAGCTTTTTGCGAGGACCATATTCTAATGTCGTCGGATCAAGTTCAAGAATTTCTTTGCCTTTTTTCAAAAAGAATCCTTGTCCTGATTTACTTCCAAGCCAGCCATTATCAAGCATCTTCCTCATAAAATCCGGTACTTGGAAAACTTCCTTTTCCTTGCCTTCGACTTTTTCATAAACATTATTGGCAACGTGATAAAACGTATCCAACCCTACGACATCAAGTGTGCGGAAGGTGGCGCTTTTGGCCCGGCCAATTAATGGACCCGTGATCGAATCAACTTCACCAACGCTAAAGCCGCCCTTTAGCATTTCTTGAACAGTAACAAGGAGGCCATATGTGCCAATTCGGTTAGCAATAAAGTTTGGTGTGTCCTTTGCCTGAACAACGCCTTTTCCTAAAATATCCTCACCAAAGGTTTTCATAAACGAGAGGACTTCCGGAGCAGTGTATTGAGTCGGAATCACTTCTAGCAATTTCAGATAGCGTGGCGGGTTAAAGAAGTGGGTTCCCAGGAAGTGTTTTTTAAAATCATCTGAACGCCCTTCTACCATTGCCTCTACTGAAATTCCAGAGGTGTTGGAGCTGATAATGCTGCCAGGCTTGCGGTATTGGTCGACTTTTTCAAAAACTTGTCTTTTAACGTTGAGGTTTTCTACAACCACTTCGATAACCCAATCAACATCTTTCAGCTGGATTAAATCATCTTCAAGATTTCCTGCTTCAATTAGCGCAATATTTTTTTTAACTGCCAGTGGTGCCGGCTTTTGTTTCAATAATTTTTGAATGTTTGCAGCACTGATACGATTGCGTACCTGTTTATCTGCTAATGTCAGTCCTTTAGCTTCTTCTTCTTTCGTTAATTCTCGTGGCACAATATCCAATAATAATGTTGGAATACCGATGTTTGCTAGATGGGCTGCAATTCCTGAGCCCATTACTCCGGATCCCAGTACCGCTGCTTTTTTAATCAATTGGTTCAACATTGTCTCCCCCTTCAACACTTTGAATGAATACTCATTCATTTTTTTGTCAAAAAAATTTCACATTTGAATGAGTTCTGCTACTATTTACTATAAAATATTTTGAAAATTTGTGCAATCGATAAACGTGGAAAATTGAAATTTTTTTGAACATTTATTTTTAGCTATTTAAATTTTCTGCGCTGGGTATCCTATTACTTGAGGTGATAACGATGGCGAGAACGAAAAAGAATCCTTCAAAAGCAGGTGTAAGTGCCGCCAGTGTGAAGGGCAATGCCGGCCCAGGATACGAAGCGGCCGAGGATGACAAACAAAACAGCCAGAATAATCAATTCAAAAAGAAGTAGTGACAACAGGCTGAGCATTTCAGCCTGTCTTTATGGTTGTATAAAAATGCCTTATTGTGAAACCATATAACCGTAAATAGTTCACATAAAACAGGAGGGTAATTATGCAGCAGCAAAATATGAATATGCAAAATCAACAAATGAAAATGCAGCAGCCACCGGGTGTGATTACAACAAAGGATTCTCTTTATTTAACTGACATGATGTCCTGGAATTTATTATCTTCCAAGAAAGCACACTTCTTCGCCCAACAGTGTCAAGATCCCGAGTTGAAGTCAGAAGCAGAAAAATGCGGTCAAATGCACCAGCGTCATTACCAGCAGCTGCTTCATCACTTAGAACAGCATGCGAACCAACAGCAGCCCTTGAATAATATGCAATAAAAGCGGAAAGCGGAAGCGCCTTAACGCTGGAGCAAGACAATGAAGGAGGAACTGTAACGATGAACCAAAACCAACAGAAGATTCAAAACCCTGAAACCCAGGTACCCAAGACGCCGCAAATGAACGAGCGCGATTTCATTAATGATTTACTGACAACAGAAAAATATATGACCACCTCTTACAGCATGGCGTTGCACGAAGCTAGCCACCAAGGGCTCTATCAGGACATCATGCAAATTTTCACGGAGACCCAGCAATGCCAACGTGATCTCTTTGATCTGATGTTTGAAAAAGGCTGGTACTCGTTTGAGGCTGCCGAACAGCAAAAGCTGCAGCAAGCATATCAGCAGTTCCAAGGGTATACAAACCAATTTCCAAACGGCGGAACACTACAATAATGGGAAAAACCGGAGGATTTCAGGATTCCTCCGGTTTTGTGAATCATTTCGTGCTCTGTTAACTCTATATTAGACTAGATTCTTTTTGGGATTTGTGCCACAAATATTTTCTCCATCCTGACACCTTCCATCCATGGCTAAATGTGTACATGGGCAAGTTTTGCAGCGCTTGCCTGCTGGTAACTGATAAGAAAAGCAACAAGTTTTTCTTACTCTTAACTCCGCATCCCTTTCTTTTACATACGTCTTTTCACCGTAGTATTTTTGCAATGGATTCTCGTTGTAACGGCCAAATACTTGTCCCTCTGCTTCAAAAATTAAATAATGAAAGTCACTAGCAACGTTATCATTTTCGATATCATTTAATTCAGTTTCATACAGCCAGAATAAATATACAGAGATATTTTCCCATAGGATTAACCTTGAAATACCGACTGTTTTTTCTAGCTTTGTGATTATCGGATAAATGTTATTGGCAAAAAGGTCGTTGAAAACACTTTTCCGCCATTCAGGTCGATCCTCCCCATCCCAGTCCACTACAGTTAAATCCGTTAGAGAAATGGCAGGGAGCCAATTCTTTCCTTGTTCAGCGGGTTCCATTTTTACATTATCTAACGATAGATTGATTTTTTTATTCCAAACGGTCAGCGCATAAAGGGACATCACCGCGAAAAAGGCATACCTTTTAATAAGCATCGAAGCCGCTATCTTTTCAGAAGGAGCACCGATTGCTAGAGCTAAATCTTTAAGGAAGCCATTAAGGGATGATTCATCTAATAGCTCAGCGGCACTAAATGAATGTTCCAAACGGCTATTGAACCGATATTTTTTCAATTGAAGGAGCTCTTGATCCGTCATCTTGTTAGCCATTCATCGCTACTGCCTTATCTAAAATACATCTGCCCTTTCCATATGGAATGCACAGTGGTGTCCCAAATAAAGGATCCATTGTTACCTCACAATCCATGCCAAATACATTTTTGACGAGGCTGCAGTTGATGACGTGCTCAGGTTTTCCTTGGGCATACACCTTCTGGTCTTTTATCGCAACCACATTATGAGCATAGCGGCAGGCAAGGTTGAGATCGTGGAGCACCATGACAACCGTCCTCTTCTTTTTTTCATTTAATTCAAAGAGCAAATCGAGAATTTCAATTTGATGGGTCATATCTAAATAAGTGGTTGGCTCATCGAGCAGAATTATTTCAGTATCCTGTGCCAAGGTCATCGCAATCCAGGCACGCTGTCTTTGTCCTCCTGAAAGGGAATCAACTGTTCTTTCTTTTAATTCCTCCAACCGAGTTGCCTTAAGGGCATCATTGACCTTTTCCTCATCTTCCTCTGACCATTGCTTTAACCATGATTGGTGAGGATACCGTCCTTGTTTGACAAGCTGGAGGACGGTTAAACCTTCTGGTGCAGTTGGTGACTGCGGCAAAATCGCCATCTTTTTTGCGATTTCCTTTGTCGAAAGCTTGGCAATCGCTTTTCCTTCAAGCAAAATGGCCCCGGACTTTGGCTTCATGAGACGGGCGATCGAACGAAGAAGCGTTGATTTTCCGCAACCATTTCCACCAATAAAAACGCTAATCTCACCTTTTGGAATTTTCAAATCTAACTCATTTATTATGAGCGTTTCCCCATAGGAAAGGGATAAATTCTTCGTTTCAATCGCATTCATCATCTTGCCAGCTCCTTTTCTTGTCTAGCTCCAGCAACCAGCGACTAGATTACTTCGCGCAAAGGAAGCTTCCGCTTTTCTATGCATTTCTCGTTTTGAAAAGTAAGTAAATAAAGTATGGTGCACCGATTCCGGCAGTAAATACTCCGGCAGGTACTTCTAACGGTGAAAACATCGTCCTACCAATTAAATCAGCAACCATGACCAGGATTCCTCCAAGTAAGGCCGATGTAGGAAGAAGTGCTCCAAACGAGGAGCCAACTAACCTTCTCGCCATATGCGGGGCCATTAATCCTACGAAACCTATCCCCCCTGCAAAAGCGACCGAGCTTCCAATCAAGGCGGTACTGATCATTAATAAAAGAAACCGTTGTTTTTGGACCTTGCTGCCTAAACCAGTGGCAACCTCATCGCCGAGCTCTTGAATATTAATCGTTCTTGCCGCAATTAAGGCAAGAATTAGGAAAATGACGGTCCACGGCACCAATGTCGCAACGTTTTTCCAATTAGAGCCGTACACGGTCCCAGTAATCCAAATATTTGCCTGACTCGCCTGATAAATCGGCCCCATAATCATCATTAAGGTCGTTAAGGCTTGCATCAACGTTGAAATGCCAATTCCGATTAAAACGAGCCTTATCGGAGACACACCATTTTTCCAAGCAAGGAAATAAACTAAAAAGGCGACAACACCAGCCCCTACAAAAGCGGCTAATGGTAACCATCCAATGCTGACGGTTAAGGCATTATTTTTATCACTAAATAAAGCTAAAAAAGCAACAACAGCAACCGCTGCACCCCCGGTAATCCCGAGGACATCGGGTGAGGCGAGCGGATTGCGAATCATCCCCTGTAGTATCCCACCAGCTACGGCTAAAGAAATCCCGACCATTAAGGCGACAATGATTCTTGGCAATCGAAACGATTTTATAATGAGTGATTCCATTTCCGGACCGCCGCCGAAAAACACCTTTATAACAGTAAAAGGGTTAATTTTCATTTCTCCAATCCCTGTGCTAACCACAAAAACGATAAATGTAATGAGGAGAAGAATGGTAAAAATAATTGTTGCTTTTCGATCGATTAAAAAGGACATTTTACCATTAAAAAGACGGACATTTTTATAATTATTCATCTTCCATTGAACCCCCTTCTTGCAATGTAGATAAAGAATGGAGTGCCAATGATGGCCGTCATGACCCCGACAGGTACCTCTGATGGCATTAAAATATATCTTGCACCGATATCTGCAGCAAGGAGCAGGATTGCACCTAACACACCGGATAACGGAATGACCCAGCGATGATCAATCCCAATGATTGATCTCGTAATGTGGGGGACAACGATGCCAACAAAGCCAATCGGCCCGGCCACTGCTACAGAACCGCCAGCTAATAAAATCACAAGTACGCCGACAGTGATTTTTACTAGTCCAGTGTTTAAGCCAAGTCCTTTTGCTACATCCTCCCCCATGGAAAGGATATTCATTTTTCCCGCGATAAGAATGGAGCCAATCCAGCCTATACCTATGTAAGGTAAAACATTTTGCAGTGTCTCCAATTTTCGTCCTTGGACAGACCCTGCGAGCCAAAACAAAACCTGCTCTAGTGCCGCTTCATTTACAACAAGTAATCCTTGGGTAAAAGAAGAAAACATCGCCGCCATGGCTGCACCAGCTAATGTCAGCTTCATCGGGGTTAACCCTTCTCTTCCAAAAGAGCCGATGGCATAAACACTGATAGCCGCTACTGCTGCCCCTAAGAAGGCCAGACCATTGAAGGCTTGCAAATCATTCACCGAAAATAAGGTAATTGCCGCAACCACCGCAAAACCCGCTCCGGCATTAATTCCAAAGATTCCAGGCGATGCCAGTGGGTTTTTCGTTAATGTTTGCATAAGAGCTCCAGCTATTGCTAGGCTTGCTCCAACTGCTGAAGCGATTAACGCTCTTGGTAATCTAACAGTTTGGATAATAATATGTTCGTTTGAGCCATTATTATTTGTAAAGGAATCGATAGCAGTTCGCCAACTTGTGTTGGTGTAGCCATAAATAACACTGGCACACATAAGCAGCACCATTAGCAAAATGGCAGCGACCAATCCTACCCATTTTGATTGTGTATTTTTTAAAAGCATCTTATGGAACCTTTCTAACTTCTTTATAGTAGTATTAATTTCAGTCTATCTCTAATTGATAATGATTGTCAATGAATATGAGAGTCATTTTCAATTACATTAGAATGCTGTTCACATTTTTGTAAATGATTATGAAAATCATTTTCAATTAACAGTTGACATCCTCCCTTCATTCATTTTATGATAAGACTGTCATTGAAAATGATTATCATTTGCAACCATTAAGGAGGATACATACTACATGAAAGCTATAAAAACATTCCTATCCCTTTTCTCTGTCATGGCAATTATATTATTGGCTGCTTGCGGTGGAGCTGAAGAGAAGACAACAGAAAAGAAAAATGATCCAAAAACAACGGATGAAAAAACATACACAGTTGAACACGCAATGGGCACCACTAAGATTAAAGGAACCCCAAAAAGGGTTGTTATCTTAACAAACGAAGGAACTGAAGCCCTTCTAGCGATGGGCGTAACTCCTGTTGGTGCCGTTCAATCATTCACTGGAAACCCATGGTATGATCACATTGCTGATAAAATGAAGGACGTAAAAGTAGTCGGTGTCGAAAGTGAAGTAAACGTGGAAGCCATTGCTGCACTAAAGCCAGATCTCATTATTGGCAATAAAATGCGTCAAGAAAAAATTTATGACCAATTAAGTGCAATTGCTCCGACAGTGTTTGCGGAAACACTTCGTGGTGACTGGAAAGAGAACTTCAAATTATATGCAAAAGCCCTTAATAAAGAAGAAAAAGGTAATGAAGTATTACAAACCTATGAATCTCGCATTGCTAACATCAAAGAAAAACTTGGCGACAAAAAAAATATGAAGGTTTCTATGGTTCGTTTTATGGCTGGAGAGGTTCGTATCTATCATAAGGATACTTTCTCAGGAGTCATTTTAAATGATCTTGGCTTCGCTCGTCCAGAAAGTCAAAATGTGGATGATTTTGCAGAAAGAAACGTTACGAAAGAACGGATTCCTGCCATGGATGGTGATATCCTCTTCTATTTCACATACGAAACTGGGGATGGAAAAAGTTCTGAATTGGAAAAGGAATGGATTGCAGACCCTCTATTCAAGAACCTGGAAGTAGCTAAGAAAGGTGAAGTCCACAAGGTTAATGATACAATTTGGAATACAGCTGGTGGCGTGCTTGCAGCCAACCTCATGCTGGATGATATTGAAAAAATCTTTTTGAAAAAATAAGAATAGAGTTGTGGGACCGCCTTTACTTGTTGGGCGGTCCTTGTTGTTAGTTTGGCCAGTTTTTATTTATCGGGTGAATTTATAAAGGGGATTGAGCTTAATTCAGCTGGGATTCCGCCGATTTGAGCTGGAATTCCGCCAAACCGACATTTTATTCCGCCGATTTTCGATTCCGCCAACTTCCTCAACATTTCCGCCAAAACCCTTTTCCAACCAATAAAAAAAGAGCAAGCCTGAGCCGCTCTTTTTGTAAATTTATGCCGTTGTCGAAAACATATATTTTTTATAATGGTAGCGGATTGAAAAAATCAGGCCAAGCGCCATCATATTCCCCATTAATGCACTTCCGCCGTAGCTGATAAATGGCAGCGGAATACCGGTTATCGGCAAGACGCCAATCGTCATCCCGATATTTTGAAAAACGTGGAAGGTAATCATACTGATGACACCGACACATATATAGGTGTAAAAATTATTCTTTGTTTCCATTCCAACCTTTGTAATATGGTAAATCAGCAAGAAAAACAAACTGATTAACACACTGGCTCCAATAAAACCATATTCCTCGCCAACAACACTAAAAATAAAATCCGTTTGACTTTCAGGCAAATAGACTTCGCGGTTTCCAAGTCCTTTTCCGCTTGTCTGTCCTGAGCCGATCGCTAGCATAGATTTTGTCAGCTGATAGCCGGTCGAACTTTGATAATTATAAGGATCAAGCCATGAATATATCCGGCCGAATTGATATTGCTGCACCCCGAGATACTTTTCAAGAACGGCTGGATTCCATAAAACAAAATAAAAAATCGTACCAACAAGAACAATACCAACTGAAAAAATGGGCACAAGTAATTTCCAGGTAATACCCGAAATAAAGATCATCCCTAATAAAATGGCTAAAAAGACAAGCCCTGTTCCCAAGTCCTCCTTGATGATGAGCAATAACGGAAGCATTGTTACCATTCCCATCTTAATTAACAGCCATAAGTCAGATTGAATCGTTTTTACGACATTTTTAAGATGATGATTTTCTATGACCCATGCCAGGGCTAATATCATGAATACTTTGACAAACTCGGATGGCTGGATAGTACCTATCCCACGTATTTGAAACCAGTTTTTTGAGCCATTAATTCTTGGAGCAATCGATTCCGGTGCAAGGATTAAGAGGATAAGAAGAACAATCCCAAACCCATACGCATACCAGGTAAGCTTTCGTAACTGATCAGAATCTAAGGTCATAACAACGCCAATGATTATGCAGCCGACGACATACCATGCAATTTGCATAACTAAAAAGTTTCTATCGTATTGCCCGCTTGATTGCGCACTATAAATTGCTGCACAGCTGGCCAAAAACAAAAGTAATAGTATAAGAACAAGACTATAATCCAGTTTAGAAGTTGTGTTTTTATTTGAAGTCAATTTTGAGTCTCCACCTTAAAAAAGAACTAGTACATTCATTCATTATATTTTTAATTAGGATAAATCACAACTTCTAAACTGTGAATGGTTTTATTTACAAACACTGAAGTGAATTTTTTTCAGCTAAAATAAATTCGCTTCACTTCACTAGCCATCCAATCCAAGTTATTCGGCACCTGTGGAAGACCGTATCCAATATATAACGGGGTCGTCACAAACCGCGGGACGACTTTTGCGTAAATCTTCCTATTAAAATGATGAAAAAATACATTATAACTTGTAGCCTTGAATGGAAAATGATTCAGGATATAATGAACAGCTGTTTGCAGATACTCCGAAAACAGTTCCTGATAACTTGAATCTCCCATCTCGATATTAAACTCATAAAAACCAACACGAGGCTTAGTCGAAAGTGTAAATCGGGCCTCTGTCGACTCGTCGATTACCATTCCTTCAAACATTTCTTGGCTTACCTTTTCTTTATAATCAATATCATGTAAGCCAATAATCTGCATGTGCGGATGGGCAAGCGTCCCACCTGACAACGGACCATGATTTTTGAAAAAAATCACCGATTGATAATCACCGGTTTCCTCCATATCAAGCCAATGCTTAATCCCGAACCTGATTAATTTATGTAAATGTGCTTTCGTGTAAGTCGATAATTCAGCATGGCAATCATCCGTTTCTATTAAAACCGTTTGATAGGCATTCTCCAAAACTGGATATTTATTTTTCAAAAGAATAATTGAGCCATCCACTGCGATGAGGTCGGTAAGCTGTTCCCTAAAACAAAAAGGGCAGGCTTGGTCCTTGTTGTGAATATTTTCTGGCTTCTTGACACCAATGGAAGTATTAAAATGTAGATATTTATTTTCCAAACTAGTTCCCCCTCTCAAAACTGATACGGCGTTCCACGCCACCATATACTATGGAAAATGATTCAGAGAACGATCCCTGCCCATAAAGGCGGTGTGCACTTATTCAAAGTAAAAAAATGTATATTTTTCACTCAAATTCAATATAATGATTCATTTTTGCGGCGCTCCGCCCCTTTTCAATATATACTATATTTCTATTTTATGGGAGATCACAGAGCTTTTGCACTTATTTTGTTTTGTTACTGATATTTTCATTGACCATTCTGGTAAATTAATCCTAAAATAAAGAATAATTTCATGATAACGGTAATTTTGGCATATGTTTAATGTACAGGCTTGTGAGTAATTTAGGAATGAGAGGGAAACTATGTTAACAAAATTAGAAGCACTTATTCTCGGTATTATTCAAGGGTTAACGGAATTTTTGCCAATCTCAAGTACAGGACATCTTTTTTTAGGAAGAAACTTATTTGGCCTTCAGGAAGCAGGGCTTTTGCTAGATACAATGCTTCATGTCGGCACATTGTTGGCTGTCCTTGTTTTTTATAAGGATGAATTTATTAAAATTATCAAAAATCCATTTAGTAAATTAACCTTATTATTAATCGTCGGGACGATCCCTGCGGTCATTTTTGGACTGGCTTTTAAAGATTATATTGAAGAAATTTCGAAGACGGGGGTTACGATTGGCTGGGAGTTTTTAATTACAGGGTTATTCCTCTGGCTCGCCGATTCCGTGAAAAATGGCTTTAAGAAAATGGACGATATTAGCTATAAGGATGCATTGATCATCGGTACGTTTCAAGCGGTGGCAATTATGCCAGCGATTTCTCGTTCTGGGATGACAATCGTAGCTGCCCTATGGCGAAAATTAGACCGAGAAACGGCTGCCTACTTTTCATTTCTGTTATCCACACCAGCAATTGCGGGAGCGATTGTTCTGCAAACGAAGGATTTATTGGGGGGAGCTGGAGAAGAAATATCCTTATCTGCCTTACTTGTTGGAATCGTCTCGTCAGCCATTTTTGGCTATATTGCGGTGAAGTGGATGATTGGTTACTTAAGAAAGCATTCATTAAAACCATTTGCGATTTATGTGTGGGCATTAGGATTACTCGTATTGTTTTTCCAATTTACAGGTAAATTTTAGCGAGTACTGTTATGGGAAAACTGAAATGCAATTAAGAGTGCGCTTTTTGCAAATCAATTACTCTAATTCGCAACTAAAATGATTTTTCGCAAATAGGAGTAGTATTTAGATGAAAAAAGCGACCCGAGAGATCGAGTCGCTTTATATTATGCAGTAACAATTTCTTTCGCCATTTCTCTTGCTGCTTCTGCTGCTTTTTCTTTCGCCTTTTCCATGATTTCTGGCACCATTTTTGGAAAATGATCCATTCCTTCGGCAAAAACAGTATCCAAAAGGTCAAAGCCAAGAAACTCAAGTGCTTTTCTTAAATAACGATCACCGGATTCGAATTCAACCATTGGACCAGTGGAATAAATGCCGCCACGTGTTTGAATATGGATGGCCTTCCTGCCGGTAAGAAGTCCTTTTGGACCACTTTCTGTGTTCGTAAAGGTCTTTTCGGCAATAAATAGGCAATCCATAAAGGATTTTAAAATAGCTGGTGCTCCAAGATTCCATATTGGTGTGACAAATACATAGTAATCAGCAGCGATAAAGCGGTCAGCTAGCGCATGCATTTTTTCAAGCTTTGTTCGCTCTGCTTCAGAAAGCTGCTCTTTTGTATAACCCATAAAGGATAATTTTGCCCGAGCGTATAATAGGTCCATATCGATTTCCGGGATATCCATATCATATAAGTGCATGTGCTCAATTTCAACATCCGGTTGTTCTTTTTTGAACTCTTCTAAAAATACTTCCCCGATCTGCATTCCTCTTGAAAGTTTCTTATCAGGTTTTGGATTGACCGTTATATAAATAAGCTTTGACATGTACATCCCTTCCCTTTAATCACAATTTTTTTCCTCTCCTATTATATTACAACAAACTTCCTTGCTCACCATTGAACAATGAGTAAAATTTATGAAAAAATTGTGAATTTCATACAATCGATGATTCTTTTTTTAAAATACTCCTCCGTTAATAAGGTTCCATATCCAAGATTTTTTGAACAATTGGTGACATTTCTAAACAAAACATAATGAAACTTAACGAAACTTAACAAAAGTCACTTGCTCTTTAACATATTCATTTTAAAATTGGAAAAAAGGAGGTTTACTTACTTATGGAAGAAAAGGCTTATACACCCGATGAAGTGGCGCAACTTTTTCAAATCTCAAAACATACTGTTTATGAGCTGATAAAAAGAGGTGAGTTGCAGGCCTTTAAAATTGGCAATAAAATGCGGATTGAGCACGCAGAGCTTGAAAGATATAAGGAAAACACAAAAGCTCCAGCAAAGAAACATTTGTCTGAACCAATTCCTATTATTCCGTCTCTATCGATTCGACTATCAGGCAGCCATGACTTTCTTGTTGAGCATTTCATAAAACAAGCGACAAATACATTAAATCTACAAATCCAGCCTTCCTACATCGGGAGTTTAGAAGGTTTAATGATGCTGTACCGCGGTCAATGCGATATCGCCGCCATTCATCTATTAGATCCAACATCACAAGAATATAATCTGCCTTTTATCCATCAGCTTTTTGTTTACGAATCGATTTTGGTACTAAGATTGGCCGCAAGAGAACAAGGTTTTATCGTTGCCAAAGGCAATCCGAAAAAAATCGAAGACTTTCATGATCTTACTAGGAAAGATGTTCAATTTATTAACCGCCAAAAGGGGGCGGGCACAAGATTCTTACTCGACTCAAAGCTTTTAAGCTATGGAATTGATCCGAGTAAAATTAACGGTTACGGAAGCGAAGAATGGAACCATTTGTCAGCAGCTTCCTACATAAGCAGAGGCATGGCTGATGTTACCTTTGGGATTCAGTCTGCTGCCAGCCACTTAGGACTTGATTTCATTCCAGTGGCCAAAGAAAATTTTGACCTTGTTTTTCGTTTTACCGATGAAAACAAGCAAAGCTTAACAAAGTTGATCCACTACTTACAGTCGAACAACTTTAAAAATAGCTTAACTGATTTGGAGGGATATTCCATTTCAGAATTAGGAAAAATCACCTATCAAACTAGTAAAACGGAGGAAACAACATGTTAAGAAAACGCTATTTTGCAGTCCTATTTGCTTTTATGCTACTAATATTATCAGCATGTGGGAACACAGAGACAAAAGACGCAGTGGCAAAAGAGAAAAAGCCAGCACCTAAAGCAGCCCCAACGGAAATGATCCTTGCCACAACGACAAGTACACAGGACAGCGGCTTGCTGGATGTGCTAATCCCGATGTTTGAAAAAGAAAATAATGTAAAAGTAAAAACGATTGCAGTAGGCACAGGACAAGCATTAGAAATGGGAACAAAAGGGGAAGCAGATGTCCTTCTTGTTCATGCTCCAGCATCTGAAAAAGCGGTTGTCGATGCAGGCGATGCGATTAACTACAAACGTGTAATGTATAATGACTTTATTTTAGTTGGACCGAAGGATAATCCAGCAGGTGTCAGCGGCGATGACATTAAAGCAGCGTTCAAAAAATTGGCAGACAGCAAAGCTACTTTTGTTTCCCGCGGTGACGACTCTGGTACACATAAAAAAGAACTTGGTATTTGGACGGCTGATAACATCAAGCCTGCCGGTGATTGGTATGTATCAACTGGACAAGGAATGGGGCAAACATTGCAGGTTGCAGCTGAGAAAAAAGGTTATGTGTTAACAGACCGTGCTACATGGCTGGCACAAGAGAAAAATTTAGACACTCTACAAATCGTAGTTGAAGGCGGCAAAGATTTAATGAATATCTATCATGTTATGCAAGTAAATCCTGAAAAACATGACAAGATTAATAGCAAAGATGCCGAAAAATTTGTAGAATTTATGGTAAATAGCAAAACTCAAGATGTAATTGAAAGCTTTGGTAAGAAAGAATACGGTCAATCATTATTCTATAAGTACACTGAATAATTTTTGACAAGGAAAGGGGACCCATTCTCTATAGCTGAGTCCTCCTTCCTATCCATACTTCTTAAGGGAATCCTGGAGGCATTATTGATGGAACTGCTCATTGATGGACTAAAAAAAGCGATAGAAATGATTCTTTCCGGTGATCAGGAAGTTTATGCAATTACCTGGCTAACACTTAAAGTCTGTCTTATTTCCATTCTGATTAGTACTCTAATAGGATTGCCGTTTGGAATTTTTCTTGGTTTAACTAGATTTAAGGGTCGCAGAATACTATTATTATTTATTAATATCGGTATGGGCTTGCCGCCTGTTGTTGCCGGGCTTTGGATTACGATGCTGTTATGGCGCTCCGGTCCGTTAGGTGACCTTTCCTTGCTCTATTCGCCGACAGCGATTGTGATGGCCCAAATTTTAGTAAGCCTGCCAATCGTCACAAGCCTAACCTGCACGGCATTTCAGCAAATCAGCGATAAAATGCTCCTGCAAATTAAAGCACTTGGAGCAACAAAGTTTCAGACATTTATAATCCTAATTAAGCAATTAAAAATTGCGATTTTGGCTGCAATTATGGCTGGCTTTGGCAGGGTCATTGCCGAGGTTGGGGCCGCGATGATGGTCGGCGGAAATATTCTGGGTGACACCCGCATCTTAACAACGACGATTGTGATGGAAGTTTCAAAAGGAAACTTTGACATTGCCTTAGCCCTTTCGTTTATTTTATTATCCGTTGCCCTGTTAATTACGGCTGCGTTAACATTTTTACAGCAAAGGAAGCGAATATCATGAACCCGTTAATTCAGCTGAAGAATATCACTTTTAAAGCCCAAAATAAAACGATTCTTGATATTCCTGAATTCCAGATCAACGCTGGAGAATTTCTCGGAATTATGGGACCTAACGGTGCCGGCAAAAGCACTCTACTTAAGGTGGTATCGTTTCTAGAGCAGCAAACGAGTGGTGAAATCCTCTACCTTGGGCAGGTCATTCCTATCGGGAATGCACCGATTGAGTTACGGAGGAAGTTTTCAATTGCCCTGCAGCAATCCTTACTGTTAGATGGAACTGTGTTTCACAATATCGCGATTGGCTTAACCTTAAGAAAGATTTCAAAAGCTGTCATTAATGAAAAAGTGGAGTATTGGATGGAGCTGTTTGGAATCAGCCATTTGGCGAAAAAAAATGCGCTTTACTTATCCGGCGGTGAGGCTCAACGAGTCAACTTAGCGCGGGCAATGATTGTTGAGCCAGAAATCCTTTTTCTCGATGAACCATTTTCAGCTTTAGACTTTCCGACTAAAATTAAATTAATGGAAGATTTCAAGGGCATTATTGAAACGGCCCAAACCACGGCTGTGTATGTCAGCCATGATTTAATGGAGATTAATTACCTCACGAATCGACTTGCGATTATCGTGAATGGTGAAGTAAAACAATCCGGACCCACCCCTCGGGTCCTAGAACATCCTAATTCTTCCACTTCATCCTTCCTAAATGAGTGGAAGAAATTCTATCCCCTTGCACGTTGAAGGCAGTTCCTTTCGGAGCTGCTCTTTTTTTGTGGATAAGGGGCGGAGCGCCGCAATAATGTATCAGTATATCTAGTCTGAGTAAACAAATTCATTACTATTTTGGAGGCGTGAAGCTAATCTCTGTTCACACCGCCTTAATTATGTTGGTGTACAACTCATCATCCATTCATTTCCATGCATGGGTTGGGAGTTGAAACTCATGGTAGTTTTTTTATGAATTGATTAAAATTTCCTTGAAGAATAAAATAGGTGATAAGATATATATTTTGATCATTATACTGGCTCGTAGGGGGATTTTCATGAAGTATGCAATTATTACCGGTGCATCAAAAGGTTTAGGTGAAGCCATTGCGAAACGACTCATCCATGAACAAATTGCGATTGTTTCCGTATCCCGGACAGAAAATGAAGAAATCAAAAGGATGGCATTAGAAAAAGGCCTGTACTATAACCATTTTTCCTGTAATCTTTCATTAGAAAAAGAGGTCCAGGAAGTATTTATGGATATAGCTCACTGTCTTTTTCAAAAGGATCCAAAGGAAATTCTTCTATTTAATAACGCAGGTGTGATTGAACCAATCCAAACGGTTGGCAATTTAGATCAAACTCCAACCATTCGAAACATTCAAGTAAATTTAATTGCACCAATCCTCATCACTAATTTATTTTTTAGTAAAGCACAGTTGACCAACACAAAGGTCCAAGTTATTAATGTAACCTCAGGTGCAGCAATCCGCTCGATTGAAGGCTGGAGTGTGTATTGCAGCTCAAAGGCTGGGTTAAATATGTTCACACAAACGGCCGCATTAGAGCAAGCGGAAATGAAAACGGATAATAAAATTATTGCCTTTAGCCCCGGCATTATGGATACAAATATGCAGGAAACAATTAGGTCTTCATCAAAGAATGCGTTTAAGGAACTAGAAAGGTTTAAAGAATTTAAGGAAAATAATATGTTGTTGCAGGCAGATGTGGTGGCTAATGCACTAGTAGACTTAGTTATTAGCGGTAATGTTGAAAGTGGCAAAGTTTATAATGTTAAGGAATTAGTAGGAGAGTGAGAGAAATGGGGCGCCTATCAAGATGATTGGCACCCCATTTCTGTAAAACCCTTCCTATCCTCTTTGTTACTCCCCTATGAAAAATAGGATTGCGATCCATCCTTTTGCTAGTCCTCCTGCGGAAACCATAAGGTAATACTTGTCCCCTTATTCAACCTGCTTTTCACCTTGATGACTCCTTTATGGGCATCCATCAACGCCTTTACAATCGAGAGTCCAATGCCAACGCCACCTGTTTTGCGGTCGCGTGATTTGTCACCGCGGTAGAAGCGTTCGAAGATATGCGGGATATCGTCCTCATTCATTCCTGAACCTTCATCTTGAATCTTAAAGCCGACATAGCCCTCCATTTCTGTTTGTACCGAAATCGTGACATTTTTTCCTTCCGGCGTATATTTCAGCGCATTATTTAAGACGTTTGACAGGATTTGCATTAAGCGGTCCTTGTCCGCCTCAAACATTTCCTCCTGCTGCGGTTCTTCAATATAAAGCCCGACCCCCTTTTCCTTAAACAATGGCATAAAAATTTCCCATAAAGCTGCCAGCACACTTCCTGCTTCTAGCTCAATTTTTTCCAGTCTAATTTGCGGATTTTCCGCTGCAAGTAGTTTTTCTAATTCATTGACGAGCCTTACTAAGCGCATTAGCTCTTCATGACTCGTCTGCAGGCGCTGCGGGGTCGGCTCCCAAATCCCGTCCTGAAAGGCTTCGATTTGACTTCTTAATGTGGCAAGTGGTGTCCTCAGTTCATGGGCAAGATCACCAGTAAATTGTTTCCGAAGCATTTCTTCCTTCGCAAGTGACTCCGCCAAGTTATTGAAGGAGATAGCAATCTGCTTTACCTCGGTAGGCAGGCCCGACAACGGAATCCGAATATCAAGGTTATGCTGCTGCAGCTCACCTGCCGCAAAGGAAAGCTTTTTCAAACCAAATGTTAATTTTTTTGAAAAAAGCATACTAAATATAATGGCGAGTACAATCGTCAAGCATACCGCCGCATAGATGTACAATTGGATTGTTTGAATAAATGTGTATTCATCGTCAATTAAGCCTTTCGGGTAGAGAGCCACGAGCTTTCCGATAATCGCATTATTGACTTTTATCGTATAAGTTCTAGAGTGCCACTCTTCTCCGATTGGTGCCGGTTCCGTTAACCCTAAGCTATTTAACATTCCGCGAATGTTGGAAGAATCCATTTGCAATTGACCAAACCGATCATACAATTGAAAATAAAGCTGATCAGTCATCGCATGCTCGTGGAGCAACCCAGACACCGGATCGGTGGTAAAATGGCCATTTTTTTTATAATCCTTTTCAATTTCCGTAATCACTCGATCAATCTTTTTTTCGCGGTTGCGGTCCAAATAGCTATTAAAACTCTCTTCAAAGCCATATTGGATAAAAAAGCTGACGATTAATATCCCAATCATCGAGATAAGCACTAAATAAAATAGAATCTTAGACCGAAGCGTTTGCAGCATCTAGTACCCCTCCAAATTTATAGCCCATCCCAAAAACGGTCACGATAAAGTCCGGCTGCCGTGAATCTGATTCGATCTTTTTTCGAAGGTTTTTGATATGTGTATCAACACTGCGTTCGTAGCCTTCATAAAACATGCCTTCGTCCTGAATTTTCTCTAATAAATCCATCCGGCTGTATACGCGGCCGGGATTCACTGCCATATTGGTTAATAGTTTATATTCAATCGGAGTCAAGGTAACGGAATCTCCGTTTACAGTTACTTCCTTTTTGATTAGATCAATCGCTAGTTTTCTTCCATTGAATTCAAGACGTTCAACCTTTTCAGACTTTTTCACTCGTCTTAAAATTGCTTGAACACGAACGACCACTTCCCGGGGGCTGAATGGCTTGGATAAATAGTCATCTGCTCCCATAACAATTCCGTTGATGCGATCATCCTCAGCTGATTTTGCGGTCAGCATAATTATAGGAACATCTGACTCTTTTCTCACTAAGCGGCAAACCTCTTCACCAGAAATATCAGGAAGCATTAAGTCTAAGATAATGAGGTCAGGATTTATTGTTTTAGCCTTTTTCAAGGCGTCAATTCCATTATCGGCGCTATGAATTTCATAGCCTTCTCTCTCAAGGTAAGCTTCGAGAACTTCTATTATTCTACGTTCATCGTCAACTAATAATATTTTCATTATTATCACTCCCCATATCTTTACTATATCATCTTGGGTCTGTGATTTTTGTAACTTCACAAATTCACCACAACTTCTTCATAACATCTTCAATCTTTCTCGATAAGATATAACTGTAGTTAGGATAGAGGAGAAAGCTTAAAGGACCCCCAAGGGTAAAGCTATCAACTCTTTGATGAAGTACATGGTTATCAACCATAATTCTCATCCCAAATTTAACCTCTCTTTTTTATATAGTAAGGGTGTCCCGTTCGGCGGGGCGCCCACTTTTTTTTTAGGAATTAATAAAATTGAACTTAGAAAATTGGCCAGCACAAGCTCAGCGACTAGAGTGCTAACTTCCATTTTTTTTTATTTTTTAAAAAATGGCTACAAAATAAGGATTCCTCACAACTAAACATGTAGTATTCTAAATAGTGAGGTGCTGAAATCAATGAATAAAATTTCTTTTAAAATTGGCCTACTTTTCTTTGTTGCTATCTTTCTATTAGAATCTATTTCGATGTTTTTTTTGCATAATAATATTATTCATTCCCGTGTTCATGACGAGTTGTCCGCTCTTCAGACTCGGGGAAATAACCACCGCGAGGTTCTCCAGGTTTCCTTTCATGAAGAAACAATTAAGCATATTGCCATGATGGAAGCACGGACGGATTCGCAGGTCATTCTCACAAACCCAAATGGAACGATTTATATGTCGTCTAATAAGGTTACAGATGAAATGAAAAAGATCATGAAATCAACGCCAAAGAATGTACCGCATGCAGGCTTAATCTTAGAGGATGACTGGAAAAAAGCCACTTATATCTCATCGATCAGCCCTGTAGTAATAGACAACAAGGTTAACGGCTATATCTACATGTTTCAAAATACGTTAAAAATCAAGAATTTGATTTCCGAACTTAACCAGCATTTTCTGCTTGCGGGTGTGCTTTCGCTATTATTTATGATGATTATCATTACTTTTTTGACAAGGGTTGTTACCCACCCGCTCATTCAGATAAGTGAAGCAACGAAACGAATCAGTAAAGGCGAGCTGTCTGTGTCCTTACCGAAACTCGGAAAGGACGAAATAGGTGGACTTGGTGAATCGATTAGGGTGCTCGCAAGTGATTTAGATATTTTAAAAAATGAACGGAATGAGTTCCTAGCAAGCATTTCCCACGAGCTTCGGACACCGCTAACTTATATAAAGGGTTATGCAGACATTGCTCGGCGCCAGGATACAAGCGATGCGGACAAGGATACTTATTTAGGGATTATTTTTGAAGAATCTGTCAAACTTTCAAAACTCGTGAAGGAATTATTCAATCTTGCCAAAATGGATGAAAATACTTTTTCGATTGAAAAAGAAGAAGTTCATTTACAGCCCTATTTCCAGTCAATTGTTGAAAAGGTTTCACCGGCACTGAAAGAACATCATTTGGAGCTTTTTCTTGAGTGCTCGGCCGGTCTCTATGCACAAATAGACCCTATCCGGTTTGAGCAGGTAATCCTCAATCTGCTCGATAATGCGCGTAAATATTCGGAGCCGTTTACAAAAATAAGCCTCATTGTTAGTGAAGAAAGTGGAAAAACGCACATTAAAGTGATCGACCAAGGGCGGGGCATTCCCGAAGAAGATCTACCACGGATTTTTGAGCGGTTTTACCGTGTCGATAAATCCCGAGCACGTTCACTTGGAGGTACAGGACTGGGACTGGCAATTGTAAAACAATTGGTTGAGTCACATGGAGGGACGGTTGCAGTAACCAGTAGCAAATATGCTGGAACAACCTTTGAGATTGTTTTATAACGTAAAAAAATCCTTATCGTATGCCGATAAGGATTTTTATGTGCTTATTCGTCTTTCTTTTTAACCTCTTCTGTTAGTTCCTCAATGCTTCTTCTTACGTTAGATTTACCAGAGTAGTTTTCGATTAGCTCTTTCACATCAAGACCACTTGAAGCCTTTAATGATTCTTGAAGGCTGGCCATTAGATTAGTTGCATAACTGGTAATCTTATTAGCACCGCCATTTTCTCCAGAACCGCCGCCCGTATCGACAACGGTGATTTTATCAATATTGGATAATGGGGCTGCCACTTGCTTCGCATATTCAGGAAGCATTTTGATAACCATGTCCAAGATAGCCGCTTGACCAAATTGCTCGAACGCTTCAGCGATTTTTTCCTTCGCTTCTGCTTCTGCCAAACCTTTTAAGCGAATAATTTCTGCTTCTGATGAACCCTGTGCCTTTTGTGCTTCCGCTTTTGCAAGACCATCGAGGCGAATTCGCTCTGCTTCCGCCTTTGCCATAGCTTCAATCCGGTACTTATTAGCTTCCGCTTCAGCCATTTCCCTTGCCTTGTTGGCAGCCGCGGATTGCTCAACGGAATAACGGTCAGCATCGGCTTTTTTCTTCACTTCAGAATCGTATTGGCGTTCACGACGAAGAATTTCTTTTTCTTCTAATTCAATTTGTTTTTGTCTTTCAATAATCTTGATTTGCATTTCTTGTTCCATTACATCCTGCTTCGAACGGGCACTTTCAAGATCGTAGGCTTGGTCAGCTTTTGCTTTTGCGATATCCTGTTCACGGCGGAACTCAGCGACTTTCAACTGATTGACTTTCTCCGCTTCGGCAATTTCTGTTGCCCTTTCTAATTCTGAACGCTTCGCTTCTTTTGCAGCCTCGGCCTTTTTGATCCGCGTTTCTTTTTCTGCCTCAGCAGTGGCAATATCGGCATCTCTTCTAACTTGAGCAATTCGAGGTTTACCAAGTGAATCAAGGTAACCATTTTTGTCACGAACATCTTTAATCGTAAAGGATACAATTACCAAGCCCATTTTCGCAAGATCTTGTGAGGCAACCCTTTGAACCTCTTGAGAAAATTTATCACGATTTTTATAAATTTCTTCAACAGTCATCGAGCCAAGAATCGATCGTAAATGACCCTCAAGAACTTCTCTTGCTTCACTCTCACGATCTTCTTTTGGCTTTCCAAGAAATTGTTCAGCAGCTGTCGCAATTTCACTAATCGAGCTGCCAATTTTAATAATTGCGACACCATCAGCCATGACGGGTACACCCTGCTCCGTGTAAACTTCAGGTGTGGTAACTTCTAGTTTACTAGATAGCAAGCTTAGCGGCTTAGCCTGTTGGAATACCGGTAAAATAAAGCTACCGCCGCCGCGGATGATTTTGATTTTATTTCCAGATTCATCTACATGGACACTGCCGTTACCAAGAAAACTTCCCGTTACAATCAGTGCCTCGTCCGGTCCGGCCGTTCTGTACTTGGTGACAAAGACGCCGATTAAAACAATTAGAATAAGTACAACAATCCCGATAATGATCCAAATAATGTTAAAATCCATTTCTTATTACCCCCTCTAGATAAAACTCTCTAATTGATGGTGGACCGTTACTTCCAGTACGCCATTTTTCACCTGAACCACGAGTACATCTGCGCCATTTGGAATCTCATCACCATCAAAGCTTGAAGCTGGTTTGGCAATTCTGCCACTCGTACTATCAATCATCACTTCGCCAAAACCATTGGCTGGTATCGCCGTGATCACGGTCCCAACCCGGCCTTGCAAATCTGATTCTTTATAGACAAGGGATTCCTCTGCAGACGATAACGGTACGAGAACAAAAACATTTAATAAGGTTACTAGAATAAAAGCAGCACCTGCCGAGATGCCCAAAATGAGTAAATAATGCAGTGATGATAGTCTTTCAAATAGGAAGCCGCTTGCAGACATGACGGTCACGAAGGCAAAAATTAAGACTGGGTTTAGAAAATGCAATCCTCCGTCTCCGGCTCCATGAAAATGAAAGACATCGGCGAACAACACATACAAAACGGTTAAAACACCCGAAATGATTAACCCGTACAAATAAATCGTTTCTAAAGGAATGCTAAAAGGTTCCATGCGCATCAATCCTTATTTTTGATTATTGTCACATAAAAAGGAAAGTGAATTGTGGGTTTAAGATTTCAGTAAAATTCAAGCATGATGCATCCTTCCCTTCCTCTGTGTTATGTATGTTAGATTATACGGATAAAAATGAAATAGGTTTCACTTTCTAGATATATTTTATCATTTTCTTCCAATTAAGAACACCTAACAATCTTCGACAAATTTCGAGAAATGCTAGTCGAGATGCCATTTTTGTCTTTTATGGTCAATGGAACGCTATTCCTTTTACCCCTCGAGCTTCTTTTTTCTTTTTTCGGTCAATGGAACACTATTCCTTTTACCGCTCGGGCTCCTTTTTTCCTTTTTCGGTCAATGGAATACCCTTTCTTCAACGGGCTAACTTCTTATTTCCCTTCAACAAAAAAAGTGCCATAGCTTTTGAGCTACAACACCTTACTGAATCATATTCAAAAACTTTCTAGTTCGTTCCTCTATTGGATTAGTAAAAATCTCTTCAGGTTTATTTCTTTCGACGATGACGCCACCGTCCATGAATATGACTTCATCTGCTACTTCGCGGGCAAAGCGCATCTCATGGGTAACTACAATCATCGTCATCCCTTCTTGAGCGAGGTCCTTCATTACTTTTAATACCTCGCCAACAAGCTCGGGGTCGAGGGCTGACGTCGGCTCGTCAAACAACATGACCTCTGGTTCCATCGCTAGCGCCCTGGCAATCCCGACACGCTGCTGCTGCCCGCCTGAAAGCTGGGCAGGATAGTAAGACACTTTGTCTCCAAGGCCAACTTTTTCCAGCAACACTTTAGCTCTTTTCCGAGCGACCTCTTTATCTACACCTTTCACGATCACCGGTCCTTCCATGACGTTCTCAATGGCAGTTTTATGAGGAAAAAGATTATAGTTTTGAAAAACCATTCCGGTCAAACGGCGAAATGATGCGACGGACCTCTTCGGGACGGCTTTAGAAAAATCCAGGCTTTGACCTTCAATTAGAATGACACCTTTCGTAGGCGTTTCCAGTACATTCAAACAGCGGAGCATCGTGGTCTTTCCAGATCCGGATGGACCAATGACAACAACAACATTCCCTTTTTCAACCTGAAGGTCAATTCCTTTTAATACCTCTAATTGGCCAAATTGTTTATATAAACCTTTTATTGAAATCATTGAATAACTCCTTTTTCCCATATTAACGGGGCATAACCCATCTTGTTGGGCTATTAAGACACATAACGTTCCAGCCTTTTTTCCAAAAACCCTTGAATCACGGATAGGAAAAAGCAAATGACCCAATAAATGAGTGCCGCTTCGGAATAGACCAACAAAAATTCATAGTTTGCTGCCGTAATTTCCTGGGCGCGGCGAAACATTTCTGTTACCAGGACGACGGATGCAAGGGAGGTATCTTTAACAAGACTAATAAATGAATTAGATAATGGCGGAAGCGACACTCGTGCAGCTTGCGGTAGGATGATTCTTTTTAACGCTTGGGTATAAGACATTCCAATCGAGTAGCCCGCTTCCCATTGTCCTTTCGGGATGGAAAGAATCGCAGCCCTGATAATTTCGGAGGCATACGCTCCAACGCTTAGGGAAAAACCAATCACAGCAGAAATAAATGGATCAATGGTAAGGCCGATATTCGGAAGCCCATAAAAAATGATAAATAACTGCACTAATAATGGCGTTCCACGAATAGCTGATACATAGATTCTAGCGATGATTTGAAAGAATTTCACCTGCGAAATCCTGGCGATTGCTGTCAGGACAGCTAAAATCAAGCCAATAATAAACGAAATAATCGATAATGGAATTGTATTCATAACAGCCCCCTCCAGCAGCGGCTGGAGGGAAGTTTTGGCAATATCAACTAATCTAGCTGTTCTTTCCGGGTCAGCAAAAATACTATTTAAGTACATCTTCACCAAACCATTTCTCAGAGATTTTTTTGTAGGTACCATCATCAATCATATCTTTTAACGCTTTGTTAACAGCATCCACAAGGGTCGCACTGTTTTTTCTAAACATAAAGCCACTGTGTGAAGCATCAGCTTCTGTTGCCACAATCTTAACTGGGGCATCTGGCTTGTGCTTTTTGTAATCTAAAAAGGCAATTTTATCGTTGATTGTTACATCAACACGCTTAGTAGTGATCAGATCGACTGCTTGGGTAAATCCGTCTACACCAACAAGATTAGCGCCATACTTTTTTGCCATATCAGCATAATTACTTGTCAGTGATTGAGCGGATTTTAAGCCTTTGATGTCTTCAAATGCTTTTACTTTATCGTTGTCCTTAAGTGTGATAAGGACGCCTGCTGAAGTGATATATGGATCAGAGAAATCGTACTTTTCTTGTCGGTCTGGACGAATTCCCACCTGGTTAGCAATCATATCAAAACGATTCGCATCAAGTCCGGCAAACAAAGAATCCCATTGCGTTTCCTTGAATTCAGCTTTCACCCCTAAACGCTTCGCAACCTCTTCGGCAATCTCGACATCAAAGCCAGTTAGTTTTCCGCTGGCATCATGGAATGTAAACGGAGCATATGTACCTTCTGTTCCAATTAATATCTTTCCATCGGCTTTTACAGTTTTCAATAAATCTGCAGACTGATTGGTTACGGATTTCTTGTTATCGTTAGTGGCTTTGTCACCGCTAGTGCCACAAGCTGAAAGAATTAACATAAAGCTCAATAAAAGTGCAAACATGACAGATAATTTTTTCACTCTTTAAACCTCCTAATTCCTATTGATTTTCTTGGATTTAATAATCATATTACATCCCTTCTTTTCTGTCAAAGAAAATAGAATTAAAATTATTTTACCCATTTATATAAATAAAAACCTATCAGAGTATCCTGATAGGTTCAGCAGATAATGTTTAATATTGTTGGATTCTACGCTTTTTCCCTGGCTTGGCAATTCCTCCACGTTCCAACATTATTTCCACCATTTATCAAACAGCGTTGCGGGAAGCTGACGTTTATGTTCGGTGATGAGATACCGCTTTTCAATTTTCTCGGAGACCTCTTGGGAAACAGACATTCCTTCAAGATAATCGTCCAGTTCATCATAGGTAATACCCAATTCGGTTTCATCGGCCTGGCCTGGTTTATGGTCGAGCAGGTCTGCAGTCGGCACCTTTAAATAGAGAGATTCCTCTGCACCAAGCACCTTTAACAAGGCTTTCCCCTGCCTTTTGGTCAGGCCTGTTAATGGAAGGAGATCTGCCCCTCCGTCACCATACTTTGTATAAAATCCTGTAACTGCTTCTGCTGCATGATCTGTACCGACCACAAGCAGCCCTTCCATGCCACCGACGGCATATTGGGCGATCATTCTCATTCTAGCCTTCACATTTCCTTTTTGATAATCGCTTAAACTGTCGACCTGGATGCTTGAATTATATTCCATTTGTACTTCATCAACAGCTGCCTTGATATTAAAAACCAATTCCCGGTCAGCACGGATAAAGTCCAAAGCTCTTTTGGCATCTTCCTCATCCTGTTGAACTCCATAGGGAAGACGAACGGCAATAAACAAAGCCTCGTTTCCCTCACTCCTCAGCTCCTCAACAGCAAGCTGCACCAACCGTCCGGCGAGAGTGGAATCCTGACCACCGCTGATTCCTAACACATACCCCTTTGCCTTTGTTTTCAACAAATAATTTTTCAAAAAGTCAATCCGCTTACGGATTTCCTCTTTCGGGTTGATGTTTGGTGTGACATGTAATTCTTTCATAATCTGTACTTGTAAACTCATCCCATGGGCCTCCCAACTATAATCATTGATATCTGTACTGTATCATAAATGTCTGTCATTCACTAAAATTTATCACGTATTAACGGGTAGGATGACCTCTGACTGAAGTATCACATAATCATCTTATAAAGATCCTTCGAAACCTGATGGATATTTACTCTTTTGTCACGAACATTCAAGAGAATCGCCATGGTGGTTTTATTTTTAAAATAGACATGAAATGATTCCCAGCCGCCTACGATACCACGGCTATAAACTTTGTCATTTGCCACATAGAGGCCTAAACCATACTTTGACTTTGGCCCTGGAGTCAGCATTTCCTTTAAACTATCTTGGGAAACAAGTTTTCCATTCATTAACGCCTGATCGAAAGAGCACAAATCAAGGACAGTAGCATAAATATCGCCACACCCAAAAAGCACATCAGTCTTCAATTGCATAGCCGGAATCAATTGATTTCCGATCTTTAGATAGCCTGTTGAATAATGTGAGTCCGCTTGCTCCTCGGTAATAAAACCCGAATGTCGCATCGAGGCCTTATTAAATATATTCTTTTGAATATATTCATGCAGTGGTACCCCCGAAACCTTTTCGACAATAAACCCTAGGACCAAATAATTGATGTCATTATAATTCCATTGTGTCCCCGCTGGAAATCTAATCGTTTTTGTAGCCAACTTCTGCACTATTTCTACTGGTTTCTTGTTTCCTGTCTGCCAAAGGGGTGCTTGGATTCCAGACGTGTGGTTTAATAAATGGATGATTTTTATCTTCTTCCCATTTGGAAAGTCTGGAATATAAGTTGCAACAGAATCTTGAATCGTTAATTTCCGTTTATCCTGAAGCTGCATAATACTAGCAGCGACGATCAACTTCGTAATGGATGCAATAGGATGGGCGGTTCCTGGTTGATTTTCGATTCGTTGGTTAAAATCTGCAAATCCCACACCCTCATGAAAAATTATTTCCTTCTCCTTTACAATAGCTACACTGCCATTAATATGGTTTGAATTTAAATAGGCTCTTATCTTTCGTTGAAAATTTGTTTCCTCCTGTTTATTTTCATAATAAGCGGAAACATCATGGTTGGGTTGTAGTAAATGTACATGGTTTTGGCAGCCTGCCGTACCGATGAAAATAGAAGTAAACCACAATAATATTTTATATTTCACAGCTAATCCCATCTTCCTCTATTCCATTTGGCGATTCATGGGTTTATTATGGATGAATAAACAGTGATTTACTCCATCTTCGTTGCTTCAAAGAGAATTTTCGTTTTATTTTCCGGTAAACTAGTTATGATATCATTAATAATGGAGATTTATCACTGTATCAAGTTTGATTATATTTTTAATATGAACCACAAATGAGTAACAGATTGTTGGAGGGATTTTGATGGAAGCAAAAACTTGTAATGAATCAAGAGTAGTGAGAACCAGCAGGATTTTTCCTAACGATGTCAATAACCATCATACATTGTTTGGCGGAAAGCTGATGAGTGATGTTGACATGCTTGCCTCTATTTCGGCGACCAGGCATTGCCGGAGGGAGTGTGTCACCGCATCGACTGACTCGGTTGATTTTCTTAGCCCGATTACACCAAAGGATTCCGTCTGTTTCGAATCCTTCGTTACTTGGACCGGCACCTCTTCCATAGAAGTGTTTGTAAAAATTATTGCCGAAAATCTCATTTCTGGTGATCGAAAAATTGCTGCAACTGCTTTTTTGACCTTTGTTGCCCTAGATGACAATGGGAAACCTACTGCAGTCCCTAAGATTATTCCGGAAACGGAAGAGGAAAAAAAGCTTTATGAAACTGGACACGAACGGGCCGAAAAGCGGAAACAGCACAGGAAAAACAGTAAAGAATTGGCGAGTTATTTTACCACGAGTAAACCATGGGAATAAGAAAAGGTTCGCTGAATTAGCGAACCTTTCCCTATTAATTCTGAAGTTTTCTTCTATCTGGAGCATGCGGTGGCTTTAGCATCCAACCGCGCTCCACCATCATCTCAAAGCCCTTGGCGGAATAAAGTAAAATTTCAAGGATGTACTTTTCATAATAAACAGCTAAATCCGTTCGCATTGACAATGACAACGCATGTCCTATTAAAGTAACATCAATGCTGTTCAAGGAGTGGAACAATGTAACAATAAGCCGATTTGAAAACGGTGAGACCGTTGAATCCGTTACATCCAAACTGACACACACGTTCCCTAACAGCTCCTCCCTCATAAGGATATCATTAAAGGTGTTAATTTGTTTTTCAGAAATTTTCTTACCTTCAGCGATATAATCATGAATTTCTTTATCCTTGACTACTTGAAGTAAGCCCATACATAGTAAGATTGAAAAATAATTCCGCTCAGTGTTAAAAAAGACTTCCGTAATTTCAGCTACATTTAACGGTCTTTTTTTCCAAAATCCACTAATATAGGATGGTTTTTCAACATACTCAACTTGATCCGGATAGGGAATCAATGGCGGCCGGTCATAGACTCCCTTCTCAAGCATTAAGGTTGTTGCTTGCTGATATAACATCGTCGTTTGTTGGAGCATCGTCACAAAAAAATCCATCACATCTTTACGGGCTGTATTCACTGTAATAAAACTAGTGTTAACCATGCCCATTCTGCTCATAGAGTAGACAAAGCTTAAACCAAACATATCATAAAATAATGGCGGTGCTGTCAAATTTAAGTCTTTTTCCGAGAACCCATCGGGTATAGGGATACCCTCATCCTTAAAAATACTCGTAATCTGGGCAACATGTCCTTTAGATATCTCATAGGCTTTCTGCAAAATTCCCTTTATTTGTTCATCTTGATTGTGATGCAGGAAATAGGTTAATAAACAAACAGCCATATTCTCCTGAAGGTAGGCAGCCCATAATCCGCCGATTTCCGAACTGGTTAACCTTATGCTATGCCCACCCATTTTGCAGTCCTCCTAAAAAAGTACTTTACGAATAGATTCCCAATCGACAAGCTTTTTTATTCGTCCTTCCCAAGACCTTACCTATTCCTTAGTTGATTCATTACTGGGCCGCCAAGTCATTACACCATCTTCTTCATCAAACTCAATCGTGACATCGACGACGCCTTTTTCTGCCAATATTTTTTCCTCTAATCGGTCTTTAATATCATCGGCCGCTGCTACTGTCATTTTAGGATCTACCTCAATCTCCACTTCAACATGCAGGTCCTCACCCTCTTTAATTACGGTAATTCCTTGAATATCCAAAACATCTGGATCGGCCATAACAAGAGCACCAATCTTATCTTCCATTTCTTCATCAGCTTGTCCAATAACTCCTGCGGCATTGTCCAAAAAGACCTTGCCAACGACAAAAAACATCATGGCACCAATCAGTATCGAGGCGATTCCTTCTAGTTGATGGAACTTCGTGAAATAGGAAATAACCACGGCAATAATCGCTACCAAACCGCCAATCGTTGCCACGAGGTCTTCCATGAAGACAAGCTTCGTTGCCGGTTTCGCTCTTCCTAGATTAGCAAAGCTTTTAACAAACACATTAGGGCCGCTTGCCTCTATTTCGAGATCATGCAATATTTCTTTCATTGCTTTAAAAAGCACTAAGGATTCAAGGATCGTGGAAATCCCTAATACAAGGATATTGATGATAAAACCGTCGGATGCGGTCGGATGGACAACATGATGCCAGCCTTCACGAATCGTTTCAAACGCCATAATACCGACGATTAACACAGCCCCTAAAAGAACAAGGTTAACTAAGCGGCCAAACCCATTTGGGAATTTTTCCGTCGGTGCCTTTTTACTTAAGGCAGAACCGACAAACACAAAAAACTGATTTGCTGCATCGCCAAGACTGTGCATCGTTTCCGCAAACATGGCGACATTGCCTGTATACATAAAGGCCACACCTTTAATAATTGAAATAATCGAATTAATAATTGCGGCGAGCATCGCCGATTTATTGCCGCGTTTTAAAAGCCGTAGTATTTCTCCCATCGTATCCTCTTTTCTGTTATTAAAATAAGCAGTCATTGATATTTTCTAAACTACCCTATTTCTTAAAAATAAGATAAACCCCCGTGCCTGAGAGTCGGGGGTCTGGTCTATTTACAGGTTATTCAGCACCATATTTAACCGGTTTGTTCGTTCACTTTTTTCTTCCTCAGTGGCCAAATCATATTTTTTCAATAAATGAAAGACTTCATTTAAGATTTCCTGTGTATGCTCTTTGGCAAAAAACTGATCAAATAATGGCTTCATTTCCTCTGGAAAAAAGGCTGTCTGCGATTCATATTTACTTTTAACATCTTCCTGTGAATGATTAATCTTACATTCGCTCATGGATACTCCTCCTTGTCTATGTATACCGATAGCATAACAGATTTCAGCTAAAATAAGAAAAGCGCAAGGCGCCCGCCTATCGGCGTATGGACTGGAGCGCTTCGACTGAGATAAAGGAAACACGGTGAGCGGAGCGAACCGATGTTGACTTATCGTAGGAGAAGAGCGAAGTACACTAGCCGATGGCGCCTGGAGCTGGACATTTCTCGAAGTCCAATGTTATCAATTTTTATATTACAAAAAGCCCTAAATGGGCTTTTTGGTTAAACCTTTTTACTCTCTGTTACCTCTAAGACATCCAATAAGAAAACAAATACTGGAATCCCAATAATTAGCCCCCAGACACCAAAGAAATGCTCAGAGAAAATCAACACAATAAACGTATAAAACACAGGCAAATTTGTTTTAGAACTCATCAGATTTGGGTTTAAAATATATGCCTCGATTCCATGAATGATGGCAATCGCAATCGCGATATACAGAACCTTTATCATTCCACCAATACTATAGGCGATAATCACCAGTGGTATTAAGGAAATAATCACACCGGCAACAGGAATCAGTCCCAAAATGAAAATCATAATCGATAAACCGCCCAGCTGTGGGAAGTTCAGTATCCACAAGGAAATCGTTGTTAAAACACAGTTCACAACAGCAATTATTAATTGTGCCTCAATCACTTTACCAAACGTGCTGACGAATTTTTTGGCAAAGAATTCAATTTCAACATAAATTGAAGCAACTTTACTCGTTTTAAATTTCTTCGTGAATTCAATTAAACGTGGTTTTTCCAACAAGAAGAACAGACTTAGTAACAGGGCTAATAATGTTTGCAGCCCAATTTTACTAATATCGGTAAAATATTTTAATAAAAAGGTAAAACCTTGTTCTAAATAACTGGAAATTTTTATTTCTTCAATTCGTTTAACGATATAATTTAACACAGCATTATCATGCTTTGCTGTATAAAAAGTAGTCAGTTGCTTTATCAAAGCGGTAATTTCACCGACAATCATCGGCAAATACATAATCAAGCCATATGAAAGCAGTCCAACAATACATGCATAGGAAATGACGACAATGAGCTTACGGTTCAGAGGTATTTTACCTTCAATGAATTGGACTAACCGGTCCATTAAAAAGGCAAAAATGAACGTCAATAAAATTAAATTAATCATGCTTTTCATCGCATAAATAGCGAGTGCAATGACGACAAAAATGGATATTCTCTTGAAACTACTGCTGTGCAAAAGTTTATTTATCATTGGCAATTATCGAACCCCATCATTTTTACTGTGAATCATCTGTTAATCGTAGATTTATTATATCAAATCGGCACGTATTTTGTCCTTTTAAAAGCTATCTTACACTAAATTGGTAAGGTGTCATGGAGCTGTCGATGGCTTTACATTCAAAGCCCTGTTTACTTAAATAGTCAAGCAACGCAGGCAAGTGGGCAAGTGTTTCCTTTCTTTCGTGTAAAAGGATGACGATTGGTCCATTATGGTTGGCCATTCGATTTAACTGCTCAATGACGCTATTGACATACCGTGCATCTTTATAATACCAGTCTTTACTGTCAATATTCCAATCCCACATTAAATACCCATTATCATTAACTGCTTTGCGATATTCCGCAGACATATGCGGAATGCTGCCGTATGGGGTTCTCATGATATAAGAATCGATACCAGAGATTTCCTTTAATGTATTCCGGTTTTGGGTTAATTCCGAGATAACAGAATCGGCAGATGCATAAAACTTTTTCACATTATGTGATACGCTATGAAGGCCAACCGTCTCTCCGCTTGAAACCATCAATTTTACCGAATTAGGATAACTCCTGATATTCCCGTCAATCATAAAGAATGTTGCCTTGTAATGGTATTTTTCTAGAAGTGCAATGATTTCACCGGAAAATGTTGCGGGGCCATCATCAAATGTTAAATAAACTGTCTTATGGTTTCCCTCTGGTGGTGTATTATTTTGCTCTGGCTGAGTTGCATTGGATTCCTTTGTCGGTGTTTGAGGAGTTCCTGTTTCCTTTGTGACAGGTTGTGCCACTTCAGTCTCAGGAGTAGTAGTTTCTGGCACTTGGTCTTGCTTATTTCTCCAAATTATCTCTTTATCTTGTTGCTTTTGAATCCATTCTTTTTCAAACATTGCATCCTTTGTGTTGCTTACAATCGATTCTGGTGCTGGACCTTTAGCAATCGCCCGATTAATATGTTCATTTTTTGGGTGATTACTAGATTCGCCTACAGCTTTTGCTTGAAAATAATTACTTACAAATATCCCTGCAAACAAGAACCCAATCGCAATAATGACAATTAATGTTCCTCTTCTCCAACCGCCTTTAAGATACCCCATGATTCCTATCCCTCTTTGATGGTTTTTTTTCTTACTTTATTATAGACGAAACTTCGCACGAAATGTTTCTATTCTATTAAAAATATTACAATTCTATTAAAAAATTAGTGAGGATAGTAGAAATATAGCTAAGAATGTCGTCCATTCTATATTTAGCTTTTTTCATGAGTATCTCTAATATCCATAATAACTTAAAAATGGAAATAACGGGTGAAATATAATCATAAATTTACAAAAGAGAGACAGGCAAATTTTGTACGACACTGACATACATATCATTGAACAAGATTTTCCGATAAGGTTGGATTCTTCTGATTATTCGCGATGGAGGTGATTTCGTGTCAGGTGGGCTAAAAGCTCTGCTTTACATTGTATCATTTTTTATTCCTGTTGTTGGAATTATTTTGGGAATTATTTGGATGAATGATCAGGATCTAGAAAAGAAAGCAATCGGGAAAACCTGTTTAATTGTTGGTATTGTCTCTATTGTTCTAAGCTGTATCTGCTGGTTTGCTGCTTCGGTGTTTTCGATTGGGCCAGCGTTTTTGTCGGGGTATTAATTAGAAACGAAGAATAACCCAACTCATTACACCAGGATTGGGTTATTTCTAATAGGAGTGATCATTGTTGATACAAGGAATATTACATTTCTTCGGAAGAGCAATTTGCCACCAAATAGAGGAACGATCACTCCAGGCATCAGGCAATACACTTTCCGTTTGTGCCAGGGATACAGGCATCTATATCGGTATTTTCTCAACGCTGGCTTATCTACATCTGTTTAAACGAAGGTCAAAACTTACAATCCCTTCGATAAAAATAAGCTTCTTTCTTCTATTATGTATGGTACCGTTGATGATTGACGGATTAGGCTCCTATGCACATTGGTTTGAAAGTACGAATGTGAGGAGATTGATAACCGGCATCTGCTTTGGTTTTGTACTTCCTTATTTTCTTTATCCGCTGCTTTCAGATAAGGCTCTCGAGAATATGAGCGAGCCAGCTGTGAAGCATAGCAAGGATGTGATGGTGCCGCTACTTCAAAGCAGTATATTAGCTGGAATAATTTATTGGGGAAAGCTCTCTTATTGGATTATTGATAGTTTAATTATTTTGACTCTGATTGTCTGGTTTAGCTTGTGTAGTTCGTTTCTATTCTCGCAGGTTCGCAACACCCGTTTGAAGTCGGCCTTATCCATTTTTGGCGGTTTAGCGTTTCTTTCTTTCCTTTCCTTGCTACACAGCTTAGTAATTTCATGAGTAGGCTGTTCTTTCCAAGAAAAAAAAAGAGAACAATTTTCGTTAAGCAAACTGATCTCTTAAAAAAATTTATTAGTCTGTATTAATGGCATTTATTAAATCTTTTATTTGTTTTAACTTATGAGGGTTTAGTTGCTGCTCAGATAACTCGATTTCAAATTTTATAATACTCTTTACTGGATGTTTCTCATTAAATGACAGATTAGAGTCTCTTTTTTCACTTTTAACAAAATATTCGACATCCACATTTAATGATTTTGCTATTTTTTCTAATATGTCTAAACTGGGATTCGTTTGAATATCCCTTTCAATTAAACTTAAATATGACTTCGAAATACCTGTCAACTCACTTAACCTTGTTAATGAATACCCTTTTTCAGTCCGCGACCTTTTAAGTTTATTACCATCCATCGTATCTCTCCTTTTGTTCAGACACATCTGTTACCAAATGAAATTTCAGTACCGACAATCCACTATCCATTGTGACTCAAAATTATTAAATATTCATCTCCTAAAAAATCAAGAATAATTATTGTACTGTTATTTAACCACCAAGCCCCTTTGTAACCAACAGAATCACCAAGGGACCTAAAATAACAATAAATAACGAGGGAAAGATAAAGAATACCATTGGAAACAGCATTTTCACCGGTGCCTTCATCGCCTGCTCCCTTGCAGCCTCACGACGCTGTTCACGAACTCGGACTGTCAGATTGCCCAACACCTTTGCCATCCCAATTCCAAGCTGGTCTGCCTGAATTAGCGAGGTGATGATACTTTGAAACGAATCTGAAGGAACACGCTTCCGCAAATCATAAAAGGCCTCTCTTCTCGATTTACCAAGCTTCATATCCTCTAATGTTTGAATAAACTCATCGGCAAGAGGACCTTTAATTTTTTGCGAAACCTCTGCTAACGCCAAATCTAGTCCCATCCCGGCCTCAAGCAAAAGGTTGACGGTATCAAAAAAGTCCGGCATTGATACGTTAATCGCTTTTATTCTTGCTGTTTTCTTTTTTCCAAGATAAAACACTGGAAGTCGGAAACCCAATAACGCCATCGTAAAAATCATCACCCAGGTTAACATTTTGTTATCTGACGCAGGCAAAATAAGCAGAAAGATTGGCACGCTAAATCCAATGCTTAGAACAATTTGGAACAGCCTGAAGTCAATTGCTGACTTAAAAGGGTAGCCTGCATCACGTAGCAGTGTGTCTAACCTTTTTCTTTCCACCTTCGAAACCCGTTTATTTAACGCATCGGTTCCTTTATTCCAGTAAAAATCGATAACCTTCTTTAATCCTCTTTCATTACCTTCATTTAAAGGATCCTCTTTTTGTTTTTTCAGTGGTTCAGCAAAATACATATTTACCCGATCATTGAAGGCAATTTGCCGTTTAAAAACGGTTAACATAATTCCCGCAAACAAGTAAGTCAAAAACCCAGCTAACAAAAATATTAATATCCAATCCAGCATTTTTTACACCTCAATTCGGATGATTTTTCGGATTAATACCCAGCCAATAATATTCGAGGTGACCCCTACAAAAATCATCATCCATCCTAATGGGTGCTGAAACATAGGAGAGAAATATTCCCAGTCTACCAGTGCTAAATATAAAGCTAAAGCGACTGGTAGCAAGGTAATAATCCAAGTTGACATCCTTCCTTGTGCTGTCAAAGTTTTCAATTCTCCTAAAATTCTCACCCTGCCTCTGATGGTTTCTTCCATTGTCTCCAGAAGTTCAGCTAAATTTCCGCCACTTTTCCTTTGGGCAAGGATCGCTTGTACGACTACATCCAGCTCTTTATTCGGCAAGCGTTCAACTAATTCTTCAAAAACATCATCGACAGACACCCCCAAACCTGCCTGTCGAACAACACGTTCAAATTCTGGTCCAAGCGGGTCGGGTATTTCCTTCCCGACAAGCTGCATCGCTTGCATGAAGCTGAAGCCTGCCCTCATCGAATTGGCCATCGTTCCCAATACTTCAATCAACTGATCGTTAACCCTTGCTAACCGAATTCTTCTTTTTCGTTTCATAAAATTTTTCGGTAAGATGAATCCAATGATGATGACAATTGTAATAATATACCAAGGCTGTCCGATTAAGGCCGTAATGATTCCACTACCTGCAGCGGCTAGAATTCTAAGGGCAAAGAACTCCTCTGGCTTTAAATTACTTCTAGCCTCTAACAATATTTTCTCCGTACTTTCACTAAATTGCACATTTTTAAAAATAGTGGCAACGGACAGGAAAAAACGCTTAAAAAAAGAAGGTCTTTCTTCTTGCTCATTTGCCGCTTCCTCCAAATGCGGAGACGGTAAAAATTCTTTAATCCGGTTATTCATCCTTCTCTTATGGGAATATCCACTTAAAAAGAAAAAACTCAAAACACTAACGACACTAAATAAAATGAGCAATTCAATCACTATTTTCATTTTAACCACTCTCCAACAAACCATGAAGCCGGCAATTTGTATCCATTCACTTCAAGCAACTCAGAGAACTTTGGACGAATACCTGTACTCGTAAATCTTCCGTCAATTCGTCCATCATGAGAAAAGCCTGTTTCTTTATAGACATAAAGATCCTGGAGAACGATTGTTTCACCTTCTAAGCCTAACACTTCAGTTATATAAGTGATTTTTCTCGTTCCATCCTTCATCCTTGCTTGGTGAACAATTAAATCGATAGCATTGGCGATTTGCTCGCGGATTGCCTTTACTGGAAGCTCGAAGCCTGCCATTAACACCATTGTTTCCAACCGGGAAAGAATATCTCGAGGAGAGTTAGCATGTCCGGTACTTAAACCTCCGTCGTGTCCAGTATTCATGGCTTGGAGCATATCCAATGCCTCGGAGCCACGAACCTCCCCGACAACAATTCGATCAGGACGCATCCGGAGAGCGTTCCGCACTAAATCTCGTATCGTAATTTGCCCTTTTCCTTCGATATTCGGCGGCCGTGATTCAAGCGCAATGATATGTTCCTGATTAAGCTTAAGCTCGGCAGCATCCTCAATCGTAACAATCCGATCTTCATTTGGAATGAACGATGATAATACATTTAACGTAGAGGTTTTTCCTGAACCTGTTCCCCCGCTAATAAAGATATTGAGTCTGGATTTAACACAAATCTCAAGAAATTCCGCCATATCGTTAGTTAAGGTTCCAAAATGAATTAAATCTTTTATCGAAAACGGGGTTTCGGAGAATTTACGAATCGTTAAACACGGTCCTTTTAATGCAAGTGGAGGAATGATGGCATTCACACGTGAGCCATCTGGCAGACGGGCATCCACCATTGGTGAGCTTTCATCAATACGACGACCTATTGGTGAGACGATTCGCTCGATGACACGCATAACATGCTGGTTATCAATAAAATTCACATTACTCCGATAAATCTTACCATTTTTCTCATAATAAACTTCATCATAATTATTGACCATGACCTCACTTATTAATGGGTTTTCTAGCAATGGGGTAATCGGCCCATAGGCCAGAAGCTCATCCTTTACGTAATGCAAGATTTCTTGCTTTTCTTCAAACGTAAGCCTCCTGCCCTCTTGGTCAAAAAACGCTGCTCCCAATTCCTCTATTTTGCTTTTTTCCGCTTCTTTGTTCTGTCCTGGATATTTTTTCAATTCTTCTAATAAGTGATTGTGAAGCTCGGCTTCAAGATTCCAAAATTCCTGAGACTTTTTCGGAACAGGGAACTCTTGTATATCGTTGGTGGGAGTATCCGTTGCTCCTTCTATATAGCGTTTAAATAATGACATTTTCCTCCCCGCCTCACTTTCCTACCTGAAACCATTTTTTATCTTTCTTCATCTCCGTTGTCTCTTCACTTTTTTGAACAAAAAGCTTCTCAGATAGCTTCCAAACTGCCTTCCCGAGATGGCTCCGTGAGTTCGAGAGCATAAATGGCTGCCCTGCTTTGATGGAGGATGATGCCACATTTGCTTGTTCTGGCAAGGTGCAATAGACATCTACTCCAAGAATTTCCTCGATTTTTTTTTGATCAAGTTCTTGGCTTTTTATTTGTCGGTTCAAAATTAGTTTTACTTTATCCTTTAACTTAATAGACTCTAAAGTTTCTAGATAGAGCTGGCTTAACCTAAGGACTGATATTTCATTAACTGTGAGTAGCAAAATCTCATCTGCCAAATCCAGGAATCGCAGATGAATCTCAGATAGATATACCTGCATATCAATTAAGACAATGTCAAATAATTTCTTAGCCTCTTCGATTGCCTCTTTGATATGTTTTTCTGATATGCCTTCAAAGAATTCCGGGCGGGGCGGAGCGGCAAGAACAGATACTTCTCCATCAACAAGGGTCATATATTGGCTGATGGAATAATTGGCGTGCCCATATCCTTCCTTTACCCACTCATAAATCGTTCTCTTTGGTTTCATATTATAGTAGATAGCCACTTCGCCAAATTGGAGATTACCATCAATAACAGCGACCTTCTTCCCCATTCTGGCGAATGCCACTGCGAGGTTAACCGTTAACAGCGTCCTGCCCACACCGCCCTTTGGACTAGTAACGGCAATAACCCTACTATTCTCTTTAACTCGATTGAGAACATTATGTTCCATACTTGCCCGGTGCTGCATGAATTTCTTCGCATGAGCAACAGCTTCAGAAAGCTCTTCAAGATGATAAGAAGATCGTAGAGTATCAGATGCCCCCATCAGCATCGCCTTTTTTAAATTTTCCATGTTATCAGCAACAATTAATACAATATAAACCTGTGGATAAAGCGCGGAGATTTCTTGGCACAGATTATAGACGTTAAACAGCGTATGCGCTTTTAAAAATAACACCGTCTGATTATTCCCAGGTAATAGAGAGTGCAACCTGTTAATCTCATTCGTTGAAGTTAAATGAAATTGCTGTTTTTCTAAATAATTTTTAATTTCTCCGGGAGGAAAATTCGTATCTGAAAAATAAACCCAGTTTATGTTCATTTCTTCTCAGCAGCCCCCTCTTTGATTACCTCTCTTGTTTGCTTTAACCCAGCTTTTCCGGTTTCTTTATCATCTGAATTTCTAAGCATTAGGTAGAACCCATCTTTATCTTTGGATGCGAGACCAAGCATGACTCCTTCTTCCGGCGTAACTTCTAATGTAACTGTTTCATAGAGAAGTGCCGCTTCTTTGTTGTCAGATGATTTACCTGAGGTTAGCACCTTCACTTTTTCAAGAACAATTACCGCAGATTTATACTCTTTTCCAGTCTTATCCTCTTTCGTCGTTTCATAAGCAATCACATCAACCAACGAATTCGGGGCAATATACCCAGAAACACCTTGCTCTAAATTAACTCTAAGCGAAATAGCCCGTTTCCCTTTGCTGAGATCGACAATTGGATTGATGAACTCTCTTACAAGTGCTTTTTCTTTTTCAGCCTGTTTCTCTTTTTCGATTTCCTCAGGAGACTTTTTATTCTTAGTTTTTGCATTGTTCTCGGTAATCGTCGCACTTGCAGGGGTGGAAGGTTTTTCTTTTGCAAAAATAGTTATGTAGGCAAAACCTGCTACCACCAATCCCAATATTAATGAAATAATCCAGATTTTTTTTGTATTCATAGTTCCCTCCAACATTTCCATCAAAACATGCGTTTACTCAACAAGCTTGACGCCGTATAAGCTATATTCAGATCCTGTACCGTTACCGATTTCCCCAGGTGAAGTCATACGAATAAATTGTCCATATAGCGTTTTGTTTTCATACTTTTCAATCCAATAAGCTGCAAATTCAATAATTTTCACTTCGCTTTTACCAGTTACTTCCTTACCATTAATATCTTTCCATTCTTCAATGACGGCTACAGTTATAACTCTTTTACATTGATTATCTGCAGTGCTCGCACTTTGACAATGAGGCTTATTGGCATCACTATCTATTAAATATTCAATAGCATCCCTTACCTGACCAACACTTCCCCCAGGGTCTGTAAAAGCTGTTTTCCCAGCTTCGTAGGTCGCTCCATTTTCAAATGCATCTCTAAGATTGCCACTAGATTTAAGATATCCACAGTTGCCTGTAAGTGTCCCTGGATTTGTTTCTCCACAATTCAATACGGTATCATTTGGAATTTTACTTTTTTCGATTACAATAGGAGCAATCCCACTCGCTTTTGACAACGGAGCTATTTTTGCTTTTGCTGTTGCGCTAATTGTTGTGTTATTTATCCCAATTACTTTTGCAAAAGTCATAGGAACGCTTACTTGTTTAGTCGCTTTTATTGAATTACTTGTAAAGGTAAGTTCACTCTCGGATACTTTAAAACCATTTTTTTCAGAAACATCTTTTGCAATTTCTCTGGCCCTGGCTTCACTGGTACGTAACCCTTGCGCACCTGCTAGAACTGAAGAATCTAAAGCCTTTTGCAGTTTGCTTTTCTCCGTAAATAATCTCCCACCATCAATTACTACAGCTGTAAAACCAAGTAATACCACCATAAATATGGCAACGTATGCTAATACTCCACCACTTTCATCACGAAATTTCACAATTAATTTTTTCATATTATTCAACCCTCATAACCGTGGTATCTTTCAAATTTAATGGACCTACTATGTTACCTATCATTGGTGTAAGAAAAGTTATTGGATAATGAATCGTTATTTTTGCATTCGTTCCTGATGATCCGGTAGAAACAGTTACATTTGTAGTTTTTAGACCTATACTCGCTCCTTGATCCACAGCTATATTTGTAATTGTAGCTGCATCTTTACCTATACTTGCTGCCCGGGCCGCTTCTCTTCCCGCATGGTCAATTGTTAAATAGGCATGGAAAATCCGTGCAAAGTCCATTATTCCAAGTAGAAGGAATACTAGTACCGGAACGATAAGTGCAAACTCAACCAAGGATTGTCCTTTTTCCGATTTCATAAAAAACTCCCCCAAACAAAAGTACATAATGTACCTGCAACAATTGCTACTCCGTAAGGAAATGATATGCTTGAACTTTTATCTTTATTAATTAATATAGTTCCGAAATTGCCCCTTAAGAAAATAATTTGAAAAAAGTACAATCTTAAGGAATTTTTGATTCCATTTTTTTTCATAATCAAGACAACAGAGATTAATCCCCCAATTAGAGCTATATAAACAAATGAATATAAAACAAAACTCGTTCCCATTAAAGCACCGATTGCCGCCATAAGCTTAACATCACCAGCCCCCATTCCTCCTAATAAATAAGGAATCAGCAAAAGCGATAATCCCAGTAAAAAGCCCTTCCCGCTAAAAAGAAAGCCTTCTAAACCTTGATAAGTTGTATAATAAATAAATCCAAATAGAATTGCTGGTATTGTTACTATGTTTAATATTTTCCTCTTTTTAATATCTGTTATTAATGAAATCAGTAATGCTGTTATGAGTACAAAGTTACTTATCATACCTCTACCTCTCTTGTCTAATAGAAGGAAAGCCCTACTTGTAATAAGCAGGGCCCCTAATACAAAGAATTCAAATAATTAAAGAGCGGAGTTTAGTGCAGTACTAATCTTTGTCCATAAAGTTTCTAGTGAGTCACTTAATGTTACTACTGCAGCAACAGCAATTACTACAACTCCAGCTAAAATTAATCCATATTCTGATAGTCCTTGTCCTTCTTCTTCAACTAATAGATTCTTCATTTTTTCTAACATTTTTTCTCCTCCTACAAAACTATTTTATTTTCGCTTCGTTCTTTATTCAGAACTTGTATTAAATATAAAACGAACAATGAAATTTGAAAACGTTCATTTCTGTTCGTTTTAACGGATTTTTACGTATTATTATCCTTTTTCCTCCATTTTACTCCTTTTATCTTAGTTTTTTGTTCTTTATATAAAATTTTTTGTTTATTATAATGAATCTATTAATAGATAGTTGGAAGGAGTTTTTTTATGAAGGAAAAAACGATTACTATTCCTTATGAAATTAAGATGGCAGATTCTTTTGTTACACGATTAAAAGGGTTGATGTTTCGAAGGGAGCCAATTAAGAATGAGGGACTTTGGATCATCCCATGTAATTCAGTGCATATGTTTTTTATGAATTTCTCAATCGATGTTGTTCTTTTAAACAAACAAAACGAGGTTGTAAAGGTATATCATAATTTGCAGCCTTGGAGAGCGACGAAACCAGTAAAGTCTGCATACTCCACTCTAGAACTTCCAGCAGGATCGATTAATCAGTTTGGAATTCATATTGGAAGTATTATTCATTGCTGAAAAAGGGAATAATGTTATTCAAGCAAAGTTTATTAAAGAATTATTACCAGGTGAAATCGGGGATGTTAAAACAAAATATGGAACCTATGCATCCGCACTAGTTATATAAAATCATAACATGTAAAAAAACGGAAAAGGGGTGAACTCCAAAGGATTACTTTGGTGTTCACCCCTTTTTTCATTATTAGTAACAAATTATTATTTTAAAAATATGTTCACCATTTGTACATACCAATTGAGAGTATTTGGCAATATGATGTAGATGAGGAAATCTAAAGAAAGTGAGTATGGACTATGAATAAAGAGATGAGATTGCAAATGATTTCAAGACTTATCTCTGATCATGAGATAAAAACGCAGGAAGAGTTGGGGCAATGGCTTCATACTAGTGGCTTACAAGTAACACAGGCGACCATCTCTAGAGACATCCGCGAATTGAAGCTGATCAAGGTCCCTTCCAAGGATGGCCGCCTGAAGTATAGTTTTAAAATCGACCAGGACCATTATATTTCTGAAAAGCTTAGGCATAAGTTGAGAGATGCGCTTATCGGCATGGAGGTCATTAACTACTTTGTTATCATTAAGACGCTACCTGGACATGCACATGCTTTTGGTGCTCTTTTGGATTCAATGGAGATAAGTGGGAAAGCAGGAACCATTTGCGGCAACGATACGTGCTTAATTATTTGCCGTTCCCCTGAAGAAGCTGTCAGCATCAAGCAGCAAATAGCTTTATATCAAGAGTAAGTTCAAGAATGATCACACGAAAGGAGAGGTTCCGATGCTCAACTCACCTGTGATAAATATGGATGTGCTTTCTGATTTACAACAATTCGATGTATTTTCCTACCTGTCTGCAAAAACATTGCAAAAATATCTTCCCTATTTTTATTTTCGCAGCTACAAGAAGAACCAATGTCTGTTTATGCAGGGTGACCCACGCGACAAACTCTTTTTTTTGCTTGATGGGTATGTGATGTTTGAACGTGGCAGTGAAGAAGGCAGTATGCTTTATTTAGACTTTATTAAAAAAAATCAAATGTTTCCCACTGGCGGGATTTTTCAGGATAAGGTTTACCACGACACGGCCATTGCCGTTACCGATGTTCATTTGTACTTTGTCCAAACCCATATCTTAGAGGAGATACTCAAAACCAATCCAAAGCAGTTACTATCTATTATTACTAAACTATCAGATATTTTAGACCTTCATCAGAAACGTGTTCAACGAATCCTCATTCCTCATGCCCAAGAACGAGTGTTGCATTCGATTCAGTTTTTAATGGAGGATCTCGGCGTGAAGGATGACAATGAGGTTGTTATCCCATGTCCACTTACGGCTGCCCACATTTCCAAGCTTTCTGGAACAACGAGGGAAACGGTTAGTCTGCTTATTAACCAGTTAAAAAGAGAAAAGATTATCTCGGTTACATCCAAAAAAATGAGAATACATCAACCGGATTATTTTAAAGAAATATGAATACATAATTGAGGCTGGCCCCGTTTTCGGGTCAGCCTTTTACTTTAGCTCCATAATTTTCTTAATTTTAGAACTTTATCTGTGAACTTATTATGACATTCAAGGTTTATTCAGGCTATTACCTTTGAAAAGACTGATTCGCATTAAATTATACATATTTATACAACTGAATTTATATGAACGACAAAAAAACGTTAGGATTATTACATTTTGTTTGTAAGCGCTATTACAAAGGAAAGAACTCACATCACTTAGAATGAGGGTGTAGCAAGGATTGTTCAAAAAAAGGAGGAAAAGAAATGAGCAGTATAGCAGAAATCACTTCTCAGCGGGAAACACAAAAAAAATTAAAGCACCCGATCCATGTTACCTCGGAAATCGGTACTTTAAGAACGGTTTTACTAAAACGGCCGGGTAAAGAAGTAGAAAATCTAACGCCTGAATTTCTGCAGCGACTTTTATTTGATGATATTCCTTATTTACCGATTATCCAGCGAGAGCATGATTATTTCGCCGAGACATTAAAAAATAGAGGCATAGAAGTCCTATACCTCGAAAAATTGGTGGTTGAAACATTAAGTAATCCAGAGATAAAAAAACAATTTATTGATGATATTTTACGAGAAAGCAAGGCAAATGTCAACGGAGCAGCCCACGTGTTAAAAGAATATCTCTTATCTTTTTCTACAGCTGACATGGTTGACAAAGTAATGAGCGGAATTCTTAAAAAAGAGATAGAACCAGAGAAGAAATCTCACCTTTACGAATTAATGGAAGATCACTATCCATTCTATTTGGATCCAATGCCAAACCTATATTTTACCCGAGACCCGGCAGCAAGCATAGGAAACGGTCTATCGATTAACAGGATGAGGGAACCCGCACGAAGGCGCGAATCCTTGTTCATGCAATACATCATTAACCATCATCCGCGATTTGCCGGCCATGATGTTCCTGTCTGGTTAGACCGTGACTTTGGATTCTCAATTGAAGGCGGAGATGAACTTATTCTTAGTGATGAAGTAGTGGCAATTGGCGTTTCCGCCCGGACATCTGCCCGTGCGATTGAAAAACTGGCGCTAAACCTATTCAAAAAACAAGATACGATTAAAAAAGTAGTGGCCGTGGAAATTCCAAAATGTCGTGCCTTTATGCATCTTGATACCGTATTTACAATGGTAGATTACGATAAATTTACGATCCATCCTGAAATCCAAGGACCACAAGGCAATATGAATGTCTACATTCTTGAAAAAGGTATCGATGATGAGCATGTCAACATCACACACCGCACCAATCTTCAGGAAGCTTTAAAAGAAGTTTTACATCTGGACGAGCTTGTGTTAATTCCTTGTGGCGGCGGCGATGAAATTGCTGCTTCTCGTGAGCAATGGAATGATGGTTCCAATACATTAGCGATTGCACCAGGAGTCGTTGTCACCTATGACCGAAACTATATTTCCAATGAATTATTGCGTCAGAACGGAATAGAGGTAATTGAAATCTCAAGCTCGGAATTATCCCGTGGCCGTGGGGGTCCTCGCTGCATGAGCATGCCAATTGTTCGTGAAGATTTACACAAATAATTTTATCAAAAGGAGAAAGATGACAATGGTAATCACAGCACCTAAATTTTATGGCAAGAGCTTTCTTTGCGAAAAAGATTTTTCAAAAGAAGAGTTTGTCTATCTTATTGATTTAGCAATGAAATTAAAGGATGAGAAAAAACATGGCATTCCGCACCGCCATCTTGAAGGCAAAAATATCGCGTTACTTTTTGAAAAACCTTCGACACGCACTCGCTGCGCCTTCACTGTTGCTTGTATAGATCTAGGCGCACACCCTGAATATTTAGGAAAAGATGACATTCAACTCGGTAAAAAAGAATCAATCGAGGATACCGCAAAAGTATTAGGCCGCATGTTTGACGGAATTGAATTCCGCGGTTTTGAGCACAAAAAAGTAGAAATGTTAGCAGCACATTCAGGCGTGCCGGTTTGGAATGGATTGACGGATTTATGGCATCCAACGCAAACACTTGCTGACTTCTTAACGGTGAAAGAAACCTTTGGCCGTTTGGAAGGAATTAAATTTGTCTATGTTGGCGATGGTAGAAATAATGTGGCCAATAGTCTGCTCATTGGCGGTGCCCTTGTTGGGATGGATGTTCGTATCTGTGCTCCTGAATCGTTGTTCCCTGTTCCAGAAATCGTCGAACTCGCTCAAAGCCTAGCCGAAAAATCAGGTGGGCGGGTAACGGTTACTGCTGATGTCGAAGAAGGAGTTGCCGGTGCAGACGTCATTTATACAGATGTTTGGGTATCCATGGGTGAAGAAGCTAAGTTTGCAGAAAGGATTGCCCTTCTATCACCCTATCAAATCACAATGGATATGGTGAAAAAGACAGGCAACGACAAGATGATCTTCCTACACTGTCTCCCTGCTTTCCATGACCAAGAGACAAGTTATGGTAAGGACATTTATGCCAAACATGGCCTTGCTGAAATGGAAGTAACCGATGAAGTATTCCGGAGCGAGCATTCAAAGGTATTTGATCAAGCAGAAAATAGGATGCACACGATTAAAGCGGTTATGGCTGCAACACTTGGTCATTTAGAATAACAGATTACTGAGGGAGAAGCGGAGATAGCATAGTGCCTCGTCTCCTCCCTTCTTCTCATTTGGATTCGCTGATAGACCGGTGGAGTCACTGATATCGTCCATGAATTCGTGAAAAAATCAGTGAAAGGCGATTTAGAGTGCCACTTTCCACCGATAACTGAATTCTATAAGGTTGAAAAACATTTTATTTTTACAAAAATGGCTTAAAAACTGAGGATTGGAGGAATATCATGGATAACATCTCCGAAGCTTTAATTCCAGAGCTACGAAAAATAGAAACTGATTTTCATCAAGCGTTAACAAAGCTAGTTGAAATCCCAAGTGTGATTAATGAAACCGAGGGGGATACCCCTTTTGGTAAAAATATCGACCTTGCCCTGAAAATGACACTAAAAATTTGTAAGCAACTCGGCTTCAGCACCTATTATGATCCGGAAGGCTATTACGGTTATGCTGAAATCGGTGCCGGTGACGAAATGATCGGTGTCCTTGGACATCTTGATGTTGTTCCCGCAGGCAGTAATGAAGAATGGGAAACGCCTCCCTTTCTAGCAATGATAAAAGACGGAAAAATGTACGGTAGAGGAACACAGGATGACAAAGGCCCGACTCTCGCCGCCCTATTTGCCGTCAAAGCGTTAATGAATCTCGGAATTTCTTTTCCTAAAAGAATTCGGTTTATTTTTGGCACAGACGAAGAAACGCTGTGGCGCTGCATGAACCGCTACTGTGAAATCGAAGAAATCCCAAGCATGGGCTTTGCCCCGGACTCCGTCTTCCCGCTCGTTTATGCCGAAAAAGGACTACTTCAGCTCCTATTAGAAGGAAAAAACGAAACAAAGCTAAGGTTTCTAGCAGGCAATGCTTTTAATGCGGTACCTGACACCGCAAAATATGCCGGTGAAAGGCAATCTGAATTAAAGACCGCTTTAGAGGAGTTGGGTTTTGCTTATGAAACAGCCCGTGATGAAGTGGTTGTCCTTGGAAAAGCGGTACATGCCCAGATAACGGAAAAAGGAATCAACGCGATAAATCGCCTGCTAATCGGAATGAAGCGAATTGGTTATACCTCTAAAACCATCGAGTTCGTCAATGATTTGGTCAAAGAAGACCCGTTTGCCGAGAAAATTTTTGGCGAGTGTGAAGATGAAGCATCAGGAAAATTGAAATTCAATGTCGGAAAAATTGAGTTAAATGAGGAAGTCGAAAGATTATCGATTGATATTCGCATTCCTGTGACAGCTGATAAACATGAGATTGTCAATACACTCTCACAAATCGCCAAGGAATACGGCCTAGAATACAAAGAATTCGATTATTTAAAATCCATCTATGTGCCAAAAGATCATTTTTTAATTCAAACGTTAATGAAGGTGTACCAAGAGGTAACAGGGGATCTCGTTTCCGAGCCGATTTCATCGGGTGGAGCTACCTACGCCAGAGCGATGGACAACTTTGTAGCATTTGGAGCCGTTTTTCCGTACCAAACGAAGACCGAGCATCAGCCAAATGAGCACATTGAATTAGCTGAAATGTTTAAGGCGATGCATATTTATGCGAAAACAATTTATGATTTAACCCGATAGATTATATCTAATTTTATGGGGGAATTCCTATGAAGAAGTTGAAGATGCCTACCGCTTATACGTTATTATTCTTGATTATTGTCGTGATTGCAGCCTTAACCTGGGTAATCCCAGGTGGACATTATGATACAAAAGTAGATAAAGCAACACAGCAAGAAATTCCTATTGCAGGATCCTATCAGCAGCTGTCACCAGAAAAACAAACCCCGCAAGGATTATGGGAAGTATTAAATGCCCCAATCAATGGATTCTTTGACGCAAAAGATATCGCCTTGTTCGTGCTTGTTATCGGGGGGTTCCTAGGCGTTGTCATGAAGACGGGTGCCATTGATGCCGGGATAGCCCGTGTCATTGGAAAATTAAAAGGCCGAGAGCAATGGCTGATCCCAATACTAATGGTCCTTTTTGCTATCGGTGGCTCGACCTACGGGATGGCCGAAGAAACAATCGCCTTCTACCCGATCCTCATCCCTGTATTGATTGCAGCAGGATATGACGCGTTAACGGCTGTATCGATTGTCGCCCTCGGTGCTGGGATTGGCTGTTTAGGTTCAACGGTGAACCCATTTGCCACAGGAATCGCCTCCGGATTTGCCGGTGTTTCCATTGGAGATGGAATCGGACTTCGTCTCATCATCCTCGTTGTGACATTGATTGTGACGATTATCTTTGTTATGCGTTATGCCAAAAAAGTAAAAGATGACCCTTCTAAATCAATGATTGCTAATATGAAAGCAGAAAATGAACAGCATTTTTTATCGCAAACTACAGATGAAGTGAAATTTACAGGGCGTCATAAGGCTGTCCTTTGGGTGTTTGGCTTAACCTTCGTCGTGATGATTTTAGGAGTTATTCCATGGGCAAATAAATTTAATATTACTATTTTTGAAGATATGACAAAAGCTGTAGCAAAAATCCCGTTCATCGGGAAATTATTAGGCGGCATGTTGCCTCTCGGCGATTGGTGGTTCGGTGAACTAACAATGTTATTCTTAACCTCTTCCATCATCATTGCCTTTATTTACAAAATGAGAGAATCAGAGTTTACTAGTACCTTTGTAAATGGTGCGCGTGATTTATTAGGCGTCGCGCTCATCATTGGGATTTCGCGTGGTATCACGGTTGTCATGGATGGTGGCGGCATGACCTCAACTGTACTCCACTGGGGAGAAGGAATGTTAGAAAATATGGGTTCCGTCTTATTTACCAATCTATCCTTCTTATTTTACTTGCCATTATCCTTCCTAGTTCCATCGACATCAGGACTAGCTACGCTTTCGATGCCGATTATGGCACCTTTAGCAGACTTTGCTGGAATCGGCAGGGATTTAGTGATTACCGCTTACCAAAGTGCATCAGGGATCGTGAATCTGGTTACTCCAACAAGTGCAGTTATCATGGGGGCACTTGCCATCGCCCGCATTCCATACGGAACCTACCTTAAACATGTATGGAAATTAGTTGTTTCACTTTCGATCATCGTGATGGTGATTATGAGCATGGCAGCAATGTTAAGCTAAGAATCTTTTGAAAATAGAAGAGGTGACTCGTTATGAAAAGACGAAAAGTAGTGATTGCCTTAGGTGGCAATGCCATTCAATCAGGAGATGCAACGGCCGAAGCACAGCAGCTTGCGCTTGAAAAAACAGCAAGGCAGCTCGTAGATTTTATTGAAAAAGGCATTGATATTATTATTTCACATGGTAATGGCCCGCAGGTAGGGAATATATTACTGCAGCAGGCTGCCGCTGATTCGGTGAAAAATCCAGCAATGCCGCTTGATACCTGCGGTGCGATGAGCCAAGGAATGATTGGCTACTGGATGCAAAACGCCATGGATAAAGTATTGAAGGAACGCGGCATTAAGAAAAATGTTGTGACCGTTGTGACCCGCGTTGTTGTGGATCAAAATGACCCTGCGTTTCTAAATCCAACAAAGCCAATTGGACCTTTTTACAGTGAAGAAGAAGCTCGGCAAATAATGGAGGAAACAGCTACATTCTTTAAGGAAGATGCTGGACGCGGCTGGCGCCGGGTTGTTCCATCACCAAAACCTGTTAGCATCCGCGAGCATTCGGTCATTAATTCCCTCATCCAGCAAGGAAACATCGTCATTGCTGTCGGCGGCGGTGGGATTCCTGTCATTGAAACTGAAAATAGCTTACTTGGCATCGAGGCGGTTATTGATAAAGATTTTGCTTCGCAAAAGCTTGCTGAGCTTGTTGATGCGGATGCCTTAATCATTCTCACTGCTGTCGACAATGTGTATATTGATTTTAACAAACCAGCGCAGAAGAAATTAGCGGATGTTAGTATTGAGGAGTTAAATGTTTATATCGAAGGTGGGCATTTTGCTGCCGGCAGCATGCTTCCTAAGGTAGAGGCGGCTATCAAATTTGCTGAAACAAGCCCTGATCGTAAAACGATTATTACTTCATTAGATCAGGCCTTTAATGCTATCGAGGGAAAAGCAGGAACGGTCGTCAGCTTACATAGAGCAGGCGTTCTTGCTTAACATGATAAAACCTCTTTGAATTTTAGGTTCAAAGAGGTTTTTATTGGTTAAAAATTCTTATTTTCAGTTTTTTCTCTTATTGGCAACAAGGATTGCTCTACTTTTTCATATTTGACTAGGGCTGTTTTGATGAAGCTGAGCTTCGGCACCAGCCAGTAGGTAAATAGTGCTGACCCCATCCCGATAAGAGCTCCGGCCAGAACATCCCCAGGGTAGTGAACACCCACCCAAATACGGGAGATACCTACAATGCATGCGAAGATAAGCCACATCCATCCCTCTTTTCTTCGTACCAACCAAAACGAAAAACAGATAGAAAAAAACAGAATGGAGTGGTCACTTGGAAACGCATTATCGATACTATGTTCAATAAGCTTGTTTACGTTGGGCAGCTCAGCAAATGGCTGGTGATGGTAATATAGTGTTCCTGCTATTTTTCCAAGTACTTCTGCAAGAATGAACGCAAGCCCTCCCTGAAGAACCATCATTCTATTTTTATTGGTTCGAGTAAACCAATAGACTAACATACCTAAAGCCAAAACATACAACATATAATCTGCCATGAAAATGGCGATTGGATTTAAAAAATTATATTCTTTCCCTAAATCATTGATTGATCGAAAAATATCAATATTTACTTGTGAAATAGACAATTGGTGTAACCTCCTGCTTGAATCATTTTTCCAGTACCTTACTTCATTATCGGCAGAAGGGCTTAACTGAGGCTTAACTATTTCTAAAATTTTTCTTAAATCGCAATACAAACAACTATACCTGCTTAGTGGATAAAATGAAATAGACCATTAAACTAGTTTTAAACTGCGACTTTAGTTGCGTATTCAATGGTGTCAGGCACTCATGAAAAAGCAGAGAAATAGATTTCTCTGCTCTACTATTTAGAATTGAGGATTTCCGGTTTTGATTGCTGCTTCTGATTGTAGATCGGCATAATGAATAGCAAGCCAATGATAAACAATACGGCCGATGTTTCAAATGTAGTAACTAACGAAAATTTCTCCTTTAATACACCTGCCACACTCATCGTTATAACCATCGATCCGGCGAAAAGCGGACTTAATATCCCGTTCACCCGGCCGATAAACGCTTCCTCTGTTTTTTGCAAAATCAAGGTATTAATTCCGATTTGAATGCAAGGCATCATTAGACCGTTAAAAAACTCAGCAATAAGGGTAATCCAAAGATTAGTCGATAATCCCATAACAGCGATGCCCAATCCATTGACGAGCATTCCAAAAACAAGCAGTCTTTGCGGCGGCACATTTTTAGCAAAAATCATCGCTGCAGCCCCGCCAATGATCATCCCGACACCATTGACCATCAACAGCCATTGGAGGTTTTCCTTAGGCAGGTTTAATTGTTCAGTGACAAGGAAAATCGATAAAGGGTTAATGAACCCAATTCCCAACCCAGCAGCCATAAAGCATAGGCCCAATAGGCTTAGTTCCTTCTTCCCTAGAACATACTTAATTCCACTTTTCATTTCCTGTAGCAATGTTGACTCACCCGCTTCTTCCATTGGGCGATCCTTTGGCAGGAATGCAAGTGCACCAGCTGAAAGTAAAAAGGCAATGCCCGTAACAGCAATCGAGACGTCAATCCCAAACGATTGAAAGACGAACGTTCCAATAATCGGGCCTAAAACCATAAACACAGCAAAGACGGTTTGATAGACAGACATCGCCGCCTGCACTTGGTCTGCCGACAAATGCATTTTAAACAATTTCATCCCTGAAGGCTGGGAGAATTGTGACAAGATGGCGGAAATTAACGTAGCGAAAAACACTATCTTCCATGTGCCAAATATCAAGGTAATCAGCACGACAAATATCGATAAAGCGCTCAAAATGTCGCACCAGACCATAGTTTTTTTCGGTGCCCAGCGGTCGGCAAAGGTTCCGCCGATAAAGGAAAAAATAAAGATTGGCGCAAACTCTGCCACCGAAATCATCGAGACTGCAAATGCGTCGCCGTTGGTCTGTTCCATTACAAACAGTAAAACGGCAAAGTTCCGGACCCAAATACCTACCTGTAAAAATAATCCGGACATGATAATGGCTAAAAAAACACGGTTGCGAAATAAATTTCCTGTTGGTGTAACTTCTGTATGGTTATTTTCCAATATAAAAACCTCCTGTAAATTTCTGAACAGGAGGCGTACAATACAATTTCAAAGTAACAAACTATCCCTAACAGTGGGGACAACATGATCTTATCGACTTGTATAAAAGTACAGACTAATCCTATCCAGAAAAAAAGATTGTATTTTTTTCATAAGAAATAGGATTATAAGATCATTGTTCCAAGGTCACCCTTCCGTTTTTTGTAATTTTATTCTAAATGATAGGGAATGTTAAATCAAGTTTTTTCTTTTAAGGATTTTCTTTCCATTTCCACCGACTATTGTATGGATTCCGTGAACTTTTTTGCGAATTCCTCTTGTTTCCCTGTTAATTCCTCAGTTCTGGGTTCATGCTTAAATTCCTAGGACCCAGAAATATTAAGATAGCGTACCTTTAGAAATCAGTTCCTAGCTTACTCCTCAGACAAGTTCCTGACGTCTCTTTTTGTTTTGGTTAGATAGGTTACCAAGATTAGGATGATTATGAGAAAGATTGCACTCGTTCCCGTCGTACCCAGACCTAGACCGCCATCTTTGCGAGACTGTGAAAGGAAGTCACCAATAGAAGCTCCAAAAGGACGGGTTAATATGTAGGCCATCCAAAATGCCCACACAGAATTCAATTTAAAATAATAATGAGCGATAGTCACCACCGCAATTGCAGTAGCGAACATTACAGCTGAAAGCAAATAACCTAAGTTAAGCCCCTCAGATATAAGATCTCCAGCTGCAGTACCTAAGGCGAAGGTGAACAAGATGGTCAACCAATAGTAAGCTTCTCGTTTGGTTGTGAAGATAGAGTCTTCTCACTCGCAAACCAAGCGACAAATGTCATAATCAACAAAATGCTGAAGATAATAGTTGTTGTTTGTAAAGGAACACCGAAATGGTCTGTCAAGTTATCAGTGATAAGTGTTCCAACAACGCTAATGAGCACAACAACAAGCCAGTAGATACTTGGTACGTACTTTTTCGCCCGAAATTGAAAGTATAATGTAATGATCAAAAGAACCGTCATAAATATAGTGGTATTTGTTAAGCCCCACTTCAGATTATCAGACAGGAAGTCTGCAAACGTCTCACCCACTGTAGTGGCCATAATCTTGATAATCCAGAAAAATATCGTTACTTCTGGAACCTTGCTTAACATCATCCTACCTAGTGATGTAGCACCCTCGTTTGTAAGTAAAGTGGAAGTGTTTTTTGTCATGAACCTCATCACCTTTTTGTATAAATGGTCATTAAGTCTCCGAAAGGATTTTTTCATTCCAAAAGTTTTTTAAAAAATGTTAATAAATCCATTCTTATCTTAAGATATGGTTCTAAAGATTATATAAATATTCTATTAAATTAATCTTAACAGTCCAGAAATTCTAGTATTCACTTTAAAGCCTCGGATTAAAGTCAAAAGTTTCAAAGTAGATTTTCTATAAAAAACACACTTTAAGGTTATCTGGTTACTTTGATGATGTGTTACGAGTTGAAGTTCTTACAGCTTGTACAGCCATGATTTCATTAGAACTCATTTCTTCTGGTTGGTTGATATTGAATTGGAAACATGGCTGTAAATCTTCCCTATACAAGCAGTAATAGATTATCTATTCTTCAAAAAAGATTGTGTAACCCTTTCGAACGTACGGTCCTCTATTCTTATTTTGTCATTCTTCTCAAAGGTTATCCCATCTTTTTCCCGCTTTCGAACTATGTACCCCCACTTATTAGAGGTTAAGATCTCTAACTGATTTGTTTCAAACAGTTGTTTAGCTTCTAGTCCTTTTTGTACTAAGAGCAGTGCCCTCTTCTTTTTTAAAAAATCATTTAAGCCTCCGTTTTCTACCAGCAAATCTCCATATAACTCCGCTGTCAAAACTTCATTTTGCTGCCATGGTAGCGGGTTGGTTGGCCGATACAAAAATATGCTAGAACCTTTCACTTCGTCTAGTCCATGAACTTGTTGAAGCAAACTCAGAGGTAAATTCGGAATCGGTCTATGTAAGTAAGCATGAATTTGACCATAGTAATAGCTTGAAACAAATAAAATAGAGAGTATAAGCATTATTTTTTTGCGTAATCTTCCTTGCATCATCAGTAAATTACTTGCAAGCACACCAATGATGATTGACAATGGCGTGTAAACGGGCAGAATATACCATCTTATTTTTGTTTTAGCAAAAGTAAATAATAGAAAAAGAATAATAATCCACAAACATATCCCCAATTTGTAGAACTTATTCTCGGATTTTAATATTTTTGTCGATAAGCCCTTAAAAGTATACAGGAAGGCCAGTCCAAATAAGATAGCGAGCCATAAACCGAAAAACCTAATCAATACTAGTACATAGTAAAGTTTACCTCCAATATGTCCTTCAATAGGGGTAGAAGATCTTTGAAGCAAGTCATATACAATCATTTTCCTAAAGAATGCAAAACCGTCATATTGGTATCTGGCAACCGCCCATAAAAGAATGGGGATAATCATGCACGAGATCAGTAATATCCAGTTAAATTTCGTTAGTCTTTTAAGTTTACCGGTAATGATTACATATAATCCGATGATGATGGCAATACTGCCCGCATGCCAGCTTTTTGTAAGGAAAGCAAAAGCAAACGCAATTCCCGAACAATAAAGCCATTTATCATTTTGTTCAGAAAGTAACAAAGACAGAATACTCCCAGTAAATAAAAAGACGAAAAGGGCATCTGCATCTCCAGTTCTTGCACTGTGATTGATAATAAATTGTGTACTAGTAGACAATGCCAGTGTAGATAAGATTGCGGCAAGCTTTCCGTAGCTTTTATTTACGAAAGCAGCAACCATGATGATTGTGAGCATAGAACTAATCCCTGATAGAATTCTCAGTCCAAGCGCATTAAATCCAGCTAGTTTATATCCAGCCATCACAGCCCAAAAACTAAATGGAGGTTTTAAATTCCAATAATCGATTTTGTAACGGTAGGTACTTACAACTAAGTTTTTCTGTTTTAACATTTCATAGGCACTAACTCCGTGCCTTGCCTCATCCCAGCTAGATATAGGAAAATTCCCTAAATGATAAAAAATGTTATAAAAATCAATTGCTAGCAAAATGAGGATTAAATAGGGGTATAGGATTTCAAATTTACGATATGAACTATACATACATCCTTGCTCCTGCCCGTCAATAATTGTACAACATGAAAAAAATGAGCATCTACTTAGCACAACAAAACCTATAATCTAATGTTGTTAATACTCATGTTTGTATTATTAGGAGTCCCTCTGCTAGAGATTTTCATGCTTTACAGAAGATGGTTATTTATTACATCTTATAAAAGGGAGCTAGTTATAAGGTATGCCATATTCAAAATGGAAAAATAAAGTTCGGAGGAGTTAGTAAGAATATTTTACTAATCGAGGACAGTAGTACAGATGATTATATACCCAAACAATTTGCAATTGAAAAACTCTTGGGGAGAGTAAGAGTCATAAATATTTACTCTATGGAATGGCAGTTATCAGGTAGTATTTTGGATATCTGCTATTCCTGGATTAATGGCAACTCTGCTCCTCATCTTCTTCTACATGCAGAGTTGCACCTCGTTGAATAGAATCTTAACTCATTCCTCCATGATAGCTGAAGTCTTCCCTTCTACTGTATTACCTAAAAGAATGAAAACTCATTAATCTTCAATATTTCTATTACTAATTGGTAAAAACAATTCTACTTTCGTCCCTGATCCTTCTTTGCTTTTTATTTTAATTTCACCTTTGTGTAGTTTCATAATACTTTTCGCTATATGTAGTCCCAAACCAGAACCACCAGTTTTTCGGCTTCTTGCCTTATCTACTCGGTAAAATCGTTCAAAAATATGTTCTATTTCTTCCGCTGGGATTCCAATACCATAATCTTTTACATGAATAATTGCATGTTTTTCATCCTTTTCTAAAAAGACCTCAATTTTTTCATTACTATATTTCATAGCATTATCTAGCAATATTATGATTACCTGCTTTATCTTTAATTCATCTGCTTTTATGATAATAGGAGATTCTTCATAATGTAATATAATTTCTCTCCTATATACATCCTTGAGTTGTTTTAGTATGCTTTCGCATAAAGATACCAAGTTTACCTCATTAATATCTAAAACATCCTCTTTCTCTAAGTTTGTTAAGTCTAGAAAAGTCTCGGTCATTTTTTGAATTCTGGTTGCCTCAGAATGAATGGCTTGAATGGCTTCGTCAGCCATTTCTTTATTTTCTAACCCCTGCCTTCTTAAAATATTTGCATAACTCTTAATGACGGTTAACGGCGTCTTTAATTCGTGTGATGCATCAGAAACAAACTGTGATTGCTTCTCCAAATTTTCTTGGAGCCTATCAATCATCCGATTAAATGTACTTGCCATTGTTTGGAGTTCATCTTTCGTCTCATTTTGAATGTTTATCTTTTTAGGTACACCGCTCATTTCAATTTCTTCCATGGTTTTTATCATATTGGAAATGGGTCTCATAATCATATTTGCTAACCATCTTCCACCGATTATTGACAACAAAGCTGCTAATAACGTACAAAATACTAAAATTGCACGAAGGAGCTCTTTTCTGGCTTCTAAACCCATTAACCTTTCCCCAATTTCCAAACTCCCATTGCTTTGATTTCCATTATTAATCGGAATTCGAACGACCAAAACTTGCTCTTCCCCGTTTTCCGCCGAGATTAAACGTGTTTGAGCCTGCTTTGTCTTCGTGTATTTTCCTTTAATTTTTTTTGAGAGTTTCAAATCATTCGTTACTTCATGAATTACCTTGTTTTTCGGTTGTATGATTCTGATAAATGAATGGTCGGTTAAATAATCCTTTAAATTCTCCTCAACATAACTAGAAGATTGATTTGTATCGATGTCTTTTAAAATATCTCCTGCCTTTTGAAAAAGGGCAGCCTCTTCCATATTTACCGTTGTTTTCATAAATAAAAAAAAGACAACGGTATTTATGAGTACCATTATGAACAACATCCAAACAGTTGTTAAAAGATTAATTTTTGTTGTGATCTTCATCCGTTTTCTCCTTTATGGTAAAACCAATCCCTCTAATGGTAGTAATTAGAGGGAAAGAAAAGCCTTCATCAATTTTTTTCCTTAAGTGTCTTATAAAGACATCAATTACATTGGTGTCACCCTCGTACTCATATCCCCAAACGTTAATTATAATGTTATCCCGTGTAACTACTTTATTTTTATTCATTACTAAATAAACCAAAAAGTCGTATTCCTTCGGTGTTAAAGAAACGGCCTTTCCATTCCTTTTTACTTCTCTTGCATCCGTGTTTATAATCAGGTCCTCAACTGCCAATAAGGAAAATTCTTCCTTTGATTCCGCTTTTTCAGGAATATTGCGAATACAGGCACGAATTCTCGCTAATAATTCTTCAATTTCATAAGGTTTTGTTACATAGTCATTAGCTCCCTGATCCAATCCCGCTACTTTATCAAATGTTGTATTTCGAGCTGTTAAAAGAATAACAGGTGTATTACTGTTTTCCTTTCTAAATCTCCTTAGTACCTCGATTCCACTTAACCCAGGCAACATAACATCTAATAAAATTAAGTCGATTTCGGAATGTAAGGCGGTTTCTAATCCTGCTCTACCATCATGTTCTACCGTTACATCAAAACCCTCATACTCCAATTCCACTTTTAAGACACGAGCAATTTGAGTCTCATCTTCGATTACTAAAATATGTGTTTTCACTTCATATTCGCCCCTTCTACCATTAAAGCATTAATCATTCTCAACTTTATGCTTTTCCAAAACAAGCCGTAGCATTTCAAACAACAAGAAGTTAAAAAATATCCATACAGAGCCATATACATAACCACCCACAATATCACTTGGAAGGGTATAGGCAGAAGCAATATTTACAACCGCCAGTCCTATTAATAAAATTAATCCAAATAAAGGACCAAATATGGGTAAATACTTGTTTTTCGAATGACGGACAAGTAAAAACAAGCAGGTTCCGTAAACGATAATCATAATCGTAGCATTTATATCAGGAAAATTTGCGGAATGAAATTTTCCTACAAACCCGAATGATTGAAGGTATGAAAATGTTTTAATTATGGCATCATGAAAGGGTTTTGCACCCGCTAAGGAAACCCCAAGAAGAAGATATTCAAGTACCCTGTTCCGTCTCTTTTTCCAAATTCGAATGATGGTTATCGCAATAATGCTAGCAAGTGCAAACGGAGGTTGAAATACTAAAAACCCTTTCATCCAACTCATATAAATAGCAGACTTGACCATATATTCAGCTATTTCATTAAATTGACTAAACTCATCATATAAATAGTCTTGAGCCATTCCCAGCATCAAGGTAACCATACCGATTAACACTAAAGTGAGAAAAATAAGAAAGATCTCTATTTTTCTAATGGTTTTTAGATGATTCAACAATCGTTGTATGAAACGAATAAAAAAGTCCTTGATTTGATTCTTAAAAAAACGAAAGGCCAAAAAACCTGCCAACAATATAACAAAAACAATAATAAATATAATGAAATATTTACTAGCAGCTTGATGGAAGGCCTCCCAACGAGGTCCCAATACTTTTCCTAGGGTAATAAAACAAAATCCCCATAAAAATGAACCTGTATAAGCAGGAATAATAAATTTTCGAAAAGGCATTCTTGAAATACCCGAAATATAACCAGTGAAATGCCTAATCCCTGGTATAAAATAAGCAAAAACCAACAATTTACTTCCTGAACGCTCAAACCAAGCCGAAGTTTTTTTATATCTTTCTGGTCCCAAGTGGATATATTTTCCGTATTTTTCAATTAGTTTGTATCCTCCTACCTTACCTATCCAATAAGTTGCAGTAATTCCCGCACCGCCCGAAACAAAGACTGTCAGGAGAGCCAAAGTGTAATTCATTTTACCCTGAAATACAAAATAGCCAGCGTAGCTCATTAAAAATTCGCCTGAAATAGGTACGGCCAAAAGCTCTATAAAGATTCCTGTAAATAGAATCAGATAACTGTGCTGTTCAAATAAAGTGATTAATTGTGACATAAATATGCCTCCAATATTTATAAAAAGAAACACTAAAGTCAATTCAAATTTAGTTTTAAATACAATGTATCACGATAAATGAATTCATTTTCCATATTAATGAATTCTTAATCTGGTTTTAAGAGAACAAAAAGGTTATGGATAAAATAAAAAAGCTAATTCCTTTTCGAAAAGGTTACCAGCTTTTTTACAATGGATATTAAAATTAAAGTTTTTTAACCTTAATTGGACTTACCATTAACAGAGCGAGGATTAAGGTAATCCATGCATTGCTATATAAAAAGAATCCCATACCAGCCAATGGCAATCCAGCCGCTGGAATAGGTAATCCTTTATAATACCCAATGGTTGGTTTAACACTAAACTTAGCTAATCTTATTGCCCCCATCGTTGGGAAAAGGATAAACGCCAAAGAAGTTAAAATGGATGGTGCTGATAACGAATGAAATAAAAGTGCTGGAGCAACTCCGAAACTAACAATATCAGCTAAGGAATCCAATTCTACGCCAAATTCACTGTTCACTTTTAATTTTCTCGCTACCCTTCCGTCAAGAAGATCTAAAACAGCCGAAAAGAAAATAAAAATGGAGGCTACTTCTAAAAAGCCACTCATATTAAAAGTAATTGAAAGAACACCACACAATAAATTTCCAATCGTAAATAAATTGGGTACAGCTTTTACTATCTGATTGAACAAGGTAGACCCCCTGACGATGACAAATCATCTGCACTTAAGTAGCATTTTCTATATATTCTTCCGCTATTCTTAAAAAGACATGATATAGAATGAAAAAAATTTTGTTCTCCCTGCACAAATTTCTTATTTTTTGATATTGATTTTAACCAAATTTAAAAAGCGGGAGATTCAAAGGAAAAATAATCCCTGCGCCCACACTGCACTAAATACATAAGCCACTCAGTAAAACACTTGCCTTAAGATTCAAAATAAAAACGCTCCTGACCAAATATTCATTTTGCAGCTTCATGAATTTTTAATGTTTTATTCAGGGAACTTACAAGTTCGTTTTGTATACTTTGAATTGCCCAATTTGATTGCAGTACCATTCTTGAATTCACCACAGAAAACTATAAGGTTATTTGGGTTTAATTTATATAAAAAGATTTTTGGAGGTAAAGCATTGAAAAAATTAGTAGAAGCAACCATGCAAAGAGCCATTCTTATGATTGTGTGTGTTGTGATCATCTTGGCTTGGGGAGGTATTTCCGCTTTCCAAATGCAACGAGATTATTTGCCTGGGATTAACAATACTACTCTTTCCTTTAGCATGAGAGTACCTGGGTATCAATCAGCTCAGGTAAAACAGCAAGTGACCGATAATCTGGCGAGTGCCGTCAAAACAGTCGATGGTTTATCCAATGTGGAAACCACTTCTTATGATGGTGGATTATTTATGAGTTTGTATTTTCCGATGAATACAGACATGAAACTAGCGGAAGATCAAGTCAACAAAGCCCTGGCAAATGCAGACCTTCCGTCAACGATTACAAGCTCACCTTCTGTAACACGATTAACAACAAGTTCATTCCCAATTTTGACGTACAGTTTAACCAGCTCAAAATTGGATGAACAAACACTACGTTCCACTGCAACACAAGAAATTGTTAAACAATTAAAATCTGTTCCTGGTGTAGCGGATGTATCCGCAATTGGGGGAGCAAAAGATGGATATGTATTAACTGTCCGCATGAAAGACCTAGTGAAAAACGGATTAACATTGGATGATGTGAATAAATCGTTTGCTTTGGCTGTTCCATCAATGCCACAGGGGACTATTGTAAACAACCAATTGTCAATACCAGTATCTTTTGATGGCATACAATTGACTCCACAGGACATGGAAAACGCTACGATTAAGAATAAGGAAGGAAAAGTAATTCCTGTTTCAGCATTTGGTACCATAACACATTCCTTAAATGACGTTAAAACCGTCTCCAGAACAAAGGGAGCACCAAGTGTTACTTTAAATGTAATCAAAACACCATCGGCAAATATCACGGATGTTGCAGCTCAAGTAAAGGACCGTGTTTCACACCTTCACTTGGATACGGTAAATCCAAAAGATGTTTCGTTCCAAGTTTTACTTGACCGAGAAAAAGAATTAAACAGTTCTCTTTTCGGATTAGTTCGAGAAGGACTACTTGGATGTTTATTCTCAATGATCTGTGTGTTCTTCTTCTTCCGAAATGTTAGAAGTACATTATTAATTGCGATTTCGCTGCCAATTTCATTGTTAGCTACAACTGCTTTCTTAAAGTCAATGGGTATCACGTTAAACATTTTAACGGTTTCTGGTTTGATTGTAGCGATGGGGCGTATTGTCGATGATTCCATTGTTATCTTGGACAACATGTATCGAAAACGGGAAGAATCGAAAGATAAACCTCTTATTTCCATTCTTGCATCATCTGTAATAGAAATGATTCCTGCGATATTAGGTTCTACGTTAACAACAATTGCAGTTTATATTCCAATCGCCTTTGTTGGCGGCGTCATCAGTGCATCTTACAGTGGATTTGCCTGGTCAGTCGTAATTGCATTAATCATTTCATTCTTTGTTGCGATGCTTGTCATCCCTACACTTGCTTTTATGGGTTGGAAGGGTGGAAACGGGGAAAAACAAACGGTCAAACTCGATTCAAAAATGAAACCAATCTTGCAATCTGCTTTTAAACATAAAAAAGCAATGATTATTGTTTCTATCTTAGTCTTCTTAGCTGCTGGTATCTATTCTGCTTTTCTTCCAGTAAGTTTATTACCAAGTGGAAAAATTGGACAAATTGCCATTAAAGCAGAATTGCCAAAAGGAAGCACGTTAGTTCAGGTAGATTCTGAAGTTCAAAAAATCGAAAAAGCATTAAAAGAAAATCCAAAAGTCGATGCGTATTCATCCAATTTTGGTTCCAACATGACACCACAAAGTGATGACGTGTTTGACCAAGGTGGAGGTTTTATAACCTATCCAAATGTCGCCAATTTATCTGTTGTTTTGAAAAACGACAAGGATGCAGACTCTGTTATTCAAGAGTTGCAAAAACAGCTTCCGACATTATCTAAAAAAGTGATATATACTGTCACAAGCCAGAACATTTCTGGTGATGACTCACAAATGCGTATCCTGTTTACTGGTTCTGACCAAGCAACTTTGGATCAAGTAGCTCAAGAAGCAAGAACGAACTTATCAAAAATTGCAAACCTAAGTGTCGATGGAAAAGTAGATTTAACGAATGGTTCACCAAAATACAAAGTTACATTTGACCAAAAAGCAATTCAAGATAAAGGGGTTAAAGTTGCTGACATTCTGACCGTTGTTAATCGTTACATGTCTTCATCTAAGGACGCAACGATTACAGTTGATCATAAAGCCCTTCCTGTGGACCAATATCTAGATCAAATTGCAACAGGTGCAAACTCTACAATTACGTTAAATGCTTCTGCGGATGATGTTTTAGCATCTCTTGCTGCTGAAACGTTTAATGGGAACAATGGTGAAATGGTCCGTTTTGACCAACTAGCAAAGATTACAAAAGACCAGTCTGCTTCAACGATTAGCGAACGAGATGGTCAACCATTCTCTCTTGTAACAGCACAGATTACATCGAATGATATTAGCAAAGTGTCAGGCGAAGCAGATAAAGCTCTAAGCAGCTTGAAACTTCCTAAAGATGTAACCTATTCATTGGGAGGAATCACTGAACAAGTAAAACAAATGATTTTCGATATGTCCGTTGCCGTAGCATTTTCTATCCTTTTAGTTTTACTCATTACTTCTACAATTTTCAAAGGATGGAGAGCTCCATTATCAGTACTTTTAAGTATCCCACTTGCTTTAAGTGGTGTCGTAATAGCATTAATTCTATTCCACGGCGAATGGAATTTGGCTGCCTTAATCGGGATTCTAATGCTTACAGGTATTGTTGTAACAAACGGTATTGTGTTAATTGACAAAATCGAAAGAAATCGAAAAGAGGGAATGCCTGTTAAAGAAGCTGTGTTGAATGGTAGTCTTTCAAGGATTAGACCAATCTTAATGACAGCAGCAGCGACAGTCCTTACATTGTTACCACTTGCATTTTCACATAATGCGGATACGGTTATTTCTCAAACCCTCGGTATTGTAGTAATTGGAGGTATGATAACATCAACAATTAACAGCTTTATTATCATCCCAATCATTTACGAGTGGTTGCATAAAAAAGCAGAAATTAAAAACATTAATACACCAAAAGAAAAAAGTATGAGCTAATAAATACTGTAAGGTATTTCAATCATAGAAGTAGTTTTTGATGTAACAAGGCACTTATTTAAATTAAGTGCCTTGTTTTTTTATTTAGGTTCGCTACTTTAACAAATTAAACAAGGAATTGACTAAAAAATAAAGTGTAAAATCGATAATCGTTCTTCAACTCCCCGTTCGTAATATAAGGTTAGCCAGTTTTTACTGGTTGACCTTTTTTAATAGAATCTATTATATCAGTAGCTAGGGTAGGACGTACGGGTGCGTGGGGCATTGATCCCGTCAACTAAACTGTTCGCCCCCTACGTGTAGAAACATGTTTGATGTTGATTTAAAATAAAGTTTGATAAAAATATTAAGCAAATGCACGTTATTTCGCTAAATAAAAAGAATCCATTTTGAAAAAAGATTGCTCAAAATGGATTCTTTTGTTATAAGCTTCAGTTATATTTTTATAAAAAAGTTTGATCAAAGCACTAAGATAATTTATATATTTAAAATTTAGATGCTAACACATTTTTAACATCCGCTACCTTACATATCATTCATCAAAATAAATAATTAATGGTATGTGTAAGAATAATTCGCATTCCAGACTATGTTCAAACTCTTTATGCTTTTATGCTTTTGAAAAGCCGTATTTCAAAAAACAAGGCATAAAAAGCCAATAGACAAAAGATGCCCACTTTTGTTATGAGCACAGGGAAGGGTATTTGTATCCCCCCTTGTAACTGAAATATTGTTTGAATTGGGAGCATGATGCCAATAAGAATGCATACTATTAGCAGCATTTCTAAAAGAACAAAGCCCATTCCATCCTTTTTTTTCAACAAGTAAAAGCAAATAAACGCAACAGGACTGATAATACCCATATCTAAAATATAAGTAATTTCGGTTGTATACACTTCAATTAATTCGAGGGAGCGGTTACTCAACAATGAACCTATAATATCAGGCAACCAAGCAACAACAAGTGAAATTCCAGTAAGAATTAAAAGAATATTTATTCCTCTATAAGAGAATGTTCCTTCAACATATTTCGACACAGTTTTCGTATCAATACTACTCATGGCGATAATTAAAGAAAAAAAGCTCACGGAAAAAAGAACTATATAAATTAAATGAAGTTTATTATAAGTAACTCCAAAGGATATACTTGTAGAATAATAAGTGAACAGCGAAATTACAGATGTTAAAAGCATTCTACTTTTTAGTGTTTTTCTTTTAATATCGTACACTAAAGAAGCAATTAAGAGCGGAATTGCAATAAACAATATGGTGAAGTCTGTCCCCCGAGATATGAGAGCTTTAGAGTATGAGTCGTGAGTATATATTCCGTCCCCATATATTTTTATGGTGTCCCCATATTGATTTACAAAATTATACGGCCTACCTCCATCCATATAAAAAAGACCCATGGCTGAGGAAACTATTGCGAAAAATATAATTGCTATAGTTAATATATACAGAGCTCTATTGTCAGACTTAATCATATTTAACTTCCTTACTTCCGTTAAACTTATCAATGTTTTGAAATAATTGCTCGAAAAATTCAATTACAATTGTAAGTTTTTCCTTATCAATATTTTTGAAAACTTTGTCCAAAAACTCATTTCCAGATTTTTCATTAACTACAAAATACTCAAAGCACTTTTCAGTTAAAGACACACATAATGCCCTATTATCTACAGTTGATTTTTCTATTGTTACGTAGCCTTTCCTTGCAAGATTCTCCAGCATTTTTTTAGTATTTTGGCGAGTATTACCCGTAAAATCCGATATTTCCGAAATAGATGGCTGTTCCTTTTGCATGGTTTTTATCATTATTAAAAGGAACCACTGCTTTAGAGTAGTCTCCTCCATTAATGAATCACCAATTAATTGTAGTTTGTTTGCAAGCAAAAAAATGTTGGCAAAAATAAACTGTTCCTGTTCTCGTTGGCCCATATAATTAACCTCCTTACAAATATAAGCAACATATTGCATATATTTACAATACACAATATGTTGCTTATATTCAAGATGTTTTTCTCATTTTTATGCATTCATTTTCTTTTTACCACATCAAACATCTCTTAAGGTTAACCATAAGAGGTGTTTGATTTAACTTTGTTGAAGTATGACCGAGATACAAGTAAAATTAGGTCACAATCCCCTTATAGTAGACAGATAAAAGAAAGCATACTAATCAGTCTACTATGGAGGGGATTTTTCATTAGCTATTTAATTTTTTCATGAAGCGTAGCTTTTTCAGTACACTCCACTTTGGCCTGTCGGTTTTGTTAAACAATTATTTTACTACTTTTTAGTCGAACCAATTATCTTTTCTCCCCCTTATAAATGAAGCGGATTTATTTTGTTGGTGTAAAATTAATCTTCATAGCTTTTGCCATTAATCCGGGAATATCAGTATTTTCGTGTAAGCCTCTGAATAAGTCGGAACCTGGTCCAAATGCGTAAAGTGGGATATCTACTCCAGTATGTTGAGTGCTTGTCCACCCTACAAGCGCACGTTCAGATATGACCTCATTAATAGCCATACTTGGTTTTTGAGCTGATTTAATTTTTTGAACCTCTGTTTCCGTTAAATCAATTGTTGAATATTGTTTAACTACATCTTTAATGTTGCTGCGAGTTGCATCCAATTTACTTGCCATATAATCACCAGTTGCAGTCACGTTTCGCAGTACCTCTACTTTCGCGTCGTACTGACCATATCCTCCAACAGACATACCGCCTGTATCGTGGTCTCCAGCAACAACAACTAGAGTATTTTTATCCTTCTTGGCAAAATCAATCACTTCAGCTAATGCTTGCTCAAATGCTTCAGCGTCTTTCATTGCCCAAGCTGCGTCGTGAGCGTGACCGGCCCAATCTATTTGGCTGCCTTCAACCATTAGGAAGAAACCGTCATTATCTTTTTTAAGAACGTCCAATGCAGATTTCGTCATTTCTTTTAGGCTCGGCTGGTTTGTTGCATCGCGGTCCAATTCTGGTGCCATTCCGTCTTCAGAAAATAACCCAATCAACTTTTTAGACTTATCTGCATTACTTAAGTCATTTTTGTTAGAAAAGTAATCATAGCCCTGCTCTTTTGCTTGATTTAAAAGAGAATCAGGAAAATATTTCTTGCCGCCACCAAGAATAACGTCTACATCATTTTCGAGAAGCTGTGGCGCAATATCAGCCTCATTAGCACGAGAAGCTACATGTGATGCGAAAACAGCTGGAGTAGCATGAGTAATCGTTGAGGTCGCTACTAGACCAGACGATTTCCCTTCTTCCTCAGCCCTTTCAAGGATTGTTTTTAACTCTTTCCCTGTAGGGGAGGTGCTGATCATTCCGTTGTTCGTTTTTACACCAGTTGCAAAGGCTGTTCCAGCCGCTGCTGAATCTGTCACTTCAGAGTTAGCTGAATAGGATTGGTGCATACCAACAAGCATAGAATCCATAAGAGTCTCTTGACCTTTAAACCAACGATAATTTGTGGCGTATGAGGCTGAATAACCATCAGGAATCATAAAAATAACATTTTTAACTTTTCCATTATTTACATTTCCATTAGCTTCAACGGTTTCGATAGGTATGTTGGTCCCAGCGGCCATCCCTAATGCAATAGAAGAAATTGCTACGATAGTTAATACATTCTTTTTAATTCTTTTCATGTTTTTCCCCTCCAATTATATTGTTCATAATGAATGATAATTCGTTATTATTAAATACCTTTTAAAGTCGGGTTAATGTAAGGTGAATTTTTAAAATTAGGAATTTTCACTTATATAAAAACCAAGAAATTCGTTTATCTAGTAATTTGCCCTTATTTATTTCACTAAAAAGTGAGTAATTACCTTATTCACTCACTTAAAACCTGGTGTTTAATGCTAAGGTATTAAAAACTACCCATTGTGGTTTATTACAAACATTTACAATTCCTTTACAATGAAATCAAATAAATGTTGCTTTAGAATATTGTTTGATCAAATTGATACTAATAACCTTGATAAACGAACAAAAAGAAAGAGCCTGTTTTGAAAAAGAGATTGATCAAAACATGCTCTAAGTATTTTCAATTGAATCATTCTATTATTAAAAAGTTTAATCATTTCTATGAACTTTATTCCATTAAAGCGCCCGATTGTTGAAGACCGATAAATAACATTGTTTTTCCAAAAAGAACGTTCTTGTTAAAGAAAACACCAAATTGTGAAAGATTATTAATCCAATCTTATTGAAGAAACTTGCCCGTTTTTATTTCTCTGTGTCATAGAAATCTTCCACAGCCTTCCTTCCTCTTATGCAGATCGCTTTCTTTTCAAGCAATCGGGTTTCAAATATATCATAAAGAGCTAACTGAGTTCCTCTATAATCTCTCCTCGTCCAAGACTATTTGCTACATTAATGATCCTTTGATTTGAACTTCCTTTAAAGCATAGGGATAAGTCTCGCTTTGTTAAGTCAAACCTTCCATCCACTAATACGTCAATTTGTTTAAGCAGGGCAGCATGATCAGGATTTTGCATTAATTCCTCGTAAAGATAGCCAGTATAACACCAAATGTTCTTTCCTTCTTGTTTCAATTTTTGAGCGAGTGGAGTAATTTCCTTTGCTTGAAGAAAAGATTCACCACCACTAAACGTTACATTTGATAGTTCATTTTGCATGACTTCTTGAAAAATTTCCGTTTCGGTCCATTCCATTCCATTCTCACAGTTCCATGATTGTGGATTGTGACAGCCATGGCAATGGTGGGGACAACCTGCAAAAAAGATTACTGTTCTTAAACCTTTACCATCAACAATAGAGTCATGAAGGATGTCTAAGACTCTCATTTTGTTTTCTCACTAAGGACATTGGTCTTTTTGAGATACTCGACACCCGATAGTTGGTGCTTAACCCGATCCCGTTCTTCGCTACGTTTACTTGAATTCCATCTATTTAATGAGCCAACTAAATAGCCTGTAATTCTTCTGATACGCTCAATGTTGAATTCATCATGGTTTCCACATTTCGGACATTCATTATCGATAATCCCTTGATAGCCGCAGTCCATACATCTATCCACTGGATGATTAATACTCCCGTATCCAATCCCATATTTTTGCATAGCCCGAACTAATGTATCTAATGCATCAATATTACGGCTTGGATCTCCATCTACTTCAACATACGTAATGTGTCCTGCATTAGTTAGGTCGTGGAAAGGAGCCTCAATTTTGATTTTATTAATGGCACTGATAGGATAGTAAACAGGTACATGGAAGCTGTTTGTGAAGTAATCTCTATCTGTAACACCTTTAATTACTCCATGTTTCGCTTTAGTTGTTCTTAATGCTTTTCCTGCATTAGATTCAGCAGGGGTAGCCAGTAAAGAGTAATTTAATCCGGAATCTATTGTAGCTTGATCCATTTTCTTACGTAAAAATCGAATGATTTCATATCCTAGTTTGAAAGATTCATCGCTCTCACCATGATGTTTTCCTGTTAATTGAACTAAAGCTTCTGCCAATCCAACGAATCCAACCGAAAGAGTCCCTTGTTTAAGGATTTCGGTTAATTTTTCATGAGGTTCTAGTGCTTCTCCATTCCACCATATGCCTTGCCCATACAAAAACTTAAAGTTGGCTGGTGTTTTTTCAGATTGATAGAGATAGCGTTCGTATAATTGTTTAATGCAGATATCTGTATATTCTTCTAGCTTCTCTTTAAAATCATCCAATGATGTAGATTCAATCGCAATAAGCGGTAAATTAAGAGTTGTAAAAGAAAGGTTTCCTCTTCCTACTGGTGTCTCTCTCCCATTTACATTTCCAATTACTCGTGTTCTACAGCCCATCGTGGCAATTTCACTTTCAGGTGTACCATCATAGTATTGTAGATTAAAAGGTGCATCAATAAACACGTAGTTCGGAAATAACCGTTTGCCTGTTGTTTCTAATGAAAGTAAATACAAATCATAGTTTGGATCGACTTCATTAAAGTTTACGCCCTCTTTAATTTTAAAAACAGTGATTGGAAAGATAGGTGTTTCGCCATTTCCTAATCCTTTTTGAGTAGCCAAAAGGAGATTCTTAGTGACTATTCTTCCTTCTTTTGATGTATCTGTTCCTAAATTTATAGACACAAAAGGAGTTTGGCCGCCTCCACGACTATGCATACTGTTACAGTTATGAATTAAAGCTTCACATGCTTGAAGGACTTCATAATCTGTTAGATCCCATGCTTTTTCTTCGATCTCTTCTTCAGAAAGGCCAACTGAAAGTCCTTTTACTAATTTCTGTTTCTTTTCAAATGATCTCTGAACGTAAGGAGCTAGATCATAGTCAAAGCAAGGTATAGATTGACCGCCATGCTGCATGTTTTGGTTCGCTTGGAAGATAATACTTGTGAGTGCCATCGCACTTGTAATGGATTTTGGCTCTCTCATATGTCCATGTCCTGTATTAAATCCATCATTTAATAATTTAGCTAATGGAATCTGCGTGCAAGTGGTGGTTCCGGTTGGGTAAAAATCCATGTCATGAATATGAATATACCCGCCTAAATAAGCCTGTTTGACATCTTCTGATAATAATTTTTCGACTGTATAGGCTCTAGAGCTCGTTGAGCCAAATAAGCTCATCATCCCCATCGGAGATAAGCCATCAACATTGGCGTTTTCCTGAATTAAATCTTGATTACTGCTGTCAACTATTTCTTGAAATTTTTCAAATAGCTTGTTCATTTTGTTCACTACCTATTCTGATTGATATTTATTATGTAAAGGATTTTTTAGACCATTTTGCAAGTAACAATTAAAACTAGTAAAATAAACGCTCTTATCGAACGCAATCTATGTCAAACTTTTTCTTTTTACCCGTTTAATAAAGAAATCGACAAATTGATTACAGCGCTCCATGTCACTTTCTTGTGGAAAAAGTTCTATTTTTAACGTTACCGCAAGATTTGTTTGGACATATAACATATCTCTAAATTCATCAACTGCTCCACAAAAATGAGGGTAAAAACGATCTCCTGACCCAACCACTCCTGTTATCATATGTTTTACATTTTGCTTTTCAAACGCTTCATATAAGAAAAACATATCTGGCGGAATTTCTCCGTCTCCCCAAGTATAGGTGCCGATGACGATTGCATCGTATTCTGATAGTTGGGAAAGTGCAAATTCATCCACTTCATATAAAACGATGTTTGAAAAATGAGGTAGAAACCGTTCGTAAAGACATTTGATAAGTTCTTCGGTATTCCCAGTTCTAGACGCATAGACCATGGCTATTTTCATTACAATTCATCAAATCCGTTGGATTGCGTCACCTTTGAATAGTTACGCGACTTTTGCTCAAAAAAGTCTGATTTTGTTTCATTTAACATTTCGTCACTAAAAACATGAATCCATGGCATTGGATTCTCTCGATCTGAATAAAGATTTTTCAGTCCAAGCTGGCGAAACCGTTTATTGGCAAGGTATTCAACATATCCTTCAAATTCAAGTAAATCAATTCCTTCTATATCTTTTAAGATATAATATGACCATTCTTTTTCCAATTCTACCGCCTTGCTTATGGTTTCATATATATAATCAATATTCTCTTTTGAATTCATTTCAGGATTTTCCGTCAACATAAGGCGAATAAATTGGGAAATCAAGTACGCATGCTGCATTTCATCACGTTGGATATAACTAATCATTGTGCTTGTTTTCAACATTTTTTGTCTACGAGCTAGATTGTAAAAGAAAGCAAAGCCCGAATAAAAATAAATACCTTCTAAATTGATGGAATTAACCGCGAGTTTAAATAAATTTTGCGGTGTTGGATTCATATGAAACGCTTCATACGCTTCTAAAATGAGAGCGTTCCGTTTTTGTACAATTGGATCATCTTTTGCTTGATTAAAGCGGGCATTTTGTTCTTGTAAGGGAACAAGCGAGCTTAAAATATAGGAATATGATTCGTTATGAACCGCTTCCTGCTGAGAAATAACTGCAAATATTGCTTTAAAACTTGAGTCCGTCACATAATCCATTACTTGACTCATTATGGGTGTTTGCAAACTATCTAATGAAGCTAGCTGGGTATTAACCCGCAAAAAAACATCTTGTTCTACGGAACTAAGAAAATCCCATTGCTTAATATCATCTTGCATATTAATCTCTTGTGCTTTCCAAAAGTTCGACAACAATGTTTGATATAAATCATACATTTGCGGATAGGCAATATCATTCCAATTTAAGATTCCAGAAGATTTTCCGTTAATAATCCCTGTTGATTTATTTGGAAACTCTGGATTCAGCAGCTTCATTTTAGTTAAAGTTTGATTCATAAGAAATCCCCTCCTACATGTTTTTTCGTTTGTCACCGTTACACTATTTTGACTTTAGTGTTTGTTCATGAAGTGAATCATCTCATGCCTTATATACACCAAAGGACTATTTTTATTGAAACAATTGTAAACATAGCCTCCTGAATAAATGATCCAAAAAAAGATCAGCTATGACAGGCTTCACATTCCTCAATCTCAGCCTGAGAAGTACTTCGTACATAATAGGTCGTTTTCAAGCCATTTTTCCATGCTTCCATATGAAGATGTAATAAGTCTTTTGCTTTAATATCGTGCTTCACATATAAGTTGAAGCTGATAGCTTGATCGACATGTCGTTGTCTTGCTGCATTTTGTTTTATACTCCATATTTGATCCAATTCATGTCTAGATCGACGATAATAATTGTACGTAATATGATTCAAATCAGGAGCCGTTACTTTAAATTTGAAGTTTTTCTTTTCTTCTGCGTATTCAACAGAATAGATTGGATCAATGCCATCAGTTGAACCGCCGATTTTTGCTGTTGAAGAGTTAGGGGCTACTGCCAGCAACCACCCATTGCGAAGCCCTTTTTGTGCTATCTCTTTTCTTAAATGTTTCCAACGATCAGAGGAATAGCCTTTCCTTTCAAAATATTGACCAGTTTCCCATTCAGAACCTAAAAATTGGCTGTAAGCTCCTTTTTCTGCAGCTAATTCCATAGAAGATTGAATCGCATAGTAGGCAATGTCTTCATATAATTCGTCGGCATATTGAACGGCCTCTTCTGATTCCCAATGAATTCCTTCTAGCGCTAAAAGATGATGCCATCCAAATGTACCTAATCCTACCGCTCGATACTTTTTATTCGTTTTCTCCGCTTGTCCAACACGTATCGTATTTAAATCGATCACATTATCCAACATTCTCACTTGAATTCGTATTAAGCGTTCAAGTACATTGGCTGGAACTGCTTTTGCCAAATTAATAGAGGATAAATTACAGACCACAAAGTCACCTGGCTTTCGAACAATAATTAAGTTGCCATCTTCATCTTCACTTTCATTCACGATTGTTGTAGGGGACATATTTTGAGCAATTTCGGTACATAAATTACTGCAAAAAATCGATGTACGACCTTCTCCCCTTACATGTTTGTTTGGATTTAGCCGATTCACCTCATCCCGATAAAACATATAAGGAGTACCCGTTTCTAATTGGGCAATCATCAACCGTGACATTATGTCCATGGCACGATACGTTTTGCGTGGAAGCAGTGGATGATTGACAGCTTCTTGGTAGTTTTCTGTGAAATATTTTTTATCTTCTTCATCATAAAAGTCTTCAAGTCCGAGTGGATTCCCCTCCTCGTCTTTCCAACCCATTATTTGTTTCACTTCATGCGGACAAAATGTGTGCCACATGCCACTGCTTCTCCCAGATTCATCCACTTCCTGAAGTTTTTCCATAAATAAATCTGGTATGGTGACACCGGTAAAAATATCATGTGCTTTCCGCCGCTCATCGCCATTATTTGTTTTTAGATCGAGAAAGCCGTTCATGATGTCTTTATGAAAAATATCAAGATATACTGCGATCGCACCTTGTCGCTGTCCAAGTTGATCCACACTAACAGCTGTATCATTAATTAATCGTATCCACGGCACTACGCCAGAAGAATTCCCTTTAAATTTCTTAATATCTGAACCGAGTGCACGCACTTTTCCATAATAAATCCCAATTCCACCGCCATCTTTACTTAATCTAGCAATATCCCAATTATTTAAGTAAATTCCATCAAGTGAATCCTCTACTGTATCAATAAAACAAGATGAGAGTTGACCAAAGCTTTTCCCTGCATTCGTCAATGTCGGTGTTGCCACTGTCATGTACAAATGACTCAATGCCCAATAGGATTCTTTTACGAGTTCTAATCGTTTTGTACTCGTTTCATCTTTCATTAAATGCATGGCAATAATCATAAATCTTTCTTGTGGCAGCTCGTATACATTCCGTTCATGATCTCTCGCAAGATATCGATCTGCAAACAAGAATAATCCAATATAGGTAAATAAATGATCCCGATCAGAAATTATTTCAGCAGCTAATTCTTCTATTTCTTGTTTCGAATAAGAGTTTACTAAATCCGTTGAATAGATTCCGTTTTTAGTTAATGTTTTAATCAATGCGTAGAAATCTCCGTATTTTTGAGACCGATCGTACCCCCTATTTTTAGCGGCAAAATCATATAACTCATTCAAATAAAGCTGAGCAGCAACAAATGTCCAGTTGGGCTGATCCATTGCAATCTTATTTAATGAATATATCAGCGCCTGCCCATTTGCTTCCAATTCTGTTCCATTTATATGTGCTACGCGATCGTTGATTTCCCTAGCATCTAAGTCATATTTCTCTGCTACCTCTTGAATGACCTGTAATACATATGAATGATTTGTTTGTGCTGGTGAATTCATGTTTGTTTCCTCCCGTTCGTAAAAAAGCTTTCTTAGACAAAAAAATCCGCTCAAATCATTGAGCGGATGAAACGAAGGTCAAAAAGAATAATCGAAAATAACAAATATTAAAATTCCTCTTGAAGCCGCCGTTTCATCTTCTCAATCCCCGAAGAAGTTGAAACATATAAAAATAAGACAGGTCTCCTGACTCATGCTTCATCCTACTTTAAATCCTTCCCGTATAAGCACCTAACACTAAGCCGTCTTATACAGTGGTTTATTTATTTCGTCAGCATTTACAGTTGCGGGGGCAGCTTCGGCTTCAACCGAATTCCCTATTAAGCGAAAATCGCATCTTATTACATGGCTGATACTATATATAGTTGTGAAATTCGTAATAAAATTCAATATGTAGTAATTACTACATATTATAGTAAATGATTTATTTTTATTTTACAAGGTTTAATTAATCCTCCATACCCTATTCTTTTTTTCAGCTTCTCATACTATTTATCTTTCCAACTATAAATCGACCCCTACTTTACAGAAACACGATTACAGATTTCAATGAATTTAAAGAAGATGACCACCGCTCAATACTGGGACCATCTTCTTAATTTGGCCTAGAAAATCAATGTTTTCAATACCATGACCTTGTAATAAACACAGGGGACTATATTATTAAAACTTTTTCTTATCTGCACTTTAATTTATCCACCTCCTGCGTCTCTTTTTGGGTCGAGAATGTGAGAAATAGGTTGACTGTAAAAATAAAATGCTGTATTTTTAATTTTGACTGACTTGATCAATATAAGGAATGTTAATGATATGAACTCGAAGGGGGCGGGTGCAGCGTGGCACCATTAAATGAAGAGCAGCTGATCCAGATCCGTGATGAGCGCAGGGAACAGATTTTGGCCGCTGCCTTAAGCGTATTTTCCAGACGCGGCGTTGCCGGAACCAAAATGAGTATGATTGTGAAGGAAGCAGGCATTAGCCATGGCCTAGTGTACCATTATTTCAAATCCAAGGAAGAGCTTTTCGTTACGCTTGTCAAAGGTGCTATAGAGGGTGCGCAGGAAGCCATGTCGTTCGTTACATCCCTTCCGGGAACCGCTTATGATAAAATCAGAAAATTGGTTGAAGAAATGATGGATGAGGAAGGAGCCCCGTTTTTTCAGCTGATCTATCAGGCAAGAACGTCCGATGGCGTGCCTGAAGAAGCGAGAATATTGATCAACCAATACACGTTGGACGATTATGTTAGCATCCTTCGGCCTTTGTTCGAAGAGGGACAAAGGGATGGGACGATTGCACCGGGGGATCCGGGAGAATTGATTGCCGGCTTCCTGACGGTACTAACCGGAGTGATGATGGTGGGATCGGTGGATGAGCGGCAGTTTCGCATCCCGGATATCGAAATGCTGATGAGGATGATCAGCAAATAAAGCACCTATCACCTCATTGCAGGCGGCAGGTGCTTTATTTTTACGGAAATGTACGGCTTCTCTTATCGTGGAATGATCTTTTCCAGTATTTCTTCAAGCGGCCGATGATGCTGCTCCAGCAGCTCGGCGAGGATTTCCTTTCCTTCGTCCGATGCTTCCAGCACCGCTCTGATCATTTGCGGATTGAACAGCTCACCAAGCGGAACAGACAATGTGTTTACTCCCCAATACATGCCGTAAAGCTGGAAGTTGCGATTCACCGTGCCCTCTTTAAGCAGCATATCCATCACCTTCCGGCAAAAATCTACCCCTTCAAGCGGTTCTGACCCGGCTTCATATTCAACGCCCTCCCACTGTAAATCCGCCGCACAGTTCAGCCACCAGGCAGGCGTAATGGCTTCATGCTGCATTCGTTTAAGTACCCGCTTTTCAAACTGCGGCTTCGGATCGCTAAGCTGCTCCCGCAAAGAGGATTGCAGTATTTCCGCTTCGATTGCCGCAACCGTCATCCCTTGACCGAAAATCGGATCATAGATGCAGTAAGCATCACCAAGGACGAGCAGGCCAGCAGGCCAATGGTGAACCTGTTCATAATGGCGGCGGTATAATTCCGCTACACGAAAGCCCCGCGGGTTGCCGACATGTTCCAAATCCTTGACGATTTCCGCGATCAGGGAAGACGGCAGCCCGGCCACCGTTTGTTCGAACGCCTCCGCATCTGTAGGAGGAAATTGCCCTCCGGGACGGTACAGCAGCAGTTCGGCGACTTGATTCTCAATGAAGGAGAAGACACCTGTATAGGTGTTGTTCTCCGGCTGGCCCATAATGTTGACGACATCCCACTCTTCGGCCAGATGTCGCATTGCAGGCGGCAATGTATAGCGGCGAGTGCTGTACCCAATGGCCGTCTTCATCAGATCGGCCTTCGGCACTTCGTACCCCAGGCTCTCCAGCCACTCTGGCAGCCGGGAGGTTCGGCCGCTGGCATCGACGGTCAGGTCGGCCATCCGGACACTTTCTTCTCCAGCAACTTTCCGCTCCCGGACCCGTACTCCGGTAATGGCTGAACAGTCTGGAGCTGCAATGAGTTCAAGTACGTCATGCCCTTGAAGAAACCTCACATTCGGACTCGCGCTCACGCGTCCGCGGATGACCCATTCAAGCACGGCGCGGCTGAATTTATAATCATTGCGCATATAAGGTCCGCTGACGATCCCATACGAATTCACAATATGCGCTGTCTTATTGAGCGAGGAAGGCGAGCCAAGCGCGGCCAACTCCTCTTCGTAACCCGGAAACAGATTTTCCGTAATCATTTTGCCGCGATTTGTGAATCGATGCGGATGGAAACCGTGAGGTACGCCAGCCCGGTCAGCCGGATGTTCCGGATATTTATCTTTATCAATAACAAGCACTTCTCCATAAACATCCGCCAATACACGAGCAGTCATCAAACCTGCCATACTGCCTCCGATAACGATTGCTTTTCCCATTCGAAGATTGTTTTCCATAAGCTAACTCTCCTATTTTATGATTGATTAAATCAGTCAACACAAGAATAAAACATTTACCACTATATGTCAACCCATAAAAGATATTGTTTTAAATCGAATATACGCTTCTTTGACATATTTATAACCAAAATATGGGGAAGTTTATAGGCGATCCTGCATAAAATAACAGAACCACAGGTTGTCTTATGTCTGACAGACAAGAATTGTGATTTAGTCAGATGCGAGAAAGACCATTACTTGCAGCAAAATTTTCTTTGATCCTTTCGACGCCTTCCAAAAACTCAAATGACAATTTAAAGCATAAGATTGTCATGTTAATTTTAAAGGATAAGGATGTAAATGTGACATTTTTATGGTTTAAGTCACAGTAAAATATATATAATGTCTAATATAGTTACGGTAATCAAGCATAAAATTTCCTAAAAAAAATAAAGCATAAAATTTCTGTGACTTGAACCATATTTTTGCCAGCGATTTACTCATAACATTGCCAACCCTTGAGACACCTAGTTTCAAAGGGGATTTTTTATTAAATCTAAACTAGAATAAAAAGAAAATCCTTTATTTTTTAAAAAATAAAGGACTTTTCAGAACTATTGGCAAAGATTTAGTTCTGTTTTAAACTCTAGGCAAAAATATGAGTAACTGTGATCTAATATTGATTACGGCCATAAAAATGTACCACTTCTGTCATGTTTTTTACCGGCGATTGCCACAATATTTACCACTTGTTGCCACGCATTTACCAATGGGATAACGTCAAGGAAGTGCGGATTTACAACGTTAAGGACTCTGGAAGATAAAAAGGGCTAATTTTCCAGTGTTTTACTGAGAAATTAGCCTTTCGCTATTCAACAATAGCGCCCTTTAATGGAATAACTAAATATGGTCTCAATCCTAAAATCACTTATATTCTTATTGAACTAAAGCCCCCGTTAGTTCCATAAGAAAATGAACAAAAAGGGGTAGAAGCAGATATTGTATCTGTTTTTCTACCCTTTTATTTTTCAAACTAATTAGAGTTTACTTGGCTATTAATAAAATTGTTTGATTCTAGTTTTTATAGCATTTGTTTTTATTTATTGTTGTTTTGTTTCATGATGTAGTGGTGGTGGAACTAGCCAACCTTTATCTTTCATGATTTGCAATAATGCTGCTCCATCTATTGCTTTTTTCGCACCCATTTGACCAAATAATAATCCAACATCTTCACGAATTGATTGACTGGCACCTTGTCCGCATGCTATAATCCCAGCTGCAATATCGGCAGCTACCATATAAGCTATTTGAGCATCTTGAAATCTTGCTCCAACAGGAATCTGTTCGAGATCAGCTTCAGGTCGTTCTGCTGGTGTAGGTGGAACTGCAATATCGTTTTGTAGTAATACTACTTCTATATTTTTGATAGAAGGTTTGATGGATGATTCAATTACTTGTTTTAAAAACGCTTTTAATTCTTGATCACCTGTATGGTTTGTATAGACTTGATATCCATCTAGTGCAGCTTTCGCGACTGATAAAGCGCTCCATAAACCAAATACTTCTCCATAATGC
>NZ_CALBWS010000008.1 GCF_937468385.1 Neobacillus rhizosphaerae
GACTTGCATGTATTAGGCACGCCGCCAGCGTTCGTCCTGAGCCAGGATCAAACTCTCCAAGAAAGTTGATTAGCTCATAAAAGTTACGTTGGCTTAGTTTCAATTGAAACTAATAATTTTTGTTTGTTGACGTTTTTGTTTGTTTAGTTTTCAAAGAACAAGTTCAAATTAAAGTTTGGAGCGGGTGATGGGAATCGAACCCACTACATCAGCTTGGAAGGCTGAGGTTTTACCAGTAAACTACACCCGCATATTTTTTTGAATGGTCGGGAAGACAGGATTCGAACCTGCGACCCCTTGGTCCCAAACCAAGTGCTCTACCAAGCTGAGCTACTTCCCGATAAAATGGCGCGCCCGGAAGAAGTCGAATCCACAACCTTCTGATCCGTAGTCAGACGCTCTATCCAATTGAGCTACGGGCGCATTTTTTTAAAAACAACTTTTAAATCATATCATGCTCAGTCTGGCATGTCAATAACTTTTTTTGGTGCGGCCGAGAGGACTTGAACCTCCACGGGGTTGCCCCCACTAGGCCCTCAACCTAGCGCGTCTGCCATTCCGCCACGACCGCATAATAATTAGCGACAAAAATAATCATAACAGATTATCCACTTTAACGCAAGTGGAAATGATTGGTGCGGGTGAAGGGAGTCGAACCCCCACGCCTTGCGGCGCCAGATCCTAAGTCTGGTGCGTCTGCCAATTCCGCCACACCCGCACATTAATAATTATAAACTCAAAAAAGAAATGGCTGGGCTAGCTGGATTTGAACCAACGCATGTCGCAGTCAAAGTGCGATGCCTTACCGCTTGGCTATAGCCCAATATATAATAAGAATAAGAAACAGGAAATGAACTCGAAATCATTCCCCGCTCCTGATGACCCCTACGGGATTCGAACCCGTGTTACCGCCGTGAAAGGGCGGTGTCTTAACCGCTTGACCAAGGGGCCGTTTTTTTATGGCGGAGAAGGAGGGATTTGAACCCTCGCGCCGGTTACCCGACCTACACCCTTAGCAGGGGCGCCTCTTCAGCCTCTTGAGTACTTCCCCGAAATGGCTCCGCAGGTAGGACTCGAACCTACGACCGATCGGTTAACAGCCGATAGCTCTACCACTGAGCTACTGCGGAAAAATTCAATGCAATAAGGTAGTTACCTTATCGACTCTTTACATTATAAAGACGAAAAAGGCGAAAGTCAATATCCTTTTTCGATAAAGGTTTCTTCCAATTTATCCTGTTATAACAGGATTTCTTCTTTAATTTTCATCAATTTACCTCTACATTTTCCACACACATATCTGCTTGTATCAATGCTTCTTTTTCTCTTATATGAAAGCTGACATTTTGCGCACTGATATATTAAGATTTTTTTATGTGTATGTTTCATTTTCATATCAGGGAGTTGTGTGCAAAAACGCGGTGCCCCTACTTTTTTCAATAATTGTTTAAACTCTTGGTCTCGATGTTGATAACCCTTTCCTTCAAGGTGAAGATGATAATGACATAGCTCATGCTTTATAATCCCGATTAATTCTTTCTCACCCAACTGTTCTAAATACTTTTTATTTATTTCAATATTATGCGTGCCAAGAAGGTATCTTCCACCCGTTGACCTTAATCTAGGATTAAACAAAGCTTGATGCTTAAACGGTTTTCCAAATGAAGCAACCGATATCTTTTCAACCAATGATTGGAGTTCTCTCTCTTCCATTTTAGAGGCCCTCACTTTCTTACCGAACGTGACAACCTATTATAGCATATATTGTATATACCTTTAACGATGATGTATTTCGGGAGGTTTTACTAATGCCAACTTGGTTGCAAAACCAAATGCAAAGAGCTTTCTATGAGAAGGACCGCTATCAGATCAAGCTATTAAATCAATGCTGGTTTTTTTACAGAAAAAAACACTGCTCCTAAATGCAGTGTTTTCCCTTGTCTATGATGGCGCCAGCATAGTCAATGCAACGCGACCTTTTTTCATATCGACTGAATCTACCCAAACCGTAACAACATCACCAACAGATACAATATCCAATGGGTGTTTTACAAATCGATTGCTCAGCTTTGAAATATGCACAAGCCCATCCTGTTTTACACCAATATCGACAAATGCACCAAAGTCAACAACATTGCGAACAGTTCCCTGAAGCTCCATACCTGCCTTCAAGTCCTCCAACTTTAGAACATCTTTTTTCAGAAGAGGACGTGGTAAATCATCGCGCGGATCTCGTTCCGGTCTTACTAAGGCATCAATAATGTCCTTTAAGGTTAATTCACCGATGGCAAGTTCTCCAGCAACAGATTTTAATTCAAGACCGCTAAGGGCAGCCATCAACTCTTCCGAACCAAGATCATCGGTTGTAAAACCAAGACTTACCAATAGCTTCTTCACTTCATCGTAATTTTCCGGATGAATTCCCGTTCGGTCTAGCGGCTGTTTTCCATCTAGGACACGTAAGAAACCAATGGCCTGTTCATAGGTTTTTGCGCCCAGACGCGGTACTTTCTTTAATTGAACCCTGCTAGTAAATTTCCCTTCCTCTTCGCGCTTTTTAACAATATTGCTTGCAGCCGTTTTATTTAGCCCAGCAACATACTGCAAAAGTGAGGAGGACGCAGTATTCACATTGACACCGACCCGGTTAACCGCCGTTTCAACGACAAAATGCAAGGATTCAGAAAGCCGCTTCTGGGAAACATCATGCTGGTACTGGCCGACCCCTACGGATTTCGGGTCTATTTTTACCAATTCAGCTAACGGATCCTGCAAACGGCGGGCAATTGAGACGGCACTTCTTTCTTCAACATGGAAATTCGGGAACTCTTCCCTTGCCAAATCAGAGGCTGAGTAAACACTGGCACCGGCCTCATTTACGATTAGATAAAAGATTTCATCCTTCATTTCTTTTAAAATATCTGCAACAAACTGCTCTGTTTCTCGTGAGGCCGTGCCGTTTCCGATAGCTGCCATTTCTACTTTATATTCACGCAGAAGGTTTATAAACTTTTCGCGCGCTTCTTTTGTTTTTGAAACTGGTGGGTGCGGGTAGATAACATCGATTTTCAACACCTTACCTGTTTCATCAACGACCGCTAATTTACAACCTGTTCTGTAAGCAGGGTCGACACCGATGACTACTTTTCCTTTTAACGGCGGCTGAAGCAACAAATTTCTTAGGTTTTCAGAGAATATATGTATTGCTTGTTCTTCGGCTTTTTCCGTTAACTCACTGCGAATTTCCCGTTCAATTGAGGGCTGAATTAATCTTTTATAGCTATCCTCAATCGCTTCATTGACAACAGGTGCTACTGGAGAATGTTCCTTTTGGATCCACTTTTTCGCGAGATAAGACATAATTAAATCGGAATTCATTTTAATTGAAACCCGAAGAATATCTTCCTTTTCCCCACGATTTAAGGCAAGGCTTCGATGGGGAACAATTTTGTTTACCGGCTCTTCATACTCATAGTACATTTCGTAAACATTTTTCTCGTCTTTTTCTGCATCTTTCACTACAGAAACAACAGCACCTGACCTAAATGTTTCTTTACGAATCCATTTGCGGCTATCGGCATCATCCGATACCCATTCAGCGACGATGTCTTTCGCGCCGGCAATGGCATCTTCTATTGTAGGGACTTCTTTTTCTTCCGATAGAAATTCCCGTGCTTTTTCATCGATGCTTTCTTTAGAGAATGTCATCAGCCATTTTGCAAACGGTTCTAAACCTCTTTCTTTAGCAATAGTCGCCTTTGTTCGTCTTTTTTGTTTATATGGACGATATAAATCTTCAACCTCTTGAAGTTTTTCTGCATTCGTGATGGATTGACTCAGTTCAGCTGTTAATTTTCCTTGTTCTGCAATGATGCGAAGAACCTCTTCTTTTCTTTGTTCAAGATTCTGGATATACTGCCAGCGGTCCATGATGTTTCGTATCTGCACTTCATCAAGGGCACCCGTCATTTCCTTACGGTACCGAGCAATAAATGGTACGGTGTTGCCTTCATTCAATAACGAAATAACACTTTTCACCTGTTTATAGGAAATCGCTTGTTCAGCGGCAATTTTACCTAACAGCTGATCATCTTTTACTGTATCATTCACAAAACAATCCTCCATTCCGATAATATTCTTATTGTATCAAAATAGCCTCGTCGTTTCATTAAACGAACCAGCTCCGCCCCTTTTCCACACAAAAGAAAAGCAAGCTGCAATAGCTTGCCTTTAAGCAGAATTATTAAGGTCAGGATATGTACGAAAAAACGCTCTTTCTAAAAAGAGCGTGTTTTAAACTAAAATTCGATGAGACCTAGGCTTACCTGCAAGGCTTCATCCACTTTCTCCATCATTTCATCATCGAGATGGGTAATTTTATCGGTTAACCGCTGCTTATCAATTGTACGAATTTGCTCTAACAGAATGACTGAATCTCGTTCAAATCCGTAGCGCTTCGCATCAATTTCTACATGAGTAGGAAGCTTCGCTTTTTGAATTTGAGCTGTAATCGCTGCAACAATCACTGTGGGACTAAACCGATTCCCGATGTCATTTTGGATGACAAGTACAGGACGGACGCCGCCTTGTTCAGAACCAACAACTGGGGATAGGTCCGCGAAATAAACGTCACCACGCTTGACAATCAAAAGATTATCCCCCACTTACAAGACGTTCAACTGTGTGTTCTGCCTCATATTCTGCTTGAAAGGCTTCAGATGCAATCCCAAGATTAATCTTTGCCATTTCCATGTATCCACGTCTCATGGACTCGCGAATTTGTCTCTTTTTTCGTTCGCGCAAATACATTTTTGTTGCCTGATAGATAAACTCACTGCGGTTTACATTTTCTTGCTTAGCAAAACCATCTAATTCAGTTAAAAGATGTTGCGGTAACTTCACTAAGATTTCCGTAGTTGCGCCGATTTCAGACACAAACATACACCTCCACCATCACTACACACCATTTTTTCGCTAATCAGAATTTATTTCCTAAATTCTGAACGCATAATTCAACTAAACCTTTGTCTTCGCCAATCGGCGAGTTTTCTTTATCTATACCATATTTTATAATAACACTAAACACACTTAATGCATAGACTAAATATAATTCTACTGTATTATAAGCCAATAAAAGCTGCTTTTATGCACAAAATCATCGCAATATCATAAATATGTGCGATTTTTTAAAAATACGCCTATTTATCGTTAAGAAGATAATTTTTTAAATCGACAATTTCTCCACCTTTTTTGTAAAGACGCGGAACACGATTCGCAATGATACATGGTACCTCATAGTTAATCGTATCAAGTTTTTCAGCAATTTCATTAACTGAAATGAATTGTTCCGTCTGCCCGCCAATGAGTGTCACCGTAGTTCCAACCGGAACATCGTATGGGAGTAGAATCATACATTGGTCCATGCAAATTCTGCCGACAATTGGCGAACGTTTGCCATCCACTAACACTTCTTGCCCCTGCAATCTACGAATCCAGCCGTCTGCATAACCAATTGGAATAGTGCCGATCCACTCTTCTCCCGTACTTTCATAGGTTGCCCCGTAGCTAACCTTTTCTCCCTTTTGCAGTTTTTTCACATGGACAAGCCGTGATTTAAGTGAAAATGCCTCTCTTAGCGGGAAAGGAATTTCCTTTTCCATTTCAAGTGACGGCGTTAACCCATACATGGCAATGCCAAGCCGGACTGTGTTAAAATAGGCCTTTGGAAAACGGATGGCCGCTGCACTATTGCTGGAATGAATATACTTTGGTCGTTCCGACAATGCACTGACTATGTTTTCAAATCGAGCTAGCTGTTCCTCAAAATAAGTTGTATCTAATTCATCAGCTGTTGCAAAATGCGTATAAATCCCTTCAAGATGGAAGCGTTCATCTTCAGCCGCGATCCTCTCGATTGCTCTTAATTCATCTGTGCTTCGAACTCCGATTCTCCCCATCCCTGTATCTACTTTAATATGAATAAGCAGTCTTTCATTTGTTTGAATATGCTTTTTCGCCTCTTGCAGCCATTCCTCTTGAAAAATAGTAAGGGTGATCTTATATTTTACCGCAACGTGTGCATCTGTTGGACGCGTTGCTCCTAAAACAAGAATCGGTGCGCTAATTCCTTTATTTCTCAGGGCCATCGCTTCATCCATAAAGGCTACTGCTAAATAAACTGCCCCTGCTGTAAGTGCGGTTTCTGCTACCTGAACATCCCCGTGACCGTAAGCATTTGCTTTGACAACCGCAATAACGCCAACATTCTGAGGCAGATGCTTTTTTACAAGGGCAACATTCTCAGAGATGCAATCTAAATCCACTTCTGCCCATGTATCTCGATAGAAATATCCCTGCTCTTCCATATTTACACTTCCTAATATTAATTAAAACATTATCCCATTTTACCACAAAAAAGCGCAAACTGCCTTTCGATATAATTTCATAAAAAACTATCATGAGCCTCAACTCCCAACCCTACCATGGAAATAAATTTAGAGAACAAGCCGTAGTCACCTAATAAAGGCGGTGAGAGCAGAGCTAGGCTTCACATCTTTCGTCTAGTGAAATGGGTATTTCACTTTAACTGGTTAAAGTGATTCATTTTTGCGGCGCTCCGCCCCTTTTCCACAGAAAAACAGACCCTAATAAAAGAATCTGCAAAATGAATCATGTTATTTAACCGCTTCGCCTTGAACCGATTTTGCTACCTCAATCAGTTCATTCTTGGTAAGGTTCTTCGAGGCAATCATGTAATCTATTCCGTCATGAGACCAAGAAATTGAATGGTCAGAAACGGCTCCAATCGTCATACCTAAGTCAACGATATCCCCCTCCACATAGGTTGGAGTGGAAGATGCTACTTTCACCGTTACCTTCTCCTGAACAAGTGTATATGATTTTTTACCGTCATAGGTAAGGACAACCCTCTTCCCATCTTCAATCTTGACTTCTTTTTCTCCGATAAACTTCGTTCCTTTAAGTTCAAACGTCGGATACTTAACGGTAAAGGCACTATCCTTACCATTCGCCATGGCAGGTAGCCCAAGCTGGGCACGCGTCATGTTCTTCTTCATATCGAAATCGTCCTTGTCAAAGTTCGTATTAAATTTTACCTTTGAAAATTCGACAGTTACAAGAGCATTCCGGTCGGGATCCATTACCTTTACAACGGCAGGTGATAAGTCACTTTTATTCAATTTAATTTCTTGGAATGGAAGCATGCTATTATTTTGATAACGGGTTTTTGTTTCAAAGATATAATAGTCTTTCGTGGTAGAGAATTTGGCACTTTTATCCATGACGATATCCTTTATTAGTGATTCATACAAATACGCCTGACTGCTGTTTTGCGGCCAATCGCTTTGGAAACGGAAGCTCTTATTTAGTGCAGGAGTTAGGACAAATACCCCTTGGTTATTTCGTAAAATCATTTGACTTTGGTCTTTTTCAGCATTTTTCAAATTCACCCGATAGAAGGTAGGATCTTTGTGCCAAATTTCCACGTTATAAATCTGTGAATCTGAGCCCATTTTCAACGTCATTTTTGCTTTCACCTTGTAACTGGTTAAGTCCCCCTGTTTACTCTTTAACTCCTTTACCACATCATCTTGTGATTTAGAGCCACAGGCTGCGAGTAGTAAGATGACACTCAGTGTTGTCATAAGCAGCAACAACTTTTTCCTCATTCCTTCAACCCCTTCTTGTCTCATTTCATATGATTATAAGAAGAGAAAGGTAGTGAAGGATTATAGCTGACCTTGTCTCTCCTATTTCCCTATGAATATATGAGACAACCTAGGGGAATATGCTTATGAGGTTGCCATGCTCTTTATATTTATTAAAAAATGTTATTCCTCAATGACCACCTGTGCAACAGCATAGTCTCTGCTATGGGAGATTGACAAATGGGCTGGAACATCTGGTTTTGCAAAAAACGGTTTCCCGGAATCGTCCGTTCCAATTTCAATATCTAAAAATGACAGTTCTTTCCCGATACCTGTCCCAGCCGCTTTTGAGAAAGCTTCTTTTGCTGCAAATCTTCCTGCTAAAAATTCAACTTTCCTGTGCTCCGATAACTCTTCAAACTTCCCTTTTTCATTACTAGTTAACACACGATCAACAAATTTTCTTTGTCTGTTGATGATTTCCTGCACCCTGGAAAGTTCTATAATATCAATCCCAATCCCTTTTATCATAATGCATCTTCCTTCTAATTAAATTTCTGTTAGCATATTAGTGTACAAGATAGAAATTAAGTCTATGATGTTAATGAAAGGAGGTTTATCATGTTTACCAGAACCGAAAGCTTTCGCGAGTTTATTCGCTTTTATCCAGTTGTTTCTACTATTATTACCATTCATTTAGCCTTATACTTATTAACCGTTTTACCAATCTTCCCAAACTATTGGTTCTTTGAAACCCTTTCAGGGGTAAACCTTTATATTATGGAAGGGGAATATTGGCGGTTGATTACACCGATCTTTATGCATAGCGGCTTTACTCATATGCTGTTTAATAGTTTTTCACTTGTGTTATTTGGTCCCGCGCTTGAGCGAATACTTGGCGGTGGCAGGTTTCTATTCGTTTATCTTCTTTCCGGACTGATCGCCAATGTGGCCACGCTTCTGCTTGAGCCATTAACCTATACCCACGTTGGCTCAAGCGGTGCCATATTTGGACTGTTTGGCTATTATATTGCCATCATCATGTTTCGAAAACATTGGCTATCCAAGCAAAACTCACAAATTATTCTTACCCTTTGTGTCATCAGTTTGATTATGACCTTTTTACAGCCCAATATAAATATTACTGCCCATCTGTTCGGATTATTTGGCGGTTTTTTACTTGGGGCGATTCCTTATTTTAATAAAAGGGACTTTTCTGATTCCATCAAAAGCACGGCAAACTGGGCCGGAAACAAGAGGAAGGCCATTTCCTTCCAATCCCCTTTGAAAGTTCTGATTTGGGCAGCGATAATCATCATCGCCATCCTAGGATTTTTAACTCAAAAATAAGATAAGGGCAACAATGACGATTGGGACGGCAAAATACCGCTTTTTTGCGGTTGGGAAACCATGCCTTCCCTCCTTATTCTTAGCCTTCCAATATGTTTAGTATACAAATAGTTCGAACAAAAGTACCACTCCCAATTTATTTATTCCAATCGATTAACGGTCAAGAAATCATTGCCTGAGGATGATGAAGATTAATGAGAGAAATCAAAAGAGCATGGACAACGTTGTCCATGCTCTTTACTGCGCTTCCGCTTTTCTATTTATTGATGATTAAAGCTTCTTGGCTTTGATGTTTTTCCACCAGTTCTTTTTTCACCACTTCTTGGCTTGACCGGTGCCTTTTTTCTGTTACGATCCCCACTATACGACCCTCTAGAATCGTCTCTTCTGCGACGGTCACGGTCTTGTGGTTTTCTGTCTCTCTTTTGTGGAAGCTGTTCTTCCGTCAACTTAATCGGTGTCGTATCCGGTTCCTTTGTTAACATTTTCAAAACAGCCGCAATAACTGTTGATGCATCATTTTCTTCTAGTAATTCTTGAGCTGCTGCCTTGTAATAATGTAAGTTGTTCGATTCAATCGTTTGGACAATTTTTTCAACAACCGCTTTTTGTTGTCCTTCTAATGCTTCATCAAGCGTTGGAGCCTTCATTTTTTCCATCTTGCGTTTTGTTGTTTTTTCAACAACTGCTAGATATGACTTTTCACGCGGTGTAATAAAGGTTAATGCGATACCCTTTTTACCGGCACGGCCTGTACGGCCAATACGGTGCACATAGCTTTCTGGATCCTGCGGGATATCAAAGTTATATACATGGGTAACTCCAGAAATATCAAGTCCCCTTGCGGCTACGTCCGTTGCTACAAGGACATCGATCGTTCCTTCTTTAAATTTACGAAGGACAGATAAACGTTTTGCCTGGCTTAAATCGCCATGGATCCCTTCTGCCGTATATCCTCGTAAGGTTAATGCTTCTGATAGCTCATCGACACGGCGCTTTGTCCGGCCAAATACAATCGCAAGTTCAGGTGATTGAATATCAAGAAGTCTTGTTAACACATCGAATTTATTTCTTTCTTGAACTTCAAGGTAATATTGTTCAATCGAAGGAACGGTCATTTCTTTCGTTTTAACACGAACGATTTGCGGGTCCCTCATGAATCTTTCTGCCATTCTTTGAATTGGCCCTGGCATTGTTGCTGAGAATAGCAACGTCTGGCGGTCTGCAGGTGTTGAAGCAAGGATAGATTCAATGTCTTCAATAAAGCCCATGTTTAACATTTCATCTGCTTCATCAAGGATCACTGTGTTAACTGTATCAAGGCGCATCGTTTTTCTATTAATATGATCCAATACACGTCCTGGAGTACCAACAATGATATGAGGTGCTTTCTTTAATGATCGGATTTGGCGGCTGATGTCTTGTCCGCCGTAAATTGGGAGTACGCGAACTCTTTTACCGGAACCAATTTTATAAAGCTCCTCTGATACTTGAATCGCAAGTTCACGTGTTGGCGCGATAATAATCCCTTGGATGGCATCCTGTTTCGTATCAACTTTTTCTACCAATGGAATTCCAAATGCAGCTGTTTTACCTGTTCCAGTTTGAGCTTGCCCGATCAAATCAATATTTTTCAAACCCAATGGAATCGTCTCTGCCTGGATTGGTGTTGCTTCCTCAAAACCCATTTTGAGGACAGCCTTTAAAGTGGCCTGGCTTAGGCCTAATTCTTCAAACTTCGTCAATGTTTTCATTCTCCTTCATCTATTTGAAAATATTTTTGCAAAAGTGCTGAATATATTCCACACGCATCAAAATCAAAATGCGGTAATAGCTTCTTGTTTATTTTACCAAAAAAAAGACATTCCTCCAAAAGAGTATGCCCTTTATTTATCGTTCTTAAGACACGTTGATGATTATCATACCACTATTGCTAGTATATTGCAATAAAGACAAGTTTACTTAAGTCCGAAACCGGTCTTACCGCTTCATCAAAAATTCCAGCACTTGAGAAAACAGGGCAGTATTCTCCTCACAGTGACAAATAAGATGATTCGATTGCTTTATTAGCATGAGCTTTTTCTGTTTTGCTCCAATGGTCCGATACAAGTATTCAGCACTTTTGGGCGGCACAATCCCGTCAAGCTCCCCTTGGGCAATTAAGGTCGGCACTTCTACCTGATGCAGTATAGGTCTAATAAAGGAAACAAGCCGACGGAATTGTAATGTTGCCGTTAGTGGGGTTTCTATTATCTTTCTTTTATAGCGCAGAAATAATTCATTATCCTGCAAGTTTCCACTAAAAGATTCCTTAATCATCCTTTTAATATCACGAGCCAGCTGCCGTGGATTTATATAGTAGGCAGCAGCACTTAGCAGTATTAGCTTGTCCACAGGATAATGAGCAGCCAGAAAACTGGCAATCAGACCTCCCATCGAAAAACCAATCACATATACCTCATCACAGGTGTCGATAAGAGTTTTTAATTCTCCCTCAGCACAATCAATCCACTCTTGATAGTGGATCCCCTTTAAAGAGCCAGGTTCGCCATGTCCAGGCAGCGTAGGAACAGACAACTTCCAATCCGTCCTTTCCTGCAGATACCGGGCAAGCGGCTCTACTTCATCAGGAGAACCCGTAAAGCCATGAAGAAATAAACAGCCAATCATTCTTGCTCACCTGCCAATTAGGTCAACTTTTTCATAATATCAAAATTTATATCATTGAAGTTCGAGAAATGTCTAGTTCCTGCGCTTAGGAGCTTGCGCTTTTTTCGTCACTTCTTTTGTAAGGAAGTGACGATTTCCTCTAGCTTCATTCCGCGTGACGCCTTTACAAGAACCAACGTGTTTTTATTTACACGACGCTCTAATTCATGAATGAGCTCGGCTTTATCTGTAAACGCGAGCACTCTTTTCTCTCCTAGAACTGCAGCCGCACCTCGCGCAATATGTCCGGCTAAGCTACCATAGGTAAACACATAATCAATTTTATTTGCGTTCAAGGCTTCGCCAATTTGCAAATGGTATTGTTCCTCTTGCGGGCCAAGCTCAAGCATGTCACCAAGAACAAGAATTTTCTGCTCATATCCCTGAAGGTTTGATACTAATTCGACGGCCGCCGTCATCGAAGTCGGACTGGCATTATAGGCATCATTAATAATTTTTTCCCCGAGCTTGCCTTCGACAAGCTCCATTCGCATATTTGTCAGCTTAATACTGGCTAATCCTGCATTCATTTTTTCAAACGGGATTGAAAAATGATGAGCAATTAGCATCGAGGCAAGCGCATTTAAGATATTGTGGGTGCCAAGAACCGGTAGTTCAAAGGACGCGTGTGATGTATTGATTTTGAAGCTGTTTCCTTGTTCCATCTGGGTGATTTCTAATGGATATACATCATTGGTTTCACTTCTGCCGAAGGTTTGAATTTGGACATTCCCTTTGCTTTGTTGAATCCGTTCCATCAGAAGCGGCTCATCGCCGTTTAGTACAGCCAGCCCACCTTCCTTGAGTCCTTGGAGAATCTCAAGCTTTGCTTCTGCTATTCCTTCTCTTGAGCCAAGGTCAAGAAGATGGGATTCGCCGATATTTGTAATGACAACGGCATCTGGACGGGCAAGTTTTGTCAGGAATTCAATTTCTCCTCTACCGCTCATCCCCATCTCAAGGACGGCAATTTCTGTGTCCTCGTTCAAGCTTAAAACGGTTAACGGAAGACCGATGTGATTATTAAAATTCCCTTCTGTTTTTTGCACCTTATATTGTATGGATAAAAGGCCGGCGGTCATATCCTTCGTTGTTGTTTTTCCATTACTTCCCGTGATTCCAACTACCTTAACAGGCAATTCTTGCCGATACTTTCGTGCTAATTCCTGCAGGGCTGCAAGGCAGTCCTCCACAATAAGGATTGGCAAATGCATGGGCGGATTGGGAACACCCTTCTGCCAAAGGGCGGCAGCTGCTCCCCTTTGAATAGATTCCTCTACATACTTATGTCCGTCAACACGGTCTCCTATAATCGGAACAAACAAGTTTCCTGTTGCTATTTTACGGGAATCAATCGTTACTCCTTCGACCATCAAATCAGAATAAGAGCTGCTATCATTTTCGGCAGAAATCATCGCGGCAATCTGCCTTAGGGATCGTTTGATCATCTTGATCCTCCTCTATTTTTAAAAATAAACTATCATAATTTCTTTATACTTCGCTAACCGGGCCTTTCCGCTTTTCTAAAATAGAAACGGACACGACGCTTAGCCGTGTCTGTCGTTGTTGTATTCTCATATTAGTATGATTAAAAGGTGTATTTAATATTTTGCTTTACCGCATGTCTCTCTTGAGCAAGACCAACAAGACGCTCAATTAATTGCGGATACTCCACCCCGGTGTGCTTCCACAAAAGCGGGAACATGCTAAATGGTGTGAAGCCTGGCATCGTATTTACCTCATTGATTAACACTTTGCCTTCCTTTGTCAAAAAGAAATCGGCCCGCACTAGTCCGGAGCAATCCAATGCTTTAAACGCCCGTACCGCCATTTCCTTCAATTCTTCATATTCCTGATCGGATATCTCAGCTGGGATGATGAGTGCCGTTTCACCATCTTCATACTTCGCTTTATAATCGTAGAAGTCCATTTTCGGAACGATTTCACCGGCAACAGAACATTCCGGATCATCATTTCCAAGCACCCCTACCTCAATTTCACGGGCAACAACACCCTCTTCGATAATCACTTTACGGTCAAATTGAAAAGCTTCCACGAAAGCGGCCTCTAACTCAGCCTGATTCCTGCATTTGCTAATCCCTACACTCGAACCGAGATTCGCTGGCTTTACAAAACAAGGATAGCCAAGTTCTGCTTCGACCTTCGCATAAGCAGCTTCCTTCGCAGACTCCCATTCGCTTTTAATAAAAGCAACATAGTTCACTTGCGCGAGGCCCGCCTGCGCAAAGATATTTTTCATGACTACCTTATCCATTCCCGCAGCTGAAGCAAGAACCCCATTTCCTACATACGGCAAGTTTAACAGTTCTAATAACCCCTGCACCGTTCCGTCCTCGCCGTTTGGTCCATGCAACAATGGAAAAATAACATCAAGCGGTTGTCTTTCTTGTTGTTCCGCTTGAAATAGCGCCGGGGCCAATGATAAGGGTGAAAGTTGATTGCCTTCAGAAAACTCTAATGCCTTCACATGTTCAACCGGTTCTGTGAGTTGAGGCCCTTTAATCCAACGCCCTTCAACATTTATATAAATAGGATGAATTTCAAATTTTTCAAGGTCTAATGCTTTAATAACCGCTAATGCTGTCTGTAAGGACACTTGATGCTCAGCGGATTTTCCTCCATATAACAAACCTAGTTTTGTTTTCATACGAAACAAACCTCCATTTTCTCATTCACGGTTTTATTTTAACACTTAATTAATGAAGATAGAAATCTATACTCCCTGTTTTTTATGTTTTTTCCTTTTGATTATTTTATGATAATACAGCTTGCTTCAAAACAATCTATCGGAATTAGAAAAGCGTAAGGCGCCCGCCTATCGGCGTATGGACTGGAGCGCTTCGACTGAGATAAAGGAAACACGGTGAGCGGAGCGAACCGATGTTGACTTATCGTAGGGAGAAGAGCGAAGTACACTAGCCGATGGCGCCTGTAGCTGGACATTTCTCGAAGTCCAATGTTATAAATTTTTATAGTATTAGAAAAGCGTAAGCACCCGTAATCGATGCTCGTAAGACAGTTATTGTCTCTTATCCGACAGTTACTGTGCTTGGCGCCTGGCGCTGGACAATTTTCAAAGCCAAAAATTTCATATCTTAAAAAAAATCTCTCCGCAATGGGAGAGATTTAAATGACATTCAGTTTCCATTCTTTTGTTTTTTTATCAAAGATGATTTTGGCATGGCAGGGCTTATTGGAGATTTGTTCGTATTCCTCATACATATCATCCATATTTGCGAAATCACCAATCACCCAAATGGGAATTTCAATCCGTGTGCGTTGATGGTCCGCATCCCTTAAAGAAAGACAAATTCCTTCTTTGATGAAGGGTGTCAACGAAAGCAAAATTTCCTTATTCACCTGTGGATAGACACGTTTTTTCCTAATTCCGAGAATGGATTTTTCCAACTTAAGCTCCCCTAGCTTGCCGGCAATCACTTCACTTAGTAAATGGAAAAAATCCTTAAAGCTTCGGTAATAGATTTTGTTATACCAGCCATCATCATGAGCCAGATAAACAAAGCGGTTGCCTAGTTTATTATAAAAAGGAACCTTTAAATGCGTCTTCCGATGGCCTAGATACAGTAATTCAGCTATTTCCTGGCCTGAAAGTTCATTCAAAACTTCTTCCTCAATGAAATCAATCCAGCAGAAATTTCCGTACCCATAAACATCTTCTTGTGATAATTTGTTAATTCTTTCTTCTGGACAATATTCGAGTTGTGTATGCATATTAAAATCAGCGTCATCAAAGCGGTGTGCGAGTAGCAGCAATTGATTTAATGAACCTGAAAAAGCAGCAGCAAATTCACCGAATTCGATACCGTAGGACAATACATACTGGTCTGTTTGGTTTAAATGGACATAGATGAGATCCCGTATGTCTTGATGATGCTTTTTCAAAGCCAAACTCCTCCGATCAACTGTAAAATTTATGTAGAAAAGACAGTTTCCATCCAACTGCCAAATGATATTTTCAATACTTCCTTATTTTATCAAATAATAGGTCAATAAGCTTATTTCAATTCTTTTACAAATAATAAGTTTGATTAACATCGCGGTCATCCCTTTTCTCGATTGCAAATTATCGGCAGTAATTTGAAATATTTCTATTTTCTTTTCTTGATTACACATACTATTTTATAGTTCTGCCTACTATTTATTGTTTTCAATCATTTTTCATCTATTTACTATTGAAAAAATTATTATCAACCCACTGGAAGAAAGGAGTGTGACAAGTTTGATTAAAGATATGTCACAAGATGAAATTAACCTTTATATTATCAAAACATTAAAGGAAAACAAAAAAACGGAATTTGAAGCGATACTTGAGGAGCTTCAGCCTTATGATGTGGCGAAAATTTATGAAGAACTACCGGAGAAGCATAAAGGTCGTTTTCTCCTATTTTTAAAAGTTGACGTCCTCGCCGACCTCATGGAGGAGCTAGAGAAGGAAGAACAGCTGGGTCTATTGAACATACTTGGAATTGAGAAGTCCAGTAAAGTCCTTGATTTAATGGATAATGACGATCTGGCTTTGTTGTTAAATGAATTATCTCCAGAGAAAAAAGCTTCCCTCCTATCAGGGATGAAAACAGAAGAATCGAATGCTGTAAGAGGCATTATGAATTACCCGCCAGAAACAGCGGGTAGAATCATGACAAACCGCTTTGTCTGGATTCGCGACTATTTTACCGTTAGAGAAGCCGTCGATAAATTTAAGATCTTCGCTGAATTTGCCGAATCGATTAACTACCTGTATGTCACTGATGAAGCACGGAAGTTGGTTGGTGTCGTTTCCTATCGAGATTTACTTTTAGCAGAGCCCGAGGAAAAAATCAGCAAGATTATGTATGAACGCGTCATTTCCGTTGCGGTTACAACCGACCAAGAGATTGTCGCGCAAATGGCGCAACGGTATGACTTCTTAGCCATCCCGGTCGTCGACGAGGACAATGTCCTTGTCGGAATTGTGACTGTCGATGACATTATAGATGTCGTCATCAAGGAAGCTAATGAGGATATTGAAAAATTATCAGCATCCGGGAAATCGATTGATTTTGAAACGAAGACATTTGTTGCGGCTGCACGACGGCTTCCATGGCTGATTTTACTGTTGTTTATCGGACTTATCTCTGGAAGAATCATTTCAAGCTTTGAGGAAACCCTTCAGCAGGTCGTAGCACTGGCATTTTTTATGCCGATGATCGCCGGTATGACCGGGAATACAGGAACCCAGTCGTTGGCAGTCGTTGTTAGAGGACTCATTTCTCACGATATTGACAAGAAAGTAATTACTCGTTTAATCGCACGCGAACTTGGCGTTGGTATTACAATCGGGGTGACGTGCGCAGTTTTAATTTCCATTATCGCTTATATCTGGCAGGGGAATCTGATTTTAGGTGCAGTTGTCGGTATCTCCCTTTTCTTTACCCTTATTATCGGGACACTTGCAGGGACAATCATACCGCTTATTCTTTACCGTTTAAAAATCGACCCTGCGGTGGCGTCGGGACCATTGATTACAACCTTAAATGATATCTTTTCCTTACTCATCTATTTTGGAATCGCGACCATGTTTTTAAAACATCTCGTGTAGTAATGGCTTGTAAGGAAAAGGGGCGAAGCGACGCAAAAACGAATCCGTAGAAGCTTAGCTGTGCTCACACCGCGTGTATTAAGCTAGACTTAGTCTTTGAATGATGTGGTATTTCCAGAGAAGATGGTGGCGTGGAACGCCATTTACGTTTATTAAGAAAATGAAACCTTTCAGCTGGGTAATTCGTTATATTAATAAGGCATTGTTTTATATTACCTCAATGTATTGTAGTCAAACCATTTCTTAGCTAGTCTGAAATAAATTACAGGTTGGGAAAAGTGTTTCCAATAGCGGCTATTGGCGACTGTAATTGGAGAAAAAGTGGGTGTGTCCGATGGAAAAAAACAAGAAAAAAGCGGAGCGTTTTGATTGGACGTTAACATTATTGTTATTTCTCTTTTTCCTCGTTAGCTGTGCCGCCATTTATAGCGCCCAAGCCTCCGGACAATATGGGAATAATTTTTTGGTCATGCAAATCGCTTGGTATATTGTTGGAGCTGCGATCATTTCTGTTTCCATTTTGATCGACGGCTATCAATATAAGCGACTTTCCTGGTTTTTATATGGCTTCGGTCTTATTTTACTAATTGCCGTTTACGTTGCCCCAGAATCAATCGCTCCTGTAAGAAATGGAGCGAAGAGCTGGTTTATCATAAAAGGAATCGGGCAGATTCAGCCCTCGGAATTCGTCAAAACCTTTTTAATATTGGCCTTAAGCCGTGTTATTACATCACACCAAGAAAAGCATCTAGATAAATCGCTGAAAACCGATTTCTTTTTACTTCTGAAATTAGGAATCACAACAGCAGTACCACTAGGATTAATCATGCTACAACCAGACCTAGGGACAGGACTCGTTATCCTATCGATACTAACAGGGCTTATCTTTGTTTCCGGTATTTCATGGAAAATTATTTTACCGATATACAGTGCTGGTGCTTCCCTAGCAGCCCTTATATTCTACCTTGTTTTAATAAAGCCGGACTTTCTTGAAAAATATCTCCATGTGCAAACTTATCAATTTAAACGAATTTATGCTTGGCTTGATCCATATAATCATGCTACAGATGCAAGCTATCACTTAATGAAATCGTTAAGAGCCATTGGATCAGGACTGATTACCGGCAAGGGATTTGGCAATCGTGAGGTTTATATCCCGGAAGCCCATACTGATTTTATTTTTAGCGTCATAGGCGAGGAGTATGGCTTTGTCGGCGGCAGTATTGTGATTGGTCTCTTCTTTCTACTTATCTATCATTTAATCAAGACTGCTTTAGATACAAATGACCCATTTAATACTTATGTCTGCGCAGGCATTATCAGTGTTCTTACCTTTCATGTCTTCCAAAACATTGGTATGACCATCCAAGTGCTGCCAATCACTGGAATTCCGTTGCCATTCATCAGCTATGGCGGCAGCTCACTTATGGGGAATATGTTCGCCATGGGTCTTGTTTACAGCATCCGCTTTCATCATAAAACCTATATGTTTTCATCTGAAAATGCGTTAAGTCAGTAAGTAATAGGCAGCGGTTTCCGCTGTTTTTTGATTAAACGGGTATAAAAAAAGGGAAATTACCATATTTATTTCATTATAAGACAAACTGGTATACACTAAAAAGAAAAGCGCAAGCGCTCGTTTAGCGACGTATGGACTGGAGCACTTTGACTGAGATGAAGGAAACACGGAGAGCGTTAGCCCTCCGATGTTGACTTATCATAGGGAAAAGGGCGAAGTACACTAGCCGCAGGGCGCTGGGGCTGGACAGTAAAAAATGTTCAGTTACAAATATAATACATAAGCGAAGGTGTGCTATGACTGAATTTATTAAAACGATTTTAGAGTTCTTATCACAATTAGGATATCTAGGCATTGCTCTAGGATTAATGATAGAGATTATCCCGAGTGAAATTGTCTTAGGCTATGGCGGCTATATGATTTCACAGGGTCATCTCAATTTTGTAGGATCCGTTATTGCCGGTACTGTAGGCGGAACGATTGCCCAATTGTTTTTATATTGGGCAGGTTACTATGGCGGTCGTCCGTTTTTAGAGAAATACGGGAAATATGTCCTTATTAAAAAGAAACATATTGACATTGCCGAACAATGGTTTAGAAAATATGGAGCTGGTGTCATTTTTTCGGCTCGGTTTATCCCTTTCGTCAGACATGCGATTTCCATTCCCGCAGGGATCGCCAAAATGCCTGCCTCAAAATTCACGCTTTATACCGTGGCTGCTGTATTACCGTGGACCATTCTATTCCTTTATTTAGGGAAGGTATTAGGCAGCAATTGGTCACATATTAAGGAATTCGCACAGCCCTATGTAGTGCCGACTATTATTGCAGCTGTTGTTTTAGGAGCCATCTATTTTTTAATCAAGAAAACAAAGAAAACCACCGATTAAGCACGGTGGTCAGGCTGTCGAAAAACTTTCGATAGCCTTTTTTTATTCGCTTTCTTTAACAATACACCGCGTTAATTTATTATAATAATATTGTTAATATATAGGCCTTACAACAGGTCTGTTGATTTGCGCTCCAGGCGCTTCGCTTTCCGCGGGCGTGCCGGGGAGCCTCCTCGTCGCTTCGCTCCTGCGGGGTCTCCCCAGCCCCGTATTCCCGCAGGAGTCTTCGCGCCTTCCGCTCCAATCAACAGAGTGTTTTTCAATAAAGACCTTCCACTCAACTAATAAATAATAAAAAATAAGTGGTGAAATCAATGTTTAAGCCAAAAGAGTCTAGCCAAAGGATTCGTGTCTATTGATGAATTAGTTCCTGATGATCACCACCTTCGTTTGATTGATAAATATATTGATTTTTCGTTTCTTCTTGAAAAAGTTCTCCCTTATTATAGTGATGATAACGGCCGCCCATCTGATTCACTAATTTTGTTTAAAATGATGTTTATTGGTTATCTTTACGGTATAGGTAAGGTTAAATCGCTTATCTAAATCGGGAAATTGCTTTATAAATTTAGAAAGGAAAAAATTGAGCGAAGCTTCGCAGACTCAAAAGAGCTGCATGGGCTTCGCTACTGCCGGTTACTGGGATTAAAGAATGCAAGTGAACAGACTATACTTATGGCAGCCTGCCAAAATAAAAAAAAGATAGCGACACACTTAGCCAGGTTAGAAAAAGTGTGTTGCAATTCTTTAGGTTGATTTTGCCCCCCTGTTGTTTGGAGCGGAGGGCACTCGACTCCTGCGGGATAGAGAGGCCACGGGAGACCCCGCAGGTGCCAAAGGCGCCGAGGAGGCTCCCGGACCTCCCCGCGGAAAGCGAGTGCCCGGAGCGGAAATCAACAGGCCAGTTAGCAGGGACAATCCATTAATAAAAAATTGCCGAGAAATATACCCTTTCTCGACAATCTGACCACCGATTAAGCACGGTGGTTTTCTTCTTTTGAAAATTTCGCTTGGGCCCATGTGTCCAGCTTTTTAACCTGCTTTTTCCCAAGTGTAAAACCGTAAATGATGAGCAAAACAATGATTAAGGTAAACAAATCTACTTTCTTCGTTGAAATAAAATTGATGATTCCCATCAACACCTGTGGAATCACCCCAGTTAACGCAAATAGAACCGTCGCTACCTTGAACCAGAAGTTCGATTTTAGACCATATCTTGCATATAGCAGTAAGAAGGTTGATGACCACGCTAGCACCTCAAGCCCTACCAATATTGCCCATTTATTCTCAATCAAAAAATTCATTTTCAAAACTCCCTTCCAATCAAATCTCTATTATTTCCAAAAAAAAAGCCAAAAAGAAATATCGGTAATCGATAATTTCTCCCAGGCTTTTATCCTTCCGTGGCCACAGAAAACGGACGTCCCCGTTGGGAAACGTATGACTGAATCCGCTCATTTCCTGTGCGTTTTCTCTCGGACCAGTCTGGCCAGTTAAAGCCACGGAACCCTAGAAAACCAGTTATATTAAATTATGAGGTTATTTTATCACAAAAGAGCTCATCGAGAAACTGCCATTATTTACTTTTTTAAATGATAGGGCAGTGTGGCCACAATAACTTTCTTTTTAAAAATAAGATAGGCACGGATTAATAAGCTTGATTGATTGTGCAAAATATTGTGCCAGCTCTTTTTAGTTATGAATTGCGGAATCAACACCGTTACCTGATAATTATTTTCACTTGCTTTATGCTCAACAGTGTCAATGAATTTGGATAATGGCTGAAGAACACTACGATAGTGGGATTGCAAGGTTACCAGCCGAACATCTGGCTGCCACTTCTCCCATTTTTCTTCGAATCGTTTCTCATCTTCACGATCAAAAGAAACATACACAGCAAAAATTTGATCCGTTAATGACTTGGCATAATTAATAGAGTTTTCAACAACCTTGGTAATCCCTGCTACCGGTACAATAATGACATTTCCCTCAATCGGAATGGCTGGATGTTCCGGATAAATCCTTAATTGTTCTCCCACTGCCTCATAATGCTTATTTATCCTTAAGAAGAGCAATACAATTAATGGTAAAAAGATAACCACAAACCATACCTGACCAAATTTTGTTATGAAAAAAATGAGTAACACAGTTAAGGTAATAAGCGCACCAACTAAATTAGCACTAAGCTTTGCCAGCCATCCAGCTGGCCTTTCACGAAACCATTTCACAATCATCCCTGTTTGAGACAACGTGAACGGAATAAATACTCCCACCGCATAAAGAGGGATTAAGTGCTCCGTTTTCCCCTGAGATGCAATGATAAGTAAAATAGAAGCTGCCCCCAGTGAAACGATTCCATTCGAATAGCCGAGGCGGTCACCTCTAATCGTAAACATCCTTGGCATATACTTATCCTTTGCCAGGCTAAACGCTAATAATGGAAAAGCCGAATAACCGGTATTGGCTGCGAGCACTAAAATCACGGCTGTTGTGCCTTGGATAAAAAAGTAAAGATAATTGCGTCCAAACGTCTCCTTGGCAATTAGTGAAACCACTGTTTCATCACGACTCGGGGCAATGCCATAATAATAAGCAAGGAAGGTAATCCCAGCAAATAATAAAGCCAAGAGCGAGCCCATTAGAATTAACGTCTTCGCGGCATTCTTTGGTGCCGGGTCTTTAAAGTTTGGAATCGCATTAGAGATTGCCTCCACCCCTGTTAAGGCCGAACAGCCCGAAGCAAAGGCCCGAAGCAGCAAGAATAAGGTAATCCCTTGAACCGGTGCCCCGATTGGTGCGTGATGAACAGTTGGAGAAACATTTCCTGTCGATATTTTATAAACACCAACACCAATCAGAAGGAAAATCGCGACCACAAATAAATAGACTGGATAGGCTAATATCGTCGCCGATTCTGTTAAGCCACGAAGATTTAAAATGGTGATGAAAACGACTAGAATGCAGGCAATCAAAACGGTATGTTGATGTAAAGTTGGAATAGCCGATGTAATGGCTGCTGTACCTGCCGATATGCTGACAGCCACTGTCAATATGTAATCAACTAATAACGATCCGCCCGCAATTAATCCCGCTTTCTCACCCAGGTTCTCTTTTGAAACAATATATGCCCCACCACCATGAGGGTAAGAATAGATAATTTGTCGATAAGATACAATGAGCGCTGCTAACAGAAATAAAACGCCTGCTGCAATGGGTACAGAGTACCAAAACGCGATGACGCTAATGGTGGACAGTACAATTAGAATTTGTTCTGTCCCATAAGCCACTGATGATAAAGCATCGGATGACAGAATCGCCAACGCCTTAAAAATGTTTAATTTTTGTTCGCCTAAAGCCGTCGATTTTAACGGCCGGCCAATTAGCAGTCTCTTAAAAGAAGAGAGCATGTGACTCACCCACCAGATTTGAAGTAGAATTACCGATTGATTTTATCACAAGATATTCATGAAAATGAAGTGTTTTCTTTTGAACATCTGTATTTTATTTTGTCCTAGATTTGGGGATTATGAGTAAATTCATTATGATCAAATAAAAAAAAACCACATGGTTAGATCTACTATCCTAGATCTACCATGTAGCTGTTAATAAAATTAAAGCATTAAACCTGTAATCGCAGCTGCTAATAAGCTAACAAGTGTTGCACCATAAAGCAATTTAAGCCCAAACTTTGCCACAAGATTGCCTTTCTTTTCGTTCAAGCCTTTCACGGCCCCGGTAATAATCCCAATCGACGAAAAGTTTGCAAACGAAACAAGGAAGACAGAAATAATCCCCACTGTTCTGCTGGATAATGAAGCAGTAATTTTTGCTAAGTCCATCATCGCAACGAATTCATTCGATAGCAATTTTGTCGCCATAATTGTTCCTGCCTTCACTACTTCTGAAGAAGGCACCCCCACGATAAAAGCGAGTGGGGCGAACACATAACCAAGCGCCATCTGGAAGCTGATGCCGAAAATCGCGGCAAATAGATGATTAATCATGCTGATCAAGGCAACAAAACCGATTAGCATCGCCCCGACAATAATGGCCACTTTGAATCCGTCCAAAATATATTCCCCAAGCATTTCAAAAAAGGATTGTTTTTCTGTTTCATGAATTTCGATAATATCTTCTTGTTCTGTTACTTCATAGGGATTAATAATATTGGCAATGATAAATCCGCCAAATAAGTTTAATACCAATGCGGTAATCACATATTTTGGTTCAACCATTGTCATATAAGCCCCTAAAATCGATGCCGAAACCGTTGACATCGCTGAGGTGCACAATGTATACAGACGATGTTCAGGTAGGTAGGGGAGCTGTTTTTTCACAGAAATAAACACCTCAGACTGGCCAAAAACAGCAGATGCTACCGCATTATAAGACTCTAATTTTCCAAGACCATTCACCTTACTTAAAATGAAACCAAGGAAACGAATGATGATCGGAAGGACTCTAATGTATTGGGCAATTCCGATTAAAACAGAAATAAAGACAATCGGCATCAGAACGTTTAAGAAAAAGGGAGCTGCCCCTTTCATCGCCATTCCGCCGAATACAAAGTTTATTCCTTCAGCTGCATAGTTTAGAAGATGTTCAAATAACCCTGATACTCCTCTAATAATGATAAGCCCTACTCCTGTATTAAGCAGTATATAAGCTAATAACAGCTGCAAACCGAGCATAATCGCAATCGGCTTAAACTTTATCCCTTTTTTATCGCGACTAACCAGAAAGGCAAGCAAAAAGATTACAACCAATGCCGCCAAAAACAAAACAAATTTCAAAATATTTTTCTCCTTTTCCTGTTGTTATCTCTGTGATGTAAAGAAAGAACAAATATACATTTTTCGACAAAAATCGACAGCGTTTTCACACATAAACTTGATTATAGAAGTGTGCATCATACGTGTCAACCTTTTGTAAGGAAGTAGTAAAATTCAGGATATTCGCTCTCATCAAATAGTATTTTTCCTTTTTTTATACCTTTTGATTCATAGAGGATAGAAAAAGGCATGGAGGCTTTCCTTCTCCATACCTTTAAGTAACTTTACAAAACATAATCCATTGCGCTAATTCTAACTCTTTTTATCATCCTTGTTGTGCCACAGTTACCCGGTCTTTATATAAGAAATAGACATAGAGTAGCATGGAAATGAAGATCGAGACAGCTGAGGTACTATAAATGCTGCTGTAACCAAGAAGGTGGCCAATCTGACCAAACACCATCGCCCCTATGCCAACACCTAAATCGAAAAATGAATAGAAAGTAGCATTCGCCATGCCTCTTCGGTTGATTGGGACTTTTTCAATAGACCATGCCTGCAGGGCAGGCTGAACCGTTCCAAAGCCTAGACCGTACAAAATAGCCGCTACAAATAGAATTGTGCTATTAGGGAGCCACGATAACAAAATCATTGCCGTTAATATTAACAATGTTCCCGGAATAAAGACGGCTTGATGTCCTTTTCGATCATAAAGCTGTCCTGCAAATGCCCTTGTGACCATCAGTGCAATTGCGTAGAGTAAAAAATACAATTGGATCCCGGCAATATGCTTTTCAGCCGTATATAATGGGAGAAAGGCAGCAATCCCGCCAAAGGTTACTGTGATAAAAAACATCAGCATCGAAGGCTTCAAAGCACCTTTTTCGTAAAGATCAAGTTTAGCCTTTGCCCTTGCCGGCTTTTGCTCGACCTTTTTGTACGATATTTTAGATGACAACAAAAGAGCCATCAGTCCTAATCCTGCACAGATAAGGAAAAATTGTTTAAACGATATGATGCCGGTTAAAATCAGCCCCAGAGATGGGCCAAATGCTAGTGCCAGATTTCCTGATAGTCCGTAATAACCCATTCCTTCTCCTCTTCTAGAAGCAGGGATTAAATCGGTAGCAATCGTTCCTGATGCCGTAGTGGAAAATCCCCAGCCAACCCCTTGAATGACGCGCATGGCAAATAAGAAAACGATGCCGGTTAAAAACCCAAAGGATCCGACTGAAAGGACAAAAATGGCTAAACCAATGAGATAAACAAAGCCTCTTCCTTTTGTTTCAAGTGACTTTCCCGCATATGGTCGAAGCAGTAAGGATGAAAAGGTAAAGATCCCTACCACAAATCCGATCAATTGATCATTTCCGCCTAAATCTTCCACAAACAGAGGAATGGTTGGTAGCGTCATTTGAAATCCAAGAAAGATAAAGAAATTAGCTAAACAAATAAGAACAAAGTCTTTTGTCCATATTTTCTCTTTCCTCAACTGTTTTTCCATATAAGATGAAGTCTTCCTCTCTTTTTTATTAAGAAAAGCGCAAACTTTCGTTTAGAGAAGTCCATAAGCTACTAGGCGCTCCTCGAAAAAAAAACAACGACTGAGATAAAGGAAACACGGTAATCGAAGGGAACCGATGTTGACTTATCGTAGGGAGGTGAAGGAAGCACTCTAGTCGCTAGGGCGGTTGCGCTAGACAATTCTCTAAGTCGATAATTTATGATTTCTTTTCAGACCATGAAAAATCGTTTCTACGACTAGTAGAAACGACCTTTCACAAAAAATTATTTTGCATTAGCTGCTTCAATGACGCGTTTCATAGCCTGCATTTGTCCTAAATGAAGGGATTCATGGAAAATCGCAAAGTTGGCAAGTTCGCCAAAAGTTTCTAGCCCTAGGAATGGAGTTTTCAGCCTTTCGTTAAAACTTCCCTCTGGAATTTCTTTGATTCTCTTGATTTGCTCTTTTAACTGTGCCGTCAATTCCTGTACCGATGGAACATCACCATGCCAATCAGCCGGCTTAGTTCCTGTCGCAAATAACTCGATATAGTTTGCTGGTAGGTTAGTCGATTTTTTTGGGAAACCAAACATAAATTGCTCTGCGACGGTTAATATGTGGCCAACATGCCAGTGAATCGTATTGTTAAAACCTTCAGGCAGCACATCCACTAGACCTTCATCCAGCATTTCCACGTTTTTCACGAAATATCTCCTCGTTACCTCAAAGCTTTTAAATAATAATTCACTCATTTCTTTTAACCCCCTCTGATTTGCCTAGCTATAGTTTATACCATATTAAGCCAATTATGAAACTAAACAAACTTACATTTCTTCGGGTGCTTCGATTCCCAATAATCGCAAGCCCTCTTTTAGGACGACGGTTACACTGTAAACAAGGGCTAAGCGTGCTGACCGCTCCACATTTTCTTCAAGAACTTTAACTTCTGCATAATATTTATTGAAGGCTTGAGCAAGGTCAACCACATATTTGGCCACCTGCGACGGGTCAAGGTTTTCACATGCCCGTTTAATCGCATTTGGGAATTCCATAAGCAAGCTTGTTACTTTCCACTCCTTTTCCCAACCAGAAAGATATGCTGCAGGAGGTACATCAGTCTGCCAATTTCCTTTTCGTAAAATAGAACATGCCCGGGCAAATGTATACTGAACGTATGGGCCTGTTTCGCCTTCAAAGCGCAGCATTTCCTCTAAGGAAAATTCGATGTCGTTCATGCGATTGTTCTTTAAGTCGTGGAAAATTACCGCTCCGACACCCACTTGTTTGGCCACTCCGTCTTTGTTTGCCAGGTTTGGATTTTTTTCTTCAATATTGTGGCGTGCCATCGCAATCGACTCTGTTAACACTTCTTCGAGTAAAACTACCTTGCCTTTACGCGTCGACATTTTCTTGCCATCCTTTAACATCATCCCAAACGGAACATGAACCATTTTCTCAGCCCATGCATAGCCCATCTTTTTTAGCACAGCGATTAGCTGTTTAAAGTGAAGGCTTTGCTCATGGCCCACAACATATAAGGATTTTGCAAACTTGTAGTTTTCCTTACGATAGAGGGCGGCTGCTAAATCGCGGGTCGCATAAAGTGTGGCGCCGTCTGACTTTTTAATCAGGCATGGCGGCAGTTGTTCGTCAGTCAACTCTACCACCTGTGCCTGATCAGATTCAATCAGGAGTTGTTTCTCCTCAAGAAGCTTGACGACCCGATCCATTTTATCATTGTAAAATGCTTCGCCGGCATAGGAATCAAATTGCACGTTCATCAAGTCGTAAATTCTTGAAAATTCCTTTAGGGATTCGTCACGGAACCATTGCCAAAGCTGTAATGCTTCCTCATCGCCATCTTCAAGTTTTTTAAACCAGCTGCGCCCTTGGTCTTCAAGTGACGGGTCCATTTCCGCTACTTCATGGAATTTAATATATAAGGCTAATAGCTCCTTGATAGGGTTTTGTTTTACCTTTTCAGCATCGCCCCATAATTTATAGGCTGTAATTAACTTTCCAAACTGTGTACCCCAGTCACCTAGATGGTTGATTTTAATTGGTTCATATCCGCATTTCTCCACAATAAAAGCTAACGCGTTTCCGATAACAGTTGAGCGCAAATGCCCCATCGAGAAAGGCTTGGCGATATTTGGTGATGACATGTCAATTGTGACATTGCCTCCGCCCTCTAATTCTTGTGATCCGAAAAGGGCTTTTTTCTTTATAATTTCGCCGACAATTTTTTCTGAAACTTCTTTTTTATTTAAAAATATATTAAGGTACGCCCCCACCACTTCAATTTTTTCAAAAGTTGGGGATTGAATCTTTTCACCTAGTTCTAGCGCAATCAAATTAGGTGACTTTCTTTTTAACTTTGCTAATGTAAAACATGGAAAGGCTAAATCACCGCGTGAAGCAATTTTCGGTTTTTCAATCATAAGTTCCAGTTCAGTCAATGATATCTCTTGTCCAAGCAGTTCAAAAAGAACAGTTGCAAGCTCCTTCTTAAAATTCATTTAAAATGACCTCCTTATTTTCTATATATAAATACAAAAAACTCCCGTCTCTATAAAAAGAGACGAGAGTTTGAATATCCCGCGGTACCACTCTAATTGTTCAAAAAGAACCTGCTTTCCCTTTGTAACGGAGCATTCTCCGACTTACCCTACTAGTTTCAGGCAGGCATCTCAAAAGTGCGCTTCATTATCTGATCCGTATCAGGCTTGCACCACCCCTGATTCGCTAAAACATCCTAGATAATTACTCTCTTTTTCATTGATTTTTCCAACTTGATTACCAGTTATTATACTGGAAAGATTAGGATTTATCTAGCCCTCATTGATGATTTTTTTTGCTCTGGTAATCCTAACAGTAAAGGAGGGATTATAATGGCGAGAAAAAATAAAATACTTGTTCCTGAAGCAAGAAATGGTTTAGATGCGTTGAAAGCAAAAGTCGCACATGCCAGGAGCCCAGAAGAGGCGAAATTTGAAGCAGCCCAAGAAGTGGGTGTTCCCTTGAAAAAAGGCTATAACGGTCAGCTTACATCTGAACAGGCCGGAAAGGTTGGCGGCAGACTAGGCGGCAGCATGGTCCGTGAGCTTGTCAAAATGGCACAGGAAAACCTTACTAAAAGACAATAATTTTTTGGGGTCTAAAACTTTTTTAGACCCCTTCTTTTATTTCAAAAAAGTTTGACAATTTTGTGACAATTGGTAGAATATTCAGTAACAAAGGAGTTAAGGGAATGCAAGAAGAACACTTAAAGAATTTACAACCCTTTAAAACGGCAGCCTTCTTTGGAGGTGGATTTGGACTAATTTTTCTTTTATTCAGCCTTTTTGCAAGCGGTTACACTATTTTTTTATGGCTTGGAATCGGAATAACGGCCGCTTCCGTGGTTCTTTTCCTGTTTGGAACCTTTTTGTGCCTAATGGAAGAGTATACCATCAGTAGTAAAGGTAAAATGAAGATTGCTGAATCTTCAACAAAGTCTTATAATTAAGTTACTTTAAATTCGAGGAGATGTGCCTATGCTATCGCTCATTGAAGGAATCCAAAATCACTGGTAAAACCGGGGGCCTAGGATAGCCTGAAAGATGCGCTGACTGCCCCCAATAAATAGTAGGGGGAACTAATGATGATGATCCATGATTTATTTACAGGAAAACTGGTCAAATTAACCGCTTCAAGAGATTCAGATGCAGCGGAAATGGCCAAGTGGCAAGCAAATAGTGATTATTTACGAAAGGTTGATACCGATTTTGCAGTACCGAAGTCGGTTGATGCCTTAAGAGAACATGACTCAGCTAAAGGCCACGGTTCGAGTAATTTCGAGTTCAGACTGCGTACGATTGAGGATGACAGGTTAATTGGCTTTGTCGCTCTTCACGGTATGGAATGGAACAATCAGGCATGTTTGCTGGCGATTGGAATTGGAAATCCGGAATATCGTGGCAAGGGCTATGGAACCGATGCCTTAAACTTAATGCTTCGCTATGCTTTTTATGAATTGAACCTGAATCGCGTCGGTCTAGACGTTATCTCCTATAACCTTCAAGCGATTAAAGCTTATGAAAAGGTTGGTTTTAAGGTGGAAGGACAGATGAGAGACGCTGTTCTTCGCGATGGGAAGAAATACGACCGTGTGATTATGGGGATTCTTCGTGACGAATGGCTAGAAATGCAAAAATAAACGCAAACAGACTTGTGTAGCTAATAACACAAGTCTGTTTTTTTTCGAGTTTCTTATGAGTTTTGTATATATTCAAAGGTGTTTTGTACATTTTCTATGGGCTTTTGTACACTTTTTTCAAAAGGTTTTGTACATTTCTTCATAGCTTTTATACAATCATACATTTTCAACTAAAAACCATTACCTCGGAAGCCCTTGCAATAAAAACACCTTCATAATATCGGCGATTTGCTCCGAGCTTAACGGTGCATGATTTCTCTCCCAATCGGAAACAAGAGCGATATACATTTTTAAAAGGAGATAACTTGTAATTTCGGTGTTAGCCGGCGGGATGGCTCCCTTTGTAATTGCTAATTCAATTTTTTGCTTCAAGTAAACAACGATCTCATTTTCCACATGCTGTAGCATTTCTGAAACCGCTAATGTTCCCATCTCCGCTTCCTCTTGAACCAGCTTAATCATGAGCTGATGTTGGGAACGAAATTCTAATAGGCGATATAGGGCCCGATGAACATTTTCCGTAAACGGTAAATTTGGCTGGATGGCTGCATCTGCTTCCACAATCATTTCTTTCACTATCGAGGAAATAATCTCTTCAAATAATTCTTCTTTATTTTTAAAAAAAGTATAAATCGTTCCTTTTCCTACATTGGCAAGCTTTGCAACCTGATCCATTGTCGTTGCTTTATAGCCAAATAATGAAAAGGATTTTGTCGCCGCTTCAACAATCATCTTTCTTCTGTCGGGTGCCATGCAAACTACCCTCCTTTTTGACTAATTTAGTTTTTCGGTCAATTACTTATAATTTTACTATAGCATAGCCTGTATTTCGTTTCAAATTTTTCTCTAAAGTGTTTGAAAATCCAGCGTCCCTAAAAAGAAGAAAACCCAATCACGTGATTAGGTTTTCTTTTGGTTTACTTATTTTCGCTTACTTTATGCACCTTAATCTTTCTAGGCCAGAAATTCCACTTGCCAACCAATAGAATGGAACGAGAATTACAGTAGGCGGTAAAGGGCCTGGAGCAATCCAGTCTGGCGCTTGGCAATCTTGAAGGATTTGCTTATGCCTTCTACGTGGATCAATTCGTTTCCCCTTCCCTTCTTATTAGAGTCATAGAGGAAAATAATAGCAACCTGGATGCGATTCTGCCAAGAATTTTCTAAATAATTGAAAAAAACGTTAACAAAATATTCATTCATATAGTCTAACAGCAACTGTATTTTTTTATAAAATGAAATTGGAATGTAAAAAATTAGAAAGGTTGTGCCATATGAATAAAAAACCGCTTACTAAACCTCCTGACTTAATCATTCTAGGCTTTTTAAACACACGGATGAATTTGCCTAAAGATGACAAGCAAAACTATTTAAGTCTTAAAAAAGGCTATAAAGGTGAGGTGATGTTTAATTCATTGACAGAAAAGCTTAAGTGCAATTGTTTGATATTAAACGGGTTGTTGCTTGAGGTCAACAATACCAAGTTCCAAATTGATTCATTGATCATTACACAACAAACTATTTACATGAACGAAGTTAAAAACTTTGAAGGCGATTACTATTACGAAAATCAAAGGTTCTATTCCTCAAATGGTACCGAACGAAAGGATCCACTTCTCCAGTTGAAACGAAGCACATCCCTGATCCGCCAACTGCTCCAAAATCTCGGGCTTTATTTACCCATTGAGGCATGGGTGGTCTATATCAACCCCGAGTTTACCCTATACCAAGCACCCCGTAACGAGCCAATTATTTTTCCAACTCAGACTAATCGTTATTTAAAAAAAATAAACACGACCCCTTCAAAACTAAATGGAAAGCACGAGAAACTAGCTGACAAATTAATTTCACTTCATATTGAAGAATCTCCTTATCCCAAGTTGCTAACCTATAATTATGACCAGCTACGAAAGGGTATCACTTGTGAAGTGTGCCATTCCTTTTCGATTTTTGTCCGTGGCAAGAATTGTGTTTGTGGCGAATGCGGTCACGAAGAAGAGGTTGAATCTGCTGTATTGCGGAGTGTGGAGGAGTTTAAGCTCCTATTTCCAGATTGGAAAATTACAACCCATGTGATACATGATTGGTGCAGGGTGGTTGAGTCTAAGAAGAGAATAAGTAGGATTCTTAGGAGAAACTTTAAGATTATCGGGGATCGTAGATGGGTTTTTTACGAGTGAAAATAGGACCCATGCAAAATCTTATTTTCCGAGGTGTGTGTTTACTACTTTTCACTATAGACCTTCTATTAGACGGGGTCTCCGGGGCTCTCGGGGGTTTTGTCCTTTAGCGCTCTTCTATTGGACAATTGCTCCGGGGCTCTCAAGCGTTTTGTCTTTTAGGAATCTTCTATTAGACAATTGCTCCGGGGCTCTCGAGACTTTTGTCCTTTAGCGCTCTTCTATTGGACAATTGCTCCGGGGCTCTCAAGCGTTTTGTCTTTTAGGAATCTTCTATTAGACAATTTTCCAGGGGCACCCGGGGCTTTTGTCCTTTAGTGCTCTCCTATTAGACAATTTCTCCGGCGCTCTCGGCGTTTTTGTCCTTTAGGACTTCTCCTATTAGACAATTTCTCCGGGACTCTCGGCGTTTTTGTCCTTTAGCGCTCTCCTATTAGACAATTTCTCCGGCGCTCTCGAGTCTTTTGTCCTTTACGACTTTTCTATTAGACAGAATCACCATAGCGCTCGAGACTTTTGTCCTTTAGAACTCTCCTATTAGACAGAATCACCATAGCACTCGAGCCTTTTGTCCTTTAGAACTCTCCTATTAGACAGAATCACCATAGCACTCGAGCCTTTTGTCCTTTAGACCTCTCCTATTAGACAGGTTCACCATAGCACTCGAGCCTTTTGTCCTTTAGAACTCTCCTATTAGACAGGGTCACCATAGCGATTGAGCCTTTTGTCCTTTACGACTCTTCTATTAGACAGATTCACCATTGCACTCGAGTTTTTCGTCCTTAAGATGCCTTTAAGGACACTTTTCTAGATGTTTTAACCAGTTTTGTCCTCAATGCCCCCAAAGCTTCCAACACAACAACCCCTTGTGCGAAATAGGTTAAAAAAGTCAAAGAACCGCTTATATTTTCTAAACGGTTCCCCAATTAATCTAGATTAACTTTTCTCCACCCTATAGACCTCTTCAAAAGGCTGAACAACCACAAATCCTTCACCCTCGAACCTCATTTGAATCGACTCGCCGCTTCCTCTTCCAAGAAATGTCTTAAAACTAATATCAGTTTGAATGACCGGCTGGAGATTCCCGGACCAAGCTACAGTAGCATTTGGATCGGTAATCACTGGCTGTCCTGGTGTAACTTTTAATGTGAGCGGTTCATAATGAGTGGTAAAAGCAATCATACCAGTTCCTTCACAACGGACATTAAATAAGCCGCCAGACATCATCCCAGCAATTCGTTTCATTAATTTAATCTGCCACTTAATACTTGGTTCAAATGCGAGTAAATCATTACCATTAATGAAGATTGAGTCATTTTGTAAATTTAGGATAATGATCTTTTTACCACCATCAGCGAGATATAATTTTCCTTTGCCATTGGCTTTCATTAACGAGGCACCTTCTCCCGTTAATGCCTTTTTAAACGCCGTTCCAAGACCGTGCTCCAAAATTCCTTCTCGAACAAATTTCATTTCTCCATGGTAAGCTACCATTGATCCTGCCTTGGCCCATACTTGTCCGTCAAGGTTTACTTCCAACATCCGAGGCGTCTCTAATTCAAAGAAGCCTTCTCCCTTATCCTCTTGCTCCGTTTGTTTAATGAATTCTTCAATCGAGTATCTGCTCAATTGGCACACCATCCTTCCATATCAGTATCTACGAAAAATGAAGCTTAATGTTTCATATTTTAAAGAGGTAGATACAAATTTATCCTAAAAAAATTCCTTTGCTACTCACTCTTGACCACCTTCACAATAATCCATTTTTAATCTGTTATTCACACTCCATTCACAATCAGCGCTTATGATGAAGGAAAAATTTGCTAAGGAGTTGAATAACATGCTTAACCCGTTAAAAAGTTTAGTTAAATTTTCAAGTAGTAAACGCGGTGCAAAAGTGGTTCTTTTCATTTGGATTGCGGCTGTTATCATATTGAGCGCACTGGCACCCTCTGCAAAACAATATTCCGTGAGCAGTAAAGAAGGAAGTGTAAAAAAAGATACACCTTCCGCAATGGCCAATCAAATATTAAAAGAACAATTTCCCTCTAAAGAGGGCTTAACAGGATTACTGGTCATTCATCGTGATGATAAAATCACTGCTAAGGATCGGGAAAAGATAACCGAAATCAGTAAATGGCTCAGTTCAAATGATAAACCGAAAAACGTGGAAAGTTCGCTTCCTTTCCATCAATTTCCTGCACCTGTACAGGATCAAATGTTTTCAAAGGATGGGACTACACTTCTGCTAAATTTCACCTTAAAAGAGAACACAGATTCACATGATGCCAATCAGGTCATTACAGAACTGAATCAAAAACTAAAAGAAATGAAATTAGGAAGTTTACAGGTCAAAATCACAGGGCCGGCAGGAATCGCCTCAGATACCATCTCTATTTTTAAAAATGCCGACTTTGTGCTAATGATGGCCACCATTGCTTTAATATTTGTTACATTATTGATCATTTATCGCTCTCCTTTGTTAGCAATTATTCCATTGATCATTGCAGCGATAGTGTATCAAGTCGTCGACCGGGTATTAGGCATTGCAGGAAAAAATGATTGGTTTGTGCTCGACAGTTCGGCTATCTCAATTATGCTCGTCCTACTGTTTGCTGTATTAACAGATTATAGTCTGTTTATTTTCTCCCGCTATCGCGAAGAGTTAAAAAAATACTCTTCAAAATTCGACGCTATGGGAGAAGCGATTCATCATGTCTCAGAGCCAATCTTATTCAGCGGTGGTACAGTCCTTCTTGCAGTATTAACACTTTTTACAACGGTATTTATGCCATATAACCATTTTGCTCCTGTATTTTCTGTAGCAATGGTCTTTATTCTTGCTGCAGGACTAACATTAATACCAAGCATTTTTGCCTTAGTAGGTCGAAAAGCATTTTGGCCATTTATTCCGAAGGTTGATGAAACGGTAAAAAAGAAAACTGGTTTTTGGCACAAAGTAAGTCAGCAAGTAATGAAACGCCCTGCCATATTAACTGGTATTCTTTTGATTACATTGCTTGCCGGTGCATTCAATACGACTTCCATCCATTATTCATTTAATATTATGAAGTCGTTCCCGGAAGAACTTTCTTCCCGCCAAGGCTTTGAATTATTAGAAAAACATTATCCTGCAGGGCAATTAGCACCGGTCACGGTTATATTAACAAAGGATGACCAAATCGTTTTAGATGATAAATTTTTAAAAAGTGTCAAAACCCTTGAAGCAAAATTAAAGAATACTAATGGGGTTGATTCAATCAGCCAGGGAATAACAGAAGAAATGATCAAGGATCCTACGAAGCTTCCACATGGCTTTATTGGAGAAAATAAAAAGGCAGTTAAACTGCAGTTAGTATTAAAAGATAATCCATATGATGTTGGTGCACTTGAGACTGTTCAAAAGCTCCACGATCAAGATAAGAAACTTCTCAGTGAAAGCGGCCTTTCAGCCAGCAGCTACCAGTTACACTATGCTGGACAAACGGCCGAACAATTAGATATCCGAGTCATGAATCAAAGAGATACGATCATCCTATTCTCTCTAGTCACAATGTTAATCACCATCATGCTCGGGATACAAACTCGTTCGATACTGATGCCTCTCCTAATGATGGCGACAATTCTATTGTCATATGTATCAACCCTTGGATTCGGCTGGATTATTTTCCATAATATCTTGGGGTACGACTCAATCAGTTATCGGTTACCTGTTTACACATTTGTATTCATGGTTGCGCTTGGCGTGGATTACAACATCATGCTTGTATCGCGTATTAAAGAAGAGGCTCAAAAGTATTCATGGAAAGAAGCGGTTGGCAACGGCGTAGCCTTAACTGGAGGGGTAATTTCATCAGCTGGTATCATTTTAGCAGCAACCTTCGCTGTATTAATGACACAACCATTACAAGAACTATTTTTATTCGGATTGACCATGGCTTTAGGCGTATTAATGGATACATTTTTAGTGCGCGGCATGCTGTTACCTTCCATTTTGGTTCTCGTTAAGAAAAAAGAAAAATCACAGGCTGTCACATATAATATTAATTAACCAACATACGAACAGTGCCTAGCACTGTTCGTATGTTTTACCACTGTCCTCATCCTAAGAGGAACTTGGTACTTAACTTACGTGAAAATTAATTGTAATACACTTTTAGCCCTTCATTCATATGAAGGGCTGACTAGTATGAAATGCGTTTCTACCCATCAGAAGCCCTTTTTTGCTCTTTCCGGTCAATGGAACGCTCTTTCTTTTTTTACTCTCGGTCACTAGAAATCTACTTCTCTCTACCTTTCCGATTTTAGTCTCCAAGAACTCTAAAACTAGATTCGGAGGCGTTCTTCATGAAAATCATTTTATGTCTTACTATGATTGTTATTATTATTGAAGCTGTTATAACCAATATGAATAACAAAATTGCACCACTTACATAATAGACAAAGTCTGGACTATATCCATAAAAATAAAAAACAAAACAAGATATGCTAAATAATACCACCAAAAATAATTCAAACAATAATGCCGTTACAACAAACAATAAATATGGAATAACAATTTCTTTGTGGGAAATATGTTTTAATGTAAGGCCTTCCCAACATAGATTTGATACCTTAGCGAAAATCCCCAACTTAATCACCTCAATGGAAATGGTTATCATACAGTATGTCCATTGAAGAAAATTCTTTACTGTTTTTACATTTTTTATTAAGAATAAAGACAGCTTGAAATCATTAAGCCGCCTTCTTTCCTAGACATATTCTTGATAAACCTGATCGATCAAGCTCCCCTGTTGTTCCCCCCTTCATAATAACCTCGTTTAACGAAAATAAATGGTTGCATTTCCGAAAACAATATTTGTTATTTCTTTCCTTTTCAAAAATAATCGGTAATCATGAATATAATTGTATCTGAATATTTTGATAAGGGGTGTTAAATTGATGAAAAATGCATGGCTTGCCTCATTTATCCGGTTCCCTTTGCTGGTCATTGTTTTGTTGCTTCTCTTTTTGATGTTAAAAATATTCGGTTTACCATTTCACTTTCCTTATTTACCTGAATTTTCAAACGTTTACTTTACTGTCGTCAATGTGCTATGTTTTTTCCTTTTACATCGTCTGTTAACGAAAGAAGGTCGTTCCATTAAAGAACTAATCGATTTTCGTTCAGACTGTTTGATAAAAGATATTTTCTCCGGTATGTTTTGGCTGTTAGTTTTGTATGTTCCATTCGTATTGACTGTTCTCGGAGCCATGTTTATTATGTATGGAACCGAATTATTCCAGCATTTTCAATCCGTTTTTAATGGAAATGAAGAAATCTTTACTTTTCCACGTCCTAGATGGCTTATATGGTTAACAGCATGCCTATCTCTCATTTTTCCTTTTTTAAACGCACCGATGGAAGAGTTAATGTACCGAGGCTATGCCCAACCATTATTTATCAAGCATTATAAAAAAGTGTGGCTTGGAATATTAATTCCAGCTGTTGGCTTTGCTTTACAACACCTTATTTTAGCTGTTAGTTTAAGCGGAGCTGTTGTTTATGCAGCAGCTTTCTTTGTCTGGGGAATTGGCAGTGGCATCATCTTTTATAAGCAAAAGAGATTGTTTCCTCTGATTGTTTGTCATTTCTTTGTTAACATAGCATTCGGTATCTTGCCGCTTATATTCCTAATTTCAGGAGCTTGACTTCTCCGTAAAATACGAACAGTGCTTGGCACTGTTCGTATTTTCTGATTGCCATTCCTATTCAGAGAAGGCAGGAAAGTGAAAAAAACATCGTTCAAAATAAATTGAACGATGTTTACAGGTCCTGATTATTTATGAACGACTAAATGAGCAAAATGAAAATGGTCAAAAGCGTGTAATCCATCTTCCCTGCCCTCGAAGTACAATTCTTCTATATTTACTGGAGAGAGATTTTCATAAACTAGCATATTACAATCCTGCAGTTCCCGGTCTAGTTCAAACGGATCAAAGCCGGTAACCATTGGTTCACCTGTTTGAGCGGTAATTTGCCGCATTTGAATTAATTTCTTCGATGCCACATGATCACTAAAAGCCATATCGTCGAGATAATCAAATACGAACGAACTTCCGTTCACGGACATCTCCGCAATAGTGGATAGGAGGTTAAAAAAATCTCCTTTATCTAAATACATCACAACACCTAACAAACTAAAATAGGAATATTTTTGTTCGTCATAGCCACTTTTTTTCAGCTCGTTGCGTAAGGAATCATGTTTAAAATCCACTGGAACAAATTTTACATTTGCAGGAATTTCAATTCCCATTTCTTGAAGGCGGTTTATTTTAAATGCTTGGGTTGCGGGGTGGTCTACCTCATAGATGATAAAATCTTCCGGCAAATTTTTCTGACGATAGGCAAATGTATCGTATCCTGCCCCTAGAATGACATATTGGCTTACGCCTCGTGCGATAGCAGACTTCAGTCCGTCTTCCGCATACCTTGCCCGGCTTACTAGTTGAGGAATTGTTTGATTATTCATCACCCACTGTAATTTTTCAGCAAACGTCTTCAAGGTTTCACTTTTTCCCGGATCAAAAAAGGCAATGGCATTAGCCCAATTGCTGGCGATTAACTGCTTTTCTTCCTCTTTCAACAGATAACTGGCGATAACATCATTAAAAATTGGCTGACTGCTGTTCGACGCATGATATGCCCTGGCAAAGCAGCTGACTAACGCCGTTAAACTTTCCGTTTTATTTTCCAAAAAAATTCCCTCCTTTTTTTAGAAAGCAAAAAACTCCCAGCTAAAATATAGCCAGGAGTTCATCATACAGCGGATAAAACATTTCGTCAATAAACATATAATTATAGCACAAATAAATATTTTTGTCAATATATTTTTTTTGGCGCCTGACATTAAATTAGCCAGCCTTGGAAACCCTCTCTTACCAAGACTTATTAAAAAAATCTACTAGTGAGCGGTCCAATGCCGATGAATGTGTATTTATTATCGAAGCATTGTCCGTATTGGATATGTCTACTCAATAAAAAAGAACCGAAAACGTACCATTGGTACATATTTCGATTCTTTAAACTCAATATATTACCGCTTACTTGATTTAGGGGTCAGTCCCCACCATTTATTTGTGGTGGAGGACTGACCCCTAAATTTCAGTATCGAGCATTTTTAATAATATCTTCATAGTTTCTTATAAATGAAATAGGACGATTAATTTAGTATTGTCGTAGCATTATCCAATAATTCGATACAGTTCATCAAGCTTTTGGATTTGATAGGTTGGAACAATTCCAGTATCATTAGGCATCATTTGAGGGTTGAACCAACATGTGTCAAGCCCCGCTAGCTGTCCACCTTTAATATCCGAGCTTAAGGAATCTCCAATAATTAATGTCTGTTCCACAGAGAAATGAGGAATTCGCGCAAAGACAAAATCAAAATATTCCTTCATCGGCTTTTGGAAGCCTGTGTCCTCGGAAACAAAAATATCTTTAAATATCGGATGTAATCCTGAAGCACGTAAGCGTTTATCCTGAGTCTTGGAAACACCATTTGTAACAATATATAAGTCATATTGATTTTGTAGGTCTGATATCAATTCAAATGCTCCATTAACAAGCTGATGTCCCTCTTCTAAATAACTGCGATAGCTCTTTTCTAATGATGCCCCGTCAACGACTTGACCATATTCCATAAATAAAATTGAAAAACGAGTATTCACTACCTCATCACGATCTATTTTTCCTTCTTCAAAGGACTTCCATAGTCTTTGATTTATTTTCTTATAATCGGCTTCCATTTCAGTGGTCAAGGGTATATTTTGTTCCTCAAAGAGCAAGCGCAACGCTTCGTTTTCTGCTGCAGTAAAATCTAATAATGTATCATCAACATCAAATAATAATGTCCGGTATTTTTTCATGAAGATCTCCCCGCACTCTGCCTTTGTTTTCCAATAAAACATGAGAATTTTTGTTATTAACGCTGTTCGATAAATCGATGGAATGATTCTATGTCATCTTAGCTGGCTCTTGGCTCTCACTTCTACCACCAAGCTTAAATACAAAAATACCGCTGACGATGACCAGCACACCAATCAATTGCTTGAAAGAAAAAGGGACCTTATCCAAACCAAGCCAGCCTAATGAGTCCCACAATAAAGCAAACCCGAGCTGTGATGTCAGAGCGATAGCGATGGCATACGTCGGGCCAAGCAGCTTCATTCCCTGCACGAGACAAACAACTACTCCAACTCCAATTAAACCGCTGAACCAGTACCAAGGCTCCATTTTCCCCAAGATAAATAGATGTTTCCCTTCAAAAATAAGACCAATTGTCAGGGAAGCAAGGAATCCCAACCCTAATACTAATGTAGTTGTCGCCCAAGATCCTGCCCGTTCATTCACCTTATTATTGAAGATATTTTGCAAACTGAGCAGCGAACCAGCGATAAGCGCCAATGATAATCCTAAAATCATAACCATTACTCTCCCATATACTAAATTTTTGCTACTACTTTCTCGCTGCAATAAATAAGTCTATTCGTAAATATTTTCACCCGCCAGCGCCCTTAATCCGTCCCTATCCTTAACAAGGATGAATCCCTTGTTACGTTCAACAAGGCCTTCTGTACAATACTGTTGGATGATCCGATTTAAATGTCTATAGCTGGTTCCAATTAAGTTCGCTGCATCCTTAATACTGATTCTTAGTTGCCCTTTAAATTGCGAATCGGATTCATCAAAGGAGACAGATAATAGATAGCTTGCCAATCGGACTTCCACCGGATACAGCAAATTGAAGCTCAAAGAATTGGATTTAATGGTAAATTTTTTCGTTATGATATCCAGTAAAAATCGCAACAGCGGTGAATAGTCACTTCCGTATTTTTTCAACCACCGATGATGAATACCGATCATATAGACAGACGAGACTGCCTCAACGGTATTGATAATGTCTATACCCCGTACATATTCAATATCCCCGATCACCTCAAGCGGATTCTTAAACGAGAGAATAAGTGTTTTGCCCTCCTTCGTGGAGGTATAGATTTTAACCTTCCCCTTTACAAGTACATACAGGTACTGCGAAGCATCTCCTTGAGAACAGATGAGCTCCCCTTGATCAAAGCTGTACAGCGACAAATACGGCATTATTTGCTCATTAAATATCGATTCTAAATTGTGAGCAAGCAAATATGATTTTAGTAGCTCACGATCTTTCATTTCTTTCATGCTCGGGTCGCCTCCAGTCCTTTACCTGTCACATTCTGGAATCATTATACTATCAAAACCTTAATATCACCACACCAGCTATCATCAGCCCAAGGCCAATGAACTGCGGCAGTTTCATCTTCTGCTTCACTAGGCCGAACCATCCTTTACTATCAATAAAAAAAGTCAGACTCAGTTGCGCAATCAGGATAATAGATATAGAAAGGGTTACACCAATTCTCTGAATTGCCGTGACATTACTGAAAATAATGACCGCCCCCAAGGCACCGCCCGTTAAATATAACGGTTTTACTTGGTTCAACCTTTTCCATTTTCGATCTCTTACGAACATCAGGATTATCAAGGCCATAATAAAGCCGGTTAATTGGGTTATCGTCGCCGCTTGCCAAGTGCCAATATCTCGACTAATCCGGGTATTAGCAACTCCTTGCAAGGTAATAAAAGCCCCACCTAAAAACGCAAATAAACTCCCTCGCATTTTTTCTCCCCCCATTTTAAATCTCTCTTTTATTAAAAGATATATCCGGGTACTTAGGGAAGGACATATGTCCTCAACTTATCAAAGATTGCGTTCATCTCCTCACCCTGACCGGCAGAATGGAAAAAAACTAGTCATTGGCACGAGGGAAACATGGCTGTTCATTATGAGTTTCTTTTAAAATGGAGCATTGCAAATTTAAAAAAACAGCTGAAATACACATCAGCTGTTTTTAATCGAAGAAATTATTTCGTTTTACTTAAAAGATAGTTATCCGCATGCTCTAAATCTGCAAGAGAATCGATTTCAAACCAATCATCGGAATTGATTTTTGAAATTTTGACATTCATTTTACTTAAATTAGCCTGAACAATGTTATCCCAATATAAATCTTCGTAATGGCCATTGCTTATGACCTCTTCTAATTTTTCCTTAATCAATAATCCATCTTGTTGTGTCCAGTATGACACACCGGCGATAATATAATCAGAGCCATCGTCAATAACGATTTCATGAATTCTATCGTCCATATCAAATTTTAAGATCCACTCTTGCTTGAAATTCTGTTTAAATCCTGCGAAGTAGGTTGAGAACTCCATATCTGTTTTGAAAAAATTATGGGTCATGAACACATCTGCTTCTGTCACATAAGCATCCTGTAAATAATCTTTAACAAGGTACATGGTATAAATATTATTATAGATATTGTATTTATTATTATGGATTAAGGTCACACCATACGCTTCTTTAAGATAGTCAAACTTTTCATGAAGATATCCGGTTACGACGATAATCTCATGAATTCCTTTTTCCTTTAAAAACTTAATTTGCCTTTCAATCATCGGTTCACCAGCGACTTTTACTAACGATTTTGGTGTATCGTTTGTCAAAGGTCGTAGTCTTGTTCCCATGCCTGCAGCTAGGATGATTGCTTTCATCTAAAGTCACCTTCTAAATATAGTTTATCAAAATGAATAAAATTCTATGCTTTATAGTTAAGAAAAGCGCAAGGCGCCCGCCTATCGGCGTATGGACTGGAGCGCTTCGACTGAGATAAAGGAAACACGGTGAGCGGAGCGAACCGATGTTGACTTATCGTAGGGAGAAGAGCGAAGTACACTAGCCGATGGCGCCTGGAGCTAGACATTTCTCGAAGTCCAATGTTATAAATTCTTATATTACCAGAAATAAAGAGTCATTGATTCATTACTCTTTCTCTTTTATTTAGCGTTTTTTATAGCTTGCGGTTTTGATATTGGAAGATATTCGTCTTTCTTAATAATCCCATTTGCTCGATCCATTTTTTCTAATTCAAGAGCTTTTGGAACTGAAATCCAATAGGCAAGGATAATGGCAAGAATACCACCACTTAGTTTTCCAACCATAACTGGAAGAATCATGGAGGGCTGAAAGTTAGCAGTAAAGGCAAGATGATCTCCAAAAAGAAACGCAGATGTAACGGCGAAGGAAATGCATATAACCTTATCTTTCGGCCTCATATGCTTTACTAAATTAAACATCGCCAAAATATTGGCAGATGCAGCTAGTAAGCCTGCACTTCCTTCCGTGCTAAGACCCATTTTCTTTCCAATAACTTCTAGTGGCTTTGCTAAATATTTTCGAATCATGTACACCATTGGGAAAGCTCCTGATAGCATGATTCCTATATAACCAGCGATTTCTAATGCACGGAACTGATCCTCTTTATCAGCAATAATTGGGCTGAACCCCCATACACCCAAAATTTTACTAAATACTCCTGTAAAGTATTCAACAATGGAGAAAACCAGGACGAGCTTAATCCCTATATCCATTATTTTGCCAAACCACATAAATCCTTTAATCATTTTGTCTGGAATAAAGCGAAGACCCAATGCAATCAGCACGACGACAATAATAAGGGGAGTTAAGTTCAACAGTAATGTCGAAAATTCTGGTCCAAACGTATAAGTTGATTTTGCACTGGTAGAAACATGGTCTCGAACCTGGGTATTTGTTAATTTCATGATAAGACTACTGATAAAGACGCCAATGGGAACACTTAAAATACCGGACATGACACCTAGGGCCATATATTTGTGGTCGCGTTTTTCTAACATGGCTAAACCAACTGGAATACTAAAAACGATCGTTGCTCCAGCCATATACCCAACTATCATTGCCATAATCCAGCTATCCCGCGAATGTGCTAGAACGTCGGCCAATTGATAGCCGCCCATATCTACAGCAATAAAGGTAGTCGCTGCGATGGATGGGTCAGCACCAATTGCTCCAAATACAGGTCCAAAGATATGTTTAATAAATAAGGATAAATACGGGACGGAAGCCATAATCCCTGCAACTGGGACAAAGATAGGTCCAATGGAATACAATCCTGACATGAACTCTTTTCCAAGTCCATCTTCTTCATTACGAATTGCTGCGATTGCCCCGACTATTGCACAAGCCATTATTATATAGATAACAATATTACCTATAATCGCCATTTTTTCACCGCTCATTCTATTAATTATTTTTCAAAAAATCTACTGGTGACTTATGCTCATTCGTTCGTTAAGATAGTTAGCTAAATTCTCTTTCCCTCTGTTATAGCGATCGAGTGAATAATCTTCTAGAAACGGATCCCCCATCGCAACCTTTGCAGCGCTCCACATACTCCAATACATGTCTTGCATAATTTTATGAATTTCAATTTTTCTCCTATCTTCTATGGAAGGGTTTTTTCCAAAATACTTTTTGAAGAATAAATCTTCTTCGTCTTTTGAATAGCTGCATTCAAGGGAAACGGCTGCAGCGTCAAACAGGATGTCGTAATTTCCGCTATATTCCCAATCGATTAGATAAAGAGTATTTTCACCGCTCTTAATAAAATTTTCTGGAAGACAGTCAAGATGACATGGTACGGTATTGATCCCAAGGTCCTTTAATTCGTCTTGTAACGGCATAAACTTCTGTTTTATATCAAGATAATCACGGAATAATTTCCCGTTTGCCTCAAGTAATACTTTTTCATAGTATTCCGTTCCATCAAATGGATCAAAATCGACCATAAACTTTTGACCACTGGTATGAAGCGTTTTCAAAACATTTGCAATGAGCTCCATATTCCCTTCTCTTTTTGCAGTCGTTGGATTAAGTGTTTCTGCATCAGTGATAAACTCTGTGATTTTTAAACCCGTCATCTCATTAAAATAAATGGTTCGACTATCGAGACCTAATTGAAGGGCAATCGATGAATTTATTTTTTCATTTAGCCGATTGATGGTCTTTTCTGTTCCCGTTCCAGGTACTCTAGCGACAAACTCGTTAGTAGAAATACTAACTTTATAGTTATTATTCGTTAGCCCACCAAGTTTTTCAATATTTTTAATAGAATCTGATTCTACTTCTAAAACCTCAGCAAGTAATTCTTGGACATATTTTTCCCTTACTTCTAGTTCTTTTCTCTTTAATTTTGGATAGATTAAATATCTAAGATTATTGTAGTGATGAATGGTATCGATTTCGCCCCATATTAAATCATCAATTTTTTCATAACCGATATTATGTCTATGAACTAAATTGAGTAGTGAATATTCGTAATTAAAATAAGGATTTTTATTGTGTTTGAAATTTTCTATCATGTTTCGGTAGGTTTCAATTGAAATTTTAGACAGTCCAATAAATTCTCCATCAATTTTATTCAGTTGATGGATATCTTTTGAAATTTGGCAAATGTAATGATCCCTGATTTCTACTAAAACCTCGTCACCTGAACCAGATTCATTGGTTAGGAGCATGGCGTTTCGGTTGGGATGATTAAGGAGATAAGTAATGGCCCGTTCCTCAAACACGAGATCGCTTTCAATAAGGAGAAAATCATCCTTCATATACTCAGACGCTAAGGCCAAAGAATGCATGGTTCCGGTCCATTTGTATTTCTCACAATATATTAAATGTAGATTTCTCTTTTTGGCGAGTTCTTCATAATATTCCTTTTTATAGCCGGTAATAATGGTGATATCATCAATTCCATTTGCATTTAGAATGGTAATGATCCGTTCGATAATCGTACTTTCTTCAATCTCAAGAAATCCAATAGGAATATCAAATGACTTTCTTTCCCCTGCTGCTAAAATAACCGCTTGACTAGGTCGACTCACATTATTTCATCTCCTTTTTTAATTTGTATATTTTTCATTTTCATTACCAATTATGTATTAACTCGAAGATTGCTTCTTGAATAATTTTTGTTACGTTTGTCAAAAATCTGATTCTCACTTCATTTCAAATAAAACCCAATCTTTATAGCGTTACAATTTATTGTTCAAATTTTGAACGATATAAAAATATAATAATTACCTAAAGTTGTCAATAGTTTTGTTAAATATTCACATAGATTTCTAAAATAAGGAAAGGGGTCAGTCCCCCCGCCACTTTAATGCAGCGCTAGACTGACCCCTTAAACTTGTTCACTTACTTAAATTTTATAAAATTAATTATCAGTGACAATATTCTTTATAATCTCTATCTAATCCCTTCCATCCCTCTCACTTTTAGTGAGTCTTCAATAATCAAATCAAGTAATTCACCATAAGAGATCCCGGCTGATTCAGCGCTTTTCGGCAGCAGGCTATTCTTCGTCATCCCAGGTAATGAATTAACCTCCATTACATAGGGGATACCGTTTTTAATCATCATGTCGATCCGGGCATACACACTGCATTTCAATGATTTAAAGCAGGTCAACGCAGCAAATGCGACTTTGTCATGTGTTTCAGGCGGAAGCTGGATCACCTCTTCAATCGTAGCCACATCATTATATTTAGACGTATAATCAAAAAACTCTCCCTTATGCCGAATAGAAACAATGGGTAAGAGCTTTCCATCTAATATAGGACAAGTGATTTCTTCCCCTTTTACATACTTTTCGATGATCACTTCAGCATCCCATTTGAATACTTCAGCAATTGAAGACTTTATCGTATCTTGATCATAGACAATTTTTACTCCTACACTTGAACCGCCCGAATTAGGTTTTACCACTACTGGGTAACCCATTTTGTCAAGTTCATCGAAATTAAGTTCCTCTATATTCGTAAGGTGAATCCAATCCGGTGTTTGCACTCCTTCATAACGGATGATTTTCTTTGAAATATTCTTATCCATACATAAGCTGCTGGACAGTACCCCACTCCCTGTATAAGGGATACCAAGGGTCTCAAGGGTACCTTGAATGGTGCCGTCTTCACCATACTTCCCATGAAGTGCAAGTAGTGCAACATCGAGATTTTTGACCTTATCTGCCAAATCTTCTTTGTTATCTATTTGGATTGGTACAATTTCATATTTATTTTTATTTAAATTCGCAATCATTTCTTCACCTGTCATGAGCGAAACTTGTTTTTCGGAGGAAACGCCTCCCATAATTACGCCAACTTTCATTTTCTTAGCCTCCAAAATCAATTCTTAATGTGTCACCTATGATGTTAATTCCCTGAGTAATCTCTCTTTCCTTCAGCCTTGAAAATCCTAACCGTAATGTGTCCTTTCCACTACCATCCGTGTAAAAAACATCACCTGGCGAAAAAACAACACCCTTTTGATAGCATTTTTCTAAAAGAATTCGTGAATCGATATTATTTTCTAGTTGTAAAAAAAGATGAAGTCCGCCGTCACCTGTCATTCGTTTATAAGGAATGGCTTGTTGGCAAGTATGAACAGCTAATTCATATTTTTTCTTATAAACTGATTTAGCTTTTCTTAGATATTTCTCAAAGCAGCCGTCATTTAAATATTGGAATAACACTGCTTGATCTAAGGTAGACGTATGAATAGTACGAGCTCTTTTCATACTTTCCAAGTAATAAATCAAATCCTTATCTGCTAAAATCCACCCAACTCGTAAGCCGGGAAAAAGAATTTTAGAGAAACTACTAATATAAATTACATTGTTGCCGCTTCCTGCAAAGGCAGCCAACGGTGCCAGATGTGATCCTGAATACCGTAATTCTTCATTAAATCCATCTTCAACGATAGGGAGTTGATAGGCAGAAAAAAGCTCCATAATCTCCTTCCTTTTCTCCGAGGACGTAACGATTCCAGTTGGATTATGATAAGACGGGATTAAGTAGGCAAAATCATATTCCTTTTTTGATAAAAACGATTCAAGCTTAGAAATATCGATACCGTCATCATCCATCTCAATTCCATCAATATCAAAGCCATGTAATCGAAACAGCTTTAACGCCGTATGATGGGTTGGATTTTCACAAATAATACGTCCGTTCTTTTTATGAATAGATGATAATAGGAGATCTAAACCTTCCGTGAATCCATTGGTAATCAAAATATCTTTATTTCTGATGTCTATACCCTTAATTTCCATATAATGAAGCAAGTATTCGATTAGTGGTTTATAGCCTTTGGCATAACCATAGTTAAGAACGATGTTTCCTTCAATGGCCATCCGATTTAAGAAGGCTCTTTTAAAATTTTCTACATCAAAAAGCTTTTCATCGGGGGCGATACTATTAAAGGAGATCATATCATGATTCCAGCGTACTCCATGCTTCATTAGGTCCAATTCATCTGCTAAATACGTCTGATCATTGATTTTTTCTTTCCAATTCAATTGGATCGATGCGGATTTCAAGGTCTCCACATGACTGACAAAATTTCCTTTTCCTTTTACAGCGTAGATAAGACCTTCCTGTTCCAAATCGGCATAAGCTGTTAGAACGGTATTTCGGCTTATCGATAGTAACGAGCTGAGTTCACGAGTGGATGGAAGCTTTTGATTCTCAAGCAAGTGCCCGCTTGTAATCATTCTTTTCAAATATTCCTTCAGTTGAATATAGACAGGACGGCCTTCTTTAAGCTTAAAATCGTTAAACACTGCTTTTATCCCCTTTCTAACATTTTTACACGTTTGGAATGATTCCAAAAGGTCCACACTATATGTAATTTCACGCTCTCGTGGTTGGGTCCCGTAAACAATAATATTCTTTTGGATAATGAAAAATCAAAAATATTAATATTGATGGAAAGATAAATTTGTAAAGAAGTATTGATCCTATTTTGTTTTTACACAACCGGGGCCAATGACACTAATTCTTTAATAATACTTTGACAATTATTTATATGTTTGTTACAATACATCCCAATAAAAGCATACAAATTCGTTGATGAGAAAAAGTAGTGTTTCGTCTTGATCCACAGAGAGCTGACATTTTTGGTGCAAGTCAGTGTTCGAGTGTTACGTGAAAATCCTCTCTGAGAAGTTAGGCTGAAACTTGTAGTAAGTCTAACCGGGCGTCTACCGTTAAAAGGAACACGTATGATTGTACGTTGCTAAGTGCTATTGATCGATCAATAGAATTAGGGTGGTATCGCGGTTAACCCCGTCCCTTTACATGGGACGGGGTTTTTTGGTGTGGAAAAGGGGCGGAGCGCCGCAATACGAATCAAGATATCCAATTATAGTGAAAAATATTCATTTTGCTCCTCGAATGAAGTGAAGCTCAGCTCTTCTCATACCGCCTTTATTAGCGGGGATAGTTCTCTGAATAATTTTCCATAGTAAATGGTGGCTTGGAACGCCATGAATCTTTTATTTTTTAACCATTTTTGAAAAGGAGCGATATCGATGAATGCGAATGAAAAGAAGGAATCCGTTGTCCAGCGTGAGGAGAATATCCGTCATTATTGGACAGAAGAAAATACGTTTAAGCAATCTGTTCAATTAAGAGAAGGTAAAACCCCTTTTGTTTTTTATGAAGGACCACCAACTGCAAATGGTCTCCCCCATGTAGGCCATGCCTTTGGGCGAACGATTAAAGATGTGGTAGCTCGGTACAAAACCATGCAAGGCTACCAAGTGGAAAGAAAGGCTGGATGGGATACACATGGTCTTCCAGTTGAACTTGGTGTTGAAAAACAACTTGGTATTTCAGGGAAACAAGAAATTGAACGATATGGTATAGAGTCTTTTATCAACAAATGTAAGGAGAGTGTATTCACCTACGAGAAGAAGTGGCGTTCATTTACCGAAGAATTAGCTTATTGGGTAGACATGGACAGTCCATATATGACCTTAAGTAATGAATACATCGAAACAGTATGGAATATTTTAAGCAAAGTCCACAAAGATGGCCTATTGTATAAAGGTCATCGTGTCTCGCCATACTGCCCTAGCTGTCAAACTTCTTTAAGTTCGCACGAAGTGGCACAAGGCTATAAAGATGTAAAAGATTTATCGGCTACCGTAAAATTTAAACGACTTGATGCGGACGAAGAATATTTCTTAGGTTGGACAACAACACCATGGACATTGCCGGCAAATGTTGCCCTCGCGATGAATCCAACCTTAACTTATGTTCGTGCCCTAAAAGAAAATGTGGTTTATATTGTTGCTAAATCATTAGTAGAAAAAGTCCTTGGGGAACATGTCACTGTGTTAAGTGAACATAGCGGTAAGGAATTTGCAGGAGTACAGTACGCCGCACCATTCCATTATGTCCCTGTTGAAAAAGGACATCATGTCGTATTAGCAGATTATGTTACCGAAGATAGTGGAACAGGTATTGTTCACATTGCCCCAGCTTACGGTGAAGATGACTATAAAACCGTGCAGCAAAATGATTTATCGTTTATTAATGTTGTTGATCAACAAGGACGATACACAGCTGACGTTGTCGAGCTTGCCGGGAGATTTGTCAAGGACTGTGACGTAGATATTATTAAAATGCTATCCGAGCAAGGTACACTTTTTCATAAGGAAAAATATGAGCACAGCTACCCTCATTGCTGGAGATGTGACTCTCCATTACTTTACTACGCAACAGATAGCTGGTTTATCAGGATGTCAGCATTAAAGGAGAAAATGCTTGCGAACAATGCAACTGTTACTTGGTATCCAGATCATATTAAAGATGGACGCTTTGGTAACTTCCTTGAGAATCTCGTTGATTGGAATATAAGTAGAAATCGCTACTGGGGTACACCGTTAAATGTATGGCAATGTTCTGATTGTCAGCATGAAGAAGCACCTGGCAGTATCGAGGAACTACAAAAACTTGCGACAACGTCGGTGTCTAACGATATCGAGTTGCATAAGCCATATATTGACGAAGTACAGTGTACCTGCCCGAAATGTAATGGTGTCATGCAACGAACGCCGGAAGTCATTGATGTTTGGTTTGATAGTGGCTCGATGCCATTTGCACAGTACCACTATCCATTTGGAGATAAAGAAAAATTTAAATCACAATTCCCTGCAGATGTCGTCATCGAAGGAATTGACCAAACGAGAGGGTTTTTCTATAGTCTACTCGCTGTTTCCACCTTATTCACAGGAAAGGCACCCTATAAAAACGTTTTATCACTTGGACATGTACTAGATGAACATGGTCAAAAAATGTCTAAGAGCAAAGGAAATGCTTTAGATCCTGTTGAACTCATAGAAGAATACGGTGCAGATGCACTACGCTGGAGCTTCTTAGTCGATAGCTCACCGTGGAATCCGAAACGTTTTTCGAAAAAGATTGTCCAAGATGCAAAATCAAAAGTGGTGGATACGCTAGATAATACGTATAAGTTTTATGCGATGTACGCAAAAATTGATGGCTTTGTGTATGATAGCCTGCAAACAGGTAAGAGAACCGTCTTAGATAAGTGGATACTTTCACGCCTGCATAGTACAGTCAAACTCGTTGAGGGCTGTATGGATCGCTATCAATTCACGCAAGCAACGCGCGAGATTGCAGTATTAGTGGATGAATTAAGCAATTGGTATGTACGACGATCAAGAAATCGATTTTGGGCTTCCGGACTTTCAGAAGATAAACGAGCCGCTTATTCAACGCTATTTGAAACACTTACCACAATCAGTCGTTTGTTGGCTCCATTTGTGCCTTATGTCGCCGAAGATATCCATTTGAAGCTTCATCAAGATAGTGTTCATTTACAGGACTACCCAAAAGCTGACGATTCTTTGATTCATCTTGATTTAGAGGCAGACATGCAAACGATCCTAAAAATAGTGGAGCTTGGTCGTAGCATTCGCAATGCCACAAACATGAAGGTTAAGCAGCCTTTACAGCAAATGATTGTATGGCGTAGTGAAGGAAAACAACTTTTACACACCTATATAGACATTATAAAAGACGAACTAAATGTGAAAGAAGTTGTTTTTACAGAAGATTTATCACAGTATGAAGCGACTGTCTTTAAATTAAATTTTAAAACGGCAGGTGCGGCATTTGGCAAGATGGTAAATTCCGTTAAAGATTATGTCAATCAAATGCCAGATCATGAGAAGAAGTCATTATTGAATGATGGTCAGCTAGAAATAGATGTTAAGGGACAAACGGTAACATTACTGAAAGAGCATATCAATGTCGAATATGTTGTTTCCACTGGCTTCGAGATGGCGGGCGACCTGCAGTTAAAGGTAATGTTAGATATAAAACTCACACCTCAATTAGTGGAGGAAGGTCAAGTTAGAGAATTAATCAGAGCGATTCAAGATACTCGAAAAAAACTAGATTTACCCGTGGAGATGTATATATCGCTCGATATTTCAGCACCGGAAGAGAGTAAAGAAATCATTGAACGCTTTGAGGGATTAATTAAAGAAAACGTGCTTGTTCACGACATTAGCTTTGACATGCTAAACGATTCAGAACAGCACATTGAAGTAAAAATTGGCGATGAGATAGTGAAGGTCTCATTTAGATATTAGGTTGTGTAATAAAAAGGTTGTTTTCGTAAACATTGCTGTTCATTCTTACCTATTTTGCCTGAATCCTTAGATTGTGCTGAAGATTTTATTAATATTTTTATTTATTCCGGGATTTTAAGATAAAAATCTACCTTTTTTAATAAAATCCCTTGCCATGAGCAACTTATCAGCGAGTTTTAATTGTTTATCAGCGAATTCGTCACTTTTATCAGCGATTCTGAAGGTTTTATCAGCGATTCTGAAGGTTTTATCAGCGAATCTAAAAGTAAGTGTTCGTTCGATCCTAAATCTCAGGTAAAAGCAACAATCGTTTAGAAAAGAGTTTATAAAAAAAGGCACTGCAAACAGTTATTTGAAAACTGTCCGCAGTGCTTTTTTACTTTAGGTACAAACAGACATACCAACACTTCCAGCATTTTAATTAAACGTTTGGTTAGTTTTTGCATGCCTGACGTTCCATTGACCCCAGGAATTTAATCAAACGTTTGGTTAGTTTTTCCATACCAGTCATACCAAGGCTTCCAGCGTTTTAATTAAACGTTTGGTTAGTTTTTCCATACCAGTCATACCAAGGCTTCCAGCGTTTTAATTAAACGTTTGGTTAGTTTTTTGGGGCGGTTCTTATGCCTCTTAAAGTGGGAACAAAAAGATTGAAATCCCATAGGCCAGGGACCGCGACTTCATTCTTCTCGGGCAATCAAAAATTTTGCGATTAGACCTTTCTCATAAGATAGAACAAAGGCACAACTAGCTAAAAATCCACTAGTTGTGCCTTTTTGCGCGCAAAACTTCCGATTGTCCCCTATAAGAACCATCTATTTTAAGGCAGCGCGAAGATTTGAGGTAAAAAATGAAGGCTGTCCTCAAAAATCGATTTTCATCGACTTTTGGGACAGCCCCTATATTCTTATTTATTCAAATAAAAATGAAGTGGATATGTGCGATAGCTTGCTGTCGGCATTTTTTCAGTTGTGTAGAAGCCTGGAGCAGCTTTAATTAAATCAGGGATCCGGTTAACAACTGTTGCACATGTTAATTCTACCGTTGCCGGATTAGAGATTTTCACTAATGTTTCCGGCTCGCCTTGAATCACCCAATCATTACAATCCTTCTCACCTTCAGCATACACCTTACCGATACATTCACTTACAATTACCGGCCCTTGATGAGTTACAGTCGTTACCACAGCTGACATTCCTGTCGCATGACCAGCAGGAATTGTTTTCCCTAATGTTTCTGAATATAAATCTGTATCATGTGTCATTGGCACCAATTTCTGATCCTGAGATTTAATGGTCCAGCCAAATTGTGAGCATAACCATTCATTTGAATTTCTCATAAAGGATGGGAGATCATTATTGCTAGCAATTTTTTCGTCAAACTCTGCTAATGATAAGCCTGCTCCATGCACCTCGGCGAGAGCAATTCCGTAATGTTCGACATTATAGCTAGATTTACCCTCGATGCGAACAATATTATGTGTAGCACCAGCTAAAGTTGTGATTAAGTTGCCCCAGAAAACATCCTGATAGCCAGATCCTGTTAACGTACAATTATGCTCTTTGGCTAATCGGTCTAAACGATTCGTAATTTCAGGAGAAGTTGTCCATGGATAAAAGGCTTCTTCGCAAGTAGTAATGGCATTTACTCCATGACGAGCAGCTAATTCAAAAGCATCTAGCGTGTCTGTCATTAAACTTTTCGTCATAATGATACATACATCTGCATCCGTTTCATTGAATACTTGCTCAGCATCACTTCTAACAGGGATTTTTAGCTTAACACCTAATCCAGCTACCTCACCAATATCCTTACCAATAAGAGCCGGATTTGCATCAATAGCTCCAACAATTTCTGCACCCTTTTCATACAGATAACGCAAGCTAACCATACCCATTTTTCCACAACCATATTGAATAACACGAACTTTTTCTAGCATCATTAATCCCTCCATTGTTTGCTCGGTATTTCACATGTTAATATGCATTTATAGAATTCTATAGTTATATCGTAAACCCTATTGTAACAATAGGGTCAAGAGTTGTTAGAGATTTTTTTTTACGGGAATTTGCAACTTCATAATCATATGGCGTTCAGCATGTGTCCACTCAGGCAGTTCAATTATAACCTCACAAATATAATCTCCTGCAATTTCTAGTTTGTGCTCCTCTATATAATCGATTAATTTAAATGCATAATCCCTCTCATTCGAAAATTGATCGCAATAAATCGTTACGTATTCTTGAGCGGGAAGAATCTCAATCCCTTGTATTTCGGAAAAATGAGCATCAACAAGCATAAAAATTTCTGTAGATGTAAGCTTCCTCTGCTTAATCATTTCCATACGTGTAATGGAGCCAACATTGCAAAAATACGAAGTTGGAAACTGATGAATAAGTGCCTGATTCCTTAACTCTCTTAAAATATATTCATAGGTTTCTAGATGGTCGTTATAAATATTTTTTTTACCGTCATAGCAATATATTTTTCTTTCAGGAAGAACATTTCGCTCAATTATGCCCATATTTTGAATTTGCATATATGTTTTATAGTTTTTAGATGCTACCTCTAGCGTTCTTTTCATTTGCGTCAGATCATTCATCTTTTGATCGATCAAATGAATTTGTTCATCTAGTAGCTTAGAAATAGACTTAGCATCCTCTTTGGTAAAAAACTCCAAGATTTCTTGCAGTGTAAAACCCATATACTTTAGATACTTTATAAAATCAAGACTTGCGCACTGCTTAATACTGTAATATCGATAGTTTGTTATTGGATCAGTGTAGCTTGGTGATAGAAGCCCAATTTTATCATAATGATGTAAGGTTTGAACCGAAACATTATTCAGTTTCGCCATTTTCCCAATTGAAATCTTTTCTAGCATATTTAGGACCTCTTTTTATTGTTTTTAAATAATTCTGCAAAAGGAATCTGCCCATACCAATCACAAGTTGAGGATTTTTTAATGAATTCCCATTTCAGTGGTTAAGCCCTCCACCGTTACTGAGATTTTTCCTGATTTGTATTTCTTTAAAGCTTTCTCATCATACGGTAAAACCACTGTTTTCCAAAATGAAGCGTTTTTTGATAACCGTATCCACTCATCTTGGATGCAAGTATGATCGGAGTCTTCCACTTTCTTTTCTCCATAATACTGGGAAAATTGCAATATTGGCTTACACTTTTTTGAACTCAAATCAAGATCTTCGTTTGATTTATTTGTAACTGTTGCTTTCACCTGGACAACCTTTCCTTTGAATGTTTGGATTGGAGTTGAAACAAACAGGGTTACATTCAGCACGTCATTTTCATTTGAAGTAGATCCCCCGCTTGGTTCTGAAAGGGGGTAAAATTTTTCATATTCCTTATTTGCTAATATCCCTACCCCAATGCCTATTAAAAAAATAATAAAAATAAAGATTGCCTTTTTCATATTTCTCTCCTTTGTTAATTTTTGGCTTTTATAGCATATATTTTACATAACTTATACTTATTAAGGAATACTATGAAATTTTCCTCATGAAAAAAATATCATTAAATAAATCGGTATAATAAAAAAGTAATGAAGAAATGAACATAAAAAATTGTAATATACCCTGCCAACTTTTATGTGCACGGCACGGAACGGGAGACTGACATGAAATTTGCACTCCTAATAAATCAATCTCTGATTGTCCCTGTCTTATAATAAATAATTCCAACTCTAATCCTCCGAATACCTACAATTAAGTTACTTTTTTCTAGCCCTCATTACGAGGTATATAACAGGGATTGCTATCAAAATAAGAATCGTTAAATATTTCGTTAAAATATCCATCCAATGCAACGTGGCATTGTGGGCAAAAATAGTTTTAGCCACTTGGTTAACTGACAAAAATTTTGCATGCTAATCGAGTACAAGCCTTTTATGAGTACTGACTATATATAAAAAAACGTCAACTCCCCAAAAAGAAGATTGACGTTTTTTTACTTGATTATTTTTATATTGCCTCTTTGAATCTTTTTTCGAATAGAATTAATCATAAGGAATTTAAATAGTCGTCTAGTTGGGGGGAAAAGCATTAAAAAGCCGCTAATGTCTGTAATGAAACCCGGGGTTAGCAAAAGTATTCCGCCAATTAATATACAAATGCCATCTAATACAGCCTCACCCGGAATTTGACCATTTCTTAGCTGCTCCTGGGCCTTTCGAATCGTTTGCAAGCCTTCTCTTTTCGCTAAATACGCTCCAATTACGCCAGTTAAAATAATGAGGAGTATTGTTGGCCAAACTCCAATTGTTTTTCCGGAAAAGAGGAGTAAACCTATTTCTGCTGCAGGAATAGCAATAATCAAGATAATTAAATAACGCATAGAGGGATCTCCTTCTAATCAGTTTGATTTCATTATACAGGTATGACTATTCAATTGAAAATTCCTTGATTATTGGTTTGGCGACTTTTGTATTAAAATTCTTATTCCTATTATTTTTCAATAATTTGATTCAACTCATCAAGATTATGGATGTAATAGGTTGGAATAAGTTCAGGGTCATTTCATTAAAGAGGTCAGTCCCCCGCTACTTTAATGCAACGGAGGACTGACTCAAAAAATCGAAATTCCCTATTAATCAATCAATTAGTTAACACATTTACGTTTATGCCATTGGTGGTCATAATGGTAAAACACTTTTATTCAATTTCAATTTCCTTTCTGCGTCCCATATACCACTTGTAAAACGAGACAGCAAAATCCACTGGCACATCCACAATCTCATTATGCTGTATCGGTTTGGCTCGATTAATCGTCTCTATTGAGGCAAGGCCTAACCACTTTTGAAAAATATTCCGGGTTACTTTTACTTCAATTACTTTATCTCGTTTGGAAACGAATAAAGATGTAGTCAAGCTACCCTTTTTGAATTGAATAAAACGGTCATTCAAAATGTATTGGGTATGTAAGAAATCTAACCATCTTGCTGCAACAACCACCATTAACAGAGCAGCCGATATGATCCACCATGCTTGCTCTATTCCTAGAACAGCTGGCTTAAAATAAAACAGAGCAGCTGATGATATCATCCATATCCAACTTGGGCTAAACACGCGGAACCATAATGATTTTTTAGGAAGCCGATTCATCTTTTGTGTAACTTCATACGCCGGTAAAATTTCCGATATCATATCATAGGCACGCCCGTCCGGAAGGAAAGGATAGAGTGAATTAATTTCAAGTTTCTCTTCCCCTAAACTTAAGCTACCAGCACTAGTCAGCTTCACTTCAGCAAAGCCAAGCAATCTTTTCAGAATGGACTGTTTTATTTCAATTGCTTGCACTTTTTCTTTTGCTATGGAAAAGGCCGTTTCATCAAGGACGCCTTTTGTAATGTAAATGCGGTCTTGATCAGAGGAAATTTCATACTTACCATATTTTAAAAATGTCCGCGCGATTCCGAAACCAACAGAAGCCATGATGAGAACAATTACGATGGTTGTAACAATCCACCAAGAACCGATGATAGAGAAAAAGATCCCCTTTGTTTGTTCCACCACATGAAAGATGTCATCCACTTTGGAATAAAAAGAAAGCAATAAAGGAATAAAAAGGAGAAAGCTTAAAGAAGTAAAGCTGGCCTTTAAGATGTCCTTTTTCATTGGCTTAAAATGAATGACTCTGTTTGAATCTACTTTTTCCACAGCCATTTCCAAAAGGGACAGATTCATAGCCTCTTCGTGTACAGCACTTGCTATAAATTCTTCCATTCGCTCTGCTTCTTTTTTGGAAACTACTTCGTATTTAACAGCGGCATCTTCACCTGTCATTCCTGTTTCAAAGCTGATGGAAGTCACATTAAACATCCGATGAAATAGAGAGGTATGACGGTTAACATTTTGAATTTTTGAAAATGGAATAGTCCGCTCCGATTTGCATAAAATTCCTTTGTAAAGATAAAAGCACCGATCGTCGAGCCCATATTTATGGGTGACCCATTTTAAAATAATGTAAATAAACGATACTCCACAAACAATAAAAAAAAGGAGCCTGCCATATGTAATGAAGAGTGATTGTGAACCTGCCTTTATTATAAATAAAAAAATGAAAATAAAAAAAATGTTCTTTAGTAGCTGCCATAGATCAAAAAGCATGAGAAGTGGGTGGTACCGTTTTACTTTTGTCATGACTCCACTTCCTTGATTTTTGCATAATGAGCAATTTGGTTCCTTAACTCAATGGCAATCTCTTTCGGCAGGGCAGGTATAGTGTGGGAGGAGCCCATCGTTTCAATGGAAACAGAGCAGAGGCCATATTTTCTGAGCAACGGCCCTTGTTTGGTTGCTACTGATTGTATTTTGGTCATTGGGACAAGTTGATGCCTTTCATTTATTACACCTGATTTCAATTGTAAAAACTCTTCATCGACATCATAACGCCAGTTTTTATAAAGTAAAAACGGATTAATCCATGACCAGACTGCTCCTAACACAGCGATTGGGATCAGCCCCTTTATAATCCAGCCAATCCATTCTTTCCATGAAAAACGAAAGTCTAGATAGAGTAAAATACCAAGGATGAGGAATCCAATTACATTCATAATCGTTTCATTTATAATCCATACCTTCACCGCATCCTTAGATAATCGTTTTTGAGGTCCTTTCATTTGAGGATACATAAAAAACTCCTTCTGTATTTCGATGACGTACTGTTTAGTTAGACATCGAAGTTATTCATCTAGAAATATGTCTTCAAGCGATGGCTCTTCCACTTCAACACGAAGGACATCTGCCCTACACTGCTGAATAGCTCGAATTATTTCAGCAATTTTTTTCTCATCTTTTACAGTGATGGTTACATAGGGATCATTCATTTCTAGATCTGTTCCTGCTGACTCGAGCCACTGATGTAAGTTCAACTGTTCCGAGTTCGGTACTGGAGAATGCTTGATCTTAACCTTGATGGTCGACCGATATAATGCTCTAAGTTCATCCATTGTGCCGCTATTGACTATCCGTCCTTCTTTCATAATCGCAATTCGGGTACACAGCTTCTCTACTTCAGCCAGATTATGGGATGTCATGAATATGGTCTTCCCTCTTTTTTGCAGCCCGCGGATCAGCGTATGGATTTGAATCGCAGATTCTGCATCTAAACCGGAAGTGGGTTCATCAAGGAAAAGGAGCTCAGGATCATGGATAATGGCTAGTGCAATCCCTAATTTCTTTTTCATTCCAAATGAAAATTTAGCCACTTTTTTTCGAGCATGTGATTCCAGGCCCACTAGCTTTAGTACTTCCAAGCACCATTCCATTCCGGCCGGCTGTCCTGACAAAGCTGAAAGATATTTTAAATGCTCTATTGCGGTTAAAGAGCCATATAAAGTGGAGTAATCAGGCATTACCCCAACTCGTTTCTTTACTTGATCATTGGGACCTTTTACACCTAACAGTGAGTATGTACCAAAGCTTGGTTGAATTATGCCGGTTAACATGTTAATAAAAGTAGATTTACCAGCTCCGTTACGACCTAAGAATCCAAAGATTTCTCCTTTTTCTACGAAAAGATCAATTCCTTTTACGATTGGCACTGATCCATACGATTTCTTCAGCTGTTTTGTTTCGATGGCAATCATCAGCATTCCCTCCTTTTAAAAATGAAATTGGCGAAAAAGAGCATGATACCTGATAATATAAAAATCACTAAAAAAGTAAAGTCTTCTCTGTCCAAATAATAAAAGGGGGTAAAAAACTTCGTCCAGCTTACCCAAACATTCGATGTAAGCACAACCCAAAATCCTAAAATCGGAAAAGTCAATCCAAACACAATTCCCAAAAACATGGTAAACCCTGGCTTAGGGATTAGGACAGAAAGCAAGATAGTAAAGGAAATTTGTAAGGTTACTAAACTTATAGTCTGAGAAAAAATGAAAAGATCGAACTTCTGTGCAAAAATACTGATAAGCAAGAAGGAGACCGTCAAACAAATAAACCAAAACATCCAAATACCAAAAAACTTCCCTAGTAAAATGGAGGTTCTTGACGTTCTTGTTACTAAAAATCGCATCGTGCGTTCGTGTGTCTCTTGGTTAATTGTATCATGGGAAAGTCCTGCTATAAATAATTGGCCTAGGAGGAACAACAATCCTAAAAGACCAACCGTGTGAATATTTTCAGCTTCCTTTGCTGAAAGCTCGATCCCCGTCGCTAATATATTAGCAAACTTGGCTGAATAATAGGAGGTTAACAATAAAATCGCAATGACTATACATGATTTAACCCCTTTGAATAAGCTCATAAATTCCCTTTTACCGATTACATACATATTTGAATTCCCCTTTCCACATTCATTCTGCTATTAATCCCTTTTATCTATTTACCATTATTATAGTTTTCCTTCCTTAAGCCACTCAAAAATCCACCTTAATTTTTCCTTAATTCCTAGATTTTTGACAACTGAGTGATATGATAATCTATAGATTGAAATAGGATAGGAGTTTCTTTATGCACGAGCCACAACTATTAATTGTCGATGATGAGAAAGCCATTTTACATATGTTAACAACGATTCTAAAAAAAGAAGCATTTAGCTTTATTGATACGGCAGGTACAGCTGAGGAGGCTCTTGCCTTATGTCAAACCAAACGATATGACTTAATCCTTTTGGATGTGATGCTTCCAAACCGTAGCGGTTTTGAAATTTGCCCTCTCATTAGGGAAACGACCGATGCCCCTATATTCTTTCTGACAGCTCGGTCAACAGATTTAGATAAACTTTCGGGCTTTGCATTAGGCGCAGATGATTATATCACAAAACCCTTCAATCCCCTTGAAGTCGTAGCAAGGATCAAAGCCCATTTACGTCGTCACACTGGAAAAATCACAAATACGTCTAAAACGTTTTACCAATTTGAACCCCTCCATGTAAACACACTCTCTGGGGAAGTGACCGTAAAAGGAAGGACAGTAGAATTACCAGCACAGGTCTATCAGCTCCTTCTTTTCTTCTGTAAACATCCAAATCAGCTATTTAGTAAAAACCAGCTTTATGAAAAAGTGTGGGGCGAAGAATTTCTAGGTGAGGATAATACCGTTATGGTCCATATTAGAAAGCTTCGGGAAAAAATCGAGGACAATCCTAGTAAGCCACGTCATATTATTACCGTAAGAGGGCTTGGCTATAAATTTGTACCTGATGGTGGCAGCCATGAACATCCATAAACGTTTTATAGTTCAATTTTTTATCCAGTTAATCCTTGTTTTCATCCTATTTTTCTTTCTATTAATCTTCATTTGGGGAATCATTGGCTTTTCGATTATGAATAATGAGGTTACCCAGGATCTATCCAAGGCAGATGACTCCTTTTTTTCTCATAGGATTACGATACATAGAAATAAAGCAACATTCGATGATGAATTAAAACAGCTGGCGGCGAACCAAAACGGCTGGCTCCTTGTCCTAACTCAAAAAGGGAAGGTCATCGGGTCTTACCATGCTCCTGAAAAAGTTCCTGCCCATTTTACACAAAGTGAACTGGCCTCTTTACTGCTGCAAGATAGCTCTGCTTCTGTGGAATACACGCATTGGCTGTTAAAAGAAACATATCCCAAGCCGTACTTGATTTTATTCGGAAGACAAAATGCGGAGACTAGATTATTAAACGAAATGGAATCAGATATTGATTGGAAAAATCATCAACTTCATCTTTCTGCTGTCACTGTTCAACAGTTAAATAAAGAAAATGGCTGGGCTCAATTGATTAATTCAACTGGAAAGGTAGTAGATCAATACGGTACACATAAGGAACCCATTACGTACTCAATTCAGGAACTTCACAGCTTATCAAAGAAAAATCAAGACTCAATTGCCGTCTACTATGATGCAAAGTCAGAACAAACAATCATTGTTGGCCTACATGATTTAAGTTCAACCCCTAATCTTGAAGTAAGCTTGTTTAAAACAATGAGTAAAGGTTTCGTCGTCATTCCTGTTGCATTATTTCTGCTATTGTTGATAGGTACATTTTGGTATGCACGTAAATTCGGGGTTCCACTGATTACGATGATGAAATGGATTCAAAATCTTGGCAGTGGTTTATTTGAGCAGCCGCATGATCTCCATCAACGCCCAATGATGTTAAATAAAAAGGGAAAACTAAAAAGGAAGTATCGTTTGTACAAGGATCTTATTGCAACCCTTTCACAATTAACTGAGATACTAAAACAAAACGAAGTACAACGGCGAAAAATGAAACAAACCCGTGAAGAATGGATTAGTGGTCTTTCCCATGACTTAAAAACGCCGCTTTCCTCCATTTCCGGTTATGCGCAAATGCTTGAATCCGAAAATTATTCCTGGACAGAGGCTGAGACAAGGGAATTCGCCGGAATCATAACGGAAAAATCAACCTATATGATGGACTTACTAGAGGACTTAACCTTAACTTATCGCTTAAAAAATCAAGCTTTACCAATGGCAAAAGAACAGGTAGATATGAATGAATTTATCCGGCGAACGATCATCCATTTCATCAATAATCCGACTAATACTGAGAAGAAATTCATCTTCCATCCGCATAATGGAACTATTTTCGCGCCGATTGATCCCAAATGGTTTCAAAGGATAATTGATAACCTGCTAACGAATGCCATTAAATATAATCCTTCTGGTACGGTGATTACGGTATCAATTTCATCTATTGAACAACATCTTATGATGATTACCATTGAAGATGATGGCATTGGCATGGACAATGAAACGCTCAATAAACTCTTCCATCGCTACTATCGGGGTACAAATACAAGCGACTCCGGCAGTGGAACTGGACTCGGAATGGCCATCACTAAACAATTAGTACATCTACACGGAGGATCCATTAATGTCAAAAGCGCGCTTCAAAAAGGCACAACCGTTCGAATTATCCTTCCCCTATTAATAGAGGAAAATAATAGAGGATTCGTATCAAAGTCAGATATTCAATAAAAGAGTTTAAGGGTCAGTCCCCCGTCGCTTTAAAGCATTGGGAGACTGACCCTTAATTTTGGTAGTTGAGTATCAAAATGATATTATTTTACTAAAATAGACTTTACCTTTTAATCCCCGGGGTCATACCAAGGCTTCCAGCTATTTAATCAATCGTTTGGTTAGTTTTCGAACCAGATACCTCTTTGGAACCAGAATTTAATCAAACGTTTGTTTAGTTTTAGCAAACCAGACATACCAAGGCTTCCAACGATTTAATCAAACGTTTGGTTAGTTTTTCAAACCATATATACCCAGGATCCCAGTGATTTAATCAATCGTTTAATTAGTTTTGGAATTCCAGACACTTCATAGGCTCTATAAAATTTAATCAATCGTTTGATTAGTTTTGCCATGCCAATCATACCAACGCTTCCAGCGTTTTAATCAAACGTTTGATTAGTTTTTCAAACCATATATACCAAGGATCCCAGTGATTTAATCAATCGTTTAATTAGTTTTGGAATTCCAGACACTTCATAGGCTCTATAAAATTTAATCAATCGTTTGATTAGTTTTGCCATGCCAGTCATACCAAGGCTTCCAACGTTTTAATCAAACGTTTGGTTAGTTTTGGCAAACCAGACATTTCAAAGGATTCAAAGATTTAATCAATCGTTTGTTTAGTTTTTCCATGCCAGTCATACCAACGCTTCCAGCGTTTTAATCAAACGTTTGATTAGTTTTTTGGACTGGTTTGTTACTTGTTTACGTCCTGATAATTTTTCGTGACCTTTACAGCATGTTCCTTAAGTTTTTCTAATATCCTGTTTTGGTTTTCTATCAATCGATCGTTAAAAGGAATTAGAATAGCAAAATCACCGAAATAAAGGACTTAAAAAAACAGGGACTTAGTATTCCGGAAATTAAAGAAAAACTAACTAAAAAAGGTTAGGATATTTGAAAAGGTGTCAGTCCCCCGCCGCTTTAATGCAATGAAGGACTGACACCGAAATTTAATTAATTCGTATAAGAAAGATAATAGGAAACATTTTCTGTGTTACTTCAATACTGAAGTTCTCCACACCATGCTCTCAACCATTTGCTCAAATATGAAAACTGATTCTAATTACCTTTATTTCTTTTTATCCAAAGGAACGACAAGTTCTAATTCCTTTATTTCTTCATTAAACCCTTCATTGTTTATATCTGCTGGCTTGAGTGTGAGTGATTCTGGTATCGTATCCATTGGAGGCAATGTCAGAACCATATGGTGGCCGTATTTTCCAGCCATGCCTGTTTGCAGTTTTAGTCGATCATATACGCGGCCATGATTATCAACTACAGAGAATTCAAACCATTTCCATGTATCGTTTTCGTCCAATTCAGTGGGGTAATCGACCGTTACGTCTATTCTTGTTGAAAGAGGTGTAAATGTTACTTTGTCAGCTGTTAACGTATAAACTCCGTTACCCTTTTCAGTTTTCACACCGGGATAGAACTCGTGCATATCACCCTTTACTTTTTCAAGTGGGAAGTCCACCTTCCATTTACCTTTATGTCCAAACAAATCTTCCCCATGGACAGCTATCTCAATTTTGTCGCCGTATTCATCGTAATTAGCAAGCGTGAATTGGTGATGCTCAATAATCGTTTTTGAGTTAATGGAATCCTGTCCAGTAGAACCAATCGCTGATTTGAATGGTTTTCCATTAATCGTTACATAATTAAAGCCCGTATTTCCTTCCTTGAGTGAAAGCTCTTTTTCTCCTGAATACTCCACCGTTACGATTAACCGGCCGCCATCATAAGCGGCTTCTTTCACTGTCATTGTTAAGCCGTTATGACTATCCTGTTTTTCAATCACTGTCGCAAGTTTGTCCCGCTCTATTTTATCAGATGCAATATCACTAAACTCTGCATAAATCGGCCCGATGAATGGTATATTTGATAGCGCTGCCGCCATACCCGATGAAACAAATCCAGAGCCTAATAATGTAATACATAAACCGCAGGCAATTAGTATCGAGTGCTTCGTTGTTCTGCCAACCTTTCGTCTATTCCTGGCTTGGGAGATAGCTGCCTTCTCTCTCGCTATTAACTTCTCTAGAGGTACATCTATGTTATCGATCGATTGATTAAAGTTTTCCTTATTCATAAATATAGCCCTCCTTTAAAATCGGCCTCAACTCTTTTTGCACTCGATGTAAGTGTGATTTGACTGTTCCTTCCGGGTAATTCATAATGGCCGCAATTTCCTTAATGGAAAAATCGTGATAATACCTCAATAAAATAATTGTCTTGTATTTGGGATCCAAAAATTTAAAGGCCTCAGATAAATCCATTGAATGGGCTATGTAATCAACGCTTTCTTTAGAAATTAATTCAGCAAATATCTCCTCATTATCTGTTGAAAAATGCCTCGATTCTTTTCGAATAAAATCAATACACTTTGAAACAAGAATCCTTGTTATCCAGCTTTGAAAACTCTCAGGTTTTTTTATTTTTTTTAGTGAAATGTAGGCTTTGTAAATCGTTTCTTGATAAATATCAAGAGCATCTTGTTCATTTCTAACGTATGAATAGGCAGTCCTATACAATTTAGAGCGAACAGAACTAATCAATTGTTCAAATGCTTCATCATTACCCTTCTTCGCCTTTTCTACTAATTTTGCTATTTCCATTGTTGCATTTCCCCTCCTTTTCATCATTAAGTCGAATGAGAAAGTGGAAACGTTGCATAATAATGAACTAAAAAATTATTTATCTATCTAAAGAACCATTGCTATCAACCCGCGGTTCACTTTCCATTTCATCGATGTACATTTTATCCTAACACAACTCCTTTTTAGAATATTTACCATTTCATTGTATTAATTCGTTTGAGAGCTCGTATAGAACGATTATCTATTCATATAGAATTAATTTTACCAGTAATCATTGCCATTGCCGGCCGTAGATTCTCTGGATTACGAACTCTACAGATATCTAAATGCAAAAAAGTGCTTCTTTTAAAAGCACTTTTTTGTGTTATTTCCATATTTTCATAATGGGTTCGACCGTCTTACTTTCCCCGGCATGCGCTAAACTGTAAAGATCCTCGATGGTTCTTAAAAGATGATAGTGATTTAACTTTTCATCGAATTGGCCTGTCTTTACCATTGGTCCGACAAAAAAGGTCGCGATTTTGTTGTCTTGTGAATAATCGTCCTCGTCCCAGGTCACAATCAATAAACTGTTATGATTTTTCGCCCATTGGACATAAGGATTGATCTTTTCCTTCAGCCAATCGTCTGCTTCCTTTATCGTTCCATCATGCATGTCATTCAGAAGATTCGGTATAACAAATGAAACCGTCGGCAGTTTGGTAAAATCCTTTGGAAAGTTAGTCAATGACTGATTTACTTCTTTCGGTACATTGGTGAAGTTTACCCAAGGGTTATGCTTACGGGCATAACCTCCCGGACCAGTTGATGCCCCATTATAGCCAGTAGAAGGCTGATCTTCGGAATAGCCAACAAATGAATAATTTTTAGCAATCAGCTCACTGGCCAAATTATCTGTAGAAAATTTCGTTTTTGGAACTTTATCATTTGTAACACCTTGGTTTGACCCCGAGAACAAGTCCAAATAGTTAGGCTGACTTGGGTGTTCAATAGCATGGAAGTTCGTTAAATTTGCTCCCTGCTTCATTAGTGAGTTGATATAGGGAGCAGACGGATTCCCTTCAATCGCTTTTTGAGATCGATTTTCTTCGACAACAATAACGATATGATCAATTTTTGGAAGCTTTCCTGTTACCGGGATAGTCTTTTCAGCTGGAGCCTGATTCTTAGGCTGACTTGGCGTACAAGCACTTACAATAATGACGACTAATAAAAGGAGAAATCCCCACTTTCTGAACAAATCAATGCCTTCTTTCTTTTCAATTCTTTATCTTATTATTAGCAAAAGAATATTAAAAAGACCAGTATCTCTGGAAAAAAAAGGGACACTCCCCACCACGTGAGCCACGCTCTGCAACAATTTCCGCTCGATTCCTTACAGCGTTTTGCCACACCTACCTGCAGAAATTTATGTATAACTGTGCTAGTATGGTTGATAGGAATAAACTATTGGGGGTAAAGAAAATGGTCCTAGCAAATTTTGATGAAAACCTACAAAAATATGCAAAACTTTTAGTAGCCAAAGGAATTAATGTTCAACCTGGTGATTGGGTAAAAATGACCATTACCGTTGATCAATCTCCTTTAGCCCGTTTAGTCACAAAAGAGGCTTATACGTTAGGTGCTGAAAAGGTCATCGTCAAATGGTCCGACGATGAAATTAGTAAACAACATTACTTACATCAACCTGTCGAAGTGTTGACCAACATTCCTGAATACGAAATTCAAGAATCCGAAGACCATGTATTAAATCATCGCGTAAGTCGTCTTTCTATTGTATCAAGTGATCCAGGCTTATTGAATGAAGTCGATCCTGCTAAAATTGCTGCCTATCAAAAAGTTGCTGGAAAGGCGTTCCATGCCCAACGTATTGCAACGCAAAATGATGATTTGAAATGGACCGTTGCCGCTGCAGCTGGCGCTGGTTGGGCTGCACAAGTGTTCCCTGACATGAAAACTTCCGAAGAACAAGTCGATGCCTTATGGGATCAAATCTTTAAAACTTGTCGTGTCTATTCGGATGACCCAATTGCTGCCTGGGATGAACATAAAAAAACGTTGAATGAAAAAGCAGCGAAATTAAATGAAATCCAATTTGATGCTTTGCACTACACAGCACCTGGTACGGATTTAACTTTAGGCTTACCAAAAAACCATATTTGGGCAAGTGCAGAAAGTAGTAATCCAAAAGGGGAAGAATTTATTGCCAACATGCCTACAGAAGAAGTCTACACAGCACCTGATACACATCGCATGGAAGGTGTTGTACGCAGCACAAAACCACTAAGCTATGCTGGTACATTAATTGAAGGCATTGAAGTGCACTTTAAAGATGGAAAAATTGTAGATATTTCTGCTGAAAAAGGGAATGAAACCATTAAGAAATTGGTTTTTGACAACGAAGGCGGAACTGGCTTGGGTGAAGTTGCTCTTGTTCCAGACCCTTCTCCCATTTCTCAATCTGGCATTACCTTCTTTACGACTCTATTTGATGAGAATGCATCCAATCACTTAGCAATCGGTGCAGCTTACCCTACTACGATTCAAGGTGGTACGAAAATGAGTCAAGAAGAATTATTAGAACATGGTATGAATACTTCCATTGTTCACGTTGACTTCATGATTGGTTCTAACAAGATGGATATTGACGGCATCAAACAAGATGGCACCATTGTTCCTATCTTCCGTAATGGAGACTGGGCATTTTAGATCTTAACGACAATCGATGGATTCCAAAAGTCCCGATAAAAGAGCCAGTTTCCTGCTGCTTTAAAGCTGCTGGAAACTGGCTCTTTCTTTACTCTGCAAGTTGCATAGAAAAAACCAATGCACTATTTTCACAGAAAAAATGGCATTTAATTAAGCAATTAAAATCTGTACCAGCGACGATTACGATTTTCGTTTTCTAAACAACATGATTAACCTAACAAAAGGGAAAATCCATCAACATAAAAAACACTAAGAAAAATCTACTTAGTGTTTTTTCGTTGAATCATAGATGAAATCTTTATTTGCCTTCACAAATCCAGTTGATTAGTTCTCTATCAAAGGATTGAGGTTCTTCGAACATCGGATTATGCCCACTATGTTCAAAAATCACTTTTTTCACGTTTTTATTCGTGTCATCAATAGCATCCCAAAGTGAAACAGGCGCTACCAAATAATCATATCTTCCTAAACCAATAAATACTGGTTTATTGAAAGTGTTCAGGGAATGTATAAGATTTAGTTCTCCGAACGCCTCTCCCCACAGGTAATCGATGATTGGCATATTCGTATATACACCTTCCCACATGTAAGCTGCATCAAATGTATAGTCATAAAAACTTTGCGCTCCCATACGAATACACATGTGGACAAATCGCCGCTCAGGGTCTTTCTGGATGTCACTTTCTAATAGAGCAATATCCTTTTCAAACTGCCTCTTTCTTTCTGGGCCTGCAGTCTCATTAAAAAATGCAAAGCTTTGATGCTGCCTAATCTGGCTATTTGTATGTGCTGAATTTAACAAGACAACTTTTTGGACATGTTCAGGATATTTTCTTGCATATTCCAAAGCCATGAAAGCGTGTCCTGAGTGCCCCAATATAATAAAATCTGTTAAGCAAAGAGTTTGCCTTGCTATTTCTATGTCATCTAACACTTTGCCCAATGTATAATCTTCTGACTCCAGAACCCGGGGCGGCTTCACAAATCCTCTATGATCAAGGAAAATAAGCTGGAATGTTTCATATAAATCTTCGGAGAATAGGTGAGGATAATACACACTGCTGCCTACCACCAATATGGGTCTTCCAGTTCCCTTTACACAATAATTCAGTTTAAATCCATCACTGCTTATACTTTGATATTTGTTCATTGTCATAGTCCTCTTTTCTTTTTTAATGAGAAGAGCTACTAATAAAGTAAAAGCTCTCCTTTACAACACTTCCTTTCTTCCTCTTAATTCCCAAACATTCTCCATAGAGCGTTCTAACACTTTACATCACCTCTAGCACATTTTTTCCTCTAACTAAGGATACTTTAGCATAAAACAAACTGACAGACAAAGCTCCAAATGTGTGGACCCGTGTTTGTCAGTCAAGCAAAAACATATGTCCAAAACTATAATGAAGGTGCTTCTCGCGGTTGAAGTTAACCACGCGGATTAACCGAAATAACGAAAAGCCGAAGTCGAGTTTTCTAATCAATTATTTTAGTTTCATTTAAACAAAAAGTTTTACGATCATGGATTGAGCAAATAAAAATATAAGCCATCCTCCCATCCCTAAACCTAACGAAACAAAAAGATGTAGAGAATTATGTAGAGATATTCCAATAATCACCAACATAACCACTGTTGCAGGAATTCCCCACACCACGCCTAATGCAAATTTACTTAATGTTTCCATCTGCTCCCCTTGCACATAAAGCCATATAATACTCAAAATGCTAACGATAGGTAATGCTGCAATTATTCCACCTTGAGTAGGAAATCTACGTGCTACTTCTGTAATTATCCCAATAATAATGGCCGATACGATAACTTTAATTATTGTGTACATCTTCTGCTCTCTCTTTCAATAATGTAAATGCGTCTAAAATGGATTGCCTCTCTTCATCAGTCATTTTTTCAAAAAGAAGATGTTCAAGCTTTTCTTCATCAAGACTAGAATGGCGGTGCAAAACACTAGTACCCTCGTCAGTTAGTTTAAGAATTACTTTTCGCTCATCAACTTTACTGCGAGTTTTAAATACGTACTCTTTTTCTAATAGTCGTTTGACATGTTCTGAGGCTGTGTTATGCGACACTTGAATTTCTTGAGCAATGTCTTTTATCCCAACTTCATTCTCTTTTTGAATGACCTGCATAATCCTTATGCTTTGGTGAGTAATCTTTTCTTTATGGTTATAACGTAATTGATAGTAAATATCCGTCCATAATTGGTTTATCTGAGCAATTTCTTTTACCATCTAACATTCCCCTTTTATCGTAAAATAAGATTATATCTTATAATACGATACAAAATGGAAATAAAACAACTTTTTTTGTAGCTTTGGAATAACGTTTAATAAAAAATATCATGAGGAGTTTTATATTTCGCAAAATAAAAAGAATCCATTATAAACAAGGTTTGATTAAAATGGATTCCTGACTTATATGCTATTTTATCGCTTTTATAATAAATTTTGGTACTCCCTAAGTAATTGAAAAATTTGACCTCTATGATGTGATTCATGTTCAATCAAATGGTATACAACCCACTCAGGTGTGACGTCATAATGTTCAAGTACCCTCGGTTTACGCCAATCCGTTAGGTCCATTGAACGAAAGTGGGATAGAAATACTTCACGCACCTTATTAAGTCGGTAAAAATGTTCTTCTAAACTTTGGCCCTCAAAGTGCGTCATTGAACCGTCTTCAGAACGGTCTTCTAACGGAAACAACGAGCGTATTTCGGGATCCCATTCAGCACCAAGGACTTCTACATATAACCAATCCGCCTCAACCAATGCAATGTGATATAACAGTGAGCCAATCGTTTGTCTTTCATCCATTTTTGTGTCGATTACACTTTGGCTGATTCCAGTTATTTCTGTAATAAGAGTACGGCGAACATCTTCTAAACACCATAGCCATCTGCCAATTTCTTGTTCATATTCTGGTAATGCAGATACCAGTAAGGATCTTCTCTCCAACGAGACCATCCTCCTCTTATTAAATTGATTTTACCATCATTATATTCGTCATTTCATAGCCCAACTTTTCATATAATCCACATGCAATTTTGTTTTGATCAAAAACAAGAAATGCATATTCTTCATTCCTAATTCTTTAGCAATAATTTCAATTTCGTTCATTGCTTTCTTACCATAACCCAGCCCATGATATTGCTCAAAACCTATAAAATCATAAATAAAACCTTCATCATTATTTATAGGAGATTTCTGTGCAATCTAAATCATTCCAACTATAAACACCTTCTCCTCTATAGGAAAGAGCCTAATTGTTGAAAATCCTACATGATAATTTAAGGGATATTGGGTAAAACGGAAATAGCCATGCTACTTCCTAGATACGTTCGTTATGATTAACGAAAGAACGGCATCTCGTTTACACCGATCAAACGTGCATACACGAAAAGTTGGCCTTTATGGTGAATCTCATGATCGTACATAGCGGTCAGATACCTCTTTTTTGTTCCTTGAAGTTTCGGGTGCGACGAATTATTTTCGGCTTCCAACTCCTCGTCAGTTAACGATTCATATAAAGCCTTAGTTTTTTCCGTAAAGTGCTTTACAGCTTCGCGTACGTCCCCCATCGTCTTACATTTTGGAATGTCCGGTAAAGCAAATTCTTCTGTTTTAACCAACGAAACGAACACATCATTCCATCCAGCAATATGCAACGCGAGTTCACCTAGTGACATGGCACCGTCCCAAGGCTTAAAATCAATATGTTCGTCGTCGATCTGTTCTAACAATTCCTCCATGACATTTCGATGCTGCAACCAATCGTTCATCATCTGCTCTGCTTGTTTCAAATGAATTCCTCCAATACGGTTTGTTATGGAGCTTTATTCCCCCTTTTAGGGTGGAAAGCCTTCTTTAAATCATATTTCTTTATAAAATAGATAAAATCCTCTTTAAGCCGTAAAACATGCTCTTATTATTTTTAAATAGGATTATTCTTTTTAAAGGTCTCTTTTCTAAAAGTTTGTTGCTTTTTACTTATTGTTGCTACCTATTTACCTGCTAATTTCTTGATTCCTAAAGGGCAGCTACTTTTAAGGCAGCAAATGAAGATGTCGATTTAGTCATTACAACAACGAATACTAAAGAAGCATTTGAGCAACTAAAGCAATATTAAGCAGATGTTGCCATATATGGAGGGGTATTTCGGAAAGACCAGAGGAAGTTGAATGGGACATCCATGTTACACATAAAATTGCGATTTGCACAAGAAAAATCGAGAAACAAAGCTTGCTAGTAACAAAATTTATTGAGACTTGTAAAAAAACCCTTTAAAAGAAAGTTGAACTTTCCATTTGAAGTTTTTAGGTGAGGCATTTTGAAAATAGTATATTTAGCTTAAGTTTGATCATTTTTAAATTCCAAATAGAACTAGTGCACCCCTTTGTTAAATATGTTAATGAAAGCTTGTTTATAAATAAACTATACACCCTTTTTCTTTTAACTTTTCTAGCCATTTCGGGATTTTCAAGTTATGGTTCCATCTTAAATCTAAACGTTCTAACCCTTCAATTTCCATCAAAGAATCCGGCAATTCAATCAATTGATTACTCCTTAAATCTAATTCCAATAAATTTACTAGCTTTCCAATTCCATCGGGTAAAGTATTCAATTGATTATTTCTCAAATTCAACCGTCTTAATTTTTTACATTGGTTGAGTGAATTCGGTAGTTGTTTTACTTTATTTTCTTCCATATCTAAAACTCGTAATAACGTCATATTTTCAAATATTTCTGGGAGAGTGCTGAGTTGATTATTTTTCAGATGTAGCTCTCTCATATTGGTTAACCTGCTAAAGCTCTCAGGTATTTTATTAAGATTGTTATTCATTAAGCGTAACTCTATCAGGTTGGTTAATTCACCAATTTCTCTTGGTAATTCACTTAAATTATTATCACTTAGATTTAAATATTTTAACTTTGTAAGGCTTTTAATTTCAGGGGGGATCGTTTGGAATTTATTATTGTGAAGATATAAATAATCCTCCAAATTCACAAGATATTCTATTTCAGATGGAATTATTTCAATCTGATTATGTCCTAAGTCCATCATTCTAAGTTCTTTCAAATTTTTTATATTAACAGAAATTTTTTCAAGCTCATTAGCAGAAATATTTAACACTTTTAAATGGTTCATTTTATAGATTTCTTCTGGAATTTCTTTAAAATTATTATCAAAAAGATTTATATCAGTAATTTCATTCAGAGATAAGTGTATGTTTTGTAAAGAATTTAAATTAGCATGAGGTAAGCTGATTTCCATTTGATCTCCTCCTAAGCTCAAGTTACCTATTAGCGACAAAGTACTGCGCCTTTCCTTTTTCGGTTGCCTTGAACAACTCAATCATTGCCTTTAAAAGAATACTCTCTTACTATCTTACAAATCTGCACGTTGTAATTACTGTACCACGTTTCTTTTCCTTTTTGTTGTGCTACTTGATGTGCCGTATTCGCTTTCCACTTTTGAATCGCTTCTAACGATTCCCAGTAAGAAACGGTAATACCATGTCCTTCGTGATCTCTTGCACTCTCTACGCTAATAAATCCAGGTTGTAATCTTGCTAATTCTTCCATCTTGTCTGACATACTTGCATATCCTTTTGAATCGTTCTCTGTTCTTTGAGAAGTAAAAATTACTACATAATAGGTATTCATCCTGTTCCCTCCTTGATTTGTTATGATTCATTATACATGATAGACACTTCAGCTATAATCGAAATATGGAATGCAGATGGAGATAACCAAAAGGATTATATTGTGTTTTCAGTGAATTAGAGATTCGTATATTCGGACAGGGCAAGGGGCAGATAACGAAATCCTGTCTGAATCACGGTCCTATTCGGACAGGACAAGGGCCCAAAAACGAAATCCTGTCTGAATCACGGTCCTATTCGGACAGGTCGAGGGCCAAAAAGTGAAATCCTGTCTGAATCCCGGTCCTATTCGGACAGGACAAGGGCCTAAAAACGAAATCCTGTCTGAATCCCGGTCCTATTCGGACAGGACAAGGGCCCAAAAACGAAATCCTGTCTGAATCCCCGTCCTATTCGGACAGGGCAAGGGCCCAAAGCAACCGTTAATCGAGCTTCTTCAAGATACTCTAAAACAGACGTATAAGAAAATCAAAAAGTTAATTCAAAGTCAAGTTGCTCAGTGGATTTATGGCCTTCCTAGTTATATTAAGGTTTATTTACCAATTTCACTCTGCGAAAGTTGAGTTATTAAAAAATAAAGAATGATATTTTGTAAGTTATTATGACATCTTTTATGAAGAAGGAATAATAATAGAAAACTGTGTTCCCTTTCCTTTTTCGCTTTTTATTTCTATATCTCCATTTAACTCTTTTATAATACCGTATGAAATCATAGTGCCTAGCCCAGTTCCCTTCTCTTTTAAAGAATAAAACGGCATAGCGATTCGCTTTATCTCCTCAAGCGACATTCCAATACCTGAATCAATAATATCAATCACAATATTATTCTTTACCTTTCTCACATTAATTCGTAGTTTCCCTCCATTAGTCATGGCTTCAATCCCATTTTTTGCAATGTTAATTAAACACCGTTTTATATTAACAGTGTTGGCATTAATATAAAGGGAACTAATAATATCGCATTCAACTTTAACATTATATAGGCTAGCCATCGGTAATATATCATCTATTACTTGATGGACGATTGGTCTGATATCTAATAATTCCTTCACAACATTTTGTGGTTTTATAAGGGATAAATAATCGTTAATAACGAGTTGGGTGTTTTCTAACTCCATTAGGATGACTTGCATATATTCGCCTTTTTGTGTTTCGGAGATTTCGTTTTTACTAAACATTTGCATAAATCCATATACCGTAGTCAACGGGTTCCTTATTTCATGAGCAATAGACGCAGCTAATTCACTAGTCACAATAAATTTTTCTGTACGGTGAATTTTTTCTTTCATTTTAAACCTTTCTATCATTCCTTCAATTAGATAAAGAGATAACAAAACAGTGAGAATATTGATTACTATATAATTGGATAAAAAGTGAATAAAACCAGGTTGAACTTTATCGCTTATCCGCATTTGGTTCATTAAAGCGAAGATGGAGAAGGAAATAGTGCAAAGAGAAAGAAGCAATGTGCTAAACAATATTTTTCTTTTTTTAAAATAATCAGATAGAAAATATTGTGATAGCATAGTAATGGAAGTGGCCATAAAATATACAATAACTGCAGGGAATACTCCGTTTCCACCCAAATAAAAACGGTAAGAAACAAATACAAAGGTGATGAAAATAAAGCTTCTAAAACCACCATAGAGAACGGCTAAAAGGATTGGGATAAGCCGTAAATCATATATGTATCCGGAATTAAACTTAAAGGGGAACGTCATACAAAGAACGATTGCAATAGATGCAAGAAAGGAAATTAATACATCATTACGTGCTTCTTTTCCATCTTTATCTAACCAAAATATTTGGTAGAAAAAAATACAAAGGATAATAATAAAGGCATTTATTAACAGTGTCGGTGTCCCCATGCTCAGCGCCCCTAAATTGAGTGATAAGTATCTGAAAGGTATTAAAGTATAAAATGTTAAGATAATTATAAACAGTTTTTTATAAAAAAAAAGCAGGAAGTTGAAAATAAAGTCAAAAAAAATTCCGTTACAGCGTACTCTTTTCACATTTCTAAAAGACTACAACTGCTCGGAATCGATTGTTTAACTCTTTATCTCCAATCGTGCCGATTTTAGCTTTATTTGATAGGATTTCCTTTTACCAGATTCCAAATAGAGTCATCGGATTATGTGAATCTCCATACATCGACAGGATTCTGGCCTCAAGATTGTTAAACAAACGTTTGATTAGGACTGCCTCAATCTCGTTTAAATAAAAGAGTTCAAGTTCTCCTAACTGAGGAAAGATGTCGAAAAAAAAGAAACCCACTAAGGGGTTGTTGACTATGGAAATCTTCATAAGGAAATAGGTAAAGTGATATCTACTATTGTACCCTTGTTGATTTCACTTGTGATGTTGATACTGCCTTGATGATCTTTAATAATTTTATTACTAACAAGTAAACCTAATCCTGTTCCCTTCTCTTTTGTGGTGTAAAAAGGTTCCCCAAGTCTGGCCAGGAGCTCCTTTGAAATGCCACAGCCGTTATCAGAAAAGCGAATAAGGACCTGGTTGGCACTTAGAAGTTTTGTTTGAATACAGATTTCGCCATTTGCTGAGGTGGCATCCAGGGAATTCTTCATGATGTTAATAAATACTTGTTTTAATTGATTTTCTTCACAGTTGACCGCAACAGTTGTGTTTTCGAATTCTTCCATAATTGCAATACTTTTTAAATTAGCTTCAGATTTAAGCAACTGTACAACATTTTCAATGATACTGTGCAAAAGAATCGGTTTCACATGAAGATTTTGCGGCTTCGCCAAGACAAGCAGCTCACTCACGATAAAGTTAATTCGATCTAGCTCAGTCAACATAATATTAGTGAAAACAGAATTATCTGAAATCTCTGGTTGCAAATACTGAATAAAGCCCTTTATTGTTGTAAGAGGATTTCTTATTTCGTGCGCTATACTTGCAGCCAATTCTCCGATGACTGATAGCTTTTCTGTTCTCCGGAGAAGGTCTTCATTTTGTTTTCTCTCTGTAATATCACGTGTAACGTTGAAAAAGTATTGACATTCGCCATCAGTGCTGAAAAAAGGTATTCCTCTTGATTCCAAATGAATCCAGCTTTCATTTTCAAGTTTGTATCGATATACACAAATAATAGGGGTTTTCGATTGAAGCATGTATGAAAATCGTTCACAGACAAGAGAAGCATCGTCAGGATGGATATTTTCAAAGTAAATTCTATCAGTACCTAACTTTTTCACATGAGAAGGAGAGCTGTACGATACATCTCCATTCTTATCAATCACAGAAATGAAGTCTGCTGTATTTTCAGCAATGAACCTGTATCTTTCCTCGCTCTTCTGCAATGCTTCTTCTGATTGTTTTCGTTCTGTAATATTACGTGAAACTACCAGATAGCTCTCTATCTCAGAGTTCTCAGATAAGATAGGTACACAACGAGACTCTAAATACACCCACGATCCATTTTTATGTCTTAACCTGACCTCAATTTGAGCATTTTTTTTATGGATAAAGATCGATTGCTGGAGATCTACTACTTTTTTTACATCATCAGGGTGAATAAAATCAAAAGTACCAGCCTGATGATATTCAAATTGAGTGTATCCCAATTGGAGCTCTACAGAAGGAGATACAAATGTTTTGTTCATGTTCAAATCATATGTGCTTATAATCTCGTTCGTATTTTCTACTAGTATCCGGTATTTAGCCTCACTTTCAAGCAATGCTTCTTCAGCCTTTTTACGGTCTGTAATATCTCTGGCGATAACAGAAGTGCCAACGATATTCCCTACTCTATCTCGTATAGGGGAAGCTGTTAGACATACTTGAACAATCGTACTATCTTTTCGGTTACGTACGGTTTCATACCCCGAAATTTTCTCTCCTGAGAATTTAATCAGATGAAAAATTTCTTTCGTCTCGTTTATTAAATTTTCAGGTACCAGGCAGTAGGGTTCATTGATCAGGTCCTGGTATGTCCAGCCATAAAATTTTTCAAAGGCACTATTTACGAGGAGTATGTTTCCCTGCATGTCCCTAATAGAAATAGCGTCAATCGTGGTTTCAACAAGAGACTGAAGCAGTTCTTTCATGTAGATATGCTCTTTACTTAGACTTGTTCGAAGAGTATCTTTATCCATTGAGTTATACCTGCCTTAAATAAAGATTATATTTAGATATATATATTCCATCTTTTTTGTAAAACTCCTTGGAATGTGAAAGAAAAAAATTCACTTCCCCCCCTACCCAAATCCGTATTCCATCCCTTTACCGATTTAAACTTTATCTAAGTGAGGGGCTGACCCAAGGAATAATAAAAAATATCCCAGAGGGTTACACTATCCTGGTAACGAAGTTGCTTTCTAGGAGAATATAAATGAAAAACCAAACCATAAGCTTACTTCAAATGTCATTGATCCTGATTGGCAGCACCGGACTTGTTAACCATGTCATTATCATCCCTATGCTTTTAGACGTTTCGGGCCGTGATTCCTGGATTGCTATATTGCTCTCATGCGTTTCTTTTCTATTCTTGTTACCGATTCTCTATTTTATCCAAAAACGTATGAATGGAGAGCAGCTGTTTATTTGGATTAAGCGGAACTTTGGGATTTTTGTTGCCTATCCATTATCAGCTATTATCCTCCTATACCTATTTTCCTTGAGTATTGTCACTTTAAAGGAAACATTAACGTTTTTATCGTTTTATCTCCCGATGACACCTAAACTAGTTCTAGGTGCTACATTTTCTATTATCTGTTTTTATAATGCAAAGCACGGGATTCAATCCATTGGGTTAACAGCGGGTATCCTTCTACCGATCGTTTTTATTTTAGGTTTATTTGTCATGACAGCGAATTTCCCGAATAAAGACTTCTCTTTTTTAAAACCATATATGGAGTATGGCATCTCACCTGTCATAAAAGGCACAATCTATCCAATATCAGGATTTATCGAGTTTGGTTTTATCCTATTTATTCAGCATCACATAAAGACAAAAATAAAGTTCACTTCTTTGATTTGGATTGGAATCATTTTTTTAGTACTTACTCTTGGACCAACGATCGGGGCTATCACAGAGTTGAAGGAAATGAAAATTCAAATCAAGTGGATTTTCCGCAGTATCAAGGCATTGGAAATGATTGACTTGACCCCAAGATGTTGTTAAAATTATTGTTGGAATTTATGTGAAAATATTCACAAGGTTTAACTCTTATTCTACTAAAAAATACTGTCAAAAGGGGTTTCACGTTATGAAAAGAATCGTAACACTGAGCACTCGTAATCTGAAGGATACCGCAAAACACGGTGGATGCGGTGCATGCCAGACATCTTGCCAGTCGGCTTGCAAAACTTCTTGCGGAATTGCAAATCAGAAGTGTGAAAACACAATAAACAGATAGGAAACAGGAAATGTGCCGCCCAACTGCTTTCTAGATGGGCGGCAATTTTTATGGACAAAAGGAGATTGATTATCAAGTATGATTCATCAATATAAACTAAACGGATACAACATCGTACTCGATACCTACAGTGGATCGGTGCATGTAGTCGACGACCTCGCCTATGAAATCATCGCGCTTTATGAGAATACTCCTACGGAAGAAATCGTGATAATGATGCTGGAAAAATACGCATATGATTCCGACATCTCCGAAGGGGACATTCGGGACACCATCGCGGACGTCGAGAAGCTAACAAATGATGGGCAACTCTTTACTGTGGATGAATATAAGGATCTTTCAATTGATTTGAGAAATCGCCAGACTTATGTAAAGGCCCTCTGCCTCAATGTCGCACATACGTGTAACCTGTCATGCGAATATTGCTTCGCCAGCCAGGGGAAATACAACGGAGACAGAGCAATCATGAGCTATGAGGTTGGCCAAAGAGCCATCGATTACCTATTGGAAAACTCCGGTCATCACCGAAACCTCGACGTTGACTTCTTCGGTGGAGAACCACTAATGGCCTGGAAGGTTGTCAAACAGATTGTCACTTACGCAAGAAGCAAAGAAAAAGAGTACAAAAAGACATTTCGCTTCACTTTCACGACGAATGGCATGATGCTCACCAATGAGGTCACCGATTTCTTGAATCAGGAAATGTACAATGTCGTATTGAGTCTTGATGGAAGAAAAGAGGTCCATGACCGACTTCGCAAAACGATCACTGGAAAGGGCAGCTACGATCATATCGTTCCGAAATTCCAGGAATTCATCGAAAAGCGTGGAGACAAAGAATACTATGTACGTGGGACATACACCCACAACAATGTCGATTTCACCAATGACATTTTTCACATCGCAGACCTTGGTTTCGACAAACTCTCGATGGAACCAGTCATCTGTGATCCACGGGAACCTTATGCGCTCACCGAGGAAGACCTCCCAGAGATTTACAACCAGTATGAGATTCTCGCCAAGGAAATGCTGAGTCGCGAGGAAAAAGGCAATGGCTTTACCTTCTACCATTACATGCTTGACCTCTCAGAAGGCCCTTGCATCCAAAAGAGAATTTCCGGCTGCGGTTCAGGAACCGAATATCTCGCAGTTACACCTTGGGGTGAGCTCTTCCCTTGCCACCAGTTCGTTGGGGATGAAGAATACAGCTTGGGGAACATCTGGGATGGAATCACAAAACCAGAGACGCAATGCCAATTTAAAGAGAGCAACTGCTACTCGAAGCCGGAATGCCAGGATTGCTGGGCGAAACTCTACTGCAGTGGCGGCTGCCCTGCCAACGCGCTGCACGCAACCGGCTCCCTCAAGGGAACCTACGACTTCAGTTGTGACATCTTCCGCAAGAGAATCGAATGTTCCATGATGGTTAAGGTAGCTGAATCCATCCGAGCTATGGAACAGGCCGTGACTGAATAAGAACAAAAGATGCAAAAAGAGGCTGGGACATAAGTCAGAAAAAATCTGATTTATGCTCAGCCTTTTTTGATTTAATTCTTATTCCTTTGCCAAATTCCACTTAATGATATGTACAGCATGTGTAAGTCCACCTCCAAATCCATACAGTAAAAGAGTATCCCCATTTTTTAACTTTCCTTCGTTTATCGCTATCTGTAAGGCTAATGGAATGGAAACAGAAGAGGTATTCCCTGTATATTCCATACTAGTTATTGTTTTATCTAGTGGAAAACCTGATTTTTCACAAATGGATTCAATCATTCGTAAATTCTTTTATAAATATAATCCAAACCTCTTTAATTCAATGAAAATACTTTCTAATCGTTTTCCTTTTTCTGTTAATGTATATTCCACACGAGGGGGAACCTCCGGAAATACCTTTCTTTCCAATATCCCATGATTCTCCAGTTCCTTAAGGCGTAGCGAAAGTGTTTTTGGACTAATTCCATCCATTGATTTCAATAGCTCACTGAATCGCATTGTTCCTTCGATAAGCAGATCCCGAATAATTAAAAATGTCCATTTAGTTCCAATTACGTCAAGCGTTTTAGCTATAGGGCAAATCTCACCTGGTGTTCCTTTGGTCAGTATGACAGGCTCCATAACACTCATCTGAAACATCCTTCCTAAAACATTTTTTGATTAATTTCCTTTATCATATCAAAAAAGTATACTTTCGGTTACTTTATGAATTATTTATCACTACTTCCCTAAATAAAGTTCCTATATTTATAATATCAATAAACCTATTATTCCATCACATTCTTGAGGAATTGATCAGAATAAGTGAGAGAAATCCAACAATCAAAGGAGAGAGAAGAAAGATGAAAAATATACTTATTATTAACGGACATCAAAGGTATAGTACAGCGGAAGGTAATTTAAACCAAACATTAATGGACAAGATGGTCAGCTTGTTAAGTGAAAAAAACAATATAAAAACAACCATTGTTCAAAACGGATATAAAATTGAGGAAGAACAGCAAAAGTTTTTATGGGCTGATATTGTCATTTACCAAACACCTGTCTATTGGTTCAGTGTTCCAGGCTTATTGAAGACGTATATGGATGAGGTTTATGCTTATGGTTTGTTTTTTAAGAGTGCTGATCAATATGGAAGCGGAGGTTTACTGACCAAAAAGAAATATATGTTTTCGACTACCTGGAATGCTCCTGAAAAAGCATTTAATGATCCAACTCAATTTTTCGAAGGGAACAGCCTGGAAGATGCATTAAGCCATTTGCACCTCATGCAGAAATTCATCGGAATGAAACCTTTAAAGAGTTTCACTTGTTATGATGTAATCAAAAATCCGAAAGTTGGAAAATTTGTATTCGAACTTGAACTACATCTGAAAGAAGTATTGAACTTTTAATCTTTAAAGGAAAATTACAAGGAGGTAAAAAGATGTTACAAGATAAAAAAGTGGTAATTATCGGCGGAAGCTCGGGGATTGGTTTTGAATCAGCTAAACAAGTAATAGCCGAAGGAGCAAAAGTTATTATTGCCAGCCGTTCCGAAGGGAAATTACAGAATGCAATAGAGCAACTAGGCGATAAAGCTACGGCTTTTACGCTGGATACAACACAAGAACAGCAAGTTCAGTCTTTCTTTGAAAAAGTCGGCAAGTTCAACCATCTTGTGGTGAGCGCGGCTGAAACATCCGGCGGGTCATTCCTCCAGACGGATACAGCCCATGCCAGACAACTGTTTGAAAACAAATTTTGGGGCCAATACTACGCAGCTAAATACGGTGCACCGAAAATCTTACCACATGGTTCGATCACTTTATTCTCTGGGGTAGTAGCCTACAAATCGATGGTTGGTTCGTCAATTTTGGGTGCAGTCAATGCGGCCATTTCGAATCTAGGTCAGACCTTGGCTTTAGAACTTGCTCCGATTCGAGTGAACATCGTTTCACCCGGTATCATTGATACACCTTCCCGCAGCAAAATGCCAGAAGAAGATCGTAATCAGTTCTATGCAACGGTCAGAAACAAACTTCCTGTGAAACGAATAGGAAGGGCTGAAGACGTTGCACAAAGCGTACTATACCTGCTCCAAAATAGTTTCGTGACCGGAACCGTCCTTCATGTAGAAGGCGGTCACATTTTAGCTTAAGTAGCGGTAATATTGTAGGTTAAACAAAGATTGTAAAGTGGCTTCTCCTCAAAAGGTAATGTTAAGTGAAAGTACGTCAACCAGCCGTTATCCCTTAAGGGAATTCGGCTGGTTACTAAAGAAGAGATAGAGGTATGAGCTATTATAAGGGTGTAATGAGTTAAGTTTAATTTTACAATGTTTGACCATTATCAATTGTAAAAACTTGACCTGTGACAGATTCTTGAGTCAATTGAAAAAGAATAGCTTCCGCAATATCATCTGGCGTTGAAATTCTTTTAAGTGGTAGGTTACCTGCAAGTTGATACATCTTCTCTTCATGACCTGACCACCACCTTGTATCAACTGCACCAGGAGCTATACTATTTACTCTGATATAAGGTGACAATGCGATAGCTAATGACTTTGTCATTGTGTGAATAGCTGATTTTGTGGCTATATACGGTATGGATGAACCTATTCCGGTCATTCCCGCTACACTGCCCATGTTAACAATTACACCCGCTTGTTGCTTCTTCATATAAGGAACAACAGCTTTTACACAATGAAACATTCCCTTCACATTCACACTAAAAAGGGAATCCCACACTTCATCTGTTACGGCATCTAAGTCATTCATAGCAATTTGAGCTGTAATACTTGCATTGTTTACTAAACCATCCACCGTCCCTAATGATGTAATCGTTTGGGATACCATATCATTCACTTCTTTTTCTATCGCTACATTCGCTTTATAAGCGATTGCTATGCCACCTAGTTGTGTAATCTCATTGATAACCTCGACCGCTTCTTTTTCCGATCGGTTATAATTAATAACCACTTTTGCACCTGCATTTGCTAATTTCAAAGCTGTTGCTTTTCCTATACCAGTACCACCGCCAGTTACAATGACTACTTTATCTTTTAATTCCATTCTAAATCATCCTAACTTTGTTTGATTTATATGCTCAATTATACTTTTGAACACATAAAGGATATAATACTGAAAAATGAAGTAGGTATCATTTTAAATAATACCAGTGGAGGAATATATTCTTGGAAAGCCATGATTTGTGGATTTTTAAACATGTTGCAGAGCTGCATTCAGTATCAAAAGCTGCTGAAAAATTGGGCTACGTACAACCTAATGTCAGTCAGCGAATTAAGAGTTTGGAAGATGAACTACGTGTTAAATTATTTATGCGTAACAATAGAGGGGTTACATTGACCGAAAAGGGAAACGTTTTATTAGAGTATACAAATCAAATCATATTATTAATGGATGAAGCCAAGTCAGTCATTAGTCCGCAAAAATGGAGAGAATCAATAACAATAGGTGCATCCCAAACCATTTCTGCGGTTAGAATTCCTCAGCTGTTTTCTTCTTTTTTGAAGGAGCATAAAAATATGGATGTAAAGGTACGAACGAATGATAAACAAAGGTTACAAGAAATGCTTTCCTATGGAGAACTTGATGGTGTTTTTATAAATAGTGCGGATAATTCCTCACAGTTTGAAACCGTTTATCGTTATTTTGAGAAAATCGTACTCATTTCACCTAAACATAGTCAACTTGAAAAGCAACATGATCAAACGTTAATTGTTAATAGTGACATAAATTGTATCTACAGAAACAAAATGATAGATTTCGCTAACAAAAGTTATTTCCATGATCCTACTATTATGGAGTTTGATTCTCTAGAATCTATTCTGCAAGCGGTTCATGATGGACTTGGAATCACGATATTACCGGCAGATGTTGCTTATAATCGAAAAGAAATAAAAACGGTTCAATATCAAGAACTGTCTGACACAATCATGATAGATTTTATAATCAAACGTAGAAAACAGAAACCGCAAAGTCTAACAAAGTTTATTCGTTTTTTGCAGAGAACATAATTCGGTAGTACTTGGAATAGTTTTTCCTTTCGATTTATGATTTTCGAGAATTCAACAAATTAATTCTAGACATTCCCTGTAAGATCGAGTAATATGAAGTTAAGTTCACGTGAAACAAACTTCACATTACGCTATGTTAGGAGTGATTTGTTTGAAAAATAAATTTACACAGTTTTATTTAGTCTCATTAGCAATGATTGCACTCGGTTTGATTGAAATTTATTTCAATTATACTAACGCTAATACTACGGAAAGATTGTATTTTGGTTTTTTAAAATTATTCGTAGGAGCAATGCTTTTAGTCTTCGCTATAACTTCTCACGTTAAATTTAATACTAATCGCAAACAATTAGAAAGAGAGCTATCAAAAGATTATGATGAACGCGATGATTTAATTGAAGGAAAAGCTGCTCACTTTACCATAAGCATTCTAATGATTGTGACGATCCTGATGATGTTTCTTTCAAAATGGATTACAATTCCAACAAATACTGCTTTAATGATCATTATAGTATTTTCCCTAATTACTAGCACTTTAGCTAAAAAATATTATAATCATTTTCTTTAATTTGGTGAATTATATGAAAAATATAGTAAAAGAATTGCGGTTAAAGCATGGAATTACACAACAAGAATTAGCGGATAGAGTATGTGTATCTTCAAGAACAATAATCTCTTTAGAAAAACAACAATATAATCCATCTGTTTTACTAGCATATAGAATATCTTCAATTTTTAACTTACCAATTGAAGAAACTTTTATTTTTGAAGAGGAAGATCAATGCTAATAGTGTACAAATATAATTGTTGCGAAAGATTTTAATACAAAAGTAAAATAAAAAGAATAAAGAGAGGTAACTATATGATCATTTTAAAACTATTATTTATACTTTTTGGAGTAGTCCTTGTATTATGGGGTAGATATAGAATGAAAAAGGATGATGCGTTTGTAGGAAAAACCCAAAAGAGAAAAAACATTTTTAATCTTTTAATAATGGGGGAAGCCTCTGGACTAGGACAATTTTTAGGTGGAATCTTGTGTATAATTTTAGGGATTATATCCTTTTTCATAAAATAATTTGTAAATAAAAGGGGCTAAGCTGTATTTTAAAGTTAGCTCCTTTTAATATTATTCTAAAAAAATTTCTGCCCTTTATTTTGCTATGAGAAACTTAAGGGAAATACTGCGCTTAATAATATTATCTCTCTTTAAAGAGCAACGGAAATCTAACCCCAGGTATGCCCGTAATCTAGAGTAATTTACTTCAATACCTTGTTTAAGAAGTCCAGCTTCTGTTTCGCATTGTCTTCAGTAATAATATCTACACCACTATCAATGTTTCTTTTAATCTTTACTCGCCTTGTAACTTTTAATGCAGCTTGAACGCTTAAATATCCCATATCATAAGGGTTTTGGGCTACTGTACCGGTTAATGTTCCTTTTTCTACTAACTCAACCATTTTGCTTATTCCATCTCCTCCTGTAACAGGCATAGTAAGTCCTTGTTCCTGAAGAACCTTAACCACAGGAATGGCCAGATAATCAGTTGAGGTAATAACACCTTTAAGATCTGGATGCTGCTGCAAAATCGTCTCGATTACCTTGATCATGTTTTGATTATCCTCTTTATCCTCAATTGATAGTTTTAACGTTTCTGCCGCTATATTGATCCCTGCAGCTTCTAAACTAACTTTAGCTCCTTTTATCCGTTCTCTCTCCACGGATGATTCTCTGCCGATAAGAGCCACTTTATCTCCAGGCTGAAGCATCGCACCCATCAATATCCCTGCTTTTCTCCCTAATTCTATGTTATTGGTACCAATATAAGCCGTTTTATTTTTCCAAGGTTCATCTGTATCTATCAGCAATACAGGAATGTTCCTTTTGACAAACTCTTCTAAGTTAGAAATGATATCAGGTGAAATAGCCGGAGAGACAACTAATACATCTGGAGGTTCTTCAAGAACATTCTTTAACATCTTCATTTGTTCTTCGGCTGTTCCATTTTTCGGTGCCATTACCAAACCGTCTATCCCAAAATCTTTACATCCCTGCTCGACACCAGCTTGAATAATTTCCCCATACTGATTATCTAACGTTCGGAAAACAAAGACGACTTTTGGCTTTTCAACGACAAATTGCTTATAAATAATAACGATTAATATAGTAGAAATCATAAAGAATATAAGAAGAAATAGCTTGCTCCTTTTTAACATGCAAACCGTCCTTTTCTATTTTGAAATACCCTAGAATGGTTTGAAACGAATGGAAAAGGTTGACCCCGCGTCTCCCGTTTCGATGTCAATATCTGCTTGATGACGTTCTGCTACACTATAGCAGATTGCGAGGCCCAACCCTGTTCCATTTTCCTTCGTTGTGAAGAACGGTGTTCCTATTTTTTCTAAAATCTCCGAGCTAATCCCTATCCCCTGATCTTTTATTTCCAAAATAACAGCCTGTTCTTCTGCATATGTTTTTATCGTAAGCTGCCCTCCAGACGACATGGAATCGAGCCCATTTAACACAATATTTAAGATTAATTGGCGAATTTCTTTTTCATCTACTGAGATATTGGGACAATCATGTAAATCGAGCACAGCTTGTTTTCTAGAACGTAAGGCTTCAGCTTGAATAAGCGGAAATAATGCTTCAATAATCGTATTTAAGTCTTGGATTTTTTTATCACTTACTTTATTTTTAGCCAAATTAAGAAACTCAGTAATAATAGAATTAGCCCTGCTTAATTCTTCCAGCATGAGGTCAACAATTTCTTTTGGTAATCCCTCACTGTTGCTTCTTGCTACTTGCAAAAATCCAGAAACGGTTGTCATCGGGTTGCGAATTTCATGGGCAATTCCGGCAGCCATCTCGCCAATTAAATTCAACCGATCTAGTCTGGACATCTCCCTTTCCATAAGAATCCTTTCCGTATAATCTGTCAAAACAAATAGAATACAAGGTTCAGGTTGGACATCAATTATTTCTGTAGATAATAATCCCGCACGGATTTCCCCATGTTTTGTCTTATAGTGGATTTTCTTACTACGAATGTGCTGCCCTAAATGAAGATAGTTACCGTCGGGTTCGTCAATAAAATCTAGAAAATTTATTTTTTGATGAATTAATTCATCATAACTGTAACCCGTAATGTTTATCCAACTTGTATTAACATCTAAATATGTTTTATCTTTTAGCGAAATAATCGCCACCAAGCAGGGACTAGACTCAAAGATTTTCCGAAACCGTTCTTGAGAAACAAAAAGATAATCGGTAATCTTTTTTCGCTCCTCAATTTCTATTTGCAGCCGCTCGTTTGCTAATAAGAGCTCTAATGTGCGGTCTTTTACCATATTCTCCATCTGATTGAATTGTTTCTTTTTAACTTCTTCCATCAGCTTTCTTTCCGTCACATCACGAATGGTACAAACAAAAATTGGATGACCATCTACTGCTGTCTCGCCAATTTGAATATCCGCAGGAAAATGGCTTTCATCCTTCCTTAATGCAACCGATTCGATCACACTACCTAGACATGAGTTGATTAAAGAAAAGAACAAATACGGAGAGCTATTTCTATTGTCCCCCTTCACTTTTAGAAACAGATTGCCAATAGGCTGTCCTACTAATTCATCCGGATGATAGCCAAACATGGTTTTTACAGCTGAATTCACCGATAGTATAGACCCTTGACCGTTAAAGGTAACAATGGTATCAATTAACGTTTCACTAATCACCTTTGCTAATGCTTCTGTCCTCTGCAAATCCAAGGTTGTCTGATCTAACTTTTTATTTACTTCATTTAATTCAGCTGAACACTGCGACTCACTCTTGCTAATTTCCTCTTTATATTTTTGATAGATTTCAACAAATTTCTCTATTTTTTGTTTCAATGTTTCAGGCTGATATGGTTTAAAAATATAATCAATTGCCCCTACAGAGTAACCACGTTGAACATGCTCCATATCTTGACTAATAGCGGTAATGAAAATAATTGGAATATGTTTAGTTTTTTCTCTTGCCCTAATCAGTTTAGCTGTTTCAAAACCGTTTAGTTCTGGCATCTGTACATCTAGTAAAATAACAGCAAATTCTTGTTTAAGCAGACATTTCAGCGCCGCGTTTCCTGAGGTTGCACTAACTAAATTATAGTGTGGAGAAGAGAGTACTGCTTCCAATGCCAGTAGATTTTCAGGTTGATTATCCACCATTAAAATATTGACTTTTTGAGTAGTGGTACTATTTAAATTTACGGTACAGTCTTTCTGCCTGGTTAAATTCTTCGTAACAGGTTCCATAACTAGTAAATCTAATCCCCTCTCTTTTACCCAGCCCAAGAAAGCCTGATAAACTTAGGCTTTCATAGAGAAGCTGATGGACATCATTTTGCAAACACTTATTAAAATAGATTAGGACATTTCGACAAATAATCATATCAAACTCATGAAATGAAGAGTCTGTTACTAAATTATGCTCTGCAAACACCACGTTTTTTTGTAGATCAGGGTGGAAAACAACTTGGTCAGCAACCACCTGGTAGTATTCTGAAAAAGCCCTCGTCCCACCAGCTAATAAATAATTTTTGGTGTAAAGTTGCATATCAGCTAAAGAAAAAGTACCTTTCTTCGCCTTTTCTAACACACTTGTGTTGATATCGGTTGCATAAATTTTTGTCTTTTCATATAGGCCCTCTTCTTGTAACAAAATGGCCATTGAATACACTTCTTCACCAGTAGAGCAGCCCACATGCCAAATTCGAATTTCAGGATAATCTTTTACTAATGGAATAAGATTTGTTCGTAAAGACTTAAAAAAACTAGGATCACGAAACATTTCGGTAACATTTATAGAAAAATCAGAAAATAAACCATTCATGACGATCGGATCACGCAATATTTTTTCTTGCAGAGCAGATATACTTGTTAGATTCTCCTTTTGAACACGTTGCAAAATTCTCCTCTGAATGAAGGGACGGGCATAATTTCGAAAATCGTAGCCGTAAAAGCGGAAAATCGCTTCAAGGAGTAAATCGATTTCAATCGTTTCTACCACTTGGCTCGGTGTTTGCTTTTGTAGGTTTTCCCTTTTTTGAATCGTAATCGCTTATCCTTCCTTTCTATACAACCATACATGCATAAGCGAGAATAACTGATCTAAGTTTAATGGCTTACTGATATAGTCCGTTGCTCCTGCATCTAAACATTCTTCTCGGGCTTGTTTCATCGCCTTTGCCGTAAGGGCAATAATCGGTAAGGATATAAACTTATGATTACTTCGAATTGTACGTATTGCCTCAAATCCATCCATTTCAGGCATCATAATATCCATTAAAATAATATCTGTATCTGGATTCCTATGTAAAACTTCAATCCCTTCACGGCCATTGTCGGCCACAATAATTTCCATTTCATACTTCTCTAACGCGATCGTTAGCGCATACACATTTCGAATATCATCGTCGACAATGAGGACCTTTTTATCTTTTAGCGAAGATTTCCCGAGTTGTTCATTACTACTATCTTCTTCATCCATTGTGTTAGTAGCTTCCGGTAAGTAATACTTATTCTCGAGGCTTGCAGAAGCTTCCTTCATATAAGATTTCACCTCTTTTGGCTCGTTTACTTGGTCGTAAGGCAGATATAAAGTAAAGTTGCTGCCCTTTCCTACCTCACTCGTTAACTCCATAAATCCACCTAATAAATATGCTATTTCTCGGCAAATAGATAATCCAAGTCCTGTACCACCATACTTTCGACTTGTCGTTCCATCTGCTTGTTTAAAGGCATCAAATATCGTCCCTTGTTTTTCCCTAGCTATGCCAATTCCTGTATCAATCACGGAGAAGGCTAGCATAAGTTCTTCATGGTTATTCACAAAAATCTGCTGCCAAGCTGTTTCTTTCATTACCTTCCGAACAACTAGGGTCACACTACCACTTTCAGTGAATTTAAATGCATTTGAAAGCAGATTTTTTAAAATTTGCTGTAAACGATGTTCATCCGTATAGAAACTTGATGGTAAATCAGGTTCCACATGAACGATAAATTGAATATTTTTCTTATAGGCAATTGGTGAAAATTGCATCATGATGAAATCTTCTACACCATGTAAATCTACTTCTCTATGAATCACGTCTAATTTCCCTGATTCTACCTTTGCTAAATCGAGAATATCATTGATTAAATGTAATAAATCATTCCCAGATGAATAAATGGTCCGAATATATTCCTCTTGTTTGGCTGTAAGATTGCCCTCACCGTTTTCGGAAAGGATCTGTGCTAAAATGAGTAAACTATTAAGTGGCGTTCTAAGCTCATGGGACATATTAGCAAGAAATTCTGATTTATATTGGGAACTAATTTCTAATTGTTGCGCTTTTTCTTCAAGTTGCTCTCTTACTTTCTCTAACTCTTCTTTTTTAAGGACTGATGCTGCATATTGTTCCTCCAGTTGTTCATTTGTCGTCCTTAGCTCCTCTTGCTGTAATTGCAATTCTTCAGATTGAGCTTGAAGTTCTTCTGTTAAGCTTTGTGATTCTTGTAATAACCTTTCCGCCTTCATGTGATTAAACATACTTTTTAGCGTAATTCCCGTAGTGGGAATGACTTCTTCAAGGAGCTTGATTTGAGAAGGACTAAAGGATTCAAAAGAAGCAATTTCGATAACAGCAAGTACCTCATCTTCGTTTTGTATAGGTAAGATGATAATATTTTTCGGTGTAGCTCCTCCCATACCAGAGCGTATTCTTATATAATTTTCTGGAACTTGATTTATGAAAATGGGCTGCTTCTCAAGCGCACACTGCCCAATCAGACCCTCTCCCAAACGAAACCTTTCAAATTCTCTATTAGGATTAAAAAAAGCGTAAGCAGCTATTTTTTTCAAATACTGCTCGGTTCCTTCCACCGTCTTCATATAGAACACACCATTACTAGCTCCTACCATTGGTACAAGCTTTGAAATGAACAATTCAGCAAGCATCTGCACATCTTTAGCTCCTGGGTACATCGCAAGAATTTCAGCAATTTTCGATTTAAGCCAGTTGCGCTCTCCTGCCTCTTCTTTTAATTGTTTCTCTCGTTTGCTATGTGCCTCAAGCTTCGAAACCATTTTGTTAAAAGCAGCGGCGATGGCACCAATTTCATCTTTAGAAAAGATCTCTATCCGCGGCAGGGCATCAAGGCTACTATTGGTCGCACTTTTCATGACAGTCGTTACATGGTTGAGATTCTTTGTCATCCCTCTGATGATCCAAATAATGAATCCTATTCCTAAACTCAAGCTGATCGCAAGATAAAAATAAATCGTTGAGACAACCCAATGGTATGTATCTCGTGATCGATAAAGTTCATTTTTCATCTCTTGTTCTTGCAGCCCACGAAGAAGTTCAGCAAGTTGAACCATTCTTTCCCTGGTAAGCTTCAAATCATTCAACAGCTGTGGTTGGATAGCAGCTTTAGGGTCGGTTTTTTTAATAGCAATCACTTGCTGTGCCGTAGCTAGATAGGTTTCATGAAGTACTTTATATTTTGTCATTAATTCACGTGACTTTCCTTTATTATCTATTCTTTCAAGTGACTCCATCGCTCGGTTGATATTTATGTTCGATTCTTCCAAAGCATTAATCGACGTAGTCAGCGTTGCATTAGATTGATTGACTGTAACCTCTCTTAACTCTCTAGCAATATTAACTGTCTCGTACTTAATCGTTGAAGCCATATTGATTCGTTCATATTTATCGGTAACTACCACATCGATATTCACCATAGACTGTTCAAGCATATTCATTAGAATGATGACACTTATTGAAATTAATACTACTATTGATCCTGTGCTCGCATAGAGCTTTGTCCTAAATTTCATACGGCCTCCTACTACGTTGTCCCTTTACACTAACGTTTCAAATAATACACTTATTTCAAAATTTTCTCACATCTAAAAACATTATGATTCCTATTCATTATTGACCATAAAAAAATTCCCTTTTTACGACAAATTATAGCACATTTTACAAAATACTAAGTGGAAATATTTTTTTAAAAAAATGAAAAAGGGATCGGTCTCCCGCCACATTACCGCAGCGGGGGACCGACCCAAATTCTTGGATAGAAAGGCAGATTATTTTCTGACCTTTCTATCCATTTTATTCCCATTTCATTTTTGGACCATTACTGAATCACTCTTCGTCCCGTGACATAATGAGTGTCATACCATGGAACAAACAAGACCCTTGAAATAATCCCTTTCGTTGGGTCTGTAAGAAGGAACTTCTGATTCCCAGCATAAATGGCAGCGATGGTTGGTGTCGTCCCACCGGCGGTAGTGGAAAAGAATATTAGGTCGCCCTTTTTTAAATTAGCTCTGGCTACATAGGTTCCTTTCTTTGCAAGTTGACTGACATTATTTGTGCCAAGCGTAATTCCGTTTTGCTGGTAAATGTAGTTCACCAAGCCGCCATTCGTAAAAGTATTTGTTGAAGGATCATTAACAGAACTGCTTATCTTCACATTCCCCATCATCGTATAAGTCCTGTTGACAATTTTATCCGCTGTAGTCAGCGGTTGGGACGGCATATAACTAGGGATGACACGTCTCGCTCCCACAAAGTTTTCTGTGTAGTAAGGTTTCGCCGTCATATCCGAAATCACAATGTTTTGTTTAGAATCGGCCATATGTAGAAGCTTGTTATTTCCTAAATAAATTCCAATATGATCAGCCGGATTGTTATCCGATTTGTCCACATCAAAGAAAAACAAGTCACCTTTTTTTAGCTGGTCAGCGGGGACGCGGACCCCTAGTTTTAACATATAGTCCTCATTATACGTCGCTAAATCAGCTCCATTTTGTTTAAAAATATAATCAATAAATGTTGCACAAGAGAATTTGTATGGATAGGTCGTTTTGTATTCGGTTCGACTGTAAGTAGCTTTCCCGATTAAACTAGTCCCTGTTTTAATAATCGCATCGGCAATCTGCTCTTCTGTTTGGTTTGGCCCGATAATCGGAGCAGCAGCCACTTTATCTTTTTCAAATGTGATGGTAAAAGAACCAGCAGTTAACAAGAACATCCCCATTAAAATAAACATGAACTTTTTCAAAGCAACATCCTCCTATTGATTTTGATTGACCTGTTTATTGTGCAGCAATTAGTTCTTTACTATACAAGCCAGAAATAGGAGAAGTGCTATTTCATTGTAAAAAACTAAAAACATTTAACATAGTCTTTTAAATGTGAAAGGGGGAAAAGTTTCCTGTTCCTTTGTCCTCCCCCTTCAGACCACTTTTCCTAACGTGTCAATTAAGATGTTATTTCATATGTTATTTATACAAAGGATATATTCAGAGACCTTATTTAGGATGGTTAGACAAATGAAAACGATTGTTTTTATTGGATGTAACAACTTCGGAACCAGTAAAGAAGCGCTAACGATCGCTAAAGAAATGGGATACTTCATTGTTTTGTTGACAAACAAGAAAAATCACATGATTAATAAATGCGAATTTCCGGATGTTGATCATTTTGTTTTTATCAAGGACATATTAGATGAAGTGAAGGTTATCGATGAACTTACATTATTAAAGGTAACAGGAAAACAAATATGTGCATGCATGAGTTTTGTTGACCCCTATGTTTCTTATGCCGCAAAACTATCTGAACATCTTGGATTGGTACAGCTATCGGCAGACTCCCTTTATATGATGGAAAATAAAATAAGGTTTAGAGAAAAATTAATGGGCCTTTCTAGTTCCCCTTTTTATGTAGTCTTTAATTATGATCAAACTGTTGACCAGTTTGTACAAAGATACAAAGCATTTTTACCATTGATATTGAAACCGCCAGCTTCCAATGGCTCAAAGAATGTATTATTGGTTGATACAACAGATAAGTTTAAGGACGGTTTAAAATTTTTGCAAAAAAAGGATCCAATCCACCCGATATTAGTAGAAGAATATTTATTAGGACCTCAGTTTCTAATCGAAATCATTGTACACAACAATGAAATGACAGTTGTCGGAGTCATTGAGCAGGAAATCACTACCAACGATAGATTTATTGTGACTGGATATCAATACCCCGCAATGTTAACGAATGAAGAATATAAAAACCTCGTTGATGCAATCACAAGCATTGTTGATCAAATAGGACTTTCAAATGGCTCGTGTCATTTAGAGATGAGAAATGTACAAGGAAAATGGAAACTAGTAGAGATCAACCCAAGAATGTCTGGGGGAGCGATGAATCGAATCATTGAGGAAGGAACAGGAATTAACCTCATAAAAGAAATAATAAGAATGGCTCTAGGTGAGCAACCTTCATTAATCGAATCTCGAAAACAACATGTGTACGCCAGATATTTAACGATAAGCTCTCAAGGTAAACTTCTCAAAGTAACAGGTAAGGATCAGGCTATGAAGCATAAAGGCGTAAAATACGTTCATATCAAGCCTCAGGAAGGAAGTATTTTAATCGTCCCCTACTCTATGGGCAATCGCTATGCATGCATCATTGCCGCCTCGGAATCTCCAGATATAGCAAAAACCATCGCAATAGCTGCTGCACAGGAAATAAAGTTTTATTTGGAACTACTTTGAGCATAAATGGGTGAATGGTCCAAGTATGAATTCCTTTTCAATTCGCACACTCCCCTTGAATCTTAAATATCATATTAAAAAGGACAGATACAGGGAGCTGTCAGTGAAATTGAGTAGTGAGATGAGTAGTAAACACTTTTTATGTGAAGCGCTTTTTGAATTAAAATCCTTACAAGACTTTTTAACCGATTCCTCGACCAAATACTTCGGAAAATTGCTTGCTAAATTAGTAGGCGTTGATACCATTCCTTTCATCTTATTAACCAAAGATGGATTACTTTCACATGAGGGTGTGGAGATCAATCATGAAAACGGAAATGAAGAGTCCTTTACATCCAATTATTTTCGAATCGAGTCGATTGACAAAAAAGAATCCCTTGCAACCGTATCATTACTTCGTCCTTTAGATATACAAGGCGATCCTCCACATTCACATCATGATGTCATTAGATTAAAGAAAACATCCAATTTTATAGAAGTTGATTTATTAACTATATATGCCATTCAAACCGTTGATATTGAATTACTCAAAAGGAAAATCATTATTGAGCCAAAATGGTAATGCACAACATTCGCCCTAGGAATTCTTGGGGCATTTTTTCTGGAAACGGGGCAGAGAAATGTTGAATGATTGGATTGCTCTTCCCCAGTCATTAAATATCAATAAAACTGAACTTCTGTCCGTATCAAATGGATTAGCAATTGAATGTAATGTATAAGGTTTTACAGATCAGATAAAGGAGATTATTTAATGACATTAATAGGAATGTTACATCATCGTAAAGACCCCAAAACCGTCATAAAGTCTTATGCCTATGCAGCGGTTGCTAAAGCAGAAGGGGCCAAGTTTTTCTTCTTTTCACCTGGAGCAGTGAATTTTGTTAACAGTTCCATTAAAGGACAAGTGTATGAAAACGGCATTTGGGTGGAGAGAATTATGCCTTTCCCAGATGTCATCTACAATGCAGGGAGTCCTGAAAAACTTGCCAAGTCTAAGGAAATTATTCAAAGGTTAAAAGAAAAGATCCCCTTTACCACTCATTCAATCGGTAATAAGTGGAATATTAATGAGCGGTTAAAAGAAGCAAAAGAATTCTCAAACTATTTAATTCCGACAGAAATTGTAATAGATACGGAGCATTTCTTCAAATTTGTAACTGCATTTGAAAAGGTTGTATTTAAACCGATTGATGGAAGAAAGGGAAAAGGAATCTTTTTCATATCCAAAAGTGAAAATGGCTTTCTAGTTACGAAGGACTCCGATCGTATTTCCTATTCGAAACAACAGCTTAACGATCTTATCGGATCAAAACTTTCAACAGGAACCTTTATTATTCAACCCTATATCCAATCGACCACCAAATCCGGCCAAGTGTTTGATTTCAGACTTCATGTTCAAAAAAATGGTGAAGGTAAATGGGTAATCACTACGATCTATCCGCGAGTTGCTCCAATGGGATCGATTATTGCCAATATTAACAATGGTGGCTTCACCAATTATTTAGATCCCTTTTTACAACAAGAATTTAAAGAAGAAGCTTTTAATATTAAACGAACACTAGAGCATTTTTCCTTGTCATTAGCCAATCATTTGGACGAGCTTCAAATGTTACACTATGGGGAAGTCATTGATGAAATTGGCGTAGATGTAGGATTAGATGAGAACTCCAAAATATGGATCTACGAGGTAAACTGGCGGCCAGGTTGTCCCCCCGCCTTTTATTTGGAGTTAGATGTAGTGATCAATACGATTAGATATGCCGTGTTTCTTGCAAAGAACCAACATACAATTACAAATAAAATAAAATCATTAAAGAAGAAAAAAATGGAAGAAAAAAAGGAAATACCAATTATCGCTGTAACAGGGAGTGCCGGTAAAACAACTTCTAAAGCATTCCTTGCATCAATTTTATCGAAGAAATGGAATATATTTGAATCAAAGGATTATTGGAATACAACAGAGCATACGAAAAAACATGCTGCAGAAATAAATCCAGCCCATGAAGCAATTGTGTTAGAGTATGGAATGGCCTATCCTGGTGTCATTACTGAACATTGCAGCATCATCAAGCCTAATATTAGTATTGTGACAAATATCGGCCTTGCCCATGTTGGCAATTTTGAGGGTGACATTAAAAAAGTCGCCCATGCAAAATCTGAATTAATCCATGGGATGGATCAAAACGGAGTTCTGTTTCTAAACAAGGATGATCCTAATTCAACCTTTTTAGAGACCCAAAATTTCAAAGGGAGAATCATCACTATTGGTGTAAATTCAGCCGCCGACTACAGTGCCTATGATGTTAAATATGTAGACACTGGAATGAACTTCAAGATGAAGCTTCAAGGGCAGGAAGTATCGCTTTTCATTCCTATTTTAGGGGAGCATCATGTATACAATGCCCTAAATGCAATTGCTGTTGCAGATTACTTAGGGTTCACGCCAATGGAAATTAAATTAGGGCTGCTCTTTAGAAAACCACCACGAAGACTGACTATATATAACTGCCGTGACAATATTACACTGATAGATGATACCGTTCACTCCCACCCTCAAGGGGTAAGAGCTGCAATTGATGTTCTTTCAAACATTGGAAAACACCGAAAAATAGCGATTATTGGACAAATGAGGGAATTAGGGAACTTAAGAGAGGAAGAATATCGTAAAGTCGGAGAATATGTGTTTGAGAAAGAAATTGATCTTTTAATCACATATGGTTTTCGAACAGATGAAATTGGAACACAAGCAAAAACAAAGGGTCTTTCCGCCAAAAATGTTTACCATTTCACCAATCGGGAGCAATTACATGAATTGTTATTGAGGATAGTAAAAAAAGATGACACTATTTTGATCAAAGGAGCTAGTAAAACGAATATGTTTGATACCGTAAAGTTTTTAGATCAAACATTTAGTTAATTTCTCTTTCATTACCCAAATGGATTTCGGCACATTACAAGGGCACTGAAAAAGTACCTATTAAATTAAAGGTACTTTTAAACTTGGTTGTTGATTTGCGCTCCAGGCGCTTCGCTTTCCGCGGGCGTGCCGGGGAGCCTCCTCGGCGCCTTAAGCGCCTGTGGGGTCTCCCCAGCCCCGTACTCCCGCAGGAGTCTCGCGCCTTCCGCTCCAATCAACAGTGTTAATAAATCAACAATGACCTTTAACATATCCAAAGTAAAAAAAGGTATAATACCTCATATTCAGAGGGAATTATACCTTTTTTGCTTTATAATTATAGTATCAATTTCAAACGGGTAGGTACTATGATACAAAATGGTGGTATTCGTTATTCCGTTTTACTCCTCTACAAGATGGAACTTAATCTCGTTTGCAGCACTTTTTGCAAGTTTTTTAGCTTCTTCCATACTTGCTCCTGTTGCAATCACGTAGGCATATCTATGACCCATTGATAATGGTGGAGTTAACTTAGTTCCCTTTTTAGGCTTCACGTAAACTTTAACTACACCTGGGGACCTTATTGCCCTCCTTTTTCCGGTAACCTTTTCTAATATTCCCTTTTTCGAAACAATGACGTGCTGTGTAAATACGTAATTCGTACATCTTGGCATTAACGACGGGCTTTCTCCTACATATAATTTAAGGGTTTCTTCTACTAAATTAAACCCAAATGCAGCTAGAATCATATCATTCATTGCTCCACCGGAAACTCTGGGGTTGATTTCAATAAGTCTCCAACCGTCTTTTGTCCATCGTAATTCAAGGTGAAGGGCACCATTCTTTATTCCGAATTGTGAAATGATTGAATGCAGGACCTGTTCAATTCCTACTTTTATATGATTGGGAACATCCGCCAGCACACCATAACCTGTAATAATAAATCTTTTACCCTGCGTAATTTCTTGTTCGATAATACCAGCAATCATAATCTGATTGTTGTATATGAGCGCCTCAACTAAATATTGGTTTCCATCAATATATTCTTCAATAATAATCGTTTCATCTGGATTCTTTTCTTGTAATCTTATTATCTGTTTTTCTAATTGTTCTTTTGTTTCCACGAATAGCACGTCTTTAGATCCTGTTGATTTCGAAGATTTCACAATGACTGGAAATGCAAACTTTTTGTCTATCGTTTCGAATGGGATCGGCTTGTCTTGAGTGACAATGAGAAATTCAGGCGTATAAGGTTGATCCCTTAGAAAAACCCTTGTCCCCTCTTTATTTTCCATTTTTGAAATAGCTTCAGACGAAGAATAATTCTGACAAAATTCATCACAAAGAACGGAGGCACTATGAACATTAGCATCAATAAAACTGACAATCGCCTTAATATCCTTCCCCTTTAATCGTAACTTTTTAATTTCACCTTTCATTTCTGAAAGATTATTCGTATCAACCAAAATCATCTCATGAACATCCGTGTACTCTTTCCTTTGTTCCAATTGCTTTTCATTATTTGTGAAAACAACAGTAAAATAACCAAGTCGCTCTGCTGCTTTAACTGCTTCTCTACTTGAGCCCGATTTATTTGTGCCTATAAAGATAATCGTTTTCAAACGGTTCCACTCCCTACATAAACTTCGATAAAACAACTCGTTATATATTTATGAAACAGACCGTTTTTTGAATGGTTATGTATCATGTAAGAGCCAATTAAATACAATAAAGGCGGCGTTGTATCGAATTTTTCAGAAAAGAGATTTTTATGGTGTTCCGCCAAAATGATCCTACTCTTGGTTAATCGTACAAGCAACAGGAGTAATAAAAACATAATATGTCTAAAGTGAAAGGAGTGTAAATATCACAATGAAGCCCCTCTCGGTTAGGCGAATAAGAACAACTCTTGCCGGTGAATTGATTCAAGGGTCTGATTATGTGATTATTCATTATGGTGCATATCGGCTTAAACAAATAAAGGAACAAAATACCATTCTTTTTTCAAATAAGAGGATTGTAAATTGGGAAGGCCTAAAGAGATTTTTCCCTTTAGTACTTGTAACCGATCAGGAGTTTAGCAAAAATGGACAATTAGAGGATTTAACTGTAATAAAAGTAAAAGATACGGAAGAGGCTTATTGGAAATTTGTGAATTACTACCGCAGCCTGTTTCAAATTCCTGTTGTCGCGATAACAGGAACTTCTGGAAAGACAACGACAAAAGAAATGATTAAGCATATTCTCTCAGCTGATAAAATAGTTACTTCTACAAACAGCAGTAATAATTCACGAACTGCTCATTTGCATTACCTTCTAAGCATTGATGATGATATCGAAGCAGCTGTTTTTGAAACTGCAGTTGGTGCACCTGGGGATGTACTAAAAGCAGGTGAATATTTCAAACCCACAATAGGAATTATTACGAATATAGGTGCACACCACTTGAATTATTGCCAAACGCTGGAAGCCTATATTCATTCAAAGGGAGAAATGGCAAGAGCACTCAATAATTCAGGTGTACTCATCATAAATGCAGAGGATAAAAATAGTAGAAAAATAGATTTAACTAATTATCATGGAAGGATCATAAAAGTTGGCATCGATTCGTCTTGTCATTATAAAGCTATCGATATTCAATACTGTAAAGACGGAATGCAATTTAGTGTCCAATATGAGCAGAATACTTACCCGATGTTCGTACCCGGATTTGGAGAGCATCAAGTTTATAATGCGCTTGCCGCTATTGCTGCTGTTCATGAAATAGGTGTTGATCTGATGGAAATCGCGGATAGATTGAAAACTTTTCAAAATTTAAATAAACATCTGCAAGTGTATGAAGGAATGAATGGATCAACCATTCTGGATGACACGTGGAGCATGACAACCACTTCATTGGAAGCAGCTCTAAAAGTGTTAAATGAACTTGGAAAAGAAAAAAAAAGAGTAGCAATATTAGGTACGATAACAGATTTAGGATCTTGGGGATATGTGATTCATGAGCAAGCCGGGGAAATAATATGTGAGAAAGGTGTAGATGTTCTCATTACAATAGGTGAGCACGCACGCATAATGGCTGACCATGCAGTGGAAAATGGGTTGAACGCACAGGTCTATACATTTAAAAATAGTCCCCTAGCCTATGACCTACTAACAAAGATCGTAGACCAAGAGACCATTGTCCTTATTAAAGGGGATATGTACAGCAAGGCCATTATTGATTTGGCCTCTAAATTACGGAAGAAAAAATAACTTACCTTTGACAGTTTTGTAGTTCAAAGGGGAGCTTTTTTTGGACAAGTCTTTCTTTATTATTCCTATTCGCGCTCATTTCGAAAAAAATTGGACAAACACTGTGCCACATTTCAAATCACTTTTATATATTATAGTATTCTACTAGAAAGGAGGGATAATGAATGGGTATTCTTTGTACTTGTGGAGTCTTGGTTAATAATGCTGTCTCTACAAATAATAATGTTAAATTTGAAGGACAAAATGGAACGACCAAAGGTGACTTAACCTATAATGCAGATGTTTGTGTCTCTACGCTTGAAACCTCGACTCTCTCTTTAAATTTCGTAGACACGGAAACAGGAGCAAACAGCTTCACATTTACTGCAAATTCAATCACTTCTGTTACCTGTAAGCAGGAAGGTCAGAACTGTGTAGTGACGGTTGATGGTACGGGATTAGTTAACGGGGAACAATTTGCTTTTGAAGCTGTGTTTAGAGACCAGGTTGCTTCAGCCGCGAATGATAACGTGCAATCGTTTGTCATTACTGGTTTCTTTGACCAAAATGGCGCTGCACCTGTTCCTCAAGGCACAATTATAGCTCTAGGATGTCAGTAAAAATATTTATAGAACTCTTGGTGAATTTATGCCAGGAGTTTTTTATTTTTTCATATTAAACTAACAAAATATCCAAGAAAAAATGATTTAGATGAATAGTATAGAGTATGAACAATTAAGAGAGGTGGGGACTTTGAAGGCCAGTAGTGGTCGAATAAGCCAGTATAGACTATTAAATTCTGAAGAAAAATTATCTAAACACCTGTTAGAAACTAAACTATTTTCAAAGGATTCCCTATTCACATTTTTAGAAAAATATAAAACGATTGTCATTAAACCTGCTTTTGGCCCAGGTGAGATTTTTGTTTCCTCAGAAAATAATCAATTTAAGATCATCTCAAGGGCGAAGCTGACTAAACTAATTGACAAAGAAGATCTTTATCAACATCTGGTTCGTCATAAATTAACTCAAAAACACCATATCATTCAGCCTGGCAAATTCCATTCATATTTTCTCCAGAGCCCCTTCCAATATTTCGTCACCGTTCATCGAAAATCACCTTCTGCTGAATGGTGCTCTGTATCCAAAACGGAGAAAAAACGCTCTTTGTTCGGCCAGTTTTTTTACATGTATTTTTTAAAAAAGATCGAGAACATATCTATTCTAGCAGCGAACACACTCGGGGAAGCTTTTCCAGAATGCAATACGATTGTCATTGAAATCGCATATGACCTAAAAGGAGGAATATGGATTCAAGATACTATATTGCATTACCCTACAAGTAAGTGGAGCCAGTTCACTACACTTAACAGCAATAGTACTCTTTCTTCTTTTTTACCAAATACAGATTTATTCAGTAAAGTTACTTTTAATCATTTTCTTCTCAAATATAAAGACGTAATCATTAAGCCTTGTAACGGCCAAAAAGGTTTAGGAATCGTAAAAATCAGCTCAAACGATCAGCTCACTTATGAAATCCACACAGGAAGAAAAAAGCTCATGAAGGCGAGCATAGAGGAAGCTTATTGTTTTATTGAGGAACATTTTTTAACAAGGAAGAATTATATAGTTCAGCAACCATTACCACTAGCGACGATTAATGATTGTCCAATCGATGTAAGAGTCATTATTCAAAAGTACGATTCAGCTTGGCATGTTTCTGGAAAAATCGTTAAAGTCGCTGATCAAGATTTCTTCATTACCAATGCAACCCAGAAACTACTATCACTGGAGGAAGCTATTCAAGACTCAAACATAACAAATAAGAATAAAGAAACGCTTGAATCAAAAATGGAAGCCATTTGCATCTCTGCTGCTAATCAGCTTGAAGAAAACGTTCGAGAGATTACTATCATTGGATTTGACATTGGAGTCACCGATCAAGGGGATATCTGGATCATTGAAGGAAATTATCAACCAGACCTCTCCATGTTTTATAGGCTGGAAAACCATGACATGTATATGAATATATTAAAAGCTAAACAAGATGCGAGGTTTCTCGAATCCTAATAGTGTCCCTTCTACCATCCACACAAAGTTACAAACAAACCAAAATAAATGACTAATGAGGTGTCTTTCGTGAGCGATACTCTAGGGAAATGGAAACAAAGTTTGCTTTTGCAACAAAATCCTATAACAGCCAAATTTATTCCAGAAACGACCAAATACAGTCTTGAAAACCTATTAGATTTTATTAGTCGTTATGATTTTGTTTATGTTAAATACAATTCAGCCGGACAAGGAAGAGCAATGTATAAAGTTTACAAAAGAAAAGACGAGCATTATTGCTTTAACGGTTTTACCATGCAAGGTGAACCAATAAATAAATGTGTTGCGGCAATTGAGGATTTTCACCAACTTCTACACCCATTTGAGAAATTTGGGAAATTAAGTGGCACCTATATTATTCAGGAGGGAATCCAGAGTTGGATTCAAAATGGACAGCCCTTTAGCATTCGGGTTCATGTGCAGAATTTAAAGGGAGAATGGGTTATTGGTGGCATGTTTGGAAAGATTGGAATATCAGCAACAATTGATCATGGAATAGCCAACACCCATCGGGGGGCTCTTGTACTGTCGTTAGATGAATTGTTGATGTTACATTCAGAAATGGAGGATTCTAAGAAAAAAGAGGTCGTTGATTGTTTAAAGGAAGTTTCTATCACAGTAGCTGAAGTGATTTCTTCCTATTTCCCTTGCAGGGAATATGGCCTTGATTTTGGGTTAAATCGCACAGGAAGACCTGTATTATTTGAAGTGAATACAACTCCAGGAATCGGCGGATTTGCTCGCATTGAAAATAAGACCATATGGAAACGAATTGTGGAAATTCGGAAATTACAAAATGAGACTGATTCGTAAGACTGCATAAAATACACCTTCGTCATACAGAAGAGAATAAATTGATTTATGCACGCCGTAAAGAAGCAATTGAACGTGTATTTGCAGATGCAAAAGAGAAGCATGGTATGCGATGGACAACCTTAAGAGGTCTTAAAAAATTGTCCATGCAGGCGATGCTTACTTTTGCTGCCATGAATTTAAAGAAGATGGCTACATGGACTTGGAATAGTCCAAAAACGGGATAAATATTGACCCCGGAGGGGTCTACTTTAAGAAAAATTCAACAGAAATATACATAAAAATAGAAAAAGGCAACCGAATGGGGACATTCGAAATGCCCTTTGTCTACAAACCACGATGTCTGTTCACAATTCTATCATTGCCTGCTGAAAGTTTTCCAAGCATTCCTCCGACAATCCATTTCATGAACCCTAATACCTGATGATAGTCCACTGGGAGTTGTACTTTGGATTCCTTCTTGAATAACATATGGAAGGATTCTCTGAAATTTAGTATATGGTTGAATGAAATTATGCAAATCCTCGATTGTAGCAATATGCTCATCTACGGATTTTCCTTGCAGCGAGCAGCCCAAAATATGATATCCACCTTGTGTCTCTTTATTGACGAGTAAAATCCCTCTTCCCTGACCACTTAAATCAGGTTTAATAAATACTGTCTTATATCTATTTATAAAATTCAATAAATCGTCTTTACTATACGACCTGGTTTCCGGAAAACAACGGGACAGGATAGAGTCATTCATAAATAGCTTAGCTTGTTCCCACTTGCCAATATTGAAGGTAAGAATAAACACCTCTCCAAATTTTTTGATTTTTGCCTTCTTTTCATTTTATTCAGAGGATCCTATTTTTTTGAAAGGCATCGTGGGTAATTCATTAACCGAAACAACTTTATCAGTCTTTTTTATCGGCTTTTTCCAATATTGTTCATTGTCCGGTAAATCATCAAACCAGGAAGCGGAAGGAGGACAATCCAAGATCATGAACTTTCCATAATCACCATCACGTGATTGATGATACTTAAGGTAAGCCTTTCCGTTTTCGATTGCTAGAATTTCAATTTTCCCGGAGGTGTGACTCATTACTAATTTAACCCTTTTTCCTAGCCCTGAAGTTCTAGCCTTCGCTTGTTCTACAATTTGGTAAACCTGTTCCAAGGTAAGGACAAAGGAACTATTTCCTGCTACTGGCCTATTCACAAAAAAATAATATGGCGTTACCCCTGCCCAGGAAAGTTGATCCAATAATTCTCCTAGTACAATTGGGTCATCATTAATCCCTTTAAGTACAGGAGTTTGATTTACGACAATGACGCCTGCTTCGTGCAAAGACTGGACAGCTTTTCGGGCCTGTTCAGTAAATTCCCGCGGATGATTAATGTGTGCCATGACATAAATACGTTTATCTTCTTTAGAAAACTCCTTTAATGTAGACAGCAGATTTATATCTTCATAAATTCTCATGGGATTAAATACTGGCATTTTTGAACCAATACGAACGATTTTCACATGATCAATAGACCTTAATTCCTCGAGAATCCAACGGAGTTTTGCGGTTCCCAAGATTAGCGGATCTCCCCCAGTGAGAAGAACATTATTAATCTCCGGTGTCTCCCTGATATATTTGAGACCCTCAGTTACATCTGGCATTGCTTCCTTTACGTCCGACCGGAATAATCGTTTTCGAAAGCAATATCTGCAATAGGCTCCACAAACTTCTGAAACCAATAGAAGTGCAGTTGTTGAATATTTATGCTGACAACCTGGTACATGATAATTCGTATCCTCATCCGATGCATCCCATCGACCATATTCCAATAATTCTTCTGAATCTGGAATGACCAGCTTTTTTAAGGGGTCTTGTGGATCGGACCAGTCAATAAGGCTAAGATAATATTCATTTACCCTGAATACGAATTTTTCTGAAACCTGCTTAAGTGTCTCTTTTTCTTCCTTTGTTAAATACGGTATTTTGTCTAAATCAGTTATATATTTAGGCTGTTCCACCTTATTTCCTCCTTCGTCTTTTCATTGTTCGCAGGCAACTCTCTCAATTGTTCAAATTCTCTATGACCATTTTATGAGATACAGGAAATGGCGGGCACGGCGTATAAGGTAAAAAGAGATTATTAGGTTATCTTTTATCGTTAATATTAATGGTGAAATAAATTCTCTTCATTTTGGACAGGTAACTATACATTAAATATAAAAATTCATAATTTAATATATATGAATTTACTGTGTGTATTGAAATATTAAGGCTAGTCCAAAACATTTAAGATACTTAGGAAGGTGAGCCAATGGCTATTGAAAGACGCCAGGTAAAAAGTAAAGCCGTCATGTTTTATGTTCTTCAGTCCTACCCTGAAACTAAAGATTATCTGCCTCATACAGAGATACTTGAATATCGCGCATTCAGGAAAATGATGGAATCCTACAACAAGATTTATTTGAAACCGGATCAAGGCTGCAAATCGAAAGGAGTTATCCGAATCGAGAATGCAGAAAATGGATTGTATTTAATACGCAGAAGTGAATCGGCGACACCCCAAGAATTTCACAAGTTCCCTGATTTATGGAAAACTGTTCAACTTATGACCTCTCATACTCGCCATATCATACAAAAAGGAATAGAAAGTGTCACCTTGGATCAAAGAAATTTTGACATAAGAGCACACGTCCTTCGTGTAAGGGGAGAGTGGACCATAGGCGGCATTTGTGTCCGTCTCGGGGCACCTGGATCTATTGTTACCACCTCCCTTATAGGCGGAACACCAATCCAACTGGATACTCTGTTTACTGATATGCTCGGTTATACAGAAGAGGATCAGCAGCAGGTAAAAGAAAAACTACATGATTGTATTTTAAATACAGCAAAAAAAATAAGCCCTGTGTATCCAAATAACAAGGAATTTGGCATTGACATGGGTTTAGATGCAGAGAAGCAGGTTTGGCTATATGAGGTGAATACCGCTCCACTTGTGAACGGGAATTTCAAGCTTCTGCATGATTTAACACTATATGAGAAAATCACATCTCTGCGAAGAATATCAAAATAAGATGACAGAAAGAGTAGAGCTAAGAATTAACATATATTTCTTTACAACCGTCTTTTACATTATTAATTTATTTGGTTTGTCCTATATATATATCCTCTCCTTCCTTTCTTCCTTTTTGAAGCTTGCTTTATGTCGGCATAGAAAGGCATTAGCATATTCCAACGCAACACCTATACAATTTGACTCGGATTTTCATATGCTATTCAGAGGAAAGGAGGAAGTTGTTTGCAACCTTTATTAGTGAAAGACATTCGACAATTGCTTCAGGGCAAATTAATTAATGGTTCAGAAAGTTGGCAGGTAAGAGAGACCATTTATTATAATCGTCACGATCATACAAAGCGATATACCCTTTTGTTTGTTAGCAGGGACGATACAATTAATTGGAATGCGATTAATAAAAAGGGACCTTCTCTCGTGATTTCGGATAAGCCTACTTCGGAGCTGAAAATGGCCCTCCCGAATACGACAGTCATCAAAGTTGATAGTCTTGTGCAAGCATACTGGAAATTTATCGAGTATTACCGTGGTCTTTTTCATATCCCTGTTGTGACAATAACGGGAACATGTGGAAAAACAACAACGAAAGATATGATTAAACATATTTTAAGCAAGGATCAAAATGTCCAAGCTTCCGAAAGCAGCAAGAATGAACCACGAAGATCATTACCGTATCTAATGGGGATTGATGAAAAAACAGATGCAGCGGTTTTTGAACATGGGCTAGGAAATTCAGGTAACATTAAGCATCAGTGTTTGATTTATCAACCTACAATTGGGATCATTACCACGATCGGTGTCCATCATTTAGATGGATGCGGAAATCTTGAAGGGTATATAAAAGCAAAGGCTGAAATAGTTGATGGAGTGAAAAAAGACGGTACATTGATTTTAAATGCTAATGATGAAAATACTAAAAAGATTCCACTGCATTCATTTAAAGGAAAGATTATTTATTTTGGAACCGATATGCGCTCTGATTTCAGAGCCTCCACCATTAAATTCGCGAATAATGGAATGGAATTCCTGCTACATGTTTCAAATCGTACGTACGAAGCTTTTATCCCCGGCTATGGCGAGCATCAAGTATTTAACGCACTAGCTGCACTAGCGGCTGTGAACGATATGGGAATGGATATTAAGGAAGGAATTTCTCGCCTTGCAACCTTTAAAAATATGGCGAGGCATCTGGAGTTTTCAAATGGGTTCGGCGGGAGTACGATTATAGATGATACATGGACAAATAATCCCACTTCTGTGGAAGCCGCATTAAAGGTGCTTGATTCTATTGGCGAGGGTAAAAATATCATTCTTGTGTTAGGCGATATTAATAGATTAGGAAATTTTGAAAAGAAGTATCATCGTGAAATTGGTACTTTGGTTGCGAAGCGAAACATCCACACTCTAGTTACAATCGGAAGTAAGGCAGAAGAAATAGCAAGACAAGCGAAACAAGACGGAAGCAAGGCAAATATCCATATGTTTCAAAATGTCAGTGGTCTTAAAGAAGTATTAGATCCTATACTTGATGGTAACGCAATTCTACTTATTAAGGGGCCTATGTCAAGCCGCTCCATGATAGATTTTGCGAACAGTTTAAAAACGACCTAATAACAAAGAAGCATTCGAATGCCGTAGCATCGAATGCTTCTGATTTTTTTAACTTCTTTTTCCATTACACAATCAAAGAACACGTCTTGCTGTAGCATAGTTGTTCTTAGCCCAAACAGAATTTTATCTGCTGGTACGGTACTTGGCTGCGGGCTCTTTCTCTACCTGTAAAACACTGTCTTAGAAAACACGTTTTGCCGTGATATAATGCTGGGCATAGTAATCAACAAACAGAACCCTAGTTGAGATACCGCTAGAAGTTGGAATAATGATTCTGTGATCTCCTGCGTAAATGGCTACTAAAGACGGTGTGCTTGAACCTATAACACTATTGAAAAAGATCAAATCACCTTTCTTTAAGTTTCCACGTGAAACTGTGGTGCCTAGTTTCATTTGTTCTTTTATATTAGTTGTTCCTAAATTAACGCCATTTGTTTTATAAACATAGTTAACAAAGCCTGTACCTGTAAACTTCATTGCTTTTTCATCATTAACACTGCCCATGGTCACTTTTTTCATTAAATTAAATGCTTGTCCAACAATGTTATCCCCTTTTGTTGCTGGGTTTGAAGGGAGTAAGCTTGGTAGTACTCTTCGGGCAGAAAAGTAAGCGTCTGTATAATATGGCTTACTATTCATATCAGCAATAACAATATTTTGTTTAGAGTCAGCCATATGAATCACTTTATTGTTGCCAATATACAACGCTACATGATCTGGATCCGTGCCCGTTTTCTTACTTTTAAAGAACACTAAATCCCCTTTTTGTAATTGATTTCTTGGGACGTATGTCCCTTGCTGCACCATATAATCTTCATTGTAAGTAGCAAGGTCTACCCCATTCTGTTTAAAAATATAATCAATGAATGTTGCACATGAAAATTTGTAAGGGTAAGTTGACTTATACTCGGTAGTACTGTAAGTAGCCTTCCCTATTAGACTCTTCCCCGTTTGAATTAATTGATCTGCCTTTGCTTCGACTGCTAGTTGATTGTTTTGAGTATTAACGGTTGCAGCTGAGACCTTTTTTGGATTCATAGCGATAGGGGCTGCCAAAAAAGTACTAAAACCAATGGAGAATGCTAGTGTAGTTGTAACCAAACGTTTTTTCATAGGTTACCTCCTAAAGTATTTTACTTTTTCTCACAACTGAGTGTAACATATTAAAGCGACTGGTCTTTGTGGGAAAATATTCCGAACTACTTTGTTGTATGACCAAAACCCCTGCCCTAAAGGGTTTTACGTAGACATTTACAGTTTGGTTACAATGGTTACAAGGGATTGTAAATCAATTATGACCATTAATAGGACAGAGGGACAGGTTTCTACTCCCGAACAAGGAAAGAATCAAAATCCCATGATTTTCGAGAAGATTTTTGAACTGGTCTATTGAAAAAATCCAATAACTATCATAGACAATCTTTACATTTGTTTATACGGTTTAGGTATACTTACAACTAGCTGATACCAAGTTTTACTTTTATTTAGGAAAGAGGTGTGAGTAATGATTATAAAAGTTGTAGAATATGATCAAAATTGGAAAAATGAGTATAAAAAAGAAGAACAGGCTATTAAGCCTATTCTTCAAGAAGAATTGGTAAACAGTTTTCATATTGGCAGTACTTCGGTACCAGGTCTAAAAGCAAAACCAATTATTGATATTTTACTTGTGGTCAATGATATTAATAATTTGGACTCATTTTCTAAACCATTTGAAGATCTTGGGTATGAGGTTATGGGTGAATTTGGAATCACCGGACGAAGATATTTCCGCAAAGGTGGAGATAATCGTACTCACCAAATTCATGCTTTCCAATATAACAACTTCGAAGAAATTGAAAGACACTTGTCATTTAGAGATTACCTTCGTGAACACCCCGAAATATGTAAACAGTATGGGGAATTAAAGAGCAAACTTGCGGAACAATATCCCAATGATATTGATGGATATGGCGATGGAAAAGACCATTTTGTCAAAAGTGTTGAAAAAGACGCTATTAAATGGCATTGGACTGTCCGTTAAAATTACCTTTGCTAACAAGAAAAGCGCAAGCATCCGGTAAGCGGCGTATGGATTGGAGCAAATAGAAAGATCATGTTTTGAAAAAAGAGTAATCAAAACATGATTTTCTATCTTCAATTGAATCATTCTTTTAAAAAGGATTGATCATTTCTGTGACTCTTCTTCCATTAAAGTGCCCGATTGTTGAAGATCCCTCTGGAGCATCCACGCTGCATTGGATATTCCAAAAAAGCCCAATTCCTTTTCCTCCTTGTCATTTTTGTTACTAAATCAGCAAAATATCATCTGATAAAGAATATATATGATTACTATTGATAAAACCGCTTATGGTAGGATTGCCAAAGAATGTTCGATTCCAACCGTCTTCTGTATTGATTTTCCTCTTTTCTTTCTCGCTTTTCATGTATCCACCTACCAATGAATTAATATTTATCAATCGTCGCCCCAAGAACCGAAGCACGGATGAAATCCAAGTTCTGAAAGCGTCGCAGTTCTGCAGAGGTTCCTGTTACAACGGCTCCGTTTAATCGAATTTTCCCATCTGTCGATTGAGTGTTTTCGTTAATTCCTTTGAGGGCTTCTTTTATTGAACGCTTATGTGAATCAGTTTGACTCAGCTGATCCATCGTATCCATAAAAAACTGTCCATTTTTTTCTGAATATGAGTATTCTGGGTTCACATCAAAACCAAATGCTCCGCCTCCGCCCTTTGTTTTATTACTATCACTATCAAGTTCTTTTTCCATCCTTTTCATTTGAGCTACTGATGTTGTATCAACCCATAACCAATTGACATTGTCATGTCCTAGTTGCTTACTTACTTCTGTTATAGTCATTGGTTTATTAAAGGAAAGTGCAACTTCGATCAAGACATTCTCATCTAAACCAGTAGCAATTTTAAGTTCATTTGGTAAAAAATCATAAGATAATCCAGGATAATAAAAATCAATTTTTCTCTCATTATTTAAGTCATTGTAACGGACATATCTCTGTGCACTTTTATTAAGAGAATTGACTTCCACCATACCATTTCCGCTTTCCAGTGTTTCTTTCCTCCCAAAAAGGGGGATTTTTTCCCTTTTGATATCCCATAGTATAGTACGGTCTCCAATTGTTTTACGGTATCTTGTTTCTGAGGTAACACTGAAAAGATCATAATTATATCCCCCACCACTTGCTTGTATGTTTGCACCATGAACCGTGTCAAACATTGTACTATCTTCTTTTTCTATTCGCTTATTGATAAGGTATTGACTACTGCTAAAAAAACCCGTAATTAGAATGATCATTGTTAGGACCGTTATAATCACATACTTTATCGTCTGTTTTCTTTTCGTTTTTCTGATGGCTTTCTGCATGGCTGGACTACTAAGAAAATCAATATCCTCCACATTCTTTGAATCTTGTTTATCGCTCATGTTTTTCCTCCTTGTAAATCTTTGCAAACTGTTTCCTTGCCCTAAATAAATTCGTCTTGACTAAACTGACGCTAAGTTCTAATAATGCTGATATCTCTTCATATGATAACTCCGTTTGATACTTTAAAAGCAGCAGTTCCCTATATCGAGGCTTCAATTTCGAAAGAGCATGTTCGAGTAGGTCTTTTCTTTCTTTGACCAAGATTAATGCCTCGGGATCCGTTTGAATATCCGTGTCTAGAATTTCATTATTTAGATAGAAATCATACCGTTTTTTCTTTCTGCACTGATCGTAATGAAAGTTTAAAGCTACACGAATGAGCCAGCTTCGAATCTTGGAAGACTGTATCGTATCAGAGTATAGTAGGTACTTATATGCGGTTTCCTGAACAATATCTTCCGCATCCGCATGAGAGATATTTAATTTGCGTAGGTACCTATATACAATATTCAGTTCAGAATTAAGTTCCTTTTTCGTATTTATGTCATTCATCATCGTCCTCCTGCATACTAGACGTCTAAATGCGTAAAAAGTTTACAATGCTTATCAAATTTTTAGATGAACAATGTTTTAAAATAAGAGAGCTGGAAATTGGCCCAATACACGAAAAAGACGCGTTCCTAAATAAACGCGCCCGATTGTTGAATAGCCACCAATTCTTGCTTGTCAGCAACCTTCGAATGATGTATGGAGTTCTCGTTGCAGTTAGTGTAGTTACAATACACTACAAGCGATGCTAACACCTGACATATTTGCGCTTGAAACCAAGCTTCCCTCTATCTATTTCCTTTTGGATATTTTCGGAAGCAAGTAGAATACTGCTTTTTTTCTTGTCCCGCTTGATTTCGACTGGTCCTACTGCCTTTGCGGTTTCAACCGCCTTATCATGGAGCGGCAAATAGGAAATCCCGACTGTGTAAATAAAATTATTCATAGCGGATTTTGTTCGAGCAGGAGAATCGTGTATCGTATTTTCTACCTGATCAAGCATACTGGCAATCTTGTTTGCACTAAATTCGCTGTCCGGGCGATTACCCAAAAGCCAGCAGTAACAGCTCCAGCCTGCCGACATTCTAAGTTCTTCCCCGCTTGCGATCCATTTATCGGCAACAGCTTGCGCAATATCGGTTTCAGCCAAAGTTACTGCAACCACATAATCAGACAGCATATAAAAATACGCCGCATCCATCCAACGCTCAAAATCCGCCTCCGTCATTGTCATTGGGTCCGCAATGATGCCGGCAAAATACATGGCATCATAGTTCCCGGTGGCGTAAAGCTGCTCGGCTAAAGGCTGATTTTTCTTTATTTTCTTTGCGTGTGGCTTCATTGCGCCTGTAGCCACCCCAAAAAGCGGCTCGTGTGCACCATTGCTTAAGTAAGTCTTCTTAATTCGTTCCTTGCCTAGCGCTTCGAGTTCCTGCATAACCATTTCGAAATCCATCGTTTTGCACTTCCTTCGTTTATAATCATACTTTAAGTACATTTTTTCACAATATCAAAAGTTCCCATACTTTTTCTATTTTATGCTCAATGTACTTTTCCTTCATTTTCTATATGGAAAAAGGATTTTCTAACATATAAAGTATATATTAGAACGATTACAGACCAAATAAGATTCCCTATAAATGGTTGTTGGTTATATGAGAATAATAGAATATAACTTACTAACCCAAATCCAACTGAATATATAACCATTTAACCAAAATCCCCACCTTTTTAAACGCATATAACCATATATACCGACAAGGGAAAGAATCGCAACTATAATCCTGAATACTTGTTCTGGGAAGTTTAGTAAACCGAATCTATCTGCTATTCCAAACTCATTTGCTTCTGCACTAAAAAATATTGTCGAGATATCAATATTACTGCACCAAATATGTAAAAATAACTTATTAATGATATTCCTAAAGGTCTTTTCATTTATTCACAACCTCATTTACTATTATTATTCTAACCCCACCTAGCGGAACAAGGAGATCAATTCCTTCTCCAACGAACCCATTAGCACAATTAGAAAACTATGCCATTAGATAATCAAAGATGATACCGAAAAGGATTATCCCAACACCAATCGTAAAATGAACCTTTTTTTCATTCACTTTTGTATTCTCTAAAATAGTAAAAATGATACCTATTAAACCAATAAAAATAGCACTCCTAATGAAATAAGAAGTGTTCACAAGAAATAAATTTGGAAACTTTTGAACAAGTCCCGATATAATTCCGATAATACCCAATAATAGAGGATTTCTTAATTTCCAATACATTTACTCACCCAACTTTCTTTATCACATTTTCTTAATTTTACCACTTTTTTAATAATTAGTTTTTTTTATAATCCTTCTTGTGCAAAACTGCTTACGTTAGCTAAAAAAGAAAAGGCTGCCGCAGCAACCCATACTTTCTTGAATTCAAGTATCAATTAGTTTAATAAACTTAAAATAATTATTAATATAAAAGATACAGAAAAGAATGCAATCATAAAGTATCCAATATATTTTAATGGTTTTGGCAACTTACTAAATTTAGCATTTGCGGGATTCGTAACATTTCCTTCTATCTTGTTAAAGTGGTCAATGACATCATTAAATGGTTTATTTTCCTCTTTCATACTACCACCCCTTTACTAAATATTAACATATTTATTACTTTATCCTTGAATTTTTCTGTGAATTCTTATTGACCTAAATTGCGCCTTTAGTTTAAGTACATTCTTTCACAATTTTATCTACATTTTAACATTAATATCCAATTTCCTTTAAAATTGTTGTTCAACAATCTGGCCCGATTGCTGAGCATGAAAAAATCATGTAAATCAACACAGGGACTTTTAATAAGTACTGTTTTTTCCGCTTTGGATATAAAATATCCATCTTTATATAATCATTTCACTAATGTGGATGATCTCAAAATAAAAATGACGGTATACCTTTTAACTAACTTAAATGCGAAATTAATGCAAAGATTAATTGGCAAAAGTGGTGAACATGCTATTAGAGAGTTTGCCTATGTTTATCGAGACTTTGCTTTTGAAAACGAGACTGCTTATGAGCTTTTTATGAATATTCAAAGTACAGAAGATGAGGAAGTAAAGCGTTTAGCGAAAGAAACTGCCGGTATTATTCATCAGGTTTTAGATTTTTATATCAAAGATGAAACGCAAGTGATTCATAAAAGTCGAGCATTAAGGAGTTTATTACATGGTTTTGTCTCATTGAATTTCCTTGGATTTTTCCAGAATCCAGTAAATTTAGAAGACAGCTTTCAATCGATGATCGATGATTTTATTTTGTCCGTTTCAAGAAAATAGACAAAGGTACTCTCAATGACAAATTTATTTAGTGCATACAAACCAAGGATATGATGTAAAAAAAGGGAGGTGGCGGTAAGGCTCTCTGAGCTTTATAATGAAATGAAAATTGCGAAAGGTATAGAAACAATCGAATTGGTTATGAACATGATGGGGCAGCAAAGTGTGATTCATCCGACGCTAATTTGGGATGACAACGAAGTCATCTTAGTTGACACTGGAATTCCTGGTCAACTTGGAGAGATTCGCGAAGCAATCGAGAAGGCCGGGGTGTCATTTAACAAGCTGACCAAAGTGATTCTTACACACCAGGACATCGACCATATTGGCAGTCTTCCAGAAATTCTAAAGGCTGCTGATCATAAAATTGAAGTCCTTGCCCATGAAGAAGACAAGCCCTATATCGAAGGTGAAAAACCCTCAATTAAGATGAACCCAGAACGGGTAGCTAAAATGTTGGAATCTCTTCCGGAGGAACAGCGTCAGAAAATAAAAACTCTGTTTGGCACACCATTAACTGCAAAAGTGGATAAAACCATTAGTGACGGGGAAGTATTGCCTTTCTGTGGAGGAATCACCGTTATCTTTACCCCAGGACACACTCCTGGCCACATCAGTTTGTATCATCATCAAAGCAAGACACTAATCACAGGGGATGCTCTTGTGGCAGCAAATGGAATCCTCATGGGTCCTAATCCACATGCGACACCCGATATGGAGACGGCCCTACAGTCGATTAAGAAATTTACGAACTACGATATTAAAACAGTGATTTGTTACCATGGTGGCGTGATCAAAGAAAATGCCAATCAACAACTTTTAGTTTTAGCTAATTCCTAGTAATCAGCCAATTACATCCTTAGTGTACGAGGGCACCTGTAAAGGTGTTCTTTTTTCCCCACCACCATTTACTGAGAATACAGTTCTAATATTTTTTGTATGGGTAAATTATTCGAAGTACTCAAATCAACAAAATAGGGTAACTGCCATTTTTGAGTTGTTATCGCTTGTTTACTAGTTGGATTATCCCAACTAGGATAAATCCTTATTGCCATTTTCCCTTTTGTAGTACTCGTTTTAAGGATATTTCGTTTGGCAAGAATTTCTTTCGGAAAAATAAATTGCCCAAACTGATTATTACTCATAGAGGTATTGATAACCAATAACTCAGGAGCCTTTTCATATGAAAAGGGCTGATTTTTATTATTTTCGTTTTTTTCCCAAAAGGCAACAAACTGCCCCACTTTATTAGGTGTTATTTTTGCGACTCTAAATCGAACTGATCTAGAGTTTAATTGAAATGTTCCAGCACCGTAATCCGAATTTTGATTTTCTTCTTGAATTGATTTTAAAGTTAAATGATTCGGTTCATAAACTATTTTGTTTACATGAGTTAACGCTCTATAAAATTTATTCACTTCTCTACTCCTTATTCAACTTTCCTTTGTTCGTAGCTTCTGTCACGCGCATTCTCATTTCAATCAGAAATTCTTCTTGTTGATTCGGAGAATTATGAACGTAAATTAAGGACTCATATATATCACTGATAACCGTTAATTGATGGACCGCAACATAATTAATTAGTTTTTGTAAGTTTAGAAAGTAATCTTCGGTTGATAAGCTGTTAAACGTAATACATACGTATTTACCTTGTGGAATTTTTGCGACTTCCGTATCTTGCTTAAGTAATGAAATCTGTTTATTTGATAAAACAGGTGTAAATAAATATTGATAAGTAACTTCATCAATATGTGAATAAGGCTGATAGGAGAAAATGGCACCATAACCATTGTTTCTAAATCCTTCAGTTGACGCAGCAAATTTCTTCAATTTACTGTAAGAAGCATGTAAAATATTTTTCGGATCAATTCCTTCTGCCTTTGTCTGGATAATTTGTATTTCTTCTTCATACGAAAGAAACACTTCACCAAGTGCAGGATATTCTTTCTGTCTTTGCAACCCCTTTTTAGCATTCGCAATAATTTGTTCGATTTCTAATAAAAAATTGATTTTTTTCCTTACATTTTTTTCTTGTACCGTTAAAAAGGCGAAAAAATCATCTCTCTTTAATCCTTGTACTTTTTTCATTTCTTCTAATGGTGTACCAATATATTTTAGTGATTTGATTAGATCCAGAAGGTAAATTTGAGAGTCTTTATAATAACGATAGTTAGTATCCGGATCGATATAAGCAGGTTTAAATAAGTTGATTTTATCGTAATAACGCAGGGCCTTAATCGAGATATTCACTAGTTTTGAGACTTCACCGGTTGTGTAAAGCTTTTCCTTCATTTCTATCACTTCCTTACTCTAAGTATAGCAAAGAAGCGTATTCTTTTCGGTAAACAAAGAATACGCTTTTTGATTACTTATGCAGGACGATATGCTGGCTCTTTCCAAGCAAGGGTTAACCCAATACCAACTGCTAATAAGACTGTTGCAAAATAAAACGGATAGTTTAAATCGATATCGAATAAAATCCCGCCAATAATTGGTCCAATTACATTACCGATACTTGTAAACATCGAATTCATACCGCCAACAAATCCTTGTTCATTGCCAGCAATTTTTGATAAATACGTTGTTAAAGCTGGTCGTATTAAATCAAATCCGAGAAATACTGTTATGGTAACAAGTAAAATAGTAAAGTATGTGTTCACGAATGTTATTAAAAATACAAGGATCGTCGAGAGAATTAGGCTATAACGAATTAAACGAATTTCACCCCACCATTTAGTAAAGTTATCAAATAATGCAACTTGAACAATCGCACCTATAATGCCTCCGCCTGATATCATGATGGCAATATCCTTCGATGTAAAGCCAAATTTATGATCGACAAATAGTGCGAATAACGATTCAAAGGCTGCTAAACCAAACTGTGAGATTAAAATAATCATAAAGGATATAAAATACATCGGTGCAAAAATACGTTTAATCCCTGGTTTTTGCCCGGTTACTTCTCCATTTCCAGGATTTCGTTCTGGCTCACGAAGTGCGATAATAGATAAAATGGCCGCGAATAATCCTAAGCCTGCTGCAAAGAAGAACGGTAAACGAGAACCAATCTCTGCTAAAAAACCGCCAATACCAGGGCCAATAATGAAACCTGTTGAAATAGCTGCCGACATATATCCCAGCGCTTTTGCCCGTGTATCAACCGTTGTAACATCTGCAATAAATGCTGTTACAGCTGGCATCACGAAGGCTGCACTGACACCGCCGAGCATACGAGAAATAAAAAGAACCTCAACTGTTTTTCCGATTCCGAATAAAAACTCTGAAATACTAAAAATTATTAGACCATTAATGATCATTCTTTTTCGCCCAAATCGGTCTGCCCAACGGCCCGCAATTGGTGACACAATTAACTGTGTGACAGCGAAAGCAGCAACCATATAGCCGACAACTGATCCAGATAAATTTAACTCATTCATGATTGTAGGAGTAACTGGAATAACAAGGCCAATTCCTAAAAAGGCAATGAATAGATTCATTAATACTATAGCTAACGTCATTTTTTGTTTTTGCATATTGTTCTACTCCTTTAAAAAAACCTTACAAAACATAATGTAAATCCTCCCCTAAGGGGAGAGTCAACGAATTTATTGTCCTTTTCTATCGTTTTGTCCTGAATCCACCCTTTTTTAGCGCATAACTGAAATAATATGTTTTATTTCCTTCTTCTATCACTAACTTGCCCCTACAGTACAATAAAAACAACAAAATCCTGCATGATCAATACAGGATTTTGAGCATTTACGACATCGCTTGTTAACAGTTCAACCCATTTAATATCATTTGTGTCTTTAGAATATAACCTAGATTTCCTTTTTTGACCCCGTTTAGGAATACTTCCTTACCTTCTAATATTTCTCTAGGTTTTCATATCCCGTAACGCTAGTTTCGAATCAATAGAATCTACCTTCACTCAATATCATTTCAATTTCGCTTTAAATGTAATTTCATGTTCATCTTCTATTCACATAACGATTATAAACTAAGGATGTCAAAAGACATTGGAGGAATTAAGATGAACATAGCATGGAAAGAAATTAAAAAAAATAAAGTAAGGTTTATGATCTTAGGTTCAATCGTTTTTCTTGTTAGTTTATTAACATTTATTATATCTGGTTTGGCAAATGGATTATCACAGGACAATGCTGCTTTAATTAAAGATTTACCCAACGGACAATTTTATATGTCGAAAGATGCAAACGAAACCTATAATATGTCAAGAATAGATAGCAGTATTCAAGATAAAATGTTAAGCAAACAGAAAGATGCTGTAGCATTTTCAATTCAAATGGGATTTTTGAATGATCGTGCTGGTAAGCAACAAAGCGTCGCCTTTGTTACATCGACCGATTCAAGTTTGTTTAAAAATGTTAAAAAAGGGGAAATCGTACTAGATCGATCTATGGAAGATAAGGGTATAAAAATTGGAGATACCTTAACGAATAATCAGTACAGTGGCAAGTTTATCGTAAAAGGTTTTGTGGACCAGCGTAAATTCAGCCATGCACCTGTCGCTTATATTAATATGGATGCCTACAAAGAAATTTACCGGGTCAATGAAATGCAATTGATTTTCGTACCGGGAGGAGATTCAACTCAAGTCGCTGGCTTACAATCATTTTCGAATAATCAGTTCCTTAATACAATTGCGAGTTATAAAGCAGAACAGATGTCCCTAAATATGATTGTTTGGTTTTTGGTTATCATTAGTGGAATGTTGTTTGCAATCTTTTTCTATATGATGAACGTTCAAAAAATTGGTTTATACGGTATTCTCAAAGCAATCGGTGTAAAAACAAGTGCCTTGTTTAAAATGATGTGGACACAAATGTTGTTTATTACCGTTATTGCTCTTGTTTTATCAGTTTCACTCAGTCAAGTTTTTAATATGATTGCACCTAAAGGAATGCCTTTTAGCTTAACTACTGATACAACAGTACAATTATCGATAGTCTTCTTAATTATAGGTTTTATTGGAGCTACACTATCAGGTATTCAAATAAAAAAAGTCGAACCATTACAAGCAATACAACAAGGAGAGATTTAATATGGCAATATTTACAATAGATGAAGTTAGAAAAACATTTACTAATGGTGAAGTGAAGGAAGAAATACTAAAAGGAATTAATCTTTCCCTTAGAGAAGGAGAGATAACAGCATTAGTGGGTGCATCAGGATCTGGTAAAAGTACACTCCTTACAATAGCAGCAGGACTTCAACCCGCATCAGATGGCAAAGTAATATTCGAAGGAACAAATATGATTAATATGAGTTCAGAACAAGTACGGAAAGTACGAGCAAGTAAATTTGGTTTCGTCTTTCAATTTGCGCATCTTGTTCCTTTTCTCACAGTAGAAGAGCAACTGATGCTCATGCTGGATGTATCTGAATCTAAACTAAAGAAACACGAACAGAAAAAAGAAGTTGACAAAATACTAAAATTAGTTGAAATGGACCATCGAAAAAATGCTTATCCTTCTTCATTATCTGGCGGGGAAAAGCAGCGGGTTGCAATTGCTCGTGCGATTATCCATAAACCAAAAGTTCTCTTTGCGGATGAACCAACTGCAAGTTTAGATTCAAAAAGGTCTAAAGATGTTATGATGTTAATCCGAAATTTAACGAAAACGCTAAACATCACTACCTTAATGGTTACACATGATGAAGAAATGCTTTCTTATGTTGACTCTATCATTAAAATGAGCGATGGACAGGTTCTGCAAAATGCAGTTTAAATTCTATCAGTCATAACAGCAAATTTTTACGAAAAGATTCAATCATTACAGCAGAAAAAATTAACTTTGAACAGTTGCCAATGTACCCTGGTCATTTCATTCCATTTGAAGAATTTTTAATAATAAAAGAAGGACGTTTTAAGACCTATTGTCTTATGAACGTCCTTTTTTCGGCAATATACTATCGAATGATGTCCCTTTAGAAGGTTCACTCTCTCAAGCTTATAGAGATGAGTCAAACCCACCTACACAATGTATACTATTTCCAGTTGATTATGAAGAGGATAGCCATTAAGGCTAAAGTTTCCATTAGTTATTAATCATTCTTCCGACCAATCGTCAATTAGAATTTGTGTGTCATGATTTAGCAGACTCTTGGATTGGTCAGACACAAATTTATCCATAGCATTATTATTCAAGTGATTTATGAAATCTTTCATATGTTTAACAGCTTGCTTTTCTTGACCTTGATTTTTGAACTGCTCCGCCTGTTCTAATTTATTTCTCAATTGATTATAAAGTGGATTTTTCACATCACCTGTCTCCAGGTAATAGTCTAGCAAATCGCGTATCACTTTAATGCTTACTGCTTGCCCGCCATTGGAACCTCCTCCATTCTCATTTCCATATGTCAATGTCAATCTTGGTTTATAATTTGGATCAGCCTGACGACTTGTTCCATATTTTACAAAAGTATCTCCAGAAGAACTAACATTGGAAAAGATCCTTAGACTCAATTTACCATCTGAATCATATGCTTTTTTTACATATTCGCTTATATCAATCATCAGCCCATTTTTAATTGGAGTCCATGTTTCTATTATTTCCCCAGTTTTTTGGGGCTTGTTTTTAAATGTAAGATTTTCTTGAGACCATGAATTATCGTCTACCAATTCAATAGAATTTGTTATATTTTTAGGTTCTACTAAGCTTCCCACTTCTACTACAGGAAGGTAAAGCATTGCTGATTTAGGATAGTTTTCTATTTCAGATAAATCAAATTTTAGATAACCTTCTCGGGAATAAGAGGAAGCTTCGCCTCCATCATTTTTCACTTCCATTACGTCTGTTGGATAATAGGAAATGTTAGCGTTACTTCCGCCGCGAACATATGTACTTTCGCTTGCAAAAACATATTCCTGATTTTTTTCAATACCTGGTAAATCCTTATGTGGAAATTCTACAGGCTTGTTAGAAAATTTCACACCTACTTTTTTATTTAACCAAAGCGTCATATAAGCAGAGCCCATTCTTGTTGATATTGCTTCCTCATTTCCTAAATAGGTAAATTCATTTGGCTCATACGTATGACCATCTTCATGGCGGTTTTGTTGTTCTAAAACTTTATTTGTATGCAATTCTGCCCATTTTTTCGCATCTTTATCATATCCATATACGTAAGCAGAAATATCAATATTGGCAAATACATCATATAATCCCTTGCCCCAGTCCGAACCTTGAGGATAATATATTTCGCCAGAATCTTTTATATAAATTGTTCCACCAGGTGCATCATACGGTGGAGATGTAAAGGTTGCATCAGTTAATCCACTATAAAGATTGTCCAAATTGTATTTTGCAGCTAGTGGAAGTTTTTCGCCAACTAGGCTATTAACAATCGAGCTGTTTACTCCGGTTGCCGCTGCATTATAGGCTGGATGGATACGATTATGATTGATGACTGTTCCATCGCTATTGACATTATATCCATAAACCCAGTCTTTTGCTTTTCTTCCATGTATGATTTCATCACTTTCATTCATCTCTGGAGTAGAGAAGGAAGCTAACTGATATTCGATCATACGGTAATACCACTCATCTGCATGTTCATGTCGTGGTAACATATGAGAAGCCAGATTCAATAATTCGGAGTTCCAACTATCTTCTTCAATTTTTGAATCTCCTGGGTATAATTCTTTTCCGTTTGTAAGTTTCCAATAATCAGCATTTTTATTGATAAAACGATCTGCTTCATGAGTAATCATGTTTAGTATCAATTTTTTTTGTTCCTCATTCAGATCGTCCCAAAATAGCCATGCTGCGTACCCTGCATAATATGCCCAATGAGCTGCCTGCCAATCATCTCCCCAAGGCTTATAATTACCGCCATTGGATTTATGGGCATATGCAACAGAAGTTGATAATTTGATTACGTAATTTTTTGCCTCTTCTTCACTTACTCCAGTATAACTTTCATCATAAGCACCTGTTTTAAGTGAAACAGCCAGCCCAAATGCCTGAGCTGCCGGGAAACGATAAATATATTCATTGACATTATTCAAAGATGAACCGGCAGCTTTGTAAAGATTGTAATACTCTTGGTCTTCTTGCGTATCAAGGTGTTTTTTATCCTTATACCATCCGTTTAAAGCGTATTTATTCGCATTTAAAAGTGTTTTTTTCACTGTCAACATCAAATCATCTTCTTTAATTTTCTTGTCAAATTTATCAAAATCAACATTTGCCACATAGTCGTTATTGTATTTATTTTCTTCTGCTTTCACATTAAGAATCTTTGATGGAATGAAAATACATTGCAATAACATAACAGTACTTAAAAGCAAAACAATTGTCTTTTTCATAAATTTCATACTCCTTTTGTACATAAGTTTTTTAATGATATTAAAGTGAACTGCCTTCAATAACAAATGAATTCCATTATTTATTATGGATTAGTAAAATCCGAAATAAATTTAATAGCGTTTTTTTGACCGATTCATTCTCTCTTTCCTCCTTTAAAAGATTATTACAATTTATGTATTTCCAATACACCAATGTATTGATATATTGATATATTGTTATAACAATATAATCCAAAATTTAAATCCTGTGTCGACAGGATTTAACGAATATCCAAAATAACAATTATAGTTCTCGGGGTATTTCTATCCTAAGATGAACTACACCTGTAAATAAATCTATGGTTATTCTATTATTTATCATTTTTCATATGATGAAGATTTTTTTTACTCCTATTTTTAAAATATCAAAAATAGGTGAAAATCTATCCGACCATAACTGAATTTCTCCTACATAGATAATTTTATATTGACATTGTTTTCAGAATATTCAACAACGTTATTATAATACACTTGACCCTTTATTGCAAGCGGTTTCAACTATTCGTTTAATATTTTTCATTATGAATTTTCAACAGATGGTGAAGTATCGATCAAAGATGAAAAAGAAGGAAAGTCATTATTTATAGGAACAAAGTCAGGAGATATCGCTGTATCTTATAAAGAAGCTCCCACTTCATTAAAGCTTACTACTTACAGTAATTCATGTGATATAACAATTGATTTAGATGGCTTTAATTTATAAAAATCGTTTGTTGATCACTAATTTACCGAGATTAGATGAAGAAGTAAGGGAAATTAATATGTTGAAAATGGTTACTTATGTAAAATAAAAGCTCCAGAATATGGCCAAAACCCAGTAGACTGACTTATGATAAGATCGCTTGAATGTAATTTCGTTAACCTCTACTTCTCTTGCCTCTTGAGCAACAGACTTGTTGTTCTCAGTAATATACTTTACAGTTCCTTTTTAAATGTTTCCGATCATTACGGATGGGAAACCATCAATTCACAGTCCCCATCTACTTCAAATTCACCTAATCCCACCGGAATAATTAAATGCGTTCCTTTTTTCAGTGAGTATTTCTCTCCATTATGAACAAGGACACCGTCACCCTTGATGACACTTAAAAGTAGATATTGATCATTAAATGAAAAAACAGCTTCCCCCTTTATATCCCACTTGTACACTGAGAAAAATTCTGATTCTACAAACGTGATAATCGTTACATTCTTCCTTTTCTCAACTTTAGGCGCAACCTCAGTATCATGATGTGGCACAGTTGTTACATCTATGGCTTTCTCTAAGTGAAGTTCCCGCAAGTTACCGTTGTCATCCCTACGATCATAATCATACACCCTGTAGGTTGTGTCAGAACTTTGCTGTGTTTCTAATACTAGAGTACCTTCACATAATGCGTGAATGGTTCCGCTGGGAACATAGAAAAAGTCACCAGGCTTAATTTTCACTCTTCGCAGCAGCTCGTTCCAATTTCCTTTGTTTATTTGCTCGATTAATTCCTCTTTTGTTTTCACATTGTGGCCGAAGATCATATCGGCTCCTTCTTTACAGTCAAGGATAAACCAGCATTCTGTTTTGCCAAGCTCACCATTCTCATGAACCTTTGCATAAGAATCTTCTGGGTGGACCTGAACAGATAAATCCATATTCGCATCTAATATTTTTGTTAAAAGAGGAAAGACCTCATCTTTTGGGTTGCCAAATAGCTCAGGATGCTTTTTCCATAGCTCGTCCATCGCCATACCAGCATATGGTCCATTTTCTATGATCGAAGGTCCATTTGGATGAGCGGAAATTGCCCAACATTCACCTGTTTTTTCATATGGAATATCATAATCAAATTCTGTTTGTAAGGCTGTTCCACCCCAAATTCGTTCTTTAAAAACTGGTTTTAAAAATAAAGGTTGCACTTTTATAACCTCCTGAATTAGGTTTAACTTTGCTTTTCCTGTAAACTAAGCTTACTGTATGCCCCATCCCATTAACATATTGGTGATGTTAATTTTATGGTTTGGAAAATTTGAGTTCTATTAATGAAAAAGTAGATCGATTTGGGATTACGATTGATAAGGTCATCCTTCCGAATGGGGAACAACAGACCTTTTCTTTTTTGAATTTTGTAAAGGGCATTTGGTGTAACTCAGCTTAAAATTCTTTTAAAAAAAGGCCTTCTTTGGGAAAATAAAAGGAGGCCTTTTGAACTCTTCATTTTTAATTAAAAAACATGTAATAGAACACCGATAATAGAAAAAGCTACTAAAATGAGCAAAACTTTTGTTCCACTATATTTTTTCTTTGAAATTAAGTACCAACAAAATAATACCGCAAGAAGAGATAATAAGCCTGGGAAGAAACCGTCTAAAGTTTTTTGTAATTCAATGGTTGCATCACCATTTGGTATTTTTAAAGGGGTTGTTAAATGTACGAATGAAGCTGCTAATCCCCCGATAACAAGTGTACCTAACACACTAAAAGCATTTCTTAATCGTTCAGAGTTTGCTCCAATTAAACCATCAACAGCATTCACACCTAAATGATAACCTCTAAAATATAAAAAGTAAGACAAAGACAATATAATAGCTAAATAACCAATAATATAAACAAATACTCCTAGTGGATTACCATTTGATGAAATCCCCATTCCAATAGTAAGTAATATCGGAATAATAATTCCCTGAATAGTAGAGTCACCAATTCCTGCAATCGGACCCATAATCCCCGTTTTTACACTATGGAACATTTCATCATCAATTTCTTTTCCGTTTGCTTTTTCTTCTTCTAATGAAGCAACAATACCATTTACAAGACTTCCAGATTGAGGTTCAGTATTGTAAAAAACAGAATGTCTTTTTAGAGCTTTCTTGTATTCCTCTGGATTACCTTTATATAACTTATTTAAAATAGGAATCATGGAGTGGGCAAAACCGTGGGCTTCTAGTTTTTCGAAGCTCATGGAAGATAAGTGGTACATTGCCCAATATAACCAACCTTTTCTTAAATCCTTTTTATCTAACTTCTTCATTCTTAGATCACCTCATCTTCAATTTCAGTATGATTAGAAGACCCTGCACCTAGATAAATAACATAGGCTATTAAACTAGCAATAACAGTAAGCGCAATCATATTTTTAACAATAAACGCGATAATAACGAATCCGGCAAGGAAAAAGATAAGCTGAAATTTATCCTTAATTAATAAGTTCATTAATAAAGCAATCCCCAATGCAGGTAACAAGCCACCTAATACATTCATTATTTGAGTTACGTCTCCAGGAATAACATCCAACGCCTTGGTAACAAATTCCTGTCCAAAGTAGATGGCAAGTGCAACTGGTACGACACGAAGCAAAAAGTTCACAATCTGCGGATAAAAGGAATTATTCAGGATAATACCACGGGCATCTCCTGCTTCAGCTGCTCGATCTGCACGTTTATTCCAAGCAGAGTTTGTAACCATCATTACGTTATGAAGAATTAGACCTAAAGCACCAATACCAACGGATAGAGTAACGGTTACACCGGTGTCAGCTTTTGTTAGGATTCCAAGCGCAATTCCACCATAGGCAGCATAGGTAATCTCTGAGTTTTGTGTTCCCCCTGTTGAAATTGTTGCAATGAAAGCCGCCTGAACAGCTACACCCAAAATAATACCAGTTGTAATGTCACCTAATATTAATCCGACAATAAGACCGGCAACTAATGGACGGCCGACTACGTAATAACCACCAGATACACCCATCAGCCAAGGAGATGAAACTGATCCTAAGTAACAAAAGACCCCTATCAAAAATGCTTGTATTAATAAAACAAAATCCATAATATTCCCTCCCTTTATTAATAATTTTGTCGGACTTTTTTCCAATTGAGCGCGGTTTCATCTGGGATTAGTTGGAAGTCAATATCAATTCCTTTACTATCCATGAAGTCAAATGCACTCTTTTCTTCATCTGTGATTGCAACATTTTTCGCAACGGTTTTTGCATTGCTTCTTGCACTCATAGGACCAACATTAACTTCTGAACCGAAGTCTCCCCCTTTCTCGATAATTGCCTTTAATGTAACTGGAGTTTTAACAATGACAAAATAGCTATTTTTCGCTATCTTAGCCTTACTAATTTTCTCTAACCCTTCCTCAACATTATAAACCCCTACTTTTACACCAGTCGGTGCTGCATTCGTAAATACCTTTTTTTGTAAAGGGTCTTGGGCAATTTTATCATCAATAACCAAAATTCCATTACACGGCTTAAATCTTGACCATCTTGCTACAACTTGACCGTGAATAACTCTGTCATCAATTCTTACAAATGAAATCGGCATCTTTATTCCCCTCCCTAAATATCCAAAACTTCTATTGATTGGATTCCAGCATTGTGACCAATTGTGGCTAATTCATTTATATCCTTTACAAAACCAGTGCTGCTAACCACCTCTAAATACATGGGCAAATTAACACCTGGAATAATCTTTATTTTGCTCTCATTGTAGAGAACATACTTTAAACTTTCATTACACGGTGTCCCTCCCTTTAAATCACACAATATTAGTACAGAATCAAAACGATTTACCATGTCATTTAGTGTCTCTGTTAACTTTTGAGAAAACGCTTCAATACCATCCTCTTCTAACGCAATACTTACTACATTTTCCTGTTTTCCTGCTATCATTTCACCTGATTTAATTAGTGAGTGGCAATAATCACCGTGGGAGGTAACCAAAATTCCGATCATTTCTTTCAACTCCTCATAATTTTATACACGTACAAAAGCTTTTATAGTAGCAAGTAATTTTCCTTCAGATTCTCCATATGGTCTAATAGAATATTCCTTTATACATTCAGGAATGATAAAAGTCTCTGCATAATGAACAATAAATGGTTCAAATTCTCCAGTAGGACTTTCGATAATGGCTTCTTCACCTTCTACTAAATTAAGAACGTTAACGCTTCCATGTGTTTCATGGGTTACCTTCGTTGAAAACCAATGCCTTCTTGTTTCAATGAATTCCCTCTCATGCAGTCCTGTTCGTTCTTCTACCCAGCCGTCACCTTCAGCAATTCTTTCAAATCGGTTAATAAGATTATCCTTTACCCAGGCTGTATTACGATCCCATTGGATGGCCTTTTCACCGTGGTCAATATGGACTGGTCTTGGTAATCCATCTAAACCTAAACGATCCCAATCCCATAATTTGAAGGTAAAAATATATGGTGTTGCACTTATTTCTAATACCATTGTATTTTCCCCAGAACAATGGATCGTTCCAGCAGGGATCAGAAAATGATCATGTTTTTTCGCTGGAAATACATTGATGTATTTTTCATCAGGGAAAGAAATAAGTCCCTTTTCAGCTTTTCTTAAATCCTCTATCATTTCATCCGGACTTATATCCTCTTTAACTCCTAGATAAACAACCGCATCCCCTTCTTTATCTAGAATATAATAACTTTCATCCTGTGTATAATGCATTCCAAACTTCTCTTGAATATATTCGGTTAACGGGTGCACTTGCAGGCTTAAATTTTGACCGCCCATCGTATCTAAGAAATCGAATCGAATTGGAAACTCTGTTCCAAACCTCGCATGAACTCTATCACCTAATAATTCAACCGGATGGTTAAAAATTAGGTTAGTAGACGGAATTTCAACCCTTACTTCACCATATTTTAAATATAGACTATTTTCTTCTGGAACACCGTCAAAGCTCCAAGCAAAGTTTTTTTCTGAACGTTCCAAATCGAACTTTTCTTTCATCCATTGACCACCCCAAACACCTGGGTCAAAGTATGGAACCAGTCGAAATGGACGCTTAACTGCTTGGTGTAATCCATCAAGAAATGCCTTTCCAGTTATCATTTTAGGGTTATTTTTTTCATTGGTATCTAAAAGGAAATCAATTTGATGATATAACCCTTTCTTATGTCGATCTGCTACACGCCATTCTACAAAATAGCCTCGTTTATATTTTTTAAGTACATCTTCTTCAAAGTTTTCCATTTTCCAATTCCCAATGGATTTCGTCCGATACCGTTGCTGAATTTCCCACCTAGCTAAATCAGCATAAATTAATAGATCTGGCTGCTCAATGAGAGATGCACCTACACCATATATGATAACCAAACCTGATTGTAGATTTTCAATCTTCTCTTTTGCTTCTCTCACCTTTTCTTCATCAAAAAATTCATCCATTGTACGAGAGGATAAAACACCAAAGACCCGGTCATCCGTTAAATTACGTTCAATCATTTTGGTAATATGCTCTCCAGAGAAAGCTAAATCATCCGAATGGATCAATAGTTCTGGATTTAATGGCCTAATCAACTCTTGTAAAATTTCAGAATAGATTACACCTGGATAGCAATCTATCACCAATATTTTCTTTCCTGAAATCGTTTTCAATTTATAATATAAAGTCGAAACAATCTCGTCATATCCTTTCCAGGCATCATGGTCATGATTATTTACAACTATTTCGGGAGATTTATTGTATTTAGACATTTCGTCCTCCTTATAGATATAATGTTATGACATTAATAACCGAAATATCACATTTGAAATAAAAAGCTGGCGAACAAGGTTATAATGTTATGACAATAGAATACCTAAAAAGTTTATCTATTTCAATACATTTTGTTAAAATTTTTTAAATTTTTTTCCTTATATGGTCGTGTTAAAGTCAATATAATATCGATATTGATCTCCAATGTAAAAACACTCTGTATATTCCGCAAAATCAAATTCTTTACAATACGACTTTCTTACCCGTTTTAAAACTGGAGTGTCTGCTGAAATATTTAATTCCTTTTGTACTTCTTCCGTAGGCATTCCAGCTTCTAAATACTCTTTGAATTTTGAAATTTTTATTCCCTTATCATTTAACAATTCATATAACGATCCGTAATAATCTTTTGGATTGCTTGATAAGTTAATAGTTGTTTTAATATATGTTTTAAAGAAGACCATTATTTTGTCTTCTGTCCCTCGGACCCTTTTGAGTAAATACACATTTTTCCCTGCAGATATGTTTAATTGTTTCGCAACAGTGGAATCTACTTTGACTATTAATATTTCTGCTTTTTTTGTAGTTGCCTGCTTCCCTAGTTCATTCATTTCAAAGGTAAAGCCTTTAACATGAGTATAATAGTTATTACTGTCTTCAAATTGCTCGCTTTGGTCTAATACAAAAGTTCCCTTGGGTCTTTTTCTAATTAAATACTCTTCCCATACTAATTCATTTATGGCTTCCCTAACAGTAATTCTACTAACATCATAGGTTTTACAAAGATCTAATTCAGAAGGTATTTTTTCCCCTGGGTTCCAAACTTTATTTTCGATTTTCATTTTTATATCGTTCTTAACCTGGATATAAAGGGGTGCTGCTTCTTTACTTGTATCAAGTTTCATTTTCTGTATTTTTCTCTCCTTAAAGTTAATATATTATTTTCTTAATTCTTTTCTTCTCTAAATATACGACATTTTTAAGTTCCAGTAAAATGAAGTGTGTAAATGCTAAACTTTTTGAATGACCTAACCCATACGAGTAGGAAGAAAACTCTAGAGATCGTACCTTTTTAAGGGATAATGGAATCGCTCCAAAAAACATTAAAGAAGTCTGTAGTGATATATCTCCAGCTTTTATAAAAGGCGTTGAACAAGGCATTTTAAGATGGTTCGTTTCAAAGATGACAAATGGCCTCCTTGAGGGAATCAATAGTCTGGTTCAAGCTGCAAAACGCAAAGCTAGAGGATATAGAACAACCAAAAAATGAACTAAATCCATTCTATTCATTACATCAAAAAACCGATTAGTTATGAACTAACCGGTTGTATTAAGCCTTTTATTAAATCTGTTTTGTTTAAAAAGTATATCTTAGTTCTTTTAAAGACTAGTAAAAGATTGTGTCTGCCTTAACAACAGCTATTTGCACCTATTAAAACTAATCCTGCACCCTCTTGATTTTCTTCTTTATCTAATGTTAATTCATCAGTTCCTGTAATTTGCGAATCAAAAGCTACCTTAATTCCATTTATGGTTTGAATCGTATCTGATTCCTCTGGTGTGTCTAAAGAAATCGCAAATTGTGATCCGCAGCAACCAGCTACAGAATATAGACGAATTCCTTCTGCTCCCTTTTCATTTAAAAAACTTTCTAATAGTTGTTTAGCTCCATCAGTTATTTTCATTTTTTATTCCTCCTAGATTTCTTATGCATTTGGGAAAATTCGTTTTAATGATTCTTTCATCACTTACAAACTTCGTTAAGAAATTTGCTTCTTCCATAGCAGAATCACCGCCGCCAACAATGACAACTTTTTTACCTCTGAAAAAAAATCCATCACACGTGGCACAGGTACTAACACCTCGACCATTCACCACTAGTTAATTTATATAATCTTTAAGCATGTCATATCCAACTTTTTCTTCATGAAACCAAGGAATAATAGCACACTTCTCAGCTTTGTTTTCATTTACTTCTTGAATCCATTCCTTTTCTGCCATAGCTTTTCCTTTTAAAATAGGATCGCTCGTATTTGTTCCAGATAAACTTTGATTAATTACCCACCATTGCGGATTAATACTAGCTCGTCTTAGATCGACCTGTAATCTGGATGCTTCTAAAACAGGTGTCGCTTCCGCAAGTGTGACAATAACCACGGCTGTTTCTTTTGGATTTCGAATTTGAGGCAGTAGTTTTTTTGCATTTTTTGGCACTTCACCTGTTGATCGTTCAATTTCTCTACTATAAGACTGGGATGCATCTAATAATAGTAATGTATGCCCTGTAGGAGCTGTATCAATGACGACAATTTCATTTTCTGATCTAGCCACTACTTCAGCAAAAGCTTGAAACACGGCAATTTCTTCTGTACACGGTGATTCTAAATCTTCTTTTAAATAAGCTAGACCAGCTTCATCTAAATCCTTACTTGATTTGGCTATTACATCAGCTTTATATTTTTCGACTTCTACCTTTGGATTAACACAACTAATCGTTAAGTTTTGATTCAGTTGTTCATTTTGGAATTGATAGTCAAGGTGAGCAGCAGGATCGGTTGTAGTTAAATGAACACGATGTCCTTTTTCAACTAGACCAACAGCAATAGCAGATGCAACAGTTGTTTTTCCTACTCCACCTTTCCCCATTGTAAAAATCAGCTTAGTTTTGTTAGCCGAAAAATCATTAATTACATCTTTTAATCCTGAAAGATTGATAGATTGATTTTCTAAGGACCACACGGTTTCAGTATTCTCGTAAAGTTTGAATAGTTTTCGAAGGTTTTCTACACCTGTTAGAGAATAAGAAACATACGGTAACGAGTACTTAATGATCTCTTTTGAATTTTTCGGCATTTGTGTTAATGCATCTCGTTGACGATGATAAAAAGCCGATGATACTTCATCATCCTCATTGTGTTGCTGAAGAAGTCCATTAATGATGATCATTTGGTTTTTGATTCCGATCTCCATCAGCTCTTTAGAAGCACGGTCTGCTTCTAAAAGGGATGAAACATCTGGTCTTGATACTAGTAGTAAAGTAGTTGCATCTGGATTAGAAAGAGCAGATACAGCTTTTGAATAAAGCTCTTTTTTATCCACTAATCCAGATAAAGGGCCTAAGCATGACGCGCCATGTGTACTTTCTTCTAAAAATCCATTCCAAGCAGTAGGAAGCTGCAAAAGCCGTAACGTATGACCTGTTGGGGCTGTATCAAAAATAACATGGTCATAAAGATTCACGATCTCACTATTGGTAAGAAAACCAGTAAATTCATCGAATGCGGCAATTTCTACTGTGCAAGCACCTGATAATTGCTCTTCCATTGTTGCAACAACTGCTTCTGGAAATATTCCGCGATAAGGACCAACAACACCTTCACGGTAAGCTTTTGCAGAGCTTTCAGGATCAATATTACTCGCAAATAAATTTCCAACAGCCGGAACTGCTTTTGGTGTGCTGGTTAATTCGATTCCAAAAACATCTTGTAGGTTAGAAGCAGGATCTGTACTAATCAATAACACTTTTTTTCCACTGTCAGCTAATGCGACTGCTGTTGCACATGCTGTTGATGTTTTTCCTACTCCACCTTTTCCAGTTAAAAATAAAAATTGAGTCTGAACATAATTTGGACTGAATACTGGATACATGATTCTTCCTTCTTCCAAAATGGTTATAGTTGGTTTAAATTGATCGAAAGTCGTACTTTTGGTTTTTCATTTAGCTCCTCTTCGTTTACTTCAAACCATGCTGCGAATTCTTCATTGGTTGGATAACTCCCCACTTTAACGCACTTGTCATTGACTAAAACAACTGGTAAGGCATCGGGACCTTTTTCCTTAAATACACGAGTTATTTCATCGTTTTCAGCGAACTTATCAGGATTTGATGTTAATTGGTATCGTTTAATGTTAAAGCCTTTTTTCTCTAATGAATAAACAGCAGCTGCCACTCTCGTTAACTCTGGATCGACACTTGGACCACAAACCCCTGTTGAGCAACACATCGCAGGGTCAAAAATTTCAACCTTATTCATGTTAATACCTCCAATATATTATTAAATAAGCATTTGCTTATTTATTTCTTTAAAGAATAACCAAAAGAATGCACTCTTGGTTATTGGTTATATTATTCTCCTGTTTCACTAAAACGGTAGATTCTATCTCCAATCTCATCACGGACACGCTGAAAGAATGCCCATTTTTCCTCATCTGTCCCTTGTGCTTTTGCTGGGTCATCAAATCCCCAATGCACTCGTTTTACTTTTGGTGGGGTAATTGGGCATTTGTCAGCTGCATCACCACATAGCGTTACAACTAAATCTGCATTGTTTAAATAAGCTGCATCAATAATATCAGAAGTTTGATTTGAAATATCGATTCCAGCTTCTTTCATCGCTTTTACAGCATTGGGGTTTAACCCGTGTGCTTCAATACCCGCACTGCGTACTTCCCACTCATCACCTAAATATTTCTTTGCCCAACCTTCAGCCATTTGGCTTCGACAAGAATTTCCTGTACATAAAAAATAAAGTGTTTTTTTATTTTCCATTAAAAAAATCCCTCCTGATTCTCCTTTATTATTAAGTAAATAAGAGCTCTCTATAATTTAATAGTTTCAAAATATTTCTTTCCCCACCGTAATGCAACATTAACAAGGGCGATGAGGACAGGAACTTCGACCAACGGTCCAATAACGGCAGCAAAGGCTGCGCCACTGTTAATCCCAAAAACGGCTACAGCAACAGCAATCGCTAATTCAAAGTTATTACTTGCAGCCGTAAAGGAAAGTGCAGCTGTAACTGGATAGGAAGCACCCGCTTTACGTGATGCAAAGAAAGATACAGTAAACATAATTAAGAAGTAAATAAGCAATGGAATCGCAATTCGAACCACATCAAGTGGTAAAGCAATAATCTGATCACCCTTTAAAGAAAACATCATGACAATCGTAAATAATAAGGCAATCAACGTGAAAGGAGAGATTTTCGGTAAAAACTTGCCTTCATACCATTCCTTTCCCTTTATTTTTAATCCGATAAAACGTGTTAACATTCCCGCAACAAACGGGATGCCCAAATAAATAAGGACACTTTTTGCGATCTCCCACATCGAAATCACGATCGCCATATTTTCTAATCCAAATACGCCGGGAAGGACATTTAAAAAGAAATAAGCAAAAACAGAATAAAATAAGATCTGAAACACAGAGTTAAATGCTACTAATCCCGCTACATATTCACGATCTCCACGAGCTAAATCATTCCAGACAATGACCATGGCAATACAACGAGCGAGACCTATCATGATTAAACCTGCCATATATTCTGGTTTATCATGTAAAAAGATAATCGCTAAAAAGAACATTAAAAATGGTCCTAACAACCAGTTCTGAAATAAAGAAAGTAGAAGGACTTTCCAATCCTTAAAAACGCGCCACATTTCTTCATACTTTACCTTTGCAAGTGGTGGGTACATCATAATAATCAATCCGATGGCAATCGGAATATTCGTTGTCCCGACAGAAAAGGTATCCAATACGGTTTTAAAATTTGGTGACACCACACTAATAATGATTCCAAACGCCATGGCCGCAAATATCCATAGTGTTAAATATCGATCTAAAAAGGATAACTTTTTCGTGACACTTTCATTTGACATCTTCTTCACTCCTTCTAGATGTTCTTTAACAATCACATTTTATGATTGATATTTCTTCCAACTGATTAATAATGGCTTGAATATATGGTGGTTGCATTTCATTTAATCGATAATGCTTCCATGTTCCTACTGGTCTTTCGACAATAATTCCAGCTTCTTTTAACTTTTTCAATTGTTGACTGACAGCAGGTTGAGAAATATTTAAAACATCAACAAAATCACAAGCACATACTTCCCCTTTTTTAAGACAGGCTAACAGCTTTAAACGATTAGGATCACTTACGGCTTTTAACTGTTTCGCCATCAATTCTATATTGTTCAAATTATCTTTCCTCCCATTTGTATAATTATTTACTTATATAATATTCTGCTTATATAAAGATTACAAGGGATATTTTTTGTAAAATAGAAAAGAAATTTTTTTACATTCTAGAACTGAAATGTTTATCTTTTTGTGGCTTTAAAATAAAGTTTGATAAAAAATATCTCGTAAACCCATATTTTACGAGTAATAAAAAGAATCCATTTTGAAAAAAATTGATCAAAATGGATTCTTCTCCAGCAGATTTAAGATTGGTTTTTATAAAAAGTTTGATCATTTTCTTCCAATGTTGTTCAACAATCGCGCCCTTTAAGGGAATAACATAACTAATGATTTGAAACATCAACAAAAGAAAAAACTTGTATGAATTAATACGCTAGCAATTTTAAGACGCTCAAAAAAGGTAACCAAACTTTTTCAACCACTAAAATCTACTTTATGCAAAGAGATTCGCCATTTAATGATCTTTTATAGCCCATTTTCTAAAAATATCCTTATTCGAAAATAAAACAGCTAAAAGAATGATAAATATACCAATCTTATGTTGCAAAAGTAATGGTTCATTTAAAATGAAATAGCCTAAAATCACGCCAATAACTGGGACAATATAGTTGCTGAAAGATGCAAATAGCGCTCCCTCTTCTTGAATCAAAAGATTATACAACATGTAGACGATTCTGCGTGAAACATACCTAGAATGATAAAAATTGAGAACCCCAAATGCAACTTATTACTAGTAAGAGGCTATACTTTTTCATTGTATCTGCCCCTTGCACCAAAGTAATTTGTACCAACGACTCCTATAATGATAACAATTGTTCCAACTAGATGGTATAGATGAAATTCCTCCTTCAAAAAAATTACACCTGCTAAAATTGTAATGAGCGTAGCAAAATTACTGAAAACGCTCATTTTAGACGCGTCTATTTTTGATAAGGCATAGTTGGAGAGATATGACGTTCCTAAAGACGATAGTACACCTAAATATAAAATGGCAACCACAAAATCTAGGTGCCCAAAAGGCTGCATAAATTGATGGACTGTACCATTTATCAAATGGTTTGTCAGTGCTAGTCCATTAAATGCAATAAACCCAAACAAGGTCATTATATATGTGATGGTGAATAACGAATAGCGTTGTGTTAGCTTTCTGGCAAATACGTTGTATAGTGAGGCTGTAAGTGCTGAAATTAAGATTAAACCACTCCCGAGTAGACTTGTATTTTTGTCCCCTACCCCGTTCATGTACATAATATACATCACACCGAGTACCGATAAGCTAATAGCTATTTTTTGACCACGTGTAGATGTTTCTTTTAAGAAGATACTTGCAAAAATTAACGTAAAAATTGGTACTGTTGCTTGAATAAGTCCAGCTTCAGATGATGACGCATGCACTAGTCCAAATACTTGAAAAGTAAAAAAGAATGTCGGATATAAGATGGCTAACAAGGCAATTAGCAGTACATCCTTTTTTGTTACTTTTATTGATTCTTTTTTAAACACCATTAACACTGTGGCAGCGATCCATGCAATTGTAAACCGATGAGCCAATGTATCTAGTGGTGTTGCAACCGTTAATGTCACTTTGACAAACATAAATGATAATCCGATAATTATTGCATAGATAGTTGCCGCAATATATGCTTTTCTTTTTTCAATCATATCGATTACTCCCTCTATATTTATCCGGCCGGTAGCACTATCGTAAGAGAAATTAGCAATTTTTACGATATAAAAAATACACATCTGTACCGATACAGATGTGTACGTGGAGGAATATTATGCTCAAATATGAATGGATTTATCAATCACTTCTTCTGCAAATTCAATCTGGAGATTTACCGGCAGGTGCAAAATTACCCTCGATTCGAAATTTATCACAGCATTATTCTTGTAGTAAAAGCACGATATTGGCTGCTCTAAAAAGATTGGAGGATCAACATATTATTTATGCCAGACCAAAAAGCGGATATTATGTTGTGGAAAATCAAGTTTTCAAAACACCATCATTCACTGACAGCATTGACTTTGCCACATCATCTCCAACATGGCACGCATTTCCTTATAAAGACTTTCAACATTGTATTAATAAAGCAATTGATACATATCAAGAAGAATTATTTCGCTATGGCACCCCAAAAGGTTTGCCCTTACTAATTGCAGAAGCTAAAAAACTCTTAGAATCTTATCAAGTATTCACGCGTTCTGAACAGATTTTCATCACTTCCGGTGTTCAACAGGCTCTTTCTTTGCTGAGTATTATGCCGTTTCCAAATAATCGTTCTACCATTTTAGTTGAACAACCAAGCTATCATTTATATTTGGATATGCTAAAAACCTATCGGCTGCCAGCAGTAGGCATCCAACGTACAGCGAAAGGTATTGATTTAAATCGACTAGAACAAATATTTCATGAAGAAGATATTAAATTTTTTTATACAATGCCACGCTTTCATAATCCTTTAGGGACGTCATACAGCAAAAAAGAAAAAGAGGCTATTTTACAGTTAGCCCACAAATATAATGTGTTTATTATAGAAGATGATTATTTAGCAGATTTTGAATACAATCTGAAGAACGATCCTCTTTTTGCAGAGGATTTCCACGAACAAGTCATCTATTTAAAAAGTTTCTCAAAAATTATGTTTCCGGGGTTAAGAGTTGGTCTAGCGGTTCTTCCGCAAACTATCATTAATACCTTTCAAAATTTCAAAATGACAGCGGATATCGATAGTTCTATGATTTCACAAGCCGCATTATATCTCTATTTGAAAAGTGGTATGTTTGAACATAATAAAACGAATGTAAGTAACATTTATCATGAACGCGCGAAAATCCTTCTTCAATCTCTACAAAATCATTTATCTATGTACGACTCATCATCAGAAATTGTTATGCACGGTCATATTGTGATACCTAAGCAAGTGAATATGAAATCATTTATACATCATTTGCGTGAACAGCAAATATATCTGGATTCAGTTGAAAGGAACTATTTAGATGATTTTTACCATGAACGGATTTTGAAGTTGAATGTTTCGAATGTTGACGAACATCGAATTGAAGAAGGTATTAAGAAAATTGCAAGCACATTAAAAAAAACCGAAAACTACTTTTTATAAATGCTTGAACAAGGAATAAAAAAGAGCTAGCAAAAATACCGCTAACTCTCGTATTGATCAATAAATGGCCTAATTACAATCTTTGAATCAACCAATAAAATGCCAGCACAAAAATAAGGCAAGACGTTGAAATCATCATTTTACGATACCACGGGAACCTTCGCAGCCATAGCAAGAAGGGAAGTAATAGGCATAGGACCATGAGCTGGCCCGCTTCCACACCTAAATTAAACGTCAGGAGTGAGCCAATCAGATTGCTCTTTGGAAGTCCTGTTTCGGCCAAAGCCCCGGCGAAGCCCATACCGTGAATCAGGCCAAATATGGCTGTCAATATCCACCGCCATTTCGCCTTTTGAACAAACATATTTTCCACGGCCACGTAACAGATCGTTAGGGCAATCAAGGCTTCGATCCAATGCGAACTGACCTGAATACGGTCGGTGGCCACCAAGAATAGTGTTATGCTGTGGGCGATTGTAAAAGCAGTAACAATTTTCAACGCATCCTTGAAGCGAGATGCGATTAATACTAAGGATAACAAAAACAGCAAATGATCATAACCTGTCAAAATGTGTTCGATTCCAAGCTTAAAGTATTTCCACAAAACAGCGCCAATCTTAGGCTGAGGAACGTTGCTCAGATTATCACTTTTAGTACTATCAATATGGGGAAGGTTGATCAGAATATCTCTATTAGTGCTATCAATCATATCCTGCTGAAAATATTCCCCTGCATGGACCATGAGTACACTCGTATGAGCAGGCGCATCGTCAAACACCAGATCGTAATGAAGATTAAATTGTTCGATTTCTTCATCGGCGATAAACCTCAGTTGAAATTCCACGCCTCTTGCGGCACCCTTTTGCGCCATGTTCATCGAAACCAATTCCATCGTTAAGGGCTTCGAATCCGCATCTATGCGAAGAACTTTCTGTAGATAGGATTCGATTTTTTGCGAGGCCAGTTCATCGTTCACTTGATTATCCAAGTCAGTACCGAATTGTGGAAACAAGTCTCTTTGTTCAATAAAAAGATCATAGAGAATCTCGTTCCCTTCAATGTTTAAATCCGAGTAATTCATATTTATGGAATGCGCAAGTGAAGTTGTGGCAGTCCCAAAAAATAATAAGATCATGATGATGAACATGGACAGAAATGAACGCTGCTTCATAGCGGAACCTCTTTTCATGAAATGTTAGTATTACAATCTGCAATATAGTTTATCCGGTTACGAACGTTCATTCTGCAACTTGAACATAATAAGGGGGAGAAAATTGATCTCCCCCTGTTTCATTACCGATCCATCCTAAATTTCACTAATGTGATGACACCTGCGTGAATTCAATACAATAAATTCTTTTAAGTTAGAAGCTAATTCTTTACAGTTTCTGTTTCAAGGACGCTAATCTCTGCAGCCGCTGCCCAGCCGTTAACACCCGCCGTTGCTTCGAGCTTGACATATGATGCATCTTTCGGATCAAAAGTTGCTACTTTCTCCGCATTGTTGTTTGCCCAAGTTCCGCTTGCAACTTTAGTAAAGGTCACTCCATCTGTACTTACATAAACATTATATCCTATAATATTTCCGTTGCTGCCTGATGGCCTTGGTAAATACGCGACCTTATCGATTGCGTAAGTTCCTCCAAGATTTAAGGTGATCGATTGGGGGAGAACATCAGATTTATCCCACTTTGTATGCCAAAACGTTTGTGGGTCTCCGTCAATCGCCATAGATGCTGAATTATTTTCACCAACCGTTTCCTGACTTGTCGCCGTTGCCGTCATTTGAGACTGAGGGATCTTATTAACCGTTACTTTAATGCTTGTTGTCAAAGGGACGTTATTGGGATTTTTCACCCCTGTTGGCAAAGTTACAGTTCCATTGACAGCGAAGGTTTGTGCAGTCTTTACCGTAGGATCATAGTTTGAAGCATCTACATTCCATGTCACATTGGCTTCTCCCCTGCCTGAATCGGTATCCAAGGATACTGTCTTTGGCAATCCAAGGGCGTCCGCTGTCTTCGCCGTTCCGATTGTCAACCCTGTTATGTCAGCAGGCGCAGTGATGCTGTTTAAATTAACACTTTGAGCCTCAATGTCAATGTCCTGCGACGAACGGTTATACATGGAATCGTCGGCGAATACCCTGAGTATATATGGAGTAGTCGGCGACAAATCTGTAAACTTATATTGCCTGTATTCATCGAATGGCTTGTCTAGCGGCAGCGAAAGGCTGTTAAACGATTTGTCCACTTTCCCCGTGAGCTTGTTGATAAGCTGAATATTATATTCCAAAACGCGCACATTGTCATTTGCTTGCTTTATTGTAAAAGCAAGTTCGTTGTTTTTGTAGGAATCGACCGTAATACCCTCTTCAAACTGCGGAGCTATGAGTTCTCTTATATCGCTCCTGCTATAGGTAAAGGCCTCTTTCCCTTCACCAACGATTTTTACAGAAGGTATGCCTACATATTCATCTGTACTTAAATTATACTGTTTGATGATAATTTTCGAACCGTAAACCTCTAAGAAATTCACGATGCGAGGTGTGGTTTTATAGTTGATATACGAGCCTTCTACATATCCGCCGTACGGACCGTCATCAATATAACTGGAATATGAACTCGCACCGCTGTCGAGAAACGTAGCCGAACCTTGATAGTGAGAACGTTCGTCGGTCGGGTCGTATTGCGTATGACCTGACATATATACCACCTGCGACAAGTCATTGTCGGCAATATATTTACCTACATTATTACTTGCCGCGCTGCTCCATCTCCCTGACCACACGGTTCCGCTTATAGGGTAGTGAGAAGATACAAATATGGGTTTAGTTGGATCGTAATCCGCTTCTGTTTTAATTTGGTTGAGTAAATTTTTGGTTTTTCCCACCGTATTGTCGTTGTTATAATTTCCGTCAAAACCCACAATATTATATCCTTTTACCTTTACCCTATAAGCACTATTAAAGAAATTGTTATCGTATGAATTCGTTGAGGCGTTCCACGCGCCCGCCGAACCGACAGGTATAAATTGTTCGGCGCCGCCCATATCATGGTTGCCTCTTACCATGTAAAGCTTCGTATTGTCAAACAGACCCTCACCTTTAAGTTTATTGTATATGTCTGTCAGATTTTTCATCCACACATATTCATTGGCGTTGTTACCGCCGGTAACGTCGCCAGGAATAAAGAGTACGTCGGCCTGTGGGAATATTCTCAGTTCTGTTCTGTAATCTTTTTCAATGCGCGCGATTGTTGCGGGATTAGCACTTACTTCCGGGTCGCTGTCCACAATCATATTTAAACCGGCGGGAGTTAATGTTTTATTGCTTTTTTGATAGATGAATATGGCGTTGCTTAGTTCACGCTTGTAATAATTGATGGTTTCCTGTGTATATAATTTTACATTTTGCGTTGTTGCAACCGAAGTTGCCGTATTCAAAACCTTTTTCAAATGATCAAAATCGGTTTCGCTGAAGCCGTTGCCGAGACCGTCTGCTATTATTGTATTTGCTTCTGATATTGTGTCGTTAAGTGCGTTCATATCTACTTTATTTACAGCGTAACTATTATAATTAGCTTGAACGACATCGCTGCTAAATGCACCTTTCCAAACATTCAGATCAGCTATATCGAATGAATTACCGCCATGTTTGCCCAATCCGTCGCTACCTATATTTAATGGGTTCGATGTATCTAAAGTTCCGATCCCCAGCGAAGTTTCAGTCATTTTGTAACCATCAATATACAACGATCCGAGCATTTTATCTCTGTCTACAACAAATGTCACGTAACGCCAATCGGAAGCATTAAACGTGTCGCGCCCAAATTTTACTGATGTGGTCGGGAATCCTAAATTCATATTGACCGAATTGGCTGATGTATAAATCGCCCAGCCTTCGTTAGAGCTCTTAGTAAAATCCTTGTTTGATAATATTACCTGATTATTGTTAGTGTCACCCTTATACCAGAAGGATGTGGTAAAACTGTCATTACCAAAATTCAAGCTATGCGTCGTACCGACATAATTGTCGTCTCCGCTTTCTAAGTGCAGAGCTTTGGTCCCGGGTAATACACCGCCTACATAACTATTATTTCCTTTCCCTTCCAAGTTCTCTTGATTTGCATCGTCCTTTAAATTATTGTCGAATTTCATCGATGCAATAAGGGGGTTGGCATTTAATACTGCGTTCGTGGGCAATGAAGTTTTTTTGTCACCATTTGATGGTAAACTAACTACAACGCGCAATTTTTTACCAATATCATTTAACGTTACGGTGTAGCTTTTGGATGTGCCACCCGATTTTACATTAATATATTGATCGCTTATACGTGATTCCTGTACTTGCCATTGAAATGTTAGATTTTTGCCCATTGAACCCTGATTCATGATTGCACTGGCGGTGATCGTTTGACCGTAAACCGGCTGCATATTGTCGATTTTGACGAGTTTGTCGCCCGATTCGTTTGCAAGTGCGTCTGTGGTGGTCGATAACATAACGAATATCATCGTTAATACGAGGGTAATGGATAAAATTCTTTTCATTACAGAAAACCTCCATATTTTAAGTATTTTAAGAGACTGTTCAAAAAGCTCGTAAAATTGAGTAAAAAACAATAACGCACCGTAGCGAAACTTTGATGCGGAACTCATTGATTATATCGATCATGTCAACGACTCCATTGTGCTGGAGAAGGTCTCCCCGCTTTACAAGGATGGCGGGCATCCTCCCATCGATCGGGATGAGAGGAGATTTTTCGTCACGGAAATCCCCCTTTTGTTTCCAATATTGGAACATTGATTTTCTCCTTCTACTGCTCTCATTAAACTGAAATGGTGCTTTTTGAACAGGCTCTTTTTGTATTGTAATGTAAAAATGTTATATTTATATTTTCTCAGAGTAAATTTATAGTAAATCTGGTGGGCAACTATAAAGGGCCTTATTATCTTTAAATGTAGAATAAGGTAAAATAATGGGATTATAGATAAAAGTATCTAGTATATTCAAGGAAAACTTAATAGTTCATCAACCAAATATTTTATTTAAGGGGTACCGCCAACAAAACGAAGAAACATATCAGCTGCATAAAAAAGTAGAGATTAGTGCACCTGCTTATTCAATTATCTGGCACTATAATTGAACAATACACATGGCGTTTTAGATCAAAAGAAAAACCCTATTCATACAGGGTTTTTATCAAACTTTATTATAAATGATCAATCTTTTTTTAAAATTATCGTACTTTGTTATAAATTATCAAAC
>NZ_CALBWS010000009.1 GCF_937468385.1 Neobacillus rhizosphaerae
TCGCTCGACTTGCATGTATTAGGCACGCCGCCAGCGTTCGTCCTGAGCCAGGATCAAACTCTCCAAGAAAGTTGATTAGCTCATAAAAGTTACGTTGGCTTAGTTTCAATTGAAACTAATAGTTATTGTTTGTTTACACGTCTTTGTTTGTTTAGTTTTCAAAGGACAAAATTCTCTATCGCCCGTAAGCGACTTAATAAATATATCATCTACCCTATTGTAAGTCAACAAGTTTTTTTGTTTTTTACGTTAATTATTTTAGAAACGATTTGCTGACTTAGATGATTATAGCAGCCGACCGCATTTATAACAAGAAGTATTGAAAAAGGAGCACAGATTATGTGCTCCTTCCTACTCATTATTCTTCGCTCTTGGGTGTGCTACCATCTTGATTTTCATCAAGAATGGCTTCATCTTCATCAATGCGATTAATTTCTTGATCTTCTTCTTCTTCCTCTTTTTCAACTTTAGCGACTGTTGCTACAAATTGGTTTTCACTTTCCTTTATACTAATGAGTTTGACACCTTGAGTGTTTCGGCCCATTTTAGAAATACTAGCTACATCAATCCGAATGAGGACACCGCCAGTCGTAATAAGCATGAGATCTTCTTCACCTGTGACAGCTCTCATTGAAACCAGGTCTCCATTTTTCTCTGTTACATGGCAGGTCTTAATACCTTTACCACCACGTCCTTGGATCCGGTATTCTGAGGCAGGTGTACGTTTGCCGTATCCATTTTTGGTTACAATAAGTACATCATTGTTTTCTTCTAATACTTCCATCCCAACAACTTCATCATTACTATCAAGCGTTATCCCTTTTACGCCCGTTGCAGTTCGTCCCATTGATCTTACATCCGTTTCAGGGAAACGAATCAACATTCCATTTTTCGTCCCAATAATCATGTGCTTGCTGCCATCGGTTAGTCGGACGGAGATTAATTCATCCCCCTCGCGTAAACTCAAGGCGATTAGACCATTGTTCCTAATATTAGCAAACGATGTTAACGGTGATCGTTTAGAGATACCTTCTTTTGTGGTAAAGAATAAGGACCAATCATCGACAAATTCTTCGACTGGAATGATTGCGTTCACCCATTCTCCCTTTTCAATGCCGAGAAGGTTAATAATTGGAATCCCTTTTGCTGTCCGGCTAAATTCCGGTATTTCATAGCCTTTTGTGCGATATACCTTACCCTTATTAGTGAAAAATAGAATCGTGTCATGTGTCGAAGTTGTAATGAGTTGCTCGACAAAGTCATCTTCATTTGTCCCCATCCCCTGTATACCACGACCACCGCGTCTTTGGGCACGATAGGTGGAAACCGGAAGACGTTTTATATAACCGTTGTGGGTCAAAGAAATAACAATATTTTCGCGTGGAATTAAGTCTTCGTCCTCGATATTTTCAATTCCACCCGCCACAATTTCAGTGCGGCGCTTATCATTAAAGCGTTCTTTAATTTCAAGCAATTCTTCTCGAATGATTTCAAGAACCTTTTCCTCATCTGCTAAAATAGCTTTTAATTCTGCTATTAGATTCACAAGGTTTTGATATTCCTCTTCAATTTTTTCTCTTTCCAAGCCTGTTAAACGCTGCAAACGCATATCAAGAATTGCCTGTGCCTGCTTTTCAGAAAGATTGAATTGGCTCATTAACCCTGCGCGTGCAATATCCGTTGTTTGTGAACTACGGATAAGCGAAATAACTGCATCTAAATGATCAAGCGCAGTTCGTAAGCCTTCTAAAATATGGGCTCTTGCCTCTGCTTTACGTAACTCAAACTCCGTCCGCCTGCGAATAACCACTTTTTGATGATCTAAATAATGGACTAAACATTGCTTCAGGCTTAACACCTTTGGATGTCCATTTACTAAGGCTAATGTATTGATTCCAAAGCTGGTTTGAAGGGCTGTATGTTTATATAGATTATTTAAGAGGACATTTGCATTCGCATCTTTGCGGACTTCGATGACAATCCGCATCCCTTTGCGATCGGATTCATCTCTTAAATCTGTAATACCTTCAATTTTTTTATCACGAGCTAGTTCTGCAATTTTTTCAACCAATCTTGCTTTATTAACTTGATAGGGAAGCTCTTTAACAATGATAACTTCTTTGCCATTCGATTTTTGTTCAATTTCTACCTTAGCACGAACTGTTATTGACCCTCTGCCTGTTTCGTAAGCCTTACGAATACCGCTTCTGCCTAAGATTATCCCACCGGTTGGGAAGTCAGGTCCAGGGATAATTTCCATTAGCTCTTGTGTTGTCATTTCCGGGTCATGACTGATGGCTAACACTCCATCAATAACCTCTCCAAGCTGGTGTGGCGGGATATTGGTCGCCATACCCACGGCAATTCCAGTTGTTCCGTTAACTAATAGGTTAGGAAAACGGGCTGGTAGGACGACAGGCTCTCTTTCCTCGCCATCATAGTTTGGTTGATAATCAATCGTATCTTTATTAATATCTCTTAATAATTCCATCGAGATTTTTGACATTCTCGATTCTGTATATCGCATTGCAGCTGCTGCGTCTCCGTCAACAGACCCGAAGTTCCCGTGTCCATCTACGAGCATGTAACGATAGTTGAAGTCCTGTGCCATACGAACCATTGTTTCGTAAACAGCAGAATCACCGTGAGGGTGATATTTACCAATAACATCACCGACGATACGGGCAGATTTCTTATAAGGTTTGTCCGCATGGATTCCAAGATCATGCATAGCATATAAAATTCGACGATGAACAGGTTTTAATCCATCACGAACATCTGGAAGGGCACGCGAGACGATAACACTCATGGCATAGTCAAGAAAGGATGATTTCATCTCCTGACTGATATTGATCTCTTTTACTTGAGATTTTGGCGTTTCAGACATATTTGGAACCTCCTGTTTTGGGTGCCGAGAGGTAATGATGGCCACCCTGCAATCTAGGTAAACGAAAAAAGGAGGATAGTGGTTACCCCTCTACCCCTTTTTCCTATTTCTAGCTCTAACGCTTTTCTATATATCTAAATTTTTCACGTATTGTGCATTTGCTTCGATGAAGTTCCGGCGTGGTTCTACTTTTTCACCCATTAACATTTCAAATGTTTCATCTGCTTCAATCGCATCTTCAAGACTAACCTGAAGCATGCTTCTTTTAGCAGGATCCATCGTTGTTTCCCATAATTGTTCAGGATTCATCTCACCTAAACCTTTATAACGTTGGACATTAGGCTTCGGAGTACTTGGCAACTCTGCGAATATCTTATCCAGCTCTTTGTCACCATAAGCATATTCCACCCGTTTACCCTGTTGAACTTTATATAATGGTGGCTGTGCAATAAATATATATCCAGCTTCCAAAAGTTTTCTCATATAACGGTAAAAGAACGTTAAGATAAGTGTTCGAATATGAGCACCATCGACGTCTGCATCCGTCATAATGACGATTTTATGATAACGAGCCTTAGCAATATCGAAATCTTCGCCGATGCCTGTTCCAATTGCTGTGATCATTGCCCTAACTTCATTGTTAGAAAGAATTTTATCAAGACGAGCCTTTTCAACATTAAGGATTTTTCCCTTCAATGGTAAAATTGCTTGGAAATGCCGGTCGCGTCCTTGCTTCGCTGATCCGCCCGCAGAGTCACCCTCAACAATATATATTTCACTTTCAGAAGGATCTTTGGAAGAACAGTCAGCTAATTTTCCAGGTAAACTAGAAACCTCCAATGCACTTTTCCGGCGTGTTAGTTCCCTTGCTTTCTTGGCAGCTAATCTTGCTCTTGCCGCCATTAAGCCTTTATCGACAATTTTTCTTGCTACGGTTGGGTTTTCTAACAAGAACTTTTCAAACGTGCTGGCAAAAACAGTGTCTGTTATCGCTCTGACTTCAGAGTTTCCCAGTTTCGTTTTCGTTTGTCCCTCAAATTGCGGATCAGGGTGCTTGATTGAGACAATTGCTGTGATTCCCTCACGAACATCCTCACCAGATAGATTTGTATCGCTTTCTTTAATCAAACCATTTTTTCTAGCGTAATCATTAATTACCCTTGTCAGCGCCGTTTTAAAACCTGATTCATGTGTTCCGCCTTCATAGGTGTGGATATTGTTCGCAAATGAGTAAATGCTATCTGTATAACCCTCGTTATATTGGAGGGCTACTTCAACACTAATACCATCGCGTTCTCCTTCAAAGTAAATAGGCTCATCATGAATGACTTCCTTCGTGCGGTTTAAATGTTCAACGTATGACTTTATCCCGCCTTCATAGTGATATTCATTCCTTTTATTTTCAACACGCTTATCTTCAATGGTGATCTTTATTCCTCGATTAAGGAAGGCAAGTTCACGAAGACGAGTTGCGAGAATATCATATTCATAAACTAATGTTTCAGTAAAAATTTCACCATCTGGTTTAAAGTGGGTAATCGTCCCCGTCTGGTCGGTAGTTCCAATTGCCTCTAATTCTGAAACGACCACTCCACGTTCAAATTTGATTAAGTAAATTTGACCATCACGGTGAACATAAACCTCAAGCTCGGTGGAGAGGGCATTAACAACTGAAGCACCTACACCATGGAGACCGCCGGAAACCTTGTAACCGCCACCGCCAAATTTACCGCCCGCATGGAGAACAGTCATGATGACTTCTACTGCTGGTCTGCCCATTTTTTCTTGGATTCCAACTGGGATACCACGGCCGTTATCCTTAACCGTAATGCTATTGTCCTCTTCAATAATGACATTAATTTCGTTACAGAAGCCAGCGAGCGCTTCATCAATACTATTATCCACAATTTCCCAAACAAGATGATGGAGACCCTTACTGCTGGTTGATCCGATATACATACCAGGCCTTTTCCGAACAGCTTCCAGTCCTTCTAACACCTGAATTTGATCCGCACCGTATGCTTCTTGTTCGATTGCTTTTTGTTCCATAGTCATGCTTGTTCACCTGCACCTTCTGACAAAAATACATCTATATTTTCGTACTTAATCAAATAGAAAACTCACCGACTGGCTAGCCCCTAAAGGCGAAGACAGAGAGGTAGTTGCCCTTATGACTGAAAGGAAAGTATAACTTTCCTTTCAGTCAATAGTGATCTTATAATTCCTGTATATTTTTTTAGTTTGAGCGTTTTTTTAAGGTTCCAGAAGCAATCGGGGATAAATAAACTTTGTCATATGTAATAATGACCGACTTAAAAGGGTTTTTGGACAAATTGATTACTCTTTCTTTATGGAAATTTAAGAATTCTTCTACCAAGTCCGACTGGTTGGCACTCTCTTTATCCAATATGGAAATAATGTCCTTCGCCCTTATATTAAGATCTTCCCCGATATGAATATACATGCTCCACCTCAATTAACTTTCTACTATCTAGCTTCACCGCCTAGGGACGATAAGGCGCTTATGCTTTTCTTATTGTCTAGCTCCAGCGCCCAACGGGCACTTACGCTTTTCTTATAACGCCGGACTCAACAATATAGGTTGAGGCTTCTTTTAATGTTTGATGGTCAATTCCTTCGACACTTGTTGTCGTCACAAAGGTTTGGACCTTCCCTTGAATTGTATTAAGTAAATGGGATTGCCGAAAGTCGTCTAATTCCGATAAAACATCGTCCAGGAGTAAAATTGGATACTCACCAATTTCATTATTGATTAATTCAATTTCAGCAAGTTTTAGCGATAGGGCCGTTGTTCGCTGCTGGCCTTGGGAACCGAATGTTTGCACGTCTCTACCATTGACAAAAAATAACAAATCGTCACGATGGGGGCCAAACAGGGTTGTGCCACGTTCTATTTCCCTTCCTCTGACTTTTGCAAACTTTTCCTCAAAGCTTGCTATCATCTTCGACAATTCCTGATCTTCTAATACCTCAACAGAGGGCTTATAGGTAATTTCAAGCGATTCTAAACCCCTTGAAATTCCTTGATGAATCGGTTTCGCCCAATTCTGCAGTAACCGGAGAAATTCAAACCTTTTGGTTACAATCTTCACGGCCACTTGAATAAATTGCTCCGTTAGAATTTCCAACATAGTCTGATCCGATTGCTTTTTTATCTGCATCATTTTTAAATAATGATTGCGCTGCTGAAGTATTTTTTGATATTGACTCATATCATGTAAATAAATGGGGGATACTTGCCCGATTTCCATATCGATAAACCGTCTTCGCACCTGCGGGCTGCCTTTTACAATGTTAAGATCTTCAGGTGCAAACATAACCACGTTCATATTTCCGACATATTGACTTAACCGTTGCTGTTCAATATGGTTACATTTTGCCTTTTTTCCCTTTTTGGAGATAACTAATTGCAGTGGCAAAGAGCTGTGCTGTTTTTGAACTCTACCCTCTATTTTAGCATACTCTTGGTCCCAGCGAATAAGTTCTTTATCATTCGAAGTTCGGTGTGACTTCGCCATCGCTAACACATAAATGGATTCCATGACGTTTGTTTTCCCTTGGGCGTTTTCACCTAGGATGACATTTACTTTATTTTCAAATTCGACGAATAACTCTTCGTAATTCCGATAATTTCTTAACGCTAACTTTTCTATATACATGGGAAACGCATCCTTTAGCTACTCGGTAATCACAAACTCCCCAAAGCCAGCAATTTGGACTTTGTCACCTGTACGAAGTTTTCTTCCTCTTCTTTGGTCCTTCTCACCATTGATAAATATTTCATGTTCACTTAAAAACCATTTTGCCATACCGCCCGTTTGAATTACATCAGCCAATTTTAGAAATTGCCCCAATGTAATATATTCCGTATCTAGCTTTATTTTTTCAGGCACAGTCGTCACCCTCATTTCTAAAATGGTCTCAATACTTTATTTTACTAAAAAAACCAGCAGGATACAAAGGAAAGCCGAAAGAAAAATATTATCGCATATATCAAGAAAAACGCTAGCGCTGGATAATTCTCAGAGTCCATTGTTTTAAATTTTTTATATTAGTAAGAAAGCCGCCAATTAAAAACTGGCGGCATATGTGGGAGTTTAAAATTTAGTAGGTTCTCACCGGTAAAATCAACTGCAAAATTGTTTCATCATGAAGTGGGCGGATCACGAATGGACGCATTGCCCCCGTAAAACTAACCTTGATATCTGTACCTTCAAGTGCTTTTAGGGCATCCATCATGTATTTCGCACTAAAGGAAATCTTTAATTCTTCGCCATCAATGGACTGGCTTTGAATCTCTTCGATTACCTTTCCAACTTCAGGAGTATTCGAGGAAATTTCGATGGTTCGGTCCTCAATGGTTGAAAACTTAACAACATTGTTTCTTCCTTCACGAGCAAGCAGGGATGCACGATCGATAGCTTGCAAGAATTCCTTCGTATTGACAATAACCTCTGTTTTACTTTCAGATGGAATTAATCTGGATGTATCAGGATAATTACCTTCTAACAATCTTGAGAAAAATAATAAATGCTTCGCTTTAAATAAAATTTGATTTTCGGTAATGACAATATCAATTAGTTCATTGGAGTCATCAATGATTTTACTTAATTCATTCAAGCTTTTACCAGGAATGACAACATTATAGTTTGCATTATTTTCTGTTTCGATTTTGGACTTCCTTAGTGCGAGACGATGGCTATCTGTTGCAATACAGTTTAGTTCACCATTTTCAATCTTCCAGTTGACACCTGTCAAGATGGGCCGTGTTTCAGAGGTGGACACAGCAAAATGGGTTTGTCTAATCATTGCTTTTAATAGATCGGTTGCAATATGAAATTTATTATTTTCCTCAATTTGCGGAAGGTGAGGATATTCCTCTGCGTCAAGTCCGTTTAGATTAAATTCGGATTTACCAGAACGGATAACCGTTTGAAGTGACCCTAATACTTCAATTTCTACTGAATCGGTTGGAAGTTTTTTTACTATCTCACTAAAGAACTTTGCTTGGAGTACGATGGCACCAGATTGTTTGATTTCAACAATTTCATCTCCTCCTTCTTCTTTAGGAATAAAGGATTCAATCGAGATATCAGAATCACTTCCAGTTAAGGTAACTCCCTCTGCAGTTGCTGTAATTTTAATTCCCGTTAAGATTGGAATCGTTGTTCTTGACGTGACAGCCTTCATAACATCTTGAACACTCTGTACCAAGCGGTCGCGTTGGATTATAAATTTCATTTTTTATCCTCCGTTAAGCATATTTTTAAAAGCAGTTAATATAATATTATTTATTAAAAAAAATAGTAGAAGTACTAGTAGGGCCTGTTAGTATGTGGATAACTGCTATTTTTAATAGAAACACAGCCTATCCACATGTGGACAGACTGTGTGTAAATCATAAGCAGTTATTCACAATATGATTAAATTTTCAACAGTTCGTTTAGTTCCTTCATTTGCTTTTGCAGCTGCGAATCGGTTTGCAGCAGCTTTGAAATTTTTTCATGGGCATGAATCACCGTCGTATGATCCCGTCCACCAAACTCTTCTCCTATTTTAGGTAAAGAGTAATCTGTTAATTCACGTGATAAATACATTGCTATCTGCCTTGGAAAGGCGACAGATTTTGTCCGCTTTTTTGCCTTGAAATCCTCAAGTTTAATACTATAGTGTTCGCCCACAGTCCGTTGAATTTCAAGAATCGTAATCACCTTTGGCTTGGAGCTTGGAATAATATCCTTTAATGCCTCTGCAGCTAAATCGGCATTGATGTCTTTATTGATTAATGAAGAATAGGCGACAACACGGATGAGCGCTCCTTCAAGTTCACGAATATTTGAATCAATTTGGTTGGCAATATAAAGCATTACTTCATTAGGAATATCTAAGCCTTCTGCCCTTGCCTTTTTTCGCAGAATGGCAATTCTTGTTTCCAAATCTGGAGGCGTAATATCGGTAATTAATCCCCATTCAAACCGTGAGCGCAGGCGGTCTTCCAATGTTGGAATTTCTCTTGGCGGCCGGTCGCTAGAAATAATAATTTGTTTGCTTTCCTCATGTAAAGCATTAAATGTATGGAAAAATTCCTCTTGTGTTGATTCTTTTCCAGCTAAAAACTGAATATCATCAATTAGCAGGATATCCACGTTTCGATATTTATTGCGGAAATTCTCCGCTTTGTTGTCACGAATCGAGTTAATGAACTCATTGGTGAATTTTTCCGACGATAAATAAACCACTTTTGCAGCAGGATTATGGTCTAAGACATAATGACCAATCGCATGCATTAAGTGTGTCTTTCCTAATCCTACTCCACCGTAAATAAAGAGGGGATTGTATGCTTTTGCTGGCGCTTCTGCTACCGCAAGTGAGGCTGCATGGGCAAATCGGTTGCCAGAGCCAATAACAAACGTATCAAATGTATACTTTGGATTTAATATGTTTGGCGGAAAATCAGCATGATCATCATCTTTTTTTGCCTTTCTTGGGGGCGTTGGTAGGTCAAGATTTTCCTCTTTTTGATTTTGCGGAATGATAAATTTTACTGAAAGTTCTTCTCCGGTTATTTCGTAGAGAATTCCAGAGATTAACTGAGAATAACGCTCTTCCAGCCAATCACGTGCAAATTCATTTGGCGCCGTGATGACAAGCAGATCGCCTTGAAGGGAATGAGCTTTTGTCGACTTGAGCCAAGTATCAAAACTAGGCTTGCTTATCTTTTTTTCAATATTAGCCAACGCTGCATTCCAAAGATCCGCAATATTTTCCAACTAATGTCCCTCCTTCTTTCATAATTAGTTTTGTCGATAGGAGAAAGGATAACTTTCCTATCTGACATAAGCGCAACTACGCCTCATGAACCGCCAAACGGTTTGCCCGGCGAGTTTTCTTTATTTAAATGGCATTTTGTAGTATTTACTGTCTAACTCCAAAAGTTTTTAATCATTTACGGAGTATTCTCTTCGCAACCGGGTAACCATTGTAACTAAAGTTCCGTGAAAATGGCTGTCAAACAACAGAATCCAGCCTATTACTTTATTAATATACGAAACAGTGGTTGTGGAAAACATATATAAGGAAATAATGTGGAGTTTCGACAATATCCACCCCTTGTGGACAAGTTTTTACAGAGTAACAGGATAACATGTCCACATGTTATCCACAATTTGTGGATAACATTTATTCGGGATAAAGTTATTAAGAGTGAAAACACAAATATAATATCAAATAATAACAAGACGCGCAATGATTTTTCGAAGTTTATCCACAACTGTAACATTGTGTGCATGAAAATTGTCCACAAGCTTTTCTTTTGTGAAAAACCTGTCAATATCCTGTGTGGATAATGCAAAACATGTCGATTTTTTATCCACAGGATAAAAAAGTGGAAATTTCCTTTGTACGAAGTCACTAGAAGCTGGCGCTCGAATAGGACATTTTTCAAAGTCCAAAGAAAAAATAATTTCCGTCTGTAGATCCGATTTTTTATTTAGGTTTAGATTGTCTAAAAATGAGCTAATACATGTTCAAAAAAAATTGGAAATGTAAAACAATATTTTGTGAGTGGTTGACAATATTATGCTCTCATCTTTATAATAGTTAAGACTGTCATTTACATTCGATAGCTATTCCTCAGGGAGGTGTCATATAATGAAAAGAACATATCAACCAAATAGTCGTAAACATAGTAAGGTTCACGGTTTCCGCAGTCGTATGAGTTCAGCAAATGGACGTAAGGTTCTTGCTCGTCGTCGTCAAAAGGGAAGAAAAGTATTATCAGCTTAGACCACTGAAACGTCTCAGTGGTCTTTTTTCTAATCATAGGGGGTAACTAAGCAGTTAACCCTCTTTTTTAGGAAAGTGAAGTCCTTTTCGGCCATGAAATTTTTACAACTTAAGATAATGAATACAACTAACGGTTATAGTAGAAATGGAATCATTACATGGAGCCAACCAGGACTGAAGGTGTTTATATGAAGAAAGAGTTCCGAATAAAAAGAAATAAAGACTTTCAAGCAGCCTTTCAGAAGGGCTATTCGTTTGCCAATCGGCAATTTGTTGTTTATTCATTAAAAAAAGAGGGGCAGGACTTTTTTCGTATCGGACTGTCTGTCAGTAAGAAGATTGGAAATGCTGTAACAAGGAATAGAATCAAAAGGTATGTTAGACAAGCTATTTTTGAGTTGAACGATCAATTAGCTTCTGGGAATGATTATGTGATTATTGCGAGGAAGCCCACTGCTGAAATGGACTTTTTTGAGGTGAAAAAGAGTTTAACTCATGTCTTAAAGGTCGGAAAGGTCTTAAAAAAATAGCAGTAAGCGTAAATGTTTACGATTTAATCAAAATATAGCTGTGGAATGAAGACAATTCATTTAGAAAAATGATAAAATACCAATGAAATATTTGGAAAGAAAATCTTTACATAATGAGTGTGATTCATGAAATTTCCAATATATAGACTATAAGGAGGAAAAGTTGGTTGAAAAGACGAATATTACTTTTGTTCGGGATGCTTTCTGTATTCCTATTTTTAACAGGATGCAGTGAGATTAAGCAGCCGATTAATGCACAAAGTACGGGTTTTTGGAATGAATACATTGTTTATCCATTGTCCTGGTTAATTAAAGAGGTTGCTCATTTGCTTGGCGGAAGCTTTGGATTATCGATTATCGTTGTTACGGTTTTAATCCGATTAGTTCTTTTGCCGCTAATGATCAAGCAGACAAAAAGCTCCAAGGCAATGCAGGCTCTGCAGCCGGAAATGAAAGCACTTAAAGAAAAATACAGCTCAAAAGATCAAAAGACACAACAAAAGCTGCAGCAGGAAACGATGGCACTCTTTTCAAAGCATGGTGTCAATCCAATGGCTGGCTGTTTCCCATTAATCGTTCAAATGCCTATTTTAATTGGTTTTTATCATGCAATCTCACGGACAAGGGAAATCGCACAAGATAGCTTCTTATGGTTCGATTTAGGGACAAAAGATCCATTGTATATTTTGCCGATTATTGCAGGTATTACTACCTTTATCCAGCAAAAAATGATGATGGCCGGACAGGAACAAAATCCGCAAATGGCGATGATGGTATGGATGATGCCGATAATGATTTGTTTTTTTGCATTTAACTTCCCAGCAGCCCTTTCATTGTACTGGGTTGTGGGAAATATTTTCATGATTTTGCAAACCTATTTTATAAAAGGACCGGATCTTAGGGCGCAAGCTACCGGTAATGTGGGAGGAGCAAAGAAGTGAAACAGGTAACTGCTACAGGACAAACTGTCGAAGAAGCAGTAGAATCAGCTTTAGCTCAATTACAGACAACGAAAGACCGCACAGATGTAGATATAATTGATGAAGGAAAAAAAGGCATTTTTGGTATTTTTGGTTCACGTCCAGCTGTTGTAAAGGTAACAGTCATTCTTGATCCGCTTGAGGAAGCAAAGAAGTTTCTAACTCAAGTAAGTGAACAAATGGGGGCACCAGCGGATATAGAAATTAAACGCGATGGTAAACAGGTGTACTTTGTGATGACTGGGGAAAAGATTGCTCTTTTAATTGGCAAACGAGGTCAAACACTTAATTCGCTGCAGTATTTGACCCAATTAGTCATTAATCGCTTTTCGAATCAATATTTAACTGTTATCCTGGACGCTGAGGATTACCGAAATAGAAGAAGTGAAACGCTTATTCAATTAGCACATCGCCTGGCCCAAAAGGCTGTTAAGTCAGGAAAAGATGTCACCCTAGAACCGATGCCTTCCTATGAGCGTAAAGTAATTCATACCGCTTTATCCGAAGATAAGCGTATAAAGACATTTTCAGATGGATCAGAACCACATCGGTTTATTGTGATTGCACCAGTGAAAAGGTAAATTGAATAACAAAGACATCCTTCCTTTTGGGAGGGTGTTTTTGTTTACCCAGTTACCAAATTTGCTTTCAAAATATTTACCTGTTTATAACTTTGTTCGGTTTTCTTGTTTTATTGTTATTCACATGTGGATAAGTTAAAATAATACATGGATATTATTAAGTTGTGGATAATTTGCTTGGTTGAAACAGAAAAAGATGTGGTATTCTAGTATTTTGGTGAAACAGTCATTTTTAATATATAGATGGATTTTTTTATGTGAGGTGAATTAGATGGAGTTTGATACAATTGCGGCGATATCGACGCCAATGGGGGAGGGTGCCATTGCTATTGTTCGTTTAAGTGGAGAGGATGCTATTCCAATAGCAGACAAGCTCTTTAAAAGCATTGGCGGTAAAAAGCTCACGAAAATGGCGTCGCATACGATTCATTATGGGCATCTAATTGATACAAAAACCGGCCAAGTGGTCGAAGAGGTAATGGTTTCTATCATGAAGGGACCGAAAACCTTTACGAAAGAGGATGTAGTCGAAATTAATTGTCACGGTGGAATCGTGTCAGTGAATAGAGTACTGCAACATGTCTTAAAAAATGGTGCTAGATTGGCTGAACCCGGTGAATTTACGAAACGGGCTTTTTTAAATGGACGAATTGATTTATCTCAGGCAGAAGCGGTAATGGACTTAATTAGAGCAAAAACGGACAGGGCCATGAATATGGCACTTGGGCAAATGGAAGGAAGATTATCGAAGCTAATCCGCAGATTACGCCAAGAAATCTTGGAGATCCTTGCCCATGTCGAAGTAAATATCGATTATCCGGAATATGATGATGTCGAGGAAATGACCCATAAAATGCTCAATGAAAAAGCCCATTTCGTCCGAGATGAAATAAATAAGCTTTTGCAAACATCACAGCAGGGGAAAATACTACGAGAAGGTTTGTCTACCGTAATTGTTGGGCGCCCAAATGTCGGGAAATCGTCGTTATTAAATAGCCTTGTACAGGAAAATAAGGCTATTGTTACTGATATTCCAGGGACAACCCGTGATGTCATTGAAGAGTATGTGAATGTCCGCGGTGTGCCGCTTAGACTTTTGGATACGGCCGGAATCAGGGAAACAGAGGATATCGTCGAACGGATTGGCGTCGAGCGTTCTCGTCAGGTCTTAAAAGAAGCTGATTTAATTTTGCTTGTATTGAATTACTCAGACATGCTGACCGTCGAAGATGAAAATTTATTTGAGGTTGTTCGAGGAATGGATACAATCGTAATTGTTAATAAAACAGACCTGCCGCGGCAAATTGATATGGAGCGGGTAAAGCTATTGGCAAAGGATCATAAAATTGTCACAACTTCATTATTAGAAGATCAAGGTGTGGATGAACTGGAGGAAGCAATTGCTGCATTATTTTTTGCCGGTTCGCTTGAAGCGGGCGATATGACCTACGTATCCAACAGCCGCCATATTGCTTTGCTACATCAAAGCTTGCAGGTCATCGAGGAAGCAATTGAAGGGGTCGAAATAGGTACTCCAATTGATATTGTGCAAATTGATTTAACGAGAACATGGGAATTGCTTGGCGAAATCATTGGTGACAGCGTTCATGAAAGTCTCATTGACCAGCTATTTTCACAGTTTTGTTTGGGGAAATAAGAAAAGCGCAAGCGCCCTGTTCAGCGACGTAAGGGCTGGACTGAACCGACTGAGATAAAGGAAACACGGTGAACGGAAGTGAACCGATGTTGACTTATCGTAGGGAGGTGAAGGAAGCACTCTAGTCGCTAGGGCGCTTGCGCTGGACAATAAGAAAAGCGCAAGCGCCCTGTTCAGCGACGTAAGGGCTGGACAAATCTCAAATTCAAATTTTTATTCTTTCTTATCTTTTAAAAAAAACTCATGAGCGTTTGGTTTATAAACGCCATGACGGATAGTAAATATTTATATTGAGGAAGCAGCGTTTCTGTTTTTTACAGAAAAGGAGGATCAACATGCAACAATACGAAGCAGGGAGCTATGACGTCATTGTCATCGGTGCCGGCCATGCAGGCTGTGAGGCGGGCCTTGCGGCGGCACGGCTCGGCGCAAAAACATTAATGATCACGATAAATCTAGATATGGTTGCCTTTATGCCATGTAACCCCTCTGTCGGCGGACCGGCGAAAGGCATCGTTGTTCGTGAAATTGATGCCCTTGGCGGTGAGATGGCGAAAAATATTGATAAAACCTATATCCAAATGCGGATGCTGAACACTGGTAAAGGTCCGGCAGTCAGGGCATTACGGGCACAGGCCGATAAATTTGCTTATCAGCATGAAATGAAAAAAACATTGGAAGAAGAAGCTAATTTAACCCTAATCCAAGGCATGGCTGAGCAATTGATTGTCGAGGATGGGATTTGTCGGGGGGTTATAACCAAGACAGGTGCTGCTTACCGTTCAAAAACAGTCATTATCACCACCGGTACCTTTTTACGTGGAGAAATCATCCTTGGTGAATTGAAATATTCAAGCGGTCCTAACAATCAGCAGCCATCCATTAAGCTTTCAGAGCATTTAGAAGAACTTGGTTTTGAATTGGTGCGATTTAAAACAGGAACCCCACCACGGGTCAATGGGAATACGATTGATTACAGCAAAACGGAAATTCAGCCAGGCGATGAAGTTCCAAGAGCTTTTTCTTATGAAACGACTAAGTATATTACCGACCAGCTTCCGTGCTGGTTAACCTATACAAATGAACGGACACATCAGTTAATTGATTTGAATCTGCACCGATCACCTATGTATTCCGGCATGATCAAAGGAACAGGACCACGATATTGTCCATCCATTGAAGATAAAGTCGTGCGCTTTAATGACAAGCCGCGTCATCAGATTTTCCTCGAACCTGAAGGAAGAAATACAAAAGAAGTATATGTGCAGGGATTATCAACGAGCTTACCTGAGGATGTCCAGCAGCAATTAATCAAAACGGTCCCTGGGCTCGAAAATGCCCAAATGATGCGAGCTGGTTATGCAATCGAGTATGACGCAGTGGTTCCAACTCAACTATGGCCGACTCTTGAAACAAAGGTGGTAAAAAACCTATATACAGCAGGGCAAATTAATGGTACTTCCGGATATGAAGAGGCAGCAGGTCAGGGATTAATGGCCGGAATAAATGGTGGTTTAAATGCCTTAGGACGTGAGCAATTAGTGTTAAGCCGCTCTGATGCCTATATTGGCGTTTTAATAGATGATTTGATTACAAAAGGGACAAATGAGCCCTATCGATTATTAACTTCAAGAGCAGAATATCGACTTTTATTGCGTCATGATAATGCCGATCTCCGGTTAACAGAAGTAGGACATGAAATTGGCCTAATCCGTGATGACCGTTACGAGGCATTTTTAGCGAAAAAGTCAGCAATTGAAGCAGAAAGACAAAGATTATCTTCTGTGATTTTAAAACCTTCTCCAGATGTTCAAGAACTGATTCGCAGCATTGGCGGCAGTGAACTTAAGGATGGAATCCGTGCCTCCGATTTGTTAAAAAGGCCGGAGATGACCTATGAATTGCTTGAAACTCTTACGAAGTCTGAGACTCTTTTGGACGATGAAATAAAGGAACAAATAGAAATACAAATTAAATATCAGGGCTATATTGAAAAATCGCTGCAGCAGGTCGAGCGCTTAAAGAAGATGGAAGATAAGAAAATCCCTGAGAATATCGATTATGATGCCATTTCAGGAATAGCAACGGAAGCTAAGCAAAAGTTAAAACAAATCAAACCGTTATCGCTTGCCCAAGCATCGAGAATCTCTGGGGTAAACCCAGCGGACATTTCCATTCTACTTGTCTACTTGGAACATGGACGGGTGGCGAGAATTTCAAATGAATAATAAGAAAAGCGGAAGTACCCGTTTTGCGGTATTACTCTAGCCGCTGGGCGCTGTAGCTTGACAATAAGCGAGGATTAATGAATGAATATCGAACAATTTCAATCCAGTCTACAAGAAAAGGGAATTATCCTGACTGAAAAGCAGCTTGACCAGTTTGAACAGTATTATGTGACATTGGTTGAGTGGAATGAAAAAATGAATTTAACAGCCATAACTGAAAAAGCAGATGTATATTTAAAGCATTTTTATGATTCGATTACAGCAGCATTTTATTATGATTTTACCAAGCCCTTTCATCTATGTGATGTCGGGGCTGGTGCCGGGTTCCCGAGCATTCCTTTAAAAATTGTCTTTCCACAGCTTGAAGTGACGATTGTGGATTCACTTAATAAGCGGATTTCGTTTTTAAACCATCTTGCTGACGTATTAAAATTAGAAAATGTCCATTTTGTTCATGACCGGGCTGAAACCTTCGGGGTGAACCAACATTATCGGGAGAGCTTTGATGTCGTAACGGCACGAGCCGTGGCAAGAATGTCGGTGTTAACGGAACTTTGCCTACCGCTTTCAAAAGTGGGCGGACATTTTATTGCCATGAAAGCAGCTCATGCCAAGGATGAATTAGAGATGGGTCAAAAGGCAATTTCTACTCTTGGCGGCAAAGTGGAAGAAGTGTTCACCTTTACATTGCCGCTAGAAGGCAGTGAACGAACAATCTTACTTATAAAAAAGGAAAAACAAACGCCTAAGAAATACCCTAGGAAGCCAGGGACACCTGGAAAGGCACCAATCGAATAGGCTAAACATTAATGCACGTTATTGAGAATTAACTCATTTTGTAAAACTAACAATTTTAATATAAAAATGGTATCCTTAGCAGGAAGATTATCATTGCATAGAGAATATGTAATAGGGAGTTTCGTAAAGGTGGTGTTGGGGGATTGAAGAGTTCGTTTACACGCTTTTTTGGCCTCGGCGAAAAGGGAGAACAAGAGGTTGAGCTTGAGAAAGAGCTGGAGATAGAACGAAACGAGGAAATAAAAAAAATACCTATTAACCAAATTATTCCGAACCGTTTCCAGCCGCGGACGGTATTTGATGAAGACAAAATTGAAGAATTATCACGGACAATCCACATACATGGCATCATCCAACCGATTGTTGTCAGGGAATTTGCGGTCGATAAATATGAAATCATCGCGGGGGAGCGTCGTTGGCGTGCGATGAAAAAACTTGGCTGGGCCGAAGCTCCAGCCATTATTAAAAATTTATCCGATACCGAAACCGCATCTGTTGCCCTTATTGAGAATTTACAACGGGAAGAGCTATCTCCGATTGAAGAAGCTCACGCATATGGAAAACTGCTGGAACTGCACAATTTGACTCAGGAGGCTTTAGCGCAGCGACTAGGTAAAGGGCAGTCAACCGTCGCCAATAAGCTGAGGCTACTTAAATTACCGCAGCAGATTCAAGAGGCATTATTAAATAAAATTATTACCGAGCGCCATGCCCGGGCACTAATTCCGCTAAAAAATCCGGAAAAACAAGTGACGCTTTTAGCAGAAGTCATCGAAAGAAATTTGAATGTCAAGCAGACAGAAGAACGGGTCGTCAGGCTGCTTGAACAAAAAAATGAAAAACCAAAGCCGAAAAGAAAGGCGTTTAGTAAAGATATGAGAATCGCGGTAAATACCATTCGTCAATCGTTAACAATGGTCACGGACAGCGGGATTAATCTTGACGCTGAAGAACAAGAATTTGACGAATTTTACCAATTTACTATTCGGATTCCAAAGAAAAAATAAAATATATATACAAATATAGCCATGGGATCAAACAACTTTTTGTTTGGTCCCTATTTTTTTATCTCCTCCCATCCATCCCTTTGGAAAAAAGCGGCCAAATGAATCAAGGGAATATTTTTAGAAAAAAAACAACAACCATTTCATTTCATGATAAAATAAGGGAATGGAATTTTACTTTCCGCAATTTTTGGTGGATAATTGATATTATTAACGCCACTTTTGATAGAATTTGAGAATAATATTTTTAAAGAATTAAAGGGTAGGTGACAACGTGGGCAAAATCATTGCAATTGCGAATCAAAAAGGCGGAGTCGGCAAAACAACTACCTCTGTCAACCTAGGCGCTTGCTTAGCATATATAGGGAACCGGGTCTTGTTAGTAGATACAGATCCACAGGGCAATGCAACAAGCGGGATTGGCATTGAAAAAGCAGAAGTAGATCAGTGCATATATGATGTTTTAGTAGACGATGTGGAAGCCAAGAATGTAATTAAACCAACCTCTGTTGAGAATTTATATGCCATTCCGGCCACTATTCAGTTAGCAGGAGCTGAAATTGAATTGGTTCCCACTATTTCAAGAGAGGTTCGCCTAAAACGTGCTCTTGAAGAAGTCAAAGATCAATTTGATTATATTATTATTGACTGTCCGCCATCACTGGGGTTATTGACCATTAATGCATTGACGGCTTCTGATGCGGTGTTAATTCCTGTTCAATGTGAATATTATGCGCTTGAAGGCTTAAGTCAATTATTAAATACGGTTAGGCTGGTACAAAAGCATTTAAATCAGGACTTGAAAATTGAAGGCGTTTTATTAACCATGCTTGATGCGAGAACAAATCTTGGCATCCAAGTTATTGAGGAAGTAAAGAAATACTTCCAAGATAAAGTTTATAAAACCATTATTCCAAGAAATGTGCGTCTAAGTGAAGCTCCAAGCCATGGGGAACCAATCATTTCTTATGATTCCAAATCCCGCGGGGCTGAGGTGTATTTAGATTTAGCAAAGGAAGTGGTCGCCAATGGCTAAAGGTTTAGGAAAGGGCCTTAATGCATTTTTTACAGATGTAGGGAAGGAAGAAACTGTCCAAGAAATCAAGCTTAAGGATCTGCGACCTAACCCCTATCAGCCTCGAAAAACCTTTCAACAGGAAGCCATCGACGAACTAAAGGATTCAATTTTAGAACATGGAATCTTACAGCCTCTTGTTGTTAGAAAAAGTATAAAAGGCTATGAGATTGTTGTTGGAGAACGACGATTTCGTGCTGCCAAGGAGGCCAAGCTTGAAAAGGTACCGGCGGTAGTCCGTGAGCTTACCGAGCAGCAAATGATGGAATTAGCCGTCCTTGAAAACCTGCAAAGGGAAGATTTAAATCCGATTGAAGAGGGACTAGCTTATCAAACGTTAATGGAGAAGTTGAAGCTCACACAGGAAGAGGTAGCGAAGCGTCTAGGCAAAAGCCGGCCACATGTAGCCAACCACATCAGGCTGCTTTCCCTCTCTCCAAAAATCCAGGAATTGATTTCAACGGGAAAAATATCGATGGGCCATGGCCGTGCTTTATTGGGTCTTAGGCAAAAGGCAAAGCTGCCAGCTTTAGTAGAAAAGATTGTTAATGAAACGCTAAATGTCCGGCAGTTAGAGAAACTGATTCAGCAACTGAATGAAAATGTTTCACGTGAAACAAAAAAACCGGAAAAGAAAAAGGATGTATTTTTGCAGGAGCGGGAGCACTCCCTCCGTGAACGGTTTGGTACAACAGTGAATATTAAACAAAACAAAAACAAAGGGAAAATTGAAATTGAATTTTTCTCACAGGATGATCTAGAGCGAATACTAGAAATACTTGATCATGAGGATTCTTTATAAAGTGAAACTTAAATTAGTGGGAGTCTTACTGCCTGTTAATACGGGATAAACCATCGTGGGGATGGTTTATTTTTTTTAGATATTTCTTTTCAATAAAAATGAAACATGATAGTTTAATACTATTACTATTTCGAGAGGCGAAAAACAGGTGAAATCACGATGTTTTTATTAGGAACACTTGTAAATGGACTGTTAATTATTGTCGGCACATTGATTGGGAAAATGCTAAACCGCATCCCTGAAGGTATGAAAGTGACGGTCATGTATGCGATTGGCTTGTCCGTGATGGTATTGGGGCTGCAGATGGGCTTAAAAAGCGAAAATTTCTTGATTGTGATCATTAGCCTCGTAGTCGGAGCGGTTGCTGGGGAATTATTAAAATTAGAGGATAAGTTAAATGACTTGGGCCAATGGCTGGAGAATAAGGTTGGTTCAAATGGAAATGGAAGCATCTCGGAAGGGTTTGTGACCGCTACGTTAATCTTTGTAATCGGTGCAATGGCCATAATCGGTGCCCTTGACAGCGGCATCCGCGGCGATCATGACGTGTTGTACACAAAATCATTAATCGACGGCTTTACAGCGTTAATCTTAACCACTACTCTTGGAATCGGGGTCATTTTTTCCGCCATTCCTGTCGTTCTTTATGAGGGGTTAATCGCCTTATTCGCCACCCAAATTGATCAGTTTGTTCCTCAAGCTTTAATGGATCAGTTTATGGTTGAGATGACGGCAACTGGGGGGATTATGATTTTGGCAATAGGCTTAAATCTATCTGGAATAGCAAAAATTAAGGTAGCAAACCTCCTTCCAAGTATAGTTGTAACGGGAATTATTGTAACAATTATCTATTGGTATCCAATTATATTCCAATAAATGGAAACAAAAAGAGCAAGTGGCATTATCAACAACCCTTGCTCTTTTTTAGTTTGTCTTCTCTTCTTCTAACCATTTTAAGTCGTTCCAGCGTTGCTTTGGATAGAGCAGGCTTGCTTTGTAAATTCCGCCTGCTATCGTCTTCGCCATTTTCATGACAAGGTTTAAGCGGGTGTTTTGCAAAACGAAAAACTCCATAAATCCGCTAACATTGACGATGCCAGTGATATGTATATCTCCTACCGCAGGAAGCTCCTTATTTACTCCTGCTCCTGGCTTGACGGGGCCATTCCCCACTTGGATGATACCGATATTTTTAATTCGCCCTAAGCAGGCATCAATGCCAACAATATAGGGATTAACATGTTTTGTATTGATTTCTGCGACTTTTTCTGCAAGATTAACAGCATGTATCGGTTCATCTAAAGTCCCATACACATAAAATGATTTCATGTCTTTCTCTTCTAAAAGGGTCCCAACAAGTGGTCCTAATGAATCCCCTGTAGAGCGGTCTGTCCCAATACAAACAAACACAATTGGCCGACTTGTCACTTTGGGGATATTTGAAAGCAGTTCTACTGCAAGGTCTTCAGCTGCTTGCTCATCATCATGAATGATGCGAGTCCCCTCCCACCTGTCAAAAAAATGCGTTTTTAGATTCATCAAGTCCACTCCTCAAATCTATGTTTTACTAGTATACGGAAAATTAAGGAAATCTATACATAAAGTGTTTGGAAAATGAAAAATTCATAATGCTTCAATGAAGACGAAAAAATTGCTAAAATAGATTTGTTGTTAAAAGAGGAAGGTGTTAATATGATTCTCACATCAAGTGGAATTCAAAAAGAATTTGATAAACTTCAAAACGAAGATACATGGCTGAACCTTGGTGAAGGCGTGCTAAAAATTGTTGCCATTTTAGTTATTGCAAATATAATCGTCCGCATTGGTAAAGTGGCAATCCACAACATTTTCAAGATTAGAAATATGTCACCCCTTAATACTACAGAACGCCGGGAAGATACACTCTCAAAGCTGCTGGATAGTGTTCTTAGCTATGTAGTTTATTTTATTGCGCTTATGATGGTTCTTTCTGTCTTAGGGATCGATGTGAAGGCATTGATTGCCGGTGCTGGAGTTGTCGGATTAGCAGTAGGATTTGGTGCACAGAGCCTTGTCAAAGATATTATTTCCGGTTTCTTTATTATTTTTGAAGATCAATTTTCCGTCGGTGACCATATTCGCATAGGACTATTTGAAGGAAACGTCGAAACTATAGGGTTAAGAACGACAAAAATTAAAAGCTGGACAGGAGAAGTTCATATTTTACCGAATGGCAGCATCACCCAGGTAACCAATTTTTCGTTAAATAATAGTATTGCGATTGTTGACATTGCCATCTCCTATGGAGAGGATATTGAAAAGGCAGAAAAGGTGATTGAAGAAGCACTTAAAACAATGCCAAGTCACTATGAAGAGTTAACGAAAGCCCCTGAACTGTTAGGGATTCAAACGATGGGGCCAACCGAGATTGTTTTACGGGTTATTGCTGAAACATTACCAATGAAGCAGTCGGGGGTTTCCCGAGCGATTCGGAAGGATATCAAGCTGTTATTAGATGAGAATGGAATTAAAGCTCCAAATCCAAGACTTGTTATGTACCCAAGCGGATCTGAACAATCAAAATAGAAATGAGGGTGGTAAGCTATGGAGGAAAAAGAATTTGCCCTAAATGATGTCGTGGAAATGAAGAAACAGCATCCTTGTGGGACGAATCGTTGGAAAGTCATCCGCATGGGGATGGACGTTCGGATTAAATGCGAAGGCTGCGGACATAGCGTTCTGATTCCAAGGAAAGAGTTTTCCCGAAAGATGAAGAAAATTTTAGTGAAGCACGAGGGATAATCTTCTGCTTCTTTTTTTTTTGATACTATATTATTCTTATAAGAAAAGTAGATATAGAACTATTGTGTAAAGAGGGTGGAGATTTTGGCTGAAGTACGAAAGGCGGCTTGTCCGTTAAATTGCTGGGATAGCTGCGGCTTTAATGTAACAGTAGAAAATAACAAGGTTACGAAGGTTGAAGGGGATCCCACTCATCCAATCACCCAAGGGAAAATTTGCGGACGAGGCCGGATGCTTGAGACAAGGACTAACTCCTCAGAACGGCTTTTGTCCCCCTTAAAAAAGATAAACGGCAGCTTCGAACCAATATCTTGGGAGCAGGCACTTGCTGAAATTGCAGCTAAATTATCGGAAATTAAACAACAGTACGGTACCACGGCTGTATTACACAGTCATGATTATGCTAATAACGGGATATTGAAAAATCTAGACCAGCGCTTTTTTAATTGCTTCGGCGGTGTAACAGAGCTTTATGGCTCTCTGTGCTGGGGGGCGGGAATTGAAGCACAAAAATGGGATTTTGGTAATGCTTGCAGCCATGAACCTGATGACATCTACAACAGTAAGAACATCATTATTTGGGGACGAAATGTGGCCCGGACAAACATGCATTTTTATGAAAAGCTATTGGAAGCAAAAAAGCGTGGGGCAAAACTATTTGTCATTGATCCGATATTTAATGCAACGGCCAAAATTGCCGATCAATATATTTCGATTAAACCTGGCATGGACGGTCTTTTGGCTGCTGGGATCATTAAGGAAATGCTTCGGCTTGGTCTGGAGGATCGTGGGTTTATTGAACAATATACACATGGATTTAATGATTTAGGACAACTACTGGATAGTATTTCAAGTGAAAAAATTAGTGAAATGACCGAAGTACCCTGTGATGTAATAACAAAATTAGCCTCTGTTTACGCTGATAAACCAACTGCGACCTATATGGGCTTAGGCTTACAGCGTTATAAAAATGGCGGTAATACGATTCGGTTTATTGATGCCCTTGTAGCGATTAGCGGGAATATCGGCATTGCCGGAGGAGGCGCAAATTATGCCAATCTGCAGGTTGGTCAAAGTTTTGCCCTCGAGGAGTTAACGCTTCCGGGTCGCAGGAACAATCATCGACAATTCTCGATGATGAAACAAGCGGAAGAGATTCTAAATGCTACCAGCCCGGGAATACAGATGATTATCGTGACTTGCGGCAATCCGCTGACACAAGTTCCTGATTCAAAGATGGTTGAAAAGGCATTCTCGTCAGTTTCAACCCTGGTAGTTATCGAACAGTACATGACGGACACGGCACAACTTGCCGATTATATTTTGCCAACAACAACAGCTTTTGAGGAAGAGGATCTTTATTATTCCTCGATGTACCATCATTATGTCAATTTTGGTCCTAAACTGGTCTCTCCTCCCGGTGAGGCGAAACCGGATTTATGGATTTGGACACAGCTAGCGCAAAGGCTTGGTTTTGGTGCTGATTTTCATTTTTCAAGAGCTGAATGGCTTAAGATGACGCTTAAATCATTGGAAGAAAAGGGCTTGACGCTTGAAAAATTAAAAGAAAAACATACCTTGGAATTACCCGTTGACAAAATTCCCTGGCAGGATCGTCAGTTCCAAACATTATCGGGTAAATTTGAATTTACTTCATTCCTAGGTCAGCAAAAGGGTGATAACGGCTTGTTAACATTAGCAGTCCCTGATGAATCCAAATGGAAAAATCCTGAGCTGGCGGAAAAATATCCATATAGTCTGCTAACGATTCACCCGTTACGTTCTAATCACTCGCAGAATTATCATCTGTTAGCCAATGAACCACGCCTTAAAGTGGAGGTCGCGCAAAATATTGCTGATAAGCTCAACTTGCAAAAGGACGATTATGTCAGGGTATGGAATGATCGTGGTGAAGTAAAGGGCTATCTCTCCATTTTACCGGCTGCCCATCCAAATACAATTAATATTGATGAGGGAATATGGCGCCGGTTTGGCGGGTCGGTAAATAACCTGACGTCGAGCCGGGAATCTGATAATGGCCTAGGAAGTACGTTATATGATTGTCTTGTAAATCTTGAAAAGTTCTAATAACTGTCGCCTTAGGGCGGCAGTTGTCTTTTTTCTAACAAATGCCTATAATTGTGAAAGGCTTGTCTATTTATTTTGGAGATAATTTTAAAAATAGATATATTTTTATCGAGGAGTGAACGTAAATGGCTTTAACAGCTGGTATTGTAGGTTTGCCGAACGTTGGTAAATCTACGTTATTTAATGCAATAACCCAAGCAGGGGCTGAATCAGCAAATTATCCTTTCTGTACCATTGATCCGAATGTAGGGATAGTCGAGGTACCGGATTACCGCCTACAAAAATTAACCGAGCTCGTGCAGCCGAAGAAAACAGTTCCAACGGCATTTGAATTTACCGATATTGCCGGGATTGTTAAAGGGGCAAGTAAAGGTGAAGGGTTGGGAAACAAGTTCCTTTCTCATATCCGCCAAGTCGATGCCATTTGCCAAGTAGTCCGTTGCTTTGCAGATGAAAACATTACCCATGTATCCGGGAAAGTGGACCCAATCGATGATATTGAAACCATCAACCTAGAATTAATCCTTGCTGATATGGAATCGGTTGAAAAGCGAATTGGACGTGTTGAAAAATTAGCAAAGCAAAAGGATAAGGATGCTGCAGCTGAATTTGAAATTCTTGCGATGCTGCGTGATGCTTTTGAAGCAGAAAAACCTGCTCGTACAGTTGATTTTACCGAAGAGCAAATGAAATTGGTAAAAGGACTCCACCTTTTAACGATCAAACCTGTCCTATATGTGGCAAACGTTAGTGAAGAAGATGTTGCCAATCCATCAGATAATGAGTATGTTCAAAAAGTTCGTGAATTTGCCAAGGCAGATAATGCGGAAGTAATCGTGATTTGTGCAAAAATTGAAGAAGAAATTGCCGAGCTTGAAGGCGAAGAAAAGCAAATGTTCCTTGAGGAACTTGGTATTGAGGAGTCTGGACTTGATCAACTAATTCGGGCAGCCTACAACCTACTTGGCCTAGCGACCTACTTCACTGCTGGTGTGCAGGAAGTTCGTGCGTGGACATTCAGAAATGGAATGAAGGCTCCTCAATGTGCTGGTATCATTCACTCAGACTTTGAACGCGGCTTTATTCGCGCTGAAACGGTTTCTTTTGCTGATTTACTTGCGGCTGGTAGTCATAATGCGGCGAAAGAAGCAGGGAAAGTTCGTTTAGAAGGTAAAGAATATGAAGTAAAAGACGGAGATGTCATCCATTTCCGATTTAACGTGTAATTTGTTGGAGGCTGACATCTAGTGTCGGCCTCTTTCTCTTTGTTAAAAAGCATTACAGGGAAGACGTTGCTTTTCCGCGTATCCTATGATATAATTTCAACTTGTGAGTAATGAATAATTGCTCCTTGCCCATTCGGGCCGTTTAGACCAAAAGGAGGTGACTGTGATGAATAAGTACGAAATCATGTACATCATCCGCCCAAATATTGAAGATGAAGCGAAAAAGGCTCTTGTAGAGCGTTTTAACACAATTCTTCTTGATAATGGTGCGGAAACTGCTGAAACAAAAGATTGGGGTAAGCGCCGTCTTGCATACGAAATCAACGATTTCCGTGACGGATACTACCAAATCGCTAAAACAACATCTTCAGCTGATGCAGTACAAGAGTTTTCTCGTCTTGCAAAAATCAGCGAAGATATCATTCGCCATATCGTAATTAAAGAAGAAGAATAAGATAGATGTATTTTTGGTAATAAATGTTTCACGTGAAACATTTTGCCAAAAGAAGAGGAGTTGATTCTGATGATGAATCGTGTCGTGCTTGTCGGTCGTTTAACAAAAGACCCTGAACTGCGTTATACGCCAAATGGGGTTCCTGTTGCTACTTTTACGTTAGCAGTTAACCGCACATTTTCAAATCAGCAAGGTGAACGTGAAGCAGATTTTATTAACTGCGTTATTTGGCGTAAACCTGCTGAGAATGTTGCAAACTTCTTGAAAAAAGGCAGCTTAGCAGGTGTTGACGGTCGGATTCAAACCCGCAACTATGAAGGACAAGATGGTAAACGTGTATACGTTACAGAGGTTCAGGCAGAAAGTGTTCAATTTCTAGAACCAAAATCATCTGGTGGTGGCGGAAGAAGCAACGATTCTTACGGAACTCCTCCAGGGGAACCACAAGGTGGTGGGAACCCATATGGAGGCGGTAATCAGAATCAACGCCAAAATCAGAATCAAAACCAAAACAAAGGGTTTACCCGAATGGATGAAGATCCATTTGCCGGAAATGGTCAAATTGACATCTCTGATGACGATCTACCATTTTAAAAGAACCTTATTGAACGGATAATAACTTGATAAAGGAGGGAATTTTCATGGCAGGAGGACGTAAAGGCGGTCGCGCAAAGCGCCGTAAAGTATGTTATTTCACAGCAAATGGCATCTCTCGCATTGATTATAAAGATGTAGATTTACTTAAAAAATTCATCTCTGAGCGTGGAAAGATTTTACCACGTCGTGTAACTGGTACAAGCGCAAAATATCAACGTAAACTAACAGTTGCAATCAAACGTGCACGTCAAATGGCATTATTACCATTCGTGGCTGGAGAATAATAAAGCGATAAGGCAGTAGGGGCACCCGCCCTTGCTGCCTTTTTTCTTTTAAATAAGTTGAATCGAGGCCCATATCTAGCTAAAATAGGGAGATAGGTGTAGAAAAATAGAGGTGAAAATGTGAAGAATGTACGCAAACTAACAGAGGGCGCTATCCTATTGGCGGCATTTACTGTTCTGTTATTAATCACCATTTACATACCGATTATCGGTTCCTTTTTAAATATGCTCTTACCGCTGCCGTTCATGTTGTTTTCGGCAAAAAACAGCGTGAAAAATATTGCGGCTTTTTTCTTAGCTGCAATCATTCTTTCGTTCATAGCAGGTTCGTTTTTAGGGCTCGGATTCATGTTGCTTTACGGGGTAATCGGAGTTGTCATTGGGTTTATGCTGCAAAAAAATAAGAGTCGGACAACGATATTAATTTCAAGCTCACTTATCTTTATGGCGGGTCTGGTCATCTATTATGTCGTTTCTGTTGCCTTTTTGCAGGTGAATATCATTCAGGAGCTTAAGGTAGCGTTAAATGAGGGGGTCATAAATTCCCAGGATATGCTAAAATCGATGGGGAAAGAAGACCAAATTGAACTTTTGAACAAGAAGATAAAAATGATTGAAACGCTTGCACCGTACTTTTTGATTATGTTATCAATTATGGGTACTTTTATTATCCAATGGGTCAATTTTCCGATTCTAAAGCGATTTGGTGTAAAGGTTGAGCCATGGGGAAGTTTTCGGAATCTTTCACTGCCAAGAAGCCTTTTATGGTACTATTTAATTGCTATTGGAGTGGATATTTTGGTGCATCCAGAGCAAGGAACCTATTTATATACAGTTGTCATCAATGCAAGGTATATTTTGGAGATGTTTTTACTGTTTCAAGGCTTTGCCTTTATCTTTTACATTTTTCATCAAAGGTCTATTGCCAAGGGTTTTACCTTCCTTCTGGTAATTCTTGCTTTCATGATACCAATTATTCATTATATAATATTGTTATTAGGGATTATGGATTTAGGATTTGATTATCGAAAGCGTTTTGAAAAGAAAGAGTAAGACTTGTGACTAGGAGCTGAAAACTTTGCCTGCATTTTTAGAAAAGCGGTCAATACGTTATCCCTTTTACGGGTTAATAGGCGTTACAGTGGTACTGCTCATTGTCCTGTCCTTATATAATTGGATATTAAGTGTAGCCGGGTTGTTATTAATGTTTTTCCCCATCTACTATATGTTTGTCATCGACCAGCGCCAAAGGGAGGAAATGGAGGAGTATATTTCGACTCTTTCTTACCGGGTAAAAAGAGTTGGCGAAGAAGCACTCTTGGGGATGCCCATCGGGATTATGCTTATTAATGATGAGTATTATATTGAATGGACAAATCCGTTTCTATCCTCTTGTTTTGATGAGGACACGATTGTCGGAAGATCACTTTATGATTTAGCGGACACTTTGATTCCGTTAATTAAGCAGGAGGTAGAGACGGAAATCATTACCCTGCATGACCGAAAATTCCGCGTTATCCATAAACGCGAGGAGCGGCTTTTATACTTTTTTGATGTAACGGAACAACAAGAAATTGAGAAAATGTATCATGATGAACGGACGGTTATTGCTACTATCTTTTTAGACAATTATGATGACTTAACACAGGGAATGGACGACCAAATGCGTGGTAGCATCAATAATTTAGTAACGTCCATTCTGAATAAGTGGGCAACTGATAATGGCATTTTCTTGAAACGGGTTTCCTCGGAACGATTTATTGCTGTTTTTAGCGAAGGAATTCTCCATATGCTTGAAAGAGGGAAATTTACCATCCTCGATGAGATTAGAGAAATGACCACTAAGGAGAATGTCTCGTTTACCTTAAGTATTGGGGTTGGGACAGGCGTCTCCTCCTTACCTGAATTAGGTATCCTAGCACAATCAAGTCTCGATTTGGCCCTAGGTAGGGGCGGAGATCAAGTAGCGATTAAGCTGCCAAATGGAAAAGTGAAGTTCTTTGGTGGCAAAACAAATCCAATTGAAAAACGGACAAGAGTTAGAGCAAGGGTCATCTCCCATGCCTTGAGGGATTTAATTACCGCAAGTGATAAAGTTATTATAATGGGCCATAAAAACCCTGACATGGATTCGATTGGCTCAAGCATCGGTATTAATAAGGTAGCACAAATGAACCAAAAGGAAGCCTATATCGTTGTGAACATGCAGGAAATGGACAACGGTGTAAGGCGGCTTATGGAAGAAATTCGTCATCAGGAGCACTTATTTTCTCACTTTATCAGCCCAGAAGAAGCACTTGAGATTGTATCTGATAAGACACTGCTAGTTGTCGTTGACACCCATAAACCGTCTATGGTTATGGAAGAGCGACTGCTAAATAAAATTGATCATGTTGTGGTTATTGACCATCATCGTCGCGGTGAAGACTTTATTTCCAATCCATTGCTCGTTTATATGGAGCCATATGCCTCCTCTACCTCGGAGTTAGTAACAGAGTTTTTGGAATATCAGCCGAAACGAGGTAAAATTGAGATGATCGAAGCGACTGCACTTTTAGCAGGAATCATCGTCGATACAAAAAGCTTTTCATTACGAACCGGCTCAAGAACCTTTGATGCAGCCTCTTACCTCAGGGCACACGGTGCCGATACTGTTCTCGTTCAAAAGTTTTTGAAAGAGGACGTGGATACATATATAAGAAGATCCAAGCTGATTGAATCAGTCTCCTTTTATCGTGATGGAATTGCGATTGCCAAGGGAACTGAACATCAGCATAATGATCAGGTCATTATTGCTCAAGCAGCTGATACACTATTAACCATGGATGGTGTGCTTGCGTCCTTTGTTATTTCAAAACGGAGTGAAGAGGTTATTGGTATCAGTGCACGTTCCCTCGGGAATATCAATGTCCAGGTGATTATGGAAAGTCTAAAAGGCGGTGGTCACCTGACAAATGCAGCCACACAGCTGACGGGCCTGTCAATTGAAGAAACGGATGCCCAATTAAAGATAGCGATTGATGATTATTTTGAAGGAGTGAAAAAAGAATGAAAGTAATATTTCTTAAGGATGTAAAAGGAAAAGGCAAAAAAGGCGAAGTCAAGAATGTAGCAGATGGTTATGCCCATAACTTCTTAATCAAGCAAGGATTAGCGGTTGAAGCAAATAATGCTAGTATCAGTTCATTAGATGCACAAAAGAAGAAACAGGATCGAGCTGCTGCTGAAGAATTAGCTGAAGCGAAAAAGCTGAAAGAAACATTGGACCAAATTACTGTGGAATTATCTGCGAAGGCAGGCGAAGGTGGTAGATTGTTTGGTTCGATTACAACCAAGCAAATTGCTGAAGAACTGCATAAGAAGCATGGTATTAAAATTGATAAGCGGAAAATGGAATTAGCAGATGGGATTCGTTCACTTGGCCACACAAAGGTCCCGGTAAAGCTGCATCATGAAGTTACAGCAACATTAACCGTCTCAGTGAAAGAAATTTAAAAATCAAGAATAAAATTTGCCAGTGCGAAATTAAGGATAAACATGATAGAATGTTAAAAGTAAGCTATGGAATGTGATCGGTTTAAGGCTGGTCACTTTTTTCTTTTTGGGATATGATATTTTTATACGTTTAAAATAAAGCATCCTTCTAAATAGGAGGTTTTTGATATTATGAGTGATTTATACGCGGATCGTATGCCGCCACAAAATATTGAAGCCGAACAAGCGGTTTTAGGAGCAATATTTTTAGAACCCTCTGCTCTCACTTTGGCTTCTGAAATATTAATTCCTGAGGATTTTTATCGTGCCTCCCATCAAAAAATCTTCAATGTCATGTTGAAGTTAAACGATGACGGGAAAGCGGTCGACTTAATCACGGTAACAGAGGAATTGGCAGCGTCCAAGCTTATTGAAGATACTGGCGGGGTTAGTTATTTAAGCGAGCTGGCAGGATCGGTTCCTACAGCTGCAAATATTGAGTATTATGCTAGAATCGTAGAAGAAAAATCTTTACTGAGAAGGTTAATACGTACCGCAACAGAGATTGCTACTGACGGGTATTCGCGCGAGGATGAAGTCGAAGCCCTTTTAAGTGAAGCAGAAAAAAGTATCTTAGAGGTTGCGCAAAGGAAGAATGCCGGTGCCTTCCACAATATTAAAGATGTACTCGTTCGGACGTATGACAATATTGAATTAATGCATAACCGTGTCGGCGATATTACTGGGATTGCCACTGGCTTTGCTGAGCTTGACCGGATGACAGCCGGATTCCAGCGCAATGATTTAATCATCGTTGGCGCCCGTCCTTCCGTTGGTAAAACAGCCTTTGCCTTGAATATTGCCTCAAACGTTGCGACGAAAACGAGTGAAAATGTAGCGATATTCAGTCTGGAAATGGGTGCGGAGCAGCTAGTGATGCGTATGCTTTGTTCGGAAGGGAATATTGATGCACAAAGACTGCGTACTGGCTCGCTAACTGATGAGGACTGGGGCAAGCTGACGATGGCAATGGGGAGTCTCTCCAATTCAGGGATATTTATTGATGATACACCCGGTGTTCGCATCAGTGATATTCGATCAAAATGTCGGCGCTTAAAACAGGAGCACGGCTTAGGAATGATCTTAATTGATTATTTGCAGCTTATTTTAGGAAGCGGCCGATCCGGTGAAAACCGTCAACAAGAAGTATCAGAAATTTCCCGTTCTCTTAAGCAATTAGCCCGTGAACTGCAAGTGCCTGTCATTGCCCTTTCACAGCTTTCTCGTGGTGTCGAGCAGCGTCAAGATAAACGCCCTATGATGTCCGATATTCGTGAATCAGGAAGTATTGAGCAGGATGCTGATATCGTTGCCTTCTTGTATCGTGATGATTACTACGATAAGGAATCAGAGAATAAAAATATCATCGAGATTATCATTGCCAAGCAGCGTAATGGTCCGACGGGGACGGTCCAGTTGGCTTTTGTGAAGGAATATAATAAATTCGTAAACTTAGAGACACGTTATAATGATCCTCCGGGAGCGTAACGTAGATATTTTGGAGTTAGCCAGATTAAGAGGCTAGCTCTTTTTTAATGGAAAGGGATTATATTTGGTATTATTTGGATAAAAAGCCAAAACTTCAAAAAAATGAGCCAATGAAGTGCAAAAATGAGCCAATGAAGTGAAAAAATAAGCCAATGGCCCCCTAAAATGAGCCAAAACTCCAGAAAAATGAGCCAATAAAAACTAATCATAAAAAATCTTCAAATTAAGACGGCAAAAAGTAATGTTTTTCCGTAAAAAGGAAAGTTACACGGTCGAGAATTTTATTAAAATAAGAATTCCGGTAAAAAAATAGCAATATCCTCCTAAAATCATGTCTACACGGTCAAAAACTTTGTTTTGTATTTGAAATTTCCACTTCTACTAGATAATGCCTCTTCATAAATTTATAGATTACTATTTTTACGAACAAAAAATATATTTTTATATAAATCGTTCGTGTTTTGTTGATTTTTAAAGATGGAATTGATAAACTATCTAGGTGAGATTAAATTTAACTGGAAACAAAAATTTTGGAGGTGCCTTAAATGTCATCAGTAGTGGTTGTTGGTACGCAATGGGGAGACGAAGGAAAGGGAAAGATAACCGATTTTTTGTCTGAAAATGCAGAGGTAATTGCTCGTTATCAAGGTGGAAACAATGCAGGCCACACCATCAAATTTAACGGAGAAACCTACAAATTACACTTAATTCCGTCGGGGATTTTTTATAAAGAAAAGGCATGTGTTATCGGGAATGGAATGGTTGTCGATCCAAAGGCACTTGTCACTGAACTTGCTTATTTACATGAAAAAGGGATTACAACCGATAATCTGCGCATCAGCAACCGTGCCCATGTGATTCTTCCCTACCATTTAAAATTGGATGAGGTGGAAGAAGAAAGTAAGGGTGCTAATAAAATTGGCACAACGAAAAAGGGAATAGGTCCCGCCTATATGGATAAGGCAGCCCGCGTGGGAATTAGAATCGCCGATTTACTCGAACGTGACGTGTTTGAAGAAAAGCTTGAGCGGAACCTTGCTGAGAAAAACCGCTTATTTGAACGCATTTATGAGACCGCTGGCTTCACAAAAGAAGACATTTTAGAGGAGTATTTTGAGTATGGCCAGCAGATTAAGCACTATGTTTGTGATACATCTGTTGTACTGAATGATGCGTTAGATGAAGGAAAGCGCGTTCTCTTTGAAGGTGCTCAGGGTGTAATGTTAGATATCGACCAAGGCACCTATCCGTTTGTCACCTCGTCGAATCCAGTTGCTGGGGGAGTAACAATTGGTTCCGGTGTTGGTCCTTCGAAAATTACCCATGTCGTTGGAGTGTGTAAGGCGTACACTTCCCGCGTTGGTGATGGTCCCTTCCCAACGGAATTAAATGATGAAACAGGTAATCGAATTCGTGAAGTCGGACGTGAATACGGTACAACCACAGGACGTCCTCGCCGTGTTGGCTGGTTTGACAGCGTCGTCGTCCGCCATGCTCGCCGGGTCAGCGGTTTAACAGACCTATCTCTTAATTCGATTGATGTATTAACGGGGATTGAAACATTGCGAATATGTACAGCTTATCGCTATAAAGGTGAATTAATTACAGAATATCCAGCAAGCTTAAAGGTATTAGCGGAGTGTGAACCTGTCTATGAAGAACTACCAGGCTGGACAGAGGATATTACAGGAGTTAAATCACTAGATGAATTGCCTGTCAATGCGCGCCACTATGTTGAACGAGTAACGCAACTTACCGGGGTTCCTTTAACCACCTTCTCAGTTGGACCGGATCGTAATCAAACAAATGTCGTCCGTAGCCCTTGGAGACAAATATAATACATGATTTGAAGCCCTCAATTTGAGGGCTTTCAATTTTATTAAAAAAATTTTAAAAAAGTGTTGCTTAGTTTTGATATTCCATGATATTATAAAAAGCGTCGTCACAATACGACAAATTATTAGGTACGAGCCATTAGCTCAGTTGGTAGAGCACGATCGAGTAAGCTTCCATGAAACAGCATCAGGGCACACGCTGAGCTGCTGCTTGAATAAGCTTACTGAGGTGTGGGCATCCGGCGAAATCAAAGATTAGGGAATCATTTTAGTACGAGCCATTAGCTCAGTTGGTAGAGCACGATCGAATAAGCTTCCATGAAACAGCATCAGGGCACACGCCGAGCTGCTGCTTGAATAAGCTTTCTGAGGCGTGGGCATCCGGCGAAATCAAAGATTAGTGAATCATTTTAGTACGAGCCATTAGCTCAGTTGGTAGAGCATCTGACTTTTAATCAGAGGGTCGAAGGTTCGAGTCCTTCATGGCTCACCATTTATAATAATATGGCCCCTTGGTCAAGCGGTTAAGACACCGCCCTTTCACGGCGGTAACACGGGTTCGAATCCCGTAGGGGTCATTGGTTTTGGTCTGGTAGTTCAGTTGGTTAGAATGCCTGCCTGTCACGCAGGAGGTCGCGGGTTCGAGTCCCGTCCAGACCGCCACTATAGTGGCTCAGTAGCTCAGTCGGTAGAGCAAAGGACTGAAAATCCTTGTGTCGGCGGTTCGATTCCGTCCTGAGCCATTCCAAAAAGAAGTATGCAAACGCATGCTTCTTTTTTTTTTATCTTATTATCAGTTAATGTTGTTACGGAAATGAAATAAAAGAACCATTATTTTACAAATAATCGCGATATTATGTCCTATTTTGTAAAATATGAATCTACTACTCTAGACCTAGCAGAAACCTTGATTTAATAGGGATTATCCACTATTTTTTCAAAAAATAACATAATAAAAATATGAAATTTCTACTAGTATATTTCAAATAAAAGTAGGAAAATGTCAGTAATTATACATTTTTGTTACATTATAGAGACTATTAAACTTTTTAAATAAAATTATGATAAAGTAAAGGAGGTCTAAAATTCTGGGAAATTCTTTAATAGTCAAAAGCTCTAAATTAAGAGGGTTTTACCGTGGTTTAGGAGGAAACAATGTTATTTTCAAATAAAAGGTCAAAGTCAAAAAGATTTTTATTTTTAAAAACTGCCGTTATTACTACCATGGCTGCTTCTGTTATTGCCTTTAGTAACGGTCCAGTTGCACTTGCCACCTCATCAAAGTTAACGACCGTCTATCATGTCTATCTTAATGGTACATACATTGGAAATGTCACTGATAAAGAGGTCATCGATAAACTAGTTACTGAAAAAGTAGATACAGCTAAGAATACCTTCAAGGATGTCAATTTAAAAATTGGTCCGCAGGTTCAATACATACCTGAACAGGTTTTTCGATCTACAGCAAATAATCAAGAAACCGTTCAAAACATTAAGAACTCATTCCAACTCCAAGCCGAGGCATCTGCTATCGTCATCGACGGTACACCAGTGGTTTACTTGGATAATAAAGAAACAGCCGAACAAGTAATTAAGAATTTAAAGTTGCAATATGTGACTGAGCAACAATTAAATGAACTTGAGGCAAGAAAGGCTACAACTGATACAACATTACCACCATTAAAAGAAAATGAAACTCGTATATTAGACGTTCGATTATCGAAAAATGTTTCAATTGAAGAAGAAAATATTACCCCCGACAAAATTATGTCTGCAGCAGATGCCATTACCTTTTTACAAAAAGGTACGTTAGAAGAAAAGAAATATGTAATCCAAGAAGGCGATGTTCTCGAAACGATTGCTCATGATCACGGGCTGAAGATGGCTAATATCTTGGCATTAAACCCAGGTCTTACTGAGGAAACACTCTTAAAAATTGGTCAGGAATTAAATATTACGGTTCCGCAAGCCTTTGTTGAGGTCGCAGTTGACAAAGAAGTGAACCAAAAAGAAACCATTGCATTTGCAAATGAAGTGGTTGAAGAATCATCAATGCCAAAGGGCGAGACAAAAGAAAAACAAAAAGGTCAAAATGGATCTCGCTCCGTGACCTATTCAATGACTGAACAAAATGGTGTAACCGTTAAGAAGGATAAATCAAGTGAACAAATCCTACAGCAGCCTGTCAATCATATTGTTATCAAAGGAACAAAAGCGATCCCTTCCCGTGGTGAAGGAAGCTTCGCCTGGCCAACTGTAGGGGGTTATGTTTCTAGTCAAATGGGCTATCGCTGGAACAAAATGCACAAAGGAATTGATATTGCCAGACCAAGCAATAAGACCATAAAGGCCGCAGATAATGGCATTGTTGTCTCTGCTGGCTGGGATGGCGGCTATGGGAATAAAGTGGTCATTGATCATCAAAATGGCTTCCGCACTTTATATGGCCATATGTCATCGTTAAATGTAAAGGTTGGCCAAACCGTTTCAAAAGGCACAGCTATCGGAATTATGGGTTCTACAGGTGATGCCACAGGCGTCCACTTACACTTCGAAGTGTACAAAAATGGCAGCTTGGTAAACCCGCTATCATATTTAAGATAAAGTGGAACTTCCATCAGTGGAGGGCTCGCTGCCCGTTAATGTGGGATAATATTGAATGGAAAGTCTCTAGTTGTTGTTGCTACTAGAGGCTTTATTTTTTTACTTCGAGAACTGTTCAGCTCCAGGCGCCTTCCGCTTTTCTTATTTCCAATGCTGCCAATTGCTAGTTATAGGTGAATTTAACTGAAAACAGTGGTAAAGTAAAATAGACTAGGTATGAATTTAAACAACTGCTTTTGATTGTATAGATCAATTTTATTAAAAAGGAGAAATGGTATGGAGAAAAAGATTCTTGTCGTCGATGACGAAAAGCCGATTGCAGATATTTTACAGTTTAACTTAAAAAAAGAAGGATACGTTGTCTATTGTGCCTATGATGGGAACGAAGCACTCCAATTGGTTGAAGAAATCCAGCCTGACCTAATCCTCTTAGATATTATGCTTCCACTAAGGGACGGGATGGAAGTTTGCCGAGAAATCCGTAAAAAATACGAGATGCCGATTATTATGCTGACAGCAAAGGATTCTGAAATTGATAAAGTGCTTGGACTAGAACTTGGTGCAGATGATTATGTGACAAAGCCATTCAGTACAAGGGAATTAATTGCCCGAGTAAAAGCGAATTTGCGCCGGCACCAACAAATTCTGACCCAGCCGGAAAACGAGAACGAAACGAATGAAATTGAAATCGGCTCGCTTGTGATTCATCCAGATGCTTATGTCGTTTCAAAGCGCGGTGAGACCATAGAGCTTACGCATCGGGAGTTTGAACTGCTCTACTATTTAGCGAAGCATATTGGACAAGTCATGACCAGAGAGCACCTCTTGCAGACCGTATGGGGTTACGATTATTACGGAGATGTCAGGACAGTCGATGTAACCGTGAGACGGCTGCGTGAAAAAATTGAGGATAGCCCGAGCCATCCCACTTGGATTGTCACCAGGCGCGGGGTTGGATATTACTTGCGCAATCCCGAACAGGAGTAATCTTATAGATGAAAAAGGTTGGTTTCTTTCGCTCAATACATGTAAAGTTTGTCATCATCTATGTCCTGCTAATTTTAGTGGCGATGCAAATAATTGGTGTTTATTTCGTTCGGCAGCTTGAAGAAACCTTAAGGACAAATTTTCAAACATCGTTAAAAGAACGTGTGAATTTGCTTGCCTATAATGTTCGTGAGGAAATGGAAAAGGAAAGAACGCCTGAAGACCCAACGCTCGAAGAGGACATCAAGAAAATTCTACCAGACTTTGATTCAGGAGATATTTCTGAAGTTCAGGTCATTGAGGGCAGGTCCCTCAAAATTCTTGGAACCTCTCAGTCCAACAACCAAGGCGTAGTCGGACAAAGGACAACCCTGCTTAGGGTGAAGCAATCGATGGTGTTGGAAGAGGATCAAAGCGCGATATTAATCGAAAAGCAAACTGGCCACCGGATTTGGGTCCTTTCCACCCCAATCAAGTCGGGGAAAAAGGTTATTGGGGCTATTTACCTTGTCGCAAAAATAGAAAATGTTTTTGGACAAATGAAGACGATCAATGGTATTTTTGCTACTGGAACAGCGATAGCGTTATCAATTACTGCTGTTTTGGGCATTTTGTTAGCTCAGACGATCACAAGGCCAATCGCGGATATGAAAAAGCAAGCCTTAGCGATGGCAAAAGGGAATTATTCCCGGAAGGTTAAAGTATATGGCTATGATGAAATAGGCACACTTGCCATTGCCTTCAATAACTTAACGAAAAAGCTCCAAGAAGCCCAGGCCTTGACGGAGGGCGAAAGACGAAAACTGTCTTCTGTGTTGTCGTATATGACAGACGGAGTCATTGCTACTGACAGAAAGGGCCGGGTAATATTAATCAACGAACCTGCTGCAGAGATGCTGAATGTTTCACGTGAAACAGTCCTAACCCAGCCGATTGTGTCTTTATTGAGCTTAGAGGATACGAATTCCTTTGAGGATCTCCTTGAAGAAAAAGATTCGTTAATCTTAGACTATAGTACCAAAACAGAACGCTATATTCTCCGTGCCAATTTCTCCGTGATTCAAAAAGAAACAGGCTTTGTCAATGGTCTAATTGCTGTCCTTCATGATATTACGGATCAAGAAAAAGTGGATGCGGAAAGAAGAGAGTTTGTCGCCAATGTTTCACATGAATTACGAACTCCGTTAACAACGATGCGAAGTTATTTAGAAGCTCTTGCAGACGGTGCGTGGCAAGACGAGGAACTTGCTCCGAACTTTTTAGAAGTGACACGAACGGAAACGGAAAGAATGATTCGGCTTGTGAATGATCTTCTGCAATTGTCGAAAATGGATAGTACGGATTATCTGTTGAATAAAGAGTGGGTGAACTTTGTCAATTTCTATCATCGTATTATTGACCGCTTTGAAATGGCCAAGGAGCAGAATGTAACCTTCAGCCGCAAGCTTCCTGATTATGCGATATTTGTTGAAATTGATGAAGATAAAATGACGCAGGTATTATACAACATTATTTCCAATGCCCTGAAATACTCCCCAGAAGGCGGACAAGTCACGTTCTCGATAAAAGAAGAAGAAGATAAAATCATCGTCAGCGTATCTGATCAAGGTGTGGGGATTCCAAAAGAGAATATCGGCAAAATTTTTGACCGTTTTTATCGTGTCGATAAAGCGAGAACCCGGAAATTGGGCGGTACAGGCCTAGGGCTGGCGATTGCAAAGGAAATGGTCAATGTTCATGGCGGTGCGATTTGGGTAACAAGTAAAGAAGGAAAAGGAACGAAGATTTCCTTTTCATTGCCATACGAGCGTTCTGAAGAGGATGAATGGTCATGAGATACGAAAAAATCAAATCAGGAATCTTAACGATATTAGTCTTGGGAAGTATTCTGTTAACATGGAATCTTTGGACCTACCAGCCCAACTACGCCACGATGGAAAAAAATAATTATGTAGAAGAGGTCACTGTCAGAGAAAAACAAGAGGTCCAAAAAATTATTAGACCTGATCAAATCCTGTTTCATGTGAAGGGTCGGCATTACGGGACCAATAATACAACTGAGCTTGAAAAGGTAATCAAGGATTTAAGCCGCTGGGCCTTTTTTGATATAAAAAATTATTCGGACAAAGTGGAGAATATTGAGGAATTAACGCATGACAGTGGCAATGCCGAGATTATTTTCCCTGGAGAGGTCCCAATTGAGTTATATCGAAGCGTCTTAACGATTGAAGGAAAGAAGGTACCCTCTTTCAACTTCGATCGAATTATCATTAATGTTGATAGCTCGGAAAAGGAAAATGGAATTGTCTATTTCGTTTCCTCTGAAAATCAACAGGTTTTCATTAGTCATATCTCATCTACTAATTTAAGCGAGTTTAACCATGATTTTTATAAAAATGCAACGCAGTTACCAAGCTATTTTGCTTATAAAGCTTCTGAAAAGCGTACAATTTTCTTGCCAGAAGAAGAAACGGAAATGACCACTTATAAGTATTTGCCTTTGACCCTTAATTCTGAAGAATTTAAAGTGGCACTATTTAATGATCCAAGTTTTGTGCAGAAGAGCATTGTCAAACAAGGTGAAGAGTATACGAATGGTTCTAGTAAAATGAGCGTTAATTACCAAAGCAACATACTTAAATATATTAATCCAACAGCAGAAGACAATTATATGGACAGCTCTTATGATTTAGTCAAACGCAGCATTGATTTTGTTAATGAACATGGGGGTTGGACGGATTCTTACCGCTTTGTTTCTAAAAGTGAATATAATCGCTCGGTTACCTTTCGTTTATACAGCATGGATGGTTTTCCTGTCTTTAACAGAAATGGACTTTCTGAAATTAATGAGGAATGGGGCCGCGATGAAATTAATAAATATGAGCGTCCAAATATTTCTTTAGAGCTGCCATTACCAACTGAAATGCAAAAAGTAAAACGTCCTTCTGGACATGTAGCATTAGAATATTTACAAAAGAAAAAAGACTTTAAGCCAGAGCTTCTCGAGCAAATGACCTTGGGCTTTCGGATGGAAAGGGATTCTGATGCGAATAGGCTAATCCTCTTAGAACCTGCCTGGTTCTATCGCTATGATAAAACATGGGTGCAGATTACAATGGAAGACCTGGGAGGATTACAGCATGGATTGGAGTAAAATAAAAACGATTTTTATTATCACCTTCTTGATTTTAGATGTCTATCTCCTATTTCAATTCATGAAAATTCGCGATGCCAATAAATATGAGGTCATTACCGAGGCTACGTTTGATGAAAAACTGAAAGCGGATGAGATTCAGTATGTTGACCTGCCTAAGACTCCGATTAAAGATCAATATTTAAGTGCAAAGCCGAAGACATTTATTAAAGGGGATTTGGCGAAGCTTAAAGGTCAGACAGGGTATCTTAAAGAACCAGGGACGACCCTTCAAGTGACACTTGAGAAGCCATTTCAGTTAAGTTCAAAGTTTGAACCAGCGGAGCTTTCGACCTTTATTAAGGATAATGTCCTTTACGGAGATCATTATCAATTTTGGGAGAAGGATGACCAAAAAAAGACCATCACCTACTATCAGCAATATGAGAATTTCTCTTTGTATCAAAATATTAATGGGGAGATTACTTTCAATCTTAATGCTAATAATCAAATTATTTCCTATCATCAATCCTATCTTGAGGGGATTGAAAAACTAACGGAAAAAGAGGAAATCCTCTCTCCGTTAAAGGCAATTGAAACCCTGCATCAAAAGGGAGTGCTGAAGCCGAAAAGTAAAATCACTAAGATAGAGCTTGGATATTCGACACGCATCCAACTGGCTGCTTCTCAAGTATTAGCGCCAACTTGGCGCATTGTGGTCGATGATAAGGAAAGTTTATTTGTGAATGCGTTTGAGGGCCAGATTATTGATTTTAACAGCGACGAAAATAGTAAAGTGGAGTGAAAGAGTATGTCGTTAAGATATAGTATCCTTGCAAGCGGGAGTACGGGAAACGCCCTCTATGTAGAATCTGAAGAACATTCCTTCCTTGTTGATGCCGGGTTTAGCGGCAAGCAGATGGAGGCTCTTTTCGGGCAGATTGACCGCGATATTAGTAAGCTTTCCGGGATTTTTGTTACCCATGAGCACAGCGATCATATTAAGGGGATTGGGGTGCTCGCCCGTAAATATCATTTGCCAGTTTTTGCAAATGAAAAAACCTGGCGGGCGATGGAAAGTTCATTAGGAGTAATTCCAACCGAGCAAAAGTTTGTTTTTAATATGGAAACGGTAAAGAGTTTCGGAGCTGTGGATATCGAATCATTCGGGGTATCGCATGATGCAGCGGAACCAATGTTTTACGTTTTCCATCATTCAGGGAAAAAGCTCGTTCTGATTACCGATACAGGCTATGTAAGTGATCGAATGAAGGGTACGATCTCCAATGCTGATGTGTATGTTTTTGAATCAAACCATGACGTGCAAATGCTGCGGATGGGGAGATATCCTTGGAACATCAAACGTAGAATTCTAAGTGATGTCGGCCACGTTTCCAATGAGGATGCGGCGCTGGCTATGAGTGATGTGATTGGAGACCGAACGAAACGGGTCTATCTCGCCCATTTAAGTCTAGATAATAATATGAAGGATTTAGCAAAGATGGCGGTAACACAAACGCTCGAGGGTTGCGGTTTAATTGTAGGCGAACAATTTGGACTTTACGATACAGACCCGAAAATCCCAACGATTTTAACAGCAGTATAGAATTTTTTTAGAATGAAGCTACCTTTTGATGGTACTTCATTTTTTTTGTGGAAATAGGGAGGAGCGGCGCAAAAATAAATTATTTTATCCCATTTGAGAGGAAAGTAACAATTTTGAATAGGTGAAGATCAGCTTTGCTCACACCGCCTTCATTGTGTTGATGTAATACTCCTATTAAATTTGCTTCCAAGCATGGAGTGGGAGTTGAAACTCATGCTAATTATCAAAAAATGGCTAAATTATGAACAAACTCGTAAGATTTCAATAACAAAATGCAATTTTTTAGTAATTTGAGGATGAATGAGTATAATTGTAATTATAAGCCAAAATAGTAGTTAGCAACCTTTTCGAAAGAGAGGAATGGTGTAAAGTGGGTTATTATGATGATCATTCACCAAATCGCAATAGAGAAAGGAAAGGAAATAGGGGCGGATTCTTCCTCGCCAGCTTTGTTGGGGCAATAGTAGGTGCAGGTGCAGTTCTCATTGCCATTCCAACCTTGTCAAATCAGGGAGTTCTTCCTTATAAAATTGAATCTGATCAAACAGGAACGAATACCAATACGAATCCGAAAAATGTGGTTCATAAACAGGTTAGTTATGATGTAAAAACAGATACAACCAATGCCGTTGAAAAAACAGCTGATGCCGTTGTTGGAATCAATAACATCCAGTCATCAAGCTTTTGGTCTGACAGCACTAACTCTGATGAGGCAGCTGGAACAGGCTCAGGCGTCATTTATAAAAAGGTAGGAAACCGCGCTTTTGTCGTTACAAACGATCATGTTGTCGAAGGTGCCAAAAAGCTTGAAGTCAGTCTGACGGATGGAACAAAGATTTCTGCTAAACTCCTTGGCAGCGATATTTGGACGGATTTAGCGGTACTGGAGATTGATGCCAGCAAGGTAAAAAAGGTAGCTGAATTCGGTGATTCAGATAGTTTAAAGATGGGTGAACCGGTCATTGCTATCGGAAATCCACTCGGTGCAACCTTTTCCGGCTCGGTAACACAAGGGATTATTTCAGGATTAAAACGAACAATCCCGATAGATATCAATCAGGATGGTGTCATAGATTGGCAGTCAGAGGTATTGCAAACGGATGCTGCGATTAATCCAGGTAACAGTGGTGGCGCTTTAATTAATATGGCCGGGCAAGTCATTGGGATTAATTCGATGAAAATTGCCCAGCAGGCAGTTGAAGGGATTGGCTTATCGATTCCAATTAATTCAGCAAAGCCAATTATTAATGACCTCGAACAATTTGGCTCGGTCAAACGTCCATATATGGGTGTCGATTTAAAATCGGTATCTGAAATTCCAGCTTACTATCAGGAAGAGGCTTTGAAGCTACCTCGTGATGTGAATTATGGTGTGGCCCTTCGGCAAGTTGTTCCAAATTCGCCAGCATCTCAAGCAGGATTAAAAGAGTTGGATGTTATCGTCGAAATGGATGGGCAAAAAATTAATGACGTCATCGACCTTCGTAAGCATTTGTATCAGAAAAAGAAAATTGGCGATCACATGAAGATTAAGTTTTATCGTGAAGGAAAGATAAAAGAAACCAGCTTAACATTGTCAGGAGAAAAGTTACAATAAACAGTTAATAGAAACGAGAAAGTGAATGGCTCACTTTCTCGTTTTTTATTGTGGTATTATGGATGAGGTCAAAGTATGATTGACGATAATGAAGTTAAAAATAACAATATGGATCGGGAAGGTGAAGATAGATGATTTATTGCTGTGAAGAGCATGTGGAAATTGCGTTAGATACAGTTGTGGATGAATATGAAACATTTCCTGTCTTGACGAAAATAACTGGGGATAACTTATCAACAAGCTGTGAATATTGTCAAAATGAAGCTGTATATATGGTGGCGAACAAGTGATTCCATACAAGATGTGGATAAAAATTGTGGACATGTGGATAACCACTGTGGATAAGTTGTTTGTAAGCTGTTTGTAATCAAGTTGTAAAGGATTGTGGATTGTGCATATCTCAATAGTGACGGTTGGTAAATTAAAAGAGAAATATTTGAGACTTGGAATTGAGGAGTATTTAAAAAGATTGTCTGCTTATGCAAAAGTAGAAGTGTTTGAAGTCGCAGATGAAAAAGCACCGGAAGTGTTAAGCGAGCTAGAAATGGTCCAGGTGAAGCAAAAAGAAGGCGAGAGAATCTTAGCAAAAATTAGCCAAGATACATATGTGATTGCCTTAGCAATCCAAGGAAAATTGCAATCATCCGAGGGACTAGCGGATACATTGGATAAACTAGCGACTTACGGAAAAAGCAAGATAGCCTTTGTGATCGGCGGCTCGTTGGGTTTAAGTGAGGAAGTATTAAAGAGATCAAACGAGCAGCTGTCTTTTTCACGAATGACCTTCCCGCATCAGCTGATGAGACTGATTTTGGTCGAGCAAATTTACCGGGCCTTTCGGATTAATCGGGGGGAACCGTATCATAAATAACGGTAAACTTTTTAAAAATTCCTTTAAAAATAGCTCACTAGAAAATCCAGTGAGCTTATTTTTGTGGGCTAATACTCATTAGTTGAAGGACCGTTAGCCCATGATATAGCCCATGGTAAAAGTATGAACGGTCGAAATAGTATAACGAATTGTAACTGCCAAAAGTGCTCTTGCCGACGGGCAATACGCGCATAGATCTCAAGGACGTTTCTAGATGAGAAATTTTAGATTATACTCGTTATTAATTTAACATCCATATTCCCATTCGTCGCTTTAGAGTAAGGACAAACACCATGAGCTTTATGAACTAATTCCTCAGCCTCTGCTAAAGTTACCCCTTTGATTGACACGTTTAAGACCACAGCTAATTTAAACCCTCCATCCTGATCTTTTCCAAGTGAAACTTCCGCCGTAACTTTAGATTCAATTCGTTTTCTCGCCTGTCGTGCGACCAAATTTAGCGCACTATCAAAGCAGGCTGCATAGCCGGCAGCGAATAATTGCTCTGGATTCGTTGCATTTTCTTTTCCTTGACCGCCTAAAGATTTTGGCATTGAAAGTGCTAAATTTAATGTTCCGTCACTGCTTGTTACTGTCCCTGCTCTGCCACCCTCTGCTGTTGCACTTGCGGTATATAATAATTCCATATAAAATCACCTCGAAATATAATTTTATAAAATTTAATTGTGCACAATTTATTTTATAAAATTATATTAACGATAAAGTATTCAGAAGTCAATAATTAAATTGTGTAAAATTAAATGACGGTTTAAATAATTGTTTATTGTGTATTATAATGGTACTAATGAAAGATGAAAGGACAAGAAAATGGAAAATAATCAATTAAAACTCGAGAACCAAATATGTTTTAAGATTTATTCAGCCGAACGTGAAATCACTAAATTATACAGAAATTTATTAGAAGAGTTGGATGTAACGTATCCTCAATATTTAGTATTATTGGTACTTTGGGAGGAAAAATCGGTGACGGTTAAAGAGCTTGGCCAAAAGTTATTTTTAGATTCGGGAACGTTATCACCTATGCTAAAGCGAATGGAAGGGAATAATCTTATTGACCGCCGAAGATCATTAGAGGATGAAAGAACGGTCATCATTTCATTAACCAAAAAAGGTGAAGACCTAAAAAACAAAGCTCAATGTATTCCTTCAAAATTGTTAGAAAATCTGTCCTTAGACATGAAGGAATTAAAGAGTTTAAATCAAACACTATCAAGCATTTTAAACAGAATTCAACAGAAAATTTAAAACCGGGTTAAAACAAAAAAATACTAAAGACTCTTACCACCGCGTAAGAGTCTTTTTTATAGCCATTAGATGGCTGATAGTTTTTTGACGATACTTTCCACCATTGCATTAATATCTTCATTTTCCGGGTTTTGCAAGTACTCGAGCCTTAGGACCTGGGTTTTCTTCGCCACATAATAATCAAATAGAGCCTGTTTCAATGACAATTCCTCTTCCACTAAAAAGGATGTATTCACCAATTTTCCTAGTACAGTTTCATCCTGAATAATTAAGATTGAGGGGTTCAATTGATTAAAAACTTCTGCATTCATGCCATTTCGATAAAATGCATGAATGACAGATAGTTGTTCTTTTCTTGATTGCATCTTTTTTTCATAAAGATGCCTACAGCTTCTTTTTAAATCAGTCAAATAAATATCTGAAGCATAGACAGCTGAAAAAACAGCTTGTTCAAACACTTTTTGGAAACGAAGCGTGTAAGATAACTCTTCATTGGAAATGGTTTGACCAGCTTCATTTATATAATCAATACAGAGATTAGTCAGCTCCATAATGATGTCTTCCTTCGAAGAAAAGTAGTTATACAAGGAGGCTCGACTTAAGTTCATCGTTTTTGCGATATCTTTAATGGTAAGGGAAAGGAATCCTTGAGTTCGAACGACATGGATTAACTGTTTTACATAGGCTTTTCTCATTATCTGTCTTTCATAAGGTGCAATTTTTCTCAAACTACCACTCCCTTTATCAGGAAATTATATCATAATCCAATGGTGTACATTCAAATTCTGATATTCCAATTCTTTTCAGTTTACAACTAAAAGAAAGTGGAGTAAGGTTATACGTAGTTAACATTTTAGACCCTTTATAATATTTTTGTCTAAAATGTATAAAATATTTAAAGAACTTAAATATTTTAATCAATACCCAGAATGAAAAGAGGAGAATCTAACAATGACTTCTATGACTACAGCACAAATAACGAATGATTTTAATAAAATTGTGACAGAACGCCGTTCCATTAAAAATTATGATAAATCTGTAAAAATCAGCCGAGAAGAAATGACGGAAATTCTTACATTAGCAACACGTGCTCCATCTTCTGTTAATATGCAGCCATGGCGATTCCTTGTGATTGAAAGCACTGAGGCAAAAGCAACACTTGCCCCACTGGCACGTTTTAACCAAACTCAAGTTGAAACCTCATCAGCAGTTATTGCTGTATTTGGTGATTTGAATAATTTTGAGCAATTTGAAGAAATCTACGGCGCAGCTGTAGAGCAGGGATTTATGCCTTTAGAAGTAAAAGAAGGAATTCATGCTTCCTTTTCAGGCTATTTTGAAACGATTTCACGTGAAGCTATGGAAGATGTCGTTTTAGTGGATGGTGGTCTTGTATCCATGCAGTTCATGCTTGCTGCCCGCGCGTATGGATACGATACAAATCCAATTGGCGGATATGAAAAAGACAAAATTGCAGAAGCGTTTGGATTGGATAAAGACCGTTATGTTCCGGTTATGTTAATCTCTATTGGTAAAGCAGCAGATAACGGACATCCATCAGTTCGTCTGCCTATTGATCAAGTCGCGCAATGGAAGTAAAGAAGTTTAAATAAGAAGGGATTGACGTTCGATGATTATTATTCATGCAATATTCCATATAAATCCAGCGAAACAGGATTTGTTTCTAGAGGAAATTCAGCCGTTAATTGTTGCCTCAAGAGAAGAATACGGAAATATTTCATATTGCCTTCAAAAAGATACAGAAAATGAAAATGTATTTACGATGGTGGAAGTTTGGCAGGATATGCAAGCTGTTGCCAGTCATAACTCAAGCGAGCACTTTACCAAGTTCGTAGCAAATGCAAAGGACTTTTTGACTGCACCATTAGAGGTTAAAGCATTTGAGGGTCAGCCATTAAAATTATAGATTTCGGACTCTTAAATAGAATGAAATGGTGAACCCTACCACAAGTAACGGCGGAAATTAGAGAGTGTAGGTTCACTGGTAACGGCAAACGAAAGCCTTAACTTGAGTTAAGGCTTTTCAGGCTGTCGAAAAACCATCGACAGCCTATTATTATATCCACAAACTTTAACGATTCACCTTTTTTTAAGTCAAAAAAGCTCTGAAATTCGAGGTTTAGATTCCCGTATAATAAAAAATTGCCAAGAAAAAATACCCCTTTCTATTTTTACTGCCAAATTGTATGGAAGACTCCTGCTAAATCGCATCGTTCATAGGTGTGAGCGCCGAAGTAATCCCGTTGTGCCTGCAATAAGCTGGCAGCGGAAGTGCCTTTTCGATAACTGTCATAATAAGAAAGGGAAGCACTTAAACAGGGGAACGAGATGCCGGAAACGACGCCTTCACAGACAACTTTCCGCAATCCGATTTGGTATTCTTTCACCTTTTCAGCAAAATATGGGGCGATTAGCAAATTAGCCAAATCTGGCTGCTCTTGATACGTTTGACTGATAACGTTTAAAAATTCTGCACGAATGATACAGCCGCCGCGGAAAATGAGTGCGATATCCTTTAAAGGCAAGTCCAGTCCGTAAAGTTCAGAAGTCATTTTATACTGTGTAAATCCTTGAGCATACGCACAAACTTTACCCATATACAATGCCTGTCTAATGTACTCAATCCACAAATGCTTATCTAAGTTCTGCGGATCCATCTCTGGTCCTGACAGGATATTTTCAGCGTTAATCCTTTCTTCTTTTAAAGAAGATAGATAACGGGCAAATAATGATTCTGTAATAATCGATGTTGGGATTCCGTTATCAATAGCTTGAATACTTGTCCATTTACCAGTGCCTTTTTGTCCTGTTTTATCGAGAATCACATCAATCAATGGCAAGCCTGTTAGTTCATCTTTTTTTCTTAAAATTTCTGCCGTGATTTCGATTAAATAGCTTTTTAGCTCACCTTGATTCCACGTTTCAAAGATCTCAGCAATTTCTTCAACCGATAAATGTAATTTTTCTCTTAAGAATGTGTAGGCTTCAGCAATCAATTGCATATCAGCATACTCAATCCCGTTATGTACTATTTTGACAAAGTGACCTGCACCTTTTGGACCAATATACGTACAGCAAGGGTCACCCTCCACTTGGGCTGCAATTTTCGTAAGAATAGGAGCAGCTTTTTCATAGACGTCTTTATCGCCGCCTGGCATGATAGAAGGACCTGTTAAAGCACCGACTTCTCCGCCAGATATACCAATTCCTAAATAACCGATTCCATTAGACTTCAGGTCATCATATCTTCGTGCTGTATCCTCGTAATGAGAGTTCCCTCCGTCCATAATCACATCGCCTTTTTCAAGAAAAGGTATTAATGAGCCTATCACCGAATCGATTGCTTTGCCCGCAGTAACCATCACAAAAATTTTTCTTGGAGTTTCTAATGACTGGAAAAAATCTTGAATTTGGTAGTAAGGAGTAATTGCTTGTCCATCAAGTTTTTGGACGAGTTGATCGGTTAAATCCCTTGTATAATTATAAACAGCGACATGCTCACCTTTATTCGCCATGTTTAAAGCTATATTACTGCCCATTACCCCTAATCCAATAACACCAATTGTATTTAACATCTAGTTATTCTCCCTATTATAAGATTAATAGGCAGTAAAACCCCTGTGTTTTAAGTAGGGTTTTACTGCCTTGAAGGCTTATACAAATAAGCTTAGTAATAGAATAAATCCTAATCCTGCTACGGAAATAATCGTCTCAAGCAAGGTCCAAGTTGCAAATGTTTCTTTCATGCTTAAACCAAAATACTCTTTGAACATCCAGAAACCAGCATCGTTTACGTGGGAAGCAATCAAGCTACCCGCACCAGTTGCAAGTACCACTAAAGCTAAGTTAACGTCAGATTGTCCTAACATTGGAATAACTAAACCAGCAGTTGTTAAGGACGCAACAGTTGCTGAACCTAAAGAGATACGTAAGATTGCAGCAATAATCCAGGCAAGAAGGATGGGAGATAAGGCTGTTCCTTTGAATAATTCAGCAACGTAGTCACCTACACCGCCATTAATCAATACTTGTTTGAAGGCTCCGCCGCCCCCGATGATTAACAGCAACATCCCAATATTTGAAATTGCAGTTGTACAAGATTCCATAACATTTTTGATAGGAATCTTTCTAGCTAATCCCATAGTATAAACAGCAACTAATAACGAGATCAACATCGAAGTACCAGCATCCCCAATAAAGCGGATTGCTGCTAGGAAACCATTATCTTCAAATCCCATTGTTTTTTGCAGCAAAGTAATAATCGTAGCAATTGACATTAAAATTACAGGAAGTAAAGCGGTAAAAACACTGATTCCAAAACCAGGCGTTTCTTCAAGTTTAAATACTTTCTGTTCTCCTAATGAGGCAATATTACCCGTTTTTGTAAAAGATGCAGGTACTAGCTTTTTAGCAATCTTCGTAAATACAGGTCCCGCTAAAATAACCGTTGGAATCGCAATAATGAAACCGTAAAGTAATACTTCACCAATGTTTGCACCATATTCACCAGCAATAACGGTTGGTCCTGGATGTGGCGGCAGGAATCCGTGTGTGACGGATAAAGCTGCAGCCATCGGAATACCGAGATACAAAATAGAAATCTTTAATTGTCTTGAAATGGCAAATACGATTGGAATTAATAATACAAGTCCTACTTCAAAGAATAAAGCAACACCAATGATGAAAGAGGCAGCAACGACAGCCCATTGGATATTCTTTTCACCAAATTTGTTAACGAGTGTCATGGCAATTCGCTGTGCGCCCCCTGAATCGGCAATCAGCTTACCTAACATCGCCCCAAGTCCAAAGATTAGCGCTAAGTGGCCAAGTGTTCCGCCTAGTCCTGCTTCAATGGTTTTGACAATTTCTTCTAAAGGCATTCCAAGTGCTAAAGCAACACCAAAAGATACGATGATCAAAGAAATAAAGGTGTTTAATTTGAAGCCCATGATTAAAATTAGTAATGCTAAAATTCCAATTGCAACAATAACTAATGGCATTTTATTTCCCCCTAAAATTTATATTGTTGTGTTTAATAAACTTCTTTGATAGTTGGCAATCCGAGTATAATCGTCTGTTAATACTCGGGAAAGATGAATAAAAATCGGCAGTAACCGTCTGTATTCTTTAGCGGCCTCTTCTTTAGGTGTGTGTTTGTAGGTGCTGCCGACCATTTCAGAAATAACATCAAAGGAGTCGATTTTTCCTGTCGCATACAGCCCTAAAATGCAGGCACCGAGACATGAACTTTCGTAGCTTTCTGGTACGACTACTTCAGATTCGAAAATATCGGACATCATTTGCCGCCAAACTTCCGATCTTGCGAAGCCTCCTGTTGCTTGAATCCGGGTTACAGGTCCATCCATACATTCAGTTAAGGCTAGATATACGGTATATAAGTTATATATAACTCCTTCTAATGCTGCACGAATCATGTGTTCTTTCTTATGTGACAAGGTTAATCCAAAAAAGGAGCCGCGGACGTCAGGATTCCATAGTGGTGCACGTTCCCCTGCGAGGTAGGGATGGAACAACAATCCATCTGCACCAGGCCTTACGCGTTCAGCAATCTTGGTTAAAACCTCGTACGGATCAATTCCTAATCTTTTCGCCGTTTCAACTTCTGCTGAAGCAAATTCATCCCTGATCCAGCGTAGAACCATTCCGCCATTGTTTACCGGTCCGCCAATGACCCAATGCTTTTCGGTTAACGCATAGCAGAAGATTCTTCCTTTTTCATCGATTTGCGGTTGATCAATGATGGTGCGAATTGCACCGCTTGTCCCAATCGTGACCGCAATCTCACCTTTTCTAATCGCATTTACACCGAGATTGGAGAGGACCCCATCGCTTGCCCCAATGACAAAAGGTGTTTCTGGATCAATCCCCATCTGTTTCGCTAACACTGGATTACAGTTGTTGAATCGTTTAGTTGTCGGGACGAGTTCCGATAAATGATCCCGTGTAACACCGGCAATTTTTAATGCTTCTTCATCCCAATCCAGTGTTTTCAGATTCATCATCCCCATGCAGGATGCGAGGGAATGATCGACTACATATTGATCAAAGAATTTTTTAAAGATATATTCTTTAATTCCGATATACTTTTGAGCCTTGACAGCGATTTCAGGACAGTCATTTACGATCCATGCTATTTTCGTTAAGGGTGACATAGGATGAATTGGAGTTCCTGTTCGTTTGTAGATTTCATGCCCATTTAATTCATCTTTTATTTTATGGGCCCATGCTTCACTGCGGTTATCAGCCCACGTAATAACAGGCGAGAGCGGCTGGTCATTTTCGTCTATGGCAATGACGCTATGCATCGCACTGCTAAAGGAAATAAACGATAGCTTCTTTTTGGGATGCTTGTTCGTTATGTTCGAAATAGCTTGTAACACAGCCTGGAAAATTTCTTCAGGATCCTGCTCGGCAATTGAAATATTGGGTGTGTAAAGAGGGTAACCGATATTCTCTGTTTGAATGACTTCGCCTTTTTCAGTAAATAATACAGCTTTGGTACTTGTGGTACCGATGTCAGCACCTAACATGTAGCTAGTCATTTTCTTGAACGCCTCCTTTTGAAAGCATTTGTTGTGACCTCCAAAGGTCCTCTACTTTACCTTGTACGTCATCAAAATTTTGGTGCAATGACTTAATCATAAGGTTTCTATCTTTTGTTCTGATGGCTTCAATATAAAGCTCATGATTGTTGATAATCCGAGTGAAGTCATCATATTTGTCTTTGAAACGGCCGCGCATCGATAAAAGAATGAAGCTTTCCATAACCGGCTTTAAATTATTCCAAATCATGAGGATATAGGAATGATTAACGGCCCGAATAATCGTTTCATGGAATAAAACATCCTGGAAGGAAAACTCATCTGCATCACAGTACTTTATCGCAACTTTCATCATTTCAAGGATTTTACTCAGTTCTTTTACTAACTCACTCGTCTCCATTCGTGCAAGCCGTTCAAATACAAACGTTTCTATTAATAACCGGACATCATAGATTTCTTCAATTTCTTTTTCGGATAAACCTATGACAACAGCACCCATTCTTTCCAATCGGATGATGTTTTCGGATGCCAGTATTTTTAATGCTTCCCGGACGGGTGAACGACTTACAGAAAAATCTGCTGCTAATTTATTTTCAGATAAGATGGTACCGCTTTCAATCATGCCGGAAATAATCTGCATTCGAAGTTCGTATGCCACGCGATCTCCAGCTGAGGCTTTTGAAAGCCATTTTTCAGGATATAAAAAATCCCTTGATTCGGACATAAATCCACCTTCTTTTTTATTCAAGTATACTTGTATACAAGTATAATAACAGAAATGTTTTATTTTGCAAGCGCTTTTATTAATCTATTTATAGGGTTTTGTCGAAATTTGTTAGTTAAACACTAGAAAACGGCAGATTTTTCCTATTGGAGCTTGAATGCTGGTCTCATTCGGGCAAGGGAAGGAGAAAAAAGCTTAAGCCTGTCTGAATACGGGTCTCATTCGGACAAGGGAAAAAGAAAAAAGCAAGATCGAGTCTGAATTCGGGTCTTATTCGGACAAGGGAAGGAGAAAAAAGCAAGATCGAGTCTGAATTCGGGTCTTATTCGGACAAGGCAAGGAAAAAAAGCAAGATCCAGTCTGAAAGCAGGTCTCATTCGGACAGGGCAAGACAAAACTAACTCGTTTTGCAATTTCAGAATTGCTTACCTGTAATCCTTTTTGCAGAATATCTAGGATTTGAAAATCCATGTTATCAAGTATTTTACTAACGTTAGATTCCATTGATTTCCACACCCTTATCACAAATTTTCCATTGCATAGAAACCGCCACTTTAATAGGTGTGGTGAACCCTACCACAAATAGCTGCTAAAATTTGAGCCTCTCGTTTAGTATAAAGAGAGGCTCATTTAACTATTATAAGAAATCGTAAATAAAGGATAATCTTCGTTTGAATTTTACCTTTTCTTTTCCTTTGATAAAAGGTAGCGTTCGATTCCATCTATAATCCGTTCAAGTCCAAAATCGAAGTCATCACCTAAAGTGTTCTCTCCTTCGTTTTCCTCGGTATAAGCTCCTGACATTAAAACGGGGTAAAGGTCTGGATAACGTTCCCTTGTAACTAGCTTTTTAAGTGCCGCGCTGTAGTCAAGACCACTAATGGCGCCCGGACTTTTCCCTGCCTGAATTGCAGTGTTCATATCCTTCATGATTATTCCGCACCAACGTGCATAACCGCTTAAAAGAAGAACAATGGACATTTTCTCATAATCATTTAAAGGAAGATTCCTAGTGGTTCGAAGTGCGATATCCACCATTTTAAGTTGATTTGGTGTGAGGGGCACGCTGGTTATGGGGATATCGCCAAACCATGGATGGGTTTGAAAAACGCTGATGCAGATTTTAACATACTGGCGCATTTTTTCACGCCAATCTGCTTCCGATTCTTCCGTTGGGTAATCAATATCTGAAACTTTCTCCTGCATTAGTAAAAGTAAATCATCTTTGCTGGGAATATATCGATAGAGTGACATTGTTGTGAATCCTAGAGACGAAGCAATTCGGCTCATGGATAGCGCAGCAAGTCCTTCTTGATCGGCAATTTCGATAGCAGTTTCTACAATTTGATTAATACTAAGTTCTCGCTTCGGACCCCGCTGTGGTTGTTTATCTAGTCCCCAGCTTATAGCTATCCCAGAAGGCAAGTCCTCCAATTTGTAATCTCTCTTTTCTTTATCCTTCATACGTCATTTCACCTCTGGTTTATAACATTCAATATGGTTTTGAAAAACAGGAAAATATTCTTTATTTTAGGGTTGCGACTTAATTGTATATGTAATATACTGTGTATGCAATAAACTGTTTATGATATATACAGAACTTGTATACAATATAAAGGGAGGAATACAAATGAATGATCTGGCAATTGTAGTGAATGGCCTTCAAAAGAAATTCGGCAAACAAGTTGTATTGGATGGTATTGACTTAGATGTTCAGAAAGGGGAGATTTTTGCACTGCTTGGACCAAATGGTGCGGGGAAAACAACATTTATTAACATTCTATCGACCTTGGTTGCACCTGATGCAGGGGCTGCTCGTGTTAATGGCTTTGATATTATGAGCGATAAGGAAAAAGTAAAAAGTTCCATTAGCCTCACTGGACAGTTTGCAGCTGTTGATGAAATGTTAACAGCGGAGGAAAATTTGCGAATGATGGCAAGACTTTCTGGTCTTTCGCGATTAGAGGCACGCTCGCGGGCAAATGAACTAATTGAACAATTTGATTTAACGACAGTTGCGCAAAAAAGAGTAAAAACATATTCAGGAGGACTGCGCCGCCGTTTGGATCTTGCTGTCAGCTTAGTGGTTCCAAGGTCTATAATTTTTCTGGATGAACCAACAACAGGTCTAGATACACGCAGTAGACGTGCATTGTGGGATATTATTCTCCATTTGGCAACGGAAGGTGTCACGATTTTTTTGACAACACAATATTTAGAAGAGGCAGACAAACTAGCGGATACAATTGCTGTTATATCAAAGGGGCGGATTGTTGGAAAGGGAACTCCAGAGGAAATGAAATCTCGGATTGGCAAGGAAATGGTTGAATTACGTAATGACAATGACGAAATTATCCGTGAGATTCCAACAAGCGGCAGTATTCAGGAGGTCAAACAGATTCTTGAAGAAGTGGCTTCCGGGGCACCCGAAGGAACACGAATAAGTATCCGCCGGCCAAGTTTGGATGATGTGTTTTTATTACTAACTTCAGAAAAGGGGAGACCTTAATGTTAAATGTAAAAACTGAGATTAAAAAACCATCAGCCCTTATTACCTGTTCTGTATTTGTTGGAAGAAGTTTACTCCATGGCTTACGTAATGCAGAGGCATTGATCATGGCTATAGCACTCCCGATCATGCTTATGCTGATGTTTACGTATGTGTTTGGAGGTGCAATAGATCCAAGCGGGGAATATGTAAATTATGTTGTCCCAGGGATCATTTTGTTGTGTGCGGGATTCGGGTCGTCTTCTACAGCAGTTGATGTAGCTACAGATATGACCAATGGTATTATTGACCGGTTTAGAACAATGCCGATTCAAAGCATGAACGTAATCACAGGACATGTAGCGGCAAGTCTGGCCCGTAATTTCCTTGCTACAGGTGTTGTCATTATCATTGCTCTACTTGTTGGTTTTCGACCTGAGGGAAGCATTTTTTCATGGGTTACGGCAATTGGAGTGATAGCCTTATTTATACTGGCATTTACGTGGCTTTTTGCGGCAATTGGTCTTGTGTCAAAAACACCGGCTGCAGCGAGCAGTTATGGATTTGTGTTATTATTTCTGCCCTACCTTTCAAGTGCTTTCGTGCCTATCAGTACAATGCCAAAATGGCTGCAAGGAATAGCTGAAAACCAGCCAATTACACCAGTCATTGAAACGATTCGCTCCCTCCTTATGGGTGGTGCGGCAGGCAGTTATATATGGTGGGCAGTTGGGTGGTGTTTGTTGATCCTTGTAGTGTCGATAATATGGTCCACTTGGACGTTTAAAAGGAAGGCAGGTCGCCGTTAGCTAAAGATTTAAAAACCGCCGCTTAAATATATACGGTGAACCCTACCATAAATGAGGCGGGTGATTATTAATTACTATTATCAGATGACAGATTTGATTTAAAGATCAATTTCATGCTAGTCAAATAAAAGCTCTTGGTTGTAAAAGGAGTATCTGCGTTTTGTTGGGCACGCCTATTTATGATAGAAAAACAAAAAATAAGGTAGAGGGGAAACGCCATGTTTTCCCGTACAGTAGAGTTAACCTCATATTTAACACATGAGTAATCAACCGTACCTGAATAGGTGCGGTTTTATTATTTCTCCTCTATTTGTCAAAAAGAACGGTATAGTATAAGTGGTATAATTACATTAATCTGTAATAATAAATCCTAATTAATAATTCACCCTGAAAAAGGGTGGCTTTTTGATTTAACCCCCAAAAAAATATCGTTTGTTAATGAGTGAAACGAGGAACCCACTTGAAGAAATATCTCGTGCCAATATCCAAAAATTTTAAGCATGTTATGAAGGGCTGGATTTGGCCTTTTTTTCGCAAAGTTTTCATTCTAATAGGAATTTTGGCTGTGTTGATTTATGTAGCTGGAAAAGTCAACTGGGCACCAATGGAGAACTGGGTTATTGACAAATTAGCCCATTATGAACCGATTGGGAATCAGTATACTCTGCCCTTTCAGGAAAAGTTGCAGGTGGATATCCCTGATACAAAAGCCTATAAAAAGGAAAAACTTTTGATTTTTAAGACAAATATCAAAAACTCTTTTAAGTTGTTAGCTTCAAAGGTCGGATTTCAAAGTAGAGTTCCAATTTCTAACTTAACAAGCAACAGTAAAGAATTTTCTACCAGCAAATACAAGGACTTGCTAGTAAACGGCATTCCATTAGAGAATGAGCAGGCATCGGATACAAAGGCTGCCTTATCTGATTGGGAAATCATTAAGACCAACCTCTACGATGGTTTTAGTGCCCTTAAGGACATGTTGACTGTTAGAATCATGACTGAAAATGGTAAACCAATGATTGTAAAAGTTGTAAAGGACCAACCTGTCCTTGTTGAATATGATGAATCTGATAAAGTAATGAGATGGGGAAAGGAAATTCAAGCCGCCTCTTCAAAATACGGAATTGACCCTGCTGTAATAGCTGCTATTATCGAACAAGAATCAGGGGGTAATCCAGATGCAATAAGTTCGGTTGGAGCGATTGGTTTAATGCAGTTAATGCCGAGGACAGCCAAAGGGTTAGGAGTAAATCCCTATGACCCAGCTCAGAACATTGAAGGCGGCACAAAATATCTAGCAATTCAGCTTAACCGTTTTGGAAGCCTTGAATTGGCATTGGCTGCTTATAATGCCGGTCCAGGAAGGGTGTTAAACTCAAAGTATTTGTATCTCTCTGAGACCCAAAACTATATTCGAAATGTACCTGCTCTGGTAAATAAATATGAGCACAATTTTCAGCAGCAGTAAAACATACAAAATAGGTTGAACATCTATTTATATATTTATTCGGGTTGTATTTGAAATCCGCTGCCTTTTTGGCTGTAATTGAGGTCTTTTTGCAAATCTATAAAATGAAAATATTAGTGAATAAAGCATCGATAATTAACAATGTATAAAGTTTTATTTGGACAAGCGCCGTAACATTCGTTAGTACTACTGCATATTCTAGTTTTGAAAATGAATAAAATCATTTTTCAAATAATTGGATAGAAGGTGATGACTAATGGCAAAATTGCCTTTTTTAATACTTGCCACTAATGAATGTAATGGGGAATCTCTTGAATTAAATGGCACGATTAACATTTTAGTAGAGCAAAATAATACTCCCTCTGGAAATTTTCATGTCACAGTTCACTCGAATATTCACGGACAAGGAGTAGGCAGTCAAGGAAACGAGTATGTTTTTAATGAGACAAGTAATGATCATTTTTCTACAAATAACAGACAATTTGAGAATACATTTAATGTGCCAATTCGTGTAATATCAAAGGGAACCGCTCCCAATTTTTTAGTACATGCACTAATCCATTTGACTGTTAATGCCAACGGAGATGTCACGGCAACAATCAGTGTATTTAAAACAGAATGCAGAGGTTAAATTATGAAGCCATACTGGACATTTATTAAGAGTTTTTGACTTCATCTATAGCTATAATTTCTAAGGAGCCCTTTTTAAAAACCTCACTTTGATATGTTACGGTGAACCTTATCACAAGTAACGGTAACCCAATAAATAATAAGTATTAAAATAATCCTATTTCTCTTAATTACCAGAGATATAGGATTATTTTTTTAGAGATCACTCATGTTTGATCCACAATTATTTTTGGTATAGAGAAACAAAAGGAGAAGGGGTAAATCCTTCTCCAGTGTTTTGGTACTCTTTTAATTTTTGATAATGATCATTAAAAAGAGACAGCAGTATTCCTTCTTCATTAAATAGAAAAGAATGATTTAGTATTATAAAAAACGTGATGATAAACCTCATCCATTGAAAGCTTTTTTATTTCGGATATCGTTTTAATCGATTCTTTCATCATGGAGGGATGCGTCATCTTTCCGGTAAAAGGCCCTTCAAAAGGCCATGGACCATCTGTTTCGACCATGATTTGCTGAAGTGGATAGGTTTGAACGAGCTGTTGAATTTCCTCCTCATACAAAACATCGGGCGTGACTGAAATGTAGTACCCGTTTTCTGTCATTCGCAGGATCGTTTTGGAATCACCCTTGAACCAATGGAAATGGGCTTTTGGAACGGAGTATCTTTCCAAAAGGTCACAAACGATGGGGGCATCTTCATAAACAGCATGAAGGACGATAGGTTTTTCTAATTCCTTACTTAGTTTAATAAATGCTTCTAATAGTTCAATGTATTGGCTACGTTGAACAGTAGTTAGTTTTTGTTCTTTTCCTAAATAATAAGGAAGCCCCACTTCACCAACTGCGACCATGTCATTTTGATGGCTCTTTATCCAACTGAAAAGTTCATCCATTTGTTTCTCCGTTGGGGGCGTTTGTTCAGGATGAAAGCCGAAAGCTGGCTTAACCTTTGAGTATATTTTGGCAAGATCCTTATTTTTTTTACTTGATTCTAAATCAAAAGAAACGGATAATAGTGCTTCTAAAGATGAGTCCCTTTCAATGATATCCTTTATTTCTTGATCGTTATAATGATCTAAGTGAATATGTGCATCAATCATTTTTAGCAACTTCATCACTCTCCTGTTCTTGTGGAAAAGGGGCGGAGCGTCGCATAAATGCATCAGCCTATCCCGTCTAAAGTTAGATAAATAAATTTACCACTTTAAATTTGTGAAGTATAGCTCTGCTCACACCGCCTTTATTATGTTGGTGTATAAACTCATATTAGGCTGATTTCCATGCCTAGGTTGCGAGTTGAGACTCATGATCGTTTTTTAAGAGAATAGTAAATTTTCCTTTTCCATTCTAAGAACTCGTCTTCTAGAAATAGACTTTCCTCTCTTGGGCGTGAAAAAGGGACGTGAAATTCAGCTGCCACTTGAGAAGGTTTATTAGATAAAACAATAATCCGGTCTGATAGAAATAATGCTTCTTCAATATTATGAGTCACAAAAAGGATGGTTCTTCGATGTTCTTCCCAAATTGATAAAAGCCATTTTTGCATATCAAGTCGTGTTAATTCATCTAAGGCAGAAAAAGGTTCGTCCAAGCAAATGATGGATTGTGGACTTAATAATGCTCGAATAAAGGAAGCCCTTTGTTTCATACCACCTGATAATTCATGAGGATACGCATTTTCATACCCCGTTAATCCAGCGATAGCGATCATTTCTAATGCTGCTTCTTTCTCTTTTTTTCCTTGAAGCTCTTGCCCTAGCAATACATTTTCAAGAATGGTTCTCCATGGAAGGAGAGAAGGGGTTTGTGGCATATAGCTTATATAACCCCGTTTTCCGTTAATGACTTGATGATCTAAGTGAATGGTACCTTGATCCGGTGAGAGGATTCCTCCGATAAGACTAAAAATAGTACTTTTCCCACTACCTGATGGACCAAGAATGGAGACAAACTCATTCTCTTCAACTGTGAATGCGAGATTCTTGATCACTTCATTCTTGTCAAATTGCTTAGAAATATTTGAAACCGTAAGATGACTCACTTCCATTTCGCCCCTTTCAACTGCCACCGAACGAGCCAGCGTTCAATAAGAACGATGATAGAAAAATATAATAAACTTAATGTCACAATTGCAAATATGGCTACAAAAACTCTATCTGTACGGAAGGATGAGGAGGCAAGGGTCATATAAACACCAATACCTTCCTTCGCTCCAAGCCATTCGGATATAACTGCACCCATGACACTGTAGGTAGCGGATATTTTTAAACCAGAAAATAGTGAAGGAAGGGCATAGGGGAGCTCTAGTTTCCAAAATAATTGCTTATTCGATGCCCCTGCCATAATCATGTAATGCTTTAACTCATTGGAAGTTTGCTTAAATCCATCTAATGCGGCAACGGTAATGGGAAAAAAGCAAACGAGAGTGATGACGATCATTTTTGGTAATAATCCAAAGCCAAACCAAATCACTAAAAGAGGAGCTAGGACGATAATAGGAATGTTTTGTGAAATGATTAGCAACGGATAAATCGATTCCCGAATGAAAGGGAGCAAGTGCAATAGAATAGCCGTAAGTAGGCCGATTAGTAAACCTAATGCAAATCCAAGTAAGGATAGTTGGATGGTTGATAATAAATGGGGGTAAAAGTTAGACCAACCATCGAAACCCTCATAAAATATTTTTGTCGGAGTGGGTAAAAGCCAATCCGGAACTCCAGATTTAATCGCAACCGTTTCCCAGACAATGAATAAAAGGAGGAGAACCAATAACGGTCTCCACCCTTTCGCTATGATTTTCATCATTATCTATATTTCTCCGTAAGCTGATCCATGGAGATGCCTGATGGCTGGTACAATACTTTTATTTGGGAGATAACGTTACTGCTTCCCAGCTCAACCATGCGATCGTTCATTTTCGTGATCACCTGCAGTAATTGCTGTAAATCGCCTTCCATTGTTGTTTCAAGTGGATGTACCTCAAATTTTACCCCTGACTCTTGAATTACTCGGATTGCTTCATCTACATACGGAATAACACTTTCGCCATTTTTTGTTTTTGGTATGATTTGAATACTGATCAGTGAATTTGTCATTTCATCACCCCTTATTGTGGTAAAAATTGATTTGTAAATGCTTTTTTAGCATCAAGCTTTTTCTCAAGAAGTCCATTGTCAAACATCCATGAAGCATAATTTTCCCATACTTTTTGTTTTTGCTCGCCCCATCTTGGTGCATCATCTTGATATTTAGAGGATAGCCATTCTTGACTTTTTTTAACAAGCTTTGGATCCAAGTCAGGCACTGCTTTAATTAAAATGTCGGCAGCATCGGATGGATGTTTAATAGCAAATTCATACCCTTTGGAAACAGCTTTTACAAAAGCTTTAACTGTATCAGGGTTTTCTTTAATCATGTTTTCATTCGTTGAGAGAACCGGCGTGTAATAATCGAGTTTATCAGAGTAGTCTGTTAGGTATACCATATTGAGCTTTTCTCCACGCAGCTCTGCCTCTACACCGGTCCAGCCATAATAAATCCATGCGAAATCGATGTCTCGTTTTACCGCTGTAAAGAAATCAGTATCTCCCATATTTACAATCGAAACTTTGTTCACATCGGCATTTTCTTTTTTCATTAAGGAAGAAAGAACAGATTTTTCAACAGGTGAGCCCCAGCCACCGTATGTTTTACCTACAAAATCCTTTGGTGTAACAATGTTCTTCGCAGCTGGTGAGGCAAAACCTGAAGTATTATGTTGAATGATGGCTGCTATAGAAACGAGAGGAACGCCTTGTATACGTGCCTGTGTGATCGATTCTTGATAGCTTACGCCAAACTCTGATTTACCTGAAGCCACAAGCTGATCTGCTCCAGCATCACCTGGCATAATGATGTTCACATCTAATCCTTCGTCTTTAAAATAGCCTTTTTCTTTTGCTACATATAAACCGGTATGATTCGTGTTTGGTGTCCAATCTAGTACGACAGATACCTTTTTCAGAGAGTGTGTGTTTTTCTTATTCGTTTCTGATGCTGATTTCGGATTGCTACAACCTGCAATCATTAATAATGAACATAAAACGATTAACCACTTTTTCATTCCTACTCCTCCTATGTAGATAATTAGAAAAGCGCAAGCGCCCTGGTCAGCGGCGTATGACCTGGAGCTCTCCAACTGAGATAAAGGAAACACGAAGAGCTGAAGGCGATTCGATGTTGACTTATCATAGGGCGGAGAGCGAAGGGCACTAGCCGCTAGGGCGCTGGAGCTAGACAATAGAAAAGCGCAAGCGCCCTGGTCAGCGGCGTATGACCTCCTCGAAAAAGCTACCGCTTTTTCTTCGTGCGGTGCTTATGCTGCCGAAGCTTTCCTTGTGGAGCTAGACAATTAAAAAGCGCCCTAGGGGAGAACCCAGGGCGCATATAAGCAAACAATTTTATTTGTTCAAGAATATGTTCCCTCCGCTGGTATCAACCAGATCAGGTTTTAAGAGTTAACATCTTAAGGATGTAATCTCAACCGGCAACACCGGTTCCCCTACAATTCTAACTATTAAATTATATTCCAAACACATTATAACAGAATCCTTTATTTTGACTAGTGCAAAATATGGTAATTTGGTAGAAAGGGGGAAAAGTTTCAATTATTCTAGATTTGATAATCAGTATAATAAAGGGAGTCTATTGCCATGGGTCATTTTAGTACTAACGCGTTTCGGGTTTTATTTTCAGCATTTCTGAAAATATTAGCAGTGACTTTTACCATTGATATCTTTGTTGTTTCTTTAAAAGTCGCATAAAAACCAAGATGGAATTGCCATAAAACCTTTCATAATAGGGCCTTATCTGGCACATACTCTCTACGGTTCAAGAAAGTGTCATAAGTTCGTCAAAAAACCGACGAATTAATTCATAAATGTTTGATATTATACTTATGTGAATATTAATTTTAAAACGATAATAATTTTAATTTAATATTTATTTTAACAATCTGGCTTTTTTAGCCATCTTTTAATTAGAATTCGCATAACTACTCTCATCTTTGTGAAGTAATGAACATAATTTAAACAGAAAAATCATGAAAAATGCTTAGGGAGGAAATGAGTATGGATCAAGTCTTTTTAGCGAGACTTCAGTTTGGTGTGACCACAGTTTACCACTTTTTCTTTGTTCCACTTACAATCGGTCTGGTGTTTATGGTCGCTTTAATGGAGACTTTGTATGTTACGAAGAAAAATGAGACCTACAAGAAAATGGCAAAATTTTGGGGTCACCTGTTTTTGATTAACTTTGCCGTCGGGGTTGTAACAGGTATTATTCAAGAATTCCAATTTGGTATGAACTGGTCTGATTATTCGAGATTTGTAGGAGACGTTTTTGGTGCCCCGCTTGCAATTGAAGCACTGCTAGCTTTCTTTATGGAGTCAACCTTTATCGGATTGTGGATTTTCGGCTGGGATCGTCTCTCTAAAAAAATGCATTTAGCATGTATTTGGCTTGTATCGATCGGAACCATTCTTTCAGGATTTTGGATCTTAACTGCCAATGCCTTTATGCAGGTTCCTGTCGGCTATGCAATCAAAAATGGACGGGCAGAGATGAATGACTTTTTTGCACTTATCACAAATGGCCAACTGTGGGTTGAATTTCCTCATGTTTTGGCAGGCGCCTTATGTACAGGAGCTTTCTTCACAGCAGGAATTAGCGCCTATAATTTGTTAAAGAAACGAAATATTGAGTTCTATAAAAAATCAATGAATATTGCTTTAATCATTGGATTGATTGGTAGCATTGGTACGGCATTAACCGGCCACAGCCAAGCTCAATATCTAGTAAAAACACAACCAATGAAAATGGCGGCTGCAGAAGGTATCTGGCAAGATACAGCAGACCCGGCACCATGGTCAGCCCTTGCGATCATTGACTCAGCTAAAAAGGAAAACAAGTTTGAACTTAACATTCCTTACGCCCTTAGCTTTCTATCTTATTCCAAATTTGAGGGCAGCTTAAAAGGAATGGAGACACTTCAAAAAGAGTATGCAGCGAAATATGATGACAAAGTCGGTAAAGGGACAAATTACATTCCTCCGGTAAAAACAACTTATTGGAGCTTCCGGTTAATGATTGGTTTCGGTGTAGGAATGATCTTATTATCTATGATTGGATTATACCTATGGAAGAAAGGAAGACTTGAAAACAGCAAGTTGTTTTTGAAGTTTTTACTTCCGGCGATTTCCTTTCCGTTCCTGGCTAATACGTTTGGCTGGATCATGACGGAAGTAGGCCGCCAGCCTTGGAGTGTTTTTGGCTTGATGACCACTGCCAATGCGGTCTCACCAAATGTTTCCGGGGGCAGCGTTTTATTTTCAATCATCCTGTATGTGTTAATTTTTACAGTTCTAGCTATTGTCATGGTTTATTTAATGATTCGAGAAATCAAAAAGGGTCCTGCAGACCAGCTAGGAATTACCCCAAATAAAACAATTGATCCGTTTGATAAGGTAGGTGCTTAGGATGGAATTAAGTGAATTATGGTTTGTCTTAATCGCCGTTTTATTTATTGGTTTCTTCTTTCTTGAAGGTTTTGATTTTGGTGTCGGTATGTCTACAAGGTTTTTGGCTCGCACTCAGACTGAGCGATCGATCATGATCAATGCCATTGGGCCTGTTTGGGATGCGAATGAAGTTTGGCTCTTAACTGCCGGTGGTGCGATTTTTGCTGCTTTCCCAAATTGGTATGCAACTATGTTCAGCGGATACTATCTTCCATTATTAGTTGTATTACTTGCTTTAATTGCCCGCGGTGTTTCCTTTGAATTCCGCAGCAAGGTTCCCAGCAGTCGCTGGACAAATGTCTGGGATTGGGCGCTATTTTCTGGCAGCTTGTTGCCTCCGTTTTTACTAGGTGTTTTATTTACAAGTATGCTTAAAGGAATGCCAATCCATAAAGACATGAATATGACAGCTGGATTCACTGATTTCATTAATGTATACTCGCTATGGGGAGGTTTAACTGTTACATTGTTATGCCTTTTACATGGATTAAACTTCTTGACGTTGAAAACGGAAGGGGAGCTCCGAGAACGGTCAGCCGCCTTAGCGAAGAAAGTAGTCCTAGCGGTTCTGGGGGCTCTCGTCGTCTTTGTTGGATTATCTTGGTCCATGACTGATATTTTTGAAGTTCGCCTTATACCAGAACTGATCATTGTCGTTTTAATTGTCCTTGCCTATGTGATGTCCTATACCTTTATCTCCAAAAAACGGGAAGGCTTAGCCTTTACGATGTCTGGTCTTGGCTTAGGGTTGACGGTTTCAGCGATTTTCGTGGGGCTTTTCCCAAGGGTGATGATTAGTTCGATAAATAAAGCTTTTGATTTAACGGTTTATAATGCTTCAAGTGGAGCATACTCCTTGAAAATAATGACCATTGTGGCCCTAACAATTTTACCGTTTGTCTTAGGATATACGATCTGGAGTTATTATGTCTTTAGAAAACGAGTTACAGATAAGGAGCATTTAACGTACTAATGGATAAATCATTGTTCTCATACACGGGAATAAAGCAGGTTCTTGGAAGTTTGGCATTATTAACCATCCTTCAAGGTATCATGATTATCACTCAGGCCTATTTTTTGGCAGATTCAATCTCCTCCCTTTTTGGGGGAGATTTGTTTCGTCATGTCATGAAAGAATTGGCCTTTTTCTTTTTTGCTCTCATTATTCGCCAAGTGCTTACATTTTTGAAAAAAAAGATTTCCTATCGTTTTGCAGTCAACACGAGTGTTCATTTAAGGGAATTAGTTTTGGAAAAGATATTTCAACTTGGCCCGCGGTTTGTCTCAGCGGAAGGATCCGGCCAGACCGTAACCTTAATGATGGAAGGTACCATGAAATTTCGGCGCTATTTGGAGCTTTTTTTACTGAAATTAATGAATACCGCCGTTATTCCGGCTATGGTTTGCCTTTTCATCTTTTTTGAAAATATCCGTTCTGCTGTTATTTTAATCATTGCCCTTCCAATCTTGGTTGTTTTCATGATTCTTCTTGGGGTGGCCGCAAGAGAAAAAGCAAATCGTCAGTATGAATCTTATCAAATGCTATCCAACCATTTTGTTGACTCTTTAAGAGGATTAGAGACGCTTAAGTATTTAGGTCTCAGTCGAGAACATATTGAAAAAATACATTTCGTAAGTGAACGATACCGAAAAGCCGTGATGTCTACATTGCGAATTGCTTTTTTGTCCACATTTGCACTCGATTTCTTCACCATGCTTTCTATCGCAACGGTGGCTGTATTTCTGGGAATCGGCTTAATAAATGGGACTATGGATCTGAAACCAGCCTTAACCATCCTCATCTTGGCACCGGAATATTTTTTACCAATTCGGGAAGTTGGAGCTGATTACCATGCGACACTTGATGGAAAAGAAGCGGGTAAAAAGATGCAGGAAATTCTGCAAAAGGAAATGACTGAACTAGGACAAGACCCCATTCCACCATGGCAACCAACTAGTGTTTTCACTGTAAAGGATATGAGTTTACGGTTTGATGATCAAAACGATAATGGGTTAGACCATATTGATTTTTCCATATCAGGAACGAAAAAAGTGGGGATCATTGGGACAAGTGGTGCCGGCAAATCTACATTAATCGATCTATTAAGTGGATTTTTAGTTGCAACGGAAGGTGAATTTCTGATTGATGGTAAAGGATTCAAAAACCTCTTGCAGAAAAACTGGCAAAAGCAGGTGACCTATATCCCGCAGCACCCATATCTTTATTCCGATACCGTTTTTAACAATATTCGTTTTTATCACCCTCATGCAACGGAAGAGGAAGTTAAAGCCGCTGTATCTGCTGCAGGATTGATGGAGGTTATTCAAACATTGCCGGATGGGTTGAATACGATAGTAGGGGAAGGCGGACGAATGTTAAGCGGAGGACAGGAGCAGCGAATGGCTATTGCACGGGCATTTTTAGGAAACCGTTCGATTCTTTTGTTAGATGAACCCACCGCCCATTTGGATATTGAAACAGAATATGAATTAAAAGAAACCATGTTGCAATTGTTTGAAGGGAAATTAGTTTTCTTTGCTACCCATCGTCTACATTGGATGTTGGATATGGACCAAATATTGGTTTTAGATCACGGGAAGTTGGTTGAAACAGGGACACATGAACAATTAATAGAACAACAAGGATTTTATAGTCAGCTGGTCAAGTCGCAATGGGAGGGGTTCTGATGGATAAGGAAAAATGGATTATCCCCTATTTAAAGCAATACCGCGGTTTGTTTATCCTGGCCATTTTTCTCGGAGGACTCACCATTCTTTTTGGTGGTGGCTTAATGTTTACTTCCGGTTACTTAATTTCAAAAGCTTCAACACGGCCGGAATCGATTTTAATGGTTTATGTACCGATTGTTGGCGTTCGCACCTTTGGAATTGGCCGGTCAGTATTAAGCTATATCGAAAGGCTGACAGGCCATCAGTTCGTTTTAAAAATTCTTTCCAACATGCGTGTCCGCCTATATAAAGTGCTCGAGCCTCAAGCTGTGTTACTAAGGTCGCGTTTTTTAACGGGAGATATCCTTGGTGTTCTCGCTGATGATATTGAAAACTTACAGAACTTTTACTTAAAAACCTTGTTCCCATCAATTGTTTCACTCGTTATTTATACAGTAATCATTATTTGTGCCGGTCTTTTCTCCATTCCATTTGCTATTCTGTTAGCTGTCTTAATTGGATTACTAATCTTTGTAGGACCCATCCTTTCCTTTATTTATATGAGGGAGAATAATGAAAAGGTAAAGCAGGGAAGGAACCGCCTTTATCAGCAGTTTACGGATGCAGTGTTTGGCATGAATGATTGGCTCTTTAGCGGGAGATATAAAGATTTTATTCAGCGTTATGAAGACCAGCAGCACCAATTGCAACAGCTTGAAACAAAAATCCATTCATATGTCAATTGGCGGGATCTGCTTAATCAAATTGTGCTTGGCGCAATTGTGGTGGTATCAATCTATTGGGCCAATGGGATGACACTAAACGGGGAAATCCCGGCAACCTTTATTGCAGCAGTTGGTCTTGTCTCGTTGTCGTTATTGGAATCCTTTTTACCGATTGCCACTGCGGTTAGTGAAGTATCAACCTATCAAGATTCGATCAAGCGCCTTGAAAGCTTGGAATCTAAAGATTTACCAAAGTGGAGCGAAGAAGAGAATAATGATGCACCCAATTTTCCAGAAATATCGATTGAATTAAATCATGTTTGCTTCCACTATTCGTCGGGACCTCTATTGATAAACGATTTTAGCTTAAAGGTGGCCCAAGGAGAGAAAATTGCGATTCTTGGACCAAGTGGTGCCGGCAAATCAACCTTATTGAAATTAATCCAAGGGTCCCTTGAACCAACCGGCGGTGAAGTCCTTTTAAATGGAAGAAAGCCCCATGATGTGCTTGCTTCGATACCCAAAATGCTGTCGGTATTGAATCAAAAAGCCTATTTATTCCATACATCTGTTTTGAATAACATCCGTCTTGGAAATCCGCAGGCAACAGATGAAGAGGTATATGAGGTCGGAGAGAAGGTTCAGTTGCATCAAATGATTAACGGACTACCAAACGGTTATGACACAAACATGCACGAAACAGGACAGCGCTTTTCTGGAGGAGAACGGCAAAGGATTGCCCTTGCCCGAATTCTCTTGCAGCAGACACCCGTGGTAATAATGGATGAACCGACTGTCGGCCTTGACCCCATTACAGAAAATAAATTGTTAAGCACAATTTTTGATACGCTAGAAGGGAAAACGATTATTTGGGTAACCCACCATCTGGCAGGGATGGAGAAGATGGATCGAATCCTGTTCATCGACCAAGGAAAAATAACAATGACTGGCAGCCACCAACATTTATTAAAAAACGAAGAAAGATACCGACGTCTCTACGCATTGGACCATCCGGGGGCATAGGGAGAGGCTCTTTATGAAGCAAGTAGAACAAAGAATTCAATAATGATTCGTAGGAAATAAATCAGAAAAAGGAATGGAAGTAGCCATTCCTTTTTAACGTTGTTTTTTAATAGTATTAAAGGTAAATTTATTTTAATATTATCTATACTATTTCCCCGTTACAACCGTTTTGGAGAACCGTATCATATGTAACGGTAAACTTTTTTAAATATATGAGATAAGTTAGAATTAATGTAAGTTTTTTTATTTGTTTTTATGCTCAAAAGCAGACCAGTGTGTTGGGTGAGATAGCCAGTGTGGTAACTTTGTGTGTGCATCGCCCTTCGCCGAGTTAATCTGAACTTGAGTGAGAAAGATACTCCCGGTGAGATCAGCACCTCTAAGGTCGGCGTCTCGAAAATCAACTCCAATTAGGTCAGCCCCTCTCAAGTCAGCGTTTCGGAGGTCAGCAGCAATAAGGTATGCTCCTCTTAAGTTGGCTCCTCTGAGATCAGCACCTCTAAGGTTTGCACCCATAAGATCAGCCCTTTGATGGTCGCTTTTTTTACTTTTTTTTGAATTCTTATACTGGAGAAGTGACTCGGTCCGCACAAGTTCACTGGTCCTTAACAGCAGACTGTTTACATTTGCCCGGTGTAATGGAACATTTAGTTCCATGAGTGAATCGGGACTAAGTTGAGTAAGTCGTTCCTTCTCGTCGAGCATGATGCTAAGCTCTCTATGAATCGGACGAGCCGCTTTCAACGTCAAAGCTTCGGTCAAATACCAGAGCATCTCATGAAGTTGATGCATAATAGGGAACACATCGAACATTTTTTTCGCCGTTTCTTGACCTCCACGCCAGTCGGCTCCTTCGAAAGTGACTTGGGAAACCTTTTGCCCTGCGCCGAAGCAATCGAAAACAGTACACCCTTTAAAGCCCTGTTTTCTGAGGCTTTTGTGAATGCTGCAACGGAAGTCCGCTTGCAGATTGGGGCAAGGCTTGCCAGTGTCTTTATCAATGGCAAAATCTGCCGAAGCTGCGAAGGGTAGCGCAACACAACACAAGCCGAAGCAGTTTTCACAATCAGCATGCAGACTGTTGCCACTAATGTCGCGTTTTGGGTTTGGATAGTTACGATTCTCAACCAATATGGGCACTTCCTTTGCTTCAGTATTACATATGTCTAGTTTAATAGGTTTTTTTTGAATTTCACAGTAGGCAAAAATGATTAATGTAAACTTAATAGAATGGCCCTTTCTTATTGAAAGGGTTCTTTTCCTGTTATTTCATAGCTATTAATAAAATAGTTTTGTCTGAAGAATATCTAAGGCGTGGTCAATATCCGCTAAATCCTCTTTCGAAGCATTTTGTATTCGCTGCAGGAAACGAGATTCTACACAGGCAAAGGATTCGTTCATCATGGTCTCTCCATCTTTAGTGAGACGAATGTACTGTTTCCGTCGATCTTCAGTATCACTTATCTTTTCAATTAGCTTTTTTTCACTTAGTTTTTTCAACTCACGACTCGTATTTGGCATAGACATATGCTGGCAATCACTAATTTCACTGAGAGTAACAGGCTGACTAACCGTTATATACTCAAGCATATTATATTGAACAGGCGTGACGGAGTCTGATTTGGCATTTTTTGTTAATTCGTGTGTTACACGATGAACTGAAGTTGTAAAGGACACACATTTTAAAAATAGAGCTTCTTTGTCCATATCTTTCACCTCTTACTGAGAAGATAACAAAATTGTTATCATATTACAATTATCATTTGACAACTAAAATTACTAGGTGTTATGATTTTGTTATCAAATGATAAGTAAAAGAGGTAGGTTATGAAAATCCTAATTATTTACACGCATCCTAATCACAATAGTTTAAGTTACGCATTTTTACAAAAGGTCATTAAAGGAAGTAATGAAAATCCTAACATAAAGGAATTACATGTGGTAGATTTGTATGAAGAGGGCTTTAATCCACTTCTAGTGTTTAATGAACAGAAACGAAGACGTGATATGTATCGTGATCCTCACCTTGAAAAATATAGAGAGCAGATTACTTGGGCTGACAAGATTGTCTTTGTCTATCCCATTTGGTGGGGAAGACCTCCAGCGATGCTGATGGGATACATTGATCAATTATTTGCAGCAAATTTTGCTTACAAGGATAAGAAGGGACTTCTACCAGAGGGACAATTGAAAGGAAAATCAGTTGTATGTGTGTCGACCATGAAGGGACCTACAAATTATCCACTTCTCTGGTTAAATAATGCGCATAAAATATTGATGAAAAAAGCCTTATTTCATTTTGTAGGCATCAAAAAAGTGAAATTCTTTGAGTTTGGGAATATGGAAAGTCCCAAGGGAAAACAAACAAAAAAGCTAGAAAAGATATATCGATATTTTAAAAAAGTAGATTGTTAAGAAAAATTAATGTTCAATTTAAGTCCAAATGGCTTGGCTACAGGACTCTGGAGGAAAAACTAAAAAAAGTTCACAAAACATCCAGAAATTAAAGGTGGACGAATTGCTATAATATCAAATGAATGTTGTTAGATAAAATGAAACTTTTGAATGACCTCGACCTAGAAGGAGTGTTTCTAAGGACAAATAGAAAAGTAGAAAGCGGATATAAAGAAGCGATAATTCATAAAAATCAGAATTTTTATTATGAAAAGAGTGCTATTATGAATGAAACGAATCAGCTTCAGCGAAGGTTAAAATTAAGGCATGTTGTAGCAATTGGAATTGCGTATATGTCGCCATTTGCAGTGTTTGATACTTTTGGAATTGCCTCAAAGGTATCTTCAGGGCATGTACCTGCTGCCTATATAGTTGTTTTTATTGCTATTCTTTTTACCGCTATGAGCTATGGAAAGCTAGTAAAAAAATATCCTACTGCAGGATCAGTTTACACGTATACAAAAAATATTTTGAATCCATATTTAGGAATTATTGTTGGATGGCTCACTTTCATTGCGTATCTAGCTTTGCCAATGGTTAATGCCTTACTAGCCAAAATATACCTTTCATCTGTATTACCTGAAGTTCCTGGTTGGATATGGATTGTGGGGCTTATAGTTGTGATTAGTATATTAAATATCTTTGGTGTTGAGCTTGCAGCATCATTGAATATGATAGTTGTGTCATTTCAGTTTATTGTTGTGGTACTCTTCATTTACCTTAATGTTCGTTCAATTTTGAAAGGACATGAACATTTTATTAATCTAAATGAGCTATTTCCTTCTGGTATGGAATTTTTTAGTATTTTTCCAGGAGCTGCACTACTCGCGTTATCCTTTATCGGATTTGATGCAATAACTACACTTTCTGAAGAAACGATTGAGCCGAAAAAAACAATTCCTAAGGCTATTATTATAGTTTGCTCAATAGGAGGGATCTTTTTCTTCACGGTTACATACTTCATGCAATCTCTTTTTCCTGATGTATCTGTGTTTCATAATATCGAAGGTGCCTCCCCACAGATTGCGTACACAATTGGAGGTAATTTATTCTTATCTATATTCACTGCGGGAGCCTTATTCTCGGTATTTGCTTCTGGTTTGGCAGCACAAGTAAGTGCCTCCAGAATGTTATATGCTATGGGAAGAGATAATGTACTGCCCAATCGGTTCTTTGGATATCTGCATCCTAAATTTAATTCGCCAGTACCCAATATTCTATTTATTGGGCTACTAGCTCTTTCAGCACTTTTCTTAGATTTAACTTTGGCAACGTCACTTATTGATGTCGGTGCCTTTACTGCCTTTTCCTTTGTGAACATATGTGTAATTACAAATTACTTTCGATCAAAAAAGCCTCGTTCATTTGGATTTACCTTTGGTAATTTGATAGGCCCTCTAATTGGTCTATGCTTTATTATATATCTATGGAGCAACCTTAATTTCGAGTCGATTTTATTTGGGTTTATTTGGGGCTTGCTTGGTGTGTTGTATTTGATAATATCCACAGGCTTTTTTAAAAAAGAACCACCAAAAATCGATTTTGAAGAGCTTGAATTGTAAAGTGACCTAAGTGGTAAAAATGAAAATTAATAAATTCATTTGAAAAGAGAAAGTATTCTTTAGTTGATTAGAATACTTCCTCTTTGTGTATTCTATCTATTCATCTTTACCAAGGACCTTATAATGAATCGGATAACATAAACATACATTTATAGCATTGATTAATTGCGAAAATTAGAAAAAGAGCATTCTTTGACATTTCTTTCAAGCTGCAATAAAATGAATGATAGTCATTCATTTCAGAAAGAGGTGATTATCGTATGGAGAGCAAGCATGACGGGAAATATAATAAAATTTTGAATGCCGCTATTGAAGTTATTTCTGAAAAAGGGCTTGATAAGACCTCGATTTCAGATATCGTAAAAAGGGCTGGAGTTGCACAAGGAACTTTTTATTTATACTTCTCCTCAAAAAAGGCTTTAATACCAGCTATTGCAGATAATCTTCTCACTATTACTCTAGAAGGAATTAAGGAAAAGATTCAGGGGAAAGAAAACTTTTGGAACGTTTTAGAAATTGTGATTGATGAAACCTTTAATATTACAGATGAATACAAAGACGTTATTGTCCTCTGTTATTCCGGCCTTGCTATCGATTACTCATTGGAAAAATGGGAAGCGATCTACCAAACTTATTATTATTGGCTCGAGGAAATAATAACGAATGCCATTAACAGGAAAGAGATAATTAGTGATATTAATGTGAAATGGACGGCTAGAATCATCATAAGTCTTGTTGAAAATGCAGCTGAACGTTATTTCATCAGCTATGAGCAAGATGATGCACAAGAAGTATATAAGACTGAACTATTTAACTTCTTAAAAAGATCGTTATTTAAAACATAAACAAGCTATTGGATAGTATCCAATACTTTTTGTTTACCTTCATAATGACTGACATTCATTCAATTTAAAAGGTATGTAAAATGATAAATAACAAAAAAGCGATCTGGACGGGCATTGGTTCAGCGGGAAGTGTATTAATTGGCATGCTTTTTTTCAAAAAATCAAAAGATAGTAAAAGAATTCTATTTATTAGTGGAATAGTCATCAGTATAATAGGCCTTAAATTTGTTTCAGGATACTAAATAACTCTAACTTCGCTAAGTGAAAACTTTAACGATTGGTTTTGGAAGGTGAAAGAATGGATTTTTTTGAGATAACTTCAAAACATATTAATACGCTGAACAATAGCGAAAAGGAACTTTATAACTATATCATTCGAAATATGGAAGAAGTAAAGCGAAGCACGATACGTGAACTCGCTGCAAAATGTTATGTATCCCCGGCGACGATAATTCGTTTCCTAAGAAAAATTGGCTTTTCCGGCTACAGTGATTTTAATGCCATTATTAAATATACGAATTTAAATATTGAAGAAAATACAAATCCGTTTGTTGTTTCACAGGAAAAATATCGAATTGAGTATTTAAAAAACATATATGAATCTGTTCGTGTGCTTGATGAGGAGAAAGTGGATAAAATTATTGAGCTCTTAAAGGAAAAACCAAGAATCGTCGTTATGGCTCGTGGATTAAACAAAAGTGTCGGCCATTATTTTGAATATATTTTTTCAGGTCTTGGTTTTGAAGTAGTCTTCCCAGAGGATCACTTTTTTCGCAAAATGTTGTTAAATGGAATTCGGAACTCCGACCTTGTTTTCTTTTTAACGTATGGGGGAGAAGATGCAGAATTGATCAGGGATATAGAACAGTTAAACATTAAATCGAAAGCGACTGTTGTATCCATCACATCAGCAAATAATAATCCTGTACAAAACATGAGCCATATTAATCTGTATGTGTTTGCAGATTATATCCAGTTTAACGAAATAGATATGACATCAAGAATCTCGATGATTAGTATTATTGAATTAATTGCCTATAAATATATGGAAAAAATAATAGAATAAGGATTATTCTAAACGTTTACTTCAAAAAGAGGCCTCCAAACTATGAAAAACATAGTTTGGAGGCCTCTTTTTGTTGTGTTGTAAAACATGTTTCATCGTTTGAAACATGTTTTACAAGCACATGAATTATCTGCCTTTTTACAGGGAAATGTTTCATGTTTTGGAACATTTTTTAATAATATCGCCCCGGAATCTAAACGCTTAAAAGCTATTTCCATAGTAAATGTTCAGCATTAGTATAGGGGTGTAAACATTACTGCAGAAATGTTCGCAAAAATCATATTTGTAAAAAATGAAGTTCATATGGAGTGTTTACGATGGAAAGTAAAAAAAAGCTTCGTTTATTTGACTCAGTACTTATGGCTGTAACAGTTGTTCTTGTGGCAGAATCTGTCGCCCCAGCTGCAGCTGTTGGACCATCACAATTTTTCTGGTGGATACTGCTATTGCTTGGCTTCTTCTTGCCATATGGTTTGGTTTCAGCAGAGCTTGGAACGACCTATGACGATGAAGGCGGGATCTATGATTGGGTGAAACGTGCTTTTGGCCCAAGAAATGGCGGTAGGGTCGCTTGGTATTATTGGATCAACTATCCACTATGGATGGGATCCCTTGCAGTACTCATCCCAACTACGATAACACAAATTTCTGGTTTTAAATTCGGGTCAGTTAGTTCCATTGTAATCCCAATAGTTTTTATTTGGCTGGTAACGGGAGTCAGCTTATTCCGAATTAGTGACAGCAAATGGATTCTAAATTTAGCAGCTATTTTTAAAGTGTTTATTATGGTCAGTCTTGGTGCAATTGGTATTTATTTTGCAGTAACAAAAGGTTTAGCAAACACTTTCACCATTAAAACGATGATGCCTTCGCTTGACATTACGAGTCTTTCGTTCCTGTCAGTTATTATCTTTAATTTCCTTGGTTTTGAGGTAGTAGCATCGATGTCAGGTGAAATGAATAATCCACAAAAAGACATACCGAAAGCGCTTATAATGGGCGGAATATTGATTGCTGTGTTTTACTTGCTAGCCGCATTTGGAATTGGTGTAGCCGTTCCATTTGACCAGCTAACGACTGATAGCGGCTTGATCGATAGTTTCTCGATATTAGTGGGCCCTGCTGGAGCATGGTTTGTAACAATTATCGGATTGATGTTCATCTTCACGTTGGCAGCAAATCTGATTTCTTGGGCATACGGAGTAAATTATGTAGCACTCTATGCCAGTGAAAACAACAGTTTACCTAAGATTTTTAAATGGAAAAGTGATAAGACAGACATGCCGATTGGTGCTCCATTACTAAATGGAATGCTAGCCTCCATTCTAGTATTGCTTATTCCAGTTATGAATTATTTCGGTTTAGAGGATATTTTCTGGAGCTTCTTTGCATTAAACTTAGTCACTTTGCTTGCATCTTATATCTTTATGTTCCCAGCTTTCCTAAAACTGCGGAAAATTGATCCTGATCGGGAACGTCCATTCAAGGTAAAGGCGACAGGTTTTTTATTGAAGATTATTACCTATGTACCACTTGTTTTATTAGTTTCTTCCGTCATTTTCACGATAGTACCACTTGATTTTAGTGAAGAAGAAGTGATGTTCAAACTGCCATTACTTATAGGTACGATTATCGCGGTTGTTGCTGGAGAATTACTCATTCATAGAAGTCTGAAGCAAAAAAGAAATGATAAAGGAGATATTCACGATGAAAACATTGCATAGTAATCCTAAAAATGACGGATATCGGATGCCAGGTGAATTTGAGCACCATGATGGATGCTGGATGATTTGGCCGGAACGGACTGATAATTGGCGCTTCGGCGGAAAGCCAGCCCAACATGCATTTGTGGAAGTTGCAAAAGCAATTTCTGACTTTGAACCAGTGACTATGGTTGCCAGCCGGGTACAGTATGATACCGCCCGCAACATGTTGCCTGGAAATATTCGTGTTGTCGAAATGTCTACCGACGATGCTTGGATGCGCGACGTTGGTCCAACATTTGTCGTAAATGATGAAACTTGTGATGTGCGTGGCGTAGACTGGGCATTTAATTCTTGGGGCGGCCTTGTCGATGGACTTTATTTCCCTTGGGATGCTGATGATAGTGTTGCACAAAAGGTTTGCGATCTTGAGGGCAAAGACAGATATCGATTAAAAAACTTTGTACTTGAAGGCGGATCCGTTCATGTTGATGGTGAAGGTACATTGATTGTAACGGAAGAATGCCTGCTCAGTGAGGGGCGTAATCCGAATTTATCCAAACAAGATATCGAGAACATTTTAAAAGATTATTTAAATGTTGAAAAAGTTATTTGGCTAAAGCGCGGGATTTATCTAGATGAAACAAACGGTCACGTTGATAATATTTTAAACTATGTACGGCCAGGTGAAGTGGTTTTAGCTTGGACAGATGATAAAACGGATCCACAATATAAAATTTCCAAAGAATGTTATGACATTTTAACAAGTGAAACAGATGCGAAGGGGCGTAAAATTAAAATTCATAAATTGTTTGTCCCATCACCAGTATTGATTACAAAAGAAGAAAGCGAAGGTGTAGATAGTGTAGACGGAACGCTGCCTCGTGTCGAGGGTGACCGATTAGCTGCTTCTTACGCAAACTACTACACTGCAAACGGAGGCGTAATTATCCCTCTATTTAACGATCCAAATGATGAAAAAGCATTAGAATTGTTCAGAGAATTATATCCAGATCGTAAAGTAGTAGGGGTTTATGCAAGAGAAATCCTGCTTGGCGGCGGAAATATCCATTGTATTACCCAGCAGCAGCCTTCTGGTGTCCCGGCAGGAAAAACGTTAGAGCTGATAGGCTAAAAATTTTGTCGGGTTTCAAGTTCATTTTCATTGCTTGTAAAAACTATTAAATAGAAATCAAAAACTTCCTGACAACAACTATTAAGAATGACAGAAAGAGGTAATCGAATATGTCAAGAATTGTCATTGCTCTCGGAGGAAATGCACTTGGAAATACACCTGCTGAGCAAATACGATGTATTGATGAAGCTGCTCATGCTCTAGTAAGTCTGATTAAAGACGGTCATGAGATTATTATTAGTCATGGAAATGGCCCGCAAGTAGGTATAATTCAGCTGGCATTTGAAAAAGCTTCAAAGATTGAGGGGAAAATTCCACAAATGGATCTTCCAGAATGTTCGGCAATGAGCCAAGGGTATATCGGCTTCCATCTGCAAAATGGAATCAAGAAAGAATTAAGAAAACAAGGTATGCCTTGGCAAGTTGGAACAATTGTAACACAGGTTGTCGTGGATGGAAATGACCCTGCATTTTCAAACCCAACAAAGCCGATAGGCGGTTATTATGATGAAGCAACTGCGAACATCTTAATGGAGAACCACCCTGGTGAAGTTTATGCAGAGGATGCTGGCAGAGGATGGCGCAAAATGGTAGCTTCACCAAAACCGGTTGATATTGTTGAACGTGATTCCATTGTAAGTCTTGTGGATCAAGAGTTTGTTGTCATTGCATGCGGCGGTGGCGGAATACCGGTGGTTGTCGATGATAATGGCGATTATCAAAGTGTAGCAGCTGTTATCGATAAAGATTTTGCTTCTGCTAAATTAGCGGAGCTTGTCAATGCAGATTATTTGTTTATCCTAACTGCAGTTGATAGAGTAGCGGTCAACTGGGGCAAGCCGAATCAGGCTGAGTTAACAGAAATTACAACTAAACAAGCTCTTGATTATTGCAGTGAGGGTCATTTTGCACCTGGAAGTATGCTTCCTAAAGTACAGGCTGCTATTCAATTTGCCCAAAGTGGTAAAGGTAAAAAAGCAGTTATTGCTTCTTTAGAAAAAGCCTCATTAGCAATTAAGGGTGAAACAGGAACCTTGATTACTGACGAATTGCCAACTATATCTGTTAGATAGCCTTTTGTGCGCTGCTCTTAAAGGGGGTGTTGGTAATAGTTAAGGGCTTACTTCTGCAAAGCTGACAATAACTAAATGATTAAAAAACAAAATAATTAACATTTTTATTAACAGGATCAATTAATCAAAAATAAAAATTGAAATCCTGTCAAATAGCCAATCCACCCATTTAATGACAAAGCTATAACTAATTCTCAATACTTAAGGAGGAAATGACAATGACTGTAAGAAACTTTATTGACACAAATGATTTTACTAAGAAAGAACTAATGGATATAGTTAACATATCTCTTTCTATTAAAAAATGTATTAAAGCTGGCAATTATCCACAACTTCTTAAAAACAAAACATTAGGAATGATTTTTCAACAATCTTCAACAAGAACACGTGTATCATTTGAAACAGCTATGGAACAGCTTGGTGGACATGCACAATATTTAGCTCCAGGTCAAATTCAACTTGGTGGACATGAAACAATTGAAGATACAAGCCGTGTTCTTTCAAGATTAGTAGATATTTTGATGGCTCGTGTAGACAGACATAAATCAGTGGTAGATTTAGCTAATAATTCAACAATCCCTGTTATCAATGCCATGTCTGATTACAACCATCCAACTCAAGAAATTGGCGATATTATTACCATGATCGAGCACCTTCCAGCAGGTAAAAAAATGGAGGATTGCAAAGTAGTATTTGTCGGAGATGCTACTCAAGTTTGTGCATCACTTGGATTTATTACTACTAAAATGGGGATGAACTTTGTCCAATTTGGACCAAAAGGTTATCAGTTGAAAGAAAACCATATTAAGATTTTAGAAGAAAACTGCAAAGTTTCAGGCGGTAGCTTCTTCATCACAGATAATGCTGATGAAGCTTTAAAGGATGCAGATTTTATCTACACTGATGTATGGTATGGTCTATACGATGCTGAATTATCTGAAGAAGAAAGATTGGCGATCTTCTATCCAAAATACCAGGTTACGATGGATCTAGCCAAAAAGGCTAAACCTAGTGTTAAATTTATGCACTGCTTACCTGCATCTCGTGGTGAAGAAGTAACTAATGAAGTGATTGATTCCGAATTTTCTCTTGTATTTGATGAAGCAGAAAACAGACTTACAGCCATGCGTGGACTGCTCGTCTATTTCTTAGGCTTAAATAAGCCAGATGCTATTAAAGTTGCAGAAGTTAAAGCTGAATTAGATAAGGTATTAGGTGAAGTTTTCGAATCAGCTAAAGAATTAGTCGGAACTTATTAAACCTCTAAAAAACCTAGATGTTGAATAAATAAGAAAAAGCTGTCCCATAGGGTCTTTACTTTAAGATCTAAAATGGGTCAGCTTTTGAGCTTTTACAAAAAAGGAGTGGTTTAGGTGGAATTATGGTATTCACAACTGCAAACCGATAACATTAAATTTTCAATTAAAGTAAAAGAGCATTTATACACGGGAAAAAGCCCTTACCAGCAAATCGATATTTTTGATAGCGAAGAAATGGGGATATTTCTGATTATTGATGGCATTGTTATGCTAACATCGAAGGACGAATTCATCTATCATGATATGATTGTCCACGTTCCATTGGCAACAAACCCTGCGATTAAAAAAGCACTTGTTATCGGAGGTGGTGATGGCGGAACAGTTCGTGAATTAACACGCTATTCATCAATTGAAAAAATAGATATGGTCGAAATTGATGAGATGGTAGTGGCGGCAGCAAAGAAATTCCTACCTTTAACTGCAGGCAGGTTAGACGACCCAAGGGTTTCTCTATATTTTGAAGATGGTGCCGAATTTTTACGGAATACGAAAGAGAAATATGACTTGATTATTGTTGATTCTACTGACCCGATAGGCCCGGGGGAAGGGTTGTTCACAAATGAATTTTACCAGAACTGTTACAATGCCTTAACAGACGATGGGATTCTAGTGAATCAATGTGAAAGTCCTTTTTATGAAAAAAATGCGAAGGAAATGCGCCGTGCGATATCAAAAATCAACAGGCTGTTTCCAATTTCCGAAGTTTATCAATATCATATGCCTACTTATCCTTCCGGTCATTGGCTGTTTGGATTTGCATCAAAGAAATTCCATCCGCTTCATGACTTCCGACCAGAAAAATGGACGGAATTGGGCATTGAGACAAAATATTATAATACAGATGTTCATCGCGGTGCGTTCATGTTACCAACCTATGTAAGGGAGCAGATTAGTCGTGTCGAGAAGTCTGAATAATTCACCCGAATCAATCTATCAAACATTGTTGAAATTTTGCCAAGTGAAAAGTGTGACCGATTCAGAAGGGGAAAAAGAAGCACCACGATTCTTATATGAAGAGCTAAAGAAACTACCGTATTACCAAGAAAATCCTAGTGATTTATTTATTCAGCCAATCCAAGAGGATCGGCTCGGACGCTCCAATCTTTGTGCATGGGTCAAGGCAAAGAATAAAACGAAGAAAACCATCATCTTAATGGGTCATTTTGATGTCGTGGATACTGATGTGTGCGGGAATTTAAGTGAAGAAGCATTCGATCCGGAAGTATACACAAAGTTGATCGCGGATGAAGTTATTTCGGAGGAGGCAAGACAGGACCTGGAATCTGGAGACTGGATTTTCGGACGGGGAACTGCCGATATGAAATCAGGCTTAATTATCCAGGCGGCCGTACTTGCCGAGTTTTCAAAGAATACCGCAGCCCTGGATGCAAATCTTCTTTATCTGGCTGTGGCGGATGAAGAAAATAATGCCTGCGGAATTCATGAAGCCATCCGTTATTTGGGTGAATTAAAGAAAGACGGCTATGAATTCATTTGCTGTATTGACAGCGAGCCCAGCATCACTCAAGAAAATAAAGATCATGGCTGGATCCATCTCGGTACTGTCGGTATGTATACTCCTTTTACCTTCATTCTTGGTAAGGAGACACATGTCGGGGAATATTTTGAAGGAATTCCAGCGTCGTTAATTGCCTTTAAGCTCGGAGGAATACTTGAGGGAAATGGCCAATTTGCAGATACATTTATGGGTGTGACCTATCCGCCGCTTACGTGCTTGAAGGTCTATGACCTGAAGCCGACATATTCTGTAACCGTTATTGAACGGATTGCCATGTATTACAATTGCTTATTTATTTCCAAGACTCCTGATGAAGTTTTGGAGTTGATGAAGGATGCTGCTAAGAAGGCATTGGATGTAGCATTGGATGACTATAGTAAAAATTGGTCAGAGCAGCATACCCATACCGAAAAGAAAGAGTTTATACCTCAGGTTATTGAATATGTAGAATTGGTAAAAATGGCAGAGCAGTCAACAGGACTCTCGACAGAGGAAATTACGGAGGAGTTTCTTCGTAGTCTGCCGCAGGAACTAGAGCTGCAGGACAGGGGCATGAAGCTAGTTAATCATTTTATTGATGTAACTGGTTTAAAGGGGCCTACAGTAATTGTTGGATTTTTGCCGCCATTCTGTCCATCGGGCTTCAACGAAAGAAAGACAGTCGAAGAGCTTAAGATAATTGAATGTGCAAATCGATTGGTAAAATTAGCTAAAGAACAGTATGACATGTCAGTTTCTATTGGAGAAATTTACGAGGGTATCTCCGACTTAAGTGAATTTGCCTTTAAAGGAACGAAGAAGGATATCGATACCTTGTCTAATAATTTTGCCGGCTGGGGAACTGATTTCGTTTATCCGTTTGAACAGTCTAAGTTTCTCAATATTCCAATTGTCAATATTGGTCCTATCGGGAAGGATGCTCATAAAAAGACCGAGCGTCTTTATTTGCCATATGCACTTGAAGTTTTACCACAACTTTTAAAGGATATGATTCATAGTCTTGTGAAATAGTTTTTTTTCAGCATATTATGATCCTATTAGAATGAAGGAAGAACTCCTTTTATATGATCAAGCCAGTTTCCCGGTATGACTGGGAGATATTGTCCAATAGAGTTCTTCTATAAGACAGTTCCCTGGTATGCCTGGGAGATATTGTCCTATAGAGTTGTTCTATAAGCCAGTTTTCCGGTATGACAGGGAGATATTGTCCTATAGAGCTGTTCTATAAGACAGTTTCCCCATGGGAAATTGACCTGAAAACTCCATTCATGTTTTGGAAAAATAAAATATGCATGTAAATTATATTTATTTCCATTTGACGTTTTGCTAGGTATTCTATATCATATGAGGATGAGATACCCGTACTTGAACGGGAGAGGTTCATAGCTGATACCCTCTATAAAAAACTATGGATACATGACAATATGCCATGTCCATACCGGACGTGGCTTTTTTATGTTTTAATCCTTATAGTTGCAATATAGAATGGTGGAGCAGATCTCTCTTTTAAAAAGTGTTGGGATACATTTTAGAAGGGGGTTTTTTTATGTCTGGAAGAAGCCATGAAGAGGGATTAAAGGATTTAACGTTATTGGGGAATCAACATACACAATATTCTTTCGATTATTCACCTGAGGTATTGGAGGCCGTAGATAATCTTCACTCGAATCGTGATTATTTCGTGAAGTTTAATTGTCCGGAGTTCACTAGTTTATGCCCACTGACGCATCAGCCTGATTTTGCAACGATGTACATCTCGTACGTCCCTAATCAAAAAATTGTCGAGAGCAAATCACTGAAGCTATATCTTTTCAGTTTCAGAAACCATGGAGATTTCCATGAGGATTGTGTCAATATTATCATGAACGATTTAATTAAATTACTCGATCCAAGGTATGTTGAGGTTTGGGGGAAATTTACACCACGTGGAGGAATTTCGATTGATCCATGGTGCAATTATGGGAAACCTGGTACGAAGTATGAAGAGATGGCCCATTTTCGTTTGATGAATCATGACCTCTATCCTGAAAAAGTGGATAATCGATAAAGGAAGGAATAAAGCAATGATATTATATTTAAATGGCATATTTGTTGGACTTTTAATATTAGCAAACATTGTGGCAGTTAAGCTTTTTAGCATTGGAAATGGGATTATACTTCCTGCTGCCGTGGTAATTTATATATTTACTTTTCCCATTATAGATGTAATCGTTGAGGTTTATGGGAAAAAAGAAGCACAGAGAACTGTAAAAGCCGGATTGATTATGCAAATTCTTGCCCTTCTTTTCATCACCATTACGATACACTTGCCTGCAGCACCTATATTTAATGATCAGGAGTCGTTCCAGACCATTTTAAACGGGAGTTTTCGGGTTATTATTGCTAGTTTAATTTCATACGCGATAAGTCAAAATTTGGATGTTTTTGTGTTCAATAAATTAAAAACCATCCATGGGCAAAAAAAGCTATGGCTACGTAATAATGCTTCCACCATGCTGAGCCAATTGATAGACACCACCATTTTCATTACGATTGCTTTCTATGGTACGATGCCAATGGCTGTTCTGGTCAGCTTAATTCTAACTCAATATGTCTTTAAATTTTTTGCATCAATGGCGACTACTCCGATTGTCTATTTACTCGTCAACTTAATAAAAAGACAGGAAACAGTTGTTTCAGAACAAAAAGAGGCTTAAATAAAGTTCATTTGGAAGACGAAACTCCCTAGATTTTAGAAGATTGTTTTTATCAATTTGATGAGGAAAATTTAGCCGGTATCAGGATAAAAGAGAGCAAAAAATCCCTTGAGAATGAACAATATTCTTAAGGGATTTTTTTTATGAATAAGTGAATAAAGAAAATCTATTTGTTGAACAAGAGAATTTGTCGTGAAAAATCATAGGTGTCAAAGTTGCCGCTCCTATAGGTTGCTACAATTGTAAAAATGACAAGTGGCCTTTTAAGCAACAGGTTGTCCCAATCAAAATAAACGAATATAGGATGTTTACGGAAGTTTTTTGTACGCTTTAAACCACTTGGTAAACTTGTTGATTCCCTCTTCAATCGTCGTCGTTGGTGTATAGTTAATATCGTTTGCTAATTCTTCGATATCTGCAAAGGTTTCCAAAACCTCGCCAGGCTGTAATGGTAGTAATTTCAACACCGCTTTTTTATCTAGATGCTTTTCTAGCAATTGGATAAAATTATTTAATTCAACAGGTTGATGATTACCTATGTTATAGATTTTATGAAACGAAACTGCTTCAGAAGGTGGCCCTTTTTTTATTAAACGAAATACGGATTCTATTACATCATCAATATAAGTAAAGTCCCTTTTCATCTTTCCATAGTTATATACCTCAATTGGCTGGTGGTTAATAATGGCATTTGAAAATTTAATCGCGGCCATATCAGGTCTGCCCCAAGGGCCATAAACAGTAAAAAATCTCAATCCGGTTGTGGGTAGTTTATATATATGACTATACGTATAAGCCATTAATTCATTGGCTTTTTTAGTAGCGGCATATAAACTAATCGGCTGATCAACACGGTCAGTAACAGAAGATGGGGCTTTTTTATTATTTCCATAGACTGAACTCGATGAGGCGTAAATGAGGTGTTTGATTGGCTGTTTTTTACAGCATTCTAAAATATTAGCAAAGCCAACAAGATTGGATTGAATATACGATTGGGGATTCTTAAAACTGTATCTTACACCTGGTTGAGCTGCTAAATTAACGACAATGTCGATATCATTTTGTTCAAAGAGACTTTCCAATAACTCAAGGTTTTCTAGAGATCCTCTTACGAAACTAAAATTCTGATGCCTCTTTAAAATACCTAACCTATCTAATTTTAAGCTCGTGTCATAATAATCATTAATATTATCAATGCCTAGCACTTGGATGCCTTCCTCTAATAAACGCTGAGAAAGATGAAATCCAATGAAGCCCGCACAACCGGTTACAAATATACGACCAGCAATGTTATTAATCTTCTATCCCTCCTTACCTTTCCATCGTTGAAATATGATATGTAATAAGAAACAAGAAAGTTCGGACAAACAGTTATAAACGGGCGGTTCTGCAATTCTTAAAAGAAAGTAAAGGGCGCTAAGGAGAGCTTCTACCAAAAAAATAAGCGCTTCTTAAAAATCATAAGGAGAAATTATCCAATACAAGCATGATGCCTGGCTTTATGATTCAGAATCCGCAATTGACCCCTCACCATACTTGGACAAATTCATATTATTTAATGAGGTCTAAAAAATGTGAAATATGTATTTTTAAAAGCATTTCACTCTAATTTAGAAATGTTGAGTTTATGGAGTGCTCAAAATTTGTAGGAGGGATATATTGGATAATTTTGCGATTGTACCATGGGATGTGAATGAACTTACTCATGAATTTTTTATTCCGGATTATATTAATACGCTAGCTGTTGAGGTTTTAAAACATTACAGTTTTCAAGTTAGAAGCATGCAGGTGGTAACAACGAAGCCAGATAAAGGTGGGGCCATATGGAAACTTGAAACGGATTCAGGACCAAAAAGTTTAAAGCTGTTACATCGTAGACCAACCAGAAGTATGTTTAGCCTCAGGGCTCAAAAATACTTAGTCGAAGTTCAGAGAGCAAGAGTACCAGCTATCGTCAAAACGAAGAGTGGAGAGGAGTACATTGAAGCAGGCGGAAAATTATGGTTTGTTGCCGAATGGATTGAACCATTGGCACCGGTAACAAAGGATTTGGCAGGAGCAAAACAGCTATGTTACGCGCTTGGGGAATTTCACGAGTTAAGCAAAGGGTATATACCACCCCGTCAAGCTGAAGTTGCTTCAAGATTGACCAAATGGCCAAAAAGCTACGGGAAAATGGTCAGGAAAATGGATTGGTTCCGAAACATTGCTATAGCTTATAAGGAGATGCCTGCAAGTCAATCTATATTGAGTGTGGTCGATAGATTTCAAGATCAGGCTAGAAAAAGCCTAGTCGATCTTAATCAATCAAGTTATTTATCGTTGGTAGAAAAAGGGAATACGAGTTGGGGGCTGGTACATCAGGACTATGGTTGGTCAAACGGCCAAATGGGACCAAACGGTATGTGGATTATTGACCTAGATGGTGTCGCCTACGACCTTCCAATTCGTGATTTAAGGAAACTAATTTCGGGTACGATGGCCGATTTATATCATTGGGATGTGACATGGGTACGAGAAATGATAAGAGCTTACCATGAGGCAAGTCCACTAACTCCTGAACTCTATGAGCTATTAATGATCGATTTCTCCCTTCCTAATGAATTTTATAAAAATATTAAAGAAGTCGTATATGAGCCGGAACTATTTTTAAATGAAGTGACAACACAATTAATTCAAACGATCGTCGACACCGATCAATCAAAATGGCCTACGTTAAACGAAATTCAAAATGACTGGAGGAAGTAAAAAAATATGAAAATATTAATGGTATGTACAGAAAAACTACCTGTCCCTCCAGTATTAGGTGGAGCTATCCAAACTTATATTTCTGGTACTCTCCCCCACTTAAGTAAATTTCATGATATTACTGTTTTGGGGATTAGTGATCCATCTCTTCCTGATAAAGAAGTAAAAGAGGGCATCAAATATGTTCGAGTAACAGGGAAGGTATTAGAACTATATCGAGAAGAGGTTGTCCGATTTGTTGAAGCCAATCAATTTGATCTTATCCACATTTTTAATCGTCCACGACTTGTTATGCCAATCAGAAGTGTAGCACCACAATCAAAAATTACCTTAAGCATGCACAATGATATGTTCAATATAGAAAAAATTAATCCTGTCGAAGCTAATGCAGCGCTAGAAGAAGTCTCCAATATTGTAACAGTCAGTGATTATGTTGGAAATGTCATTCGAACTCTTTATCCGGAAACATCATCAAAAATCCGCACCATCTACTCTGGTGTAGATACCGAGCGTTTTTTGCCTGGAGACCATCCAAAAATGCGCCACATACGAAATGCCAATCGAAAACAACACGGGCTAGAGAATAAAACGGTCATATTATTTGCCGGAAGGCTTTCGGTAAACAAAGGAGTAGATAGGCTAATTCGAGCATTACCCCAGCTATCAGCTAAATTCAAAGATTTAGCTTTAGTAGTTGTCGGAAGTAAATGGTTTAGTCAAAATGACGTAACGGATTATGTGGCATATACTAGGGCATTAGCAAAAAGACAGCCAATACCAGTTGTGGCAACAGGTTTTGTATCGCCAGCTGAAATTCAGAACTGGTTTGCAACGGCAGATTTATTTGTCTGTACTTCCCTTTGGCAAGAACCTCTAGCACGTGTTCATTATGAAGCGATGGCAGCGGGACTTCCCATCGTTACAACGGCAAGGGGAGGAAATGCGGAAGTTATTAGACAAAGAGAGAACGGACTTGTGGTTGATAACCCGGAAGATCCAAGCTGTTTTGCAGAAAAAATTACAGAAATATTATCGGATAAGTCACTGATGAAAAGAATGGGGGTAAAAGGAAGAGAATTTGCCGTCACGAAATATGAGTGGAAAAGAGTAGCGGATGAGATTTTGGAAGTTTGGAAGCAAGCCATTGAAATCCCCCACACTAATATACCTGAAAAAGAGAAAAATGAAATAGAAACTAAAGTGGAAATGGACAAAAGAGGACCTAGGCTAGAAAATCAGGGCTCAAAAGAAGTAGTTGCAACGAATAAACAGCGTGATAAGGAAAAACAACTTAAAAAGGTAGAAACCTATAAAAAGGTAGAAACCTATAAAAAGGTAGAAATCTATAAAAAGGTAGAAACCCATAAAAAGGAAGAAGACCATAAAAAGGAAACATAGAGTGATTAGGGCTAACACCATGATAAGAATAGAAATCGGTATTATGGTCATAAATAAACTTACTACCTACGACCAAAATGGTGTAGTCTATAGAAATTTGATTAGAAAACCTTACAGAATCCCTTGAGAATGAATGTATTCTCAAGGGATTCTGTCTACAGGCTTAATTAAGAGTATCTCGAACAAATTTCGTAAGAATTCGTGAGTAAATTCACTCAATATGGAAAAAGTAAGGATGATAAAAAGGAGGGATACGATGATGCAGCCAATAACTGCGAAAGAGCTTGAGTACATTACGGATTCAATGTCAAATGAGGATTTATTAATTAAACAGACCGTTGTTGCCTTGTCCCATACGCAAAACCCTGCTATCCAACAATTGTTTCAACAATTCACACCACAGCATAAACAGCATTATCAACAATTGTTAACGACCTTACAACAGCATGCTCCACTTGCACCAAAGCAATAGTAAAGAGAGAAGGAGGATATTTTTATGAATCAACAGACACCTGTGCTTCAAGATCAAGACATCGTTTATACTTTTTTAGCGGATTTAAAACGAACTGCAAGGGAATATACCACGGCGGTTACTGAATCGAATTGTCCGGCGGTCCGGCAGATGTTTGAGCAACTTCTGCAAAGTACATTAAAGCTTCAGGATCAGACATATCAATTAATGGCACAACATGGTTGGTATAATACCTCATCACCCGCTGTCAATCAGGAGATTACCAAGCAAATGCAAACCTATCAGCAAACACAAATGCAAACAAATCAATTGATCCAGCAAAATCTCAATTTTGGTCAGCCTACGTCTGGATAAAAGAAAGAAAAATGGGGTGCCTGACTCTCAGTGCGTTAATGTGCTACTGCAAGCTGTGAGTCAAAGGAAGCGTTAACGGACAAGTCAATGTCCTTGACGCTTCTTTTATTTGGTTAATTTTTAACTCCGAGTTTGATGATACAGGTCCATAGCGGGATGGGATCCGTTTACTAGTACATCTCTCATTATTTTTGCCAATGCGTTACTATAAACAAGGCCATTATCCCCGTAGGCAAATAAGAAATAGCAATTAGGAAACTCTTCATATTCCCCGATTATCGGCAGGCCATCATGAGTACCTCCATAAAATGCTCCTAAGTAAAACTCGGGATAAACGACTATGTTTGGGAATAAATGATTAAATTCCTCAATTAGCTGCTCTTTTTTATGAATGATTTTAGCATCACGATCTTCAGGATAGGTGGTATTTACATCTAATCCGCCGATGATAATCCGATGGTCTTGAGTCGTTCGCATATAAATATAAGGCCGAGCTGTTTCCCAAATGAGTGTCTGCTTATACCAATTTGTAAAGTCATCTACCGGGTTTGTTACGACGGCATACGTGCTCGATATGACACTATTTTTCTCTCGCTTAAATTCTAACCCTTCATAACCTGCAGCAATAATGACATAACGTGCTTGAATGGAATAGCCATTTTCAGTATAAAAAGTTGCGACTTTCTTTTGTAATTTTTTCCCGCTAATTTTTGTATTCTCGAAAATTTGAATCCCTTTTTTTTGAGCATGTAACAGTAGTCCATGAGTATATTTAAATGGATTAATTTCCCCGTCATTATAAATATAAAGTGCGGATTCCTTTTCAAAAGAATAACGTTTCCTTATTTGTTCTTTTGTAAGCCAATCAACTTTAAAATCATGTTTTTGAAGAAAATAAAACTCTTTTTTAAGTTTTTCATTGCCTTCATGATCACTGGCATAATAAAGACTATCTCTCCGCTTGAACTCCGTATCAATATCACTCGTTAGCGAAGCTTTTTCAATATCATTAATGGCTTCTTCGCATAATTTCGTATGTAGAATAGCTGCGTCCTCACCAAAGCTGTTTACTAATTCAAACAGCATTTTATCTCCTAAATATTGAATGAGAGCGGTGTTAACACAAGTACTGCCTGTTCCAATTTTTCGTTTATCAATAACAACCACTTTGAGGTCCGTATCGCTTAGAAAGTTTGCACAGTGGGCCCCTGAACATCCACCCCCAATGATAAGGACATCACAGTTTATGTTTTCTTCTAAAACAGGGTATGCAGGGGGATTAGGCAACGTTGTTTGCCAATAAAATTTCCCACTATGTAAGTTCATCTTTTCAACTCCTTACATTCGTTCTCGTCGTATTGTAGTGTTTCTAAAAAATGTGGTAAGAATTCATTTGCGAAATTCCTTTTTGGTTTAAAGCGTCAAATTTTAAATGATTTTTTTAAAAAAATAATGCCATTCAATCATTATGGAAAAAGTAAGGTTGAAATAGAAGGGGATATGGTTGAAGCCACTAACAGCAAAACAAGGGAACCCAATCAATAACAGGGTTCCCTTGTCTTTTTCATTATTAGAGGTAGAATTACTCGGATTCTTGAATAAGAATATTAATGGTTTTTGCAAGAAATCTAACTTCTGCTTCTAGCATTGTAATTTTATGTTCTACTGCAAGGTTGACCCCGCTCCTTATTCCATGGGCTGGGGTTTGTTTAAATATCTCGATTAAATTTTTATTTTTATTTAACCGATCTTGTAATGCAGGTATTGTTTTTTCCAACGGGAGAAAGTCAATAAACATTAACCCAATATCTCCTTGGTAATTAACACTTTCTGCTGAAGATAAATTATTTAATAGTAATTTGTAAAAATATTGCTTGCCATTTTCATTTATGGAATATACTTTTCGGGTCGGTCTATTTCCTTCTTGCTCGAACTGAATATCAATATATCCGTTTTGGTTGAGTTTATCTAAGGTTGCATACGCAGTAGGCTTTTTCATGTCTGTAACAGTACTTAAGTTTCTCTCAATAAAATCATTAATTTGATATCCATGCTGACTTTGGCTCATGAGCAAACCAAGCAAAATAAGTGAGCGCTGTTCCATTGAGATCCCCCTTTCATATATTATCTCTATTCTTATGTTTTCTCATATAATTCATCTGTAGTCAATCGAGGGGTTACCATCTTGCATGAGTGGAAATGAGTTTTGATGGTTACACCAGCTATATTTACAAACGATGAAGGAATATAAAAAAAGGAAAATTTGCATATTATTATTTACATTTCATTTATCTCGAATTATAATATTTTTAATTCGAGATAATAATTTACACTGAATTTATTTTGTCGTGACATTGAATAATAAATTAGTAGGGAACGAAAAATTCAAGGAATTTAATGAAGGGAATGAGGACTATGGAGTGGTTTCATCAAAAACCAAATATATTTGTCGGTGAAGTCAATATTAACGTTAAAAACCTGGACTATGCCGTAACCTTCTATCAAAATATAATCGGTTTTCAGGTATTAGAGAAGAACGGTAATAAAGCAGTGTTAACGGCAAACGGAAAAACACCGTTACTAACACTTGAGCAGCCAATGGATGTGATTCCAAAAGCAGGACGTACATCAGGCTTGTATCACTTTGCCATTTTACTGCCCAACCGTGCAGATTTATCTGTCTTTTTACGACATTTGCTCCAAACGGGATATCCACTCGGAGCAGCGGACCATTATGTGAGTGAGGCCCTGTATATAACCGATCCAGACGGAAATGGGATTGAAGTATATCGAGACCGTCCTTCGAATGAGTGGAAGTGGAATAATGGCTTAGTAGAAATGGCTACGGAAGAGCTCGATGGGGAAGGGATTCTGGCGGAGAGCGATGCAGAATGGGCGGGCTTGCCGGCTGGCACAGTTATGGGTCATATTCACCTGCATGTTTCCAATTTGCCAAAGGCAGAAGAGTTTTATACACAGGGGCTTGGGTTTAAGATTGTCAGCTACTATCCTCAAGCAGCGTTTCTCTCCACCGGGGGTTATCATCATCACATTGCCATTAATACTTGGCAGGGAGTGGGGGCACTTACAGCACCAAGAAATAGTGTCGGATTAAATTGGTACACGCTAGTTTTCCCTGATAAAGGAGAAAGAGATAAAGTGCTCAAACAACTGCGGCAAATAGGTGCGCCAATTGTAGAAGAAGCGGATTATTATTTAACAAGCGATCCTGCAGGAAATCAAATCCGCTTAGTCCTTTAATCAAGATGTTGAGAGTGTTTTTTGATAAATATGGTAATGACTGCAACGTAGCGGTGACAGATGGGAAAAGCACGTAGGAAAAAAAACCGTTGAAAAGGCACTTGCCAATCAATGGTTTTTTCCTAGACTTTCGTTATTCCGTACTTCTGAATTTTTACGAGAGGGATGAAGTACTTTCCGCCTCATCAATTTTTAAATCAGCAATTTTGATTTTAAAGAATTTTGTTTGGAAAAGCATATAGATAAACCCGATTACAATCCATCCAATACCACCTAAGAGGGCATCAGCATGTAAGTTGTACCACAAAATGCCCGTTAATCCGGCCCCGATAATCGGCATAATTAAGTAAGCGAAAATATCTTTAGCTGTTTTATACCTTTTTTGTCGAAATACAAAATGGGCAATGACGGATAGGTTGACGAAGGTAAAGGCAATCAGTGCTCCAAAGTTGATTACGGAAGAAATTAACTCGAGACTAGGCGAGATGGCAAGCAGGGAAACAACGCCAACCAGGATGACATTAAAAGCAGGTGTTCGGAATTTCGGATGAACATAGCCGAACAGCTTCCTTGGCAGGACGCCATTCCGGCCCATCACGTACAATAGCCGGGAGACACTTGCGTGGGATGCAAGTCCGGAAGCAACGGTTGCAGCAAAGGCACCAGCGAGAAAAATCAGTTGAAAGAGTGTACCGCCCACAAACAGGCCGATTTCAGGGAGGGTGTCGTCGGTTACTTTAAAATTGGAGACATCTGGGAATAACGCTTGGGCGAAATAACCGGCGATAAAAAAGATAGCCCCGCCGATAAATACGGTCAACATGATTGCTTTTGGCATCGTTTTGATATCATTAGCCTCTTCTGCGTACATGGTTACGGCATCAAAGCCAATAAAGGAGAAACAAACAACAGTTGCCCCTGTCAAAATAGCCCCAAGATGGATATCGGAATGAAACAGTGGCGCAGTCGTTAAAATGGTCCCCTGTCCCATCCCTTGGGAAAGCTTAACAAAGGCAAGAACAATAAAGGCTCCAATTAAGACAAGTTCAAAAATAACAAGAAGGGAATTCAAACTGGAGGTTTTACCCATACTCCACACATTAATGGCGGTGACGACCGCGACATAACTAACAACCCAAATCCAGGCTGGCACCTCAGGAAAAATAGATACCATATAAATTCGGATAATCAAGGCATTAACCATTGGAAGAAGGATATAGTCAAGTAGCGCCGCCCAGCCAACAATGAATCCAAGATGCGGGTTTATCGTCTCCCTTGTATACGTATAGGCCGAACCTGCGCTAGGAAAAACCTGTACCATTTTTCCGTAACTAATCGCTGTAAACAACATAACAGCCAAGGCTGTAAGATAGGCAAGTGGGACCACTCCATTTGTTTCACTAGACACAATCCCAAATGTATCAAATACAATGGTGGGTGTCATATAACCAAGTCCAAGTCCAACGATTGCCCATAGTCCCAATGATCGCTTAAGGGTAACATTCTCCAAATTTATCAGCGCTCCTTTTTATTCGTATTTTTGTTAATAAATAGGAACAAAATGAAAGGGGTTTCATTTTGTTTGACAGGTCTGCTGGACCTAACTGCTATTCAATTGTTCATCAGACCTCCCTTAAATAAAAAAATAACCAATTATTCAAAATAGTTGCAATTTTCGTGCCAATATTTTTTCCTGTAGCATCCTGCTTGGATTAATTTCTAGGTCGTTTATTTTCTTCGTTTTAAAGAACGTTTTATCAAAAAGAAGTCTTCCAAATTATGAAAATTTGCATAATCTACTCTAAATTGCATAGAGTGAAACTTCCATCAGCAAGGGTCTTATGGCCCTTTAATGTGTAGTTGGAGGACTTCTCATTAAAGAACTTCGTCAAGATGAAAGACAGCCAAGTGAAATAACTGTGTAGTTAATAGCCTCTTTTCAATACAAAATAGAGGCTGGACCGAAACCACTGTTAATGTTTCGATCCATCCTCTAATTTTTTACCATTCTTTTGGCTCATAGTTTAGCTCTTCAAATAATTGATTACGTTCCCTCTTTGATAGGTCTCTCCATTGGCCAATCGGGAGGTTGCCTAAATGGATATTCATGATTCGCGTCCGTTGCAGCCTGGCAACCTCATAGCCAAGTGCTGAACACATCCGGCGGATTTGCCGGTTTAATCCCTGTGTTAAAACAATTTGAAAAACATATTTAGAAAGCTGTGTTACTTTACAAGGAAGCGTTTTTGTATTTAGAATTTCTACACCAGCGGCCATTCTTTTTAAAAACTCAGCAGTGATGGGCTTATCGACGGTGACAATATATTCTTTTTCATGCTTATTTTCCGCACGCAGAATTTCGTTGACAATATCGCCATCGTTCGTAAGCAATATCAAGCCATCGGAATCCTTATCCAAGCGGCCGATATGGAAAATCCGTAAGGGATGGTTGACGAAATCAACAATATTCCCCTTTACATGCCGTTCTGTTGTACTAGTAATTCCTACGGGCTTATTTAAAGCAATATAGACGTAGTTTTTTGAGACATTGATGGAGTTGCCGTCAATACGGACATGATCCCCAGGCTCGACTTGGCTGCCGATTTCGGCGACCTTGCCATTGATCGTGACTCTACCTTCACTAATTAATTTATCGGCCCCTCTTCTTGAGGCCTTACCAGACTCACTAATAAATTTATTAATACGCATGTTATACCACACCTTAAGCGGATAATTGTATGTCTAAGAATACCTAACTGTCCGTATATTTTCAAGTTCTATGGTGTCAGGCACCATTTTTCCTATTATCACCTGAGGTAGCTTATCCATGAAAAAGTCATTTGTAAGAGGGGTGTCGTAATAGTATAGTTAGAGTAAGTAGGTTTATCTTAAATAGATTGGTTTTTTACTAACTTCAAGGAGATTTTTTAAATGAAGGAAATTTCTTTTCGAACGAATATTTTTATCGGGGAAAACTCATTAGATAGGCTGATGAAAATAACAAGTGAAAAAGTGTTTATTGTTACGGATCCGTTTATTGAACAGTCAGGGATGATGAAGGAAGTTACCAACCGCCTTGAAAATAAGGATAATGACTATTTTATTTTTAGTGACATTGTCCCAGACCCGCCGATTGAAACAGTGGCAGCTGGGGTAAAAGCTATTCAAGAGTTTGGACCAGGGATTATGATTGCTATTGGGGGCGGTTCAGCTATTGATGCGGCAAAGGCGATGAAAGATTTCTCGATAAAATTATCCCCACACCAGCAAGCGATAAAATTTATAGCCATCCCAACGACAAGCGGCACAGGAACAGAAGTGACTTCATTTTCCGTCATAACTGATGAAGTAAATCAAGTAAAACACCCACTTGTCGCGGATAGTTTATTACCAGACGAAGCCATCTTAGATACCACCTTGGTAAAATCAGTGCCGGCTTCGGTTACAGCGGACACAGGGATGGATGTTTTAACCCATGCTATCGAAGCCTATGTTTCTACCAATGCCAATGACTTTTCCGATGCGTTTGCCGAAAAAGCCGTTCAGCTGATTTTTGACTATTTACCGCGGTGCTATAAAGATGGAAATGATTTAGAGGCACGGGAAAAAGTCCATCACGCCTCTTGTTTAGCAGGAATGGCCTTTAATATGGTCGGCTTAGGAGTCAACCATAGTATCGCCCACGTCTGTGGCGCGCAATTTCACATTCCGCACGGGAGAATGAATGCGCTTTTATTAACGACGGTGATTGAATATAATGCGGAAATACAAGGTTTTTCCGCTGGCGGACAAAGTTTCGCTGCTAAAAAATATGCTCAGTTGGCAAAAATTGTTGGTTTTCCTGCCACAAATAGTAGAATTGGGGTCAATAGCCTAATCAAGCATATCAATCAATTAAAAAAAGAGCTGCATCTGCCCGTAAACTTACGAGCTTGCGGGATTACTAAGGAGAAATTACTAGCTTCGATTGGAAAAATAAGTGAAGCTGCACTAATTGATGGCTGTACGCCAACAAATCCAAGAAAACCAACAACCAAGGATATCGAATCAATCGTAGAAAAAATACTTTAAGGAAAAAACTTCTCCTGAGCATCCATTTAATTCAATTGGATGCTTTTTTCATCGTTTTATTTTTAAGAATGTGAAAAACGATTGTTGTTCTCGTCTCAAGAATCCACCGAATTGCGAACAATACCTGTCGTTTGCAAAAAACTTGAATTCTGACGTTATTGCTGTATATATTGGATATAATGACAAATCTATACATAAAAACTAGGGAAATGGGCAGAATGGTGTCCCCTGTCATAGTGCTCCGCTATAGAGGGTTTGGTTTTGTCATAAAGATATTGGAATTACAACTGTCCCCTATTATCTAAAAAAATAGAAATGTCGAAAACATAAAGACTATTAAACTATTTTTTTAAAAAAATACAAAAATCCCACCAAATTCTGACAAAATATTTTGATTTCACATGTTATTTTAGTAGTAACTACATAATTGGGGAGATAGATATGAAAAAAATATCGATTATTTTTGTTCTCTTATTTAGTATCTTTTTCTTTAACATTCCAACCGATGCAGCTGGCAATTCACAGCTGCTGATCATCAACAAAAAGATCAACACAATGGCCTATTACAATGGCGGTAAGTTAGTCAAAACCTTTAAGGTAGCAACAGGGAGATCAAGGGATCTAACCCCTGAGGGTAAATTTAGAATTGTCACCAAGATTGTCAACCGCCCGTATTACAAGGATAATATCCCTGGTGGTGACCCACGAAACCCGTTAGGAAATCGGTGGATGGGGTTAGAAGCAAGGGGTACATATGGTACAACATACGGCATCCATGGTAATAATAATGAAAGTTCCATTGGCAAGTATGTAAGTTCGGGTTGCGTACGGATGCATAACGAGGAAGTTCGATGGCTGTATAATCAAATTCAATTATACACAACAGTCATTATTACCTACTCTGATAGCAGCTTCGATGCAATTGCGAAAGCCAATGGCGTTTCTGCTAGCTCAAATGGCTGGGTCCAAGCAAATGGAAATTGGTATTTTTATGAAAATGGAGCAGCTAAAACAGGCTGGCTTTCCCAAGGTGGAAAATGGTATTACTTTGATGCTTCAGGCGTGATGAAGACAGGTTGGGTATTAACTAATGGAAATTGGTATTTTCTTGAAAAAAGCGGTGCGATGAAAACAGGCTGGTTAGCAAGCAGAGGGAAGTGGTACTATCTAGATAATTCAGGTGTCATGAAAACAGGCTGGCAGCTAGATCGAAGTAGGAGGTATTATCTTGATGAATCGGGCGCGATGAAAACAGGCTGGCTTAAATCCGGTAATGAATGGTACTATCTCGATGCTGGCGGTGCGATGAGAACCGGCTGGACTTCCCTCAAAGGAAAATGGTATTACCTAGAATCTAACGGCACAATGAAAACAGGTTGGTTGGATCTAGCTGGGAAAAAGTATTTCCTCAGTGATAGCGGTACAATGGCAACCGGCTGGGTGGAATTGGCTGGTAAATGGTATTATCTCTATGTAAATGGAGAAATGGCCGCGAAAACAACGATTAATGGTTATATTTTAGGTGAAGATGGTGTATGGATTCAGGTTGAATATGTTGCTTTAGGAGACTCCTTGGCAGCTGGCATGACTCCATATGGAGAAGATCGGGAGGGTGATTTAGGCTATCCTGATTATATTGCCCAGAACTTCAAAAAATCTTATCAATTACTTGATTTTGATAACTTTGGTGTTTCGGGTTATACAACGGTGGATTTAATTGCCCAATTAAACAAGGCAGAAGTTCAAAAGGAAATCAAAGAAGCGACTCACATTACTCTTGATATCGGTGCTAATGATTTGCTTCCAGTCATTCAAACAAATCCAACTCAAGCACCGGCAGCAATTGCAACGGTAGCGACAAATTTAAACACAATCTTGAGCACGATTGATCAACTAAATCCTAAGGTGAAGGTTTATGTAATGGGCTACTACAACCCATTCCCATATATGCCACAAGAACAACAAGCGCAATTATTACCGTTGTTAACAGCATTTAATGGTCAAATTCAATCCCAAGCTGTCCAGCATGGCGATACATTTGTTCCAACAGATACAGTGATTGCAAGTAAGTTTCTAGAATACCTGCCAAATCCTCAAAAAATTCACCTAAGCTTGACAGGATATCAAGCGGTTGCAGGTGAATTTTGGAAGGTAATGAAGTAGGAAGTGTCAGACTCGACTCCAATTTTGTGTGATAGTTTAATAGTTTGCAAAGGCACCTTTTAGAGGGTGCCTTTTGTATTGGCCTTTATTATGATTACGGGGCCTCAATTTGGATGATAGTTGAAATAAACGATGCTTCAGGTATTTTCTTTATCTAGAATTCTTTGCTGAAATATTTGTAACATTTCATTCACGTATACTGTAACGTAAACTTGTTTACGTTACAGTATACTTCTAGTTTACAAATTCGTTTACATGTATACAAGTCTGTTTACATCCCTTGAATACGCCATGTATACAAATTTGTCAGCAATGTTTACAAAAATGTTTACATGATTTTCTATGTTTACAAAATGTTTACTTTTTTACACTTGTATTTCGTTTTGGTCGGTACCATTGAAGAATCTATTAATCTCCTATAGCCTTAATAGAAAGTACTAGAGATAGAGAACTACTTATAAGCATAAATCTAATAAATGGAAAGGAATGATTTTTTATGACTAAATCTAGAATTGCAGCGGTGGATGTTGGCAATGATTCCATTAAGGCTATTTTCGGAGAATTAGAGTATGAAATGAATATTCCTAACATTGTAGCAAGAGACACGGAAGACCGGCCTGTGATCGGTATCGAAGAGCTTGATACTAAAGAGCCGTTAGATGGGATTCATATCAAAGTTCACTCCCCTGCCCTGAAAGAAAATAATCTGATTTATCGTGTCGGGAATCTAGCGGCTAAAAGTAATAATGCTGTCGAATTAGACCCAGGTAGCAGTAAATCGGAGGAAGATCAAACATTAATTATGCTTTTAGCAGCACTGGCCTTGGATGCGGTGAAAGGAGACTTTCCTCGAACAAAGAATGTCATTGATGCTAATTATACCTTAGGAACAGGACTGCCTCTTCGTGAAGTGAAGGAAGGCAAGGATGCTGGATACCGCTCCAAATTAATTGGGTCTGTTCACCAGGTTGAATTTCTCGTCACACCAAAATATCAGGGATTAAAGGTAAATATCAAATTTAATGAAGTAAAGGTCTACCCTGAAGGTTTTGCCGCCTTTATTAACCTTGTCATGGACAATCATTTAAAAATTATTAATAAGGATTTAATTGATAAGCGGATTTTAATTCAGGATATTGGCGGTTTATCCACCGATATTGCTGTCATTAAAAATCGCAATGTCGATGATGATAAGGCACAAGGGTTTAACCTCGGGGTCTCAGAATCTTTAGAAGCGATTCGTGAAGAAATTAGAACAAAGCACGGCGTCGAACTGGACAGCCGTCGTGATGTGGTTGAAATTATTACGAGAAAAAATGACCGCAATCATATAATGGTGAAAGGAAGCAGGACAAGCGTTCACGATATTACTGATCGTATCCTGCTTGATTTAGCGAAAAAACAATATCGATTATTACGAAATGTGTGGCAGAAAAACTCGCAAACGGAAATCTGCTATTTTGTTGGCGGTGGGGCCCACGTCTTAAAAGACTATCTAAAAACATTAAATAATAATTTGGACGGCTATAATATCGAATTCTTTGAGGACGATAAGGAAAGTATTTGGATGATGGCTAATGCTTATTATAAACTCATCACAGATTTTGTCAGAAGAACGGAGAAACAAAAAGCTGCTCCGGCCAAGAGTTAAAATAAGGTGATGCTATGAAAAAGCCTGCTGCTAATGAAATTAAACGAGGCCAAGCACTATCCTTTCGCGTCCCTTCCGATACACCTGACCATATTTTAAAACAGCTGCAAAAATTAAAAGAAACAGAGAGAAGGAATTTTTCAAGTAAAATGGCGGAGTTTGTGTTACAAGGGGTTAATCATTCTTTTTCCAGGGAAAAGGAACTGCTCACAATCCCGCTGCCAAAGAATTTAACGAAAGCACAACGAGATTGGTTGAAGCATGAGCACTCTGAGGCATTATTAGGAAGTATTCTCTATCAGCTGATTTCTGACCCCGTGCGTTCAACTTCCTTACTTGCCGCTTTAAATAGTAACGCACTGGATATTGAAGAGGCTTTATATCTTCAGGAGGAAGTATTTCCCGAGGAACTTGCCGTTTCCACCGATGGACCAAGCAGCAGCCAGAAGGAAATATCTGCTGCGCTCAAATTACATGATAGGACGGATGATCTCGATGAGTTTGATTGGGATAGTGCGAAACAGGAAGAAGTGCTTGTAAAGGTAGAAAATAATGAAGAGGAACTAGATGTAGACGACCTGCTTGGCGGGTTTTTAGCGAATATGAATAAGTAGCTTTTAAAAAAAGAACCCCGTCTGTCAATTAAAAGGCGGGGTTCTTTGTGATTACTTTCTAATGTAGAAGGCAGGAGATTCCTTTGTAACCTTTTTACCATCAAGTAAAATCGTGATGATAGCTTTATATTGGCCTTCGTCTAATGTCCTTGTTCCAAGGTTAAAGATATACTGGCCATTTGAGCGGAACAGGTTTCCTTCGGAGGCTGCAGATGTCGATATACCATCGAAAGGAACTCCGCTTATCTGATCAGTAATCTTAACTAATTGAATGGTTGCGATGGCATCATTCACCTGTTTTATACCGTCGTAAATTTCGAACTTTACAGGAATTGTACTATTCTTTTTAAATGTGCTTGTTCCGTTGGCTTCTATCGGTTGTTGAACCCCGCTGAAGTCGTAAACATGGTAGGAATATTTGAAAGTACTTGTATTGCCTGCTTGATCGGTTGCTGTTACTGTTACGGTATGAACCCCAGCTTTAGCGGTATCAAGCTTTTGCGCAAACTGTAAGTTAGGGTTTGAATCCAGCTTATCAGTTACTATAGGAATGACCTCGACTTCCTGTCCAACTAAGAAGCGCTGGCCGTCCTTTAAACCATGCAGGCCGACGATGACTGGGGCGGTGTTATCAACTGTGTACGTAATAGTCGAAACAGTTGTGTTACCGGCAGCGTCTTTAGCGGTGACGGTTAATTTATGAACGCCTTCACCGGTTTGCAGCTCATCGGCTTTGACATCAATTAGATGTTCATCGGTTACACCATAGTAGGTCTTAGGTCCAGTTAGGGCCTCGGTTAATGCTTTTGTTGTATAGTGCTTACCATTGGTTAAATAGAACTTTACTGCTGGTTTCGTATCATCCACTGTATAAGTGATAGATACAGAAGAACGATTACCAGCCTTATCAGTGGCCGTCACTCTTAAAGTATAGGTTCCATCTTCACCCATTATTAATGGATCGGCACTAACCGTAAGATCGTTATTGTTATCGGAGGCACTGTAGTACTGACCTATTTCATAGAGAAATTGAGAGGTATAAATACTACTCTCGGTTAATTTCAATGAAATGGTTGGCGCTGTGTTGTCAACCGTATACGAAATTGTTTTGGTTGTCGTATTACCGGCCTTATCAGTAGCAGTGACGGTATAGGCGTAAGTTCCTTCATCGAATTTCAAGTCACTTGCATTGTCAGTAACTGGGTTAACTTCTGTAACAGTATAAGGTTTTGCCGTTAACCCTTTCAGATAAACTGCATTATAGAAGCCGCCATCTTTGAGCTTCGTTTCATCAATATTTATGACTGGAGGTGTGTTATCTAAATGGTATTCGACAGATTTAGATGTACTATTCCCAGCTTTATCGACAGCTGTGACTGTAGCTGTATAAGTGCCGTCGGATGTCGCTAATGGGGTATGCTGCACATCAAATAGGTTCGTATCATTTGCTGTCCAGTATTGTCCAAGTTTCTCTAACGCAGCAAGGTTATAATATTTACCTGTTTCTAAAGTAAGCGAAACTTCTGGTGCGGTATCATCAATCGTATAGCTTGCTTTGGCGCTGTTACTGTTTCCAGCTTTATCAGCCGCACTGACCGATAACTCGTGTTTCATTTCTGTAAAACCAAGACCGTTAAAGTCCACTGTGTTTTCATCAAGGTTTTCGTCATCAATGGTAAAGTAAGGAGCAAATGTCTTAAATTTCTCAGAAGTATAGAAACCATTGTCGTCAAACTTAAATGTGATGACAGGCTTGGTATTATCGACAGTGTACTCAATCGTTTTTTCGGCTTCATTGCCGGCCTTGTCAACTGCAGAAATTTTTGCCGTATGTTTACCCTCTGTGTAGATTAAATCACTGGCCTTAACGCTTTTAGGATCGAGATTAGTATCTTGTACAGTGTAATACTGACCTAATTGTTTCAGGGTATCAGCATTATAGTACCCGCCATTCGTTAATACGGTGGTGATTGTTGGCTTCGTATTGTCAACTGTATACGTTACAGAAGCAGTTCCGACGTTACCGGCCGCATCCGTGGCGACAATCGTTACGGTATGCTCCGATTCATCTTTTTTGTTATAGCCGATGATATTAAAATCGTATGGATTTTTCTCGTCTATGGAATAAATTGGCTTATCATCTGGTAAATCCGCTGATTTATAATATCCGCCCGCCTTTGGTTTTTCAATTGAAACCACTGGTGCAATATTATCGACTGTGTACTTAATTGTTGCTGTCGTCCTATTTCCGGCAGCATCCATTGCCGTAACGGTTAGCTCATGGGTCCCCTCAGATTTATCATAGGCAGATTGAACAACACTTACTACTTGGTTGTTATCGGAAGTAGTGTAATAGTTTTCTGGTAGATTTTTAGAATGATAGAAACCATTTTGTGTTAAATTAAACGATATTGTTGGGGCTGTATTATCGACAGTGTAAGTAATGGTTTCAGTTTTTGAATTTCCTGCTTTATCTGTAGCCATAATGGTTAGTGTGTGACTTCCCTCTGTTAAGTCAAATGGACTTACATCGACCTTATCCTTGTTTAAATCTTCCACGGTGTAAAAATTGGTAAGTTCCTGTAAATAGCTAGATTTATAGAAGCCGCCATTTGCGATTTTATCAGAATCAATAGTAATAACAGGATCTGTAGTATCAACATAGTACTCAACATCTTTTTCGGTCGCATTACCAGCTTTATCAACGGCCCTTACCGAAGCATAATAGTGGCCATCAGTTGTTCCGAAGCCGGTAGGGATTACTGTTGATATATTAGTATCTGTTGCTGTATAAAGCTGTCCGATTTTGCTTAAAGAACTTGCATTATAATATTTGCCATTCTCCAAGTTTATGGTAACCTTTGGAGCGGTATCATCGATGATATAATTTGCAGTGGCGGTGCTATGATTATTTGCTTTATCAGATGCACTAACTGTTACTGATTGTGTCCCTTCAGTTAAGACTGGTGTGGAAGCGTTAATCGTGGAATTGTCTAAGTTGTCATCCTTTACTTCATAGTAAGGGTTAAATGTACGGAAAGTATCTGATGTATAAAAACCGCCATCATTAAATTTAAAGGAAATCGTTGGTGCATCATTATCAATAACATAGTTAATCAATTTTTCAGAAAAATTCCCCGCTTTATCCAGAGCAGTAATTTTAACCGTATGAGATCCAACAGTCAGGTCAAGATCAGGAGTGGTGGAAATTTGTAAGTTCGGTTCTTGAATCGAATAATAACTCTTCACAATATCTTTTAAAGAGTCAGTGTTATAGACCCCGCCATCAACCAATACAGAATGAATCTCTGGTTTTGTATTGTCAATATAATATGTGACGGATGCTTGTCCTACATTATCATATTTATCAATGGCTTTAACTGTAACGGTATGTTCGCCTTCAGTTTTAGTATCCCATCCAATTATCTCTGTTCTATAAGTACTTTGATCTTCAACGGTAAATTCCGGGCTGGACGATAACTGGCTGGATTGATAGAATTTCCCTTCGGTTGGCTTGGTAATGCTGACAACAGGCTTAACTTTTTCCCCTAACACCTCTACAGTTAATTTATCAACTGTATCATTTACAAGCGAATTTCCTGTGCCTGGTTTATTATCATTAATTTTTATTTGAATTGGGACGTTGTAAGTTCCGGGTGCTACATTTGCATTAACAAAAATTTGAGCACCATCTACAACAGTAGAAAGTGTTTCCCCTGAATATGGAATATCCTTTGTACCCTTTGGAGGAACAGGGTTTTCTGGATAGCCGATATAGTATTTGGTGTCAACATGTATTGTCCCGGAGGTATTTTTTTGATTTCCGCCTGTATAGGCTAACTTAATTTTAAAATCCACCTTCTCTCCTGGGTAAACCTTAATAACCTTATCAGGAGCTGCTTCAAATTCTGGAGATGAATCAACTAATTCAATGCCGGCAGCAATCGCAGATATGGCAGGGACCAATCCTGATAGTAACAGCGCTAACAACATGACAAGTGTTTTCTGTAATTTTCTTAACATTCCTTCTTCCTCCTAGAAATAATAAATAATACCAAAGAAGGCCGGTTACACTACTAGCTCCATATAACCAAAGTGTCCAATGATAAGGTTATATTTCAACGCTTCCCTTTATTAAAAAAATATCCACTCCTTCTATCACCCCCTAATATCTTGGAAAAATCCAATAGAGAAATTTAACAAAATAGTGCAAAAGTCATAAAATAGCTTGTACATTTCCATGTTATCTCGACATGAATTATTAAGAAAGAGATTTCGTTCGACAAAAAATACAAATGTAACGATATATAGAACAATGATAAAAAACTAGATTAGCAGCTTACTAGTAACCAAGTTTAAATAAAAAAAAACAAGCCATGGCTTGTGTCATGGCTTGTTTCTCTACAATGATTAATGCCTATGATTCGGTAATTTCCCGCTTGGATTACCTTTGCCGTGGCGTTCTTTGTTTTTCTCGGCCTTTTCCTGATCTTCCTGCAGCTTTTCGACAAATGCATGGGTGTCTTTGTTATCCATATCGCTAAACCTCCTTGATAATTGAACCAATGTTAATGTAACCAGTCGACAAGGAAAACATGCAGACCGTGGTCGAAGGAAATAAAAAAATCTCCCTAGAAGGAGATTTTTAAATCACACCCTGCGCTAGCATCGCGTCAGCAACTTTAGTGAACCCGGCGATGTTGGCGCCGACAACCAAGTTACCTGCGAAGCCGTATTCTTCGGCAGCCTTCACACTGTTTTGATAAATGTTAATCATGATTTGGTGCAGTTTGGCATCAACTTCCTCAAACGTCCATGAAAGGCGTGCACTGTTTTGCGCCATTTCTAAGGCCGATACTGCTACACCACCGGCATTAGCGGCTTTACCCGGGCCAAACAGCACCTCGCTGTTGAGGAATACATCGACGGCTGCTAATGTGGAAGGCATGTTTGCGCCTTCTCCGATCGCTTTAACGCCGTTTGCAACAAGAATTTTTGCCGCAGTTTCATCAATTTCATTTTGGGTTGCACAAGGTAAGGCGATGTCACACGGAATTGACCAAATCCCAGAGCATCCATCGAAATATTGAGCATGTGGGTGGTATTTCACATACTCGCTGATTCTTTTTCGCTCGACTTCTTTAATTTGTTTAATGGTCTCTAAATTAATGCCATTATCATCATAGATATAACCATTGGAATCACTGCAGGCAACAACCTTGGCACCGAACTGCACTGCTTTTTCCATGGCATAAATGGACACATTACCGGAGCCGGAAACAACGACCGTACTGCCGCAAAAGCTCAGTCCTTTGTCTTTTAACATTTCGCGGACAAAATAAACCGTGCCATAGCCTGTCGCTTCCGTACGTGCTAAGCTGCCACCATATCCCAATCCTTTGCCGGTAAACACCCCTGCTTCAAAGCCGCCGCGAAGTTTTTTATACATCCCAAACATATAGCCGATTTCTCTTGCCCCGACCCCGATATCCCCTGCTGGAACATCGACATCTGGTCCAATATGGCGATAAAGCTCGCTCATGAAGCTTTGGCAGAAGCTCATGATTTCGCCATCCGACCTTTCCTTCGGATCAAAGTCAGAACCCCCTTTTCCGCCGCCAATTGGCTGTCCAGTTAAAGAGTTTTTGAAAATTTGTTCAAAACCTAAAAATTTAATAATGCTGGCATTCACGGATGGGTGGAAACGTAAACCACCTTTATAAGGACCGATTGCACTGTTGAACTGGACACGGAATCCGCGATTTACTTGAACCCTGCCACAATCATCCACCCAGGGAACCCGAAATGTAATGACTCTTTCTGGTTCGACAATCCTTTCAAGAATCCCTTGTTCAATATATTTTGGGTGTTTCGCAAAAACGGGCACAAGGGAATCAAAGATTTCTTTCACCGCCTGATGAAATTCAGTTTCGAAAGCGTTGCGATTTTTCACAGTTTCGAAAACTTTATTCACATAATCCCTTGCTGCTGTAGTTCCAGATAGTTTTACTTCCTCAATTGTTTGCATGGAATTCACCCCTTTAAAAAAAATATATATTAATTGAATATTCTTCCTATAATTATCGTTTTATTCTATTATTAATAAATAATCTAAACAATATGAAAAATAGATAAGATTAATGCCATTATTAGATGAATAAAGAAAATGAGCTAACGGTCGGCCCTTTAGGCGGTTCATCGATTGAAATTTCCGCATTTGTGATGGAAACATCCATTCACATAAGCTGAGAAAAGGAGTGGTAGGTGTTGGAGTTAAGACAGATTCAATATTTTATTGAGGTCGCAAAAAGAGAGCATGTGACTGAGGCTGCTCACATCTTGCATGTTGCTCAGTCGGCAGTGAGCAGGCAGATTTTTAATTTGGAAGCTGAATTAGGAGTAAGTTTGTTTATTCGTGAAGGGCGGAATGTGAAGCTGACACCAATTGGATCTATGTTTTTAGAGCAAATGGAACAAGCGATGAAGCTAATTGACAATGCAAAACGAGAAGTGGAGGAATATTTAGATCCCGAGAAAGGAACGATTCGAATTGGCTTCCCAAGCAGTCTGGCAGCCTACACCTTGCCAACGGCCATTTCCGCCTTTCGTGAGCGCTATCCCCATGTAAAATTCCAGCTGAACCAGGGTTCCTACCTGTCGTTAATCGATGGTGTCGTGAAAGGGGAATTTAACTTAGCGCTTCTTGGTCCGGTGCCTAAGAAGGAAAAAAAGATTAAAGGAAAAACGTTATTTACAGAAAATATCGTTGCCTTGCTGCCTTCCGGTCACCCTCTTGCCGAAAAACGCATTTTAAAATTAAGTGAATTACGGGAGGATTCATTTATCCTATTCCCTAAGGGGTATATTTTACGTGAAATCATTGTCAATGCTTGCGAGCAGATAGGCTTTCATCCACAAGTGTCCTTTGAGGGTGAGGATATTGATGCGATTAAAGGCTTGGTCTCCGCCGGCCTTGGTGTGACCCTTATTCCTGAAATCACGTTAATTGACAGCTACCCCCGTTCAACGGTAAAAATCCCTATTACTGAGCCCGATGTCACCCGGACCGTCGGGGTTATTATTCCAAGTGAACGTGAACTGCTGCCAACAGAAAGGCTTTTTTATGAGTTTCTAAGTGAGTTTTTTAGTATTTTAGACAGGTTTCGGAATTAAGGATCATGCACCAAAAGTTGGAGCGGATTTACTCCTTGTGCTAAAATTAGGATTAAATACATTTACACATTATATATATTATTAATAAGCTTCCTAGTTTAGCAGGATGGTGCCTGACACCCAATAAGGGGGGATATGAATTTGTTATTGACGGTTTTGATTATTTTATTGATTGTTTTTATCGGGGGCCCGATTTGTTTGTTTCTTTGGCTCCATTCTTTGGCGAAAAAACCACAGCATTCGATTATCCGAGCACATCCGTATTTGGGCTGGATGCGCTACCTGTTAGAAAAAATGGGTCCTGAGCTCAGGCAATATTGGTTTGATAGCGATAATGGCAGCGGTCCCTTTTCGCGTGCGGACTTTTTGGGAATTGTCTTTTCTGCCAAATATCGCAGCGACCTGTTAAGTTTTGGCTCCAAACGTGACTTTGAAAAACCAGGCTATTATATTGCTAATGGTTTATTTCCGCTTTTAAATGAAGAATTAAAGGTCGACAATCAAGAAAAAATTCATGCGATGAAATACAAAATTGACCATGAGGGATTGTTTACTCGACGTGAACACCTTGAAAAGGATGAGGTTACACGCTGGCTCTATCCTGAAGAAGATGCCATCGTCGTTGGCCCTGAACGTGATATCCCTTGGAGACTTTGCGGACCCTTCGGTGCATCAGCAACATCTTATGGGGCGGTTGGCGAGCACTATATTCTTTCCACAGGCCATGGCAGCAGTATGGCTGGCGGTTCCTGGATTAATACCGGGGAAGGCGGAATCGCGCCGGAACATTTAGAAAGCGGTGCCGATATTGTCGCCCAAATTGGACCTGGCTTATTTGGCTACCGTGATCCGGATGGGAATTTTTCGCTTGCAGAATTTAAATTGAAGGCAGAAGCAGCAAATATAAAAGCATTTGAACTCAAATTTGGCCAAGGGGCAAAAATCCGCGGTGGCCATCTCGAAGGAACGAAGGTCACGCCAAAAGTGGCAAGCATACGTAAAGTACCCGTAGGCCAAACGATCAATTCGCCGAACCGCTTTCCATTTTTGCATAACTCTTATGAAACCTTGCAGTTTATCAAAATCCTACAAGCTGAGGGTGGAAAACCTGTAGGTATTAAAATTGTCGTCGGCTATCATGCGAATCTCGATGAGTTTTTTGAGGCCATGAATCAACTGCAAATCTATCCGGATTTTATCACCGTTGATGGCGGTGAAGGCGGCACGGGTGCAACCTTTAAATCAATGGCGGACAGCATGGGACTCCCGCTTTTTCCAGCCTTAATTGCTGTTGTTGATAAAGCCTGTCTGTTTGGTGTTCGCGACAAAATAAAGATTTTTGCTTCAGGAAAACTAATATCTGCCGATAAAATTGCGATTGCCCTTGGGATTGGAGCCGATGCGGTCAACTCTGCCCGCGGCTTTATGATTGCCAATGGCTGTATAATGGCGATGCAATGTCATACGGGTAAATGTCCGGCAGGTGTAACGACAACCGATCCTAAATACCAAGAAGCGCTTGTGCCCGAGGAAAAGAAATGGCGTGTGATGAATTATATTATCAATGTCCGCCAAGGTCTTTTTGCCCTGGCAGCTGCTTGTGGCATCGATACACCGCGGAAATTCACGCGTGACCATATTGTTTTTAAAGCTGCCGATGGACGGGTGAAAAGATTGTCGGAATTGTATCCCCTACCGAGCTCCATGGGAGTTTTGCCGAAAAGACAGCTAAAGGACGAAGTGGAGAATTTAGATGTAGGGTAATTTGTGATGAATGTTAATGGGAAACTGTGGAATCGAATTTTATCTGAATAGGTGGGTCGTCTATGGCGCTGCCACAAAATATTGTCCTTGCCAGCGGTATGTTAAATGACGGGTTAATCTTAAAAAGAGAAACCCTCTATAAAGGGATAAATGGAAGATGGGTAGAAAGATTCTATTTATCCCCTTCGGAAAGCTATATTTTTAAACCATTAACGAATGATGGTCAATTAGGAAAAGAAGTATGGGTCCATGAGCATATTCTCTCCTTATTCCCAGCTATTTTTCCTAAAATAATCTCCTACATGATTAGTGAAGATCCGGAATTGAATTGGATGATTCTTGAGGACCTTGGCCAGCTTTCACATGATTTTAATGAGAAAAGTGTTTTTGGTGTAATCAAGTGGACAGCTTGGTGGCATTCCCTTCCAGTTGAAAAATTTAGGGATGTTCCATTAGCAGGGTTGAAACCACGGGTCGAGGAAATTGCCGCCGATATTTGCTTGAAGAAGGATGAATTTCTTCGGTTACTGCCAGTTTTACAAATCGAAGAGCGGCACATTCAACATATTTACTCACTGCTTGATAGATTTGTATTTTCAAAGAAATTGGTTTTGTCGCATGGAGATTTGCATTTGGGGAATTATGCAATTGTGAATAATAAGCTGATGATTTTGGACTGGGAACATTCCCATTTAAATACACCATACTGGGATTTATATCATATTATTGACATGTCCCATCCCCTTTTTCCAAAGGAAATAACGAGCAAGTTTCGGGAGAGCGTTTTGAGATACTATCTTGACCACGTTAATCTGGAAATCGATGAAGCTGTGTTTATGAAGGAATATCATTTGTTCTCAGCTGTTTTCTCGATTTGGATGATCTTACTTATTCAAAAAGACTTACAGGCTAACGATGGCAAATGGCCTGTGGATCAACTGAATGCTCAGCTGAAAGAGACTGTTGCTAGTCTTAAGCAATGTGCCGCAGCTCTATATATTTGAAAAAGCTAACCCGTGATTCGATTAGGGTTAGCTTTCTTTTTTGAAAAATTAAGCCTTTTGTTCTGTAAGTTTAATGATTTCAATAACGGTATTTGTTGCTTTGATCATATTATCGACAGAAATAAATTCGTACTTGCCGTGGAAGTTTTCGCCGCCGGTAAAAATATTGGGAGTTGGCAGCCCCATATAAGAAAGCTGTGAGCCATCAGTGCCGCCGCGGATTGGCTTAATAATTGGCTTGATGTCCAAGCTCACCATCGCCTCGTGAGCGATATCGACAATTTCCATTACCGGTTTGATTTTTTCACCCATGTTGTAATATTGGTCGTTCAATTCGAGCAGGATGCTATCACTGCCGTATTTCCCCTTGAATTCGTTGACAATGTTTTCAATTGTCGTTTTTCTCGCATGGAAGTTTTCTCTGTCATGGTCTCTGATAATATAGTTTAGTTTTGTTTGTTCTACATCGCCGTTGAAGGATAGCAGATGGAAGAAGCCTTCGTACCCTTCGGTATGTTCAGGTGCCTCGCCAGCTGGCAGTTTGCTATGTAATTCCATCGCAATTTTCATTGAGTTGACCATTTTGTCCTTGGCTGAGCCAGGATGAATATTGGTACCTTTAATTGTAATTTTCGCTGCCGCTGCGTTGAAGCTTTCGTATTCTAACTCCCCGAGCGGACCACCGTCCACGGTATAAGCATAGTTGGCATTGAAGGCCGCAACGTCGAACTTATGTGGACCTCTGCCAATTTCCTCATCCGGGGTGAACGCAACGCGGACCTTACCGTGCTTGATTTCTGGATGGTTAATCAAGTAAGCCATCGCGGTCATGATTTCGGTGACGCCAGCTTTGTTATCGGCTCCAAGTAGGGTCGTGCCGTCGGTTGTGATTAAGGTGTGGCCTTTGTATTCTGGAAGGCTTGGGAAGTCCTTTGGTGACATGACAACCTTTAGGGATTTATTTAAAACAATTTCTTCGCCATCGTAGTTTTCAACGATTTGCGGATTGACATTTGTACCGGTAAAATCCGTCGCTGTATCTACATGGGCGAGGAAGCCGATGGTGGGTACTTGTTTTTCGGTATTGGACGGCAAGGTTGCCATCACATAGCCATTCTCGTCGATCGCTACCTCTTCCATACCAATCGTTTCTAATTCCTCGACCAGCATACGGAGCAGTGTCCACTGCCCTTCTGTTGATGGACAGGTTTCGCTGCTTTCATCAGACTGCGTGTCCACTTTTACATAGGAAGTAAATCTTTCAATGAGTTCATTTTTCACTTTTTATTACACTCCCCTTTTTGGTTTTTGTTCATAAATATCATAACATTATGAGAAGTTGGTTACACGTTTTTCGGGAAATCGTTATCATGGAAAGTGGTTACTGTCGTATGAGCCTTAGTTACTGTCGGATAGAACAGAATTACTGTCGGATAGAACCGCATAACTGTCGGATAGCAAGGTAACTGTCGTAAAGAACTGTGTTACTGTCGGATAAGGCAGTATAACTGTCGTATAGAGCCGCATAACTGTCGGATAGAGCTGAATTACTGTCGGATAGAACGGAATTACTGTCGGATAACAAATTTCGCATTTTTTTGCCAAGGAGTAGTGTTATTGAAGTCCATTAAATAGGTCCGGTTTCTAAATGTTCCTTGGCATTGCCAATTCATACTTTGTAAAATACGTTTTGCGACTTGAATATCATCAATATGCAGAAACTCCCTGCACTCACTATTCGTAATCGTCCGTTTAAAAACCAAAAACCACTCCAACAAAGTTTTTTGATGGGCCAAGCGGTCTGTTGCTTGGCAAAAAGGACAAACCCAAGTCCTAACAATCTTAATCATCCCTAACCTACCGCACCCATCACACCTTACCCCTGTTTGAAAGTCCCCAAAAGGTAAATCATATGTCTCACAAATTGGTTTTGGAATAAAACGCTGATGACTATTAAGGAGCTCAGCAGATAGCCAATTGAACGTTTCATTATCTAATTTTTTTGCTTTTTGTGGGATGCTTTTAATAAAAGAGGGAATCAAGTATGGATATAAAAGCTTGGTTTTTGCAGGGGGAACCGCAACAATTTGCTTCGGATAGGCCAGCACAATGGCCCCATAAATAGGGAGATGGATGTTCCGACTTCTAAGCCAATCAGTCAATAATTCGCAATTTCGTTCCAATTGGACAACAGGACTTTCAAAGCCATCTTTGTGCCCGTCGTCCCTGGTACGAAGTAACTGAGGAGGATTGTCCTTAAACTCAAGGACACCTCCAATATTTTTTACCTCTAAAACAACACCATACCAAGGTGTCATCACATAAGTGTCCATTTGAAACTTTACATCTGATGAGGGAGATAAATCGTGAAAAATGTGGTTATCGAATGGAAATGACTGCTTCCGGAAAATCTCTGCGACCCTTTCCTCGCCTCCGATTCCAGCCTCTACTGAAGCTTGCATAGCGGCTAAGACAGGCAAGCTTGGATGGCCTGCAGACAGTCGATTTTGAGAAACGATTAAACCTTCTAATTTCAATGATGCATCCCTGTTTTTAACATTAATGGTCCTTCACCTCCGTAAAAATAGTACCTTCATCATGCATCGTAGCACATTCCGAAAAGTCGTACTATAAATTTCATATTTTTGTAAAAAATATAGATTGACCACCATTGACCGGGGGAGTCAACGGGAGTATAATGATTCTATTGACTGGTGTGGTCAACGACTTTAAAAGGAGGACTGCCACAGTGTTTTCGAAATTTCTCAACCTAGATCAGGAAAAACAAGACCGAATCATCAATGCCGCCATTAAGGAATTTGCCCAGAAAGGATATGATAATGCCTCGACCAATGAAATCGTGAAAGAGGCTGGTATTTCAAAGGGGTTGTTGTTCCATTATTTCGGCAATAAAAAGCAAATGTTTCTATTTTTGTTTGACTATTGTTATAGGCTCATTTCCGAACAGTTTTATCAAAGAATCGACTTAACGGAAAAGGACTTTTTCACAAGAATTCAGCAAGCGGTTTTGATTAAAATGGAACTACTCACAACATATCCAGACCTCTTCAAGTTTATTGAAGAAGCTTATTTGGAGGATTCAACGGAAGTTAAAGCGGATGTAGAAAAAAAGATTAAGGAACTGAACAGTATCAATATCGGAAAAGTTTACGAGGGTATCGATTTTTCAAAATTCCGAGATGACATGGATATCAAAAAGGTCTTAAAGATTATCACTTGGACCTTTGAAAAAATGAGTGAAGAAGAGCTTTTTAAGGCAAAGCTATCACCAACACATGAAATTGATTATGAAAAAATATTTCTTGAGGCAGAAGAGTATTTTGAGATATTAATGAAAACTTTTTATAAATGAGGGGGGCTATCAAGATGAATGTGATTGAAATAAAAAATCTAACCAAAACTTACGGAAAGGCCAGAGGAATCACCGACATTAGCTTTAACGTCGAACAAGGCGAAATTTTTGGCTTCATCGGTCCAAATGGTGCTGGTAAATCAACTACCATTCGTACACTGCTATCCCTTATCTATCCAACGAGCGGTAGCGCGACGATTTTTGGAAAAGACTGCATTCAATTTGCTCCGGAAATTAAAAAGGAAATTGGCTATTTGCCGTCTGAAGTCTTTTACTATGACAATATGAAAGTGAAAGACCTATTAAAATACTCAGCTAGTTTTTATAAAAAGGATTGCACTAAGCGAATCAAAGAATTGGCGGAGATTATGGACTTGGATCTCAATAAAAAAATCGATGACCTCTCGTTAGGAAACAAAAAGAAGGTCGGGATTGTGCAAGGACTGCTTCATGAACCAAAGCTGATCATATTAGATGAACCGACGAGTGGGCTCGACCCACTGATGCAGCAAAAATTCTTTGACATCTTAGAAGAAGAGAACAAAAAAGGTGCGACGATTTTATTTTCATCACACATTCTCAGCGAGGTACAAAGACTGTGTAATCGCGTCGCCATCATTAAAGAAGGTAAAATCGTTACCGTTGAAAAAATTAGTACATTAAAAGAAAACAACTATAAAAAGTTAAAAATTGAAACGAAAGCACCGTTAGAAAAGGATTACTTCCAAATCAGCGGAGTCAATAAATTAGAGGTGAATGATAACATAACTAGCTTTTTATTTCGGGGTAATATCAACACAGTAATGAAAAAAATCGCTGATATAGAAATTGCCAACCTGTGGATTGAAGAGCCAGACCTTGAGGAGATCTTTATGCATTATTATGAAAAGGAGGCCTAAGAAGCTATGAATATATTTTTGCATGAATTAAGGGCCTATCGGAAATCGACAATCATATGGTCGATTTCGTTAACCCTGATCGTGGTCTTTTATCTGTCATTGTATCCTTCTTTTGCGCATGATGCAGAGGAATTCACAAAAATACTTGAAGGGTATCCAGAGGCGATTAGAAATGCAATAGGAATAAATCTGGGAGGATTCTTTACGATTCTAGGCTTCTATTGCTTCCCTTTATCGTTTATTACACTTTGTGGTGCCATTCAGGCGATGAACCTTGGGACTTCCATTGTCAGCAAGGAAGTCCGTGAAAAAACAGCGGATTTTCTGTTAACAAAGCCTGTTACCCGGACGAGAATTTTGACATCCAAACTATTGGCGGTACTCACCGCCATCGTCTTGACGAATATCGTTTATTTAGCTGCTGCCAGCATCATGGCTTTTCAAGTAAAGACAGAAGACTTTAGCTTTAAACTATTTATCATGCTTTCTCTCACTTTGTTCTTTGTTCAGCTAATTTTTCTAGCGTTAGGATTGATCATTTCTGTTATCGTTTCGAAGCTAAAATCGGTGCTGACCGTGTCACTCGGAACCGTGTTTGCATTTTACTTTTTAGGGATGCTTAGCAGTACGTCTGGTGAGGAAGCAAAACGATATATATCGCCGTTTAAATATTTTGACACCGCCTATATTATGAAGCATGCAAGCTACGAGTCCTCCTTTTTAATTGCTGGGGCCATCATTATTATTCTTGCAATTGTGGCGAGTTATTTCGTATATACAAAAAAGGATATCCATGCTGTATAGCTTGCTAATTGGAGGGATTTGGTCATGAATATATTTTTAAAAGAATTGAAGTCACATCGAAAATCGCTCATCTTTTGGAGCATTGGTGTCTTCCTCATGGTGGTCTCAGGAATGGCGAAATTTGAAGCCTATTCTTCATCGGGCCAATCAATCAATGAGATGATGGCCGATATTCCAAAATCACTAAGAGCTGTCTTGGGGTTCAGCGACTTGGATCTATCGAAGGCTAGTGGGTATTATGGTATGCTTTTCTTATATTTGTTATTGATGGCCACCATCCATGCGGCCATGCTTGGAGCAACGATTATTGCCAAAGAAGAGCGGGACAAAACGTCTGAGTTTTTATTCGTAAAGCCAGTATCAAGAACTACCGTCATTACGGCAAAATTATTAGCTGCATCTGTAAATATCGTCATCTTTAATCTTGTAACTCTCGTTTCTTCGATCATCCTCATGGGACATTACAGCCATGGTGAGGATGTCAGTGGTGAGATCGCTATTTTAATGGCGGGAATGTTCATTTTGCAGGTCTTGTTTATGGTTATCGGTAGCGCCCTTGCTGCTGTAAAAAAGAAACCAAAGACAGCGGCGTCCCTTGCAACAGGAATCCTTTTGCTTACCTATATGTTATCGGTTACGATTGATTTGAATGAGAATATGGAACCCTTAAAATACTTAACCCCTTTTAAATATTTTGAGGCGAAAAATGTCATGGTTGGCAGCGGGTTGGACGTCACTTTCGTTGTCATATCTGTTGTTTGGATTACCGTTCTTTCATATGTAACCTATGTGTTTTATCAAAAAAGAGATTTAAATGGATAAAAAACTATCATGAGCCTCAACTCCCAACCCTATCCTGAAAATAAATTTAGAGAACAAGGCGTAGTCACCTAATAAAGGCGGTGAGAGCAGAGTTAGACTTCACATATTTTGTCTTGTGAAATGGGTATTTCACTTTATCTGGTTAAAGTGATTCATTTTTGCGGCGCTCCGCCCCTTTTCCACAGAAAAGACCGATTTTGGTCTTTTTTTGCGCTGTTGCATGGTAGAAAATTAATGTACGATATGTTTTTCGTCGGTTCCTTATGTGAATGGTAGGAACTTTCCTCTATTAAGCCAGTTGCTTTTATTAAGTTAAGGATAGTGTTAATATAGGTAGGTGAATTGGAAAAAGGAGGATAAATGGATGACTCAAAATGAAAATAATGCTTTACCGCCAAAAACCTGTTCCATTGAACGGTTAGTGACGATGGAAGCGGATGTAAAGAAAGTACTGGCTGGAGAAAAAACAGCGACACGTCGGAATGGCAGATATGCCGACCCAGGTGAAATCATGACCCTTGAAGGGAACCAGTTTGTAGTTGAAAAGGTGTATTCGCAAAGCCTAGGTGAGCTTACCGATGCTGATGTCCGCCGCGAGGGCTTTGAAACAGTGGAGGATTATAAGCAATCCATTCTTTCCTACCATCCGGGTATGCCGTGGCTACCGCAAATGCGCGTGTGGGTCCATGAATTTAGCCCTGTCCAGGAGTAATAATAGCTACTAGTGGTCCATGATTAATTTGTGGACCCTTTTTTGGTTTTTTTTCAACTCATGGATTATTCTAAATCCGCCGCATTCACAGTTCAATTCTTTTGTTAATCGAGGAAAACAAAATTATAATAAGTTTATTACGAGGTTCGAAATGCTGGGGTGGAATCATGAAATTTTTAGCAAAATACATTAAGAAATATTGGAAGTCTTTCAGCATTGCGGTCTTATTTCTCACCTTCGAGGCGATCAGTGATTTGCTGCAGCCAACGATTATGGCGAAAATTATCGATGAAGGTGTTGCCAATAAGGATATCAATTATGTGTTGAAAATGGGCGGCTTGATGTTGCTGATAACGGCATTTGGGGCGATGAGTGCCTCAACAAGAAGTGTTATGGCAAGCATTGTTTCACAGAATTTCGGCACAGAATTACGATCGGATTTATTCAAAAAAATTCAAACTCTCTCCTTTAAAAACCTCAATAAGTTTGACCGCGCGTCGTTAATCACCCGGCTGACGAATGACGTCACCCAAGTGCAAGTCTTCGTCAATGGACTGATGAGGATTTTCGTTAAGGCTCCCCTGTTAGCGATAGGCGGCTTAATCATGGCGGCGCGCCTCAACCTCCATTTATCCGTGGTACTGGCTGTAGTTGTGCCGATTGTTACCTTGTTAATTATTGTTAATTTACGCTTAGGCTTTCCGCTATTTGCTAAGGTGCAAAGGGCATTGGACTGGGTAAACAGTGTAATGCGTGAGTATTTATCAGGTGTTCGTGTCGTTAAGGCGTTTAATCGCTTCGATGTTGAGATAGGCAAGTTTACCAAGGCGAATGATCATTTTAAGGACCAATCAATCGCAGCGGGCCGCCTCATGGCGACTTTCAGCCCGGCAATAATGTTGACCGTAAACCTTGGTATCGTCGTAGTTCTTTGGATAGGCGGCTTAGGGGTCGACACCGGGAAAATTCAGGTCGGTCATATCATTGCCTTTACCAATTATATGACGCAAATTTTATTTTCGCTGATGATGATTTCGATGGTTTTTAATATGTTTGTCAGAGCAAAAGCCTCGGCAGGAAGAATTGACGAGGTATTTTTACAGGAAGATAGCCTTTCTTGGAAAAATGAGACAGTAAGGCCGTCTCACCTGGAAAAAGGCAGAATTGATTTTGAGCATGTTTCCTTTTCCTATGAAGGGACAATGGGTGAAGCGGTGTTAAAAAATATTACCCTTACCATCCTGCCTGGCGAAACGGTCGGCATCATCGGTTCAACCGGCTCAGGGAAAAGCAGCTTAGTTGGTCTGATTCCCCGTTTTTACGATGTCACGAGCGGAACCATTAAAGTAGATGGCGAAGATATTAAACATGTTAATCCGAAAAGATTACGGGAGAAAATTGCCTTTGTACCGCAGAAAAATGTGTTGTTTACTGGTACTGTGGCGGAAAATATTCAGTGGGGCAAAGAGGATGCCCCGCAAGAAGAAGTCGAAGCTGCAGCAACCCATGCTTGCGCCCATGATTTTATTACTGCTTCTCCTGAAGGCTATCAAACAAGAATTGGCCAGGGGGGCGTTAATTTTTCCGGTGGACAGAAACAGCGGATTGCGATAGCTAGGGCCTTAGTGAAAAGGCCGGAAATCTTAATCTTGGACGATAGTACAAGTGCGATTGATGTGGCAACGGAGGCCCAAATAAAAGCAGCCTTGAAGAAGTATGCCACGGGCCTCACCTGTCTATTAATCGCCCAGCGGATTACTTCGATTATCGATGCCGACAAAATTCTTGTCCTTGACCAAGGGGAAGTGGTCGGATTTGGAACACATCAGGATTTATTAACGGAGTGTACCGTTTACCAGGAAATTTATCAATCGCAGATCGGCAAGGAGGTGCTGTAATTTGTCAAAGGGAACAGAACAGACAGAAAATAATCCTTCAACTCCCCCTCCATTAAGACCTGGTGGCGCTCACCGACTTCGCGGCCCGGTTGTGAAACCGAAAAACTTTAAGGGAACATTGAAACGTCTGTGGAACTATTTTGGCAAAGAGAGAAAGATGCTCTCACTAATCTTTTTCTTTATTCTACTTGATTCAGCACTTATGCTTCTTGCCCCGTTCTTGATCGGAAAAGCCGTAGATGCGATGAGTCTTCATAACGGAAAAGTTGATTTCAATTTTCTAGAAGTGATGATTGTCATTCTGATATTCGCTTATGTCGGTGATGCCGTGCTCACTTTTTTTCAGGGCTGGTTAATGGCCGGAGTTGCCCAGCGCATTGTCAAAAGCCTACGGGATGCCCTTTTTAAAAAGCTCCAAGGGCTGCCGGTTGCCTTTTTTGATTCTCGTACCCACGGAGAATTAATGAGCAGGTTGACGAACGATGTCGATAATGTCAGTAACACGATTTCCCAGTCGACCACACAGCTGATGTCAGGGTTAATGGTCATTGTCGGTTCGTTAATCATGATGGTAATTTTAAGCCCTGTGTTAACAGTGGCAAGCTTAGTTACCGTGCCGCTCGTCTTCTTGCTGACCCGGACAATTGCGAAAAAAACGAGCGTCTTTTTTAAAAATCAACAAGTTGAGCTAGGTAAATTGAATGGCCATATTGAGGAAACCATTTCTGGAATTGAAGTAGTCAAAGCCTTTAATCATGAGGAAAAGGTGATTGCGGAGTTTGATATTGTCAATACAAGACTCCGCGCGGTCGGCCTTAAGGCGCAAATTTGGTCTGGTTTCCTCATGCCGATTATGAATGTGATTAATAATCTCGGCTTTGCCATTGTGGCCGTCATTGGTGGCATTCTTGCAGTCAAGAGCTTAATCACGGTTGGAGCAATTGCCAGCTTTATCACCTATTCTAGGCAGTTTGTCAGACCACTTAATGATCTCGCCAATATTTTTAATATCCTCCAATCAGGTGTTGCTGGGGCAGAGCGCGTCTTTGAAATTATCGATGAACAAGAAGAGCTGGCGGATCCAACCAATGCGGTTGCCTTAGAAAACCCTAAAGGACATGTTGTCTTTGAAAATGTCAGCTTTGGTTACCGTTCAGATGTTCCAATTTTAAAGAATGTCAGTTTTGAGGCGATGATTGGCAGCAGCACGGCCTTGGTTGGTCCAACGGGGGCGGGAAAAACAACGATCGTTAATCTCCTGACGCGATTCTACGATGTGACCGAGGGGAGAATCCTCTTAGATGGCCGCGATATTCGTGCTTATACGAGAGACAGCTTAAGAAGTTGTTTTGGCTTTGTGCTTCAAGATACGTATTTGTTTTCGGGGACAATTAAGGAAAACATCAAGTATGGGAAGCCGGATGCCGACGATGGCGAGGTCGAAAAAGCAGCGAGGATGGCGAATGCTGATAGCTTTATTAACCGGCTGCCCCATCAATATGACACGGTCCTCTCAGAAAACGGCGGAAACCTCAGCCAAGGCGAGCGTCAGCTGTTAGCGATTGCGCGGGTGATTTTAGCGAAACCATCGTTACTCATTCTAGATGAAGCGACCAGCAGTATTGATACGAGAACCGAGCTCCATATTCAAGCAGCCTTACTCATGCTAATGGAGAATCGCACGAGCTTTATCATTGCCCACCGCTTAAATACTATTCGTGATGCTGATACCATTATGGTAATTGATGATGGACAAATCATCGAAAAAGGAAGCCATGATGAATTAATGGCTGCTAAAGGAAGATACTACAACATGTTTTTTAATCAATTTAAAAATGTCGAAGGTGCACTGGAATAAAACAAGCAGCCCCCGCTGTTACCACACAGCGGGGGCTTTATTTTAGCCGTTAGGAAAGTATAATTTCCAAACAGGCATAAGTGCAACTACGCCTCTGTCTTCGCCTAACGGCTTGCCAGTCGGCGAGTTTACATTTATCTCAGTCAAAGTGCTCCATAAGGAATGCTTCGGCAGCATTGGCATCGCACGAAGGAAAAGCGTTAGCTTTTTCGAGGAGTCCATACGCCACTAAACGGACTCTTGCACTTTTCTTATTTTCTCCAAAGGCCACTTGTAGAAAAGTAATACCACTTGCCGGCGATATAATACTTAGTATTGACCATGGCACCATCTGGTTTGAGGTAGTACCATTGACTGCCTTTCGCTAGCCAGCCCGTATACATAGCCCCGTTATTATCAAGATAGTACCAGTTGTTCTTGTTTCGAAGCCAGCCGATTTTCATGATACCATGCGAGTCAAGGAAGTACCATTTTTTGCCAAGGGAAATCCAGCCCGTCTGCATCGCTCCATTTTGGTTAAGATAGTACCATACAGTCCCATCCTTAAACCAGCCGGTCATCATTTCTCCTGATTTTTGAAGATAATACCATTTGCCATTAATGGAAATCCAGCCTGTCTGTAGCACTCCTGCTTGATCAAAGTAATACCAGCGGTTTTTATCGAACAGCCAGCCCGTTTGTTTTGCTCCTTCATTGGTATAGTAATACCAAGTATCTCCTTTTTGGTACCAGCCCTTTGGTCCTTGAGTGGTAAGGTTAATTTTTATTGGGTCAGCACTCAGATTGTCCCAGGCGTCAAGCGCGTAAATCTCGTAAGTATAGGACGTATGTGGAACTAAATTATTTATGGTTGCTGAAACCACTTCTTCAGGCTTCCAATATTGTGAATAGACCGTTTTGATGGTTTTGCCTGATTCTTTAATGACATAACGGTCAATAGCGGTATTATCCTGCCCCTGATCCCATGACAAGGTAACCGTTGTCGTGCCGAGATTGCTTATCCTTAAGTTTGAATTAGCGGTAAAGGTAGGTTTAACTGTGTCCTTAGCTGCTTCCTTGTATGGGATGGGAATGGTTGTAGACTTAATCCATGTGCCATCACTAAATTCTCTTGACTTCATTTCTACACGATCATCGTAAACATTTACAAGGTATCCTTGGGAAAAACCTGGAATACGACCATTCTCATTCCAGGTGTATTCCACTGAGCTTGTATTGACCATTGTAAATCCATCCTGATAAATACTTTTCGGATGGTTTAATGGATAGTGAGAATGTCCGGAAAATAGAATGGCTTGTGGGTATTTTTTTAAGATCGTTAATAATCGTTTACTGTCAAAACCGGCATTCCATTTGTCACTTCCGTAGACTGTGTTGGCAATTGGCTGATGTAAAAAAACAAAAATCGGTTTATTGCTTGCTGCCTCAACAGCCAACGTACGTTCGAACCATTGATATTGCTCTTCAGAAATATAGGCCCAGTCTTTCGCGTCGGGAAAGATATTTCCATAGGTTAATGACAAGGTTTTTGCCGATAATTCTCCTGCTAGGCTAATAAAATGATAACCTTTAATCCATTTATCAAAATAAATAGTAGATAGTGGATCTCCATTGTAGTCCATAAATCTCTTCTGCATCATTTCATCTGTTACGGTAGATGCTTTATCGACGTTTGATTCAAAATATTCGTGGTTGCCCATGGTAATAAATTGCTCGGCTCCAGGGTTTTTATTTTCTCCTAGGATTTGGTTAAAGGCTTTGTAATCTTCTTCGAATCCACGGTCAGTAAAATCACCTACCACCGCAATGGTGTCATACCCCGGGGCAATATTTTTCAGGTCAGTTAAAGCTTGTTTGAATTTGTTATTGGGATTTCCCTGATTAATATGTATATCACTCATGACCGCCATTTGGAGGGTTGGCTGCTCACTAGCTTCAACAAGGCTACTTGTCTCCAACGGGGAGAGGCAGGTAGCTGTTAATATAGCTGCGAATAAGGGAATTAATTTCTTCTTCATAGTTCAACCTCTTTCTTATTATTTGGTAGAAATAATCTATTTAACTAGTACTCAAGTAAATGGATAATATTTACTATAACCTTTTTAGAAACTATTTTAAATAGTATTGGCGGAATTCATCGCTAAATTATTTTAACATATAAATATATTGTCAACAAAACTACCAAAATATGATAATCTAGAAAGGATATTACTGAAAAAACAAAAGGTGGACCAAACGTGAAAAAGTGGAAAATGATCTTGAGTATCTTTGTGTTAGTGTTAGCAGTTGGAGCCGGAACCCTCTATTATTTTTTTAATATCAAAGAATATAAGACTGCTGATACAAAAGTTGATGAGATTGTAAAAAGTGATTACAAGGTGAAGTTGCCTGGTGAGGAAAATACCATGGACGGTTCTGGTGAACAAGCTAAGGAGCAAGGTGTAAACGAAACGGCTGAAACGGCTGAAACGGCTGAAACGGCAGAGGCAGGAATAGCAAAGGGTTCTAGCGGTAGTTACGAAGCGAATCGTAGCCAAAACGTGAAACCAACAGCTAATTCTATTTTAGAAAAATATCAACCATCATTCAAGGATTTAGAAGGTCAGGCAGATGGAAAGTTAAATTCCCTTATATCGTATGCCTATAGCGAATATCAAACAAAGAAGTCCAAAAGTGAAGACACATCCTATTTTTACTTTTACTCGAAATATAACGGTGCAGCGAAAACCCTTGAAGCAAGTACCGATAATTCCTTTTACTATATTTACAACTCCCTTGTAAAAGAGTTAGAAAAATATGGGTTTAGTTCAAAAGAAGCGAAGCCGATTAAAGACCATTATTTAAGTCTAAAAAAGCAAAGAAGATCTTCGTTAATGAATAGAGCGGCTGATTATTTAAAATAATTTGTTGAGTTTTGCATGAAAATGTTGTAGAAAATGGTATTATTATGTAAAATTATATTATTGCTTCTTATTCTTAGACTATTAATCTAGTTTATGTTTCAGAGGTTTAATACATAACATCAAGGAGGATTATTGTGAAAAGAATTATTGCACTATCAAGCTTTTTATTCCTTTTCCTTTTAGCAGTGCTTCCAGCAAATGTTTCTCATGCCGCAGCGGCTAAAAGTGTAGAAATTTCAGGTATCACTTTGTTTACCGATGCAGGTGAAATTAAGGCAATAAAAAAGGGTAACAACTTTACCTTTAATTTGATTGGTTTAAATGGGAAAATCCAAGTGAAAAAGATTGAATTTACTTCGGAAAATGCTACTACTGTTTCCCTTGATTCAAGATCAGATGAAGAATATTCAACTGACACTGATTTACGATTTGCAAATGGAGTTGCCTATTTAGATAAAGAAAAATATAAAAATTGGGCAAAACGCATTATTAAGGAAATTGCCGGAGAAGACTTTCCTTGGATTGAGGATGATGGAACCGACAATCTATTGACTGTTCAAGATCTCCGATATATCGCTGAAGATGATGAAGCACTTCCAGCCTATGTATCAGATGATAATGGAAATGAATCTGAGTTTTCTGTCACATTCGCTACTGCTGCATGGGTTACAAAAGACGGTAAATGGTTTTACATTGGACCTGAAAGTAATTCCACAACTGATTATGCAACCGGATGGGTTAACGATAAAGGAATATCGTACTATCTTGGCAAAGATGGTGTCATGCAAACTGGCTGGGTTAAGTCAGAAAACAAATGGTATTTATTAAAACCAAGTGGTGCAATGGCAACTGGCTGGGTGAAGGATAAGGGTACTTGGTACTACCTTAACGATAATGGTGCAATGGCAACTGGCTGGGTGAAGGATAAAGGTACTTGGTACTACCTTAACGGCAATGGTACGATGAAAACTGGCTGGGTTAAAACAAGCGGGAAATGGTACTTCTTAAACTCAAATGGTAAAATGGCAACTGGCTGGGCAAAAGTTTCAAACAAATGGTATTACCTTGATGGTAATGGTGTAATGAAAACTGGCTGGGTGGTAGTATCCAAGAAATGGTACTACCTATACAGCGACGGTCATATGGCAGTTAATACAAAAATCGGCTCTCATAAAATTGGTAAAGACGGAGCTTGGATTAAATAATGGAATAAAAGAGAGAATACGAGTTTTGTATTCTCTCTCAGATTGTCGAGAAAGGGTATATTTCTCGGCAATTTTTTAATAATGGATTGGCCCTGATAAATGGCCTGTTGATTTCCGCGGGGAGGTCCGGGAGCCTCCTCGGCGCTATACGCGCCTGCGAAGTCTCCCGTGACCTCTCTATCCCGCAGGAGTCGAGTGCCCTCCGCTCCAATCAACAGGGTGGCAAATCAACCTAAAGAATTGCAACACACTTTTTCTAACCTGGCTAAGTGTGTCGCAATC
>NZ_CALBWS010000010.1 GCF_937468385.1 Neobacillus rhizosphaerae
AGCATTTAATTTAAATTCATTTGTATACCTTTGAAATTGTTGTCCTTTTTTAGCCATAGAAAAATCCCCTCCAAGTATTAGTGTAACACCCACGCTATACACATGGGTTTTTTACACTGTCAACTTAAAGGGGATAATATCAATTCCCATACCGATAGGTTAGTTTTTTGTTAAACAGTTCAATAACGCCCGCTATTCCACTATTCCTGTACCAATCGTACATGCATATGTGCCAGTTTGTGCTGTTTTTCCTCCGTACCCACTTTCCACAGCTCCTGTAATAAACACTCCTCAGAATTTTTCGGTGACGGCTTATCGGCAAGAAAATCGGCCACTTACTGCGCCGAATTGATTAATTACTCCTCATCCATCCCAAGCTTAAATAATACAAATTTAAGAGTTGCTTTTATGACTGTGGTAGTTATTGACTATTGGGTCGGTCGACTTTGGATTAACAATACATACAAGGAATGAAGGAAACCATCAATATGTAAAATGATCCTCTTGATGGACTAACCGCACCAATCTCCAAAGTATATCTACAAAGATTCTTTGGATTTAAATTTATTTGAGGAAGTCTTAAACTGCATTTGTAGCCAAGTCAACAGAATCATTATATTTTTTTGTTAATTTAAAAGTGTGGTATGCACAAGCGATTACATGAGCAATTCCAGTACGATTCAGATATTTTTTCTCTATATGATGATTGGAAATTTGAATCAAGGTCACGTCTCTCATTTTTCATCACCCTCATTAAAATTAATATTTTGAAAATAAGGCAATTGGTGTTGTTTTTATTTAAAAAGTTCATTAATTTAAGAGAAAAAACATGTTAGAAATAGTAACAAAGCTTAAAAATGGAAGGTTCATCCTGCCTTTGTTTTTGATAAAATACAGACACGATTATCATACAGGGAAGAAATTTCGGTATAATAAAAGTAAACAATGCAGACTAGTGACGAGGGATATAAGATGATTGTAATTGAAAATGATTGGTTGAAAGTCGAGATCAGTAACAATGGGGCAGAAGTACGTAAAGTGAAGCATAAGAATAATGGGCTGGACTACATGTGGACTGGGGATAAGGCTTACTGGGGACGCGTCTCCCCGGTTTTATTTCCGATTGTTGGACGTTTAAAGGAAGACCGATATCAACTCGATGGTAAGACCTACGAGATGTCACAACATGGCTTTTTGCGTGACGTTGTATTTGAGGTGGATGAGCAGACACCGACAGACGTTTCATTTATGTTTGAGTCTACGGGACGCTACATTCATGTTTATCCTTACGATTTTAAAGCGATTATTCGTTATATTCTCAATGAGGACACACTCGTTGTTCGTTGGGAAATAATAAATGAAAACAAGGAAGAGATGTATTTTTCAATTGGTGCCCATCCTGCATTTAGGATTCCTCTTTTAGAAAATGAAACAATTGAGGACTACAGTTTACACTTTATTGCTGCAGCAAATAAAAATGTGATGGAATATGAGATAAAGAATTCTCTTATTGACGAGAAAGGAATGGCCAATGATTTATCAATGATTCAACTTACTGACTCCTTATTTGAGCATGATGCTCTTATTTATAGCAATATCAATCAAATTACACTGGCATCGCATAAGTCGAATCATGGTGTAGAAGTAATCTTCGAAGAATTTCCGTTTGTTGGTGTTTGGTCGAAATATATGGACACAGGTGGAAAGATGGCTCCATTCGTTTGCATCGAGCCGTGGTACGGTATTGCTGATACATATAATACAACTGGGAACTTGAAAAAGAAATTTGGAATCAATAAGCTTAAACCAGCAGAATCATTCCAGGCTAAGTATAAAATGAAGTTTAAATAAGACAGGTTCTAATGAATGTTTCTAATACAAGTGCCAGGCGCCATCCGGAAATTGGAAGGTGGCTGGCATTAATTGTATTGTGTTGGTAGCTGCGACCAAAAGTATATTGAAGACATGGTGGAGTCTAACAGACAGCTTTACAAGAATCTCCTTGAACAGCTGGAAAAAATCAATGTTGATAACGAATCTTTAATTGGTAAAGCTAATGCTGTCATAGTGAACACTTTATTGATAAAGGATTTAAAAGGTTTTTTTCCTTTTGAAGATATCCAATAACTCATTCCATAATGGCCTAGTCACAGGGTTACTGTCATAGACCGCAAAGTAGCAAATAAGTGGAGTAATTTAGGGGGAACAGGAGCAAATTGATAATCAATGTTCAATAACTTTACTAAAATATTAAGTTTTTAAACACGTTTAATGTCTTAGCGTATAAAAACATATAAATTTACTTGTTGAATTTTGCTTAGCGTATGTTTTATGAGGATTTACAACGCAAAGCATATTTTCAAGAAGATTACCCCAAAAAAGACTCAAACCCAGAGAGATGATATGAATAAAGGAAGAAATGTTGAAATAAAATATGTAATTTTCCTTCCAATACTCAAAATTTCGGCACCGTATTCACCGCATCCGCAAGATCACTATATGAATCCTTTAGATATCGACTAGTCGTGACAATGTCAAATCGCCCTGTCCTTTTCTATTAAACTACCTTCTACTGGTGTTTAGTTTCTAACTCCTGGAATTCTAGTGCAATTCATTTTCTCTTACGAAACACTAAACATATCCCCTGGGAAAATTCCCGACGTTCGAGAAAAATAACAGAAATGGTGATTGGGACCAGAGTGTCGGCGAATAGATACCTTTCGAAAAAAAAGTGATATAAATAAGGTATGATACTTCCGGATAGATCATTTTTGAAGAATAAAGATGTGGTTACTTTTGTTATTTGAAGGGGAGTGAGAAGGTTGTTAGGTAAAATTCAAAAATTTGGTGCAGCGATGCTTGTTCCAGTAATGTTGATGCCGTTTGCAGGTATTGTGATTGGCCTTGCGTCGATTTTTACCAATCCGGATATGATGGGTGGCATTTTTGGAGTGTCGGGTTTATGGTATGACCTGTGGAACATTGTGCTACAAGGGTCGTGGGCAGTGTTTAATCAGATGCCGATTCTATTTGCTATCAGCTTGCCTCTCGGGTTGGCTAATAAAGCCCATGGCCGTGCAGCGATGGCATCTTTTGTCACATATATGTCTTTTAATTACTTTGTTGAAGCGATTTTAAATTTGTGGGGTCAAAAGTTTGGCGTTGATATGAGTGCCGAGGTTGGCGGAACAAGCGGTTTAACACTTATCGCTGGAATTAAAACTCTCGACATGAGTATTATCGGTGCATTATTAGTTGCGGGAATTGTAGTATGGATTCACAACAAGTACTATGATAAAAAGTTGCCTGACGCAATCGGTGTTTTTCAAGGATCAGCGCTCGTGGTCATCATTGGATTTGTGTTGATGCTGCCGCTGGCATTCTTAACCTCATGGTTATGGCCGATGGTTCAACACATGATTAACTCGATGCAAGGATTTCTTGCTTCATCTGGAACGCTAGGGGTCGGATTATTCACCTTCCTTGAACGGATTTTGATTCCAACTGGACTGCATCATTTTATTTGGACACCATTTGATTACGGTCCAGCTGTCGTGCCAGATGGAACTTTAGCCCATTGGATGAACAATTTAAGTGAATATTCCAGCTCTACCCAGCCTGTGAAATCGCTATTCCCAGAAGGGGGATTCGGCCTATATGGAAATACAACCGTATTTGGGATTGCTGGGATTGCCCTTGCGATTTATGCTACAGCAAAACCGGAAAAGAAAAAAATAACGGCAAGTTTACTGATTCCGGCAGCATTAACTTCGATGCTGACTGGTATTTCAGAACCAATTGAATTCACATTTCTGTTTGTGTCACCTTTATTGTTTTTCATCCATTCAATCTTTTCCGCTCTCATGTCGACTGCGATGTATGCAGCTGGGGTGGTTGGATATCAGGGCGGCGGTCTTCTCGATTATATTACGTATAACTGGATCCCGATGCTATCGAACCACTCCGGCATGGTAATCACACATATATTAATTGGATTGGCTTTCACTGTTCTTTATTTCTTCGTATTTAGATTTTTGATATTAAAAATGGATATTTCGACACCAGGGCGCGAAAAAATGGCAACCGAAGAAACGAAATTGTATTCCAAAGCTGATTATAAAGCTAAAAAGGGAGAGTCAAAAAGTACACCTGCCCCTCAAGGAAGCGAAAATAAACAGAAAGCGGAATATTTCTTAGATATGTTAGGTGGCCGCGACAACATTGAAGACGTAACAAATTGCGCGACACGCTTGCGTGTAACCGTTGTCGATCCGTCGTTGATGAAGCCAGATGAACAATTCCGTTCGGCTGGCGCGCATGGTGTAGTTCGAAAAGGCAAAGCGGTACAAGTTATTGTCGGATTGTCAGTGCCACAAGTTCGTGATGAATTCGAGGAATTATTATAAGCGACACAGGCTAGACGAAAAGAAAGTGGACAAAAAAATTAGTAGGAGGTTTTATAATGAGAAAGTTTTCCGTATTGATTGCAGGTGGAGGAAGTACGTATACACCGGGAATAGTCATGATGCTGTTGGAAAATCAAGATAAATTTCCAATCCGCACACTAAAATTTTATGATAATGATCCAGAAAGACAAGACATTATTGCAAAAGCTTGCGAAATCATTGTTAAAGAAAAGGCGCCGGAGATTGAATTTTTAGCAACAACCGATCCAGAAGCCGCGTTTACAGATGTCGATTTCGTCATGGCCCATATCCGTGTCGGCAAATATAAAATGCGCGAATTGGACGAGAAAATTCCGCTGCAGCACGGGGTAGTTGGACAAGAAACGTGTGGACCGGGCGGTATCGCTTACGGAATGCGCTCAATTTCGGGTGTACTGGAACTGGTCGATTATATGGAAAGATATTCACCGAATGCCTGGATGCTGAACTATTCTAATCCGGCAGCGATTGTAGCGGAAGCAACCCGCCGCCTTTGCCCAAATTCGAAAATATTAAATATTTGCGATATGCCAGTGGCTATTGAGTCTAGGCTTGTAGAAGTGTTAGGCTTACAGTCCAGAAAAGATATGAATGTTCGCTACTATGGACTGAACCATTTTGGCTGGTGGACAGACATCCGCGATAATGAGGGCAATGATTTAATGCCGCAGTTGAAAAAGTATGTGGCTGAAAATGGATATGCGGTTGAAGGTAGTGTAGACAACCAGCACGTTGACCCAAGCTGGGATGTTACCTATCGGAAAGCAAAAGATTTGTATGCGTTGGACCCTGAAACATTGCCGAACACCTATTTGAAATACTACTATTATCCTGACTATGTAGTTGAGCATTCAGACAAGAACTTCACGCGAGCCAATGAAGTTATGGCTGGTCGTGAAACACAAGTATTTACCGCCTGCCGGCAAATCGTTAGCAATCAAACAATGGAAGGCAGCGAGCTGGAAGTGGATGAGCATGCTACGTATATCGTCGACTTGGCTCGTGCACTTGCTTACAACACGTATGAAAGAATGCTGCTGATTGTCAAAAATAACGGGGCAATCCGCAATTTTGACCACACAGCCATGGTTGAAATTCCTTGCTTAGTAGGAGCAAATGGACCGGAGCCACTTGTAATGGGAGATATCCCACAATTCCAAAAAGGCTTGATGGAACAGCAGGTTTCTGTTGAAAAACTAGTTGTTGAAGCATGGATTGAGCATTCTTACCAAAAATTGTGGCAAGCGATGACATTATCCAGAACCGTGCCTAGTGCCAAAGTGGCAAAAGAATTGATGGATGATTTAATCGAAGCCAATAAAGAATATTGGCCGGAATTACATTAAGTATAAGAGTGGGGAAGTATAAAATAATTACTTATACTTTCCCTTCTTTTTTAAAAAATATTTTTGAGAAAAAGCATTATGTACAAACAAAATGCATGGAAATCGGTTAACATTGTAAAAAAGGATAGTAGTGAGGAGTACCTGAGTCATGAAACTGGAAGAATTGGTGAACAAGTATTATGATCATTTAAATCAAAATGATTTTTATATACTTAAGTATATATTAAATAATCAAGACACTTGTTATAAGCTCGGCATAAATGAACTTGCAGGCAGATGCAACATCTCGCGTTCCTCTATTCTTCGAATGACCCAGAAAATCGGGTTTAGTGGATACAGCGAATTTAAGATGTTCTTAAAATGGCAAAACGAAGCAAACAAAGACGACAAACAGAGCGAGGATTTTGTCAATTCTTTAGTGTCGGATGTCAACGAAACCATTAAGTATATTCATGCGAAAGACATGACGGATATATGCGCATTAATCGATAAAGCCGAGAGGATTTTCGTGTATGGTACTGGAACTGCACAGTCCCATTGTGCCAAGGAACTGCATCGGATGTTTTTATCAATGTATCGGTATGTGCAAGTTATTACTGCTCAAGCAGAATGGGCAATGATTTCGGCTGATATTAATGAGAAAGATCTCATTATCATTTATTCGTTATCGGGGGATACACCAATGCTGTTCCCTACACTGAAAATGTTCGTGGCGAAAGGCGTTTCCATTATCTCAATCACGAACCTGAAAAACAATCGTTTGGCAAGCATGACACCGCACAATCTATACGCGAGCAGCTCGCAAATCCATTTAAGCAACAGCATCATCGACAATTCATTTACGCCTTTCTTTCTAATCAGTGAAGCCTTATTCCGTAACTATGTGAACTATAAAATAAATCAGAAATGACCAATCAAACGGTAGAGAAAGAGGTAATAAATATGTTTTCAAGATTCAAGAAATCGCCTACCAATTCAGAAGAACTTTTCGCACCGGTAAATGGTGATGTAGTGGAGATAACCGAGGTTCCTGACGTTGTGTTTTCACAAAAAATGATGGGTGATGGATTTGGGATCATCCCGAAGGATGGACGCGTTTTATCACCTGTGGAAGGAAAAATCGTGCAAATTTTTCCGACCAAGCACGCACTCGGGATCGAAACAAAATCAGGACTGGAGCTGTTAATTCATATTGGTCTGGAAACCGTCACACTAAAGGGTGAAGGCTATGACGTTATCGTTTCTGAGGGACAAAGCGTAAAAGTAGGCGATCCGCTCGTCAACGTCGATCTTCAGCTACTTGAGGAACATTCCCTTGAAATCATTACACCAGTCGTTATAACAAACTTCGCCGACAAAGTGAAAAGACTCCATGTAACTACCGAAGGAACTGTGTCAGCAGGACAGGCCATCGCCATAGTCGAATTGAACTGATTGGCCTTTCACTAGGGAATTGAGCAATCTAAAAAGCCTTTTACCATACTTGCTTTACTGTCAGTAGTCGAAAGTCAATGATTCTTTAATTCCAGTGTTCAAAAAAATGATCGGGGGGAATGGGCCGGACATTGCCAATCCAGATATGCACGGAGCGAATATCGCCTTCATGGTGGTTTCCATACTTTCCTTACTTGGATTAATCCTCTCCTTTTTCATTAAGCATAACCGACAGGCCGAAGATGAAATGGATGGAAAAAGTCAAAGAAACGTACGTGTAAAACTCCAAGAGTAACATAGGAAATCGAAGGAACAAAACAACGATTGAACTAGTGAATGTTAGTGACAAAAAAGTACCAGATGCTGTCCTTATAGGAAAGTCCCTGGTACTTTTATTAGTTATACCTGAAGTGTCAGACAAGACCCTCACTGTCTAGTCAGGTAATACAGAATGTTAAGATACTTGTGTAAATTTATATTACTGTTTGAGGGATATGTATAATTCCCTAGTCATTAAAACTTGACTAGTATCAAAGATTTAGTTTAATCTTAATTTCCCATGTTTTCAAAATTACCTAGAGAGGTGACGAGTGAATACGATGAGTGCCAACGATCAAGTGTCTGTCCGTGACCATAAAGACTACCAAACAGAAGTAGAGCGCTTAGAGTTTACAAAGGAATATATCCGAACAGTTTTGGAGATTTCGAAGGGGAATAAAGAATTTTTTGTTGAGAATATGAAACAAGCTTTTGCTGATCTAGACTCTAAAGAAAGTAGCGGAAGTTACTTGGACCTCCTCGCGAATGCAAGGTTTCTTGAATTAGCTGAAAGTGAACTGAAAAGGTTAGAAAGCGTGATTGGCAAACCGTATTTTTCAAGGATCGATTTTACAAGCAATAGTACAAATAAGGAAGAGAGTTTGTACATAGGCAAGGTATCGTTGTTTGACCGAGTGACACAACAGCCCATTATTGTGGATTGGAGGTCACCGATTGCCAATGTCTACTATGATGGCCGGCTGGGAGATGTGTCATATGAAGCATATGGGGAGACACAAACCGGTTACTTAGCATTAAAGAGGCAGTATGAAATTGTCGATGGATTATTAAAAGAAATCCGAGATATCGATTTGACTACACACGATGAACTTTTGCAGAAATCTTTGTCAGGTAAAGCAGACAATCGATTAACAGAAATCGTTGCGACTATTCAAAATGAGCAAAATGAAGTGATCCGTGCATCACTGAAGCACCCCATTATCGTTCAAGGGGCCGCCGGAAGCGGGAAAACAACCATCGCACTCCATAGAATATCCTACTTTCTCTATTCCTTTGGGTTTAGATTTCCTCCAGAAAAATTAATGATTCTCGCACCCAACCAACTGTTTATTGATTATATATCTGCCGTCTTACCTGAACTAGGGGTCAACAAAATTAATCAAACTACCTATATCGATTTTATGAAAAGTTGCTTGGGAAAGAAGATAAAACTATTTTCCCCTAATTCCAAGCTGATGAAACTCCTTAAAGATAACGGAACATCTAAGTCAATGCAATGGGTTTCCAGTTATAAGGGTTCACTCGAATTTAAGTCATTAATGGATCATTATGTAAAGGAATTGGAATTAAATCTTGCGCCTAAAGAGGATTTTAGAGTTGAAAAATCCATTCTTTTGAAAGGCCAAAAGCTTAAAAAACTATTTTTAAAAGAATATACATACTTACCAATCTATAAAAGGATAGGGAAAATAAAATCCTTATTAGAAAATGATTTGAAAAAGAAGAAAGCCATTATGCTAACAAACCTTAATAAGAAATACGATGATGCTTTAGACCAAGTTCTTTACAGCAGGAGGCTCGATCCGGAAAGAAGAAAGCAAAAAGTGGTCATGCTGATGGATAGGAAAGAAGAAAGATTGAAGCAGGTGGAGCAAGAGGCAAAGGTGGCAGTAAAAAAATATATGAATGCGTTTATCATGAAAGATATTTTTACCTTGTATAAGGAACTAATGACTTCTCCTGAAATGATTAAAAAGCATTCCACTACTCTTTCGGATCAACAATGTACGATTCTAAGTACGTTTTGTCAGAAAATATTTGCCAAAGGTGCATACGAACTGGAGGATTTAGCCCCATTATTTTATATGAAGGCAAAATTGGAAGGGATCGATGAAAAATATAAAATGCGGAGTATCTTTATCGATGAAGCACAGGATTACAGTTATTTTCAATTTGCCGCATTAAAAGAAGGCTTTAATACAGACTTGTTTACCATTGTGGGAGATTTAGCACAAGGGATTCATTCCTATCGTGGCTTGACTAGTTGGGCACCGGTATTGAAAGATATCTTCCCTAATGCGAATTATCAATCCTTACAAAAAAGCTATCGAACGACTGTTGAGATAATGAATTTGGCAAATGATATCCTTCAGTTGATCGACCAAGACTTACCAAAGGTCGAACCTGTCATTCGACATGGTCAAAAACCACACTATAAAATGATTGATCCAGCGAATCAGGAACAGGTTAGGGTGAAGCTGGAACAAGATATTGCCTTACTTTTAGAGGAAGAGCTTCATTCCATAGCAATCATTGGACGTACCGAGAAGGAATGCCAAAGAATCTATCAAATCCTAGAAAATAGTCATCTTCCGATTCAATTATTAGAAGAAAAACATGATATGAAAAAAGGACATATCATAATCTTACCTTCATATTTATCGAAAGGGTTGGAGTTTGATTCTGTTATGATTGTTTGCTTGGAAGAACCATACTCAAAAGTAGATTTGAATATCAAATTGTTGTATGTGTCCATGACAAGACCGATGCATCGATTGTATTTATACGGAAAAAGTCCGTCAGACTATTTATTACATCATGCGGACGCTTCACATTTCGATACGTAAAGGGATCAGAAAAAGCAGGTATCTGGGCTGGCAAAAGCTCAGGTACCTGCTTTTCTTCCTGTTCACGATCGATGAATAAAAGTGAATAAACATTTTTATAAAGCTAACTATAAGCGATGCCGTCTTACGATTATTTTTAATAACAGAGGAATTAGCAAGGATTCACAAGTTTGAAAGTAGAGTAGCCCGATGGACTATTCAATTAATTAAACAAGTGTTAAAAAACTAACTCCTTTTTTAAAATATAAACATGATTTACCAACGCGTGCATAATATTAAACATAATTTGATTGATCTTTCTACTATTTTGTCAAAATACTTTTTCGAGGGGGAAAATGATGATCACAAATACGTATAAAAAATATTGGAATGAAGAAAGAGAAACATTGCATCCAAAGAAAAGAGAGGCCATTATTTTAGCAAGAATTAAAGAGCAATTAGAATATGTCTACAATAAGCTGCCTTTTTATCGAAAACATTATGATCGCCACCATTTTAAACCCTCAGATGTCAAAACACTTGAAGATTTCACTACGAAGGTACCCATTATTACCAAAAAAATGCTTGTAGAGGACCAAAAAGAACATCCAATTTTCGGTAGTTATACTGGTCAATTTGAACCTGAAGAAATCGCAAGAATTCAAGGATCCAGCGGTACCTCCGGGATACCGACACTTTATCAAGTAAGTAATAAGGACTGGGAAAGAGCATCCGAACTACATGCCATGGCCTTGTGGTCTACGGGCTTAAGACCTCATGATACGATCCAAATCAGTTTTCCATTCTCTCTTTTCTTTGGCGGCTGGGGTATTCTACATGGTGCCGAACGGATTGGGTCTACAGTCTTTCCATTGGGAGCAATTGACTCAGACAGGCATTTAGAAATGATTGAGAGAATTAAACCTTCCACGTTTGCCGCTACACCGTCATATTTTTTGCATGTCATGAACAAATCTAGGGAAAAGCAGATAGATTTATCGAAAAGTTCAGTAGTTAGACTTATTGCCGCGGGAGAAGCTGGCGGTTCCTTGCCTAGTACAAAGGAACTTTTGTCAACAGGATGGGGAGCAAGTTTATTTGATACAGGGTCCACTTCGGAAATGTATCCATTCATGACAAGTACATCCTGTGAGGCCCAAGCAGGGGTCCACCTTTATCAAGATGAAGTTTTTACTGAAATTGTAAGTGCTGAAGACTCAAATACACCGATCCCAATGGGAGAAAGAGGAGCCGTCGTATACACACACCTCTGGAGAAAATCACAGCCAATGATTCGATTTTGGTCTGGTGACGAAAGCTTCATGACAAACGAACCATGTTCCTGTGGCCGTTCATATCCGCGACTTCCACATGGAATTCTTGGGAGATTAGACGACATGTTAATAATCAGGGGTGCAAACATTTACCCAAGTGCGATTGAAAATTGTGTTCGCTCCTTGATGTGGAGTGGTGCTGAATATCAGATTTTCGTGGACAAAAAGGGTGCCTTGGATGAAATGACCGTAAATATTGAATACCAAAACGGATATAACAACAGTCAGTTAGATTCTTTTAAAAAGGAGGCAGAAGAATTGTTTAAGAGTAAGCTTGGAGTACGTGTTGACGTTAATCTATATGAGCAGGGTATCCTGCCTGAAACAGTATTTAAAGCCCGTAGAGTGATTGATCATCGTAAAATTTAAATTGGAAAAATGGTTTACTTTTTCAAAAAGTACCCATTTATAAAAAATAAATATAATTATTATTGGAGGGCTCATGTTGATAAAAGATGATTTGCTTCATCCAGCAATAGGTTTTTATAGTTAAAATTAAATGGCTCAGTTCATTGAACAGAGCCATTTCTTATATTTATTTTCATTTGCGTGTTTAACTAACTACCCATTAGTACAATAAGAAAAAACAAATTCCTAAAAATTTGTTAGGAACTTCCTTAGTTATGATTACGTTCATTTCCCCTTTTGAAATTCCCTGTTATCTTTGCCATTATTAATTGTAATGCCTTTTCATTTTCAGCAGCATTAATTTTTTTTAAAAATTGTTCAGCATCTTTCCCTTTTAAGATTTTCACTTGTTTCCCATAATAATCTAAAAAAACTGTATGATTCTTATTAACCCGATAACTAAAAGGGGCTGCGTCTAAACGATTTCTTTTATCGATATTGTCCATTTTACCCTCCAAAAAATATTTCTTCTTCCACTAAATTGCAGTAGTTTAAGAACAAGCCTTCACAATCTCTATACTTTATTTTAACATGAATATTCTGAATTTGTTGTAATACCAAGGAGAAACATATCAACATCCCTGTTTATTAGTCCATTTATGTATTGCAATTTGCATACGAAATTGTAGGTAGAAATGTAAGCATACACCAGTATAAATGCTTTGGCTGTCTCAATTAAATCCTATTTGGACAATTCCTTATCGGATTGCTGACCAAAATAAATTAATGTATGTGTCTGCCCCTTTTTACCAAAAACTAATCAGAAAGTTTACAGATAGGAAAATTAATTTTAATATAAAAATAGAATATTTGAAAAATACGGAAAATAATAGATTTATAATTAAGTCTATCTTATTTACTATTCTTTGTTCTGGAGTGATACAATGATAGCTCTTTTTAAAATGAATGATTTATATGAAGACCAAATTAAAAATTTATTAATAGATTTGGGATACCCAACTGCAAGTTTTTATTCAATTAATTCAATATTAGATCAGATCATGAATCCAATGGTTATTATTACACCTGTAATTTTTCAGAAAGAATTAGAGGGTCTTTCTTTTCCTATTATCCCTATCCCAATAACTATAGGAGATATAAAAAAGACTATAAAGGTATTGTTTGAAAACCCTGAACAAAGAGAGTATTCGTTTATAACATCAAAGGAAGAAATAGAGTGGTTGAGAAAAGAAAACGGGGAACAGGTTATGAATGATGAGATTCAAGTCTCCTTATCAACAGAAAAGCAATCTGCTGTACTAAATCCTAATCATGTTTATCTAGCCCCAATATGGATGAAAGGCTTAATTTCTAACCCAGGAATTAAAAATTTACATTTTATTAAGCCTGCTTTCACTTCTTTGATACCTTTTTTACAGATAGCAGGATCATTAGTGAACTTAATTGAGGAAATTTTAAATGAAAGGTATCAAGTAGATGCAATAGTCAATTCAACACATGATGGAGTTGTTGCGATTGACAGAACAGGAAATATTAGATTGGTAAATGAACATGCAAAAACGATCTTAGGTGTAAAAGAGGATATGAAGGGAAGAAACATTACAGAGTTCATCCCACAATCGGATATGTTGCGAGTATTAGAAGCCGGGAAAACAAGGTTGGAACGAATCGAATCGCAATGGTTGTAAAGCATCAAGGATTTATATACAGACTGCGATGCTATTTTTGAATGAGTAACGGTTTGCGTTGTAAAGCCAGAGCAAGCGGTTGAGCCACAGGAGGAAAAGGATAAAAAGGAGAAGGCTTCAATTGTTTCTTAGAGCAAGACGACGAGACAGACGAGTGGGCAGGTTGTTGCTCTAAAAGAATGCTATTAAATTATAATGAATTAATTAAAATACAGAATACATTAAATAACTTAAGTAAACCACATGGCGGTTATTCTGACGGTTGGGACGTTTTTGTAGAATAAAAGAACTTCACGAGGATGGTTCTTGTGGTTCATAACAGGGGGCCGGATTCAACAAGAATCCGGCCCTTAAGATTAACACCACCACATGGACGGTTCACCTGGTTTTTAATGAGGTAAGTGCCGACATAAAGAATCGTCCCCATGTTTGCCCCGAGAGATGTCCCTATAAATTGCCTGATTGACTGGTGCCCTCGATATAAAGATATTATGACGTGAATAAATTACAATTTTTCTCATCAACTTAAGAAATAAACAAATTAGTAAAGTGGGTGGGTGTAATAGATGTCGCGAAACGGTTATCGGTTATTTACCATAATTTCTTTAAACATGGTCTTTTTACTATTGTCATCCTGCAATCAATCACAAAGAAAAGAAGTTAGCCCAGAAAATAAAACTCCTCGTGAAGTTTTAGGTTTTTATACAGAGAAGGAAGGAAATTATCCAGGTTCTCAACCTACAGTTAATTCGCAATTCACCAATTTAAGCAGCATTGCGCCCTTTTGGTACAAGCTTGATGATAAGCGTCCAGGCAGTCTTATTGATTCCGTTACAGCAGATCATAAGAGAATGGTTATTAAGAGCGCTCATGAAAATCATGTGAAGGTATATCTAGTTGTTCACAACCTCTTTTATGAAACCCAGGAGAAGGGCAAACAAGTGGCGAGTAATGTCATCAATAACGATATTAACCGCAATGTTTTCATTCAGAATTTACGAAATGAAATAAATCAGTTCAGTTATGACGGTGTAAATATAGACATAGAAAATTTGTATTTGACTGACCGAGATTCCTTTAGTTTGATGATTAAAAAATTGTGTGATGCGCTGCATCGTGATGGAAAAGTAGTGACGGTTTCAGTCCCGGCAAACACAGGTGATTCGCGTGCTAATCCGTGGTCACCGTGGTTTGATTACGCAAAGCTTGGTCTATTTGCAGATGGGTTAATGATTATGACCTACGATGAACACAACGCAAAAACAACACCCGGGTCAACGGCATCGTTGGATTGGACAGAAACAACGATTCGTTATGCATTGAATAAAGGAGTACTACCATCCAAAATTTTACTCGGTATCGCTGGTTATGGATGGGACTGGGACACAACAGCAAACAAAGCCTCTTATAGCTCCTATGCACTGTTAATGGGATATAAAACCAAATATAAAGCTGAAATTTTGTGGGACTCCCGTTCGCAAACACCTCATTTCGATTTTGTAGATGAACAAAACCATAGCCACCAGGCATGGTTTGAGAATAGTCACAGTCTAGGATTTAAACTAAACCTTGTGGAAAAATACAACTTACAAGGAATCGGGATTTGGCGACTCGGCTTAGAAGATCCTACGTACTGGACGGCTATACCCGAGAAAATAAAAGTAAAAAAATGATGTTGAATGTTTTAGGTAGGAAAGAAAGGGTGGTTTTCTCCTTGGCCTAAGTAGCAAATACTACTTTTGGTACATCTTTTTATGATTGCGAATGCCTTTAGATGGTGCTTCGCACTTATTTTTGAAACCTCAACTTTAATTACTTATTACTTAGGAATTGTATAACCTTGTTGTTTACACTATTAGTCGCTTCGGTGAAGAAAATGTGGCCGGCACCTGGAACAGTAAAAAGCTCAGTCCCTTGAATATTTTTAGCAAAGGTTTCCTCATTTCTATAGGGAACCAATACATCAGAATCACCATGGATTACTAGGGTTGGAACATTAATTTCACCTAATTCGTTAGAGGTATCATGTGCAAGACATGCTTGAAGTTGTGATAAATAGCAGTGGGGCGGAGTTACAATTTCAATTCGTTTTTCAATATCTTCATGGATTAATTCCGAATGTGCATTAATAAAAGCTTGACTATAAACAATGGGACTTTTTTAAGTGACAATTATGAGGTTACTAATAACAGGATACATAACTTAATCTTCTAAAGTAACATAAAACAACAACATCTGGAAAAAATGTATATGATACGGTCATTAATAGAATGAGGTGACAGCATGAATCCCTACATCGAGGTCAGAAGTGTCTCTAAAATTTTTGGTAATAATTCGAAAGCAGCGATTGATCTATTGAAACAGGGTAAGACCAAAAAGGAAATTTTAAAGGCAACAGGACAGACAGTTGGGGTAAAAAATGTTTCCTTCGAAATCTATCCTGGTGAAATTTTTGTCATCATGGGTTTATCCGGAAGTGGGAAATCCACCTTAATCCGCATGTTTAACAGGCTGATTGAACCAACAATCGGAGAAATACTGATAGAGAATGAAGATATCGTGAAGATGAGTGAGGCAAGACTGAGGGAAGTAAGACAGAAAAAGATTAGTATGGTGTTTCAAAACTTTGCTTTGTTTCCTCATAAAACGATTGTGGAAAATACGGAATATGGGCTGGAAATTCAAAAAGTCCCCGCTGAACAGCGCCGCAAAACAGCGCTTAGTTCGCTAGAGGTTGTCGGTTTAAAAGGTTACGAAAACCAGCTGCCTAAACAATTGAGCGGCGGCATGCAGCAACGGGTGGGACTGGCCAGGGCTCTTGCAAGTAACACTGCTGTAATCTTGATGGACGAGGCCTTTAGTGCACTTGATCCGCTAATTCGGAAAGATATGCAGGATGAATTGCTGGAAATCCAAGAAAAATACAAGAAAACGATTATCTTTATCACCCATGATTTAGATGAAGCACTGCGCATCGGCGACCGGATTGCGTTGATGAAGGATGGCAGTATCATTCAGCTGGGAACACCTGAACAAATTTTGATGAGTCCCGCCAATGAATTTGTCGAGAAGTTTGTGGAAGACGTTAATTTATCCAAAATATTAACAGCCTCCCATGTGATGAAACGGGCAGAAAAAATCGCTTTTGACCGAGGGCCGCGGGTAGCGTTGGAAATTATGCGGAAGCAGGGATACTCCAGCATTTTTGTCGTTGATCGCAATCGGAAAATTCTTGGCGCCATTACCGCTGAGCAGGCACGGCAGGCCATTGAACATAAGCAAACCATTGGGGATGTCATGACAACCGATATTCCAACTGTCTCTGGTGAAACATTACTGACTGATTTAATGGATGTAATGGCCACATCGATTCTGCCCATCTCCGTTATCGATGAAGAAAACCGCTTACAAGGAATTGTCATTCGCGGCGCCGTTATCGGTGCTTTGGCAGGAAATAAAGATTCCTTGAACGATTTGGAGAGTGAATGAGATGAATATACCGAAAATTCCTTTAGGAGATTGGTTAGACGCTCTGGTCAGGTGGGTCACCGTTGCCTTTTCCGGATTTTTTTCCTTGGTAACCACCGCCATCGAGTCCATATTAGATATCATAGTGAATGTATTAAGTGCGGGTCCGCCCATCATCTTAATCATCGTCTTAACGCTATTAGTCATCTATACCAGCAGATGGCCATTAGGAATTTTTACGCTCATCAGTTTGCTCTTGATTGATAACCTGGGCTATTGGGATTCCAGTATTCAAACCATTGCGATTGTTTTATTATCAGGATTACTTACCATCATCATCGGAATCCCAGTTGGAATCTGGTGTGCTCAACGAAAAACGGTGCATCGAATCGTAACGCCGATTTTGGACTTTATGCAGACCATGCCGGCATTTGTCTATTTAATTCCTTCAATATTATTTTTTGGAATCGGGGTGGTACCGGGAATTATTGCCTCGTTTATTTTTGCGATTGCACCAACGATCCGAATGACCAATCTGGGCATTAAGGAAGTCCCGAAGGATTTAATCGAAGCAGCCGATGCCTTTGGTTCCAGCAACAGCCAAAAATTGTTAAAGGTTCAATTACCAATCGCCACACCAACGATTATGGCCGGTGTCAACCAAAGCATTATGCTGGCCCTTTCGATGGTGGTGACGGCATCATTAGTCGGTGCACCGGGGCTTGGGGCAGATGTTTACCGGGCAGTCAGTCAAATTGACGTAGGAAGAGGTTTCGAAGCGGGATTATCCATTGTGTTTATCGCCGTTATTCTCGACCGGATTTCGCAAAATTTACGGAATCCGGCATATGAGAATTTGCTCAAGAAAAAATTTGCCTTTTCCATTTTAGCTGTCCTGGTCATCGTGACAGCGATTGTGACAGGAGTTATAAAAGAAACGGCTAAAAATAAGGACGGCAACAGTATTGGTGCCCAAACGAATTATCACATTATCGGGATTGAACCTGGTGCGGGAATTATGGCACAAGCGAATAAGGCCATCAAGGATTATCAGTTGAATGATTGGCAGCTGGCAGAAGGTTCATCTGCCGCCATGGCAACCGAATTGAAGAAAGCTTATGATCATAAGAAACCCATCATTGTCACCGGATGGGCACCGCATTGGATGTTCACGACTTACGATCTTAAATTTCTTAAAGACCCAAATAAATCCTTTGGAGAGGTTGAAGATATTCATACCATTGTAAGAAAAGGTTTGAAACAGGATGCGCCAGGTGCATATACCATCCTCGATCAATTTATCTGGAAACCAGATGATATGGAAAAAGTGATGGTGGATATTAAAGACAGGATGGACCCATCTGTAGCAGCTGATAAGTGGATTAAGGCTAACGGGGACAAAGTGGCGCAATGGACAAAGGGTGCCGATGGAGGCAATGGGGAAAAAATCAATCTTGTCTATGTCGCTTGGGATACAGAAATCGCAAGTACAAATGTCATAGCTAAGGTTCTAGAGCAGAATGGCTATGATGTGAAATTAAGTCAAGTGGAGGTCGGTCCTATGTTTGCCGGTGTGGCCAACGGAAGTGTGGACGGTATGGTGGCCGCCTGGCTGCCTAGTACCCATAATAAATATTATAAGCAATATAAAAACGATCTTGTTGATTTAGGAACCAACCTCCATGGAACCAAGAATGGATTGGTTGTACCAAAGTATATGGATATTGATTCCATTGAAGATTTGAAGTAAATTACTGGGATTATCCATTCATTCGGTGCCAGCTAACTTTTTAAATAAATTTAATTAAAGTTCTACCGTCTTGTACGGTGAAGCAAATTACGAACATTTCGGGGAACAACCTGGAATATAAAAAACTTGGTCTATAGAACAAGGTTTGCCATTTTTGGTAAACCTCTTTTTCGGAATCTGGAAAAGGATGAAAAAAAGAACTCAACCTCATTAGTTGGTAAGGAGGGGAACCTAAGTATGATAGTAGAGACTCAGGCACCGTGATTCAAGGTCAATCCTCAATTAAAATTATTATTTTGTATTATAAAACAGTTCGTGTTGTTTTTGAAACTAAGGATATTATTTTAGGAAAAAAAGCATGTTAGAAAATGTATCAAAGTGTGCTTTTGTTTTTGAAACAATAGACTTTCGGTATAATAAAAGGAAACAATGCAGACCAGAGATGAGGAGATAAGATGATAGGTATTGAAAATGATTGGTTGAAGGTGGAAATCAGTCACCATGGAGCAGAGGTACGGAAAGTGGAGCATAAGAAAAACGGACTGGAATACATGTGGACGGGGAATCCCGCCTATTGGGGACGTGTCTCACCGGTGTTATTTCCGATTGTAGGACGTTTAAAGGAAGACCGCTATCAACTCGAGGGTGAGACCTACGAAATGTCACAACATGGTTTTTTGCGTGATGTGGAATTTGAGGTGGATGATCAGACTACAACAGACGTTTCTTTTCGTTTCGAGTCTGGCGGACGATACAGCCATGTTTATCCTTACGAGTTTATAGCGATAATTCGTTATACCCTCAATGAGGACATACTGACTGTTCGTTGGGAAATCGTAAATAAAAACAAGGAAGAGATGTATTTTTCTATTGGTGCCCATCCCGCATTTAGGATTCCAATCTTAGAAAATGAAACAATGATGGACTATAAATTTCAGTTAATTCCTGCTGCAAATAAGATTGTGATGGAATATGAGTTAGAGAATTCTCTGATTCGCGAGAAAGGAATTGCCAATGATCTAGTATCGATTCCACTCACTGACTCCCTATTTGCGCATGATGCACTTATTTATAGCAATATTGATCAAGTTACACTGTCATCGAATAAGTCGAATCATGGTGTAGAAGTAAGGTTCGAAGGATTTCCGTTCGTTGGAATTTGGTCGAAATACACAGATGGTAAGATGGCTCCGTTTGTTTGCATCGAACCGTGGTACGGTATTGCTGATACATACAAGACAACTGGAAACTTAAAGGAGAAATTTGGAATCAATAAGCTTCAACCAAGAGAAGCATTCAGGGCAGAGTATAAAATGAAGTTTAAATGAGACAAGGGGATGATTCTCATGTTTTATAATTAAGTACTGTAAAAAAACCAGCAGACACTGTCTGCCGATTTCTAAATCAAAAACATTATTGCTGTAAAAACGCCAGCTGAATAAAGAATAATACTGCAAAGACATAAAGAAGTGGATGATTTATATGAAACAGAACCCGTTATCATTTTTTTGAGTCCCGTTACCATTTATTTATCTACTTTTTCAATTTCTTTCATAATCAATTCAAAATCTATATCTGCAATCGCTTCATCCAAAAGGAGTCGATTTTTAATATCACTTACTAATTTTAGTAATCTCTCACTAGCCTTTGATAAATCTTCTTTTTTATGGAAGACAGAATATAAAGTTAGATCACGAAGTTTGAAGAATAATGGTATCTGTCTAATCCAATAGGGGTCAATGTAATTCTCCTCGTAATATCCTTTTAATAATTGTCTAGCAAAGTTTTGGGCAAATTCAGATCGTTCTTCCTTACTTTCAAGAGCCATATTAAACCAAACAGCATAATAAATCGGGATCGCAATATCGCTAGCAAACCAATGATAGGAGCAATCATCGAAATCAAATACCTCAATTTCCCCATTTTCAATAAAGAAATTTCCTGAATGAACATCAGAATGGATTAATCCATAGGAATCAGGATTTGTTTCAAGCTGTTGAATTTGTTGTAGTAAGGCTTTTCCTTTTTCGATCACCACTTTATCATCAGCAGGAAGATATTTTTCAATTAAAACTAAATCTTCCTCATCCCATTCAGGTCGTTTCGTGATATGATCCGGTTTTTGATAGTTTTTGGTGGCATGATTTATTTTCCCAACTAACTTTCCCCATTCGTAAAACAAAGCATCATTGAAATCGTCCGTTCGAACATTTTTTCCATTTGCCTTTTTAAATAGGCAGGCGTAAAAGAATGTGTCTTCTGAAACTAATGCTTCCACATAATTTCCACTAATAGAAGGTAGTGCACGGCATACATTTACCTTTTGATCAGATAAAAAATTTAACCAATCCAACTCCGATTCTATTTGATCCATTGCTCGATGGGAGCTGTGAGTTAAGCGTAAGACAAAAGGGATGCCATTCCGATAGACTTCAAATGCGTAATTTTCGAAATCCCCAAGCTTTTTTGGTTCCTTTTCTGTTGCTGCAAATAAGGATAAAGCCTTTTGAATAAGCTCTTCCGTTAATAATCTTGACACCGATTCTTCCATGGTACAGCCCCCATCTCTTAATTATTGTAAGAAAATTCTATAAAAATATAGACGTATCGTCAACACTTCTTATCAGGCTTGGAAAAAATCAGAAAGAATTGTTGCCTTTTCGGAGGACAGTGAGGAGTGGAAGGGCACGAATATCGGAGATTTAGTAAGGTATATTCAATATTAATTTTGAATCATTGAAAGCCAAATCTACTCGGTGGTTGAACTTCTTTATAGCAGCTATCCTAATAGATTGTTAGATGTGATGAAGCGAAGTAAAAAGGTTTCGGAGCATAAATGAGGTAAACGGACTAAAGACCGATAGTGACGAAGAAGATAGGATGAGAAATCAGGAACGACCATCATTAACTCAGATAAAAAAAAAACGGTTCCCTTGCTACTTTAAAAAGGGTAGCAAAGAGAACCGTTTTCGTGTTTTATTGCGTCAAATCCACAAGTTTCTGGGCAAAGTGTTTAACGAGCTGCTTGCTTTCGGTTTGGCTGTAGCCGTTAAGTAATAGTGAGAAGGCTAATAGGTCGCCGTCTTTTGTTTTGATATATCCTGAAAGTCCTGGGATATCTTCGCGATTTTCCAAAATCCCTGTTAGCTGTGGACTGGAGATGTTACCTAATCCGGTTTTTAAGCTGCCGTCCTCACCCGCGTTCGCAAGAGAGTCATAGAACACAGGGAAAGTAGGTTTTTGTGTTTCAGCTGCTAATAAGCTTGCCACTTGTGCTGCCGAAATTTGGGTGTATTTTGTCCATCCTGATCCATCCATCATGTCAAATGGTGTGGAAATCACTGCATTCATCATGCGTTGAACCGTATCGATTCCGTCATCGAAGGTTCCGTTGCCATTAATCATTGCGCCCAATGACCGAATGATCATTTCTGCGGTGAAATTGTCATTATGGCGATTCATATAGTTGACGATTTCAGCTAGAGTAGTTGATTCATAGGTGTTCACTAGTTTGGCACCAGCTGGTTTGGCCTCGCTTAGCACTTGACTATGGGGACTTACATTAACCCCTGCTTCTTTTAACTTATTTTTCAAAACATAACCCGTATACAGATGAGGGGCTTCGATGGAAACATCTTTATATCCTTTTTCCGTTCCGGCAGGCAGGGTTCCTGAAATTTCAATGGTATTTTCTCCGCGAATTCTTTTGATTGCCAGCATATTTTTGCTATTTGCCTCTCCGGTGATGGCTGTGTTGACAATTTTAATCTCATTTACACCTGGTTCCATTGTTACGTTAATATTCTTGCCGATTTTTCCTGGTTCATATTGGAGCCTGACCGTACCGTGATTGACGGATAGTGCTGTAATTTGCGGCTGGAATGGTTCACTTTCATTGTCCCATGTCCATCCTGGTGCATAGACATCATCCGTGAAGAATTGACTATCTACGATAATGTTTCCTTTCACGAGATGAATGCCGGCATTCTTGAGGTCTTGTGCGATTCCTTCAATCGTTGGACCGCCTAACACTTGCCGCTTATTGTCAGAAGCTAATGTTGGATCCCCATAGCCTTTAACAATGATATCCCCGTTTAAGATTCCATTTGTGATGGTGCCATTGGTATAAAGTTCTGTTTTAAACCGGTAGTTTTGTCCAAGATTATCAAGTGCACTTGCGGTTGTTAATAATTTTACACTTGCACCAGGCGTCAGAAGAGATTGCGGACTTCGGGCGTACAGCACTTCCTGTTTCTTCGTAGAATAGATCACTGCTCCTTTAATAATTCCTTTAAAGACCGGATCATCTAATATCGGATCAAAATCTTTAGCCAAAGGAAAGCTTTGCGATTCAGGTGTGCTCGCAGGCGGTTTGGGCAAATTCGGATATTGCGCTAAAGCAATGGCAATTTGGTTCTGTAAATTTGTCGCGTAAGAACTTTTATAAATACCATTGAGTAAAATCGAAAACGCAATGGTTTGTCCGTTTTTCGCCGTAACATAACCGGCAAGCGAATTCACTCCGCTCATACTGCCTGTTTTGGCTTTCACATTTCCCTCAGCAGCAGTGCCCTTCATTCGGTTTTTCAACGTACCATCTTTACCGGCAATCGGCAGAAATGAAATAAATCGGTCTCGTTCCGGTCCGTCAAACATGCTGTTCAGTAATTGAATATATGCATGAGGGGAGATGTGATCCAAACGTGTTAGACCAGAGCCATCTTTTTGCATAAAACCATCCTCCAACCCCAAATTGTTTACCAGAAAACGATGAATCACTTCGGTTCCTGCAGCTGTAGATCCTACGCCGGACTCTTTGGCACCCAGCAGCTTGGTGAGCATCTCTGCGTAAAAATTATCACTCTCTTTTACCATTTCTGTTAAGATATCATCTAATTTTGGTGATTCGACGGCTGCAGCTAAACGAGCATCATCATCCACAGTGCCTTTTTCAACAGCGGATTTATTTTTAAAAGGAATGCCTTGTTTTATGAGTAAATCCCGAAATACGGTACCTGTAAATGGTGCCGGGTCATGTATCGTGCGTGTGAGGGTATACCCGGTAGCAGAATAATTTTGCCCAATTGTTCCGCTTACGGCGATTTCATTTTTTCCAAGTGTTCGGTCAATTGTTAACGAAACTTTGTTTCCTTCAACCGTTTTTGCCTTGTTGACTACTGTCACATAGTCAGGCGCCGGGTCAATGGTGACTGTTGGGCTTTCGCCAATTTTCTTTCCTGGATGAACGGTAACTTCCACAGTATTTTCACTTACGGATAGGGCGCTCGTTTGCGTACTATAGCTGTAAGGCTCATCATCCCACATCCAGTCTTCTCCTAAACGCTGACCATCAAAATAGCTCTCGTCCACGATAATGTTTCCATTCACTTTTTGTATGCCTTTATCTGCTAAACTTTTTGCCAAGGTGTCTAATTTTTCAACTGTCAGCGTCGGGTCGCCATAGCCCTTTAGAATGATGTCTCCATTTAGTACTCCGGCATTACTCAGATTTCCAGTAGTAAAAACCTTTGTCGGGATTGTCATATCTTTTGACCATTTGCTTACGGCTGCCGCAGTTACGAGGAGCTTAAAGACAGAGGCAGGAACAAATGTTTTATCAGAATGATAAGAGGCGAGCGTCTTTTCTTCATCAAGCGAATAGACTTCATACCCCACAGACATTCCTTCACTATTTGGATTGGCGTTCAGCTGCTGAACATAGGCCTGTAAAAGCTGACTCAGTTCCTCCTCCTGAGTGGTTTGTGCTTGGATTTGCGGAACTAAAGAAATCATGAGCATGAATGCTAACAGTACCGATCTCCACCTTGCTTTCCATCGGTTCATACAATCTCTCCTTTCAAGTAAAATAGGATTGCGTTAAAGATTAAATATTTCGACAACTATTTTTATTTTCCTATTGAAATTACCATATTAGTAGATAAGTATCAGAAACGTCGTAGCCTTATTGTTTGCGAAAAGGAAATAAGAGGTAAAAATTTGAGGAAAAGGAATTATTAACCAAGATGAAGACATTGAAAAATATAAAAAGCAGTTTGAAGATAAAAATGTTAACCATGAATGGGGCGTTCAATATTGTTCGAAAACATGTACCAGCTGCCTTTGACGGGCTTGATAGAAAACACTTCCTTCAATCTCCTAAGAAAATCATCATCGTGAAAGGTAAAGCAAAGCTGAAGGCATCGGCCTGATGTATTAGCGGGACCTGTGGTAGCCCACTTAAAGACAATGTGGCTTTTTAGCCTATTCTTTCGAAACCCCTAGCTTTAGCTATGGGGATACTCATTTAATCTGTATTTAATGGCCCTTTTCATGTAAGGTAGAGTAGAACATAAAATGCAGAACAAACAGTTACGGCTTTTTATATGGAAGTGGGGGATGGTTATGAGACGACTGATTTTGTCGACAGAGAGTGGTGCGGATTTACCAGAAGAATTAGCTGGAAAACATAATGTTCAAGTGGTCCCGATGCACGTCATCATGGATGGGCAGGATTATTTAGACGGTTCGTTACCCATAACGGATATTTATAACTATTATGAGCGAACCAAAAAAATACCATCTACAACGGCCACAAATTCTCATGAATATCATGAATTTTTCACGAAGATAAAAACTGATTTTCCTGATTGTATCATCGTACATATTGGATATACGTCAAAGGCATCTTCTTCCTTTCAAAATGCGATCATCGCCTCGGAAGAATTGGATGATATTTTTCTAATTGACGCTTTGAACGTTACAGGTGGATTATCTGCGATTGTAATGTATGCGGTTTCCTTGTTAAAGAATGAACCTACGATTGACCCTGTTCGCTTAGTAGAGAAGATTGAATCAAAGGTTCCTAAATCGAGACTGGCTTTCGTTCCCGGAAATTTAGATTTTTTAAGAGCAGGCGGGCGAGTTAGTAATCTAGCTTATCTCGGAGGGGCTTTGTTAAAAATAAAGCCGCGTATTGAACTAATTGATGGAAATCTTGTTTCAACAAAAAAATATCGTGGGAAAATGGATGTAGTTACAGAAAAACTGATGCGAGATTATTTAGATCAATACGACATTGATAGAGAACAACTTTATCTTCTTTACTCAATTGGACTTGATGAAAGGATCAAGCAGCGGATGGATGAAATCGCAAAAGAAACTGGTTTTAAAAATGTTAAATGGATTCAAGCCGGCGCTATGATATCTACTCACGCTGGACCTGGCGGCTTTGGACTGGCAGGCTTAGAAGTTTAGGAACGGTCAAAAGTGAAAGTGTGGGTGTCTGTCACTAGGCGAGATTTGAAGATTCTGTCAAGGAAAGGGTGCTACTATGGAAATAAAAGATAGTGAGGCACTGAAACATGAACTAGCAGCTGTAAGAGAAAGAAATCAGGAGTTATATGCGAAAAATGTTCAACCTGGTATTAAAGTGAAGATGCAGGAATTTCTTGATGCATTTGAGGAGTATTTTAGGGAAAGAGGCTTTGTCATAAGGAAAAAAGCTGATTCTGTAACGGTAGCGTATGATACATTACACTTTAAAGCTTTTTCTAATGAAACTCATGATATCTTTATCATGAAGGGGAGAGAGCAGCTTGCTTCGATTACTGTTTATTATAATGGTGCAAGAAAGTTAGTAGAATCACGACAAAATGTAGATGGTTCATTCGTTCAATTTGAAAGCGAGATCGAAAAAGAAAAAGCTTTATCCACTCTTTTTGATAATCCCGTGTTTTATTATACTGGGCATGAAATTGGTCATCCATATGACACACCATTAGCGGTGATTGATAGTATTTTTTGTGGGTGACTTGTTGCAAACAAGCACCATTATGGATTTCGATTATAGGTACACCTTTTTTACTTTGAATCATTTGTGTTATGATAACAGAATAATAACGAGAGGGCTGTGGACATGCTGAAAGAAAAGATAAAAATCGAGGTTATTCAAAAAGTATTAGACAATTGGAGGGGGTTCTTTTTACCTTACCAAATGGCATTACATGAATTAGAAAGTGATTTCAAGATTATTGACTTAGAGTGGAAAATACAACATGGCTATTCCGTTATTGAACATATGAAAATACGTTTCAAAACATTAAGATCTTTGGTGGAGAAAATACAAAGAAAAGAAATTCCTTTAACACAAGAAGCGGTGAGGAATGAAATAAGAGATATTTTGGGTGTTAGAATTGTCACAAGTTTTATTGATGACGTATATATGTTGAAGGAGCATATCGAGCAACGTGAAGACATCCGAATGATACGCATAAAGGATTATATTCAGGACCCGAAAATGAGCGGATATAAAAGTTTGCACCTGATTGTAGAAACCCAAGTTTTCCTATCCAACGAAATAATATGGGTTCCTGCAGAAATACAAATTCGTACTTCCGCTATGGATTTTTGGGCATCCACCGAGCATAAACTAAATTATAAATATCAAGGGGAGACTGTACCTGAGGATGCTCAAAAGCAGCTAATTGAGCTTGCCAAAGCTTCTTCCTTAATGGATAAAGAAATGTCAAACTTAAGAACTAAATTACTAGCCAATTAAGCAAACAATAAAAAACGTCATCAAATATTCAACTTTTAAGTAAAATATTTGATGACTTTTATTTTAAGCTATATTAATTTGTTTCATGTTTTGAAATTCCGATTTGCGTAATACCGCTGAAAATTGTTAACAATGGTGATAGTAAGCAGAAAAAGGCAAAAGGAACGTACTCTAACGTAGAGACACCTAGTACACCAGTAAGGAAGATACCTGAAACCCCCCAAGGCACTAACGGATTTATGACAGTTCCTGTATCTTCTAAAGCTCGAGCTAATGTTTTTTTATCAAATCCTAGCTTCTCGTACTGTCCTTCAAACGTTTTCCCTGTTAAAAGAATAGATAGGTATTGCTCACCTACAAAGAAGTTAATGCCGATTGCTGTGCATGCAGTGGCAACGATTAAGGAAGGTGCACCTTTTAATAGTCCTTCAATTGCTTTTAATAAAGATGGAATTATTCCTAGTAGGAAAAGTAATCCTCCCATCCCTAAAGCTAGAAGAACAAGGGATATGGAAAACATCATACTTTCAATTCCACCTCTAGAAAGCACAGAATTCAATTGTTCTACATTGCTTTCCATCACGAATCCAGAAAATAATATATTCGACATTTTCGTAAACGTTAATGAACCGTCTGCAATGAACGCAATAATTACACTACTTACAATTCCAGCAGATAAAGTGGGTATAGCTGATACTTTTTTTAAAGCAAGTACTACTACAATAACAAATGGTATTAATGCTACCCAATTAATGTAACTATGCTCTTGTAAAGCTTTTAAGAAAATGGATATTTCCTCCGTTTTACCACTACTTTCTGGCGATAAGAAGAAAAATATTATAGATGTAATAATAAAGCCAGGTACCGTTGTCCATAACATATTTTTAATATGATCAAATAACGGAACACCTAGTGTCTCAGATGCTAGATTTGTCGTATCTGAAAGTGGTGACATCTTATCTCCTAGAAATGCACCTGAAACTATTGCTCCTGCTGTTATTGCTAACGATGCATCCATTGCAGTTGCCATTCCAAGAAATGCAACACCGATTGTTGCAGATGTTGTAAAGGCACTTCCAATACATGTCCCCACTATAGAACACACGACAAATACTGAAAAATATAATGGTAAGCTTGAAAACCACTCAAAACCGTAGAACATCAACGTTGGAATCGTACCACTTGCCATCCAAGTACTTATTAACATTCCGATAAAGAAGAAAATATAAACTGCACCCAAACCAGTTGTAGCACCTTTCATTATTCCACTTTCCATATCAGATATTTTTACTTTTTTTATTATTCCATACACCATTAATAACATAATCGCAAATATCATTGGTAAATGAGGTGTTAAACCTAATAGAATAATACCACTGCTCACCATCCCTAAAATTGTGAGCATAACGATTGCTGCTTCCCATACTGGCAGCTTTAATTTTGCAGATTGTAACATGTGAAAATCTCCCCCAATTTGTAATACTACGTTGTATATAGGAGAAAAGGATTGCGCAATACAAAAAAGCCCCTTCTCCACATAGGGACGAAGATGCTTCGCGGTACCACCCTACTTGGCAAGAATAAACTTGCCCACTCTTTATATCTGTTATATCTAGGCAGGTGTACTTCACATTTGTGTATGCTCGGATTTTCAGCTACCATCCGATCTCTTCTCGCTGCATGAAACAAAGCTACTATTTTCTGCTAACAGATAGATTTCCTTTTTTGCTTAAACGCTTTTTAGCACTAAAGCATATTGGTACTATACGAGAATAATAAGTTCTTGTCAAGAATTTTTAAAAAAAAGAACATAACCTCGTTTTAATCGGCTCTAATTCAAATGTATCCTGAATAGCTTTGTCTTTAATTATTCGAATGGTTTCTTGGTTGATTTGTCACAGCTTGAAATAGGGCAGAAAATGATTGTCCATGATTTACAATCACTTCTCATGAAAAAGGGACTCATGAGATACAAGGGGATTTCAAGACATTCTAGAAAAGGAAGTATCTAATGGACCTTATATTTTTCAAAATGGCCCCAAAATAACTATAAACATGAATTGGCCCACTAAATTAATAATGGAGGAAGATTATTATGTCTTTAATAAAGAGTAATCTGGGGCAAAATATTTCTACTGCTGTAGAAGTTTTAATAGAAACATATAAAAACCTAGACAGCTTTTTTGTAGAGTTGGATCGAATAGGGGAAGAAGAAGGATTTTTAACACTTACACCAAGATTCATGCGTTGGAAATCAGATTCTGATCCAGCGGGATGGTTGACCAGTAATTTCATTAAGCTGTATCAATTAGAAAAAGACCCGGATTTCTCAAATAATCTAGGCTTGAAATCTGGTTCATTATTTGGAGTAGAGGTCGATTTACTAACAAATGAATATCCAGTTATTTCACTTATAAGGTACACATTTGATTATTCTCATTGGACAAAATTGCCGTAAATTTCAGATCACTGGATTTTCTTCGGACCATTTAGATACGATAACTTCTTTAATATATATGAAGAAGACGGTCTTTGGTCGAGCGAACCTTTAGACAAAGCCAAAAAACGCTATTGGGGAATACAAAAGGCTGTTTCACGGGAGATCCCACTAATAGAAATCACAACACCTGAGTCAATTCGGACAAAGATATTTCAGGAATTAGATCAATTACCGATATAATAGGAAAGTTTATACGAATTAATGGGGAAGATTCTTTTATTTCAAATCTTAAAGCACTTTATGAAATAAAAAAGCTCCAAACTCTTCGTAATGGCACCGATGACGTGCGGTTACTCCCTTGAATGTATTCCTGGAGAGAAAGTGGCTAACTATTACAAGCGAAGGGTAGAGAATGGAGTAAGGAACATCCTGCTCTATATACCGTTTCAGACTGTCGGCAAATCCGAAAAACTTCGGGTTTGCCGGCTCTCTTTTCTTACGATTAGTCAATAATTATTTCATAAAATATTTTTAAATCATATATTTGGTAAGAGAGTGAATGATTAAACCAAAACTTTACAATTGACAAAACGAACTGTAACGATTAAATTTACAGTATGGAAACTGTAAGGTTTTTTATTACATTTAAAAATACTTGCCAAATACATTAAGGAGTGTGTAAAACCATGGTGACTGTGTATACGACACCGAGTTGTGGTTCATGTCGAAAAGCAAAAGCTTGGCTTGAAGAGCATCAAATTGACTATATTGAAAGAAACATAGTATCTCATCCCCTAACAGTCGATGAGATTAAATCGATTCTTCGCTTGACAGAAGAGGGGACTAGTGAGATTATTTCCACTAATTCGAAGGCATTCGAAGAATTAAACGTAAATATTGAATCTCTTCCGCTTAATGAATTGTATAAATTAATAATAGAGCATCCCAAAATGGTACGACGGCCAATTATCCATGACGAAAAAAGATTACAAGTTGGATATAACGAGGACGAAATTCGTAGTTTTCTGCCTCGTAGGATACGAAACTATTTGTACACCGAATTGCAAAAAGCGGCCAATTAAAATGAAAAAACCAAGGGCAAAAATGCTTAGTCTTTACAATTAAAACTGAAACCTTAATATGCTTAATTTATATATGTTATTGAAAAGGAGGAAAAACTGATGATTGAAGTATTCGTGACAGTAAATTATAAAGATCGAAATTACCATACCAATGTTATCGTGAAAAAAGATATGACATGGGAAAAAATTAAACGGATAGCTGAAAAGCAAGTCAAAAAACAATGGGAAATTTAAAAAAAGCGGCTTTGCTATGGACTTAGAAAAACTAAGTGCTTGACTAGCCAATCTGTAATGCTTAGTATTACAGTACGATATTAATTTTAAAAAAGATAAAGACTATTGATGTAATAGTAAAAGAGTGAGAAGTTTTATTGCTTAGGAGGCAGGCTCATGAATAGTGATTTTACCCTTGCCATTCATAGTTTATCTTTTCTTGCGCTACAGCCGGACCGCATGTCAACAAGCGATGCCATTTCGGAAAGTGCTGGCGTTCATCCGGTTCGCATTCGAAAAGTGCTAAGTTTGTTAAAAAAACATGGATTTATCAAATCAAAAGAGGGAACTGGCGGTGGATTTATTTTTGCGCTAGATCTAAGTGAAGTGAATCTTTGGGATATATATAAGATAACCTCAGAAGGTGCACTGCAGCCTAAGTGTCCTGAATCCAATGAAAAGTGTATTGTCGGGGCGAATATGCAAAGAGTCTTATGCAGCATTTTCTTTGGTGCGGAAGAGCACATGGGAGAATATTTAAAGGATTATTCAATGAAAGAGGTTGTTGATCTTGTTAATAAGAGGCAGTGAGCGGATATAGGACTGCAGACTTCTTTAAATAAAATGTAATAAAAAAAATTACAGATTGATGAAAGTTGGCATAATCTAAGATAACAAAAAAATTAAGAAGGTGAAAAAAACTATGTTCTCCAACAATAAAACGATTTTAACAACAGGTGATTGGATTAAGGCAGAATCACCAGAGGGCGAATTAATTATTGGTTATATTGAATCAGTGTCACCGGATACTCTAGAAGGAGTAGTGAAGGTAATCGTTGTTACAAGTGACAATAATCAAACGATTGGCAAAACAATACCTATTTTAAGTAAACGGGTGAAAAAACTGCCTGTTTCTAATGTAACCAACAAGGCACAAATTGAATTTCTCCTGGACTTGGCATTATCAACAGGGGATAAGGAATGGTTTTTGGCGCTTTCCTCTGAGTTAAACACGATGAAGCAGCTTGTTAATGGAGTACATTAAACTACACAATGAATTCCGTTTGGTTTGAACGTTGATAAAAGAAATTTTTCAAAGGTTTATGGGAATGGGTTAGTCCAAATAGTTGAACAAAAAGTGCAATAATCCAGAAACGGATTATTGCACTTTTTTACTTTTGTTGTTTTGACACACGGCGAGTGATGAAGAAATGATTGAGCATTGCAAAGATCATCTAGCTTCCTATAAAAAGCCAAAATATGTGGAGTTTATAGATAGCTTGCCGAAAAGTGCTGTAGGGAAGGTTGTTAGGCGAATGCTTCGGAAGGAAGAATTACGGAATTAAAAATTACGTTGAAGTGAGTGCCAGGTCTGTAATAGATGAAAAAATGGCTAAACGCCTTAATGCTTTGGTCATAGTACTCTACCTTCATTAGCTTTTTACTACTTAATTATATTAAATTGATTGAATAGATGGGGGCTTATTGAACTTCTCTTAAGCCCTTCCCTTCAAGAATCTCACGAATACCTTCCTCGCAAACCCCGTAAGAACGCCAAGAACAGGTTTCACAGACCACTTGAATATCAGAAGGAATCACATGCTTTCGGATACAGGACTCAATGTCCTCCCATTTCAGAATTTGTCCGATTTTAAGTTCCATTTTGGCTAAAATAACTTCATCTCTCTCATAAATGTTCTCGTTTTGGCAATGGTATTCACCTGAGTTGGGGTACTTTTCACACAACTGATCTGGTCCCTTTACAAGCTGAATCAGCGTTTTGGGGTTGTTTCTCAAGGTTTGATGCACACGCGTCATATTTTCCACGTATTCTTGAGAATAGCCCATTCCCCGATAGCCTAGAAGGCAAAAAAGATGATGGCCTCGCAGTTTATACATAATTCACCTCCAGTTTGGTATTCCATTTGACTTAAAAGTAAACTAAAACTTGTCATTAATATCCATGCTTGGGATATAATCAAACAAATTGAGAGGCCGACTCAAAAAGTCGAAATAACGCCTTTTTAGGTACGGCCTTTTCTTTGATAAAACTAATTCATAAGGAAACTGTCCGGCGCAACATTACGCAAAAAGGAGCTCGGTTCACCAACACTGCATAGCTGTAAATCATGCATAGCCCTCGTACAGGCATATGGTTCTTTCAAAAGAGTAGAAATGTCACTGGGTTTTTAATTAAATGCTTTACCATAGAGAAGGTATGAATAATTCAGGTTCAATTAGTTCGGGAGTTGATTTTTTCGAAAATTTAGTAATTATCAAAGTAGCTTTGTATTTTTACAGGATCAGAAGTTTCTAACAAAGCTAACATTAACAAAATACGTGCTTTTGCTGGGTTTAAGGAATCAGATGTTACGAATTTATTTGTATCATCAGTTACTTCATGTGTTACCATTCCAGTAGCTACACGTGATGCACGGACAATCACAACGCCTTTTTTCTGGGCATCAACGAGTCCTTCTTGCGTTTCAGGAAAGACGCTTCCGTTTCCAGTACCTGCGTGTATAATCCCTTTTGCTCCTCCCTTAACAGCAGCATCAACCAATATTCTACTATCATTTCCATGCCCATATAAAATTTCTACCTTCGGAAGTTCTGTTACATTACTAATATCAAACTTACTTTCGCTCGTATGTATACGAGAAGGCTTGTTATAGAAATAAGGTTTACTACCTTGAACATTCCCAATATCACCATATTCAAATGAATCAAAAGAGTTGACAGCGGTTGTATTCAATTTCGTAGTATCACGAGCGGAACCAATTTTTTCGTTTAATTCAATCATGACACCATGCCCTTTAGAATCAGGACTTGCAGCAATAGCTACAGCATTGTATAGATTAAGTGGACCATCAGCACTTATCGCTGTTGACGGTCTCATCGCTCCAACAAGAACAACTGGTTTTTCACTCTTGACTACTAGGTTAAGAAAATAGGCTGTTTCTTCAATCGTGTCTGTCCCATGAGTAATAACAATTCCATCAACGCTATCACTTGCCAATTGTTTATTTACTTCTTTTGCCAGCTTTAATAAAATTTCATTGGTCATTGCAGAACTATCAATATTTACAAGTTGTGTTCCCGTTATATTGGCTATTTCTTTCACCTCTGGAACAGCATCTAATAAAGTTTCTATAGCAACCTCTCCTGCTTTATAACCAGTTGTTTGAGTATCAGATGCGGCGACACCTGCGATTGTTCCACCAGTAGCAATAATTGAAACATTGGGTAATTCTTCATTCGTAATCTTTTGCGGAGTTTTCTTGACAGTTTCACTTTTCATTTCAGTTTTCGGAGCTTTCTCGATAGTTTCACTTTTGGATTGAGGAGATGAACAGGCAGTTAAGCCGATCAGTAACAATAATGAAAGTGCAATTAGAAAAAATCTGTTTTTGATTGTTTTCCTCATTTAATAAAATCTCCTTTGGAATAAATTTTGCACATCAAATAGAAGTATGAGAATAGTTTTTCTTCTATAAGAGTGATTTTTATATTTCAAAGTGAAAAATCTGTTCCGCTCAGAAAACTTTTTTCAAAAAATGATTACTCCTTTCATCATTATTCAGTTTAAAAAGCGATACAAATCTTCACATTAAAAATAAAGAATTTTTTTCCAAAGTTAGTGTAATGTCTTGCCTACATAAAACTACTGGAAAACATAGGCTTAATAGAATTGTCACAATATCGACGATTTTATGTGCATGAAGAGCTTTAAGGGGAGAAGTGTGTAGTTGAATGATGATTCATACTAATAAATGTAGCATTAATATTTGGATCCTAATGTATGGATCTAATAAAACACGGTTAATTGAGAACTTTATAAAAAATTGCCTTTAGGATAATCAATCATGGAATCTATTACACATAACATTTTAAGCTATTCCTTCTTATGGATAGCTTTCTTTTTTTGAAAAAATTTTAAATTCACCTGACCTTTTAGAGCTTTTTTCTATATATGAAAAGTGAGAAGCGGCTGACCCAATGGAGGGGACTAGCCAATCAAACAAAAGAAAAAAAGGAGATGTTTGGATGAGCAGGATGTTAATTAAAGAAAATCCAGTGATCATTGTGCCGTCTTTGGCAGTGAAAATTGGCTTAAATGAGGCAGTAGTCCTTCAGCAGGTTCATTTCTGGCTAACGATCAGCAAGCATAAATATGAAGGAAAACGATGGGTCTATAATACATATTTGGATTGGCAGAAGCAGCTGCCATTTTGGTCGGTGAGTACGATTAAGCGGACCATTCATTCACTTGAACGCCAAGGTTACTTGATTTCAGGTAATTGGAATGTGGTAAAACTGGATCAAACCAAGTGGTATACGATTGATTATCTAAAACTAGAGGAACTAGAGGAATGTCAAACTGAGCTGCCAACAGGTCAATTTGACTTCCCGCCTAATCAAACTGAGCCAGTTAACAGTTCAAATGAAGCTGCAGAACAGACCAGTTTGAACCAAGCAATACCAGAGATTTCTTCAGAGATCCCTACAGAGAAAAAAACTCCTGTTGTCGAGATCATCAACTATTTAAACGCAAAGACAAGGACCGACTACAAACCAAGTACCCACAAAACCCAGGAAATGATCCGGGCAAGAATAAGAGAAGGTTTTACAGTGGAGGATTTTAAAAAGGTCATCGATTCGAAGGCAGCTGAATGGCTACATGACCCTCGTATGAGCAAATACCTAAGGCCGGCAACGTTATTTGGCACCAAATTTGAATCCTACCTCAACCAGAAGTCCTACAAGAAAACCTTAAACGAGGAGGATTTTGATTTAGATGATTAAGCGGGAGACGTTTGAATTATTAAAAAGGATTGCGGTTTTTTATGATCAGTTTGTTGTGAATCAAGAGAAAGTAAATCTATGGCATGAAGTGCTAAAGGGTTACACGTTTGACGAAATCCAAGGAAACCTGTTGGCCTTTGTAAAGGACTCATCCTTTCCGCCCAAATTGTCCGATCTGATCCCAAAGGCAACCAATTCGAAGTCGGTTCCAAATTCGGAAGAGACAAAGAAACGAACCTCGAGGCTGGAACCAGCGAGTGAATGGGTAATTCAAAGAGAGTTAAAGAAAATGAGAGCGATATTGGGCATTGACAGGGGGGGAAGAAATGAAAGAGCATGAACCATTTAATCTTGAAGCAGAAGAGGCATTGGTAGGGGCGTTCTTTTTAGAAGAAGCATTGGTGAAAGAATGCTCGATTCGTTCGGAACAGCTATACTCCTGGAAACTTAGGCTTATTTATTCGGCCATCCGCAGCTTGGACGAAAAAGGAAAGCCTATTGATGTCATTACGATTGTGGAGGAACTCGGGATTCAGAACATTAAATTGTTGGGAGGGGTCAGCTATATTTCCCAATTAGCAGGCAGTGTACCAACAACTGCTAACTTTCATTTTTATGAAAAATTGGTCAGGGAATATGCACAAAAACGAAAGGCGATTCAGATTGCCGGAAAAATTATCGAGCAGGCAAAAGAGACAGAAATCAATAAAACCTTAAGCGATGGGATTCACGACTTAATGGCTGTGGAGGAGGATCAAGTCGATGAGGATAACGGTGACATTACGCCATCGTTAGTTGATTTATTCGAGGACTGTGAAAAAGATCTTGGTGATATTGTCGGGATTCCTTCCGGTTTTGCCCATTTGGACCGGCTTACTGGAGGGTTTCAAGAATCAGATTTAGTTATCATTGGAGCGCGTCCAAGTATGGGGAAAACAGCATTAGCTTTGAATTTAGCTCTACGTGCGTCTTTTCAAGATGTCAGTGTCGTATTTTCCTTGGAAATGGCAAAAAAACAGCTGCTGAAACGAATGGCTGGTTTTACGGGAAACATCGACAGTCTCAAAATGAAGAACCCAAAAAAGGAGTTTCAGGAAGAAGATTGGCATCATTTTACCGACAGTATCGGAAAGTTATCAAAGGTCAATCTGCATATTTTTGACCGGGCAGGGATGGATGTGCCCTATATCTGGTCAAAGCTTCGGAAGATCCGAAGGGAATACGATGGTGAAAAAAGAATCCTGGTGGTGATTGATTATTTGCAGCTGATTGCGGGTGATCCGAAATGCAAACATAACCGCCAAGCAGAGATTAGTGAAATAAGCAGAGCACTAAAAACGATGGCGAGAGAACTAAACGTGGTCGTCATTGCCCTTTCGCAGCTGAGTCGCGGGGTTGAAAGCCGTCAGGACAAACGGCCCATCCTGTCAGACTTGAGGGAAAGTGGTCAAATCGAGCAGGATGCAGATTTAATCGCATTCATTTATCGGGATGAATACTATACAAATGATTCTAAGCAAAAAGACAAGATGGAAATCATTCTCGCCAAGCATCGGAATGGTCCCACTGGAACAGTCGAACTGGGATTCAACAAGCAATATGGGCAGTTTTTTAATTTGGAAGTGTGAACGAGGGAGGAATTGACCGTGCGAAAAAGAGTGGCAGGAGGGTCATTCATAGTTGCTGCAACACTACTTACATATCAACATCAAGAAATGATAGAAGAATATCAATTATTGGGCAATTCAATCCAAGATGAAGGTTAAAAAAGCAACGCTCTTGCTGGAGAGGTGGTAAATTTGGCACCTGTTCAAGTGCATATTACCTTATTAGAAACGATCGATGGCGATACGATTAAGGCAAGAGTAAATGGAAAAGTAGAAACGATTCGCTAATTATTAATCGACACCCCTGAATCGAGAAAGCCAAGGATGTGCGTCTATCCTTTTGCAAAGGAAGCTTTCAAAAGGAATAGCGAGTTGGTGAAGGGAAGCGGTCTATCGAAGAGGGGATCACAAGGGATGCTTACGGTAGACTGCTTGCCTATGTTTAAGTTAATGGGGTTTTTGTTCAAGAGACGCTGTTAAATGAAGAATACGAACTGGTGGCCTATATCATGAATCCACCTTATAGGTATCCAAATTGATGGAATGTTTGTTGAAAAAAGAGATGGAAAATACACTCTATTCGTATTAGAAGCAAAAAGTGGGAAAACACACAAGTCTTTATCTAAACATAAACTTTTGTGTCCTGTTCTAGGAGTAGCTGAGAGAGTTCCGGAAGATATTGAGATTGTTCGGGTGTACTTAAAAGTAAATAAAACTCAAAAAGGAATACATTTTCATGTCGTAGAGTGTGAAATACCTGATCCAAGGAAGAAGATAGTGGCGTATGATCAAGTTACCGTAAAAAAATATAGTAAATTAACAATCCCTTCACAACTATTAAAATAGGTACCGAGAATACCTTCAAAGTTATAAAACCACGTGCTATTTCTATTTGAAGGTTCATAATGTAATAGTGAAGTGGTTATATCTGTTGAAAAAAGTACTGATAATAAAAATTAACAAATTTCCCTAGAATCTGACAAAAAAGTGATAAGATATAGATTAAAAGAGATCATTTTTCGGAGGGGAAAGATTTGGCAACAGTCTACTTTGCAAAATTTAATATCAATGAAAAAATATTTGAGGTTTATAACAATAAAATATCCCTCGATTATCTACTAAGAAAAGTTTTTTTGGAAATGGAAACTGATGTAGAATTAAAAGAAACTGTAAAGAAAAAAACAACACATTTTAAATTTATTACATTATACAAGGATCCTGACACATTAATTGTCAATGGAAGGTTAGTCGCATATGCACCAGGGGTACACGTTTCCTATGACGAAGAAACGGATGATGTAATGGAAACACAAGACAATAAAAAAGCAACTTACATTACATTTTGTTTTGATGTTAAAAATGAGACGATAGGTTTTGTACCTAAACTTGATTTCGGTAGGAAGCAATTCATTGATCGGTTTCGACAGTTAATAGAAAAATTAGTTCCTGAAGTCGGAGAGATTGAAATTATTTTAGAAAGTGATAAGCAGTTACTAAATGAGAAGCTTAGAAAAGTTAATCTCGTTGAACAACTAACAGTCGATTTGATACCACCAAATAATGATAAAAAGCTATTTGAATCGCTTTTCGGGTTGAATTCTGATGATTTAGCCGAAACAGGTGGTAGAAAGTTCACCTTTAATATAAGAGGAACAGCTGAAAAGGGATTGGATGTAACTTCTGCTTTTATCAAAAATTTAATTAACGGTGTTATTGTTGGCTACGGGAAACTTACTGCACGTGGTAAAAATACTTCCGGTGAACCTGCTTTTGTTAACAGTGAGGAACAAGCTTTATATACTAAAGGCATAGCAGATATTAATAAAGATAGCATACCCGAAATTGAAGAAAAAACGAGAGCCGGGTACGTATCTTTGGTCTCCATGAAACTAACAGCAAGAGAAGATTTGTTGAAAAAGCAAAGGGAATTAAAGTCTGAATTATTAAGGAAGATTGAAGATGAGGAAACCAAAACAGGAGCTTGAAGCCAACGATATTAAATATTTTTATTTGAAAAATAGGTTTCATGATTTATTTTTTGATACAAAAAAATACAAGGATCTTTTATGGAGCAAAGAAGCTTTGTTTTCTTTATTAATAAGTATTTCTTTAACTTCTTTACTTTCTTACTTGATTTTTAAAAATCATGATATCGAAAAAATTAATCCGGTGATCCCTTTGTTGCAAGTTTTATTGCCAGCAATTATTGGAGGTCTATTTACTCTTTTAGGTTTAATCATCGGAGGTCTGGCATTAATTACAGGAACAATTAGTGAGAAGGTTATTTATAAGATTAATGAGGAAAATAATATTCAGGACTTGATAAGCATAATATTTAATTTCTATTTTAGTGGTGCTATTACGGGATTTACTTTAGTAATGGGGATATTTTCTTTTATAATAACCTATATACAAATGCCATTTAAATGGGGATTATTTATTCCAATCAGTATAATATTGAGTTATTTTATTATCTTTTCTCTGACCTATTCTGTTATGTTATTAGGAACTTGTATCAGGATATTACTATTGAGATATCATACGCTAACTAAAGATCCAAATAATGACGTAGATAAAGAAACAAATTTGTAAATATTGCTAAATAACAAATAAGCCTCCTGAATTAGGCGGCCTCTATACCTCTCTTGTGCCCAATGAATTAACTTCTTATCGGAGTATTGGTAATTCAAGTGTTTATTTAGCTAGCATTTTACCAACATATTTTGGTATCGGTAATAGATTCCTTGAAATGCATATAATGAGATATATACTATTTGGTGCGGTTTGGAAATTAGAAGAGGAAGAAGGGCATGGAAATTATCTTTTCATGCCTTTAATCTTCAATAAAGGTCGGTTTAGCTGTTAATAAATTTTTGTTTATTTTTTAAGTATTCATGAATCGCTTTAAGCATTTTCGCCCTCAGTTTTTTGTATATGTCCCTTTATTCCCCATCTTGAATTCGTATTTTTATGTCGATACATAGGAAATAATTGTATAATTAAAATGTTGAGAGGAACTTTAATTTTGGATTGGAGAGGGGCGAAAAATGAATAAGCTACAAAGAGATATTCTATTCTTTGATAAAGAAAATAAAAAAGAAAGAGGTACTAGCGTTCTCAAATTGCTACAACGTCATATCGCATATTATTAAAGCGGGTTGCTAAAGTGATGCTTAGCGAAGGCTAATAAGAGAAAGTTTTTTATTGTATGTAAGGAAGAATCAATTATAGCTAGCGCTTATAACCAGGCACCCATTCATCCACGCAGGTACTATTTAAGAATTAAAGTATAACAATAGGATGGTAAGTATTAGAAATAAAAAGCAAACCGCTTAATTAGAATTGATCATTGCTTAAATGTTTATGGGTTTGCTATACACAGGAGGACAGTAATGGCAAGACAAGGAGAAAAAATGATTAAAAAATACCTTGAGGAAAAATACAACTTTAAGGTTGATAAGATAGATGAAACTGACGAAAAAACACCTGACTTTACAGTAAATCAGTCTGATTCACTTCTCTTTTATTGTGAAGAAAAAACCCTTGAATTAGTTGAATTTGAGGGGGCTATTCCAGATTCAACATATAATGCGATATCTAGAAAAATTCGTGAATCTGCGAAACAATTTAAGAGCATAAATCCAAAACATCTATATCCAAACGTGTTAGTAATAATAAATATGGATAGTATGAGAGACATTCATGACCTAGTCATAACTGTTACAGGTAAGGCATTAACCGATAAAGGAAAATGGATACAAATACGACACGTACTTGAAAGGTTGAAAGTGGATTTAGAAACAGTTGACATGGTTATGTGGTTTGATAAAGAAAAGTTTGCTAATTTTGTAATCCTTAATGAAAAACATTCTAAAGAGTTAGAAAGAATTTTTGAATTATAATTTTTTGTTTGCTGTATCTTGTTAGAAGTGAAAAAATTGCTGCATTTTTAGGAGGAAGCGATTATGTTTAATCAGAGAACAGTTGATAATCTAGCTTACTGTGAAATCGTTGATAAAATAGTTGAAATTAATAACCATGTAAAAAATTTTTGGTCTCGTGCTCAGGGATGGGCACCATTAGAAGCGGCCGAGCTGCTAACTAAGTCTAGATTAGACTGGCTATCTTCTTTAAGTAATTCATTATATAAATGGGAAAATGAGCCAATAAGTGGAGCAGAAGAAGGGGACTTAATATTAGCTTGGGCTAATCTAGGGGCACTTGTTGAGGGGACAATGAAACTTTTCTTATCAGTTTATTATAACGATTATAAATCTGACATTAATGCAATTGTTCAAAGAAAAAAGACAGTGGACCCAGATGGGGCAATGTTTAATGGGCTACGTGAATTCTTTTATAGAAGTGTATGGCTCGATGAAGAACGTGAGGAAAAAAACGACTGGTTAGTTAAAATTCAAAGTAAAAGAAATGCTATTCACGCTTATAAAGATAGGGATATTAGTAAGTTCAGTACCTATCGTAAAGAAGTAAAAAATTATCTTATTTTTTTGATCGATATATTAAAGAGAGTTCCCTATCCTGATGACCATTTTGGACCAGACCTATCTATAATCTAATCTACATAAGGACATACAAATTGTGTGAGCTCATGAAAGAAGGCATAAGAGAAGAGCTGCCTGCCGCAAAGATTGCACATTAAAGACATAAAACACGAAGAGGAGTGCTAACCTGGACGGCAATCAAAAACTATCGCAAGTACTTTTATTCATGGCAGGACTTAACTTTGTAGTAGGCGCAATAGCAGCAAAGCTAACCCATCATACTTCGTAGCAGGGCTTGGAACGGGTGTACTTTTTCTCTACCTACGTTACGTACTAAACAGCGAGAAACAAGGCATGATAAAAAATATCTTAATAATCGCAGGAAGGGCGTTCAATAAATGAGCGCTCTTTTTTAATTGGCATGAGGGAATAGCCATACAACATCTTATTTATTAGGATGAGAAGACGACGAACTAGAGTACAATAAACACAACGATCGAAAAGAAGAGTACGAAGAGAATGCACCCACTACCAGCAAAACTGTCGATAATGGGCGCATATGATTTTATCTATTCGACATATTTGTAGTCTGGATTTTTAGCAGAACAACGGACAGTATCGAGCATATAGCTAGAACGGTACTATTTTTGTAATAAAAATAGTCGGTAAATAAAACGAACAAAAACGCATCTGTCTTAAGGTCACTTTTTTGTTAATGAACTTCACTCTGTTATTTAATTGTGATACCAGGGTCTTTAAATACATCTTTCTGGAATATAACGTCTGATGGTTCAGCAAATGTAACTGCTAAGATACCCCATTTCGCACCAAAATAATATAACTAGGTCATTGAATTTTTGCCCTATTAATTAGTAAATTAACAAAATCGTTAGCTAACCTATCAATTCTGATCTTTACTTACCTCTATACAAATTCATCTGAATCTATAGAATTTAAAGCATTTTCTTTTAAGATATTTAATCCCTTATCAAAACTTTTTTTTGCTACTGGATTTGTTAAGTAATCTAGAGGTACGTGACTTTAAATCTGATTATCAATGTCGAATTCATCAATTATATAATTGATATAAGATAAATATTCATTATCGTTAATAGGGGGATTTTCTAACCAGAATCGTTCATCCCAATTTAGTTCCGACAATTTCTAGGTTTAATTCCTTTTCTTTTTCTAACGCGTTATAAGAATTGCTTCAAAAAACTCCTCCAATGTTATATGCTCTTTTATGTCCCTCTGTAATCATTTCCTAATATTATTAATGTCAAGATAAGAAGATAAAAAGGATATTTCAGTACCTTTTGATTTTTTATCAAAATAATTATTAAAATTGTCCTTTACAGTTTTGTAATCGGTTTTCCTCTCTTGAAACATTCTATTCATAAAAAATGTAAAAAAAGTTTGCTAATAGAATAAGTGTGTTTAACCGGGAGACGAGTATTGCTAAATAACTTAGGGTCTTTATTTTCATTGCATAGGTATTTTATAATTATCTTCTGAAATGTTGTCTTTCCAGTATTATTTTGGCCGATAAGAATAAAGATCCATCTTGAGTTTAGCAAGAGTATCCCACCTTTACTATTTATTTCAATTAATGGTTATGTCCAAATGGACTTGATTGGTTAGTCGGAGAACATATCCTACTGATGAAAGGAAAAATTATAGATAAAAAAAGAAGGCTATTCAAAAATGAACTAGCCTTCTTGTGTTCCCTTTTTACTAAATCATATATTTAATATTTTTTAGCTTTCACTGAAGTTATTCTACATGCAATAGCGTGTAATATGCTGCCAAACTTTTATACCAAAGTTATAAGCAATCGGTATCATAGTTTGATTCCACTTTATGTCAAAATCTGCACCAGCAACATCTCTAATAATTCCGGTGACATTAGCTGCACTTAATGGTTGGTTTAGTAATTGAAATCGATTTAGATACATGTACCTTTCTTCGTCCGGTTGTCCTCCATAGTCACGAACTTCCACAATACCAGTTGCAATTCCCCTTGCTACAATCCCGACACCACTTGAGTATAAAAATACAATATCATTTGCTTCAATAGTGTCTATGTAGTATTTCCAAGGTGTATAAAATGCTGCACATTTTTCTTCTTGTAACATCGTTTGTTCAGCATTAATGTCATTATTTTTATTCGTATTAATGATATAGACCTTTGTCATATTTTCTCCCCAAAATTAAAGTGTTACTTTAATGAACATAATATAAAATTCTATAAAATATCTATTTTCCCTTCATTCTATTTATAGATTGAGGTATGAATATTTAGATACAGGAAAAACCAATATTAATAGTATCTTAAAAAGGTAAACATTGAAATTGATTAATCTATTTTTCCACGTAGAACTTTTGTAGAACAATTTAAAGAAGGATAAAGTCTGGTTCTTTTCTTTATTCTTCTTTTTCATAAACCCGTCGCATTCTATAGAACGCCATCTCTTTTGCAGCTTCTGGAGTACTTCCATAACAATGAAACACGGCTACCTTCCCATCTGAAGCCATTGCATTGTAAGTGTCCCCAAAATCAAACACATGGTATCTTATCTTTCCACGACGAAAATACCAAAACCAATCCCAAAACCTACTTAGCCACTCGTGTATTATATACACCAATAAGCACCTCGCTCTCATCTTAATAATTCGGTAATGAGCTGTTGGCACCTATCCATATTTGTGGCAACTTCGTTAAATTTTTAAAACTCGTACATTGCTGCTTAATCTAACTTATTCACATTAAAAAGTACACCTACTAATAGGGGGGAGATACAGCTTTTGAACTTAAGAAACTATTTAATCTAGCTAACTTATTTCTGGAATTGAGTGGAAACCACAGAAATTGGTGAAGAGACTAAAAAAAAAAAGCGCCAGGAACTATCCAATTACTGGACGGTGTCTGCCACTTTATATACCCGAATCTGGAAAACCGAAAATGTGTGTCCAACCATTTTTAAAGAATCGTTCCAAAGGAATAACAAGTTGGTAAAGGGCGGCAGTTTAACGATGGAGTTTGAAGAGGGGGATCATTAAGGGATGCTCACGGAAGAATGCTCTCCTATGTTTATTTGGATGGAAGATCCGTACATGAAAGGATACTAAAAGAAGGATACGTACGGGTGTCCTATGTCATGAAATTACCTTATAAATATCTGAATCTATTAAGGGTAGATGAATAGTCTACACTTAACTGGACAACAAAATTAAGGGGAAGCAGACCAATAGAGAAATAATGTATACCATTTTCTAAAACAGGAGAGGGTGATACTAGTAACTTTATATGGAGGAGTAGGTGTGCTAAGCTGCCTGGCGGGCCAGCTTCCCTTTTAGGTAGCAATTGAAGGATTTTGTTGAAAATTCACCTGAAATGTCAGCCATTGAAATGTTAATGATAATGAACCACACCCATCCCTATCAAATTAAAGTAAAAAGTAAGGGCATCTAGCTGCTCTTACTCTTTTTTTGTGCTAATGATCATATCATTTTAAAATGCTCGAAAGCTTGTCTTAGTTCATTCTGCTTTCCTGGCGGGCAAGGATGAACCCTAGCATTTGGTGAATGTCTATTTTGTGATCTCTTTGGATTAAGACCGCAAACTTCTTTCATATGGGCAATCCAACAGGTTTTAACTGAGTAACCGTGTTTTTGCTTTATGTATTCTTGAATTTGCTTATATGTAGCCATAAGATCGCCTCCAGTCTAATTTATTAATTATTCGACAGAAAGAATCAGTGTCCTTCTAGGGGAATGAGAAATTCCATATTTGCAGTTTCTACTTTTACTCTAGCACCTGTTACTTTAAGTGTAATATTTCACAAACTTAATATATTTATTGATATGCTAAATAATCAAATAGCCTCAACGATATTTTCCATATAAAAGGGCACCTCTTTTGAAATCGCTTTAACTAATGCCACTTACTTCAATCAAGACTCTTTTTAGGTCAATTAATAGATTCAATAATTCCCACTAGCAATCACCATAATTCTTTTGTTTGAAAAGTCCAATTGACCGATATTACTTTAGTAAGTCTTTTTGTTGGATTTATTTTTTCATAAGGGTTAACAATTAATTTTATTCTTGGATTATTAAATACATTACTTATTATTATAAGAATGTATTTTGTTTTTAACTCTTTTGCAACTGACCATTCTTTATCTGTAAAGCTTACACCACCCACTTCAGACGAGAGACCTTTTATTTCGAATACAATCGCTGACTCTCCACTTAATTTAAAATCATAGCCACAGCCATCATCACGCGTATCAATTAGCTCTCCTTGATATGCATCAAAAAATCCATCGTTAAAATATTTTATAAACAATTTCTCTGCCCGTTTACCAGTAATTCCCCTGTTATTATACGAACGATCACTAGAAGTATCACCATAAGTTTGAAGTATTTCTGATATTGAACTAATCTCATTGGAACTGAATAAAATATCCTTAACTATTTCTGTCAAAGCATCTTCACTAATATTTCCAAATTTCTCTACAACGTCAAGGGTACTTTTAGATAATTCTTTCTGATACCATCCAGATCTATTATTATCATTTAATGAATCATAATCATCTCTTCTATTTTTGATGGTATTGGGAGGAATATCAAGTTTTGCACCAATATCTCTAAAAGCAGCTCTAAAGGAATCGTATTTCAGTTCTTTTAATGCCTTTCTATCATACTTAGAAAGATAATAAGAAACTATTAACCCTTTTTTCCTATTTAAATCCATAGTTAATCATCCATTCAATAAATTCATATTCCTTATAATTTGGAATATAATTAAATTTTAACAGATTATGGTTTGAGTATCCATGGTTGCTTCCTTCTTACAGATCCCTTCCTTCCCCCCAAGGAAATGATACAGTTTATCGGTATTTATTCACAGTGAAGTTTAACGATGAACAACCATTGGTTATAAGTTGATTAGTTATCTAAATCTTCTTTTCAAGGAGTTATTGAATAGTATAAAACAGAAAAAATAAATAATCCTTTTTTAACTCCATTAGTTAGTAAAAAGCGTCTCTAATTATTGTAGAAACGTACCCTTTAGTTGAAGAACAATACTAACTATTAATATTCCCACTTCAACAACATACATGACTTTTTTGCAACAAAAAGATAAAATAATAAAAAAAGGGGGGACTGAAGATATGATCAAGATTGAAACCATTGGTACAGTCTTAGAAGTTGCCAATGTCATCCAAGAATTAATGAAGCATATGGAAATCCTTGTCGTTGGTGAAGGCGTAGAGGAAGTGTGTGAAAGTGTTTTTAATACGTTAAGGGATTTTAAAGTTGCCTTTTCAGAAAAAATGACAGAAGAAGGACAATTGATTAAGATATATGATTGAAAAGTATAACCCTATTTAATAATAGGCTCTGTTCAACGATAATGTTGTAAATGCCGCAAAAAGAAAAGGACCCATTTGTGGTCCTTATTTTAGATTAATTCTTCTTGAACTAACGCACCCGATACTTTAAATAGGAGTTTTGGGTAAATGTGGAAATCATATTTGTAATAGGTACGGATTTATACATAAAACAACTCTATATAAATATATAAAAAAAATAAAAAAATATTATTACTCAAACTTCGCAGAGTGAGATCGACAAATATGCCTTGATGTAATTGGGAAGGCAAGCGATCCACTGCTGAAGTTGACTTTTGATTAGTTTTTGAACTTTTTTGTTAATCTGTTTTAGGGTATCTTCAAGAAGCTCGATTAGTTGCTGTAAAGCAACAGCCCAATCAAGTTCGTATACTTCATCGCAAAGTTCATAAAAGAGTCCACCTAATGTTCGTTGATCTGTGTTGCAGCGATTCTGCCAAGACAATGTAGCTCGAAAATACAATGGTTGTGTGGCTAATATGTAAATCATACGAAACCCCTTGGAACTCTTTTTGTAGGCGTAATAAGGATTTGATCGTCTTAAAGTAGACCTCAATGTCCCAGCGCATTCCATAGATTCGTACGATTTCTTGTTCAGAAAGCGTGCAATCGGTGCTGAGAATTGCCAGCCATTCGCTCTTTTTATTACGGTTTTGAACAAACACAACTTTTAACAGTATGCCGTTGGCCATCGTGGTATGAATAGAGCCAGAATTCCCTTTTTCCCTTGAACGGGTATGGAGTAAAAATAGGTTCTTTTAAAGAGAGTCTGCGACCATTTACTAAATAGCATTGCTTGGTGTTCTTGACCATATCAATTACATCTACACCAATCACAACAATGGATTGGATTAGAGGTTGTTGTGTAAACCAAGTATCCATTAACACATAATTAGCTGGCACACCCGCTTTAAGAGCTCGCTCAATTATTCCTGGAATGACAAAGGGAGACGATTCTAGTGCTTCTAAACGACGTTTATATCCAGAGCTTCGTTTGTCGATATCGGCAGATATTCCGTTGATTTGTGAGTTCTTCGAACTCAATAGTGTGAAATCTATAGGCATAAAGGTAAACCCATCTGACCAACCCAAAGTAAGCATACGGAACCCTTTATAAAACCGTTTGATTAAAGAGGAATGATTCATACAACGAGCTAAAAGCTCAACTTTTTTACTTCGGTTTCGTTCAAACATAGAATCAACAATTATCAATAATTTTAGACGATTTGAATCGGTTAAAACATTAACTTTTTGGATAGTGCTCGCACTAAGAATAGTTAGAAAACGACGCCAAGCAAACTTTGAATGATTCATGAATCGATAGATGGAATCTTTATCTGGGTATTGGTTTCCCTTCTTTGATCGAAGAAGGCTAAACCAACTTTTAGGTTGGAAAATGAGACAAAAAACAAGTTGAAACAAACTGAAAGCTGAAAACCCGAATTTCTTCTTAATTCCAGCATTTCGAAGATGTTTGGAAATCTCTAATTCATAAAAAACAGATTTTAATTCTTTTGGTAGTTGATTGTTTTGGTCATTTTGCTCTATCATATAGGAAGCACCTCTTCTGTTTGGTAGTGTATTCTCGTCAAATCCACTATACCAAAGAACGAGGTGCTTTTTGTATTTATAAAGCATTTTGTCAAGGACCAAATAGAATCCGGGAGGATTCCTTCAGAACCGAGTCTTTCGCATAATTATTTAGGTGCGAAGTTTGAGTTACTTACATAAACAAAAGCTTATAAACTAATAATCCTCTAAAATACCATACATTTTTTTACAAGAATATTGTAGAATTAAGGGGAAACTTAGGTTTATTTTCTATAAAACAAATTTAATACAATTAACTTATAAACAAATCATCTAGAAGCTTTTATGAAAGGGGAAATACAATTGAAAGATTGGGACGTACCACCTTATGCCCCGATTCTAATGGAAGCCACTCGTGCTATAGGGTATTCTCTTGAAACGGCAATTGCAGATATAATTGATAACAGTGTTGCTGCAAGTGCATGTACAATTGATTTGAGTTTCTTTCCAATTGGCAATCCATATATTGCTATATTAGATAACGGAAAAGGCATGAACCAAAAAGAATTAATAAATGCTATGCGATATGGTAGCAGTAATCCATTAAATGAAAGAGATACCGACGATCTTGGACGATTTGGATTAGGATTGAAAACAGCATCTATGTCTCAATGCCGCAGACTAACTGTAGTCAGTAAGAAACATAATCAAATAGTAGGGGCTCAATGGGATCTGGATCATATTGCAACAACACGCGAGTGGTCCCTAAGACTATTAGAGGATGTTGATTTTAAAGATTTCCCTCAAATTGAAAAGTTAGATGAATTTGTTTCTGGTACCCTAGTAATCTGGCAGGAGTTAGACCGTTTGAAATTAGGACAAATAAATTTTGACTTGAGCATGGGCAAGTATATGGACAGTGTACGTGAACACTTGTCGCTTGTTTTTCACCGTTATCTTAATGGTGAAACTGGCTTGAAAAAGGTGAAAATAAACATCAATAACGTTTCTGTCGAAGCAATCGACCCTTTTCTATCTGAAAAAAGTACGCGAATAATGGATGATGAAATAATTAATGTAGAGGGTCAGAAAGTAATTGTTCGGCCATATATTCTGCCCCATATTTCTCAGCTGGATGAATCAGAAATCAACATGCTGGGTGGTCAAGATGGGATTCGAAAAAAACAAGGTTTCTACGTCTATCGAAATAAACGTTTGCTTGTATGGGGAACCTGGTTCAAAATGATGAGGCAAGGAGATCTTTCCAAACTAGCCAGAGTTCAAATCGATATTCCTAACTCTTTGGATTCTCTTTGGACTCTAGATATTAAGAAGTCTATGGCTGTACCGCCTGAAGTTGTCAGAAAAAATGTAGGTGCAATTATAGAGAGGTTAGGAGAAACTAGTAAACGCACGTGGACTTTTCGGGGTAAGAGAGAAACAGATGATTCAAAAGTGCATATGTGGAAACGCCTCCGAACTAGGCAAGGAGGCATCGTGTATGAAATCAATCGGGAGTATCCCCTGGTAGAAGCGATAAGTACAATGGGAACGACTGAAAAAAGATTTATTGAACAGTTGTTGATGCAAATAGAACGAAGCCTGCCTTTGAATCAATTATATGTTGACTTAACTAGTGATGAACGAATAGTCAATGAGAGTGAAATATCAAAACCTGATCTAGTTAATTTATTAAATCAACTTCTTACAGGATGCAATAATGCAAAAGAACGTGAGGAAATGATTAAAAGGCTGTCGGTAACCGAGCCATTTGATCAGCATCCAGAAATATTTACAGATATTACCCAGGAGGTAAGGTGAATGTTAAGTCAAAATGCACAAATGCTCGAGCGTTTCATTTCAGTTGCCATGAATACGAAGTATCCATCTAGTCCTCCGAGCGAAGAGGTTGTCATATATGAAGCCAATACGCTTCGTATGGCGGTACCTGTGTCAGATGAAGAGTTTAATCAGGTAATTAAAAATCTGAAGGCATCTCTAATGATAACTATGGATACAGGGGCTTATATTTATGATCAGAACAGTGATCATCAATCTTGGCTTCCAAGCAGAACTGCTGAATTGGACTTCTATTATTGGAACCGCTATAAGCGCTTCTTGGAAGATATTAAAGGATGGAATACACGTGTTACATCAAATTTAGATATAGTATCAACTGAAATAGTGGACTTGTTAGGGGATCCTCAAAATAACAAGCCTTGGCAACGACGTGGCCTTGTGTTGGGAGATGTTCAATCGGGAAAAACGGTGAATTACACAGCTATTTGTAATAAAGCTGCTGACACTGGCTACAAAGTAATAATTGTATTAGCGGGAATGATGGAAAACTTACGAATGCAAACACAGGAACGTCTCGATAAAGAATTTGCAGGAAGACTCAGCAAGGATTTATTACGGCTAAAAGGAAACCAACAAGTTAGAAATGTATTTGACGGAGTTGGGAAAATAGACGCAACAAAGCGTATATCTGCTTTTACAAGTGTTATCTCTGATTTTAGCTCCACAGTATTAAATAGTAACGATTTAACCTTAAGGAATATCACCGAGCCTGCCTTATTTGTAGTTAAAAAAAATAAATCTATACTAAGAAACTTAGAAAGCTGGCTTTTGTCCAACAATGCTGATAACAATGGAATGATTGATTTACCTCTATTGGTGATTGACGACGAAGCGGATAATGCTTCAGTAAACACTAAAAAGGAAGATAAAGATCCGACCGCAATAAATGCTGCAATTCGTTCAATATTGAAAAGATTTTATCAGGCCTCTTATGTTGGTATAACCGCTACACCTTTTGCTAATATATTTATTAATCCTGAGACTGATAACGAAATGGTAGGGGATGACTTGTTCCCGAGAGATTTTATTTATGTGTTGTCTCCTCCAACTAATTATATTGGATCAGATGGCATATTTGGAGAAACGCCCAAATATAAAGAAAGTTTAGAAGAAATTGATACTGAGGAAATTGACAATTTCTTTCCTTTTAATCATAAAAAGGACCTTGAGGTGGATGAATTACCTGGTAGTTTGTATGAAGCTTTGGGATACTTTCTATTATTAAATGCTATTAGGGATCTGCGTGGGGATATAACAGATCATCGTTCCATGCTTATTAACGTCAGCCGTTTCACCGATGTACAGGTGGAAATAAAAAACCAAATTATTATTTGGCTTAATCAAGTTAAATCAGATGCTCGAAATTATTCTGCATTAAGTGAAAAACAGGCAATGGAAATCAATTCTTTGAGATTCTTAAAACAGGTATGGGAAAAGCATAAATTAGAAAGCAAATCAGAGATTCCTTGGGTTACTCTGCAACAAAAATACTTGTATAAAGCAATTGCTCCAATCGAGGCAAGGGCTGTAAATCAAAAAACCGGGGCAGCAAGCCTGGACTACTATGCACATAAAGAAAAAGGTTTCCGTGTGATTGCAATCGGCGGAATAAGTTTGTCGAGGGGGTTAACTCTAGAAGGCCTAGGTGTTAGTTATTTTTATCGTAATTCTCAAATGTATGATACTCTCATGCAAATGGGCAGATGGTTTGGTTACCGACCAAACTACGATGACATCTTTAAAATATGGATGGCAAAGGACGCTATTGACTGGTATGGATTTATTACAGAGGCTTCAAATGAGCTGAAAAGTGAAATAAGCAGAATGAACAAACTGAACCTAACACCAAGAGATTTTGGATTGAAGGTTCGACAGGATCCAAACTCGCTAATTGTCACTGCCAGGAATAAAATGCGTTCTGGTACACGAGTGAGCAGGCCTATTCAGGTAACGGGAAAACTTCTGGAAACCCCACGTCTTAAGTCAAAACCACAAGTGTTAGTGGCAAATGAGCGAGCTTTCAAACTCTTTGTTGCTCAATTGGATATTGTTGGAGAGAAAGTTACAATCGACCAAAATGGTCAGATGTGGTCTGGCATAAACCGAAATCATGTCATTGACCTTTTACGTAGCTTTGATACCCATCCATGGCATTTGGCATTCCAAAGTAGAGCATTGGCTGACTTTATTGAAAAAAATTCTTTCCTTGTTGAATGGGATGTGTTCCTTCCTAATGGATCGGGAACGGATTATCACCTTAATGGTGCAAATGGAATAATTACTGTTAACAGAGAGAAGCGTACAATCACGGAATCGGATGGAATGATTAAAGTATCCGGGACTAAAGTACGTGTTGGTTCCGGTGGATCAACGAGAGCTGGACTATCTAAAGAGGAAATTGAACAAGTTGAGGATGTTTTCAAAAAATCTAATCCCGGGAAGAGAAATGTACCTGATAGTGCATACTTAATAGAGAACAGAAGACCTCTACTAATTTTGCATGTCCTTGAAAGTCAGCAGGGAGGAAATCCTAACCCAAAAATCCCAGATACTATATTTGCTCTTGGTATTGGGCTCCCAGGTGATGGAATAGTTAGAACTGCAAATTATGTTGTAAACCAAATAGAACTAAGTAATTGGATGGATTCAGATGATGACGAGGAGGATGAAGATGATATCTAATGAAACTCTCCTTGCAAAATGGAATAAACTCGCAATTCATAATAACAGTTTTGTAAGAATTGACGCAGAACATCCACTGGAATGGCATATTGGGTATGAAAACATTAATCAAAAATCGTTGTTATTAATCACTGAGTTTCAGCCAGAGACTACTACTTCTTCTAAATCAATAATAGTTACCCAAGGACAGAGAGCTGATAGTAAATGGGCACTCTCCTTTCGACTTATTCGAGGTGAACAGGAAGATGTATTTATTCGATTATGTTGTGATATGGTAGAGTCTTCGCGAAATCAGAATAATGATATAAATGGTCTTGAGTTTGTCATTCAAAGGTATAGTCAATGGGCGAAATTGATGGAGGTCCAACCTTCTGGCTTTCTAAATGACGCTCAACAAAAAGGACTTTTAGGAGAAATTCATTATTTGCAGCAAGCCATTTCAAATGGTATACCATTACTGGAGGCTGTAAATGGTTGGATAGGGCCTGACGGTGCAGATCAAGATTTTATTTTTTCAGATGGATGGCACGAAGTGAAAGCATTAGGTATTGGGAGAAAGACAGTAAATATATCTTCGCTTGAACAGCTTGATGCACAACTTCCAGGTGAACTGATATTATATTTTATCGATAAGACAGCTCAGAATAGCCCCAATGCATTTACATTAAATAGTAAAATAAGTCAAGTTAGAGGATCCTTAAGTGCTTCTTATTCTGCACTAGAGTTGTTTAATGATAAACTGCTACGTTGTGGGTATATTGAATTGCCTGAATATGCGAAACAGTATTATCGTTTAAGTGGAGTTAAAATGTTCAGAGTTGATGAGAATTTTCCTAGATTGATAAAGGACAATGTACCAACTGGAGTTGTAGCTTCAGTATACCAGCTTAGTATACAAGCTTTAGAAGATTGGAAGATTAATTGATACTGGGGGCCATTTATGGATGTTATGGAATTTAGAAAAGGACTATTAGAAGATGTTCGTTCTACAGCTGCTGCATATGGAGAAGGTTCCAGTGCAGCTTTTGTTGGAATTATGACAGAGTATTTGGTAAATGCCGAGGTTTTGCCGGATTTAGAGCATGCATTTTATCTTGGCAATGGTCTTAGAAATCGGAAACTACGAATAGACGGATATATTCTTGATGAATTAGATTATACCATGAACCTTATTGTTGCGGATTACACAGGGAATGACGAGGAAAGGACATTGGCACGAAAAGAGGCCGAACAAATATTTGAGTGGCCAATTCGTTTTATCGATGAGACCTTTCATAACAATTTAAATAAAAGGATTGAGATTAGTACAGCTGCTGCTGACTTAATTGACTTGCTTACTAGAAACAGGGGACACATAACAAAGTACCGAATTCTGCTTTTGACGGACCGATTCATGAGTGGAAGAATTGATAACTTCGCTTCAAGAGAATATGAAGGTGTTCCAGTAGAATGTCAAATATGGGATATAGATCGACTCTATAAAATATTTCTAGCGGAATCAGGTAGAGAAAGCATAGAAATAAATTTTACAGACTACACCCCATATGGTATTCCTTGTTTAGAGGCTAGCACTGTTGGAACTGGAGAGTACAAGTGCTTTTTGAGTGTAATTCCCGGTGAAGTTTTAGCTGACATTTACGATCTATATGGAGCACAATTATTAGAGGGGAACGTCCGCTCATTCTTGAGTACAAAAGTTGCTGTTAACAAAAAGATTAGACAAACAATTTTAACCAACCCAAAGATGTTCTTTGCTTTTAATAATGGTGTTTCTGCTACAGCAGTAGATGTTCATGTGGAAGATAGGCCAGAAGGAAAATTCATTACTTATGTAAGAGATTTTCAAGTTATCAATGGTGGACAAACAACAGCATCACTTTCGAATGCACGATTTCGAGATAAGGCAAACCTCAGTGAGATTAATTTGCAAATGAAATTAACGGAAATTAATGAAGATCTTAATGAAACACAAGATTTATTACAGAAAATCTCTCGTTCATCTAATAGTCAAAATAAGGTTAGTGATGCAGATTTCTTTTCAACCCATCCTTTTCACATTAGAATGGAACAAGTATCAAGAAGAATTTTTGCACCTGCAATTGGTGGTGCTCAGCATGATACACATTGGTTTTATGAACGGGCACGAGGTCAATATTTACAGTCCCAAATGCGAATGACGAAAGCAGAAAAGAATCGTTTCTTAATTCAAAACCCTAAAAATCAGTTAATCTCAAAGACGGATTTGGCAAAAGCCAGAAATTCTTGGAGGTGCCTTCCTCATCTTGTCAGCAAGGGGGCACAAAGAAACTTTACCGAATTTGCACAGTGGGTTGATGATAATTGGTCTGTTTCAGAACAATCATTTAATGAGAGGTACTTTCAAGAATCTGTAGCTCTTTATATATTGTTTAAACATGTTGAAAAAATGGTCACGCAACAACCTTGGTATGAGCAGGGGTACCGCGCAAATATCGTAACCTATTCAATTGCGTTGTTTTCACATTTGATTAAACGCCAGTTTCCTAAGTTTACCTTTGATTTACAAATTATTTGGAACAAACAAGAAGTTCCAGAAGCAGTCACTAGTCAAATGATATTTATTACAAAAGCGGTATTAGAGTCGATTACTGATCCATCTCGCGGAAATGTTAACGTAACCCAATGGTGTAAACAAGAAGCATGCTGGAACCGCATTAAAGAGATGGACATTGAACTTGATTTACGGATAGCACCAGTTCTTGTTGAAATTGGGGAAGTCAAATCGGAAGCAAAGAAAGCGCGTAAAGAACAGTCGGTTATTTCTGGAATTGAGGCACAAACAGAAGTGGTTAATAAAGGAGGCGAGTATTGGCAGAATCTGCATAGTTTTATAGCTAATAAAAAAATTGCAACGCCCACTGAAATACAATCTTTAAAAATTGCTTGCAAAATTCCGCAAAAGCTGCCAAACTCTATTCATAGCCAACAATTGCTTTTATTAGTTAAAAAAGCAGAAGTAGAAGGCTGGAAAGAAGAATGAAAGGGTGAATAACCTTGTATAAAGTGTTGGATTTGTTTTCAGGTGCAGGCGGAATGAGTCATGGGTTTGTACAAGCCGGAAAATTCCAGATTGCTGTAGCGGTTGAAAAACATCCACATGCAAAGGCAACTTATAGACGCAATCATAAGGATACTATTTTACTAGAAGATATACTTGATATTACTGATTATGATGTTTTTCAACGTAAATATGGCGAATTTGATGTTATTGTTGGTGGACCGCCGTGCCAAGGCTTTTCAAATGCAAACCGACAAAAAAATCATATAATTAGCCAAAATAATAGTCTTGTAAAAAAATACGTAGAAGTTATAGAGAATTTAAAGCCTTTAGCGTTTGTTATGGAAAATGTTCGTATGTTACGGTCTGATACTCATCGATTCTATCTTTCTAAGAACGATGACTTTGATCAACTAGAAATCAACTTACGAAAAGAGATTCTTTGCCTGCATGATGGTACTTGTCCTATTGAAGATATTGAGAAATATATTTTAAAACCAAATATTGTTGAAGAACTGTTATTGCCCGAAAAAACCTTTAATGTTCTTAAAATGGTAGTAAAGAATTCATACAAAGAAGAGAAAAGAAACGAAGTACTAGGAAAAAAAGCTCAAAATAGTATTAAAGTTATTGATTCAATACCTCAAAGAAATGAACAAATTTCTAATCTTTATAGGCAATATGAAGAGAATTCACTTTCTTTTTTTCTGGAATATTTGAAGGGTACAATCTCCTTTGAAGAAGCAGAACCGCATATGGTCTCCTATATTAATCTACAGAGGTTACTGTCAGCAGCAAAGGAACTTTTGGATAATGAAATTATTATAGAAGAACTGAGAATTGATGAGACGGGAATTTATGCTGAAGTTGAATCTATAACGGTTGTTGATTATATAAAGAAAAAACTTGGAAAAATGTATTTAATTGAGGATGATATTTTAAATGCAGCATGGTTCGGGGCTCCGCAACTAAGAGAACGGTATATTGCACTCGGTATTAAAAGAAATGTTGCTAAAGCAAATGATGTAAAGCCAGAATTGCCAAAACCTGAGTATTCACAATATGAGTTTCGTACTGTATGGGATGCTATAAAAGATCTTGAAGAGGTTGAACCGAGTTTCAGTAATACAGAGGTTGGAATTGAACTGTCTAATAAACAATATATTAAAACTGCTTTGACAGGTGAATTACGGAAATCAAGTGTTTTATACAATCATATTGCTACACAAACACGCGAAACTGCCCGACAACGTTTCGCAGCTCTAAAACCAGGACAGAATTTTCATGATCTTGATAAGGGATTAATACAAAATACTTATAGTAAGCCTGAAAGGACACAAAATTCCATTTATTTGAGGCTTGATTATAAAAAAACTTGCGGTACTGTTACAAACGTTCGAAAATCTATGTGGATTCACCCTACTATTGATCGCGCACTCAGTATACGTGAAGCTGCAAGACTTCAAACTTTTCCTGATTCCTTTATTTTTGAGGGTACAAAGGATTCACAGTATCAGCAAGTAGGGAATGCAGTACCGCCAATTATGGCAAAGGCAATTGCCAGCAAAGTAGCTGAAATCCTTGATTCCTGCGATCTTACTATTGATATCAAGGAAGTTGCAAAAACATTTTAGTGGTTTGTTTTGATCATATCAAAGAAAATGCAATTGCTCATTTATAGGAAAAAAAGCACCCTCTGAATCTTTTCTAGGGTGTTTTTTGCTATTGACTAACTATTCTTAAAGGATATTTATTAATAGACTTTTGCAAAAATTCTATAGTCTTTTGGATTGTACTTTTAAAATCTTTTTTTAAATCATGTTCCCATATTCGGAAAATATTCCATCCTTGTTCTTTATAGAATTTATTTACCGCTTGGTCCCATCTTTTATTACGTTCAAACTCTTTTTGCCAAAAGTCTTGATTACTTTTTGGCATATTAAATTGAAAAGGGTAACCGTGCCAGAAACAGGAATCAATAAATACACTATATTGTACTTTTTAATCGAGATATCAGGTTTACCAATAAGTGATTTATTATTTTTTCTAAAGCGGAACCCTCCCTTCCATAGTTCTCGTGATACTATATTTTCCAATTTAGACTGAGAACGTATGGCCAGCATATTTTTCCTTCGCTGATCCTTGTTTTTATTATCAGCCATAAAAACTCCTCACTTTTTCCTTTTTTTTTATTTATAGTTGTAGTCTATAATTATTTGAATTAATTGGTATAGACAAATTTTGTTATTTGCTTAAATAAAATTAAAAAATGAAAATAAAAACCATTTAAAGAATTACTAAAACTGCAAACCCTGAGGAGGAATTGCAGTTAATGTCGGTAACTATAAATAAAAAATATTAAGGTGGAAAGTGCAGTTATTATGAATGTTTACCTCTGTTCGCTGGTCACATTTTGGTCACGTACTAAAAATAACTACAGATAATTAGAAAGAACTGAATAATATTAAATTGCCTGTGATTCCTTTAAAATCAAGGATTCTCAATAACTAATGGTAAATAATAATAACTAGAAATAATACTTCTCACTAACTTCAAAACTGCTTGAGACTTTTTATCGGGTTTGTTTGATATGAATCCAATGCAGTATAGTGAATTTTAATAGAAACTGTTCAAATCCGCACTATGCACTAGTGCGGATTTTACTTTATTATTCGTTAATTAATCCGTAATGGATTTAGAGTACATTGTACACTTATACAAATCTGCTTGAACATAAAAAGCATGATAATATAATTTTTGTGGTTGTTAGTAATTTATTAGAACCATTACCGTGTACTCAACAAGTATTGTATAATAAATATCATGTACAATATTTTCCATGGAAAGGCTAAATATGGGGGTAAAGATAAAATGCCTATATACAATAAACTAGTTCGCGATAAAATACCAAAAATCATTAAAAGTACCGGCAAGGAATGCACCATTAAAACATTAAATAATGATGAATATATCACAGCAATTCAGAAAAAAAGTTTCGAGGAGCTTGAGGAGTATATTAAAAGCAACAATAACCATGATGCAATTGAGGAACTTGCGGATATGTTGGAAATCATCCATGCTTTTGCGGAGTATCATGGGGTTCCAATTGAAGAAATTGAAGAGGTACGGAAAAGAAAGCTGGAGATGCGAGGCGGTTTTAAGGATAGAATTTATTTAATTGAGGTTGAAGATTGAAAAAGATTCTAGCATCTAAGCATAGCGGGGGAAGGGTCAATGAGCCATAAATTACAAGTGGGAGAAATGAAAGCAGCCTATTTAACAGACAAAGAAATATGGGCACATTTTAATTTCATCTTCTCTTCAAAATCAAAAAATTCAACTACATACAAGTTTGTCTTGATTAAATCGATTCTAGAAAACTTATACAATGTGAATGATAAGCTGGAATTATCATACTCCACCTTATTTTCGAGCTTTGCAAAAATATACTGGAACCTGGTTATCCATCATAACCTAAACCAAATTAATATGACAGATAAGAATGCCGAGGTACAAAAGATCCTCCTAGATGTTCAGGCAAAGTATCAAATCCCAAAGACACTTGTTTTTGATAAGCTGTCTCATGAATTACAGGTTGAGATCATTACCAAAGTAAAGAAGAGATGCAAGATCAATGTCATGGGTGCTATTTACGGAGATACTGGCTGCACCATTTATGATTTTGATAATGGGAAGGAACAGCTAAGACTTAATAGTACTTTTTACTCTTTCATGCAGCGATTCCAGCGGGTTTTAACTTATTTATCGAATTATCACCTAGCTTTATTTTTAGAAAAATTTAATGATAAGGGAGATACCACTAACTTGCTTTTAAAAGTAGAAAATGTCTCTAAGAGATCCTCGCTGGATCAGTTTTATCAGGTACTCTCGTCATTTTATAATGGTAAGTGTTTTTATTGTGGGAAAACCATTAAGAAAGATAACGCTCATGTCGATCACTTTATTCCATGGAGTTTTGTCCAAGCGGATCAACTGTGGAATCTAGTTATTGCTTGCAGCACTTGCAATTTATCCAAAAGTGATAAATTAGCAAAGGAAATATTTTTAGATACAGTGATTACACGAAATGAAACCTTAATTTCTAACCCAGATCTAAGAAAAAGGGACGACATGAAAGTCTACACTAGCCAAAAATTAAAAGATCTATATCATTATTCTGTTGAAAATGGATTTACAGATTTTTGGGTACCAAAGAAAATGATAGTGTGATTAAGAAAAAGATTAATCGGGATTCATATTGGTATGGGACTTTCAGTGCAGTAAAACTCAATTAAGAAATGTTGAGTCATTGTTTGGTAAACTTCGAAAAGTTTTAAAAACAATTTAGCGAATTGAAGTACGAAAACCAGTTAAAAAAAATCCTATTTATTATTTACAAACACAAAAGGAACATATTGAATGCGTTTACAATAGGTGCTATACTATACATGATATTCCATATTTATCACATGTTACTGATTTGATCAGGCAGAGTGGTTCAATTGAAAGAATTTCGATTCTTTTAGTTTGAGACCGCTGTGCCTTTTTTGCGTTATTTTTTATTGGTAAATGTTCTATTTAGATTATTGGGGTTTTCTTAACTACTTTAGACCAATCAAAATCAATCACCGTTTAGCTTTGCATTCCATAGAAGGGAGGTATGTCGAAGAAAAAGGTCCTTTTGTAGTCTTCCTATTCAATATCGCAGAAGAATGGTAACTCTTTAAAACTATTATTCGAGGTGGGATGAAATTGAGGTTAGGCAAAAAGAAGAATTTCTATTTCAGTTTTCTATGCATTGTAAGTATGTTAATGGCTTATTTGCTGCCTGCAGCAAATGCATCAGCAGAGGTTCAGAACCCTAATTTTGCACTAGACAAGCCTGTTCAAGTTTCTGGATTGGAAGTGAATGACGGGAGATTAGCAGCAGATTTCGCTGTAGATGGACTCCGCTCAGGAAAATCAAAGAATGGAATATCGGATGCGAGATGGTCTTCTAATAAAAGAAGCATCTCTAATCCTAATGCGCCTCAATGGATTTATGTAGACTTAGGAACAGAACAGACGATTAGACAAATAAAAGTATTGTGGGAAAAAGCATATTCTCCAGACTATGAGGTTCAAGTTAGTAATACAGCTAAAGAAGTAGATTGGAAAACAATCGGTCATTACACGGATGCTTCAGAAGCAAACTTAGAAAAAGTCATTCATTTACCTCAATCTGAAACGGCAAGATATGTACGAGTGAAAGCAAACAAATCGCGAAACACACCTGCTGCAGGGGTCACTCAATTTCTAAATGTCTCCATCTGGGAACTGGAGGTTTTTGAACATATTCAGTTTAACAAAGCCCAAGACGTTGTTAACTATATGAGTGACATGAAGCCTGCACTTTCAAATGATGGTAAAAAAATTGTATTACCAGATTCTCCAGACCCAAGATATGAAGTTTCTTTATTTGGATCCGATAATAAACAGATTATCGATATGAATCTGAATTACTATCAACCAATTAGTGATAGTAAGGTAAACATTTTATACAAAGTAACGAATAAAAGTGACAGTAAAGATTTTGCCGTTTCTTCCAATGATATTCCAATTAATGTCGAAGGAAAATATCAACATGAAGAAGGTGATAACCCGGTTCCGAACGTTATACCTGGTCTGAGAGAATGGAAGGGTTATACTGGTAATTTTGAACTTGAAAAAGGAGCTAGTTTAGTGGTAGATTCGTCTGCCCCGGATACTTTAATGGAAACTGCTCGAGGTATTCAATCCTATTTTAAAAATATGGTAGGAAAAGAGATTAATGTTCATAAAGGCTCGAAGGCAAGAGTTGGGGATATTTTTTTAACAATCGACAATACGAAACATCATTTAGGTGAGGAAGGGTACACTCTTGATATCACCGATAAAATTATAGTGAGTGCTCCAAAAACAAAAGGGATTCTTTATGGAGGGATTTCCCTTACGCAAATCTTATATCAATCAGACAATAAAAATAGCATTCCTAAAGGAATAGCAAGAGACTATCCAAAATATGAAGTACGCTCAGGAATGCTGGATGTTGGTAGGATGTATATTCCGTTAGACTATGTTCAAGAAATGACAGAATATATGGCATGGTTTAAGTTAAATGAACTTCAATTGCACATTAATGATTATTGGGGCGCAGCAAATTATCAAGCTTTTCGGGTAGAAAGTAAAAAATATCCAGAAATTAATGCAAAGGATGGGTATTATACACAGGAAGAGTACATTGCTTTTCAAAAGAATATGAAAAAGGTTGGAATAGATGTTGTAACTGAAATTGATACTCCATACCATGCTGAAAGCTTTAGGGCTGTGAATCCGGACATGATGCTTTCCAAAGGGGCTTTAGACATTACCACCCCGGAAAAACAAAAATTGGTTTATCCATTTATTGAATCCCTTTTTGATGAGTTTCTTGGGGATAGTCCAACTGATGAAAATAGGGTCATTCAAAGTAGTAAATTCCATATGGGTACGGATGAGTATGATAAGAAATATTCAGAGCAAATGAGAGCCTATACGGACCATTTTATTAATTATATTAATAATAAGGGGTATGAAACAAGACTTTGGGGATCAATTGGAAAAAATGGCTTCAATGGAAATACCCCGGTAAGCAATAAGGCAACGATGAATATTTGGGCTCCGTACTGGTCCGATGTACAGGAAATGTATAGTTTAGGGTATGACATTATCAATACGTGCGGAGGAGATCTGTATATTGTTCCTGTTGGAAATGCAGGGTATCCGGATTATTTGGATATAAAAAATAGATATGATTCATGGGAAGTAAATGATTTGAATAACAACGGTAGAGGAAATGGCGGGGCAACCATGCCATTTGCCCATCCGCAAACAAAAGGTGCAGAATTTGCGGTATGGAATGATATGACTTCCTTTTCAGGCGGTTTATCAAGTTATGATATTTTTAATCGAATGAAGGATGCAGTTGTATTAGTTTCCGAAAAAACTTGGTACGGGGAAAAAACAGCAGGGCAGACCTCTGAGCAGTTTATGGAGCGGGTAAACAAGGTTCAAAATAGAATCCCAACATCTAACCCTTCGAGATTCGTTGAGTCCAAAACAAATGTAGTCCTTAAATTTGATTTTGAATCGATGAAGAATAACAAAGTTAAAGACTTATCAGGTAATGAATATGATTCAAAAATCAAAGGCCGTCCGAACCTTGTTGATGGTTATGATGGAAAATCCCTACAGTTGGATGGGGATAATTTCATTGAACTTCCTTTGTCAGGGATAGGATATCCATATTCGGTTTCGTTCGATATTAAACTAGATGAAGGGTCTCTTAACGATGCTACCTTGTTTTCTGGGAAAGATGGAGATTTTTATTTGAACTTAAACCAAACAGGTAAGCTGGGTTATCAAAGAAATGAGAAAACGTCTGATGGAAGCTTATCAAAATTTGAAAACTATACGTTTAGCCACAATTACTCACTAAAAGAAAACGAATGGCAGAATGTTGTTCTTGTTGGCGATAAAAAGAAAACGACTTTATTTATTAATGGAAAACAAGTTTCTACTTCTCAGCAAACGAATAAGCTGGGCGGCCGGGTCAATGACTCCTCGACCTTTGTCCTGCCTTTGGAAAAAATCGGGCAAGGAATCAAAGGAAAAATCGACAACATTACGGTAATGAATAAAGCTCTATCAAGCAATAACATTAAAAATATTTTATCTTACGATCCTGGTCAAAGAAATGTTGCTTACCAACAAAAAGTAACCACCTCTTCGGAATACAATCAGTCTCAACGTGCAGCAAATATAACGGATGGAGATTTATTAACTAGATGGGGCTCCCAGTACAATATTTCAGCTGCTGAGGCTGATAATCAATGGATTATGGTAGAACTAGGTGATTCTCGCAGCATAGATACAGTGAAGCTTTTTTGGGAACGAGCAAGAGCGGAAAAATATACATTACTTGCTTCAAAGGATGGAATTACTTTCGAGGAAGTGTATTCGTATCCAGCTACAAGTGGTGTTAGCGCTGGTGATATTGATACAATCCATTTAAAAGATGTAAATGCAAAATATTTAAAAGTAGTCATGACGGAGAGAAAAACGGTAAATGGCACTAAGTACGGCTATAGTTTATATGAGTTAGAAGCATACGGTAAAACGGACCTTGCTGGAGCGGAGAAATTATTGGAAGAGGCAGAAAAACTGCTCAATGAGACAACAAAAGGTGCAAAAGCAAATAAAGAAAGAATGGAGCTGATTGCTGCAAAGAATGAACTGGAGTCGTATTTAGGAAGCGATAAAGAGTTTGACGGATTCACGTTCCATGTTTTGATTAGAACACTTGAAACGAGAATGGATAGTTACAAAAATAGACTATAGTTGAAGTGTCAGTCCCTCAATACGTTCAATCCCCGGATCCATTAGTGGAATCGGGGATTTTTGATTTGCTTGGTTATTTTATTTTGTGTTTTTCATACAATTCTTTCATTTTCCTTGTAATTGTAGATTTAAAATAAATTTTCTTATGTTCAATTGCCAGTGAATGATACACCGTATTCCAAATACCGATGTCATTAATAATTATATTTAGGGCACTTGCACGTTGTAACTGATTTGGCGGGACTCCTATTATAAAGTGAAATTCCCTCTTGTTTTCCCACTTATTCCTAATACTTCAACTTTGATGTTTTTTCATGCCTAATCGACCGAACCAACCGAATAATTTCCATGCTTCCCTTCAGTGCCATAAGGACAGTTACTATTTTCAGCCAAAGGAATACGTCCGGCTGAAAGATGGTTGCCATATGCCATATCGGTACAACTTGAGTCATACTCAACAACAGGATCATAAACAGACCTGCAAAATTCAGTACAATTCTTGCTATAACTTTGATAGATAGTTCAATACGGCCAGAATTGTCAGGACTCCACGGACCAAAGCAGCGCTTCGCAGTTCGAGCGGTCGTATATAATAACCATACGCTGAGTATGAATAGTAATCCATTTACAAGCATGTATTTCTGCGAAATGCTTAGACCTGATTCTCCAATCGGCTGTTCATTCAGCAAATTTATGACCCCGGAGGCAATGTGGGTAGTCGTAATAACGTGTGTATCGGGCCAAGCGGCATCGATTGCGTCAAGGACGTTAGCGAACACAATAACTCCTAGTTGTTGTTCTGGAACCATAAAAGTTTGGGCTTGGAAGCCTAATGAGCCACCCGGCGAACCGATAACCCGTAAACCGTTAATGTAATCTGACGACCAACCCATGGCGTACGTTCCCGGAACAGGTTCGGTCTGCATTAGACGTATGCTTTCCGAAGTGAGCACGGAATCATCTTCAAATCGGCCGCCGTTCATCTGGGCAATCAAGTAATGGCTCATGTCCTTCGCACTGGTATACATGTAGCCCGCTGGCGCATCCCCTGCAATATAAACAAAGGGGCCATCGTAGGCAACGTTGTATCCAAATATCCGACGGTAGGGCGTAGCCAGTCCGTGTGCAGCCGCTTCATCGAGCGTAACGTAGCTGTCATGCATAGACAAAGGGCTGAAAATATGTTCCTTCACATAGTCGCCATAGGACTGGCCGGATACTAGTTGCACAATATAACCAAGAAGTACATAATTTGCGTTCGAATACGTGAAGGGATGTTCGGTTTGCTTGGTTTGCTTTAAAAACTTTTCCGCATAAGACAAGGCGTTTTTCTCTATAGCATCTTGATATTGACCGTTGACACTTGCCAGCGTGTTGCTAAAAGTTGAGATTTGGGAGAACCCGCTTGTTTGGTTAAGTAACTGACGTACAGTAATGAACTCTGCACCTTTATACTTGGTGGGGATATAGCGCTGTATAGGCGCGTCTAAGTCAATTTTTCCTGTTTCGGCAAGTTGGAGAACGGCCATAGCAGTAATCGACTTGCCGATCGAACCTAATCCGAAAGGTGTTTCAGGCGTTACAGGACGACCTGATGAATCGGCTTGACCATATCCCTTAAGGTAAAGAAGGCGATCCCCCTGTACAATCCCGAGAGCCAGCCCCGGAAGACGTTGTCGTTTCATTTCACGAGCAATATACGTATCCACTTCGGAGAAGACTGAAGTTCCAGATCGCTCTGCTTGCATGCTTCCACCACTTCGCGCTGAACTGAATAGGGGGAAGATGACCAGACCACACAAGATTATTGCTATTATTCTCATTTTCATTTTAATTCCATCCCAAGTTATTTTCTGTAAACTATCCAAAGATTGTTCCGATTCGCTTTATCTGATCGGTAGTGCATATTCCAATGAATGAATATTATTAATTTCATTCATTCGGAGTTAAAAAAAGACCAATTTGAATCATCTATGATGATTTGTTAGGCCTTGCATAATAAATTCCGCTAAATATTGAATAATTTTGGGGGAAATGTTGAATGCCAATTTCATCTTTATGAGTATCAATGTAGACCAACGAATCAAAGAATACGGGCAAAAGATCCTCGTCGATATCTTCTCTGATTTTCCCCTGAGCTCTCCAGTTTTTAAGTAAATCCATGTCAAAATCACGAAAGGAATCAATATTTTGCTGCTTTCATTTCTATAATATTGTTCAAGTTCCTTATAGAAATCCTGACACATGATCATGGCGATTACCGGATGAAGGGCCGAGAAAAATCCGATTTCCGACGCCCACCGGAACACGCCCATGAAGGACAGGAACCACAACACAGGGCACCATGGTCGGGTCAGCTTTTGCGGCGGGAGCGGATCAGAGTTATCCCAGCAAGAGCCATGCTGGTCAGCCCCATCACGATGGCAACGATGGCCCCGACTCGCCCATCACCGGTGCCGGGACCACCAGGGAATATGGTCACATGTACAAAGGCGTAGGCTATGACGATGAGCCCCACGACCATGGCTACGATTGCCCCGTTTCGCCCACCGTTGCCGATACCACGGGTGGAGCGTCTCAGAGACAGTCCAGCCATGACCGCGGTGATCAGCCCTACCACCATATCTATCGTGGCCCAGCTTCGCCCGGGGGTGAATCCATATACGTAATTACCGTTGGCAGCAAAAGCAATAGTTGGCACAAGTAGAAATGCACAAAGTATTACGAATGAAACTAGCTTCATTTTCATTTGTTAATTCCTCCTCTTTGTTGTTTTTGCAAACTGTAACTTATACTAATGTTCTTTACATCATTTGCTTGAACGCTCGAAGAGTTCGATGGGATTACCTGCTGGGTCATCTAGTAAGATCTGCTTACCACCAAAACCTGTGACAATTTCATTGCGGAAGCGTAGGTCTGCTTTACGCAAGGTCTCGACAAAGCCGTTCAGATCATCGAACTTGATTTGAATCCGATTCCAGCCGCCGGGTTCCGGTTTTCGCCCATCCGGCATGGCTTGTGTGGCACCACCTGGTCCATTTTTAGCGTTAACAAGAAGATTCAAGTCACCTCGCTACAAAATGGCAAAACTGGGTGCTGGATGCATTTTGACCATGAAGTCAAGGTTGTTGTGTGTAGAATGCTATTGTCGCATCTACATCGTCGACAATGTAACGTACATTGATATGTGCCATTCTTTCTCCTCCTTAATTCGCTTTTCTAGCGTAGACGTTCCAACTATCCGAACACTCATCCTTAAGCAATAACTGTGTAGAACTCAGCTAATTCAAAAGTTCTTTGTTGTCTTAAGTCATTGTCTTGGAAGGGTAAAAAAAAGAACAAGGATACCGGACATTCCATATAGAACAATTACAATGATTCGAAACCAATGTGTTCTATTCTCATAATCATGCGCAACCAGATGCAGTGATACTCCAGACGCGATAATGAATAGAAAGACCAAAAGATAATCGGATAGATTAGGGTGACATCTTTCCACTCCATCCATGTTGAAGATTGTGATTAAAACTCAATTCAAACGCTTTGCTCCGCAGATTCTTGCTTTTTTTCTTTTTTGAGGGCATCGGTCCGCCGTGCGAGGGATACAGTTCCGAAAAACAACATCAAAGCAAGTACCGGATGAAGAGCAGATAAATATCCAATTTCATGCGGTAATTTAGCGCTAACCGCTATCAAAATGATAATGCCGATTAACCCCGCACTACGCAGTCGAAAAGAAAGCGGTAGCCGAGCGATGAAAGAAATCACGAATATCAGGATCGAAACAATGATCAGCAATCTGGCAAAGCCTATATGGCTGACCCATTGGGCCGAATCCCAAAACAGTGCGAGACCGGCAAGAAACACCTGGATCAAAATACCTATCGCAAATATTCTTAGCATTGCCTTAAACGCCAGACGCGCTCTAATCACGAGTGGTGAAGGATTGGTTATTTCTACAGCGTGATCCCCGATTTCAGGTTCACTGCGGTTTACGGAAAGTTTACTCATCTTTTTACCTCGCTTTCAATTAAAATAAGATTGGTCGGGTTTTCCATATAAGATTGTTCAATCGCTAGCTCGACTTTAGAATCTTTGTCGTAAAAAAGGCACCGTAACTCCTCAAGCCGTTTTGCTAGGAAAAGATCTTGTCATTTTCCATGAAATCAATCCTCCCGTTCAGTTAGCCTTTCTTGTTCTTCGCGGCTATTTCTCTCGTTTCACCGTCAGTTTAAACAATAAATGTCGAGAACCTATGCAGATCTTCCTCTTTTTGTGTGGATATCTTCAAGAACTTGGTAAATCACGGTATAATTTTCGGTAAGTGGTGTATTCCAGCACTGGAAGCAGAATAAACCGGAAAGAAGTGATTGAAATGGAAGCGAAATTGTTGCTGGTGGAGGACGAACCGGGCATGCTTGAGGAAATGCACACCTATCTGCAACGTGAAGGGTTTCGGGTGTTGACCGCCTGTACCGGCAAGGAAGCGCTCACGATTGCCCGGACTGAACGGCCTGATATCGTCGTGCTTGATTGGATGCTCCCCGAGAAAAGCGGCATCGAGGTATGCCGCGAAATAAGGCAAACCTCGCATTGCGGTATTATTATGGTCACGGCCCGATCGGATGAATCGGATAAAATCGTTGGTCTGGAAATTGGTGCGGATGATTATTTGACGAAGCCGTTCAGCTTACGCGAGCTCGCTTCGCGTATCCGAGCTTTACTTCGCCGCTTGCGCGGACCTGAAGATATGTCGACATTCTTGGAAAGAGACAACCTGACCATTTCCGAGGCCAAATGTCAGGTATTCAAGGACGGCCAGGAGATCCAACTGACACCAACGGAATTCAAAATTTTGTACACGTTGGCTGCGCGTCCTGGAATGGTTTTCAGCCGACTGCAATTATTAAAAACCGCACTCGCGGACGAATATATGGGATACGAAAGAACGATGGATTCCCATATCCGGAATCTTCGCCGCAAACTGGGAGACGATCCGTCCAATCCTCGATATATTCAAACGGTATACGGTTTCGGTTACCGATTCGGTGAACAATCATGACGTTGACGGTGCGCCAAAAAATATTTGTCTCCATGGGACTGCTCGTTCTTATTATTGGCGGCGCTCATGCAGTAACCAAACAGGCTTACATGGAGTCTTTGTTCGATCAATTTCGTAAGGAAGAAATCGATGCATCTTATTTAAACGCACTGCCCTGGGAACAAATCGAGATCTTGAAGACTTACGTTTCAGGTAAGATGCAGAAATTTTGGCTTGGAAATTGGGTGTTTTTCATAGCAACCGGGCTGCTCTTCAGTTTATGGATTTCGGGGGTGCTGACGATTCCGCTTAGAAAGCTCGTTGCCGCTATTAAACGCGTTGCAGAGGGGGATCTGGACGTGAACGTTCCTGTCCAATCAAAAGACGAATATGGGAAAGTAATCCAGACATTCAACGATATGACGCTTCGTCTCCGGGAAGCTGAGGATGGCCGCAGGCGGTTGGTAGCTGATGTCGCTCATGAGCTTCGAACTCCGCTGTCTATCATGCAGCTAAAATTAGAAAATGCTCAACAGACCGGTCAATACGTTCCTCCGGAAATGCTGCTTAGACTCCATGACGAAGTGATCCGCTTAGGCCTGCTTGTGGAAGATCTTCATGTCTTGTCGTTGGCTGAGGCGGGCCGGTTGGCATTGGACTGCAAACCGCTCGATCTGTCGGCAAGACTTGAACAAGTCGTTGATGATGTGAAAATGGAGGCTGAGGAGAACGGACTGGAAATGCGCTTCTATTCGAACACGAGGCCGGTAACGGTGATGGCCGACGCGAGACGGATCACGCAGGTGTTCATCAATTTGTTGACTAATGCAATCCGGTATACGCCGAAAGGAGGAAAGATTTCGGTTGTAATTGAAGACAAGGTCCTGGATCGGAATGCAGTCTATACATGTGTCTCAGTGATAGACACCGGCATCGGTATTCCATCCGAAGAGCTTGCCCACCTATTCGATCGTTTTTATCGCGTGGAAAAGGCCCGTTCGCGGCATACAGGCGGAACGGGGCTCGGATTATCGATCGCTCATCATTTAGTCAGAGCCCACGGCGGCTTCATCCGTGTCGTGAGTGAGCCTGATCAAGGTACGACATTTACCGTTTATTTACCTTTGGGTAAATGATATTAACAAAGGCTCTTATCTAAAATATTGTTGCTTCAAATATGTGTTTTTAAATGAGCATTTTGCATTAATCTGAGCCCTTGAGTCTGTAAATCAAATTTGTGAGATTACAAAAGTGTCTAGAGCTTCGCTTTATAGAAAATTGGCACAAGAGAATAAGTAACCTTTATTCGTTTGCCAAGTTTTTAAGAACCATAAATATTTTGAGTTATATAACCCACTCAGTTTAAACTAGTAATGTGTGAATCCAATAAAAAGGTGTAGATAAAATGAGGCAGCAAATAAAGATCTTAGTAGTTGAAGATGATAATGATATAAATCTATTATTATGTAACATCATAAGAAATAGTGGTTATATTCCTCAATCTGCTTTTTCTGGAACTGAAGCAATGATCTATTTGGAAAAGCAAAAGTGGGATATGGTACTGCTCGATCTAATGCTTCCCGGAATGACTGGAGAAAAGATTCTTGCAAAAATAAGTGAGCAAAGTCCTGTTCCTGTTATGATTATTTCAGCAAAGGTGGAGCAACAGACGAAAATTGATGCTTTACGAACAGGTGCAGATGATTATATAACCAAACCTTTTGATATTGAAGAGGTTTCTGCCAGAATTGATTCCCTACTACGTAGATACAGGCTCACGAGTCAGCCTTCAAATACCAAAGAGTTTCGTCATAAAGATATTTGTGTTGATACAGATTCAAAAACAGTAAGTGTAAATGGAACAGAACTAATTTTTACAGCAAGGGAATACGCCATTTTGGTTGTTCTTATATCTTCTCCTAAAAAGGTCTTTACGAAAGCTAACTTGTTTGAAAGTGTATGGAATGAAGATTTTCATGGGGATGACAATACGATAAATGTTCACATGAGTAATATCAGAAGCAAACTATCCAATGCTAATCCAAACGAAGAGTATATAGAAACGATCTGGGGGATGGGATATCGATTAAAAACTTAAGGTTCTCTTAAGAATTATCTTAAGCCTTTCTTATGTTTTCCTTTCTATACTAAAAGTATTATATGAGGGAGGTAAAATAAATGGGCGATTATGTTTTAAGAACAAGTAGTTTATCAAAGCAATATAAAGATCAATTGGCTCTAAATAATGTGGATCTTTCTATAAAAAAAGGCTCTATTTATGGATTTATTGGGCAAAACGGTGCGGGTAAATCAACATTAATTAGGGTAGTAACAGGTCTTGCTTTACCGACTAAAGGGAAGCTCGAATTATTTGGTCACAGCACTGAACAAGAACTTATTCAGGCTAGAAAGCGAATTGGGTCGATTATTGAGGGTCCTGCACTGTATCCCCATATGAGTGCAGCTGAAAATTTAGAAGCACACAGGCTTTTAAAGGGTATCCCTGGGAAAAAATGCATTGAAAAAACACTTTCTCTTGTTGGGCTCCAGAATACAGGAAAAAAGAAGGCAAAAAATTTTTCCTTAGGGATGAAACAACGGCTTGGTCTTGGTATTGCACTACTAGGAGATCCTGAATTCTTAATTCTCGATGAGCCGATCAATGGGCTCGATCCAATGGGTGTAGTTGAAATTAGAGAGTTATTGAAGAAAATGAATCATGAATATGGAATTACCATTTTAATCTCGAGTCATATTTTAAGTGAACTCTATTTACTGGCTACCCACTACGGAATTATTCATAAAGGGGAATTGTTAGAGCAATTAACTGTAAATGAACTGAATGAGAAATGCCAACAGTACATCCACGTTAAAGTGGATAAACCGGATAAAGCCACAGCCATTATTGAAACTCAGCTCGGTACTACTCATTATGAAGTTTTGCCTGACGGAACAATAAAGCTTTTTAGGTATCTTGATGCTCCGGGTAAAGTTTCCAAAACACTATCGAATGAGGGATTGATTATCGAACAATTCATGCCGATGGGGGAAAACTTGGAAACGTATTTTACCAATCGTATCGGGGGTGGTAAACATGAGTAGCTTAGTGAAGTCAGAGTTATTTAAATTGAGAAAAGATCGAATTTTTTGGACATTGGTCATTGTATTAATTGTGGCAGCTGTGTCTTATCCCCTACTGGTTTTTTTCGTATTGAAGGTTCAATCCGTTTCTGTAAAAGAGTTATACGCATCAGTGGCTCTGGAAGGAGTAAATAGTTATATTGTTAAGTTTGTACCTTGTATTCTTGCAGGTTTCTTTATTTCTAGCGAATATTCCATCGGTACAATGAAAAGTATTGGTGCCTCTGGTAATAGCAGAATCCGTATTTATTTTGCTAAATTAATGGTTTTTTCATTTGGTGCTGTTATTATTTCATTAACATTTCCTATTGTCATGGCGGCGGTTGGAACCATTTTTTATGGTTTCAATGATATGCCTGGACTAGACTATATTGTTCAGACTGTCGGTTTAACCATCCTTTATGCATTAGCATTTGCATCGATTATGGCTTTAGCTGCCATCATACTCACAGATAGTGGCAAGACGATTGGTTTTTTAATCCTATTTTTTTCTCTTTTTGATACTATCTTATACACTTTAAGTCAAAGATTTACTTTAATTGAAACAATCTATAATTATTCTGCATTTAGGCTATTTTTAGACATTAGCAAATTTAACTTAGGTAATGGAGCACTTCTTAAATTATTGCTCGTACCAATAATAACCTTTATTATTTTTGGACTTATAGGCAGTTTCGTGTTTCAGAGAAAGGAAATTCAGTAATAAGAGAGTGGGTGAGAATCATGGTATATATTGCTTTAATTTCTATAGTGGTAGCTGTATTTTTTCTCACTCGCTTTTATTTGTTAAAAAAAGAAATAAAAAGAGCAACTAAGCAATTAAACGAGTTAAACAGCAAAAAGACCGAAAAGAAAATCGATATTGCTTATTTTGACAAAGATTTCGAAAAGCTTGCTCGTGAAATCAATGATCAAATTGATTTCACTTTACAGGCATACGCAGAAAAACGGCGTAAAGAAAACGAATTGAAACAAGCTGTTGCCAATATATCACATGATATTCGTACACCGATGACCTCTATTTTAGGGTATATTCAATTTTTAGAATCGGACGAGTTATCTTCAGAGAAAAGAACAGAATATATTACCATAATTAAAAGTGGAGCACTAAGATTAAAGGTTTTATTAGAAGATTTTTTTGAATTATCTCTAATAGAATCTGAAGATTATCCTTTAAAGATGGAAAAGATCAAATTGCACCATTTGCTTTTAGAAGTTTTGGTAGTTTTTTATGAACAATTTAATCAACAAAACCTTGAGCCGGTCCTTCATATTCCAGAAGAAGAGATAAGTATCATAGCTGACCCATCTGCAGTAAAACGAGTGATTGAAAACTTAGTACTCAATGCAATTAAACATTCAAGTGGAAATGTAACAATTCGCCTTGAAAAATTGCACTCCTCCATAAAACTGATCATCAGCAATGAGGTTAGTCAGTTAAGTGAAAATGATATTATTTTTCTTTTTGATCGATTTTATAAAGCAGACAAAACAAGATCTGAAAAAGGTACAGGGTTGGGATTATCGATTGCTAAAAGCCTTATGTTAAAAATGCATGGCAAACTCACTGCTGAATTAAAAGATAATGAGTTATCCATGATCTGTGAATGGGAAAAGTAGTTCTTTTCTTGTACTATAGAACTCAATCCAGCTGAAAACCTAAAGACATAAAAAAAAGCTGTATTTTGATTTTTCCATATTAGATATACCGAAGATGGATGGAATCATTGAAACAAATGCACTACCTTTCCTAATATTTATGACTTTGCCATGGATAGAATGATAAATTTAGTAATAGCCATTGAAATATGGTTAGAATGACCCCAATTTGATCAAATATCTTGTCATGATCCAAAAATCTAAGAAGTATTAATTGAAGTGGAAAAAGGCAGAAAAATAATATCAATAGATTACGGTTTAATCTCTTCCATGTGGGTGAGGGAAGGGAAGATGCTGACCTCAAATTACGAATAATCCATAAGCAAACAAGTACCAAAAAGAGTACATCGAAGGGAAAAATGATTTTTTTTAAGGAAAAATCAACTCCAAGGGTATCCCCTTTAAAATGGATGGTTTCTGTAGAGAAGAACCAAGAACCTGACTCAATGACTAAAAGTATAAACCATGTTAGCAATAGCCAATGAAATGGTTTGCGAGCTCCTCTCCACCCCAAAAAAACTACCGAGGTTAGTAAGGAACCTAGAATCAATAACAGCCAATACTGTCCGCCTATTCCAGTTCCACCTATTCCCATCCATCCTGACCACGAATAAGATGGTCCATCGAATAAGCCTCTTATTATAGGCAACCAGTATGTTAACCCGCTAAGCATAACATAAAGAAGAATAAGACGTATTAGCCTATCTGGTTTCCATTCCATAACGAAATCACTCCTATTTCGTGTTTTCTAATAATAAGTTAGTACACTTAACAAAAGACACTTGGATATTGAATAACTCCCTCAACCTTATAGAGAGCATTTTCATGTAACTCCATTGCCATTGCTAGATGGTCATCCGAATCGTGTGGACACACCTGGGTAGCAGGATTGTCGTTCAAAACGATGGTAACGTGGTAATATACCGGCCTGATGGAAGATCAGTCTGGGCAACGAATTCCTTTCAAAGGTAAAGGGGGATATTTTCCATATTTAAAGTGGGTTTACCTGTAAATAACTTATGAGTATCTTTCTTAAATAAGTCCAAATATCAATATACCTCTTATGGAATTTTTTGATAGTATTAGAATAACATCTACTAACATACTAATTTCTGAAATAGGAATAATATTTCAAATATGGAGGAGATGGGGATATGAACTTCGAGATGCAAAAGGCAAATATGCTGGCTGAACATATACATGACTTTATTGATTATGTTCGAAAAAATAATAAAACAATAAACAGTCTTTATGCCAACAAAGATCAAATTTATCAAATAAAGCTTTGGATCGAGGAATATAAGTTTCATATCATTGCAGATGAACTCCTTAGAATTAATCAATATTCCTGGGATGAAAAGTACACGTATTATCTAGTTGAACAATTTAAAAAGGGAATCAGTATAATCGATGAATACGTAACCAATCACTACGACGACCTATTCCTATTTACAGCTAGACTATACACATTAAAGAATCTCATTCAATTACTAGAAAATTAAGGGACTAGAGATCATTCTTTGCTATGATTAATAATAGTAGATAGTCATCTTAAATTGAGTAAGGTTTTTTCAACACAAAAGATGATCAAAGAAAAAATAAATCAATAATAATATTATGTAAACAAAAAACTAGTTATTAGTTTTTTGAAGATAATGGTTTAAAAAGAAAGGCGGACTGAAGGATGTCCCAGTACTCAGATGATTCCAAAGCTTTGGGAAGTCAACCAGATTGGCTCCAAAGTTACATAGATTCTCCAGAAAAACAAAAACATTTATATAAACGTTCATTGATGATTGTTGTCATCTCACAAATTTTTGGTGGTGCAGGACTTGCAGCGGGAATTTCAGTTGGTGCCTTAATTGCACAAGATATGCTTGGGACAGACCAATTTGCTGGAGTTCCTACAGCATTGTTTACCTTGGGGTCAGCTCTGGCCGCGTATCTTATAGGGCGGGTATCGCAACATTTTGGTCGACGATTAGGATTAGCAGCAGGATTTTTGACAGGTGGTATTGGTGCTATCGGAGTTGTCTTTGCAGCATTAATGAATAATATTCTATTCCTTTTTGCCTCTCTATTTATCTATGGCGCCGGAACAGCAACAAATCTGCAAGCACGCTATGCAGGGACCGACATGGCCACTACGAAGCAGAGGGCAACAGCCATTAGTTTTGCAATGGTTTCGACCACAGTTGGTGCTGTTGCAGGTCCAAACCTGATTGAGGTTATGGGAAGATTTGCTACGTCAATCGGTGTCCCTGCTTTAGCTGGTCCTTTCATTTTGGCTGCGACAGCCTTTATTCTTGCTGGTTTGGTGCTATTAGTTTTCCTTCGTCCTGATCCTCTTGTAGTAGCTGACGCTATTGCGGCAGTAAAAAGAAAGGAAGAGGAACATGTTTCGATTGGGAATTCAACTGGAATGGAACGGTTAGATCGACGTGGGATTGTAGTGGGATCAACACTTATGATTTTAACACAGCTGGTCATGGTTGGCATAATGACGATGACACCTGTCCACATGAGGCATCATGGACATGGTTTGAGTGAAGTTGGTATGATCATTAGTATTCATGTGGCCTTCATGTTCCTGCCATCCTTCGTCACAGGTATTCTGGTTGATAAGATTGGTAGAATGAAAATGGCAATCGCTTCTTGTGCTACTCTACTAGCAGCCGGGGTTTTTGCTGCTATCGCTCCTGCTGATTCCATGCTACTCCTCATCATCGCCCTCGCTTTGCTTGGGCTGGGGTGGAACATCGGTCTGATTTGCGGAACAGCCCTCATCGTAGATGCAACCCAACCTTCAATGCGGGCAAAAACACAAGGAACAGTAGATGTTTTGATCGCATTAGCAGGTGCTGCTGGGGGAGCACTTTCGGGGATGGTTGTTGCTCATACAAGTTATGCAACACTCTCATTAATTGGATGTACGCTTGCACTATTACTTATCCCAGTTGTTGTCTGGTCTCATCAAAAATCGAGTCAAGTCTGAAAGGAGAGATTCATCGTATCGTGAATACGATGAAATGCGAATATGAACATGATCCTGGTTATTAGATGTAAGAGCTATGGATTATTTTGTTGGTTTGTGCCATGATTTTATGAAGGATTGCATTAATAAATATAGGTTTTTAAAAGGATTCTATTAAAAGGAGGAGATACAAATATGGAAGTAAACAAGGTGAAGTTTGAATCAATTGATGAATACATTTCCCATTTTCCTGTTCCCATTCAGGAAATCCTTAGTACGCTCAGGAAAGTAATCAAAGAAGCAGCACCGGATGCAACAGAAAAGATTAGCTATCAAATGCCAACGTTTTATTTACATAGGAATTTAGTACATTTCGCTGCCTATAAAAATCATATAGGCTTTTATCCAACTTCAAGTGGCATTGCAGCTTTCAGCAATGAATTATCAGAGTATAAGACTTCAAAAGGGGCCGTTCAATTTCCATTAGATAAGCCGCTTCCTTATGAACTTATTACTCAAATAGTGAAATTTAGAGTTGCTGAAAATAGTAGGAAGGTAGAAGAGAAAATGGAAAAGAAATAATAATTTCAAGGTAAATGCTGTTAAAAATAGATAAGAATGAATTAATTAAGGAACTAGGGGAAAAAAACAGGAACGATCAAAAGTAAATTGGTTTTGTTAATTCAGTTTTACAAGCATTAATGTTTGCGATTGGCTTTGCTAGTCTAATAGTAGCCATACTGTCATTTAATCAAACATTTTGGATATGTCGACCTAACAAAGCTATGGACCAAGCCACACATCTAATTTTAGAAAAAATAATTTCTATCATCCAATGATAGAATAAATTATTTAACCGGAATTCTTTCCGCTCTATATAATAACGCTAGGATCAACAAATGATATGCTCCCCTTTTGGTAGACAGATTAAAAAATATAAATCTGACTACTATAAGGGGAGTGTTTTTGTGTCTAAAAGAGCTTTTACTCCAGAATTTAAGATTGAAGTCTTGAAAGCTTGGGAAAATGGTAATTATTCATTAGCTGAAATTGTAAAAATGTATAAGGTGTTTGAATCCACAATTAGAGAATGGAAATATCAATTCGATAAATATGGTACAGAAGGTCTGAAAGAGTCCTCAACTTGGAAACCATACACTAGGGAACTAAAACAATGCGCCATAAGTGATTATCTATCTGGTAACTACTCATTACGTGAGGTTGCCAGAAAGTATGAAATATCAAATGACTCTGTCCTCCGGGGGTGGATTAAAAAGTATAATAGTCATAGAGAAATAAAGGATACGTCAAAAGGAAGGACGAGCTCTATGACTAAAGGGAGAAAAACTACTTGGGATGAACGGATACAAATTGTACTTGATTGCCTGGAGAACGGAAAAGATTATCAAAAAACAGCCGAGATTTATGAAGTCTCTTACCAACAAGTGTATTTGTGGGTTAAAAAGTTTGAAAATGGTGGAGATGAAGCGCTTAAAGATAAACGGGGAAGGAAGAAAGAAGAAGCAGAATTAACTCCAGAAGAGGAAATCAAGCTTCAGATGAAAAAGTTAGAAAGAGAAAATGAACGGTTACGTGCAGAGAATGCATTCTTAAAAAAGTTAGAGGAGATCGAAAGGAGGCGAAAGTAAGCAAAATCCGATTTGAAGATAAGTATGTCGCAATCCAGGAGCTTCACGAGAAAGAGGATTTAAGTATTCTCTTACTTTGTGAAATCTCTGGTATTTCTCGAGCTGCTTACTATAAGTGGCTGAAACGTACACCTTCCTCACAAGAACTTCAGAATGAAGAAATCATAAAAGAGATGCAAGCCCTTCATGAGAAAGTGGATGGCATCTACGGATATCGTCGAATGACGTTGAATATAAACCGAAAGTTTGAACAGAACTTCAATCACAAACGTATCTATAGACTGATGAAAATAGCAGATATACAGTGTGTGATTCGAAAAAAGAAAAAATTGTATAAGCGGTCTACCCCTCAACATATTGCAGAAAATGTGTTGAATCGTGAATTCACGGCGGAAAAACTGAATGAAAAATGGGTAACGGATGTCACCGAATTAAAATATGGTTCATCAAAGAAAGCTTATTTAAGCGCTATTCTTGACCTGTATGATGGTTCAATTGTTAGCTATGTTTTAGGACATTCAAATAATAATAACCTTGTGTTCAAGACGCTTGACCAAGCCACACAGCTCTTAGATGGAGATCATCCACTTATTCATAGTGATCGTGGGTTTCAATACACTTCTCATGGCTTCAAACGCAGAATAGATAAAGTAGAGATGACACAAAGTATGTCACGGGTGGGAAGATGTATTGATAATGGGCCAATGGAATCTTTTTGGGGAACACTCAAATGTGAGAAGTATTATTTAAATAAGTACGAGACATTTGAAGAGCTTTCCAGAGCGATAAATGAATACATTCATTTTTATAATTATGATAGATATCAAAAACGACTAAACGGCCTTAGCCCCATGGAATATAGAGCTAAAGCCGCTTAGACTATTTTTATTATTTCCACTGTCTACTTGACAGGGTGCAGTTCAAAATCCTAGCGTTATTTTTATAAATTTATTCTTTTTGTTCTTCCTTTTGAGCCACACTTTTTTCTTCTAAAAAATGATGAATAGCTTCTATGTTTTGGTCGAAGTCCACTTCTAATACTTCACCAAGCTCTTCATCCCGTTTATTTTGAAAACTGCCATCTTCAGGGATGCGGAATGTTTCTATATTGCTACTTTTCTTTGTTAAAATGTCTGTTCCAATTGTCAAAAGGGTGGAGGTATCAATATTTGTATCAATGTATTTGTTTATAAGACCTACTAGCTTAGGAAGTTTTACCACACTATTAAGACTTACAGCTTCTTTCATTAATTTTGAGATTACTTCTTGCTGTCTTTGAACGCGTCCGAAGTCACTTAAACGATCATGACGAAAACGGACATATCCTAACAACTCTTTCCCATGTAGTTGTTGTTTCCCTTTTTCTATCGTCATGTCTATCCCATGAGACATCTCATTGGGTACGTCTACTTCAATTCCATTTGGCACGAGCAGATCGATCGCTTTTTCGAATCCTTTAAAGTCTACAATCGCATAATATTGAATATCCAGACCGAAATTTTCTTTAATCGTTTCCCTTAGTAATTCAGGACCTCCAAACGAATAAGCTGCATTTAATTTTTGCTGTCCATGCTCTGGTACAGAGACCATCATATCACGCATAAGAGAGATAAGTTTTATTTTATGGGTTTTTGGATCATAATGGGCAACCATGATCGTATCCGTTCGAGCTTGTTTTTCTCCCCGTGAGTCACTACCTAATAATAGAACATTGATGGTACCTAGTTTATTTTTCTCTCCTTGAAAGGTTTGTTTTCCTTCCGTTTTTTTGAGTGGTTGGTTGAGGGTATTCATTGTACCTTCTATGTACTGAAATAATTGAACAAGACCAATCATAAAGATACCTATTAGAAGTAGGGAGCCAACCACTCTCCTCCATCTTACTCTTATTCTATTCTTTTTCGACCGTATCAAATTTTGCACCACCTAGGCTGAATAATCATGTTGAAGGTAACTATTATATTATTAATTTCAGATAAAGTAAAAAATAAACCAGCGTTTGTTTTCAATCTTTTAACAATCCCTTGAAGTAGTGATTATCCCATAATTAGTTTTCATCTTTTTTAATATTAGGTTACATTTTTCTTAATTTCTGATTACATTGTCTTAAAATGCTGTCATTTATCTTAAATTTATAGATTAAGAATGAAATCCTCCATAAGTATCGAAACTTTGCAAAGTTTGTAATGAGGTTACTATTAAAGAAGCTGTAATAATGGGGTTCTAATCTTCGAACTATTCTAATTGTTCCAGAACTGTCTCTTAAACAAAAATAATCAAAAAGACCTTAATTCTGTCGGAAGGCTTTTTTATGAAATTTCTCGATGTACTTGAAGCATATTTTTCCGGATTCAGGGATGGTGATGCCGGTTTGCAGCTCAAGGACCATTGCCATATATGGTTCGGGAACCCAAATATAATGATGAATATTATCAGTCAATAGTTTAAAACCGCACGTTTCCCAGAAGTGGATGCGGCCCAGATTTTCAGGAGTATGTTCACATTCCGCTTCCAGCAAGACAAAATTGTACGCATCCTTTGCAAGAGCCCACTCTGTTATTTTATGGACAAAATCTTGACCGACCCTTTGTCCACGAACATTTTTTCGAACGGCGAGATAGTCGATTAGTAAAATTCGTGAGTCTTGAATTGCACCAGTCAGCGCCATCGCCACCACTTCATTTCCTATCATGGCAACGTGGAGCGCACAAAGTTGTTTTTCAAACATATTTCGGATTATTTCCACAGGCTTGCTGCCGTGCTCACCAAATGCCTCTATATAGATAATCACGGCTTTCTGCCATAAAGCTTCATCCCAATGATCCTTCGTTATTACATCCACTGTTTAATACCTCCAACTATCTATTTCCAATGCTTTAACAAAAAGCGAACTGATATGCCATTTAGTATGAAGCTATTTAAAGATCACGACAATTAATGGTTGTGTTTTGTGAAACTATCAATTTAATGTTTTATTTCTTATAATCCCACAGTTTAAGTGAAATTTATTCCCCCGTTCATAAGAAATAAATAAGCCGAATATACATTCAACTAGTATGGAAAATTTTAACTGGGGGGTCCAAGCATGAATGATGTCTTTGAGCGGACAGCAAGATTTGAACATCGCTTTTGGCTTCAAATTTTAGGCGATCATTCTAGGTTTATTTATGAAGCACTATCACCAGTTCAAACAGTGGAGATTGAACTGGCCTCCACTTTTATTCAAGCTTTTGATACACTCCTTGAACAGGCAAAATCCAGCGATTTGATGCAGCTAACTGCCCAAGCTGAAACAGAGGTAATAAAATTACGGGAATTTAAATTTGCATTACTAAGAAAACACCTTATTGGCAAAATCAAAATTCATCTGTCACCCACATTTCTTAATCATATGGTAAATGAATTAGAAGAATATGTACGAATAATAAACCACTTAAAGGCGAAGCAGGTTCCACCTATTTATCATGAGCTTCATCATCATCTTTTATGGTTATTAGATGCTGCCTTTCACTCAGAAGCGATTTCTTCCAATTTAGACGGTGTTGAAACGAAATTAAGAGAAAAAAGTAATGCATTTAAGAAGAATTTTGAAGATTTTTACTTAAAAGCAGTCGAACTAGCGGGATATTTACGAACCAATTTGACTACATTTCCTGCTTTGTCAAAAATGAATGTAGACACCCAGTTAGAAATGAAGCTATTTCAAAATTTCTTACATGAACTAGAAGAACTGGAACTAAGTCATCAAGCATTAGGAACATTTGCACCGTTAATGGCGGATCATATGTCACGTGAAGAATGTTACTATCTAATAAAGCTAGCAGAATCTGCGAATCTTGATCCACCAAACTGTGATCCTGCTAAACCAAGAATGAAGGAATGAAAAAGATTAATTTAGTAGCTTAATTCAATAAGCAGAAAAATGGATATTCATTAATTTAGAAAATGAACGTCAATTAAAGAAGAGGGGGAGTTTATTAGAAACTATCCCTTTTTTACTTGCTAGAGAATCAAAATGAATGCAAATTAGATACCAATTAAGGATAACCCTAATGATTTTATACTTTTGGAACCAGCCCTTGCCTATATCAGTTAGTTTTTTAAGAACAATGGACTAGGACTCACTCATAATCTATTGTATCAATTTAGTGAGGGTGTTCAATTTGAGAAACATTAGGGAAATACAATCTCTACCTACAATCGGTCAAGCATGGACAGGAAAACATGTTGTCTTGCTCTACTGTACAAACAATAATCAAGTGATTAATCTTTATAAAAGTTTTCATGCACCGATTGAGCCTCCACGGCACAATTGTGCAGAAACTTTATCGCAATTACTAAGTATTGGGTATCACATCATGGCCATTACACCCATCTCAAACAATCAAATTCAATACTTTTTAGTACTTTGATATTGTAATTATGAAGTTTTTGTGAGAACCGGACAAGTAGTGGTTATTTTTGAAATCAAAAGTCATTGTTAATTCGGAAGATGAAGAAGTTGTTTTATTCAGTGCCCTCGGTAAAAAAGAAGTTATCAAAATTTGTCGAAAAATAGGTCTGTCCTTTCTAATGAAAGCTAGATTATAATCCGGATAGATTTGGAAAAATGAGAGATAGGGGAATAAACATGACCAATGAGGAATTTGAAACCTTAGTAAGAAAGCTGGAATCAAAGTCTGAGCAGAATCCAGGGTTCTATCGGTTCAAAGTGCTGCTTTTCACTGGGCTTGGCTATGGATATATTTTATTTTTTCTTGCGTTGTTTTTATTTTTACTGACTATATCCGTGCTTTATTTGGTTGAAGGCAATTTTACGTTTGGTAGTTTAAAGGCATTGATGATAACTGGTGCATTATCCTATTTTGTAGGTAAAGCACTAATTGTTAAGATGGATATGCCGAAAGGATATTATTTGAAAGAAAATGAAGCTCCTGAGTTGGAGAAAACAATCAAGGAATTGAGTAGAAAGCTAAAAACGCCGAAAATTCATTCCATCGTATTAGACGATGATTTTAATGCTTCTGTTGCTCAGATCTCAAAATTTGGTTTGTTTGGTCCAAAGCAAAATATTTTGCTCATTGGTATCCCGCTTATTTCAAGTTTGACTCGTGAACAGTTCACCTCTGTTTTAGCTCATGAGCTTGCACATATTTCTCATTCAGACACAGAGCTTAGTTCGATCATCTATCGTGTTCGAATGACGTGGGCACAGCTCATGACCTCACTGGAACAAAATGAACAGTTTGGAACGTTTTTATTTCGTAAATTTTTAAAATGGTATTATCCACGCTATTCAGCGTATACCTTCGTCATGGCTCGCCAGGAAGAATATGCAGCAGATGCGGCGGCTGCTAGAGTAACATCTCCAGAAGCTGTCCGAGATACTCTTTGTGCTATGTCTGTCAGTAGTCCTTACTATTTTCGAAATTACATGGGGGATCTTTTTGAGGAATGTTCCAAAACCAATGAGTTGCCAAAACCTTATTCAAGTTTTTTCAATAAGGCACAAGAACTGGATCAATCTATTGCTGTAGATTTTTTTACCGAAGAACTAGAAAGGAAAAGCAATGTAACCGATACCCATCCATGTTTACTGGATCGGTTAAAAGCCATAGGAATGGAACCTGTTATTCCGAAGTACCAGGAATCTGCCATTGAATACTTCTTTGCGAATCCGAATTCCATCTTCCAGTTCTTTAATCAAGTGTGGCTAGAGAATAATGAAGAACGATGGAATGAACAGCAGGATTCCTTTCAAGAGGCCAAACAAAGATTAGTAGAATTAGAAAATAGTGAAGTTCTTGATCTTCATGGTCATTATGAAAAAGCCATCTTAACGAGAGACCTAGTAGGGTCAGAGCCAGCTTCAGCATTGTTAGAAACCATCATTGACCAATATCCTGCAGAAAGAATTGCGCCAGCCTATCTTGCACTTGGAGATATCTATTTGCGTAAAGAAGCAACAGCCCATAGAGGGGAAGAGCTAATCCGCAAGTCGATGGAATTAAACTGGGAGTGTAAAGAAGAAGCTTTAAACACTCTTTGTGAATACTTCTATTTCACTGGTCAATTGGAGGCTTTTGAAGAAACAAGAGCTAAGCTCGAAGCTTGGGAGATGATCTTAAAACAGTTTGAAGAAGAAAGCAGAATAATTAATGAAGACGATCATTTCGTTCCACACGATAAATCTGCTGAGGAATTAGCAACGGCTATTGAGGTCATTCGCTCTCACAGTGAAATTGTCGGAGCCTATCTAGTTAGAAAAGAGATAGAAGTAATTCCTGAGAGAAACGTTTATGTCTTAGGTTTAAAGGTCCATATACCAGATGATATGGACCAAGAGGAATATATTAACCAATTGGTGGAAAAATATTCAAATGAGTTATATACGTTCGACGACACCTATTTTAACATTCTTAATGGTTTTGAGGAGTTAGAGGAAGGGATTAAATCTGTAGCAGGTTCGTTCGTATTTAGTCAAACCGACCATCCAAAGAAACTTGTTACACCGGGTGTGTAGTATCGCATAATAGAAGACAGGTTCCATTCACACTTTGGAGGGTGCCTGACTTCTTTACAATGCTCTCTATAATACCTTCAGGTGTATTAACACTCATTCAAGTAGCAACTATTGTTGGTCTAATATTACATAAGTAGATTAGGAACATACCGTTTATTACAGAATTAAATAAGGGAAAAAAAGAGGCATTGGGATGAAAAATCTTAATCCCTCTTTTTTTAATTGTCTGATTTATGAAGAATTGCTACGGATGTTCCTTAAAGAGATTTCAAAGCATCTGCAAAAGCGGTCTGTTTCCAAGGCTCTATGAAAACCCCATTCTATATAATGATTATAAATAATAGAGATACAAAGCAAATTATAAATCTGATTTGGCGTTTTTAAATCTGTTTGGGGTTATGCCGGTATATTTTTTAAATACTGTTTGAAAATGACTTTGTGAGGAAAAAGCCAGATGTAATGCAATTTCAGCATTACTTTTGTTAGTAAACTGCAGTAAGCGCTGAGATTCTAAAATTTTTTCTTGCAAAATATATTGTGTTAAGGTATTACCGGTTTGCTTGTGAAACTGATTACTCAAACGGGAGCGTGATATTCCGAATTCTGCAGCTATTTCTTCAATCTTGATATTGTTAAACAAATTTATGGAAACATAATTTGCACATTTTAAAAATAATTTAGAAGAGCTATTGCAATTATATTTTACCTGTTTTGTACGTTCGGCAAAATCTAATAACATTTGCTTGATTAATGGGTATATGGATGCAGCATTGCGAAGCATTTCCAACTTTTGAATATACAAATCAGATAAATGAAATGCAGTCTGGACATTTAATCCCCCTTCGATTGCGGCCCGAGAAGCTACGGTAGCACAAGAAATTCCCATGTTCTTAAGTTGGCGCAAGGTATCATTGGCCATTGTTCCGGCCTTTATTTTTGGAAAGGCACTGAATAATTCTTTTAAAGCTTCAGGCTGACCATTTTTTATATAGAACAATAGCATTTTTTCATTTTGATAGTTATCGATAAAAAGAGTACTGGATTCTTTTTCACCAGAAAAAAATAATGTATTCTGCATACTGCTATTCATAATATCATCTTGATGATTTTCTGATTTTGTTTCTACAAATACGTCTTCTACAAAAAGAGGATTCTTATTGATAGTGGAAGCAATAAAGGAAAGGAGCCATCCTATACGTTCGGCAGAAATAGAGGGGGCGCACTTCAGTTTTCCAATATATTCTTCATGATATTTTTCTTTTACATCCAATAAAAATAAAAGGTTATCTAATTTATTTTTGTCTTTCGTTAAAATGGAAGATGGACCTATCACAATTCGATAATCATCATCCAATGAAACATAACCATAAAATTGAAACAAATCGGTAGTAATGATACCGGCAATATGCTCAGACTGTAGCATGTTTTTCTCATAAAGCAGAAAAGGATCTGGATTCATGGGATATATCGAGTAGTAGTAGACTTGATTTTCTCTTTGGTAAAGTCTGACAGAAGCACTTGTGGATTTGGCAAGTGCTTTACTTAAATATCTTAATTCATTTAAATTCATGTATATTACCCACTTTCTAAAGGGGCGTGCCTTTTATATAATTTTTAAAACAAATTTGAAATACAAGTATTACTTTATCAGATAAAATTTAATTATTCAAAAAATATATCACTGTAATAATGTTTAACCAAAAGCGCAGAAAGAAGTGAGTTAGCATGGAAAAAGTCAATCATACGTTAAAAAGTGTTTTCCCAAGAGCAAAGGAACTTGTGAAGAAGATGTCTCTTGAGGAAAAAGCCAGTCTTTGTTCGGGAAAGAATTTCTGGAATACAAAAGAAATAGAACGTCTTGGAATAAAATCAATGATGGTAACGGATGGTCCCCACGGTTTACGTAAACAGGCAGGAGATTCCGATCACTTGGGTATTAATAATTCGGTATCAGCTACTTGTTTCCCTACGGCTGTAGCAACAGCCTGCAGCTTTGACCGTGATTTATTATATGAAATGGGTATTGCACTTGGAGAGGAATGTGTACAAGAGGAGGTTGCTGTGATTCTGGGACCGGGAGCCAATATAAAGCGCAGTCCGCTTTGTGGCCGTAACTTTGAATACTTTTCAGAAGATCCGCTTCTGACTGGAGAAATGGCTGCGGCACTCATTGGTGGGATACAGAGTAAAAACATAGGTACCAGCCTGAAGCATTATCTTGCGAACAATCAGGAAAAAGCGCGTCTTATCTCAAATTCGGTAATTGATGAGCGGGCATTGAGAGAAATATATCTTACCGGATTTGAAATAGCGATAAAGAAAGCGCAACCTTGGACATTGATGTGTTCATATAATAAGATAAACGACATTTATGCTTCTGGACACAAACTTCTTATGACAGACATTCCTCGCGGTGAATGGGGATTTGAGGGAGCCATAGTAACGGACTGGGGAGCTATGAATGACAGGGTTGAAGGTATCCAGGCGGGACTTGATTTGGAGATGCCGGCTTTTGATGGAGCTTCGGACCGATTGATTGTTGATGCGGTTCGAGCAGGGAAATTGGACGAAAAACTTGTTGATCTTAGTGCTGTGCGAATGACGGCTATCGCACTACAGGCAGAGAAAACACAGGCAACACCTTATGATGCAGAAGCACATAATGAATTGGCACGACGTGTTGCACGTGAAAGTGCAGTGTTGTTGAAGTTAGGAAATGTACTGCCGGTAGATAAAAATAAGACGATTGCTTTAATAGGTGAATTTGCCAAGGTTCCCCGTTATCAGGGGGCAGGAAGCTCAAAGATATCTCCAACCCGGATTACTTCCGTAACTGATGCCTTTGATGTGGAAAATATAAACTATTCTTTTGCACCAGGTTATTCGGCCACAAGTGATGAACCGAATGAAGCTTTGATTACCGAAGCAATTGGAGTAGCAAAAGAAGCGGATGTGATATTTGCTTTTGTTGGATTACCGGATAGCTATGAAAGCGAGGGATTTGACCGTACTCATTTAAATATGCCAAAAGCACACACTAGATTGATAGATGAACTGGTTGCTACCGGAAAAAAGATAGTGGCTGTCATTAGTGCAGGGGGAGTTGTAAATATTCCGTGGCGTGACAAAGTTGATTCAATACTCTTGATGAATCTTTCGGGACAAAACAGTGGTTACGCCGCATATGATTTGCTTTTTGGAGATTATTCTCCATGTGGAAAACTAGCAGAAACCTATCCGTTAACACTTACTGAAACCCCTAGTATTGCTCATTTTGGCACAGGAGGCAATATTGAATACCGGGAAAGTATCTATGTGGGCTATCGTTACTATGATAAAGCGCAAAAACAGGTGATGTATCCGTTTGGACACGGACTTTCCTATACAACATTTACCTATTCGGGATTAAAGCTTAGTGCAAAGAAGATTGGAGACAGAGATACACTTCAAGTAGAGGTGGTCGTTACCAATACCGGAAAGCAGGCTGGAAAGGAAATTGTTCAGTTGTATATTTCAGCACCCGAAAGTACTATATATAAACCTATGCGTGAACTTAGAGATTTTGCAAAAGTGGATTTGCAGATGAATGAAAGTAAAGCGGTTACATTTACTTTGGAAAGACGTGCATTTGCTTACTATAATATTAATGTGAAAGACTGGTTTGTGGAAAGCGGCGATTATAAGATTGAAATTGGTGCATCGTCAAGAGATATACGATTGAATGATACGGTTACTGTTGATAGCAGTCAAGAGGGAGCGATACCTGATTATCGTACAGCAGCACCGGGTTATTACAATCTTTTACAACCAGGAACTTATGATGTCCCAATGGAACAATTTGAGGAAGTTTTAGGAAGAAAAGTACCGAAAGAGCGTATCCTAAGACCCTTTACGCCCAATTCTACGCTAGGAGATATCAGAGTTCACTGGATTGGACGTATGATGAATAAGCAAATAGAAAAGTCGACAATGAAAGTGTTCGCAGGGGACGAGGGTGATTCAGGTGACATTGTGAAGATGATACAGGAAATGGCAGTAGATATGCCCCTGCGTCAGCTGGGTATGTTGTCACAAGGTGCGTTATCAGTTAAAAGGATTGAGGGACTCATAGATATAATGAATGGACATATTCTAAAGGGAATCCGTGGATTGATGAAAAAATAGGTGAAAAAGCGTCAAAACTTGACTTGAAAAGGGTGTATAGTTATGGAAAGAAGGTACCCAAAAGAATTATTAGATAAGCTTGTTGAACGTGAAGAAACCATTATGCTGAAGGGTGTAAAGGTTCTAGTTAAAAACTTGCCAGACAGTGATGAAAAAGGCGCAATGGATCCACGTCTGTATAAAGATATGAAAAATCAGCTTTTATTAATGAAATATATGCCGAAATTTTTAATGAAGATGGACATTTCACCAAAAGGAATTAAAAGGCTTCGGAAAATGTTTAATGGGATAAAAAGTAATCCTATCGTTCAAAAGAATATTGAAATAGAACATAGACATGTGACAGGAGAAGACGGGAATCAGATTCCGATAAGAATTTATACATCAGAAACAATGAGAAAAAATGCCCCGGTTTTATATTTCATCCATGGTGGAGGATTCTTTGGAGGTTCTCCTGATGTAGTAGAGGAGTTTGTTAAGTTAATAGTAGAGAATACAGATATCCTTGCAGTGTCAGTTGATTATAGGCTTGCGCCAGAGAATCCATACCCAGCAGGTCATATAGATTGTTATTCTACTTTACAATGGATTTATAATAATGCAGAAAGTTTAGGTGGGGATAGGGGTAATATTTTTGTTGCAGGGGATAGTGCAGGAGGTAATTTAACACAATATTGTACAACCAGGGATATGGAAGATGGATTAGGAATGGTAAAGGGACAACTGTTACTTTATCCGACAGTAAACATGGCTGGAATTGAAGATAAGTATTACAAATGGAGCATTGATGAATATGAGATGTCGCCTAAACATAGATCAGGTATTAAAACGATGTTAGACATGTTTGGCTCACTAGAATCATTAGGGAATATATTAGGGACTACAGAAATAGATAATGAATATTTAACGCCATATAAGAGAAATCCTAAGGGCTTACCGCCAACCTTTATTACAGTAGGTGAACATGATTATCTCAAGGTAGAAAGCCTAGCCTATGCAGTAAAGTTGGCTAAGGCAGGGGTAGAAACGAAAACGGTTTTATATAAAGGTTTTGGACATGCGTATGCTGATAATGTAGGAGTCTATCCTCAAAGTGAGGATTGTGCAATTGAAATGGGTAAATTTATTTTAGAAAATTCAAAGTAAATGGACAGGGATACTAAAGAAAATCCATGAAATTGGAGAGCTCGAGAAACCCCTAAGTCCAAGTGGGGGAGTTGTAGTTCAAATAACAAGCTAACCTTTATTTACCGTTCTTTTGGGGAACGGTTTTTTTTGTTATATAAGGGAGGGAGTGCTTTAGTTAAATAAGTATTCACAATATAATTCAACCGTAAAAGCTTCAGTATGTTAAAATATAGTAAAATTGAAAACGATTTCATTTAATTATTAAAGAGGTGAAATGTTGAAATTAGTATATAGGATTATGGCTAATCTTGTAATGGTCGTTGTAATAGTTGTGAGTACCAGGATGGCTGCAAATTATTTCGCTGTTCATACAAACATTGATCCATTGTCAAAGAGTGCTTCGTTACTAACTTTATTGTTTATGCTCTTTACGTTTCTTGGAATTATCATTTGTATTGTGCAAGTGTTTATTTTCCGGAAACTGCAGTAAGTGTTACTTTGGAAATATCAATTTTGCCGACAAGATATTGAGGCAGTAAAAGAAATTATATAATCGTAACATCCTCTTCAAAATAAAGCGTTTATCCAGTGTGAATGTGCTATTTAATGGGGGAACGCTTTTTCACTTACGAGCAGGTTCAATATGAGAAATGACTCTTTTATGTTGTATTTGATACAAACTGTGCATTAATTCGGGTTAGTGAGATAAAAGTATATAGCTAATAAGTAAATAATGATATAAACTACAGCACAAATTCTAAACAATAACATTAAGCAGCCCTTCTCACTTCTTAAGAATATAAGTACTCCAAGAGCAATAATTACATTAAGTATATATAAAGGGCTATAAGTTAGTTGAGCTAATAAGGTTGTCATAGGTTGTTCTGCAAAATCAGTCATACTACCTCCAAAGGGAAATGAAATCAAACCAACACAAAAAAATTAGCAATAGAAAATTATCCTAGCTAGTCTTTTTTGATGACAATTAGTAATGTCTATATTCTCAACGGCCGGTTATCTCTCTCGCTATAGAGTAGCAAGTAAGAGGTATTTTCTCCGAAGTCCGTTTCTCGATCACCTTAAAACCAAAATGCTCATAGAGTGAAACATTATCAGGATTGTTTGTTTGTGCTACTATTGGAATTCCTTTTTCCTCACACGATTTGAGAATAGGAGATAGTAGTTCTCTAAATACACCTGTTCCTTTTAAGTTCTTATCAATAGTAATTATTTGAAGATTATATACTTCTCCTTGCCAGTAACGTTTATACCAACCCTCATCATTGACTTCATTTGCGTCTATCGCATATTTAGAGAGTTGCGTAATTTCTTCTGAACTTGCATTTTCGAGTAAGTATTTTGCTGCGTTTTGAAGAGTAGCAAACAACTTTTCTTCGGGTACTCGTGCAGTCGAATAACCAACGAGTACCCCTTTATCACCTTGGTAAAAGGTCACAGCATCAATCTCATTGTATGCTTCAATTTGCCCAAGAAAGGACCAATATAGGAGTTGTTCGGGGTTCTCAATATCTTTTGTTTGAATCGTTACTAATGGGTCATTTCTAAACCTTTTAACCATAAGTTTTGCGCACGATTCAATTTGTCTCATATTATTTTTCATAACGCGACCTCTTTCAAGTTTTATACAAAACTTTGAATATAGTTTATTAATATAATTATTATGATTTTCTATCTATTAAATTGATCGTAACATTCCTAATAGAGATGCCGCAAGAATTACTGCAACTATTCACAAATATTTTAAAATTAGCTGTTTTTTAAAAATTATTACTTTATTAATAATTTTTAGCACCCTTCTTATGCTTTCATATTGTTCTAATCTCATGGAGCCCATTTATTCTTCCAGTTCATTTTATCAGCATATGCGGGTCTATCTTTTTCTAAATACCCCTTTTTTTACAAGGTTAATAAGAGTCCCTTTATTCTTATAACGATTGTACTCAATCAATCTATTCAAATCTTTAATGGTTAATTTGGTAGGATTGATGGTCAATTCGAATTCATTTTTTACTTTTTCGATTAAGGAGAGGGCGTATTCTATCTGCTTGGCGGTTAAGGTGAAATCATCTTGTGATAAAGCTTGATTTTGGGTTTCCTGGTCATGACTTGTAGACATTGTAACAAAATACAATTTCTCAGTAATCTACACCATCTTGATAAACTATTGATACAAAGGGAAAATGCACCAGTTCTTAACTACTATTGTAATATATCTAAATATTCACTATAATATTATTAGTTTGATAGTTTAATAGTACTAGTCGAAGTATCTAGAGGGGGAAACATCTATGAAAAATCTATTGAAAAAGTGGAATGAAGTGAGTCTGGTAAAACAAATCATTGTAGGATTGATTATTGGTATTATTCTAGCTGTAACGATCCCAGATGTTGCAAAACCTGTTGTCATTTTAGGCTCTTTATTTGTAGGTGCATTAAAAGCCATTGCACCCGTATTGGTATTATTCTTAGTTATGTCAGCCATCGCACAACACAAAAGTGGTCACGAAACGAATATGAAATCGATTATTGGACTTTATTTGTTAGGAACTTTTTTAGCTGGATTAATCGCAGTTATCGTAAGCTTTGTCTTCCCTGTAAGTTTAACGCTTGCAAAGGGAGTTGAGGATTTGGCTGCTCCGGGCGGTGTTACTGAGGTCCTCAAAGCATTACTGTTGAACGTTGTGGATAACCCGGTAAAAGCGATTTATAATGCCAACTATATCGGTATTTTAGCTTGGGCGGTCGTCCTAGGTATTGCTTTGAGAAATGCTCCAGATTCAACCAAAACGATGATTTCTAATTTTTCAGATGCCGTTTCCAAAATGGTTACATGGGTGATCAAGTTTGCGCCATTGGGAATCATGGGTTTAGTTATTGACTCTATTACGACAAATGGAATCGAATCATTACTAAGCTATGGAAAATTACTTGCCGTATTGATTGGTTGCATGCTGTTTGTGGCATTTGTAGTCAATCCAATCATTGTGTTCACGGCTATTCGTCAAAACCCTTACCCAGTGGTATTTAAGTGCATCAAGGAAAGCGGTATTACTGCATTCTTTACACGCAGTTCAGCTGCTAACATTCCTGTAAATATGAAATTATGCGAAAAACTTGGTTTGGATAAGGATACTTATTCTGTATCCATTCCATTAGGTGCAACCATCAATATGGCTGGTGCCGCTGTTACGATTTCTGTATTGACACTTGCGGCTGTTCATACACTAAACATTCATGTGGACATACCTACAGCAATCATACTCAGCGTCCTGTCAGCTGTATGTGCCTGTGGTGCTTCAGGTGTTGCCGGAGGTTCCTTATTGCTGATTCCTCTAGCTTGTAGCTTATTCGGAATCCCGAATGATGTTGCGATGCAGGTAGTTGGAGTAGGCTTTATCATCGGTGTTTTACAAGACTCCTTTGAAACGGCTCTTAACTCTTCCACAGACGTCCTGTTCACAGCAACAGCTGAATATAAGAAGTGGCGTAAGGAAGGTAAAAAAATAGAGATCAAAAAAGCAGCATAAAGAAGCTGCCTTTGTTCGAGAGGGAAGGAAAACGAACCCCGGAATCATTAGAATAAAGGGTTTACTTGTAAGGTGCAAAACAGTCATTCACAAGTGAAATAACAACTTATATCTCATTATATTGACAGTGGAAATCATACCATAGTTCACATAAAAAACGGCTCAGAGTTTTACTCCAAGCCGTTTTTTATTTTGATAATTTTAAAACAAAACAAACAAAAGACCAAATATGGACTAATAGGCACTGATTTGAAATCATAAATATAAAAACTAAAGAGATTTTGTATTTTGTTAACAGAAAATTCAAAAAAACACATTGACAATATCTAGAAAATGTTATATTTTTTAAACAGAGATTCAAAAAAATACTCACTGTTTGAATTTTTAATATAGGGAGGCCTGGAAAGTGAAAGAAGCTGTCATTGTTTCTTATGCAAGAACACCTATAGGTAGGTTTGGTGGTGTTTTAAAAGACATTTCTGCAGTTACTTTGGGTACAATTGCCATTTCAGGAGTATTAGAGAGATCAAAAGTAAGCCCTAATGATATTGATGAAGTTATCATGGGAGTTGTCTGGCAAGCCGGACAAAAAGCAAATCCAGCAAGACAGGCTGCAATTCGAGCAGGTATTAGTGAGCAAGCATCTGCAATAACCATTAATCAGCAATGTTCTTCAGGGATTCGTGCAATTGATATGGCTGCTGATCAAATTAAGTTAGGTAAGTCTAAAGTTGTGATTGCAGGTGGTTTTGAAAGTATGAGTAATGTTCCCTATATTGATATGAATGGCCGATGGGGGTACAGACGTGGTAGTAAGAGTTTAGAAGACGGGCTTTATTATGATGGTTTAGACGATGCATTTTTTGGAACTCATATGGGGACTACTGCTGAGACTGTAGGGAGAAATGCGGATCTGACAAGGGAGGAAGTCGATGCATTTGCTTTAGAAAGTCAGCAAAAAGCTTCCAAGGCTATACAAAAAGGAAGGTTTGTAGAAGAAATTATTCCGATTAAATTAAACACTAAGATTGGTGAGATAGTTGTTGAAAAAGACGAATGTCCTCGTCCTAGTACTACATATAATGATTTACAAAAATTGAAACCTGCTTTTGAAATTAACGGGATATCAACAGCAGGAAATTCCCCACCATTAAGTGACGGTGCTTCAGCACTTATACTAATGGAAAAGTGTTATGCAATAGAAAACGGGTATCAAATCCAAGGTTCTATTATTGATACGGTCTCTATCGGAGTTGCTCCAGAAATTATGGGTTATGGACCAGTTCCAGCTATTAACAAATTATTAAAAAGAAATAATTTAACGATTGATGATATTGACTTATTAGAAATTAATGAAGCTTTTGGGGCTCAGGCTCTTGCTTGTATAAAAGAAATTAAAATTCCTATCGAAAAGGTCAATGTGAATGGTGGTGCAATTGCTCTTGGTCATCCACCAGGGAATACTGGAGCAAGATTAGTAGGTACCCTGATGACTGAGTTACGTATCAAAAATAAAAAGTTAGGAATCGCCACTTTATGTGCTGGAGGAGGACCAGCAATTGCAACATTAATAGGAATTGAGTGATCCATGTTGAAAGCGTAGATCGTTTTTTGCATATGAATACTTAATCGATATCATTTCAATTTATATGAGTAAGGGAGGTTTCAATCATTTGGAATTTTTAGGAATTATCGAAGGTATTAAATCTGGTAATAAAAGAGCACTTGCAAGAGCAATAACAATCGTAGAAAACAATGAAGAAAATTATTTGGAATTGGTTTCAAAAATATATTTGAGTTCAGGTAAAGCACACATTATTGGAATAACGGGCTCACCTGGCACAGGGAAAAGTACATTGGTAGACAGAGTTGCTTCCAAATTACACATGGACGGAAAATCAATTGCCATAATAGCAATTGATCCTAGTAGTCCGTTTTCTAATGGTGCAATTTTAGGTGATAGAATACGAATGTCTAATTCTCAGAAAAACCCTGATATTTTTGTTAGAAGCATAGCATCTAGAGGGCAAGTTGGTGGATTGTCCAAATCAGTTGGAAACATAACTACACTTATGGATGTCTTTGGGTATGACTGCATTTTAATCGAAACAGTTGGTTCAGGGCAGTCAGAAATAGAAATCATGAATTTAGCACATACAACGATAGTAGTTACTGCACCAGGATTAGGGGATGAAATTCAAGCACAGAAATCTGGGATTATGGAGATTGCCAATTTGTTTGTCGTTAATAAAGCAGATTTACCAAGTGCTGAAATGACTGCTAACCAGATTCAACAAATGCTTCATACAGAATCAGTTATAAAGAGAAAGAAGGTACCCGTATTATTAACTTCTGCACTGGAAGATAAAGGAATAGAGGATCTCATTGAAAAATTGGAGGTAAGGTGGGATGAAATTAACAAAACAGGTGAAAGAGAAAGGATTGAAAATGCACATGCAACGTATAAGCTAACCGAGAGTTTGAAAGAGAAATTTTTGAGTTATATAGAAAATGAAATATTGAATGGGGCTGAATGGAATGACATTTTTAAACAAGTAATGGATAGGAAAATAAATCCTGAATACGCCGCCAACCATTTATTTACCCGATTTCTTAAAAAGGAAGCTGACGTTTGATTTAACATTCTAATTATTGATAGCGCTTTCTCTTTTGTGTGGGATCTCTTATCAAAAAATTTTAATGCTAATTTGTTCATTTATGAATCGGTAACGTTTTCTCCAGAATATCATTACAGAGTAACAACCTTATTTATGACAGAATTTCACCGAACTCAAACACGATTACTTTTGATCCTGCTATGAGAAAGGTTAAATATAAATCATTTACTAGACTCTTATAAAACAGATATTGGAGGAGAGTGAAAAATGGAAAGACAGATAAAAGTTTTAGTAACAAAGATTGGATTAGATGGTCACGATAGAGGTGCACGTGTTGTGGCCAGTTCATTTCGAAATGCAGGAATGGAAGTAATCTATACTAGTCCTTGGCAGAAGATAGAGGATGTAGTAAATATCACTCTTCAGGAAGATGTAGATATTGTTGCCATTAGTTCATTAGCCTATGATCATCTAATTGTTCCTAAATTAATTGAAGCTCTACAAAGTGAAGGCTTAGGGGACAAAAAAGTTCTTGTTGGAGGGATTATTCCAAGAGAAGATGAAGAAATGCTATTGAATGCTGGCGTTAAAAAGATCTTTCATCCTGGAGAAACCTTGGACTCTATTGTTGAATATGTAGAAAATATCATGGGCAAAACAAGTATGAAATGAGGTGTTTGAATGAAGAAAATTAAACAAGATAATTATCAGCAATGGTCAAAAGAATATCAGAAAATGAGGGGAGTTCCTGCAGAGCAAGATTTAAAGTATAACCTGTCAGGAATACCGATAAAACCAATTTACACTGCTCACGATATTAAAGAAGAAACACTGTCCTATCCTGGGGAATATCCATATACTCGTGGGTTGTACCCTACGATGTATCGAGGTAGAGGGTGGAGTAGAAGACAATTAATAGGACTAGATACTCCTGAAAGATTTAATGAAAGGCAAAGAGAAATGATAAAGGCAGGGTCAAATGCTGTAAGTTTAATATTTTGTAACAGTTTTTATCGAGGTTATGATGCGGATGCAGTTGATCCTTTACTCGTTGGGACGTGCGGAACACCGATCAATACAATCGAGGACATGGAAATTGCTTTTGATCAGATCCCAATAGACAAAATCAGTATTGCACTAAATGATCCAATAGGTTTTACTGGATTGGCCATGTTATTAGTCATAGCAGATCGTCGAGGGATTCCATATTCCAAAATAACAGGTACAAGTAACCAATCCGATTTCATATCACACTTTGTTGCTAACCATATGTTTTATCGTATTTCTCTAGAGGGAAGTTTAAAGATTTTGTTAGACCACATAAAGTACACAAACAAATATGTTCCAAATTGGAATCCAGTGAGTATTGTCGGCCAACATATGCAACAGGCTGGAGCTACTCCTGCCCAAGCATTAGCATTTACGATTTCGACAGGTATTACTTATATAGAAGAAACATTGAAACAGGGATTACTAATTGATACTTTTGCACCTCGTTTTACATTTTTTTATGATATCAGTATTAGTATGTTCGAAGAAATTGCAAAATTCCGTGCAGGAAGAAGAATATGGGCGAAGTTATTAAAGGAGCGGTTTGGAGCAAAAGATCCACGCTCTTTGCGGTTTAAATTTCATGGTCAAACATCTGGCGCTGAGCTGACAAGGCAACAACCATTAAACAATATTGTACGAGTAACTATTCAAGCTATGGCAGGGATTCTTGGAGGTGCGCAATCACTTCATACAGATTCATATGATGAAGCGCTAGGGACACCGATTGAGGAAGCTGCTAGAATTGCTATTAATACACAAAATATTTTAGCAGAGGAATCGGGTATTGCCGATGTAATTGATCCGATAGGAGGCTCCTATTATTTAGAAAGATTAACAGATCAAATGGAAGAAGAAGTTTGGGGTTACATTCAAAAAATTGATGAAATGGGTGGGATGTTAGAAGCGGTAAGAAAGGGCTATGTTCAAAAAGTCATAGGTGAATCAGCTGAAAAATATCAACGACAAGTTGATAGTAACCAAAAAGTAATTGTTGGAGTAAATAAATATCAAATCGATGAGAGTGAAGATAAACGACCAAATCTTACAAGGGTAGATCAAAAACTAGTTCAAAAACATCTAAAACGTTTAGAGAACTTCAAAAATAGAAGAGATAAAAGCAAAGTTGATGAAGCTTTAAGTAGAATTGTGTCTGCAACAAATAATGACGAATTAAATATATTCGAGGAAACAATTTTAGCCGTAAGTGTGGGATGTACACATGGTGAAATTATTGAAACACTAAGAAAATGTTACGGTTTTGGACATCCGAATATTGTTTGATTTCCTAGATCTTAAAGGAGTGATTATTCGTGTTAATGAGTAACATAATTGAAAATGTTGTCATGGAATACCCTGATAAGATAGCTACAGTATATAAAGGTATTGAAAGGACATATAAGCAATTTTATGAAAGATCAAGAAAAATCGCTTATGGATTACAACAATTAAATTCTTACAAGGGTGATCGAATAGCCATTCTCTTAAGTAATCGACCGGAATACTTTGAACTATATTTTGGAATTTTCGCTTTTGGCGGGATTGCTGTACCATTAAACACAAGACTTTCTGCTGAAGAATTAAAGTTTATTATCGTTCATTCGGGAGCAAATACAGTCGTCTATGAGGATTTGTATAAGGAAAAAATCTCCACTATTCAAAGTGAAATAAAAGGAGTTAAAAATTATATAAATATTGGAGAAAAGGATAATTTAAGTTTAAACCTTGAAGAAATCATTCATTCTGCAAAAGATGATGTTGTTGAAAGTGAAGTAGAAGAAAATGACGTAGCCTTTCTATGCTATACAAGCGGGACAACGGGAAATCCAAAAGGAGCTATGATTACACACAAAAATATGACATCAATGTGTGGTTATCAACTAATAGAGTTACCCCGTTATAGGTACTATGTAGGAATGTGTTTATTCCCTTTTTTCCATATTGGGGTAATGATGGGCCTTAATAAAATAGCTTTAGGGATGACTTGTATCTTCTCAGACTTTTCCGTAGAAGAGGTAGCAGAATTAATTGAAAAACATAAAATTAATGATTTGGATATTACAGCTACACAGTTGAAAATCTTTTCGAACAATCCACTAATTAAAAACTATGATCTTACTAGTTTAAAAACAGTATCAACAGGTGGTGGATTTTCATCAGATTCCACGATGACTAAATTCTTTTCAATGTTCCCAAAAGGACATGGAGTTATCGTAGCTAATATATACGGTATGACAGAAAATACCGCACATGTCATGAGTAATGTAATTAGTCAGAGCACTTTAGAAAGAGAAATAGAAAAATTAGACTTATTACCTAATATTAAAGCATCTGGTATGAGTGCAGGTAAACCGATATATGGGATGTTAGTGAAACTTGTTGATAAATATGGAAACCAAGTTCCTGACAATCAAGTTGGGGAGATACTTGTTAAAGGAGATACTGTTCTAAAGGGGTATTGGCAAGAGCCTGAAAAGACTAACGAGGCCGTTATTGATGGATGGTACTACACGGGTGATCTGGGTATTCGATTGAAAAGCGGAGATTATTTTGTAGTAGATAGAAAAAAAGATATGGTCCTTACTGGAGATGAAAATGTTTATGCAGCTGAAATTGAAAATATATTATCTACCCATCCATTAGTAAAAGAGGTAGCAATTATTGGTGTTCCTCATGAATTATATGGAGAAATAGTTACAGCAATCGTCGTTCCAAATGATAAGAGTCATGTTAATGAAGAAGAGCTTAGAGATTATTGCAGGGGTAAGATAGGCGGATATAAAATACCTAAATTTGTCTATTTTGTTGAACAATTACCTCGAAATGCTGCTGGTAAAATAATGAAACATAAACTAAAAGAAAATATGAATAAAATTTCCACATCATAAGATTGGCAAGGGAAATTTATTTCTTTTGAAAGAAAAAAAGATGTAAAATTATAGATATAGCTAAATAAGGTGATTATGTTACTCTTTTATTTATTTTTTCAGGAGGGAAAATAGTGTTTGAAAGAATGACTGAAGCTGTTGACAATGTTGATAGTGAATTTACCAAAAGAATTAAGAAGCTGCAAGGACGGCTACAAAATGAAAATATTGATGGCGCTATTTTTTTTCAACAGGAAGAAATCTATTATTATTCAGGTACTGGAGTAAATAGTGTACTCATAGTACCAAGTGATCAAGATCCAATTTTATTAGTAAGAATTAACTTAAAACACGGAAAGAAAGACAGCTATATATCAGATGTGAGACCATCAATGGGGATTGGAAGTATTATAGAAACGTTAAAAGAAGTATACGAAGAAAGAAAAATAGTATTAGGGCTTTCTTTTGATGTAATAAATATTATTTTATATCATAATTTGCAAAGAAAAATACCAAATGCTTTATTCGTTGATGTTCAACCTTTAGTATGGTCGCAAAGAATGATTAAGTCAGATTTTGAAATTTCACAAATTAAAATGGCAGCTGATATATCTAGTAAAGGGTTTGATCATGCTCTTTCAATATTACACAAAGGCATGACAGAAATACAGCTTCAAAAGTTAATTGAAGAAGTGACATATTCATATGGTGATGAAGGTAATATGATCCAGCGAGGGTCAAATAATAGATTAAGCTTTGGGGTTGTAGTATCAGGTGAAAATACAAGTATTATTTCAGGTAATTGGATGACAATGACGGGGTTAGGCAGGAGTGCCATTAGGCCCTATGGAGCAGGAAACCGCCAAATTTCAAATGGTGATTTGATCGTTATTGACAAAGGTACCATTTATCAAGGTTATCATGCAGATGAAGCCCGTTCCTTTGTGCTTGGAAAGGCTAATGATAGACTTAAGAATTTACAAAAGATATTAATTGAAGTACTTGATTCTACAATTGACCTGATACGTCCAGGAGCGATGGTTTCAGATATTTACCAGAAGGCAGAATCAACAGCAACTTCAAGTGGATATAAAGAAGAATTTATGGGATTAGGGCAATATGGATTTAAATATGTAGGTCATGGTATAGGTTTAGAAATCGATGAGCCACCTTTAATCTCCGCTTTTAATCATACAATACTTGAACAAGGTATGGTACTCGCTATCGAGCCTAAATTTATTTTTCCTAACGAGTTTGGTTTAACGATGGAAGAATCCGTGCTTGTTACTGAATCAGGATATGAGATATTAACGAAATTCTCACGCGACAGATTTGAGGTATAAATTACTCACATAATTCCAAGAAGGCAGTGATCATTATGGCATCATTTCGAGAGGAAAGAGCAACTCAAAAAAAACTAGATATATTAAGGACAGCAGCAAATTTATTTAACAAAAAAGGGTACCATGAAACAACAATTGAAGACATTTCTAATGAGCTTAGAATGACAAAAGGCGCTATTTATTATTATGTAAGTAGCAAGGAAGATTTATTATTCCAATGCCATGATTTGGTAGCGTCAGAGTGTATTGAAGAACTTCAGGTGATTGTTGAAAGTAACGATCATCCTTCGAAAAAGTTAAAGAATGCAATTAAATCATTAGTTTTATTTATTATTGAAGAAAATGCTGTGTTTAGTGTTATTAATAGACCCAATATGCTATCACCTGATACTCGTAAAGCGGTACTAGAACAACGCGATAAGTATGAAAAACTTTTCCAATCAATTATTGAAGAGGGTGTTCAAAAAGGAATTTTTGAAACAAATAATGTTAAATTAGCAAGGTTATTAATTTTGGGAGCAGTTAATTATATGCCTTATTGGATAAAACCTCGTGATAATCAATCAAATGATGAGATCGCTGATTTTTTCTCATGTAGCTTGCTTAAATCAGTAATCAAATAATCAATTAAATTATATGATTAGTTTGGGGGTGGGTTATTGTTTATTAAACAAGCTTTTGATGATTTTCTAAATTTAGAGTATACAAGAATAGATATTAACCAAATAAAAGTTACATTGCCTATAGTCCCCTTGTATTTAAATAGCTTAGGTGTTGTTCACGGTGGAATTATAGCAACTTTAGCCGATGTTGCATTTGGAAATTTATTGCCGATCACTAATAAAGAATGTATTCAAGAAGTTGTTACGCTTGATATAAATATAACTTACCTAGAACCTGCTACTGGAGAGTACTTAGTAGCAGTAGCTTCTCCTGAAAGAATAGGGAGAACAATTATTCATGGGGAATGTAAAATATATGATGACAAAAACAATATTGTAGCAAAATCTTCAGCGATATTAAAAAAGACATTAAATAAATAAGCATAAGAACCAGCAACTAATATCGTGCATTTAACATCTTATTGAACGTCAGTTGAAGGTTCTTATTTACCTATTTCCCTGAGGCTGATAATGCGAATTAATAGCGAATTAAGGTGGTAACACAGATATACCTCGTCCTTAGGCAATCATTTTGACTAAGGGCGAGGTTTTTTCATTTAAGGAGGAAGATATCGGAAGAGCAGGGCATCAGTGAAAATCTATATTCTTTATTCATCGGTAAGGATAATCGACTATCTAAGTCTAGGCTCAAAGCCCTGAAGATTAACATGAATCAAAAGGTAATGACAGTTGTTATTCTATGGTAGGCTCTTCCCGTTGTTTAGCTCCATTAACCAATTTCACTTTTATATCCAGTTTAATGGAATCTTTCGATAACGGAATTTTTCCATTATGTTCTGCTTGTTTCCAGGCTTTTACGTTTTTCCTATAAAGAACCTCTGATAGTCGATACACATCTGCGTCGATGTTAAGTCCCTTTGAATATGTTTCCATAACTTCTTTTTTTATTTCCTTTTCTGTTTCTGTTGCTAAGCTAGCAAGCTTCACTTTTTCCTCAAGGACATAAATTACAGCTTTAGCTTTAATCTGTACATTAAAATGAATGTTCGAATTTTTTTCGACGGGGAGTATCTTTACCTTTAACTTTTCAATCACTAGATTAACTTTTGGCCCTTCTTTACTTTTTACCTCTAGCACGTCTCGAACAAAATCTTTACTCATCCACCTAAAACCTATTGCGTGATGGTTTGTTATTTCTCCCTTAAGAGCAACAGATGTTGCAACAGCAATCCCATCTATTTTAATGGCATCATGTCTCCCCTTATCTGTTTCCCATGAATTTTTAGAAAGGCTTATGGAAGGCATAATAACCTCGTGTCCAGGCTCGTCTATCGCGATAAGCAGTTTTCTCATATCGATTGGTCGAATAAACGAACTTTGATGAAATGAGGCTTCCGGATCACTTAGCCTGGATAGGGCGGGAGACATATCAAGAATTGGAGTAGTAACGAATACTTTTGAAAGTGGTTCCTTTGTTGCATAAATCCAAATGCGATAGCGCGTCTCCCGATAGCGATCCAAGAAATCAATCGTTGCTTTGACCCCCACTTGCTTTAGCGCATTTTCTGTGAAAACAACATAGGAAAGATGGCCCCAGAAAATGCGTCTTTGGGAACTTTTATAGAGGTTGAAAATTGCTTTATCTAACGTTTTTGCCGAGGCATGGCCGACTTCAACATTTACTTGAGGTCCTCCGGCTCCGCTGGACTCAGATTTTGCCATCAATCGTAAATTTATTATTTGTAAATAAACGGTATAATGACCATCCTTATAATCCACTCCCATCCCTTGAGCATATACCATTCGCTCGGATTCATTTGTATCCCAGCAGCCTGCGATTGGGATTCCAGCCAGCACGATCAATGTAAGAAACAAGTGTTTTATCAGTTTTCTCTTCATTAGGATTCCCCTTCTTTTCGGGCAGAATCGTTAGGGTTCAGAGAGTTTTCTCTACTGACTTTTTTGGAATCAGGTAAACGAAAAACAGATTTTAAGATATTCATCATATCAATTCGGGTGGCTAAGCCTAAATAAGGGACCCCAAAAATCCGAATTTTAGCAATGTAAATTAAAATAATAAACATTGAGATAAAAAAACCAAAAAAGCCCAAAAGAGAAACGCAAAAAATGACAAAAAATCGTATTATCGAAACTGTTCCGATTAACCACTGGTTTACCAGTGTAAAAGTAGCAATAGTCGAGCCTGAAATGACAACAAGCATGGCAGGATTTGTTAAACCTGCTCTAATTGCCGCATCTCCTATAATAAGTCCGCCTATTACGCTGAGTGATTGTCCTACTGCAGTTGGCAAGCGCAGGCCAGCTTCCCGAAATAATTCAAATATAACCAACATTAATAAGGCTTCAAGAGCAGTGGGCAGAGGAACTCCTCTTCTCGATTCTACAATTGTTGCTAAAAGCGTGAGCGGAAGCTGATTCTGATGGAAAGCAGAGAGTGCAACCCAGAAACCCGGAAGGAAAGTGGCTATAAGAATTCCGACAAGTCTCATTAATCTCTCAAAGGAGTTATAAGCATAGTTCTGCTCTTTATCCTCGCTACTCTTTAACAGAAAGAACAGGTTTACCGGTGTAATGTAGGCATATGCAATCCCATCGATTAAAATCATGATTCTGCCATTAAGGAGAGATTGAACGGCAAAGTCCGGCCGTCCCGTATAGGCATGACGCGGAAAGAAACCAAATGGGTTTTTATCTATTAATTCTTCTAATTGTGTACCGCTAAATAGGCCATCAATATCAATAGCAGACAACTTTTCCATGATGCTTTGTAAAATTTCCTTATCAGTAATATCGTCTATATAAAGAACAGAAACTTTCGTTCTGGTTCGCTTGCCAATTTCAAGCGATTTACTGGCAAGCGAGGTTGTTCGAAGTCGTTTTCGAATTAATGCGATGTTGATTGAAATGTCTTCGATAAAATTGTCACGTGGACCTAAGATACTTATTTCTGTTTTTGTTTCTTCAGGGTTTCGCTGTGGCCGTTCTGAAATGTCCACCAGAAAAAGGCTTCCCGGTATATTAAAATTCAACAACAATTTTCCGGAAAAAATCTCTGAAACTGCTTCATCTTCATTTTCTACCAATTTTAGAGAAGGGAGGCGAAGGAGTTCGTGAATCTTTTCCTTGCTAGGTTCTATTTGTAATTGCGAAAAAAAAGCATCAAGACGTTCGGGAACCGTTTGATAAAGCATATCGTTTCTAACTAACCCTTGACAGTAAATAAGCATCACCTTGTGCTGATTAAATGTAAAAGGATCAAATTTTACATCTTCGTTTTTTTTGAATAACTCCCGAAGAGTTTGTTCGTTAAGGGACTTTGCGGCTGTTGAAATATCCTTTTTATCAGGACTTTTGGTTATAGTCAGAGTGGTTTTCTTGTGCTTTTTCTTAAACATCATTGTTCGGCCTCCAACTTTTTCTTTCAAAGAACGCTACCAATAGACCGAGGAAGACTGATAAGCCTAAGAAGAACCAAACTGTAAATGGTAAAATGATTGCAGTTAAAAATCCCATGAATTGAAAATCAGTGATTGGCAGTAATGTTATAGCAGTAATTGCAGCTAATATAAATAACAGATACCATTTTTGTTTTTGTTTAAATGGAAGATATTCCTTTATTAACAGCAAAAGTAATGAAATTCGGATAAATGCACCTGATAGCCATTGGTAGATGGATAAAAAGTCGACGTGTTCAATAAAATTTCCCAGAGAGGCCAGCCCCCATTCCTCGTATGGAGGAAATCGCTGTTTTGATGCTTCAACGGGTCCAAATTCAATCACAGCTCCTATAAGAGGACCAACTGTTAACAATGTTAAAATGATTGAAGCTATTACAAAATGACGAAATCGAATGGGTGTTTCAGTTTTGTGTTGAAGAAATAGAAGCAGCATTAATTCAACCATCCCTGAACATTGGTATACCGTACCTTTTAAAACGGGCCGAAACCCATATTCGAGAAAGGGCATAAGAAGTGAAAAATTCTTGAATTGAATATTCGCAAGCGCCACAAAAAAGCCGAGAACAATAATAAAAAATAAAAGGCAAATATTAACGATACTCAAGGTACGCAGACTCGTCCCTGCCAGCATCCAACAAACCAAAGCAAAACAAGCTGCCATTAAAAAAAAAGGGGTCTTCGGCAGGAAAGAAATACTGACCCAAGTAATTGTCTCCCTTAATGTCACCCCTGCTAAAATGGTAAGATAAAGGATAATAATGAAAAAAATAATGTTGCCTAGCCCTTTTCCAGTATATTTTTGCATCCATGTATTCAAGTGCTCTTGCTTTGTTTTTTTATGAATAAAAAATAGAAGAGGAATCCAGAGAAGTACCAAAAAAAGTGAAACAATCACACTTAACCAAGAATCTCTTCCTACAGTTTGTATCAGTGGTGAAATAATAGTGACATGATTCTTTAAGCCAATCGCAGTCATAGATAATAGGATTAATTGAAATACTGTAATCGAATCTGACTTTTTTATAGCTATCCCCCCCAAAAGTATAATAATGGTAATTATTGTTTGTATTTCACTTTTATTTATTCTTGTTATATTTTATTTTTGTAGATTCGAAGAAAAATGGTTTGATCAGCTTTAGTCATATGGAGAACATGGCTGTCATCAAAAAGAATGGAAAAGGTGCCTGACACCATTTTGATTAACACATAGATCGACTTTGTCAGGAACTAAGGACGCATCAAAGAGAGGATTTTCAGATGAATACTTCATTAGAAATGTTAATACATTTATTCGAACGGGCGGCTTTGCTCTTGATTTGTTTGTTTTTTATGATACGGGTCCCAAGATTTAAGGAATCGCTTCAAAAAGACCGCCATTCTCTTATAGAACGAGTTGTCATTACGCTTGTGTTTTGCCTATTTGCCATATTTGGTACATATTCAGGCATTAAAGTGGAAGGTTCACTTGTGAATGTCAGGATTATCGCCATCGTGTCTGGGGGGATTTTGTTTGGACCCTGGGTGGGAATTATTACAGGCATAGTGTCGGGAGTTCATCGGTATTTGATTGATATTGGAGGAATTACTTCGATACCATGCCTAATTTCGAGCATTATAGCAGGGATTGTATCGGGATATATTAATCGAAGAGTGAAGCGGTCGTTGCGTTGGATTTATGGAATAGCAGCAGGGATGTTGTGCGAAGTCTTGACCATGCTGCTGATTCTTGTGATGGCAGAACCTTTTGAACTTGGTTTGGACATCGTCTCAAAGATTGCCTTTCCAATGATTGCAGGTGAGGTCAACATTGGCCTGATAGTATTGCTTGTTATGAGTGTTGAAGGTGAAAAAGAAGGGATTGCGGCAAGACAGGCTAAGTTAGCCTTAGATATTGCCAACAAGACATTACCCTATTTTCGTTCTGTTAATTCAGATTCATTAAGAAAGATATGCAGTATTATCAAAAATGATATAAAGGCTGATGCTGTAGCGATCACGGATACTCATAATGTGCTCGCATATGTTGGGTTTGGCGAAGAGCGATATGTGATTGGCGAGGAAATTATCAGTGATTTGTCAAAAGAGGCTATTCACAGCGGGAAAATCATCATCCGGAATCAAATTGCCGATCAGAATACACCCCAAATCCACTCCCTTCTCATTATGCCTTTTGAGGAGAGAGGAGAGGTGACGGGAACACTCAAGATCTATTACCGCAAAGCCTATAAGATGACTTATTCACTGCAGACAATGGCCATCGGACTATCGCAAATCATTTCCACGCTGATGGAGATATCTCGTATCGAACAGATTAAGGAAGCGGCTAATAAGGCAGAGCTGAAGGCGCTCCAAACCACAATAAATCCGCATTTCCTGTTTAATGCACTGAATGCAATTGCGTCCACCACAAGAAAGAATCCAGAAAAGGCACGTGAGTTAATCATCAATCTTTCTGGCTATATGCGGTACAATTTAGAGGTAAGTGATGAATTAATTGATATACACAAAGAATTGGAGCAGGTCCGAGATTATGTTGAAATAGAAAAGGCACGTTTCGGCAGCCGTCTAAAGGTAGAATACGAAATAGACGAAGTAAATGTAAGAACTCCGAGCCTGCTCATCCAGCCTTTAGTGGAGAATGCCATTATCCATGGCATATTAAAGACAAAGGGCCCAGGAATTGTCACCATTGCAGTGAAGGATTTGGAAGACAGAATAAGAATAAGTGTGAAGGATACTGGGACTGGAATCAGCGAAGAAGTGATAAAAAATTTGCAGCATGACTATGTACCTGCCAAACAAATCGGCTTGTATAACGTTCACCAGCGAGTAAAACTCATCTATGGAAAAGGGCTTGTCATTCATCGACTAACACCTGGAACAGAAGTTTCTTTCGATATTGTAAAGGAGAAAATATGAAAGCGATTATTGTTGAAGATGAAATTCCAGCTCGAGAGGAACTGGAGTATTTAATTGAAGCCTACAGTAAAATCGAAGTTACCAATTTCTTTGATGACGGCTTAGATGTTTTAAAATTTTTGCAAGAGCAGGAAACAGATGCGATTTTTTTGGATATTAACATTCCGTCACTTGATGGGATGCTGTTAGCTAGTACGATCTGTAAATTTACAAAAAAACCTTATATTATCTTTACAACTGCCTATAAAGAACATGCAGTACAGGCTTTTGAACTTGAAGCTTTTGATTATATCTTAAAACCTTATGATGAGAAGCGGATTGCCGCAATGCTTCGCAAACTGGAAGCAGTTTATCAACGAGATCATGCTGAATCGATGATTCAGGAGATGAAACTAAAATCTAACCAGGTATCGCCGTTGCCTGAAGAGGAAATCAGTTCTAGGGTTTCAAGCCGAATTAATTTGAAAAAAAACGATAAAATTATCGTGACCGATGTCAATGATATTTATTACGCTTTAGCTAGTGAAAAGGTTACGTTAGTTTATACCGAGCAAGAGGAGTACACTATGCCGATGAGCATATCGGAGTTTTATTCACTACTGCCTCAGGACCTTTTCTTTCGCTGTCATCGTTCTTATACTGTAAACTTGACCAAGATCCGTGAAATTGTTCCATGGTTTAACCAAACCTATATGCTGCGTTTAAAGGATCTTACAGTGGAAATTCCAGTAAGCCGAAGCAAAGTGATAGAGTTTCGACAAATCATGCGGCTATAACCTCCGTTCATTCCGAATAATATGCATCTCGTTCTGAAAACGATTTCGTCTTTTTTTTCGGTGGTATGATGATGATACAAACAAAATCAAATAAGGATTCTGATATTGAAAATCATCATGTATCTACTGGAAGAAAAGAGGAGATTGAAATGAAATCAAGCACAGATCGTCGATGGCTGATTGTGTTGGGGACTATTTTCGTGCAAATGGGATTAGGTACTATTTATACGTGGAGTCTTTTTAACCAGCCGTTAGTAGAACTCTTCGGTTGGAAGTTAAGTTCGGTTGCTTTTACTTTTTCCATTACTAGCTTAGCATTGGCAATATCCACGTTGTTTGCCGGGAAACTGCAGGATAAATGGGGGCTTCGCCGTCTAATTCGCTGTGCCGGTTTTGTGTTGGGAGCAGGATTAATACTCAGTTCCCAGGTTTCATCGTTGTGGATGCTCTACATATTGGCAGGTATTGTGGTTGGGGCAGCAGACGGTACTGCTTACATTACTTCCTTATCTAATTTAATTAAGTGGTTTCCTAATAGAAAAGGACTTATTTCTGGAATCTCTGTTGGGGCCTATGGTACGGGAAGCTTGTTATTCAAATTCATTAACGGTTCACTTATTCAATCAGTTGGCGTTTCTCAAGCTTTTTTCTTCTGGGGATTCATCGTCATGGTCATGGTTGTGGGCGGATCATTCCTAGTTCGGGAAGCAAAAATAAGCAATCAGTCGCAAACACTTGATGGAATTCAACAGAAAGACTTTACAATCAAAGAAATGCTGAAAACGAAGCAAGCTTACTTATTATTTGTGATCTTTTTCACAGCTTGTATGAGGGGCTTATACCTAATTGGGATCGTCAAAGACATTGGTGTTAGTTTGGCACATCTTGATATTGCAGCTGCAAGTAATGCTGTCGCAATCGTTGCCATCTCTAATACATCTGGCCGACTTATTCTTGGAGCACTATCAGATAAAGTAGGCCGTTTGAAAGTGGTAGCAGGTGCACTTCTTGTAACGGCAGTAGCTGTTACTGTATTAAGTTTTGTTCATCTGAATTTTGGCTTGTTCTACACCTGTGTGGCAGGGATTGCTTTCTGTTTCGGCGGTAATATTACCATATTCCCTGCCATCGTAGCTGATTTCTTTGGTTTGAAAAATCAGAGTAAAAACTACGGAATCATTTATCAAGGCTTCGGACTTGGTGCCATATCCGGATCATTTATTGCTTCAGCCCTAGGTGGTTTCATACCTACATTCAAGCTTATTGCAGTCTTGAGCATCGTCTCATTACTAATCGCATTGACTACAAAGGCGCCAGGTTATCGACAACCTAAATCGAAGGAGAGAAAGAATCACGAGAAAATTCGCAGCATGACACCGGACACAAGAGCAAGTTAATCTATTAAGAATATGAAGAAAGGCAACGAACCCTTTACTTTGGTCGTTGCCTTTCTTCTTTGTGGAAAAGGGGCGGAGCGCTGCTAAAATGAATCACTTTAACCAATTAAAGTGAAATACCCATTTCACTAAACGAAAGATGTGAAGTCTAGCTCTGCTCTCACCGCCTTTATTAGGTGACTACTGCTTGTTCTCTAAATTTATTTCCATGTTGGGTTGGGAGTTGAGGCTCAAGATAGTTTTTTTGGGGTCTGATCCCAAATGTTTAGATACTTATAAACCATGCATTTCCGCTTCCGCATGATCCCACGAAACGGAATAACCTTGTCCTTTTGAACAGAAAATCGAAGACGAAGTATATTCAGGATCAGCATCTTTATTGTAACTTTTCCTTTCAATTACCTCGGTCTGATTATGACAAGGGTAATAGCCGCCAACTACTAAATTCAAGATGCCTTTCCCTTGGGTAATAGAGGCAAATTCAGGGCCATAGTTCATGAAGGTTGCCACCGGCACTTTCCCGGTTAAAATGGCTTTGTTTCCGTCGGTTATCGGCGGGTCGAAGCTGCCATGTGCCTGCTGAATATCGGTCAGCACTTTACCGATAAGATCCAAATCGATCTTGATTTTAAAATCATAAAATGGTTCGAGCAATAAGTTTGTTGCTTTTTCCAGTCCTTGCCGTAATGCTCGGTAAGCGGCCTCTCTAAAGTCGCCCCCGGAGGTGTGTTTAATATGGGCTCGTCCTGTTAGTAACGTGATTTTCACATCGGTAATGGGGGAGCCTGATAGTATCCCATGATGATCCCGCTCAAACAGGTGATTACGGATTACGTTCTGAGTTCCGACTGTCAAGTGATCGGTATGGCAGACACTTTCAAAAGTAATGCCACTATTTCTAGCCGTAGGTTCTAATTTCAGATGGACTTCGGCATAATGCCCTAACGGTTCGAAATGGCCGTACCCAATTACCTCAGAACTAATTGTTTCTTTATATAAAATTTCCGGTTCAGCAAAGGTGACATCGAAATGAAACCGTTCCTTTACGATAAGTTTTAGCACCTCTAGTTGTATCGTCCCCATGATATGAATATGAATTTCTTGCGTACGTTCTTCCCAGGTTACATTCAGAGCTGGGTCTTCTGCATCTAGGATTTTAAAACACCGCAATACCTCTTTTACATTTATTGATGGATCAACCATCACTTTGGATTGTAACGCCGATTTCATTTCATAATCAGCTTTTTCTTTTACTGTTCCTATGCCGTCACCAGCGGAGGCCGACGTCAGTCCTGTAACGGCAAAAATATCTCCGGCTGAAACTAAATCGACAGCCTTAAATTTAGTACCATTATACATACGAATTTGTGTAATTTTTTCGGAAATGAGGTTTTTATCACCGCCATAGCTTATTTCATCACGTACTTTTAAAGTACCACTTAAGGCTTTAATAAACGTGATTCTTGTGCCTTTTTCATCATAGCGAATCTTATAGACTCTTCCAGCAAAGGGTTCTTCGCTTAGATAATTTGTTGATGTTAACATCTCTAATTTTTCTAAAAAGCTACTGATTCCTATATCCTGTAAAGCGGAGCCGCTGGCACATGGGGAAATTTGCTTTTCCTGTATCAGCTTTTTCATCGTTTCTAGCCAAAGATCCGGTTGATAGCCAGTTTCCATGTATATTTCCAAAAGGGATTCATTGCGTTCCGCCATAAATTCGATCAGTTCTTCATTCATTTTCCCCTTGGTTAACGTTTCAGTCATGTCAAAGACATCAGTGGTTAAATTGGCGCGAATTTCTTCCAAGACCTTTAAGGCATCAGCACCAACCCGATCGGTTTTGTTAATAAAGAAAAAGGTTGGCACGTGATGCTTTTGGAGGAGACGCCAGACTGTTTCCGTATGGCCTTCGATTCCTTCCACCGCGCTCAAAATCACTATTGCATAATCCATTACTCTAATCGCTCGCTCCATTTCTGGAGAAAAGTCGACATGTCCTGGGGTATCAATCAAGTAATAATTGGATTCGTTCAATGAAAACATCGCTTGGTCAGCAAAAACCGTAATGCCTCTTTGTTTTTCAATTTCATGCGTATCGAGAAAGGTATCCTGATGATCGACACGGCCTCTTTGCCTAATTGCTTTTGTATGGAAAAGCAGCTGTTCCGCCAATGTAGTTTTTCCGGCATCCACATGGGCAAACATCCCAATCGTTTTCTTCATCCTGTCACCTCTAAATGTCCTAAGCTATTCATAAACCTATTATAACAAAAAGAACCTTTTTTCAGATGATGAAACGAACGCATGTAATGGGGATAGCTAATAAGCTAATCAAGAATTGATTCGTTTAAAAATTCCGAATAAATCGTTGTTTGGAATATGGTAAGATTGATATAAATTAGAATTTATTTATTTTCAAACTGGTTATATAAACTAAAGATTTAATGGGGGAAATACATTGGCTAACATCTTTGCCATTATTGTGTTTTTTTTACTTTTACAATGGGATAAAGGGAAGAAAAGAAAAATGAAAGATCTTGTGATTAACGTTATAATCCTATCGGTGTTACTTTTCCTAAGCAATTTGATTGGGGACTATCTTAAAAATAATTGGCATGTATCGATTCCGTTCATTAAACAAGTTCCTGAAAATGTAAAGTTGTGGTTCGGTGGAACCTTGTTTTTTGGTATTTGCTGTGCTTTCTCTGTGAAGGGCTGGATTAACCAAAACCAACAAAAAAAGGCAAGTATCACTGGAGAAAAATAGAGCAACTTAAATTGTTTTGGTGGGTTAGAAATTCGTTTTTCGGTACATGTATTCTCTTAATAGAATAAAATGATTGTTAAACCAAAAGAGTCATAAGCCGCATATTCTGGATATTTCCGAATGGATAGTGCAAGAATAATGACAAAAGGAGTGAAAAAAATGGAGCAAGAAAAGGATTATGTTGCGGCAGAACTTTCGCCTCATTTAGTAAGTGAGATTCAAACTCTGGAGGATAAATTAAGCGAAGAATCACATAAAGAAGTGGTCGTTATAGCTTATGAAAAAGAGTAACTAAGAAACATTTTTTCCACCTTGCAGATTAGTGAAACCATGCAACATGTTCGGGAAAATTCAAACAGATTATCCTTAATCAGAAGAAAACTGGAATTGAAAAGGTACATTAATCAAGAAATAGAAAAGAGTGGTGCATGAATTTCAATGCTTCCACTCTTTTTTTATACCCAAATGGCACTTATGGTTGAATATATGTTTGGTGTTTTTTGGAAAAAAAGCCAAAAATCCAGATAAATGAGCCAATATCGTGAAGAAATGAGCCATATCTATTGAATATGAGCCATTAACATAAAAAAATGAGCCAATATCACCGAAAAATGAGCCAATCAATTTTTCTAAAAGGAATCTGGTCATCGATGGAATGGAAATACACTCCTTCTCTTGTATTATTGTTGGTAATTACCCAAATGCAAGGGAATATACCAATAAATAATATAAAATAAGTAGTACTAAATCTCATAAGAAGGAGAGTTGTCTTCCTTTGAAAATAGAAACTAGAACCCCATTAAGACCTCCATCATTTCCGTTTCAAAGAGGATTTTATCTCCCTGTTTTAGGAAAATTCTGGCTCAGTCACGGACTAGCACTTACATGGATGGTGTTTTCTATTTATCTTTCAGTCCCTTGGGTAAAGGAATTGGGGGAAGTTGTAACGGTTCCTGTCGCCATTGTTCTCATTACAGGCATTGCTTATTTACCAGGATATTTAAATGCTTTCATGGTGGTCAGTCTCTTGTTTGATCGACAGCCAGCTTTTAAAACGCTTGATCCCAAAGAATCTTTAAGTATATTAATTGCTTGTTGGAATGAAGAGAAGGCGATTCCTGGGACCTTACAGCAATTAGCGAAACAAGACTATGAAGGATTGATGCGCATTTATGTCATTGATAATCATTCGACAGACGATACAGCAGAGGTTGCAAAACGGATAGGAAACGAATTGGGACTCGATATTCACGTCCTTTTTGAGGAAACGCCTGGAAAACACCATGCCTTAAATAATGCTCTTTCATTTGTGGATACAAAATATGTCATTACGCTAGATGCCGATACATTACTACATCCTCAGGCCGTTCGTCGTTTAGTTGCTCGCATGGAATCCGCACCAGAAGAGGTATGTGCGGTAGCGGGAGCCGTTCTTGTTCGTAATAGCCGTGAAAACTGGTTAGCCAGACTTCAAGAATGGGATTACTTTTTAGGTATTGCCTCGATTAAACGTCTTCAAGGCTTGTATCAAGGGACCCTTGTCGCACAAGGAGCCTACAGTCTCTATCTAACAGATGTTATCAATGAGGTTGGTGGTTGGCCCGATGCTATCGGAGAAGATATTGTCCTTACATGGGCGTTTTTAGAGAAAAACTATAAGGTCTTTTTTGAGCCAACTGCGATTGCCTTTACCGATGTACCAACGAAATTTAGTCACTTCGCCCGCCAACGCAGCCGCTGGGCAAGGGGAATGATTGAAGCGCTAAAACAAGTAAAACCGTGGGCACAGCCTAGGATTTTCACTCGTTATTTAACAGGCTCGAACCTAGTGATGCCATTCCTGGATTTTGTTTACACATTTGCATGGATCCCAGGACTCATCTTGAGCTTTTTTGGTATCTTCTGGATCGTCGGAGCTCATACTCTACTCGTTTTACCTCTAGCATTGCTCTCCAATTATTTGCTTTATCGATACCAAAAAGGGGTTTTTCGTGAATTAGGATTGCATATTCGAAAAAATCGGATCGGATTTATCTTTTTTGTCTTGTGCTATCAATTAATCATGTCTCCTGTTTCAGTTTGGGGTTACGTGCAAGAATTCATGCAGCGTCAAAGGGTATGGAAATGAATCTGTTAAGTGGGAAGTCGAAGCCTATTATGGAAAAACCTAAAAAATATGAACTCATCAAATGGATGGGTTCTTTAAATTAAATTACTTCATTTTACAAAGATACAACACTGTTTCATAATCAAAAATTACCCTTCCATTTTTATTGTGTTTATCGAATAGAAGTTTAAATTCTGAAATCATGGTACTAAATATTGTTTTTTCCTCACTGGGAATATATGAATAAGATATTAAATCCCCTTGTAGTCGCTCAAAATTAAATATCTGAGGATTATCGAATACCTCTTTGTAAATTGTTTTTGAATCAACGACATCTGACAAATTTGTATGAAGTGGTTTACTTACATCACTCTCAGAATATTTGCTAATTAATTCTGCGTATCTATTCATAAATTCACTGCCGAGTTTTCTTCTGTTATTTATAATTACTACGAACCCATCAGGCTTCAATATTCTAAGAAATTCTTTTTTTGTTGTTTCTGGTTCAAACCAATGAAATGCTTGTCCGCAAACAATTACGTCTATTGATTCCGATTCTAATTTCGTACATTCAGAAGAAGCATCTATGGAATAAAAATTCGTATAGTTATATAAATACCTTTCTCCTGCTCTCCTCATATCCTCATTAGGCTCTACACCATATACTTTATTTCCATTGTCCAAAAATAATTTGGAAGAAATACCAGTTCCTGAGCCTATGTCAGCAATAATAGATTCTTTTGTAAAACTTGTATTGGTGTTTAAAAATTTTATTATATTATTTGGATAGTTAGGTCTATATTTTCCGTAATTTTCTACACGATTACTAAATCTCCCTTTAGGATTAAATTCCGATAAGTCCATATTGTCCACCCCTAAATTACTATATCTAATTAACTTGACACGCAATTTTATACAAGTGTGTACTAAATTATAGTGTATCTATATGATAATTATAACATTAATTCCATAAATATAAGTTTTTGGCATTTAGTTAATAGATGGTCGTTGCGGCGACTTTTTTCTTGTTCAGCTAACGTGGCAGAATAGTTAAATAAAAAGCACTATAATTTTTAGTTAAATAACAATGGGAAAGTAGGTACAATTTATCGTGAAGGTAATTACGTTATGTGGTTCTACTAAGTTTAAAGAACAATTTGAAAAAGCAAATGCATATCTCACATTACAAGGTAACATAGTGATCAGTCTCGGTTTCTTTGAACAGAGTGAAGGTATAGTGATTACACAAGAACAGGTAAATTTATTTAAGAAAATTCATTATCGAAAAATTGATATGTCAGATGAAATTTTTGTTATCGATGTAAATGGCTACATTGGAAACAGCACAAGGAAAGAAATTGAATATGCTAAAAGTAATGGGAAAACAATACGATACTTCTCTCAAAGTGAGATCGGTTAATCAATTCCTGTTACTATGCTAACGCCTGTTACTATGCTAACGGGGTGCTTTTCTTAAAGATTAGGCTGCTTAAAATGCAGTCTTTTTCTTATTCGAATAACGGGTCAGTTTAGTCAAAATAGGGTTAATCCTACATAATTGTGCACAAAATGTCGGATGGATAGATTCAACTCCTGCTATTCTATTGATGAAGGGGGTCATATAATGGATTTGCTTAAGAACATGAATGATGCAATGAAGTATATCGAGGAAAACCTTACTAACGAAATAGACTTCAAGGTGGTGGCAAGGTTAGCTCATTGTTCCGAATATCATTTTAAAAGGATGTTTTCTTTCCTTGCAGGTATTACGTTATCAGAATACATCCGCCGTAGACGACTTAGTTTGGCAGCATTAGAGCTTAATAATAGTAACATAAAAATAATTGATGTTGCGATTAAATATGGATACAATTCACCGGACTCTTTTACTAGAGCTTTTCATAATTTACATGGTGTAACACCGTCAGAAGCAAGAAATAATGGCCAGCAATTAAAAGCCTATCCACTAATGACCTTTCAATTATCAATTAGAGGAGGAAATGAAATGAATTATCGAATTGAACAAAAAGAGGCATTTAACATAGTTGGTATCATGAAAAGAGTTCCAATTATTTTTGAAGGAGATAACCCGGAAATTACAGTGATGTGGAAATCTTTGACTATGGAGAAAATAGATCAATTAAAAAAACTCTCTAATGTTGAACCCAAAGGGATGATTCAAGCATCTTCAAACTTTTCGGAAGGACGTATGGAAGAAAAAGGAGAGCTTGATCAGTATATAGGAGTGGCAACAACACAAGAATGCCCTGAAAACTTTTCAAAACTTGAAGTTCCTGCCTTAAACATGGGCGATATTCGAAACAACAGGACATTTTCCTAGTACACTACAGGAAACTTGGGGAAGGATTTATTCTGAGTGGTTTCCATCTTCCAACTATCAAGTAACAGAAGGACCCGAAATCTTGTCGATTAAAAGTAAAGATTTAACTTCACCATCAGTAAAAAGCGAAATTTGGATTCCAGTTTTGAAAAAATTAAATTAAATTTGAAATATATTTACTAAGCTGTTTCGGCAGCTCTTTTTTTTTCTATTCTTAACAAACTGGATGATTGTGAATGAATACACTTAAAGTAACGGGTTGCATTACTTGAAGACTCAGCTGCCAATCGTAGGTAGCTTTTTTATATTGACGGGGATGAAAAGGGAAAAATGCAGCACGTAGTATTTTTTACAAGATTTCATTCATTAATTTATATTAATAAATTATGAATATTGAATTAACAAATTCGTAAGATTTCGATAATTTATTGTTTGTAGATTTAACTTTTGTTAGTGTAATTACAAAAGTGGAAAATTTTATATTTTATTTATCCTGAAGGGGCTAAAAATGAAAATTAGGTTTCTTTATCAATTAGTTATAAGTCATTTAGGTGTTATTCTTGTTGCCTTTTTATTACTCAGTATTTTTTTTTCCTATTATATTGAATCGTTTGTTTATCAGAATAAATCCAAGGAATTAATATCGTATGGCAAAAATATCTTGGTTTCGTTGGAGAATAATGATTATGGTCCCGAAGTAGTATTAAATCAGTATGGCGAGGTTTTAGCTGGTAGAAATATAAGTTTTTCTCTATTTGATAAAGATGGGAATATCCTTTACCCGACAGGATTCCCTGTTCCAGATGTAAAATTAACCGATGTTGCCCTAGAAAAAATCACTGGAGGCTCACCTCTTGTGGTTAGGGATAGGATTAAAGGATCTAAGCACGAAGTGACCCTTGTTGCATTACCTTACTTAATAAATGACAGGTTAGCAGGAGGAATATTACTTACTTCACCAATAAGTGGATCTAACGTGATGATTAGTCAAATTAATCATTATTTGATTTATGCCATTCTTATTGCCTTAGCTGTATCTTTGTTATTAAGTTGGTTATTATCGAGAATTCACGTAAATAGAATTAAACGGATACAAAAAGCGACATCTATTGTTTCATCCGGTGATTATTCAGTGAAAATACCTGCATCCCACTTTGATGATGAGATACAGGAACTAGGAAATGACTTTAACATAATGGTGGATAAAATTAATCGATCAATGGAAGAAATCAGTTCCTTAGAAAGCAGACGAAGGCAATTTATGTCTGACGTTTCACACGAATTAAAAACTCCACTCACTACTATCTATGGAGTATTAGAAGGGTTGAATCATAATATGATTCCTGAAAAAGAAAGACAAAATGGGATTGCACTTGTTACAAAAGAAGCGAAAAGATTAATACGTCTCATTAATGAAAATTTAGACTATGATAAAATCAGGTCTGACCAAATTCTGCTATTTATTCAAGAAATTCAAGTGCTAGAGATAATTGAGGTTATTAAAGAGCAATTATATATTCAAGCAGCAGAAAAAAATATTGAGATACTTATTCAAGCTGATGAACAATTGATAATTTTTGCTGATTATGACAGGCTATTACAAATTCTCATTAATATCGTAAAAAATAGTATCCAGTTTACAACCGATGGAACAATTTATATTCGAGGGAAAGAAAATGAACAGGAGACAATAATAGAGGTTGAAGATACTGGAATTGGAATTGAAGAAAGTGAAGTGGAAAATATCTGGCGTAGATTTTATAAAGCCGATGTTTCTAGAACCAATAATCCCTTTGGAGAATTTGGACTGGGTTTGTCCATTGTTAAGAAACTAGTAGAACTCCATAATGGTAAAATTGAGGTTTTTAGTGTTAAGAATAAGGGCACAAAATTTATTCTAAGATTCCCCAAAACAAAGGACGATTTGACGGACAGTTTTTTAGCATAATTTGATAGTCGGCTAAAAAAGACTGAGGATCACTTCTTGGTCTTTTCTCATCTTGCTGTAATTATTTGATTAGCACGGGTTAGAGGTTTATAAAATCCATCGCCGTGTATATTGTGAAGAAATGTAAACTATCGTGGTGCTTGAGTTTAAGAAAGGGTTGCTGCGGCGATCCTTTTTTCTTGTTTCATTAACGGTCAGGTTACTTAAAAAAGGAAAATGTTTATACTAGGGAGAATCTATACGGGAATAAGTAAAATTTTATGAATCGAGGTTTAAAAAATGTCAGTTGAAAGAGATAGTATGGTTTTTTCTTTAAAGAAAGTAGTAATACCTATCCTTAGAGAGACAGGATTTACAGGTTCGTTTCCACATTTTCGACGAATCAAAGAAAATAAAATTGACCTTCTAACGTTTCAATTTGACAGATATGGCGGGGGATTTGTTATTGAAGTGGCAGTTTGTTCTCCAGATGGTGTGAACCATCATTGGGGTGAAAAAGTTCCGCCGAATAAAGTTACTGCCTACGACTTAAACAACAGACCGAGACTTAATGGTGGAGAGTGGTTTAGGTATGATGCCCCTGGTTCCGATGACCATATATTTGATGTAATTGCAAATGAAGTCTTGAAATGTATCCCAGAAGCGGAAGATTATTGGGATACAATTAAAATTAAGGGCTTGAAATAGTGGTTGTTCCTCACAATTAAACCCGTTCTTCTTCAACTATAGGGTGCATTCTTTTGACAAGGGATGTATTTTTCTTATTGAAGTAAAGGGGCAGGCTAGTTAAAGTACGATGGGTTTAATGAAGAAAATATAGGAGGTGCGGAAATGAAATTAAGCCACTTTACGAATAAGAATTTCCCCAATTTAGAGCTTAAACCACCTTTGTTTTATAGTTGGGATATTGGTATACGTTTTGAACTAGGGGTGGAGTGGAAAAGAGAATATGATTATCCCGACAACCCTTATATACTGGGGTGTTATAAAAGGGCAATTACTTTATTCGAAGCCTTACATTCTCCAACAGAGGAAATTTTTTTCGTGATGGATGTAAATGATTTTGATAAAGGGAAAAACATTAGACATCAGTTAAAGAACTTTTCTCGCTATGTTGAAAAATCATTATTGTTTAGGCTGAAACATCAAGCAATGCCTTATATATTCCCAGATGATGATGAAGAATGTACATATAAAACTCATAGATTTTCTCTAAACTGCAAAACATCTGATTTTAAATACATTCCATTGTTAAAAGCAATTTGCAATCAAGACTTGGGGTTGAAACCAAGTATTTTCCATAGAGTTTACTTCATAAATATCAATAAGAAAACTATCTTTCACGTTTACGATGACAGAGGCTGTGATTTATTAGCGACATCATCCGAAACTATTAGAGATATTTATGACAGATATAATGATTGGATTTTAGATTACGATAGGAATGAAATAGACAAGGTGTTTAAATAAAGGAATATAGTTCTTCTTCTATTGTTAATGGGGTGCAAGATAGCAGAATAGTGACTGTTGCGGCAGCTTCTTTCTTCTTCAAGTAATGTGTGCAGATTACTTGAAGAAGGAAATGATGGTGGAAACCTAGAAATTAAAGGAGACAAATTTAAGAGATAATGCGGTCAAAACGAAGGGATGGGAAGAGGTTGAATTACAATGAATTTAATAACCCTAAAAACTGGATTGGTGGTTTTTACGAACTTTCAATCGAGTTTGACCCTACTGGAGATAATAAGAGATTAAATCAAGCACTTATTGCATTACAAAATTTCAAATTATTCAATGGGTCATGGAAAGAACGACAGGACTTCCAATCGCATTCAATTTCATTACCAATAAACATTGATGAAGACAGTATAAGTCAATTTTATGGGACTGTATCAATGACTGATGGATATACCTTGCCTTGTTTGATTTCTTTAATAAGAGTCGAGGGTAAATCTGATTGGTTAGTTTTATCAATACCACAAGCCACACTCGAACAGTTCTACCCTTATAAATATCCACTTACAAAAAAACTCAATCCTTGGTTAGCTAAGGTTGATGAAATTCTTATAAGAATAGCTGAAACAATTTTTAACCATTCCCCTTTTGAATTGGCTATGATAGGGGAAGAAATTTCTGGCTATAGAAACCAAGGAGAAATTACTCTTGAAGATGTAAAAAAAATAACTTCTATTTTACCAATTCATTTACAAAAACGCCTAGGAATTCAAGGACAAGGGAAAGAACTAACAAACCAATTAAGGTTATTTAGCTAAAAATTAACCCCTTGCCAATGTGCAAAAAAAACGAAATTAAATGAGATTGTGAAGAATTGTACTTAAACTCTAACGGGCAGGATAGTTCAACAAGAATTTGGAATATAATTTGTAAATATAACTGATTTTGGGAGATGGTGTAGGTGGGGATTAAGGAGTTAATCAATTTCCTCAATAGACTGGAAGAGAGTAATATTTTTTATAAGCTAGATAAAGTAAGAAATGAAGCGATTATGGTTGAAATTACTGTTCCAGGTCAACGTTGGGAAGTAGAGTTTTTGGAGGACGGAACAGTTGAAATTGAAAAATTCATAAGTGACAGAGACTTTTACGATGCCAATGAGCTAGATACTTTATTTAAGGATTTTAGTGACTAATTACATATCGTTATACAACTATCGAGGTGCAAGAGTTTAAGATCCAGCAGCCATTTTTAGCGGCTTTCTTCTTGTTCTAACTGGGAGTTGAAGAAGGAATATGATTATTTAGTAAAAAAAATGGGGATTATCACTTTTTGTTGATATAATTGAAATAGATGAATAAAAGGTAAATAGGAGATTTTTTTTTTGAAATTAACGACTTTATTTGAACCTGTTTCTAATCTTTCAAAAAAGCAAAAAATATTGTGGTTGATTTTCTTTATTGTTTTATTT
>NZ_CALBWS010000011.1 GCF_937468385.1 Neobacillus rhizosphaerae
GTTATATTTATAATTTTTATATAAAATATTGAGAGGTGAACTTTTCTTATTATAATAAAGGTAAAAATTTCCCAACATTTTAATGTTGAGCGATTGTTATCTGACTTAAACTTTTCGCATAAGTTAGTAATTGAATTTTTTAAGTAGTCTGAAAGAAACTGTAAGAAATGTATTTATTATAGTAAAATGGAAAAAAACGAAAGGTAGCTGAAAATATGGAATTCGGAGCTCTAATTAAATTCTATCGAACTCAAAGAGGAATTACACAAGCGGAGCTAGCCAGAGGGATTTGCTCGGTCCCTCATTTAAGTAAAATAGAGAACAATTCAAAAGAAGCTAATGAGGAAACGGTTTCCCTTTTACTCGAAAGGCTAGAAATAAGCTTGGAAGAGATGGAAGAGAAAGAAGGGACAATCCAACTTTTATTAAAACAGCTTGCTGAAAAGATAAATTATTACTTGAAAGATAAAGTAGACGAAACATTTCAAAAGCTGCAAGAAATGGAACATATTATTCCATTTTCAAAATTTATTTATTTATACGAATTAATCAAGTATAGGTATCTATTATTTAAAGGGTTTTATACAGAAGCAGAATCTCAAAAAGATTTATTATTTAAGCAAAGGAAAAATTTTTCCCAACATGAAGAGTATTTATTTTTGTATTCAAATGCTGTACTTTTAACTATGAAGGGGCAGTATAGAGCGGCGGATGAGATACTTGATGCCATGTATGATGATCCAAGTAATGAAACGGCGAGGGCAGAATTTTATTATTACCGTGCTTTTGTAAAAAGTGCCCTTGAGCAGTCCGGACATGCCATTCATTTTGGCAAATTAGCACTGCAGCTTTACATGAATGAACATAACTTTTTTCGTATTCTTCACACACTGATGCTCTTAGGGATAAACTACACCTCCGCCAACATATATGAAGAAGCAGAAGAATGCTTCGACCATTTGATCCGAAGTGAAGAATTATTAAAACAGGAGAAGCTATTGCCCCAGATTTATCATAATATGGGCTATTTGCAAAATAAAAAGAAAAATCCAAAGGAAGCCCTAATCTATTATGAAAAGAGTTTGGCCCTGCAGTCAATCAATCATTCTCATTACCTGGTTACTCTGTATTCCATTGCAGAAATTCAATATGCTCTTCAGGAAAAATCGAAGGCGAGAGAGTATTTTCAAGTCGTAGCTTCTTTAGCAAAGGATCGAAGGAATAAAAAATATCGCTTGTTAGCAGAATTTTACTTATTTCACATGGTTTCTAGCAATAAAGCATTTAAATATTTAGAAACAAAAGTAATACCCTATCTTGAAGATACGAATGAACACCTTAACGACCTTAACCGTTTTTACAAAATGATTTCTGATTTCTATTCACAGCAAGGATTGTATTTGGAATCAGTAAATTATTTAAATAAAATTACATGAGGAGGAAATCTAATGAAAAAAGCTGTTGTCCTACTATTTTCACTTTCTTTACTAGTCTTTTTATCTCCGTCAAATGTTAAAAGTTCAAAATCATCCGTTCAAGTGGCTCAAACTCCTATTACAGCAGATCATCCAATACTTCCCCCACTTTAATAATATAATACCTTTCCCCCTGTACATCGGGGGTTTTTTTTTGTCTCAAAAGGAACATTCCCAAGAAGAAGTAAATGAGAATGAGTAATAGCCATTATTATGTTCCTTAATAGGATAAATCTAGCAAAGAAATGGTATGCTAATAATATGTGTTTTTACTTTGGATAAGGTTTAAGGAGGAAAATATGAAATCATTTGTTGTTGGTTTTCATCAAGAAGATAACGTAGATAGCATGCAGATTCAAAAACTAAATCAAGAGGAATTTGATAAGGCAACGGAAGGTGGCACAAGGCATTTATTTGAACTTGATACAAACATTGGCTTTTTTGTCTTTTTCGATGCAGCTGATATTGATGGAGATCTCTCTTACATGGTCTTGCAATATGAAGAAGACAAGGAAGAACCAATTGCCTGCTACTCGTTCCAGTTGAAGGACTTTTATGAGTTTATGGCACTTTTCTTAAATGATCTTGAATTCAATGAAGAAACAAACGAAGAGGAAGAAGAATACGGACCGATTCATCATTTAGCACACCTTTTGTTTCATATTGTTGAAGAGGGAAAGGAACTTGAGGTGTAAAAAAGCTGTATTTTGTTACTGTTTTCAAAAAAAGAGGTTTGGATGGGAAGTTTAGAGAATAAAAACAAGCACTTGGGAAATAAACTCCCAAGTGCTTGTTTTATTAACCTTTTGCTTTAGTTACTTCCACCCTGGCTTTTCCCATAAAGAATATCGTAACTGCTGCTAGAGCAATCGGAATTAAAGCTAGCATAAAGGTATGTGTAATCGAATCCGACATGGCATGGACAATTTTAGATAAAATGAAATCCGGAATCTTCGCACGCTCACTTGCCTGGAAAATCTCACGCGGATCGCCCATTTTAAAATTCCCTGCACCCTGCATGCCTGCAAATGCTTCCTTCAATTTGTCCTTAAATACATTGCCCTGAATGGAACCGAATATCGTTACACCTAGTGTCATCCCAAACGAACGAAGGAAGGAGTTGGTAGAGTTTGCTGTTCCTCGATATTGTGGCTCCAAATTATGAATTGACGCAGTCGGCAATAAAGAGAAGGAAAAGCCTACCCCGAAGCCGACGAGAATCATATAAAGCGTTAATAGCCAGCGAGCTGTATCAACCGTCATACCACCAAGGAAAAACATCCCCATTACGTAGGAAACAATCGAAATAAACATCAGGCTACGATACGAAGTCTTGGTTAAGAAAATACCCCCAACCGAACTTCCTGCGACAGAACCCAACATCATTGGTGTCAAAATCAAGCCGGCATTCTTGGCGGTGCCACCATATACACCTTGGACAAAAATGGGAATAAACACGGTTAAAATAATAAATGTACCACCATATAGAAAAGCTAAAATTTGTGAAGTAGCAAACAGCCTTCTTTTAAATAGCCAAAGGGGTAAAATAGGTTCTTCTGCTTTTATTTCAGCAATGAAGAAGGCAATAAAAAAGACTAAGAAGCTTGCAAATAAGCAAATGATTGGAATGGAATTCCAATCGTATTCTTTACCACCCAGTTCGAGAGCAAACATTAAACTTACAACAGAAATGACAAGCGTAATAGCTCCGAGCCAGTCAATTTTTTGCTTGGAGTGGCTTAGCGATTCATGATAATAGCGTACAATTAATAGTAGTGAAACGATTCCAATCGGAACATTAACATAGAAAATCCAATGCCAGCTGATATAATCAGTAATGTAGGCACCTAGTAACGGTCCTAATACGCTGGATGCGCCGAATACTGCTCCAAGTAAGCCAGTCATCTTTCCACGGTTTTCCGGAGGGAAAATATCAAAAACGATCGTAAAGGCAATCGGCATGAGGGCTCCGCCACCAATCCCTTGAATCGCCCTGAAAATACTTAGCTGTACAATAGTTTGGGCAATCCCACAAAGGGCAGACCCAACAAGGAATACGACTAATCCAAAAATAAAAAAGCGTTTCCGACCATACATATCGGATAGCTTACCGAAAATGGGCATTCCGGCCATAACGGCTACCATATAGGCCGATGTTACCCAAATAAACTTGTCAAAGCCACCAAGATCAGAAACGATAGTTCCCATCGCTGTTGCGACAATAGTATTATCCATGGCCGACATTAATATGGCCAATAGTATGCCAGTAACAACGAGCTTAAGATTATTGTCTTTTTTGATCATAAAATTTCTCCTTAGTAGAGACTGTAATGATAGTACTGTCTTAAAGTAACTCGTTAAGTCCTCCTACATTTATTTTCTACATATATTCAGGTCGATAATCAATTTTAAAAGGAAGGTGAAACCTTGTCAATAAATAGTTTAAAGCAAAGAAAAGAGACTCTTTTAGGAGTCCCTTCCATAAATTAATAATAGCAAATTTCTTTTTAGGCTTTCAAAATATCATGGTCAACGTAGCGCTCGCCGTTCATTACACTTAGAAGATTGATGGCTACTTTTGCACCATCACCAGCGGTAACAATGGTATGTACACTCATACCAGCCACTGTTCCAGCGGCCCAAATTCCTTCTATATTCGTTTTTCCAGCAGCATCAACGTCAAGAATGGTCTTAACCCTTGGCTCTGTACCAGGTTTTGTTGCTAAACCGACTTTTTCAGCAAGGTCTACAAAGAATCCAGTGGCAACGATTACATGTTTTGCTTCGTATTCACCTTCTTCAGCTTCTACTTTAAAACCGCCTTCGACTTGACTAATATTTGTAACCGTTGCTTGGACAATTTCAGCACCAAATTTACTTGCTTGTTGCTTACCAATCTCAACAAGGTTAGGTCCAGAGATTTCCAATACACCATAATGGTTCTCCACCCATGCCCGTTTTGTAACGGTTTTGTCATTATCAAGGACCAAAGTTTTCTTTCCTGCTTTTGCAGTGAATAAAGCAGCACTAGCACCAGCTGGTCCTGCACCAATAACTACAACATCAAACATATCCATACCTCCAATTGATAAATTTTTTATCACCTTATACAAAAAAAGCTTAGCTCAATTAGTAACAATTGTAAAAGAAACTGCTTACACTTTTAGGAGTAACCTTCCACTAAAAAATCAGTACTTAAATTATTTAAAATTAACAGTTTTTTTTATTTACTAAGATTGCATTATCATGTAGAATAGACCAAGTAAAACATATAAGAATAGTAGGGATTATTTGTTTGAAAAATGAAACTATTATTCTTTTGTTTTGTATAAGAATGACAACTTAGGAGGAAAAACAATGGGGCGTAAAAATGTAAACATCCTTGTTGCGATGTTACTAAGTATTTTTCTAGTACTAGCAGCCTGCTCTTCAAATACGAAGGATAATGCTAACACGAAAAATACGAGTGAAGGCACAAATAAACCGGATACATTTGTTTATGGAATTGACGGGGATCCTGGAAACGCGGTAAACGTGATCACAACAGGTGACCGCTATGGTTTAATGGAAATCAAAGCTCTATATTCTCCATTATATATGTATAACGGAAAAGACAATGTGAAGTACTTTTTAGCGGAAAGCATGACACCGTCAGCTGATTTCTTAACATATACAGCTAAATTAAGAAAAGACGTTAAGTGGCATGATGGACAGCCGTTTACAGCGGATGATGTCGTGTTCACATATGATGAAATGTTAAAAGAAGCAAACGGCGGCTGGGCGAGAAGCCAGCTTATTTTTAACAATAAGCCTGTAAAAGTTGAAAAAGTGGATGACTATACCGTTAAATTCGTTCTACCAGAAGTAAGTATGGGTGCATTTGAAGCATTTGGAAACATTTTCATCATGCCTAAACATATTTACCAAGGTGAAACGAACATTGCTAATAGCCCTAAAAATGCTACTCCTGTTGGGACGGGACCATACAAGTTCAAAGAGTATAAAGCAGGGGAAAGCGTTACGTTTGAAAAGAACGATGATTATTTCTTAGGAGCTCCTAAAATTTCTAAAGTCGTTTACCGTATTATTATGGATGCAAATACGGCAACATTGGCTCTGCAAAAAGGGGAAATCAATTCATTGGCCATCCAGCCTGCAGACACAAGTAAATTTAATAACAGCTCTAACGTAACCCTTAAGCCTTATGATGAAGGACGTATTGGTTATTTAGCCTTTAATTTAGGTTCTAAGACCGTTCAATCGAAAGAACTACGTCAAGCGATTGCATTTGGTTTGAATCGTCAAGAAATTAATACAGCAAGCTATGTATCAAGTGATTTTTCTCAGCCTGCTTATTCATTCTTACCGAAAAAAGCAACTTATTTCACTGATGACGTAGAAAAATATAAATTTGATAAGAAAAAAGCGAAGGATCTTTTAGCGAAGTCTGGTGTAACAGCTCCGAAATTAAAGCTTGCCTTTATTGCAAATAATCCAATTCAGCAAAAACAAGCGGCGGTAATTCAGCAAGACTTACAAGCTGTCGGCATTAATGTAGAACTAGTTGGAATGGATGCAACTGCATTAAGCAAAAAGTTGCAAAGCGTTCAGTCTGACTTTGATATGTATCTTAGTGGATACATCATGGGGATTGACCCAGATACATTTAATTCCTTGTTTGTAACAAATGGTGAGGCAAACTATATGCATTACAGTAATGCGAAAGTCGACGAGTTATTTAATCAAGGGCGTGTCGAGAAAGATGACGCAAAACGTAAAGCTATTTATGAAGAAATTCAAAAAATTATTGCTGATGACGCTGCCTTCTATCCATTAACAGAAAACAAACGTATCCTTGCGATTGATTCAAGAATTAAAGGAATTGATGAAGCTACGTTAGTACCAGTTTATACATTCGAGGATATGTCGAAGCTATCATATTAAAAATTGAACATTAGTAGATAAAGATAAACAGTTAAGCTGTTTATCTTTATTTATTACTTAAAGAAGATATAAAATGATAAATGGGTGTCAATAAGTCTCATTTATTAGATTGTAGATTTACTGTGCTTAAATATCGGGGAAATAAGGAGTGGGATCATTCTTGTTAAAGTATATTTTTAAAAGGATAATGGGGGCAATTCCGTTGCTTATCATTATTTCGATTATTTGCTTTGGTCTTATCCAACTTGCTCCATATGATGCAGTGGATGCCATGACCACTCCGAATATGTCGGAGAAAACAATTGAGCTAATTAAAGCTAGATATGGGTTAGATCAGCCTGCTTACATGCAGTATTTTTATTGGATAAAAGGGATTTTGAGTGGTGAATGGGGCTATTCGATCGTGACCCATGAAAGTATCTCCCATAATCTTTCCACTCGTATTCCGAATACGATTCTGCTTGTTGTACCAGCCTACATTCTTGCATTAATCCTTTCTATTATTCTCGGGCTGTTCTCAGGAGCGAAAAAGGGGAAACTGGTCGATAAAATCATTGATGGATATAGTTCATTTGGGATTGCGATTCCAAGCTTTTGGCTGGCCATGATCCTCGTGTTTATTTTTGGATACAGCTTGAATTTGTTTCCGATTCTAGGGATGCACACAATCGGGAGTGAAGGCTCATTTCCGGACCTCCTCAGCCATATTGTGCTTCCTTGTACCGTATTAACATTATCTTTCTTACCAGAACTCGTTCGCTATGTTCGATCATCAACAATCGGACAACTTTCGGAGGATTATGTTATGGTCCAACAAGCATATGGTGCAGGAGCTACTAGTATTTTATTTAGGCATGTCCTTCGAAATGTGCTGCTTCCAATTATTACGATTGTCGGGATGAGCCTGCCAATGCTAGTAACGGGTGCAGTGGTAACAGAAACTGTGTTTGGCTGGCCGGGTATTGGAACTTATTTTGTGACCGCAATTCGTGGGTTTGACTATCCAATCGTTATGGCAATCATGCTGCTTTCATCAAGTCTTGTGATTATTGGCAATCTTGTTTCTGATATTTTGTATAGTATCGTAGACCCAAGAATTAAGGGAATGGGGGAATAAAGGTGGCCGTAAAGGAAAATAGAAAAATACACAAATTCAAAACTGAACTTAAACGCAATAAAACGGCTGCTTTCGCATTAGGCTTCCTAGTATTGATTATTTTGGTATCAGTCTTTGCCTTTTTATCGCCCTATCCTCCTAATAAAGTGGATGTCATGAATGTTCTTCAACAGCCAAACTCAAAACACTTGTTTGGGACTGATGAACTAGGAAGAGATTATTTTACAAGAGCAATTTACGGTGGGAGAATTTCGTTAACCGTTGGGATTTTAGCGATGCTCATTTCTACAAGTATCGGAGTGTTAGTTGGAACCGTGAGTGGATACTTCGGTGGACGTATTGACAGCATTCTAATGAGATTTGTTGATGTGATTTCCTCCATTCCATGGATGATTCTTGTGACAGTGGTTAGTATTTATCTTACCCCTGGTTTAAAAGCTATTATTCTAGTAATTGGCTTGTTTACGTGGATGAGTACGGCTAGGCTAGTTCGTGCTGAAACCCTTTCAATTAAAGAAAGAGAATATGTTTTATATGCAAAATCTTCTGGTCAATCGATTAGAAAAGTGATCTGGAAGCATATCATTCCAGCAGTTTTGCCAACCTTCATCGTCGCTTCAACTGTAAGTATTGCCAATGCGATTATTATGGAATCGACACTAAGCTTTCTAGGACTTGGTATCCAGCAGCCATTATCATCTTGGGGAAGCATGCTCCAAAATGCACAAGGGAGCCTAGGGAATGCTCCATATATGGCGATATTGCCGGGACTTCTTATTGTATTTACTGTGTATTCTTTTAATAAAATGGGTGATGTCCTTAGGGCAGTTGTCGAGCCGAAGACGAGTGGAAAATAAGGAGGAGGTTCGAATCATATGGAAAACAACAGGAGAGAAAAAAATGTTTTATTAGACGTAAAGAACCTCCGTACCGCCTTTTATAACGGAGACTCAAAAATGGAAGTGGTCCGTGGAATTGATTTTACTGTTCAAAAGGGTGAAATTCTAGGGATTGTTGGTGAATCTGGAAGTGGAAAAAGTGTAATGGTGAAGTCCATTCTTGGTATTATTCCGAACAATGCTAAAGTAGATGCTGGTGAAATTGTCTTGGATGGAGAGCACCTAGAGAGCTTATCGAAAAAAGAAAAAAGGGCGATTAGAGGCCGCGAAATCGCGATGATTTTTCAAGATCCGATGACTGCCCTGAATCCGTTAAAAAAAGCTGGCGATCATCTTGTTGAGTTATTAGTAAGAGTAAGAGGGATGAAAAAGAAGGAAGCAATAAATGAAGCTATTGAACTGTTGAGAATGGTCGGCATACCCTCGCCTGAAACAAGAGTGAATCAATATCCACATGAATTTAGTGGAGGGATGAGACAAAGGGTCTTAATTGCCATGGCATTAGCCTGCAATCCAAAGCTGTTAATTGCCGATGAACCAACAACAGCACTTGATGTAACCATCCAAGCTCAAATTCTGGAATTATTAAAAAAACTGCAAAAAGAAAACGATATGTCCGTTGTCTTAATTACTCATGACTTAGGTGTTGTCGCAACGATTTGCAGTCGGATTTTAGTGATGTATGCAGGAAGGGTAATGGAAGAGGGAATGGCTCATGAAATCTTTTATTCTCCTAAACATCCGTATACGAAGGCCTTATTGAATTCGATCCCACGGGTCGATGGGGAAAAAACAAGATTAAAACCGATTAAGGGGTCAGCCCCATCGCTTCAAACTATTTCTAGCGGATGCCCGTTTGCTGATCGCTGTGAATTTGCATTTGATAAATGTTTCAAAGAGACCCCAGAATACCAAAGCTTCTCATCGACGCAAAAATCTATGTGTTTTCTAGCTGGGGAAGGAGCGAAGGTAGATGACTGAGTCAAGAAAAAAACTCGTTGAATTAAAGAATCTCAAAAAACACTTTCCAATAAAATCCTCTTTTTTAAAAAAGGGAACTCAAGTGGTAAAAGCAGTCGATGATGTGTCGTTTCATATTTATAAAGGAGAAACATTTGGACTTGTTGGAGAGTCTGGCTGTGGTAAGTCTACATTAGGCCGCACCCTAAATCGTTTGTACGATGCAACAGCAGGAGAAATTCTATTTGATGGCAAGGACATTGCCAATCTTACTAATAAAGAACTTCAACCCTATCGAAAAAGAATGCAAATGATTTTTCAAGACCCATATTCATCGCTTAATCCGTATATGAATGTGGAAGAGATTATCGATGAACCATTGGAAATTCACACAAATCTCTCAAAAAATGATCGAAAAAAAATCATTATTGATATTTTGGAAAAAGTCGGTTTGAAGAAAGACGATATGGGGAAATTTCCGCATGAATTTAGTGGTGGACAGCGCCAAAGAATCGGGATTGCTCGAGCTCTTTCCATTAATCCAGATTTCATCATATGTGATGAGGCTATCTCCGCTTTGGATGTGTCTATTCAAGCACAAGTCATTAATATGCTAGAAGATTTACAGGAAGAGATGAATCTTACCTATCTGTTTGTCGCTCATGACTTATCAATGGTCCGTCATATTTCCGATCGGATTGGTGTTATGTATCTTGGTAAAATGGTCGAGATTTCAAAAAGCGATGAGTTATACAATAGACCGTTACATCCATACACACAAGCATTATTATCTGCCATTCCTATTCCAGATCCGATTAAGGCTCAGAACAGTAAGCGTGAAATCATTTCGGGAGAACTACCAAGCCCGATCGAAATGGAAACCGGTTGTCGGTTCCGCTCCAGATGCCCATTTGCAAAATCCATTTGCGCTGAAATAGATCCGGAATTGAAGCAAGTGGATGATGAGCATCTCGTCGCCTGCCATTTATATTAATTGTAATAGGAGTGAATAGGATGGAAAAGGTTAAATTAGCGCTAAATTATGCCCTCATGCTTGAAATGATGAAAGCAAAAGGATTTAATAATGCAACAATCGTCGCTCTCTTGAATAAGGGGGATGAAGAAATACTTGAAAGCAATGGTGAAGGAATTCCAACATGGAAAACACTGGTTGACTATTATCACCTGAACAAAGAAAAATGCCACCAAGCACTCAGGGGAGAGTATGAAATTTCCTTTTTGACGAAGGGGGCCCTCAAATCCTTATTGTCAATCAAGTTTGGGATGGAGGAAGGCAAGGATTTCGTCGATACTGGTGAATTTCTTGACCAGGTAAAAATCACTAGTGAAAACCTTGAAGCATTGCGTGAAGTGATGGCGAAAAATTGGACAATTATTTTACAGGAAGAAAATATCGATCAAGATACACAAATGATTAAAATTGAGCTCACCCATAAACCTGTTTTTAATAGATAAAATAAAAAGAACCATCGTTTCCGTCCAGGGATTGATGGTTCTTTTGTTTAAATTGATATAAATGATCTTTTTTCGTCTTAGTCATTCTTGTTCTCATGTCTGTAGTGGTAAACGGGCTCCGCTTCACTTCCGGATTCATTTTCCCTTCACGTGTGAGTTTTTCTCTTCGTTTTTTGGCTTTGGATTTTGCCATTAAAATCACTCCTCCATTAGGTTTCAATCCATTATATAACATTTGGAGAAGTTTTGTTTATAATATAAGAATTTATAACATTGGACTTCGAGAAATGTCCAGCTCCAGGCGCCATCGGCTAGTGGAAACTTATATTTCTTGCATCTTCGTTTGCTGCTTTTTCACTTTTGTTGAAGAAGCTTGCTTTCTCGTATGAAGGAAGTAATAGAGAACTGCACCGAATAATATATAGAACGAACAAAAGAAATATAATGAACTATAATCCATTTTTGCCGCGATTACACCGACTAGGAAGGATCCAAGGGCAATCCCCGTATCATAGATGGATAAAAAGGTTGCAGTAGCCACTCCTCTTTTTCTAGGCTCAGCGTCTTGAATAGCAATTGTTTGAAAGGTAGGAAAAAGAGTTCCCCAGCCTAATCCAATCATTCCCGCTGAAAGAAGGAATGTGAATACACCACTGCTTTGACTTAATATAAACATTCCAATGGCAAAAAGAGCAATGCACGGATAGCTTATAACATTAGGCCCATATTGATCCAGCCATTTGCCGGTAAATGGTCTTGAAATTAATAAAACAATGGCATAGACCACAAAGAATAGACTAGCAACGCTTGCTAAGTGAATCTCATGTGCATATATAGATACAAATGATAGAAGAGCTGAATATACGATTGCCATGAAGCTGCCTACAATCGCGATGGGAACAGCAGAAGCTTCAAAAAGGCGGTGGAATGAAGAGGTTGAAAGGACTTCAATTTTGCTAGGCTGTTCCGTTTTTGTGTGTTTGACACTAAGACCTGTAAGTAATGAAGCGATAGCAACAATGACGCTAAGGCTGAACAAGATTTGGGGTCCCCATTGTTGGATGGCCAACAAACCAACAAATGGGCCAATGACCATTGCCATATTTGTTGACATAACGAAATACCCCATACCTTCACCTCTGCGGGAAGCGGGAATGATATCAGCCACGATTGTACCAACAGCGGTTGTCGCCATACCAAAGCCAATCCCGTGCAACAGCCGAATTACTAGAAAACCACTGATTGTTGTTGGAAAAAAATACAAGAGCGAGGCGCTCGCGAAAATGATTAGGGCTGTTAATAGTACTTTTTTATTCCCTGATCGTTCAAGCCATTGCCCAGCAAGTGGACGTGAAACAATGGCAGAAAGTAAAAATACCGTTGTCATGAGTCCCGCCATTGAAGAACTGCTATGTAATTCCTCCATTGCATAGGATGGAAGAGTCACGAGCAAGATATAAAAAGTCAAAAATAGAAAAAAGTTACTTAAGGAAACGCTGATAAAATCTTTGCTCCAAAGTTTCGGTTTATTCATGAGATGCACTCCTTTTTATAATAGCTGCTGTAACCAGCCTTTTTGTAATTTGGAAAGTTCCTCCTGTGATGACGTAGGAAACTCTTTCAGTAATCCCTGATTAACTTCATTCACAACACTTTCCCACTCCGGATATTGCTTCAAAGCCTCTTCCGTTAATTGGACATGCTTCTCTCGTTTATCTTTACCTGGAACTTGTCTTACATATCCCTGCTTAACAAGACGTTGGATGGTGCGGGTCATTGGAGGAGCTTCGACAAACAGGTAATCACAAAGTTCTTTTTGGGTAAGTGAGCCGCTTTTTTTTAGGACAAAGATGACGGCCCATTGGGCACTGTATAATCCCAATGGTTTCAATGCTTCATTGAGTTTGTTGGTAAGATGGCGTGATAGTTGATGCAGTGTATGGAATAATTCGTGGCTTAACATAGTATGCTCCCATTTCTAAAGATAGTTACCTGGGTAACTATATCGGATGGGTTGAAAAATGTCAAGGAATGTTCATAAGTGGTGGAGACAATGAACAGTTTGCAGGGCTTTTAAAAAAATGGGTGGAATTCCATTTGGGCTTGGCAAAATCTTTCAGAGTTTGGCGGGATCCCATTCGAGTTTAGCGGAATTATCACAGAAATCGGCGGAATAAAATAAAAACTCCGCGGAATCAGCATAGAACTCCGCGGAATCGCCTAAACATTATCTCAACACGTTAAAATACCTTGCTTCTGGATGGGCAAACACCATCGCAGTCACAGATGCTTCAGGTTCCATCATACAACCTTCTGTTAACTGAACTCCGATTTCTTCCGGTTGAATCAACTTGAACAGTTTCTTTTGATCTTCTAAATCAGGACAGGCTGGGTAGCCAAACGAAAACCGCTGGCCTTGATAGTGAGCGGCAAACCGGTCCTGCATTGTAAAGGTGAGCGGATCTGGGAATCCCCAACGATCGCGCATTTGCCGGTGAATTAATTCGGCAAAGCCTTCCGCAGTCTCCAATGCCAGTGCCTGAAGAGCGTGGCACTCGAGAAAACGACCTTCACTTTTAAATTGGTTGGCTTTTTCGCGAATCCCACTACCAGCTGTTACGGTAAAAAAGCCAACATAATCCATAATGCCACTATCAACTGACTTTAAAAAATCGGCTAAACAAAGATGCGGTGCCGATTCCTGACGCGGAAAATCGAATGTTTCAATAATAGTGTTCGGATTTTCTGGGTCATAAATAATCACCATATTTCCATCCGATTGTGCCGGGAAAAATCGATAAACTGCCGCTGGAGTAATCCAGTTGTTAGCACTGGCATCCGCAAGTAATTGATCAACCACTTCTTTTACCATTACCGCTTTTTCATCCTGCTCAGCAAGTAATTTAGAAATTTTCCCCTTCACACCAAGATGGTGTCCTATCAACATTTGCATGTTGATATACGGTTCAATATGGGAAAGTGAATAGGATTTTAGGATATGCCTTTTCGTGTCCATTGGCGTGAAGACCGGTACTTCTGTGGAAACTGAAGGCTTTACTTTTACCGCGACAGCCCCGCTTGAACGGCTTGGCAATTCCCTTGGAATATCGATTACTGCCAGCTTTTCCTTTTTATCATCGAGAAGCTTTTGATGTTCCTCAGGTGACTGCAACTGATTGGCAAGTGATAGTCCTGTCATCGCATCCTTCGCATAAAGAACAAGCCCATCGTATTCTTTGGCAATTTTCGTATCTGTGAATTTTCGCGAAAGGGCAGCGCCACCAACTAAGATAGGCAGTGAAATACCTGCTTCCTTCATATCCTGAGCGGTTAAGACCATTTGCTGAGCGGATTTCACCAATAAGCCAGATAATCCGACCATATCTGGTTTTTCCTCACGAATGGCTTGAACTAATTCAGTAGGTGTCACCTTAATTCCGAGATCGTGCACTTGATAGCCATTATTGCTAAGAATAATATCAACCAAGTTTTTTCCGATATCATGAACATCGCCTTTTACCGTTGCTAAAATTACTTTTCCTTTAGAGGCAGAAACATCGCCTTTTTCCATATGCGGCTCTAAATGTGATACCGCCGCTTTCATCACTTCTGCACTTTGAAGAACTTCCGCGACAATTAATTGGTTGTCATTAAATAAACGGCCAACCTCTTTCATCCCATCCATTAATGGACCATTAATAATTTCAAGCGGTGCTGGATAGCTTTCAAGGGCTAAATCTAAATCCGGCAGCAGGCCTTCTTTTGTACCCTCGACCACATAATAGGCAAGCCGTTCCTCCAAGCTCATATTGGGAACGGTTACCTTTAATTCCTTCTTTTTGCCACGATAAAATTCAGTAAAAGTTGCAAGTGTCTCGTCCGTTGTTTCAAAAAGTAGCGACTCTGCTAATTGAACTTCTTCCTTGGAAATGGAAGCAAATCGTTCCAGCTTTTCGGTATTAACAATCGCATAATCTAGTCCAGCCTGAGTACAGTGATAGAGGAATACGGAATTCAAAATTTCCCTTCCGACTGGAGGTAGCCCGAATGAAACATTACTAACTCCGAGAATCGTTTGAACCTCAGGAAACTGCTCCTTAATTAACCTGATTCCTTCAACCGTTGCTTTAGCAGAGCCGATATATTGTTCATCCCCCGTGCCAACCGGAAAAACAAGCGGGTCAAAGATAAGATCCTGTGGTTTCAGGCGGTATTTATTTACTAGCAGGTCATAGGAACGTTTGGCAATCGCCAGCTTACGCTCAGCCGTAACCCCCATACCTTCTTCATCGATGGTTCCGACTACCACGGCAGCTCCATACCTGTGAATTAATGGAACCACCGCCTCAAAGCGTTCCTCACCATCTTCAAGGTTAATCGAATTGATAATTGCCTTTCCCTGGGAATATTTAAGTGCTCTTTCAATGACTTTGTCATCGGTTGAATCGATGACAAGAGGAACTTTAATTTTCTTGACCACTTCTTTAATGAAATTTTCCATATCGACGATTTCATCACGATCTGGATCCGCCAGACAAAGATCAATCACATGGGCACCGCCTTTGACCTGTGCTCGCGCAACCTCGGAAGCTTCTTCAAACTTCCCCTCGGTGATTAATCGTTTGAATTTCCGCGAACCAATGACATTCGTCCGTTCTCCAACCATTATTGGTCGGAGCGTGGGATCGTCGTAAATAAAAGGTTCAATCCCAGATACCATATGAAGAGGAGATGGTTTGATTTCTCTTGGTTGAAAATCTTTCATCGCTACTGCTAACGCCCTTATGTGTTCAGGCGTCGTACCACAACAGCCGCCAACAATATTAAGCCAGCCGTGAGCGGCAAAATCAGAAAGCTTTTTCGCCAGCGTTTCTGGTGTCTCATGATAATGGCCTTCCTCATCAGGCAAACCTGCATTCGGATAACAGCTAACTGCTGTTGAGGCGAGATTCGCTAATGAGCGGACATGATCCTGCATAAATTCAGGACCTGTTGCACAGTTCAGACCAACGGCAACAGGATTCATATGCTCGACCGAAATATAAAACGATTCAATCGATTGTCCGGCAAGAGTTGTCCCCATTGGCTCAATCGTCCCGGAAATAAACAGCGGCAGTATTTTACCTGTTTTTCTAAAAGCGTTTTGAATTCCAACATTTCCAGCTTTCACATTCAGCATATCTTGACTTGTTTCAAGGAGGAGCAGATCGACTCCGCCATCAATCAGGCCAATTGCCTGTTCCTCATATGAGGCAGAAAGAGCATCAAAGGTGGTTCCGCCGGTAACGCTCAATGTTTTTGTTGTCGGACCCATTGATCCTGCTACATAACGCGGCCAATCATCGGTTGAAGCCTGAATGGCTTCCTTAACCGCAATCATTGCGGCAATCTTATTTATTTCATAGGCTTTAATGCCTAGCTCATATTCATCAAGAACAAGACTTGTTGCCCCAAACGTATTGGTTTCGATAATGTCAGCTCCGGCTTGTAAATATTCCCGGTGGATTTTTGCAATAACAGAAGGGGCTGTTAAATTCAGGTGTTCGTTACAGCCTTCATACTGCTCACCGCCAAAATCCTCATCGGTAAGCTCAGCTCTTTGCAGCATCGTACCCATTGCCCCGTCCATGATGAGGATGCGTTTTTTTAGTTGATCAATAAATGATGTTTTCGGCATAGCTGATCCCCCTCACTTCGCTCGCACGCTTTCCGGCATAAAGGGCCAGCTCAGCGGTTAGTTCATAGCGTAAAAATGGTGTAATTAAATAAATTCCGTTAAATAAATCTAAGGCTGCATCAATTAGTGATTTGGTAATTTCAATTCCCTCTCTGGTAGCTTGAAGCGGGTTATCAGTCAGGCTGGCCATCCGCTCCCGTATGGAATCAGCAATTTTAATTCCCGGTACTTCATTATGAAGGAATTCAGCGTTCTTACTGCTTATTAGCGGCATTAGGCCAATATAGATAGGTGCATTAAGATGTTTCGTATTTTCATAGATTTCAATTAATTTTTCCTCTGAAAAAACTGGCTGGGAGATAAAGTAATCAGCACCCATGTGGATTTTTTTCTCCAGCCGCTTCACCGCTTTTTCGAGTGATCGAACATTCGGGTTAAAGGCTGCTGCGATGCTGAAAGCCGTTTTTTGTCCTAAATCCTTTCCGGAAAAAGATAAGCCCTCATTTAACTGCTTAATCATTTGAATCAGCTCAAAGGAAGAAACATCATAAACGGACGATGCACCTGGGAAATCGCCAACTCTCGCCGGATCGCCGGTTATGGCTAGAACATCATTCAAGCCAAGAGTGTGAAGTCCCATTAAATGAGATTGCAAGCCGATAATATTGCGATCGCGGCAGGAAATATGAATGAGTGGGCGCAGCCCTAATTCTGTTTTAACCAAGTACCCTAATGATTCGTTTGAAATTCTTACTGTCGCAAGCGAATTATCCGCGAGTGTTAAAGAATCAATTCCCGCTTCTTTTAAGGCTTTCGCCCCTTCGAAAAACTTTGACGTATCCAGCTTTCTAGGAGGATCTAATTCGACGATCACCGAAGGTCTTTCTTTGACGACCTCCTGAAGAGGGGCGTACTCCCTTTTAACAGCAGATTCAACGATAACTTTCTTTGGTTTCAATTTTACAACCTTTTCCGTAACAGGGACACTATTCTTTAATTCGGATGCAAAGGCTTTAATATGTGCCGGAGTGGTGCCACAGCAGCCGCCAAGAAGACGAACCCCTTCATTTCGGAATGCACGAGCGGACTGGCGAAAATAATCGGCGTCGCCCTCATAATGAAATTTCCCGTCCGTATAGGTGGGCAGACTGGCGTTCGGATAGGCAGATAGAAAGGCATGCTTCGGAAGTTCAATCTGTTCGAGCGTTACGAGCATATGATGTGGACCGAGCCGGCAATTAAGCCCAATGACATCGGCACCAAGACCCTCGAGTCTCTTTAAAGCCTCATTAACTGGTGTTTGATTTTGTAAAATTCCCGGCTCCTGATGGGATAGCTGTGCAATTATTGGAAGCTTCGTTTCCTTCCTCGCAATAGTAAGAATGATTTCAAGCTCTTCTAGGTCGTAAAAGGTCTCCAGTAGTAGGCCATCTACCCCTTCAAGTAATAGACAATATAATTGTTCGCGGAAGCTTCGCTTTAATTCTTCGATTGAAATGGAATCAGGCTTAATTCCCCGATTACCACCAATCGTTCCAAGCACATAGGCATTATTTTGGGCTGCTTTTTTGGCATTGCGGACGGCAGCGCTGTTTATTTCCTTCACCGAGTCTTCGAGTCCATAACGTTGGAGCTTTAGATAATTTCCTGCATAGGTATTTGTTTGAATGACATCCGCGCCGGCATCGATATAGGCTTTATGAATATTTTGGATTTGCTCTGGCTGAGATAGATTTAGCTCCTCAAAACAGCAATCAGTTCCATAAGAATAAAGGAGAGTACCCATGGCTCCATCGGCAATTAAGATTTGATTGTTTAATTTTTCTAAAAAGCTCATTGTCATTCTCCCCGTTCAAACACTAATCGTTTCTGGTTGATTTGCTCGAGGGCCTGGGAAAAATCCTTCATCAAATCATCCGAATTTTCCAAGCCAACGGATAAGCGCAACAGACTATTTTTTATTCCACGTTTCTCTCTTTCTGCCTGTGGCATGGCAGCATGGGACATTTTAGCCGGATACGATAAAATCGATTCAACTGCTCCTAGGCTAACCGCAAAAACAGGAATTTTTACATTTGATACAAACGAACGAACTGCTGCTTCATCGGCAAGCTCAAAAGATAAAACGGCGCCAGCGCCATTAGCTTGGGATTGCAGAATGTCATATTGCGGGTGATTTTCAAAGCCTGGGTAATATACTTTTTCAACAAGAGGCTGAGATTGTAAAAATTGAGCTATCGTGAACGCTGACTTTTGCGATTGATCAAGCCGGACATGAAGGGTTTTCAGCCCCCTCAGAACGAGCCAGGCATCCTGGACTCCAAGGACTGCTCCAAAGGAATTTTGTAAAAAAGCAAGCCTGCCAGCTAAACCTTCATCTTTAACGACAGCTAGTCCGGCCACCACATCACTATGTCCCGACAAAAACTTAGTAGCACTGTGGAGGACAACATCAGCTCCTAACTCTAATGGTTTTTGGAGTGCAGGAGTTAAAATGGTGTTATCGACAAATGTTAGCGCATTGACCTCTTTTGCCAATTGGCTGACTGCTTGAATATCCGTCACCTTCAATAATGGGTTAGATGGAGTTTCCACATAAAAGGCTTTTGTATTTGGCTTGATGGCATGTTTCACCTGATCAAGATCCGTCATATCGATAAAGGTATGCTCAATTCCAAATCTTGTGAGCACCTGGGTAATCATACGATAGGTCCCGCCATACACGTCCTCGGTGATAACGACATGGTCGCCTGCAGAAAGCAGGAGAAAGGCTGTTGAAATGGCGGCCATCCCTGAGGAAAACGCAAATCCTTTTACGCCGCCCTCTAATTCCGAAATTACATCTTCAAGTGCTTCTCTTGTTGGATTTAAACTGCGGGCGTAATCAAACTTTCCGAACTGGTCAATGTCAAATTGATGAAAGGTGGACGCATGCTGAATCGGTACACTTACAGCACCTGTGGCAGCATCCATTTTATGCTTATTATGAAGAAGCCTTGTTTCAAAACAATATTCCTCGCATGCCATTAAATCTTCACCCCTTCATTGACAATGACAAAAGCCTGTTTAAGATCAAAAATAATATCCTGTGCATCCTCAATTCCAACTGAAAAACGCAATAAGCGGTTGCACACCCCTGATTGAATCCTTATTTCTTCAGGAATATCGGCGTGTGTCTGTGTTGCCGGATAGGTAATAAAGCTTTCCGTACCGCCTAGACTTTCGGCAAAAGTAATTAATTGCAAGCCTTGTAAAAATGGATTAACCCATGTTTCCTCTTTTAATCTAAAGGAAACCATCCCGCCTCTTCCTGGATAAAGGACATCGGTCACATCCTCATGTTGGGAAAGATAATTAACGATTTCCTTGGCATTTTTTTCATGCCGTTCCATTCGTAACGATAAAGTTTTCATGCCGCGCATTAATAACCAGGAATCAAAGGGGCTTAGCACTGCCCCGGCGCCGTTATGATATAAAGCCAGAGATTCACATAGTTCTTTCCCTTTTGCCACAATCAGCCCGGCAAGCACGTCATTATGTCCGCCTAAGTATTTCGTTGCACTATGGATAACGATGTCGGCACCAAGGCCAATCGGCTGCTGCAAAAGTGGTGTATAGAAGGTATTGTCCACAATCAGTAATATTCCGTGTTTCCTGGTTATTTCCGAAATAGCGGCAATATCAGACTGCTGCATGAGGGGATTGGTCGGAGTTTCGAGAAAGATGGCCTTTGTTTGAGGTGTAATCTTACTTTCAATCTCTTCCGGACAACATGTGTTTACATATTGACACGTTAATCCCCATTTTTTATAGCCTTGTTCCAATAAACGGTAGGTTCCACCATATAAATCCTCACTGATAAGCCATTCATCACCAGACTGGAATAAAGATAGGATGGTGGAAATTGCCGCCATCCCTGAACTGCAGGCAAAACCTTGGTCACCGCATTCCAAATCAGCAATGGTTTTTTCAAGGACCTGCCGTGTTGGATTTCCTGTACGACTATAGTCGTAACCAGTGGATTGCCCAATTCCTGCATGGCGGTAGGCTGTTGAAAAATAAACAGGTGGATTCACCGTTCCTGTTGCTGTCTCACTGCGATTTCCAATTTGAGCTAATCTGGTATCAATTTTGTACATGATGCAACACTCCTTGTTTTAAAAATTGGTGCGGTCCAGTCGATCGTCGCTAAACGGTCGCTTCCGCTTTTAAAATAAAAAAAGTCTTCTTTAAGAAGAAGACTTTTGTAAACGACCAAATTGTCATTCTTCTTATCTTGCAAATTAGTCAATAATTTGCAGGACTTAGCACCTTTTCAATGACCTATGCCATTGAAGGTTGCTGAGGCGTCGCAGGGCCATTCCCTCAACCTCTCTTGATAAGAAATTAATATTTAGATTATTTATAAAATTTACTACACTGGTGGCGTTGTGTCAATTATATATTTCTTCTTATTTTTTTTTCCCAGTTTTTAAATTTAATAAAGTTAATATACTCTCTAAAATCTTCTTTATTCATTCCTTCTTTAATAGCCTTTTCAATTATCAGCTTCCACTCTTTATCCAGAAGTTCTTTCCCATTATTGTTAAATTGATTTTCTACTTGGTCGATTCCAGTAAGTAAGTATTCAATCGAAACATCTAAAGGTTTCGCAGTCTTCATTAGAAAATGAATAGATGGATTTTTATTTAGGCTCCGCTCGATATTGCTCAAATAGGACTTAGAGACATTGGCAAGTTCTGCAAGTTCCGTTAGGGTATACCCCTTTTGTTGTCTTAGTTTCTTAATTCGTTGTCCAATCATAGGCTTCTCCTTATTAACAAAATTAATGAATCTGTATAAAGGATTGTAAGGTTTTCATGGAGGATAATGCAGTTGATAGTTCTTTCACAATATGATTCGCAGTAGGAAGAGGTTTTTTAAGTTGTTTTCAATAAAAAGCATAACTATTTTGACATTAATGATATTATAAACCATAATTCGTTCTTTTTAAAGAACGAATTTTATTTAGAAAGATTTATTTATTGGCTATGTTAATGTTCATTGTTGATTTTGCCAATATGTTGATTAGAGCGGAAGGTGCGAGACTCCTGCGGGAAAAGCAGGTCAGGGGAGACCCCGAAGGCGCGAATAGCGCCAAGGAGGTTCCCGACCGCCCGCGGAACGCGGAAAGCGAGTGCCTGGAGCGGAAATCAACAGACAAGTTTAACATAGCCTATTTATTAAAAAAATTTTTATTGAAACGAAGAAAAATAACACAAATTAGAGTTTTACTTTTATTTTTATTATGTTAGCTTCTAAAAGAACAGTATTTAGAGATTACCGATTTAAATACAATAAAAATAATGGATTGACTTGTTCTATATAAAGAATTATTATTGGGTTATACATATATCCTTTTTGTATAAAAAACTAATTTTTTTAGTTATTTTCAAAGAACCAATTCAATATACTTTGAAGAATATTTTTATTGAAGGTAGTTAAAGAGTAAAGGAAGAGCCAATTATTTAGATCGATTGGAGATGCAAAGCGAGTAATCAACGATACCGTAAAATAATAATTTTTTTACTTTTTATGTTCTATAATAAGAACATTGTTGTTCTTTATTATATAATATTGGTGATGTCTTCTAACCATTATCAATGAAGGCACTCGGTCATACTGTGGGTTGAAATAACCTTAGACGCTTGTCGCCAATAGTGTGATGTGAGGAGGGGTTAGATGCCCTAATATTAAAGGTTTTGATGATAATGACTCAAAAAGTCACTATAATCAAAGCTTTTAATTAATAAACAGTAATAAAAAAAGGGGCGAGAAAATGACCTATCGACAAAGGTTTTCTCTATTTTTTATAGTGGATTCGTGTATTGTCCTAACAGGAATTTTTTTAAGCAGTTTTTTGGTTAATTCAACTGTCTATGATATTACTGTTCCAATGATTGTTACCTCATTGACCATCTTGATTAGCTACCATATTTTTTCTTTAATTTTTAAGCTTTATAAGAAGGCCTGGGAATATGCTAGTGTTGGAGAATTATTAATTATCATTAAGATTGTTACCACATCTATTATTGTGGCTCCGTTCATTCAGTGGATATTAATCCATCAAATCTATTTTAGGCTTCTTGCTGTGACGTGGTCCATTAATATCCTGCTAATTGGAGGTTCTCGATTTTGTTGGCGGGTTTACCGTGATTCTTTTATGAACAAAAACCAAAATAAAAAACGAACACTTATTGTTGGTGCTGGATCAGCAGGGATAATGGTTGCCAGACAGTTATTAAAAAATCATGGAGCTGACCTTTTTCCTGTAGGATTTATTGATGATAATATTCATAAACAAAAATTAGATATTTTCGGTCTCCCAGTTATTAGCGGGGTGAGTTCTATAGAAAAGGTAGTTAACCATTTTAACATAGAAAATATTGTTATTGCCATTCCATCACTAAGTAGGAAAGAGTTAAATATTATCTTTCAGGAATGTGCAAAAACATCTGCGAAAACTCAAATACTTCCCATGCTGGAGGATTTGGTCACAGGTAAGGTATCTGTCAGTCAATTTCGTGATGTTCAGGTGGAGGATCTGTTAGGAAGGGAACCTATAAATCTGGATAATGCATCAATATCAAAATACATTGCCAGAAAAAATGTGTTGGTGACTGGTGCTGGCGGATCTATTGGCTCGGAAATTTGTCGGCAAGTAGCAGACTTTTTTCCGAAAAAATTGATTCTTTTAGGGCATGGTGAAAATAGTATTTATACGATTGAAATGGAACTAAAGGAACGTTATGGGGAATCTGGTGTTGAGATTATAACAGAAATTGCTGATTTGCAGGATGCCAAAAAGATGGAGTCAGTAATGAGACTTCATAAACCGGATGTTGTTTATCATGCTGCCGCGCATAAACACGTGCCCTTGATGGAACGCAACCCTGAGGAAGCAGTAAAAAATAATGTGATTGGCACGATGAATGTAGCGAATGCTGCTAGTTGGAATGAAGTTAAAACATTTGTCATGATCTCCTCTGATAAAGCTGTTAATCCAACTAGTGTTATGGGTGCATCGAAGAGACTGGCAGAAATGGTTATCCAATCGAGGAATAGAGGATGTAATACAAAATTTGTGGCTGTTCGATTTGGTAACGTCCTTGGAAGTAGTGGAAGTGTTATTCCTTTATTTAAAAGACAAATCGAAAAAGGTGGACCTGTTACTGTTACACATCCTGATATGGTTCGCTACTTTATGACGATTCCTGAAGCGTCAGGTCTTGTTATTCAAGCTGGGTCTCTTGCCAAGGGTGGTGAAATTTTTGTTTTAGATATGGGTGAACCCGTGAAAATAGTTGATCTTGCAAAAAATTTAATTAAATTGTCCGGAAATTCTGTGGAGGAGATTGGAATAAAATTTACAGGGATAAGGCCAGGGGAGAAGCTATTTGAAGAATTATTAAAAGAAGATGAGATTCATGAGGAACAGATCTACCCGAAAATTTATATTGGCAAAACCTCTGAATTATATATACAAGAAATAGAAGAATTAATATCTACCTTTGAAAGTCTTGAAAGAAACGATCTTAGAGAAAAGCTTTTAATGATTGCGAATAACAAAACGATTCCAAAGCCAATCCTGTCCCTATCCATTTAGAGTGTCGTTAGAGTATTTCAAAGTCTCTAAGATTATTATTCCTAAATATTCCTTTATAGCCAAAATAGAATTGGAGGTTTATGATTTTGCAGCATACAACGACAAAAAGTAGAATCTTCCTCTCCTCGCCCCACTTGAGCGGTACAGAAATTAAATATATTAATGAAGCGTTCGAAACGAATTGGATTGCTCCATTAGGACCGAATGTAGATGCATTTGAAAAGGAAATCGCAAGCTATGTTGGTGTCAAAGGATCGGTTGCTGTGAGTTCAGGAACTGCCGCGATTCATTTAGCACTTTCTTTATTGAATGTTCAAAAAGGGGATACCGTTTTTTGCTCAAGTCTAACTTTTGTTGCGAGTGCCAATCCAATACTTTATCAATGTGCAGAACCTGTTTTTATTGATTCAGAACCAGATACTTGGAATATGTCGCCGTTAGCACTGGAAGAGGCTTTGATTGACGCTGCTTCAGCTTTAAAACTTCCGAAAGCTGTGATCATAGTAAATCTTTATGGACAGTCTGCCAAGATGGATGAACTCGTTTCCATATGTAAAAAATACGATGTTCCTATTATAGAAGATGCAGCTGAATCCCTTGGAGCCAAATATAAGGGAAAAGCGAGCGGGACCTTTGGTGATTTTGGAATCTATTCTTTTAATGGAAATAAAATTATAACAACATCAGGCGGAGGGATGCTTATTTCCAATAATCCCGATGCTCTAAGCAAAGCTCGTTTTTTAGCAACTCAAGCAAAAGATCCTGCCCCACATTATCAGCACAGCGAGCTTGGCTATAACTATCGAATGAGTAACATTTTGGCGGGGATAGGAAGAAGTCAGTTAGAGGTATTGGATGAGAGAATCAATCAAAGAAGAACCATCTTTGAAATATATCAAAAAGAATTAGCACACCTGCCTTTTGTTTCCTTCCTGCCAGAATTGAATAATACATTCTCAACACGATGGCTTACAACCTTAACGATAAATAGTGAAGACGCAGAGAGGGAGATAAACAGATTACTTACCGCATTTGAGTCTGAGAATATTGAGGCAAGGCCTGTTTGGAAGCCGCTTCACTTACAGCCACTTTTTGAAAAGTCAACTTTCTATTCACATAACAAGCAAAAGAGCATATCTGAATATCTTTTTCAAACAGGAATTTGTTTACCATCAGGTTCAAATATGACGATAGAGGAGCAAATAAGGGTGATTGAATGTATTAAAAAAATCTTTAGTAAATAATAAAAATCTATAAGTAATAGTACCCCCAAAAAATGCGAAATAAGACGATGCAAATGTCAAAGTCGATATTGTTAAGCTGTAATGATTGTGGAGTACTAAAACCATGGAGGGTATTATGGAAGAAACAGTGGGTTTATTTGATATTTTTCATACGATTAAGAAACGATGGAACGTAATTGTTCTGTTAACATTAATTGCAGTGTTGATTAGTGCATCCGTTTCTTATTATATATTGAAGCCTGTATACCAGGCTTCAACGCAAATCCTCGTTAATCAAAAAAATACAGAAAATAAGATTGACTATACTCAATTACAAAGCAATGTAGATTTGATAAATACTTATAGGGTTATCTTAAAAAGTCCTGTGATATTGGAAAAAGCTATTGATAAACTTAACCTTACACAAAGCTGGGAGGAACTAAATCAACATATTCAAGTGACAAGTCAAGAAAATTCACAGGTATTTTCTTTGATGGTTGAAGATCAAGATGCCAGTAAGGCAGTAGTCATTGCCAATACAGTGTCAGAAACCTTTCAAGAAGAAATTAAAGGCATAATGAATGTAGATAATGTAAGTATTATTGCGAAAGCCGAATTAAAACAGAATCCTATTCCCGTTAAGCCGAAGCCGATATTAAATATGGCTATTGCGTTTGTTATTGGTGTGATGATTGGAATTGGAACCGCTCTTCTTTTAGATTTCATGGATAATACATTTAAGGACGAACACGATGTAGAAGCATGCCTTGGATTGCCGGTACTCGGAACTGTTCAGAAGATGCCAAAGGTTCATGAAAAAGGGAAAAGAGATTCCAAAACACAAACAATGGGGAGTGAAAAAGTTGTCTCGTCGGTTGAAAAATAAAAATAAAAAAATGGTAAATTTAATTACTCAATATCATCCCCATTCGCCCATAATCGAACAGTACCGACTTATTAGAAATAATTTACACTTTTCTTCTGTTGATCATGACATCAAAACAATTGTTATAACCTCACCAGAACCCTCAGACGGGAAATCCACAACATCCGCAAATCTAGCCATAGTTCTGTCACAGCATGGAAAACGGGTATTACTTGTGGACGCAGATTTAAGAAAACCATCTGTTCATTATACCTTTAATCTTAGTAATAAAGATGGTCTAACAAGTGTGCTTACAAAGGACATTAGCTTGGAAAAGGCAATATGTAAGACATATTTACCTAATTTAGACATTTTAACAAGTGGACCAATACCTCCAAATCCTTCGGAATTATTAGATTCAAAGACTATGGAACTGCTAATCGAAGAACTAAAACTAGCATATGAATATATCATTTTTGATACACCGCCAATACTTGTAGTTACAGACTCACAGAATTTAGCAAGTAAATGTGATGGAGTTGTAATGGTGGTATCCAGTGGAAAAACTAAAAAAGATCGGGCAATGAAAGCTAAGGATTTGCTGGAAAAGGCAAACTCGATAATGGTTGGTATTGTAGTAAATGGGGTGGAATCTACGCAAGGTAAATATTATGGTTACTATGGTTAAAAGGTGCTAAAAATATGATTGATATTCACTGTCATATTCTCCCATATACAGATGACGGTCCCTGTCATCTAATTAAATGTAAGGAAATGGCGCAGGCAGCAATTTCAACTGGAATTACCCATATATTTGCTACCCCGCACCATCATAATGGGCTATTTGAAAATCCAAAGGCAGATATTTTAAATCGTGTAATTGAGTTTAATAAGTATTTACATCAGGCTAATATTCCTCTTACCGTTCATCCAGGCCAAGAATTAAGAATTCATCGGGAGATATTTATTTCACTTGAAATGGGTGAAGTACTGACCCTTGACAATAAGGATAAATACTTATTATTAGAACTGCCTTCAGGGGAAGTTCCAACCTACACTCAAGAAATTGTTTATGAACTATTGTTGAAAGAGATTACGCCAATTATAGTACACCCTGAAAGACATAGGGGCTTTATTGAAGAAAACAATTTACTATTTGAATTGGTTCAAGAGGGAGCGTTGACCCAGCTTACTTCTGGAAGTATTCTCGGTCATTTTGGAAAAAAGGTTAAATCCCTTGCAGACAAAATGATTGAGCATAATTTGGCCCATTTCATCGCTACGGATGCCCATAATACTAATTCAAGAGGGTTCTCCCTTCAGGAGGCATATGAAACAATCACAAATAAATTTGGCATCAATCGAACATTTTATTTCAAAGAAAACGCTGAACTGCTCTTATGTGGACAATATATTTATAAAGAAGAACCAGTCCCGATAAGAAAAAGGATTTTGGGTATTTTATAAAAATAAAGTTGAGCATGATGAAACAATTTGATTTTTACTTTAGTTCGAAGCAGGTGATTGTTTTTGAATGTGTTGTTTCTAACATTATCAAATATGGAGAATGTAAATGAAAGGGGAATTTATACGGACCTCGTAAAAGAACTTGCGGGAAGAGGTATAAACATGCATGTGGTTTTTCCAAGAGAGAGAAGAACAGGTTTGCCAACAGAGCTAACGACAACGGAAAACATAAAACTCTTAAAAGTAAAAACAGGAAATATTACTGAGACAAACTTTATAGAAAAAGGAATCTCGACTTTTAATATTGAGAGCCAATATCTAAAAGCAGTAAAAAGGTATTTTTCAGCTGTTCGATTTGATTTAATCCTATACTCAACCCCGCCAATAACATTTGAAAAAGTTGTAAATTATTTCAAAAAAAAGCATTACAGTAAAACCTATTTAGTACTTAAAGATATTTTTCCTCAAAATGCGGTAGATATTGATGTTATTAAAGAAGGCAGCCTGATTTGGAAGTACTTTAGAAACAAAGAGAAAAAATTGTATAAAGCATCAGATATTATTGGCTGTATGTCGAAAGGAAATATGAATTACGTATTAAACTATAATCCATATTTAGACAAGACAAAGGTGGAGATTTTTCCTAATTCAATTAAGCCGGTTGAAAGAGTGACTAGGACAAATTTGAGTAAAGATCTCTATCAAAAATATAACATTCCAAACGATGCGACTTTATTTGTCTATGGAGGAAATTTAGGTAAACCGCAAGGAATAGATTTTTTATTAAAGATAGCCGACAATTTTCACAAAGTGAATAAGGGACACCTATTAATTGTAGGATCAGGTACGGAATATGAAACAATCAGAAATCATTTAACTACTAAAAAACCAAAAAATATAAGCTTGTTTAAAAAATTGCCCAAAAATGAATATGATCAGTTAATGGAAAATGCTGACGTGGGTTTAATATTTTTGGATAAAAGATTTACCATTCCCAACTTCCCCTCTAGATTGACAGCCTATATGGAGTACTCCCTCCCAGTTCTAGCAGCAACAGACAAAAATACAGATTTAAAAGAAATATTGAAAGAATCAAAAAGTGGATTATGGTCAGAAAGTGGAGATTTAGACACATTTATTGACAATGCCAAGAAGCTTTCGAGCGATAAAAATCTAAGGGATCAAATGGGGATGAATGGAAGGGGATACTTAGAAGAACATTATGATATTAGAAAGACAGTCAATATCATTATTAAGCATTTATAAATAGATGCGGCAGGAAAGGAGATGAATATATTGTTTAACGAGAAAACACTACTTATTACTGGGGGAACAGGTTCCTTCGGTAACGCTGTAATGGAAAGATTCCTAAAAACAAATATTAAAGAGATTCGTATTTTTTCTCGTGATGAAAAAAAACAGGAGGATATACGGAATAAATATAAAAATGACAAGCTTAGGTTTTATATAGGGGACGTAAGGGACCTTGCAAGTGTAAAAAATGCCATGCACGGGATAGATTACGTTTTTCATGCAGCAGCATTAAAACAAGTACCTTCCTGTGAATTCTTCCCGCTGGAAGCGGTAAAAACTAATATACTCGGTACAGAAAATGTCCTAACGGCTTCAATAGATTATGGAATAAAAAAGGTCATTTGTCTTTCGACTGACAAAGCAGCATATCCAATTAATGCAATGGGAATCTCAAAAGCAATGATGGAAAAGGTATTTATTGCAAAATCAAGAACAGTTTCTCCCGATAGAACCCTTATATGCGGGACTAGATATGGAAATGTTATGGCCTCGCGAGGTTCAGTTATCCCATTGTTTATTGAACAAATAAAAAGCGGTCTTCCAATAACGGTTACCGACCCTAATATGTCTAGATTCCTTATGAGTCTTAAAGAGGCAGTAGAACTTGTCATATTTGCTTTTCAAAATGCTGAATCCGGGGATATTATGGTCCAAAAGGCGCCCGCATGTCAAATAGGTCACTTAGCTCAGGCATTACAAGAAATATTTAACGCAGATAATGAGATTAAAGTAATAGGTACTCGTCATGGAGAAAAGCTATATGAAACTCTTCTAACAAGGGAGGAATTTTTGGCAGCAGAAGATTTAGGGCACTTTTTTAGAATTCCTGCTGATAAAAGAGATTTGAATTATGATAAGTATTTTGCTGAAGGGGACAAAAATTTATCTGTTATTGAAGAATATAACTCCCACAATACAAAAATTTTAAATATAGAGCAAATCAAAGAGAAACTTCTCGAATTAGAATTTGTCCAAAATGAACTAAAGGATGTAAAGGTGAAGGTAGAGACACTCTAATTTATTTTGAGAAATTTAGCACAAAAAGGAAGGCTTGATATTTAATGAAAATACTGGTTACTGGTGCAAATGGATTTGTAGGTAAAAATCTAGTAGCTGAATTAAAAAATCAAGATTATGAAGATATTTTTGAGTTTAGCAGGGAAACCGACCCCTCTTTATTAGATACGTATACTAAGGAATGTGATTTTGTCTTTCATTTAGCTGGAGTAAATCGACCCAAGGATCAAAAAGAATTTATGGAAGGGAATTATGGTTTCACGTCAGAATTATTGGCCCTATTAAAAAAACATAATAATAAATCACCAGTACTTTTTACATCCTCTACGCAGGCTTCCAAGGATAATCCTTATGGCAGAAGCAAGAAAGCAGTAGAGGATTTATTGTTTTCTTATAGCAAACAAATGGGAGTAAAAACCTTAATTTATAGATTGCCAAATCTTTTTGGTAAATGGTGCAGACCGAATTATAACAGTGTTGTCGCAACCTTTTGTCATAATATTGCAAGGAATTTACCCATTCGGGTAAATGACCCAAATACTGAAATAACATTATGTTATATCGATCATGTACTAGAAGAATTTTTACGAGCGTTAGAAGGTTATGAAACAAGTAATGAGGAAATTTGTGTTGTTCCAAAAAGTTATAAACTCACACTGGGCGAGTTAGCCGATAAGCTCAATTCATTTGCAGAAAATCGGGAATCATTAATAATGCCATCTTTAGAAAAGGAATTGGATAAAGCATTATATAGTACATTTTTATCTTACCTAGAAGAGGATAATTTCTCCTATAGATTAAAAAAGAATGTTGATGATCGCGGATGGCTTACAGAGTTTATTAAGTCGAAAGCAAATGGTCAAATATTTATCTCGAAAACAAAGCCAGGAATTACACGAGGAAATCACTGGCATCATACAAAGGTAGAAAAGTTCCTCGTGATTCAAGGTGAAGCTAATATTAGGTTTAGAAAAATTGATTGTGAAAATGTACTTGATTATAAGGTAAATGGAGAAATACCTGAAGTAGTAGACATACCTGTAGGTTATACACACTCCATTGAAAATACCGGACAAGAAGATGTCATCACCATATTTTGGGCTTGTGAAATCTTTAATCCAGAAAAACCCGATACTTATTTCCTGGAGGTCTAAGTAAAGTGGAAAAATTGAAGGTAATGACGATTGTAGGAACAAGACCTGAAATAATTAGATTATCAGAAGTTATAAAAGCTTGTGATAACTATTTTAATCATACTTTAGTGCATACAGGGCAAAATTGGGATTATACGCTTAATGACATCTTTTTTGAAGAATTAGGGGTAAGAGAGCCTGACCATTATTTAGGGGTTGTTGGGGAAAACCTTGGGGAAACGATAGGAAATATCATTGCTGCTTCCTACAAAATATTAACAGAAGAGAAACCAAATGCACTATTGATACTTGGAGATACCAATAGTTGTTTGAGTGCCATTGCAGCAAAGCGATTAAAAATACCAATCTTCCATATGGAAGCAGGAAATCGCTGCTTTGACCAAAATGTACCTGAGGAAATTAATCGAAAAATTGTAGATCACCTATCTGATATTAATCTGTCTTACACAGAACATAGTCGCAGATACCTGTTAGCAGAAGGAATACGAAAAGAACATATTTTCGTGACAGGATCACCGATGACTGAGGTAATAAAAAAAAATATGAATGGGATTCAGAATAGCACTGTGCTTGAAGACTTAAATCTTGAAAAGAAAAAATACATTCTAGTTTCAGCACACCGTGAAGAAAATATCGACAATGAACATAATTTTTTACTATTAATGAACGCAATAAACAAAATAGCAGAAAAGTATCAATTTCCCGTTATATATTCAACTCACCCGCGCAGCTGGAAGAAAATTGAAGAAAGAGGTTTTAAATTTCACCCCCTTGTCCGTCAACTGAAACCGTTTGGCTTTTTTGAATATAACCACCTGCAGATGAATGCGTTTAATGTGCTTTCTGACAGTGGAACGCTTTCAGAAGAATCTGCCATTCTTGGTTTTTCAGGAGTCTTAATCAGAACATCAACTGAACGACCAGAAGTACTTGATAAAGGAACAGTCGTAATCGGTGGAATTACAGAAAAAGAAATTTTGCAGGCTGTAGAATTGAGCAGAACAATGAGTACGAAGGAAGAGAAGATGTACCTTCCTAATGATTATAAGGATGAAAATGTCTCGGTGAAAGTAGTAAAGATTATTCAAAGTTATACGGAAATAGTTAATATGGTGGTCTGGAGGAAGGTGTAAAAAAATGAATATTATGGTTTTTGATGTCCCTGCAGAAAATAGAGGAGCATTATCAATCCTAAATGATTTTTATGATGAGGTAAAATCACATCATGATAAAAATATAAATTGGATATTTGTCCTTAGTAAACCTGAATTACAAGAAACTGAGAATATAAAAATATTAAGGTTTCCTTGGATAAAGAAAAGTTGGGCACATAGGGTTTTATTTGATAGCTTTGTAGCAGCAAAATTAATAAAAAAATATAAAATTGAAAAAGTATTATCATTTCAAAATGTAATTATTCCAAAAACCAATATTCCTCAAATTCTATATGTTCATCAACCACTACCATTTGTTTCTTACAAATTTAGTCTGATGGAAAATACAATTTTCTGGATTTATCAAAATATCATAGGGAATAAAATAATACATTCAATCAAGAATGCAAGTAAGGTAATTGTCCAATCTGAATGGATGAAACAAGCATGTAGGGAAAAATCCGGGGTTAAAAATGAAAAAATAGATGTTATATTTCCAAACATTAATATTGATATTAAGGAATATTTTAAACCCAATTTAGACTCCTTATCTACTTTTTTTTACCCAGCAGGAGCAAGTATTTATAAAAACCATAAGATAATCATTGATGCCTGCAAGAATTTAAAAAATGAAAACTTAAAGGATTTTAAAGTCATTTTCACGTTAAATGGTGATGAAAATGATTATATTAAAAAGTTATTTAAAGAAGTTAAAGATCATCATTTACCAATAGATTTTGTTGGAAGTTTAACTAGAGAAAATGTTTTTGAACTATATACCAAGTCAATATTGATATTTCCCTCCTATATTGAAACTTATGGATTGCCCTTGCTTGAGACAAGATTACATGGAGGTGTAATACTAGCGTCCGATTCTCCTTTCTCTAATGAAATACTTAATAAATATGAAAATGCATATTTTTTTAATCCTTTTCATTCAGAAGACCTATTTATGTTAATGAAAAAAATAATTCAGCAAAAAGTGGAATATAAAAACGTTGAAGAAACACATTTCCTTAATTCATATAATCGAAAAATGAAAATAATCGATAAGATTATTGAAAATTAATCAGTGGATTTTCATCCATTACCATACCATGGAAACGGTGAGATTAGTGAGTAATTTATTGTCAAATAATCCAGTTAGATCCTTAAAGGGGAATTTCGTTTGGACATTTACCGGGAATGTTATATATGCAATATGTCAATGGGGTATATTTATTGCAATTACCAAATTAGGAACAGCGGAAATGGTGGGGCAATATGCATTAGGACTAGCAATAACAGCTCCTGTTTTTTTATTTTTAAATATGAATCTTAGTGTGGTCATGGTTACCGACAAAAGGGATCAATTCTATTATAAAGATTACTTTATCTTAAGGTTGATCACATTATTTTTATCCATGTTGATTATTTTTTTTCTTATTATTTTTTTCGATTATAGTTTTATTACTTTACTTGTAATCATTCTAGTTGGGTGCTCAAAAGTCATTGAGTCGATTAGTGATATTTTTAATGGTATAAGCCAGAAGGTTGAACGGATGCAAGTTATAGCTATTTCAAAAATTTTAAAGGGAGTTATCTCCCTTGTAGGTGTAATCATTGTTTTATATTTCACAAAGAATATCATAATTACAAATCTTAGCATCATAGTAAGTTGGTCAGTTGTACTATTATTTTTTGATTATAGAAAAGGGATGGAATCGCTATTATTAAATGATAACAATAAAAATAATAATAAAGTAATATCAAGGCCATCATCCTTAAATAGCTTAAAATGCATTGCTGTCATATCGTTTCCGTTGGGAGTTGTAGCATCATTAGATTCATTAAATCTAAATATTCCAAGGTATTTTATTCAAGGAATGCTAGGTGAAGAATCACTTGGATATTTTGCAGCAATAGTTTATCTGATGGTAGCTGGAGGTACTGTGATTGGCGCCTTATGCCAATCATCTCTTCCTAGATTATCTCAATATTATAAAGAAGAAAAATATAACTTGTTTAAGACACTATTGTTAAAACTTTTATTAATTGCTTTCATTCTTGGTTTATTAGGAATTATCATTGCAGCATTGGCTGGGGGAACGGTCCTAACCCTCCTGTATAATCAAGAATATGCTCAATATAAAATCGTTTTTATTTTAATTATGATTTCTACAGCGTTTTGGTATATCTCTTCCTTCTTAGATGTAGGAATAAATGCAACTCAAAACTTTAAAATGCAAATCCCGATATATGCTGCAACTATATTAACTTCAATAGGTACATCGTTTTACTTTATTCCCGCACATCAATTAGTAGGGGGAGCCATCGTGGTATGTATTGGAATGGCAGTGCGCTTTACGACAAGTGTGATTGTTTTAAGAAAAATAATGAAAGCTAAAGATTTTAGAAATTTAGCTCCTTCTTTAAATTAAATAAACTAGATTTAAACAGGATATGGAGTGTTTCCTATGGTAATTTTTATGGTTGCGCTGATTTTAATGATAATTTTTTTGACTCCAATCATATTTTCGCTTAAATATGATTTAAAAAAAGGAGACCTCCTAAAGCCATCAAGAATAGTTGCTGCTTTGCACTTAGTTAGTATAGTGCCATATTTATTTCTTTTTTCATTTAATAATGAATTAGGTTCTCCTTTAGTAAGAAACCACAAAAGTATGGGGAATTTAGACATAACTATTGCTTATTATGGGTTAATACAAGCTTTATGTTTTATTTCGATCCTTTTAGGTCTTAATTCGAATGCAGCAAAAAAAATACCGAAGTTTTTTCCTTATATAGGTGTTAAATATACAAGAAGACAGCTTCGACTAAGTTTCATTATGGCAGGATTAATAGGGGGAGGAGCATTTTTTTTGTTTTTGTCGAAAATTGGAGGACTCAATTATTTGTTAAACAATTTGGAATATCGAACTTTTATCATAGCAGGAAATAATTATCTAACAAGTCTTTTTTCTTGTCTAAATATTGCCTTAGCAATATTGATTTATTCCTTAAAAGAAAAGAAAACCTATACTAAACTTTTATTTATAATAATTCTATGTGTTGCATCAATATTAATATTTTCTTCCATGGGGGGGAGAAGTTCAACCATCTATCTCATGTTTCTAATTCTGTTGGTAGTTCATTATGGTGTAAAAAGGATTAGAAAAATTCCAAGGAAAGCAATATTTATTGCTTTCCTAATGATAATTTACTTTATTGCAATACCTATAATAAGAACACCTGGCGCTTTCGAATATTATAGTAAGAATATTAATCAATTAGAGAAGGATATACGGGAAAATTATGAAATAATATTTACTCAAACAAGTTATGTAGATCATTATTTATTAATATTAAATTATTTTGATATCGATAAGTTATGGTTAGGTGCAAGTTATGTTGATTTGTTGAAAGCACCGATACCAAGCTCCCTTATTTCCAACAAACCACCGGTTGATGATGGTGTTTATTTAAGAACAATAGCAGAGGGAATGGATGTCCGACCTTCTTTGCCATATAAGGATTTGTATAAATCTTCATGGCCTCCAGAAACTTTGGGGATCATGTATATGAATTTTTGGATACCTGGTGTAATTATTGGGGCATATTTGTTAGGTGTAATATACAAGACTTTTTATAATTACATGGTTAATTCAAAATATAATATCTTTTCCATATTAATCTATTCAAACATATTATTTAGTTTTCACCTGAGTAATTTGAGAATTGTCCAAACTTTATCGAGCATCATATTGATTTTTTTATTTTTTATACTGTTTTATAGAATAAGGTTTGATCCAATATATAAATTTAAGGAATAATTTCTCAATTATGTTGAATTGACAAACATGAAATACCAGTTTTCCGGAGGGAAATTCAGGAAGGGGGAAAACGAATGAATTCTGATCTTCGAACGGCTTTTTTATTGCAGATTCATAAAAATCCAGATCAAGTGAATCAGTTTATTAAACAGCTTATTTCAGAAGGTCAAGCAGATGTATTTGTTCATATTGACAAAAGGAATTACGAAAAATTAAATGAAAAAATAATAAAAAGTCCTAATGTAAAGGTTCTACAGCAAAATATCGTCTGTGAATGGGGTGATATTAGTCAAATCGATGCTACTATTCTACTAATAAGAGAAGCACTTGCATCTAAAAATGAGTATGATTATGTCTGTTTAAGAAGCGGGCAGGACTTGCTGGTAAAAGAAGGTTTTAAAGAATTCTTAATAAAAAACCAAGGTAAAATTTTTATGAAGATAAGAAATACGGATAGGAAAAAATTAGGTTTTATGAAAATTAACTGGCCAAGAGTGACTCGTAGACGGTATACCTCAACCCATCCTATCAGGGTTTATCGGAGATTGGTTCTTAGCCTTTATAATAAGGGGATAAATATTTCTCCAAATTCACACCAATTTCCTTTGGATTACACATTTTATACTGGCTCACAGTGGTTTACCATTCCGGTTGAAACGGCAAAGTATATCATTAAGTTTTTAGATGAAAATGAATGGTATTATAAGTATTTTGAAAATTCATTGGTCCCCGATGAATGTTTTTTTCACACTTTACTATTAAATTCACACTTTAAACATGAAGTTGTCAATAACAACCTCATGTTTTTTAAATGGGGAAAAACACTTAGTGAGCGAAATTCCCCTCAGAACTTAACGACAGAAGATATTCCACTCATTGAGGGAGCTAATCAATTTTTTGCAAGAAAATTTGACGAAAATGTTGATAAATCAGTCATTGAATATTTTACCAATCAGGTTTGGTTTGGTAGTAAAAAGTAATTAGTGCACTAAATGATGAAAATATATAGGCGGCTATTTATAGGTTTGTATTAAGGCAGTGAAGTGAGGTTGGTAGGTATGATGTTAAGTTACCATCAAATCAAAGAACTGGACCAGGAGTTTGGTTCTTCCTTTTATTTGTTAGATATAAATAAATTAAGAAATAACTACCAAAAAATAGATAGTGCATTTAAAAGAAGGTATCAAAACTTTATTATCGGTTATTCCTATAAAACTAACTATTTGCCTTATCTGTGTTCAGTGATGTCACAATTAGGAGCATATGCTGAAGTTGTTTCTAGATTAGAGTACGATTTAGCGATAAAAATAGGTGTTGATCCACGTAAAATTATCTTTAACGGACCATTAAAAACATTCGAGGATATTGAAATCGCTTTGAATTATGGGAGTATTCTAAATGTTGATTCACTTTACGAAATGGAGGATGTAAAAAACTATAGTGAAAAATATACATCCAAGCAGGTAAAAGTTGGACTAAGGGTAAACTTTGATATTACCAATAACGGTGAAAACGTTCTTCAAGAAGGATTTGATCGAAGCCGCTTTGGAATTTGTACAACAAACGGAAATTTTCAAGATGCGGTAAAGGAACTCAGGGAATTAGAGAATATTAGAATCGTTGGCTTACATGGCCATTTTTCAACAAGAGAAAGGAAGCTAGAAACTTATGAAAATATCACAAAAGGTCTATGCCAATTAGCAAAAGAATATATTGGTGATTCGCTGGAATTCATCGATATAGGGGGAGGGATTTATGGTGAATTACCAGCTTCCTTTAAACTAAATGCTCCAAGTTTCGATGATTATGCTGAAGCAGTCTGCAGGATTATGAACAATGAATTTCAAAATAATGAAAGAAAACCTTATTTAATATTAGAACCTGGAATTTCGATGGTGGCTAATACCTTCCAATTTATTGCAAAGGTTATTGGAACGAAGAGAATTAAGGATAAATATTTTGTCTTGATAGACGGCAGTGTGCACAATATTAAGCCAACCATGCATAAGCGCAATCTTCCGATGCAAATAGTGAAACAAAAAGTCACAGGAGAAAAATATGTTTCATATAACATTGTTGGATATACATGCATGGAAAAAGACTACTTAGCTTATGAAATAAATGGAGAATTACCAAAAAAAGACGATTATGTCATTTTTGAAAATGTCGGTGCATATACAATCGTTTTTAATCCGCCTTTTATAAAGGAGAGGCCTAGTATTGTGGCAGCCTGCAATAATGAATTTTTTGTTGTAAGGAAAAAGGAAAGTCTGAGGGAATTTTTCAATGAAGACCTTTATATATTTAAATAATGCAAATTGAGGGGGTTGACATGAATATTTTATTATGTAGTGTCGGCAGGCGGGCAAAATTAGTCAGCTACTTTAAAGAAGAGCTAGGTAAAATAGGAGGCAAACTTGTAGCAATTGATTGTGATTCGTCAGCACCAGCCTTACATTTGGCAGATATCGCTGAAACCGTTCCACGTATTACCCACCCTGAGTATATACAACATATTAAACAACTTTGTATAAAATACAAAATCAGTGCCTTATTGAGTCTTATTGACCCGGAATTAAGTTTATTAGCGGAACATAAAGAAGAGTTTGAAAAAGATAATATAAAATTAATTATTTCAAACAAAGACGTCGTTAATATTTGCTATGATAAATACTTTACTTATCATTTCTTAAAAAAACATGGTTTTTCCGCCATTCCGACCTACCTACATCTTGATGATATCTTGAATGAAATCAAAAATAATAAACTTTGTTTCCCATTAATTATGAAACCTAGAAAAGGAAGTGCCAGTAAAGGGGTTTCCAAGATCCATTCGATTGAGGAACTACTTGCTTTTTGGGAACATACTGGCGAATTTATAATACAGCCATTTATTGTTGGTCATGAATACGGTGTTGATTGCTATGTTGATCTATTAAACTATCAAGCTACTCATATTTTTTGTAAGAGAAAAATAAGGATGAGGGCTGGAGAAACAGACAAATCTCTTGCTGTAAACGATCAGAATCTTTTTCAATTAATTACAAAGTTAGTTGATTCAATGGGACTAATTGGACCAATAGATATTGATTGTTTCCAAACGGATATGGGGTATCTTATTTCGGAAATAAATCCGCGATTTGGCGGAGGGTATCTTCATGCACATGAAGCGGGACAAAATTTCATTAGAAATATAATAAATAATTTAGATGGAATTTCTAATATGACTGATATTGGTAATTATTCGGAAGGGTCAGTCATGATAAAGTTTGATGATGTGATGGTTTTAAAGTAGTTTTGGATATTATTGCTCGCTAAGGTGAGGTGAAAAGAATGGGCGTATTTCAAATTATCGACAGCAAAATCCAATGGGAAGATTTACTAAACAATTTTAAAGAGGTAGATGTCTACTACTCTTATGATTATGGGAACCTATTTGCCAAAGAAGAAAAAGGAAGGCTGTTAGCCGCTTATTATGAAGATAAATTTTCAAAGGTATTCTATCCATTTATTAAAAGAAATGTTGAGTGGTATGAAGAAAAAATTTTTGATATTGTTACTCCCTATGGATATGGTGGCCCTTTAATTGAAGGCAATAATTACTCGATAGAACCTTTTTATCGGTATTTTAGGAACTTCTGTAAAGAGAATAATATTATAACAGAAACAACAAGATACCACCCGATTAATAAAAACCATTTACACTGCAAAGAAATCATGGATATTGCTTATATTAGAAAAACAACAGCAGTCGATTTGACATTGCCACTGGATGAAATTAGAGAGCATTACTCCCCCATGAATAAGAAGAATATAAAAAAGGCCAAGAAAGGTGGTCTTTATTGTTATGTAGCAGAGAATACACTTCATAATATTCATACATTTATAGAGCTATATAAGGAGACGATGGATCGAAACCATGCAGAAAACTATTATTATTTTAATGACCATTATTTTTTTGAACAAATAAAAAATACAAAAATAAGTAAAACTTATATACTATTTACAGAATATTGCGACGAGGTTATTGCAGGAGTAATGGTATTGAAAGGACCTAAATATTCTCATTACCACCTAGGTTCTTCAAAGACGCCCTATTTACACCTAAAACCCAATAACCTATTATTTGATTTTATGATTGAATTTTGTAAATCAAAGGGTTCGGAGCTGCTTCATTTGGGTGGAGGCTGCCAGGAAAATGATGGATTATTTCAGTTTAAAGCATCCTTCACTAATAATAATCATTATGATTATTTTATTGGTAAGAGGGTATATGACGAAAAAAAATATAATAAAATAACTGAGGAAGTAAAAAGACGATTTAGAGTTAATGAAGAATATTTTCCAATATACAGAGGAAAGAAAGATATTCTAAATAACCTATAATGGCGTATGACTAAAGGATTTTAATTTTTTCGCTTTAATTGTTCGTTATTAAGAATTTTTTTAAAATTACAAACTCAATGTGGATGTTTGAGTGAAAATAATTATACAAGTATTATTAATTGCCCTTCAGCGTCAATGGGAAAGAGGTATTTTCATATGAAAAAAATTTTGTTTCTTGGTGGTACTGTTCAGCAAATTCCTGCAATTATATATGCCAAAGATAGGGGTTACTATACAATACTTTGTGATTATCAATCCAATACTCCAGGTCAAAATTACTCAGATGAGTATTATTGTATTAGTACAACAGATAAAGTAAGTATATTAGAAATCGCAAGGAAAAAGAATATTGATGGAATTGTAGCCTATATTTCTGATACAGCTGCTCCAACAGCTGCGTATGTAGCGAACAAATTAAATTTGCCTTCTTATCCATGTGAAGCAGTGGCCATCTTAACTAAGAAAGACCTATTTAGGAAATTTTTAAGGGAAAATGGATTTAATAGTCCAAAAGCAAAAAGCTATAAAACGATAACCGAAGCCAAGAAAGACCTAACTAAATTCCAACTTCCTTTAATGGTAAAGCCTATAGATTCTTCTGGAAGCAGGGGGATTTCTCGAATTGATTCTATAGAGGAAATTGAAATTGCCTTTGAATCTGCGATTTCAAAATCAAGAGAAAAGACTGTCATCGTTGAAGAGTTTATTGAAATGACTCATGATCATCAAATAGGCGGGGACGTTTTTATTATGAATGGGAAATTGGAGTTTTGCGGATTTTTAAATTGCCATAGAAATAATCAGGTTAATCCAAATGTTCCAGTAGGCAAAAGTTACCCGTTATTTTTGGATGAAAAAAGAACCGAAATGGTTCGCAATGACCTGCAAAGGCTAATAGATCTTTTAAAAATTAAAATAGGTGCCTTAAATATTGAAGCAATAATTGGTCAAAATGGGAAAGTTTATTTTATTGATGTTGGACCCAGAAATGGAGGGAATTTGATACCTGATTTTTTGAAAATCATTACAGGGATTGATTGTGTAATGGCTACTGTAGAAGCTGCATTAGGTAATGAAGATCTGCATCTTAAATATGAACCAAATGAAGGATATTATTCCACATATACACTTCATTCTGCAGAACAAGGAAAACTCACAGATATTATTTTTAATAATGAAATTGAAAAAAATATTATTAATAAATTTATTTTCAAAGAAAAGGGAGAAGAAATAGGAGTTTTTAATGACGGTACCAAGGCAATTGGATTTGTCTTCCTAAAATTTTCCAGTTTAAAAGAACTAAAATATAAAATGAATCATATAAGTCAGTATATTGAGGTTCAGGTAAACTGAACAATACAATACTGCGGTCAAAACATTCTTTATTAAGAATGATTCACTGATTAAATCGTTGATGGAAGGAGGGAAAGGTAATGATTGTTGATATTCATAACCATATATTGTTTGGACTTGATGATGGTCCCAAAAACCCGGAAGAAACTATTTTATTAGCTAGGCAGGCGGTAGAATCCGGGGTAGATCATGTTATCGCTACTCCACATCATAAACATCGGCATAAAGAGCATTTTTATGAAAATGATTATAGGCAAATTTTAATGTCGGTTGCACAAGTAAACGATTTATTAAATAATCATCAGGTGCCTTTAACTGTTTATCCCGGGATCGAGTTTCATCTCCATGAACATATAGAAAACGATATTCACAATAACTTAGATTCTTTTCTAACCTTAAATAATACTGGAAAATATTTATTAATGGAACTTCCATGCAGCCATTATCCAGCTCATACAGAAGAAGTTTTATATGAATTACAAACGAAAGGGTATACTCCTATCCTTGCACACCCAGAGAGAAATAAAGTCCTAAGAAGAAACCCGTCAAAAATTTTCGATATGGTTCAGCGGGGAATACTCGTTCAGATTACCGCGAGCAGTGTAACAGGCTTACATGGAAGACGATTAAAAAATTTCTCAATCCATTTACTGGAACATAATCTTGCTCATTTTATTGCTTCTGATGCCCATCATCATTCCTGCCGTAAATTCGAACTAATATCTGCATATAATTGGATTGAAAATACTTTTTCATCAAATTATCGTAAATATTTTGAAGAGAACGCTATCCATGTATTACATGGGACAGAATTCAAAATTATGGAACCAAAATGTATCGATAAAAAATTGCAGTATTTCTTTCTCTTATCATCATTCAATAAAGCAAGGCCTATCCGGAAATAATCCAAAGAAGTAAGGAATATATATAAAACAAGGACAACTACTGTTCTTTAGGGGGGAATCATTTTGAAAAGAATGATAGACCTGTTTGGTTCATTCGCATTGATCATTATTTTTTCTCCGATAATGTTGTTAATTGTATTGATGATTCGAATAGGTATGGGGTCACCTATTTTGTTTAAACAAATTCGACCGGGTCTATACGGAAAACCATTTTGTATTTATAAGTTTCGGACAATGATTGACAAAAAGGATAAAAACGGAAATATGTTACCAGGGAAGTTGAGATTAACAAAACTAGGAATCTTCTTAAGAAAATATAGTCTTGATGAAATACCGCAGCTTTTTAATGTTATAAAAGGGGATATAAGTTTAGTAGGACCACGTCCATTATTAATGGAATACCTGCCGATATATTCGAAAGAACAAGCCAGAAGGCATGAAGTCAAACCAGGAATTACCGGATGGGCACAGGTAAACGGGCGAAATTCAATTAGCTGGGAGGAAAAATTTAATCTAGATGTTTGGTATGTTAATAATCACTCTCTATTCCTCGATCTAAAAATAATACTATTAACAATTAAAAAGGTTTTTAAGAAAGAGGGAGTTAGTGCAAAAGGACACTATAGTATGGAAGATTTCAAGGGAGTTAACAGAGGATCAGGTAATCAGCATTAAGAAAGAAATGTGCCTAAATAATGGGGTGTTAAACATGGAGAAAATCTTAATTACCGATGTTGGTGTAGCTCCTGCGGAAAATGTAATTAACTCATGGAATGATTCTTTGGGCGTGGAGAGCATTATTGGCGTATCAAGAAATGTGTATAGTCTTTACTCATCAAAAGCTAATTTGAAAAGATATATCCCTTATGACTATGCATTTAGTAAGGAATATAAAATTTCATTCTTAAGCATATTGGAAAAGGATAAACCGAGCTTGGCTGTTTTTATGAATGATAGAGAAATCTTAGAGGCCTCAAAATTCAGAGATGAAATATTGACTTATGGGACTAAATTATATTTGCCAAGCCATGACGTAATTGAAAATTGTACTGATAAATATCAAACTTATAAAATTTGGAAAGAACAAGGAATTAAGGTGCCTGACACCATGATTATTTGTGATGAAATGGACTTAAAAAGGACTTTTAACCAGTTTGGGGATCAAGAAGGAAAGGTTTGGCTCCGGTCTACGGTTGGAGCAGGCGGAAGAGGAGCATTACCGACCAATAATTTTGAGTTTGCAAAAAACTGGATCAATCTTCATAAAGGATGGGGGAATTTTACTGCTTCAGAATTGCTACAGGCTGATAAAACAGTTACTTGGTTATCGATTTGGTTTGAAGGAGAGCTCGTTATTGCTCAGACGCGAAGAAGGAGGACATGGGGATTTGCAAATCGCACCCTGTCTGGTGTAACGGGTATTACTGGTGTGGGAGAAACATACTCTAATGATACAGTAAATCAAGTGGCAATGGATTCGATATTGGCCGTAGATCCTAAGCCACATGGTGTTTATGGGGTTGACATGACCTATGACCAAAAGGATTTCCCAAATCCTACAGAAATCAATATGCGTTTCTTTACCACATGTTACTTTTTTACTAAGGCAGGACTCAATATGCCTAAGATATACAAGGATATTATTTTATATAATAATTTTCCAACTCTAGAGAAGAAAATCAATCCACTTCCTGATGGACTACTCTGGATCAGGGATATGGATAGAGAACCAATAATAGCAGATAAGGAAGAAATCAACACAATAATGGAAGAACAAAAGAATATGTTAACTCAAAGATAGAGGGATGCAATATTGCAAAAAAAGTATTTGTAATAAACTAGTTAATTAAGATTAGAGCATTAATTGACCCACGCTAAATAAGTTATTGCGTGGGTCCTTCGCATACTAAAAATTACACGTATAAAAAAACTTTCATATTATTTTGGCTATCAATGGTGGCAAGTAAGATGTTATTTACTTCTGTATGATGTAAAGACCTGAGAGTGTGAGTTAGCCACTCTTCCTCCTTACCTATTTTCCGCAAAACGGATAAGTCAATCCTTCCTTCTCTTATTATCGTCTGTGGGAGATCAAATGGTTCTGTTTGAAGCTGATAGAATGACGGTGTAATAGCTTCAAATTGCGGGTCCAAGAAAAAGGAGATCTCTCCATCAGATTCCCATAAGGCTAACGCGACTTTTTTAACGTCCTCAATTTTTTCTTTCCTCAATTCTGCCAATAAATCATCGATTGATAGTCTGGCCCGCTTTAACCCTTTATATAGGATTTCTCCTTCCTTAATAAGTGGGAAAGGGGTAGAATTAATGGCTTTTCGTAGCCGTGGCCATTTTAAACTCAAAAAAACACCAATCAAATATAGAACAATGATTACAATTGTTGCGACTACTGAGCCCTTTAATCCGATTCTTTGGTCTGATAAGGGATGAGCAATAATGTTTCCCAGCATTAAGGCGATAACAAAATCAAGTAATCTTAATTGTGAAATGGCTCTCTGTCCCATTATTTTAACGGTAAAGATTACAAAGATGAAAGTGACTGCAGCCCTTAAAGTCCACTCTAATATCGATAAAGAATCCTGGCCATGGAAAAAATCCAATAAAGACACATCCTTTACGAAAAACGTCTTCCTTAGATTGTCACGGATGCTTTCTTTTTACACCTTATTCCAGAAAGGTTTGAAAAAAAACAGAATAAGCCTATCGCTTATCCTGTTTGGCACCTAAATATTTAAAAATTTTACACAGACCGGATGTGGTACAGCAATATCAGACTGTATCAAAGACAGACAGCCAGAATTTTCGTCTCGAGAAAACAACACAAGATTCCCAGATTCTTGATTTGAAGCAATGACGAATTTTTCGGATGGATCGAATGCAAAATCCCTTGGCCAATCCCCTTCAGTGGAAGTATGCTCAATAAAGCGTAGCTCACCCGTTTCTTGGTTTACAGTAAAAACAGCTATACTGTTATGGCCGCGATTCCCAGCATAGATAAATCGTCCATCAGATGAAATATGAATCGCACTACCTTGATTATTTTCGGAAAAATCAGCAGGAAGCGTAGAGATATATTGCTGTTCGCTAAAATGCCCATTTTCCTGATGATAAGATAGAACAATCACCTCTGAGCTAAATTCTGTCATGACATAAGCAAATTTACCATTAGGATGGAAGGCCAGATGGCGAGGTCCACTACCTGCTTTTAACGGCAGCAGTTTTACCTTTGACAGTGTCCCATTTTCATTGATTGCATAGGTAATAAGGGCATCGATGCCTAAATCAACTACTGCCAGATACTTTTCATCCGGTGTAAGCCCCACATAATGAGTATGAGGTTTATCCTGCCGTGGATCCGGACCCCGGCCTTCATGGTTTATCACGGAGGCAACAGATTGTAAGGCGCCATTCTCCTGGTTAATCAGATGGGAGACGACTTCGCCTTTATGATAATTTGCACTGAAAACATACCGATTTTTGCTGTCAACACTAACATGACATGGAGAAGCACCAGCAAGTAATTGGCTATTAACAGTTGTTAATCGACCGTCTTCCTTTATGGAAAAAGCAGTAATACCACCAGTTTCTCCTTCTTTTACCACGGAATAAAGGTATTGATTGTCCTTGCTAATCGTTAAGTAGGTAGGGTTTTCTAACTCTCCAGCAACCTGAACATTCTCTATTTTTTTGCTGTCTATATTTAGAGTAAAGGAATAAATCCCTTTACTTTCTCCTTTTGTATAGGTTCCAACAAACCCACTATATTTTGTCATCATTCAATCTCCTCTATGTAACAATATTAGAATACATGTTTATCATATCCTAAAATGGTAAATAAACTAAGCGAGAAGAACCTTTTGTTTGCATTATTAAGTAGGATAGGTAATATTAATCTTATCTAGGTCTACCATGTACATATATTCTTTTTGAATAAACTGAATTAAAGGAGTTTTATTATGGCAAATAACAAAGAAAACAAGATAAAGGAATCGAAATCGTCATCCAAGTTCACCTTTTGGGTTATAGGTTTGGTAGCTGTCTGTATTTTAGCTTTTATTTTCTTAAATAATCAATCAAAACAACAAGGAAAAGTAAAAACAAATGAAATTGATTATTCAAATCAGCCTTTCTTGGGCAAAGAGTCTGCACCTGTATCCATTATTGAGTTCGGCGATTATAAATGCCCTAATTGTAAAAACTTTTCCGAACAAGTTGTACCTATTATCAAAGATGCGCTTGTTGATACTGGGAAAGCAAAATTATATTTTATGAATGATTCCTTTATCAATGTTGATTCCATTCGTTCTGCTAAATTTGCGGAATCTGTCTTTCAAGAACTAGGAAATGAAAGCTTTTGGAAATTCCATGATCGCCTTTTCGCAAAGCAGCCAGAGGATCCAGCTGCAGAAAAAAAGGATGTATTTACTGAAAACTTTTTGATTGATACGTTAAAGGAAGTGGCGAGTGATACTGAGGTTGAAAAGGCCGTTAAAAACTTCCAAGCTGAAAAGTCCGATGATGCCTGGCAAAAGGATATGGATTACGCGGAAAAACTAGGGGTTACTGGTACCCCGACCATTTTTGTTAATGGTAAGCTGTTCACAGGTAAATCAATCGATGACTTAACCAAAATGGTAGAGAAAGCAGCAAAGGGGAAGAAGAATGAATAAATCCTTACTTCTCGCTTGGATTTCTGCGATCATTGCCACACTTGGCAGCCTATATTTTAGTGAAGTCATGCATTTCATTCCATGCACGCTCTGCTGGTATCAGCGGATTTTCATGTATCCGCTAGCCATTATCTTAGGAATTGCAGTCTACAGGAACGATAACGGAATCTATAAATATGTGTTGCCACTTTCAATTGTTGGAATGCTTTTATCGGGATACCATACATTATTACAAAAAATACCATATTTACAGCAGTTTGAAATGTGTACAAGCGGCGTGCCTTGCTCGAAGGATTACATAAACTGGATGGGTTTTATTACAATTCCATTGTTAGCGTTTATTGCTTTTACGATTATTACAGTGTGTCTAGTTATTTTAGCTCGTAGCCATAAAAGAGAGACTATCCGCGGATAGTCTCTTTATTTAACCTAATCCCATTTGCTGTTCCTGCTGTTTCACCTTTAACCTTTCCTCTAAAACATGGACCATTTGTAGGAAATGATCCGCTTCCCTGACTACGTGGTCTGCAAGTAATGGGTCGATGACATTTTTAATTTGACAGCTTTTTATTAAATCAAGACCTGCTTGTTTAAAATTACGAAGCTCATGTGTGGCATTTTCACTATCTTTATTTAGCTTTCCGATTATTGGATAGGTCGGACTTTTCTTATATAACATTGATTCAACGTCTCGGGCTTGGTTAAGAAGAACTTCGAAATCGTCCCCAAATTTCAGTGCAGTTTTAACTAGATTTCGTTCCGATTGATCAAGCAGAGAGGCGATAAAGCGGGAATGCTCCATCATAATCTTTAACCAAAAAACATTTTCCTTAATTATTGCATCTTGTATAGGATCCAAAATCCCTTCATTAAATTTTTTCAACGTTCTCATAAAGTATTCAGCCTCTCGGGCAATATGATCGACAAGAAGTGGGAAGTTAAAGCCCATTACTTTGCAATTGACAATTAGAATAAGCAAATTACGTTTGAAATTCCGTAATCCTAACACAAGCTGAATCGAATCCTCATTTAACTTCCGAACGGCAGTTACATTATTGGGGGTTTGGTAGGCTCTTTTTTCCTGCTCCTCAAAATAATGATAAAACCGATCGGTTTGTTGAATGAGTTGCTTGTCTTTTCGATTAAATCCTTCGCCTAAAAAATAGGAATGCTCCTTCATAATTCGCAACCAAAATTTATTTTCGGTTAAAGAACGTTCTATAAACAGTTGTTCCGTTAATGATTCGGGTGGTGCGGCAAACGTTTCTGGGGCAATTAACATTTGATTATTGGTATCCATTCCGTTAAATCCTTGCTGAACCATAATTCGCCCTCCTTAAAAGCACGCATATTCCATTATATTTGCTGATTTTTTTTTTATGTTCCAAGCTGCTGTTCATGATTATAAAAATTTAGAAAACAATAAGAGAAGCAAATAATCTATTGGAGGTAAATATGAAAGCATCAGATGTAATTGTCAGCTGTTTAGAAAACGAAGGTGTGGAATATATTTTTGGGATTATCGGCAAAGAGGTCCTTGATTTAGCCCATTCTTTGTCGGCTTCGGAAAAAATTAAATACATACCCGTTCGCCATGAGCAAGGTGCCGCATTCATGGCTGATGTTTACGGCAGAATCTCTGGAAAGCCGGGTGTATGTATGGCTACGCTCGGCCCTGGGGCAACAAATCTTTTAACAGGAATAACAAGTGCGAATATGGATCATTCCCCGGTTATCGCTTTAATCGGACAAACAGGTTTGGATAAGCAACACAAACATGTCCATCAGTATATCGATATCGAGAAGGTTTATGAACCAGTAACAAAATGGTCTGTGCAAATAAAAGCGGCAAACATAATTCCAGAAATCATCAGAAAATCCTTTCGAATTGCAAGCGAAGAAAAGCCTGGGGCAGTCGTAATACAAATACCCGAAAACATCGCCATGGAGAATGTGACCACGAAACCAATAGCCGTTTCAAGCTTGCCCAAAAGCGTACCTGTAGCTGAAGCACTCAAGCTAGCCACTCAGTTGCTTAACCAAAGTCTGCGTCCCTTTATTCTTGTCGGAAATGAGGTTATCCGCCAAGAAGCTGTTAAAGAAGTTCAAACATTTATAGAAAAATTAGGCTCGCCAGTGGCACAAAGCTTTATGGCCAAAGGAATTTTACCAAAAGCTCACCCTCAAAATTTTTATACTTTTGGTTTTAATCAAAAAGATTATGTACTAAAAGGGTTTGAGGAAGCTGATTTACTAATCGTAATTGGCTTTGATATCCGTGAAAAGCTTCCTTCCGAATGGAACATGAAAAAGGTCCCAGTCATCCATATATCTGCTTCAGCAGCTGATGTAGATGAATGCTATCCAGTAAAGGTAGAATTAGTTGGGAATTTGAAAGAATCACTGCCACTATTTCTAAAAAATGAAATTAAGCCAAAGCATTGGCTGCCAGCAGGAGACTTGAAAAATCGGATAGTAGAATCTTATTCGATAGTTGAAAAAGTAGGCGACGATTCCTCACTAACAATTGAACATATCCTGCATGCTATTGAAAGGGCCCAGACGGAAGATACAATTGTTATTTCAGATGTAGGCTCACATAAAATCTCGGTAGCAAGGACCTATCAACCGAAGCATGCCAACCAGCTAATCATTTCCAATGGATTCGCATCAATGGGTATCTCCATTCCTGGTGCAATCGGGGCAAAAGTAGCAGCGCCTGAAAAAACAGTTATTTGTATTACTGGGGATGGAGGTGCATTGATGAACTTTTCTGAACTAGAGACGGCGAAACGGTTAGGATTGTCCTTTATCATTATCTTATTGGATAATTCGATGTTAAAGCTTGAAGTGGATATGATGAAGCGGAAGTTCGCCAATAGTTTTGGCGTTACTTTTACTAATCCTGATTTCATCCAATTGGCCGCTAGTTATGGAGTAAAAGCGATGAAACCAACGAACACAATAGAGTTTGAAGCCATGTTGACAGAAGCTATCAAATTAAAAAATGAGATTATTTTACTCGATACCCTCCTAATTTAAAAAGTTATGGAATGAAGACCCCCCCTCTAAATTGATATTGTTTTTGGGAAACAGAATGAGATGTATATCGTTGATTTTGGCTATCGAAAACCTCCGGGTAGTGGCGAAGGTTATATTCCAAAGACCGGGGTGGTATGGAAGGTAACAAAGCATTAGAATCAGTTTCGATAACTACTTCTATCTAGAGGTTCCTTTAGTGGGAAACAGAAAAATAAAAAGCTTAACGATCCAATCATTTATAATAACGAATAAACATGAAAAAGAGCGGTGAAACCAAATGGTTGTCGCTCTTTTCCACTTGAGAATGATGATGTTAGTGGGGGTTCATTTATTAGTACATAAATGCTGTACCAACAATGATTAATAAAATAAACAGCACAACAATTAAAGCGAAGTTGTTGTGTTCTCTGTGATGCTCAGACATAGTTAACACCTCCTCCACTAAATAATTACAATTTATGCAGGAAGCCTTGCAAATGAAATGGACAAGAGTTTAGAAACTGAAAAAATAGCAAATAGTAGTGACTACTATCAATTTCATAAATCATATATTTACGGGTTGGTATTGCTAGGAACCGCAGAAAAATGAAGGAACTACTTCAAGAAAAAGAGGAATACATCGTAACCTATCCTGGGCTTGGCTTTATGCTACGGAGCTGTTAATTCTTTTGTTAGAGTATTTTGTTTATTTGTAAAAGAGTTCCTCCTCAATTTTTGATACCATAAAGGGCTTCCATAAATGAGGAAGCCCTTTAATATTAATTGATTCGCCGCTAAACGGGGGCGCTTCCGCTTTTCTGATTATTCCATTGCATCATAAATTGCTTTCGTATTTTTGTTCACACCATACCAGTCCAATGTTGTAGTATGTCCTTCGCCGGTACTTGAATTATCGACAACAAATTCATAGACGTGTATTATGTAGTCGCCATTGTCAGCATCATGGTCATACACAACTTTTACATTTTGGTCAGCTTGAAGTCCAAGATGCTTTCTTACCAGATCTTCCGCTTGTGAATGGGAGAGAGTTTCGTTTGCATCCTTCTTTTTTTCCTTAGCATTCTCTTGCTTTTTTGCTTCGTCTTGTTTCTTTTTTTCTTGGTCTGCCACTTTTTTCTTGTTTGATGTTTCGATAACAAGCTGGGAAGCCTCATTCGTCAATTTTTCAATCGAGGCATTCTCTGGATTGCCGATTGTTTGGGAGACTTCTTTAAACACTTCGATTGCTTGGTCAAACTGATTTTGCTCTAAAAGTGTTTTCCCCTTTATCATTCTTTCATTTAACGAATTCTCAAGTGATTTCGCTTCTTGGATTTCCTTTAGTAGAGCAGTAGCCTGTTGGTTGATTTTTTCTTTTGCCACTTTGTTATGTAGCAAAGCGTTTAATGAATTAATCGCGGCATCAAAATCACCCTTGTGATAGAGTTTAAGACTTTCCTGCATCCTTAAAGCAGCTAGAAGATAATCCTTCACCTCAACAGTATCTTTTTCTTTCATAGCATTTTCAAATTTAGCTGCAGCCTCTGAATAGTTTCCTTTTTGTAGTGCAGCTTTTCCTGCATCCATACTCTCTGTATATGCTTTTGGCGTACAGGCAGAAAGAATTAAAACGGTCAGTATAAGAAGAATGAATCTATTCACAGCAATTCCTCCTGATGGTCCTTTCGATTTTCGCTTTAGAACCTCTATTTTAGTAAAATTGTACAATTTACGACAGACTTTGACAATGGCAAAGTATAAGTTAATAGGTAGTTACCTTTGTGCAGTGTCCCATGTAAAAGCAATTTGGGGAAAGTTTTCCTTGTTAAGCCCGCTTAATTCTTTAATCTATTGAATTAGCACCTGTTGATTGGAGCGGAAGGCGCGAAGACTCCTGCGGGAGTACGGGGCAGGGGAGACCCCACAGGCGCGCATTAGCGCCGAGGAGGCTCCCCGGCACGCCCGCGGAAAGCGAAGCGCCTGGAGCGCAAATCAACAGACATGTTGCATTAATAATATTTTAACAAATTAACGTCGGTGAAATGTTAAAGCAGCTTAAAAATAAAGGCTGTCGAAGGTTTTTCGACAGCCTGAGGGTATCTCAAAATATGAGATACCCAGTTTATATTTTTTATTGTGAATTCTCCAGTTTAACTATATTGCGGGCGTAGTTTTGAGCGTTTATTAACGTGTTGCTCGGCACTTAAAGCGGCAATAGCCCCATCTGCAGCAGATATAACGGCTTGCTTAATCGGCGTTCTTCTGGCATCACCACCGGCAAAAACACCATCTATATTTGTACGCAGGAGTTCATCGACCATGACATATCCCTCTTCATCTCGCATAACTGCCCCTTTTAAGAAATCTGTGCCAGGCTTCATCCCGCCAAGATATAAGAAAATACCATCGATGGTCCAAATTTCTTCTTCTCGTTTATCATTTAGAATGACAATTTTCTCAACACTGTCAGTCCCAATGATTTCTCTAACACGGTGACGTTTATAGATTTCAACCTTTGGATTATTTTGTAACGCCGAAAGGTCGACGTCGCCTTTTAATTCAGTTGGGATTAACAGTTTTACTGTTTTACAATACTTTGTCAGTGTTTCAGCCTCATGGATAGCCTCATCATTATCACCAACAACGGCGACAACCTGGTCTTGATAGAAGGCAGCATCGCAGGTTGAACAATAGCTTACACCACGACCGGTAAATTCTTCTTCCCCATTAATCTTGCTCGATGGTGCTTTAGCTCCAACCCCAATAAAGACACTTTTTGCTTTAATAGTACCCTCGGCCAGTTCAATCTTTTTGATTTCATCTGCAAAATCAACGGAAAGGACGGTTGAACGTACGAATTCGGCCCCAAAGTCTTTTGCCTGGGCCTGCATTCTTGTTAACAGCTCAAGGCCAGTTAATTCTTCGCGCACACCTGGATAGTTTGCTATCTTATGGGTAATCGCTAGCGTTCCAGCTTTAGGTGCTTTATCAATGACGAGTGTTTTTAATTTTCCGCGTGCAGCGTAAACAGCAGCGGAAGCACCAGCAGGACCGCCGCCAATAGTGACGAAATCATAAACGTCTTCCAATACCTTTTGATTAACTGGTTGAAAAATACCATCTGGATTTTCCTCAGTAATTTCAGCTTGTGGAGGATTTGCAATGATTGGTTCATTTTCCGAAAGCCCAAGCAGGTTATTAAATTTTTTCTCCTGAAAACCTAATACTAGCTTTCCATTAATAAGTGTTGCTGGCGTTCCATAAATTTTCCGTTCTTTTAATTGATCAAAATATTCCTTATGTATGGAAGCGTTACGTTCTTCAAATTCAATTCCATGATCCTTTAAAAATGATTTTACTTTTTCGCAATAGGGGCAGCCTGTGCTGCTATAAACAATAACTTCATGCTTGGACATGTTAGCAAACCTCCAGTTTAGTAAATTTATTTAGTATTATAAATAATTTGATGACTAAATAAAAGTTAATACTTTTTAATAATTATTATAATTTAAATGCTGCTAAAAAGTCCAACAAATAGTTGGACTTTAGCAAATAGAAAATTAAATTGTTTTTCCAAGGAATGCAGTAAGCATCCAAACATGCTTCTCTAAGCCAGAATGAATCGCAAGCAGCATATCTCCGGTTGTTTCATCATTCATTTCCCCTGCAAAGCTCATGCCTTCTTTTAATTCACCAATGATAATGGAGAAATCATCAATGACGGACTGAACCATTTGCTCAGCAGATTCGTTTCCAGAAGCTTCTTTAATCGATGAAATTTCAAGGCATTCTTTCATGGTAGCGACAGGTTCGCCACCGATAGCTAGTAAGCGTTCAGCCAATTCATCAACATGAAGTCCTGCCTCATTATAAAATTCTTCAAATTTGGCGTGTAATGTAAAAAATTGCCCGCCTTTCACATACCAATGATAGTTATGTAACTTCATATACAAGACAGACCAATTCGCAATTTGTTTGTTAAGTACGCTGACTAATTGATTTTCCATGAGATAACCTCCTAAATAGTATCATTTATATATTACCCAAGTTTTAAGTGAAATCCTGTATGAAATGAAGGAATTTGTTGTCAATTTGGTGAAAGTCATTTTTTTATCATGATTTAACGGGGTATTTCGCTTTTCCGGTGTTACTCGAGTGAAACAATTTGTAATAAAGGGTCCTGAACCATCCATTGGAGTGATTTATTGGTATAAAAATAGAAATGGATATTATTCCCTTTTAGTAGAGGAAGCCTTTCATATTGGGCAGGACTTCAGTTATTTGTGACTTACCATTTATTGGGGAATGAATAAGAGTGTTACAACTGATAGCCTTATTAATAGAGAAACGGACACACAACTTGGAGGTAATAAAATGGATAAATTAAAAAAACTAGTGATTGCAACTGGATTAATATTATCAATGTCTGCCTTCACTTTAAATGGAAAGTCAGAAGCGGCAACGACAACTCATAAGGTTCAATCTGGGGAAACTTATTGGAAAATTGCAACGAAATACGGAGTCCCTGTTAATAGTCTATTAAACGCAAACAATGCAACAGGCAGTCTACTTTATGCAGGAACAAATCTAGTAATCCCAAATACTACTGTTACTGCTGCAGAAAAAGACTTGATGGCCCGTCTTGTTCATGCAGAGGCTAAAGGTGAGCCATACGCAGGTAAGGTCGCAGTTGCCACTGTTATTTTAAACCGTGTTGCGAGCCCTGATTTCCCAAATACTATCAATAGTGTTGTTTATGAAAAGTCTAATGGTCATTACGCTTTCACCCCAGTCCAAAACGGTGCCATTAATCAACCATCAGATGCGGCATCAAGACAAGCGGTAAATGAAGCATTGGCATTTAAGGGTCAAGGTAATGGCTCGTTGTTCTTCTATAATCCAAACACAGCAGTAAGTAAATGGATTTTTTCTCGTGAAGTAACGGTAACAATCGGTAACCACCGTTTCGCGAAATAATAATAATAGCATGCCAAGAAAATAGATTTTTATACAAAAAGCAGTGAATTCCCAAAAAATGGAGTTCACTGTTTTTTTTGGCTTTCATATCTTTTGCTTCTTTTTACAAGAACTGATAATTGTCAATTAGCAAAACAGGGGGTGAAGTTAGTTCAAGACATTGTTTAACCAAGATGTTTATGCAAAAATTTAATGACTTCCTCAAAGGCATATTTGACAACTGGGTTTTGCCAATCCTCGTCAAACACATGCTTGCCATTGGGAATTGTAATGAATTGATTCTCTACTCCAGCCTTATGTAATGCCTCGGACATCAGAACAGATTGCTCATATGGGACATCCTCATCCATGGTCCCATGCAAGAGTATAGTTGGAGGAAAATGAGAACTTACAGAATGAAGTGGACAATACTGGGAAAGCTCTTGCTTCTTCATCCTCGGGTTTAAACCGCTTATTTCCTCAATCCAAACTCCTTGCTGTCTAGCATACATGTAAATAGCATATCGTTTCTCAATCGGACCCACAGTAATAACCTTGTTCGAGACGAGCATTTTTGCCAGCTCTTTAGGGACGGCTGTTAGACTTTGATAGTGGGAGCTAGGCTTAGTTGCCCAGTCCCCAGTAATATCCCCATAACCGTAGAACGAAACAATTGCCTTTGGTTTGTTCATCAACGTCCCAGATAAAAGGGCAAGGTAAGCACCAGCTGAACTTCCAATCACCGCAATTCTTCTTGGATCATAGTCAAATTCCTTAGGGCCTTCGTTCTCGAGCCAGTAAAGGGCGTCAGCGATATCGGATTTAATATCAGGTAGTTTTGATTCTGGTGCTAATCGGTAATCAATAGAGAAAACATTAAAACCAGCGGAAAGATAAAGCTCAATCTGCTCTTTCTTCATATCCTCTCTTGAACCCCAGAACAGGCCGCCACCGTGAATGTAGACAACAACCGGGTTATTTTTTGGGGAAACAGAATAAAAATCTGCATTAATCTCAAAACTTTCTTCTCTTTTGTAGACAATCGTTGTTTTCATCTTTGTGATTCACACACTCTTTCTAAAAATGATAGGCACATAAATATATTTCTTATACAAATTTTGAACGATAATGATGGGATTATTCTATTTGTTACCTTATCATAATGGTATTAATTTACAGTCTTAATAATTAGAAATAGTCAGTATTATCTAATGTATCATACTGAATTAAAATGAAAAAACTAGATTTGAAAAGTTTAACGAATTTTTAATGACTCAACCGGATTTTTTATTACATTGCAAGGGGAAAACCTTTACCATTGGATTGAAAAGAACTGAACTCATCCGTTTCCTGAAAAACGGAAAAACAATTACTAATAAAAGAGGTGCATAAAATAATGCTTTATACCATTATTAAAGAAAACTCCTACCAGGATTCCGTTAACCTAATGCTTCTCACAAATAAGATATCAACAATGGACGGTGTAAATAAAGTTCAAATTATGATGGGAACCCCGGCCAATAAGGATATTTTTAAAACCGCAGGTCTTCATACAGAGGAATTAGAAAAAGCTGCAGCAAACGATATGTGTATTGTTGTTGATACTGACTCGGAAGACAAAATTCAAGAAGTACTTGATGAAGTTGATAATTATTTAAAAAATCAAGCAATCAGCAACACAAAGCAGGAATTTGAATCAGTACGTACTTGGGATAAAGCGCTTAAAGCACTACCTAATGCAAATATGGCGATTATTTCAGTTCCAGGTCAATATGCTGCAGAAGAGGCTGAAAAAGCGATTGATAACGGATTACACGCCTTTATTTTCAGTGATAACGTAAAAATTGAAGATGAACTTCGTATTAAACAGAAAGCTCACGAAAAAGGTCTGCTTGTCATGGGTCCTGACTGTGGTACAGGGATCCAAACTGGGGTGCCAATGGCTTTTGCAAATATTGTGAAGCAAGGAAATATTGGTATTGTTGGAGCTTCTGGTACAGGTATTCAAGAAGTGTCTACAATTATCGATCGCATCGGTGGAGGCGTAAGCCATGCTATCGGAACTGGTGGTCGTGATCTGTCTGAAACGATTGGTGCAATTACCATGATGGACGCAATTAAAGGATTGGAAGTACACAAACAGTCAGAAGTTATTGCTATTATTTCTAAGCCACCAGCAAAAGATGTACGTGACCAAGTTGTTAACTTACTTCAAGGTTTATCAAAACCAGTAGTTGCTATTTTCCTAGGAGAAGCTCCACATTCACATGAAGGAAATGTCCACTATGCAAATACGCTTGAAGAAACAGCTGCTATTGCTGTTGATCTTGCAAAGGGCAATCCTATTAAAGCAAACTATAATATTCTTACTTCCGATGTGCCAGCTGCAGACTTGAAACCAGAGCAAACAACGATCAAAGGTCTCTATTCAGGCGGTACACTTGGGTATGAAGCAGCTACTCTTATCAGTAGAGCTTTCGGTCTAGGAAAGTCCGAACATGCAGAAGAGGGCTACTTACTAAAAGTTAACGGCTTTGAAGTTGCTGACCTTGGCGATGATATTTACACACAAGGAAAACCGCATCCAATGATTGACCCTGAAACAAGGGTTCAATATTTTGAAACAGCTGCGCAGGATGAAAAGACTGCTATTATCCTTTTTGATGTTGTTCTTGGTTATGGATCTCATGATGATATGGCTAGTGAATTAATCCCAGCTATTGAAAAGATCCAAAACGAATCAAAGAAAAACGGCAGAAATATTTACTTTGTTGGAACGGTTTGTGGAACAGAGCAAGATCCACAAGGTTACCAAGATCAAAAAAATAAGCTTGCAAAAGCTGGTGTCATCCTACGAGATAGCAACAACCAAGCTGTTCGTACAGCACTTGCAATGCTCGGTATTGATTTAAAAGAAGCAGATAAAGAAATGAAACCTGCTAGCAAAGTCTATGAAAAACAAGATCTCACAGTTTCTCCTGCAATCGAAAAATTATTAAACGAAAAACCAAGTGTTATTAACGTTGGTTTGAAGAAATTTACGAATGCCATTACTGAAAATGGCGGTACGGTTGTTCAGTTCGACTGGCGTCCAGTTGCAGGTGGAAATGAAAGAATGCGTAAAATCTTAGCTGTGCTTCGTTAAACTTTGTGAAAGATAATTCAAGCTGGCGATTTTAACAAAGAAAATAAAATCTGGAGGAAAGCAAAATGTACGGAACTTATAATACAATTGATGAAGCAAATAGAGCGGTAATCGATAAAATTGTTGCCGGTGCCCCTTTTTTAGTAGATGTTGTTCCAGCTAAATCAGTTATTGAGGAATTAAACGGGAAAGTCCTGCTCCATGCAGGTCCACCAATTAAGTGGGATAACATGCCTAGCCCTATGCAGGGTTCATGTATTGGAGCTGTTCTTTTTGAAGGATGGGCAGCAAACGCTGATGAGGCAACTGTCATGCTTAAAAATGGCGAGGTGGAATTTATTCCATGTCACCATGTAAATGCAGTTGGACCAATGGGTGGTATCACTTCAGGTAGTATGCCTGTTGTTGTTGTTGAAAACCGTGAACAGAGCAACACTGCTTATTGTACAATGAATGAAGGTATTGGTAAGGTCCTACGTTTCGGTGCTTATTCTGAAGAGGTGACAAATCGCCTTGCATGGATGAGAGATGTTCTCGCCCCTACTATCTCTAAGGCACTTAAAGTAAAAGGTGATGGACTAAACATCAACGTTATGATTGCCAAAGCGATTACAATGGGTGACGAATTCCACCAACGTAACATCGCTGCGTCCCTAATTTTCTTAAAAGAAATTGCACCGTTTATTTTACAAACAGATGTATCTGAAAAGGATAAGCAAGAGGTTGTTAAATTCCTTGCTGATACAGATCAATTTTTCTTAAATATTGCGATGGCTACTAGTAAGGCTGTTATGGACGCATCTAGAACGATCCAACACGGTACCGTTGTAACAGCTATGTGCCGGAATGGATATGAATTTGGAATCCGGATTAGTGGTATGGGTGACCAATGGTTTACCGCACCAGTAAATACACCGCAAGGCTTATTCTTCACTGGCTACACTCAAGAAATGGCTAGTCCAGACATGGGAGACAGTGCGATTACAGAAACCTTTGGAGTAGGCGGATTTGCAATGGTTGCTGCCCCAGGTGTAACACGTTTTGTTGGTGCGGGTGGCTTTGACGACGCCCTAAGAACAAGCAATGATATGATGGAAATTTGTATCGACCAAAACCCTAACTTTACGATTCCGACTTGGGATTTCCAAGGTGCATGCCTTGGTATTGATGCAAGGAAGGTTGTTGAAACAGGAATTGAACCAGTGATTAACACAGGAATTGCTCACAAAGAAGCAGGTGTAGGTCAAATCGGTGCTGGTACTGTTCGTGCACCATTAGCATGCTTTGAAAAGGCAATTGAAGCTTATGCAGTAAAGCTTGGTCTCATTGAGGCATTGTAAATGATTAAATATACACTTTTTGGAGGGGAATATAGTTATCTTATTCCCCTTCTTCTTTGTGAAAAAAACATTGGACAAGTTCATAGTATTTTTGCAAATGGCTTTAATATTAAAATGGGGGACTCCTTAATTTTTATTGGTAATAAGAAGAACGGCTTGCTTCCATTTGGGATCCATCTCACTCCTATTGATACATCGAGAGCTGTAATGCTTATTAAAAGCAATGAAAGCGTTTTCTGGGATAAGGATACAGCATCACTAATATTCTCAGAAATGTCATTAAGCTTGGAAAAAGGCAGCAGATTTAAAAATGATATATTTCCTGTTTCTAAAAATGTTTTCTATAAAGATAAATTAACTAATCTTAAAGAATTGTTAATCACAAATGGTCAGCCGACTGGGTTGGATATTTATATCAATGAATTTTTAAGCAAGTATGATAGGGTTTCCGATGAAAATTGGTCAGAAGGAGAACAATATATACTAGGGCTGATGGATGTTGTTTTGACGAACGACCACTCTCTTATAGAGAAGACACTCCGCTTTTTTCTTGGGAGAGGGAAAGGACTAACCCCTTCAGGTGATGATCTAATGGTTGGGTTACTTGCATTTGCTTCTATCACAAATTTTATTTCAGTTGCTTTTTATGAGGAATTATCCAAATTGGTTGAAAAGGAACCGATTACAACTGACGTGAGTAAGGAATATTTGCGATATGCACTGAAGAATGAGTTTAGTTCGACAGTTACTGACGTAATAAATTCAATCGGCTCTAATAAGCCTTGGCTTTCCGAAGCTGCATTCGATCGATTACTTGGGGTGGGGCATAGTTCTGGTTTGGATACATTATTTGGAATTCTTGTAGGAATGTTAGCATATAACCAATTTTTTGAATAATAAACAAGCTCTCCAAGTCGCAGTGAAGAATTATTCGGCACCCGAAATAAAGGATATGAAATTTTTTTGACATTTCTTAATTGATTTCTTTAATGTTACGTGATTAAGAGAAATCGCGAAATAATAAGGTTTTTACGATGCTTCGACATGACCTAAAAGTATTTTGTTATGTTTTTTTAATCTTTTTTTATGAAAACGCATTATTTTTTTACGGTTTGTTAATTTGATAATAGTGTTTTCTATCCCTAAACTATAAGTAGATAGTCTATCTAATATATATGAAACAATGAGGTGTTATTGTGAGTAAAATTGTCCTTGCTATCGGAGGAAATGCAATCATCAAAGAAGGACAAAAGGGTACCATTGAGGAACAGCAACAAAATATTTATGAAAGTTGTGAACCTGTACTTGGATTAATCGAACAGGGGAACACTGTTGTCATCACTCATGGAAATGGTCCACAAGTGGGTAATACATTAATTAAATCCAAACTGGCTGAAACAGTGGTTCCGGCTTATCCTTTAGATGTTTGTGACGCAGAAACTCAAGGGAACTTGGGATATTTAATTCAACAAGCATTTAGAAATAAAATGGTAGAACGTAAAATTGAAAAAACTGTAGCAACAGTTGTTACACAGTCAATAGTTTCAAAAGACGATCCTGCCTTTGAAACGCTTACTAAGCCAATTGGACCATTTTATTCAAAAGAAGAAATGGAAGAAATCCTTAAAGTGGAAAACCTTACTTTTGTTGAAGACAGTGGTAGAGGATACAGACGTGTTGTGGCATCTCCAAAGCCAATCAAAATTGTTGAAAAAGAGGCCATTGAAGCATTACTTGAAAAAGACATTACCGTTATTACAGCTGGTGGGGGAGGAATCCCTGTTGTAGAAGAAAACGGAATGCTTGTGGGTGTAGAAGCAGTCATTGATAAGGATTTTGCTAGCGCTCTCTTGGCTGCTGAAATCAATGCAGATTATTTATTTATCTTGACCGGTGTTGAACAGGTTGCCATTCATTTTGGAACGCCAAATCAACAAAATCTTTTAGAAATGTCAGTCGATGATGCACTTCGTTATATGGAAGAAGGACATTTTCCAAAAGGCAGCATGGGTCCAAAAATAGAAGCAGCCATTATGTTTTTAAATAAAGGCGGAAAAAACGTCATTATTACATCGATTGACAAGCTTCAAGATGCACTATTAGGCAAAACAGGTACACGAGTAGTTTTATAAACCAATCCCCAGAAAATATGTCTAAAGGAGACAAGACATGAAAAAGAGAAATATATTTGCAATGATAGCATCCTTATTATTCATGCTTATTTCAGGTGCTCAAGTATTTGCAGCAGATCAACTTTCAGAAGTGAAAACTCCTCACGGATTCTACGCTTTTGTAGTTATTATTCCATTAATTGTAATACTTGCGCTTTTATTTATGAAAGTGGACATGGTAGCAGCAGGGTTTGTAGGTGGCGCCTTGGCGATGATCATTGGTGGAGTTGGCCTAGCACAAGCTAATGAACAGTTCATTAAAACAATTCCAACTATGCTCTCCATTACTGTACCAATTATTAACTCCGCAATTGCGATGGCTGTTTTTAAATCAGGTGGTTATACGGCAGCACTGACATTAGTTCGTCGAGCAATTAAAGGCAAGGTTGAATATTTCGCTGTATTTATTGTTATTTTACAAGCTGCAGCAACATATATGTCCGGTATCGGTGGCGGTAGTGCCATGGTTATTGCACCACTAGCTTTCGCAGCAGTGGGAGCGATTCCTGAATTAATTGCTGCTATGTCCATTGCAGCAGCAGTTTCTTTTACAACATCTCCTGCATCACTTGAATCGGGAATTGTGTCGAAACTTTCCGGAATTCCAGTTGACCAGTATGTTTCGGAAATGAGATTATTTTGGCTTGGCTTTGTCCTTCTAGCGATTGCCATCGGTTTTTATGGTGCGAAGAAACGTAAAGTTATCTTTAAGGGCGAAGAAAGCGCAGAATTCGCTGGCATGACAAATGCTCAAATTTTTAAAGTTACGATTCCTGTAATTTTCCTATTATCAGCTGTTATTATTGGACCTTTTATTAACAAAGCAGTAGGATCACCAATTATTACTCCTTTAGTTTATACAGTCATTACACTTGTTTTAATCTTTGTTTGTACGAAATTTAATGTCAATCAATCCGTTGAGGCAATGGTTGATGGCTCTACTTATATTTTAAAAAGTTTATTTGCAGTAGGTATTTTCCTATCATTTATCAATATCATTGGCGACACTGGAGCCTTTAAAGTAATTGCAGGAATCGCACAAAGTGCACCTTCTGCTATCGTTGTTCCTGCAGCTGTTTTAGCAGGGATTCTTGTTGGGATTCCAGCAGGTGCTTACGTTGGATCGATTCTTGGTCTAGTATTACCAGTGGCTGTTTCACTCGGATTTTCACCAGTTGCCTTTGGATTCGTAGCGATGGGCGTTGGGCTAGGAAGCCAACTAAGCTTTGTAAACATTACGATGCAAGCATTATCTGCAGGATTCCAAATTCCAATTATCCAAGTTGTTAAAGGTAATGCAAAATGGGTTGGCGGAGCAATGGTTATTCTGCTTGTTATCTCATTCTTTTTTGGAAAAGTAGCTTAATTCATACAAGCTAGTGGATATGTGGACTCGCAACTAATAGGGCCTTAGGGCATGTCAGTTGCGAGTTCACTTTAAAAAAATCTTTTTGGAGGTTTAACAGAATGGATATTTTAATTAAAAAAGCGAAGCTTCAAGAAGGACAAGAATTAAAGGATATCGCAATTAAAGACGGTAAAATTGTTGCGATTGAAAATAACATTGAGTCTGATGCAGCTCGTGTCATTGAGGCAAATGGAAAGGTTTTAATCCCAGGTCTTATTGAAAGCCACATCCATTTAGATAAAGCACTTATCGCTGACAGACTTCCAAACAAGTCAGGCACATTGCAAGAAGCACTTTCTGTTACTGCTCAATTAAAACCGACTTTTACAAGAGAAGATATTATTGACCGTGCTGAGCGTACACTAGAAATGCTCATTATGAATGGTGTTACAAACATTCGTACACATTCAGAATTTGACCCTTCACAAGGAATGACTGGATTTGAAGTGGTTATGGGTTTAAAAGAAAAATATAAAGATCTTGTTGATATGCAAGTCGTTGCATTCCCACAAGAAGGTATTCTAAAAGCTCCTGGTACAGAAGAAATGATGTATAAAGCAATGGAGATGGGTGCCGACGTAGTTGGTGGTATCCCTTATAATGATACACCTTGGGACAAGCATATTGATCTAGTATTCGAAATCGCGAAAAAATACAACAAACCAATTGACTTTCATCAAGACTTTAAAGATGATGCAGATGGAATCACGATTGAATATGTTTGCGATAAAACGATTGCAGAAGGCTTTGTCGGACGAGTATCGGTCGGCCATTTAACTGCACTGGGTGCATTACCAAAGGAACGTTTAGAACCAATTATTAAAAAGATGGCAGAAGCACAAATCAATGTCATGAGCTTACCGGCAACTGACCTTCACTTAGGCGGTCGTCATGATGAATACAATGTTCGCCGTACTTTAACACCTGTTCGTGCTTTACGTGATGGTGGAGTAAATATGTGTATTGCTACGAATAATATTCGTAACCCGTTCACTCCGTATGGTACTGGTGACGTTATTCAAACAGCAATGCTTGCCATTCCAGCAGCACATCTTGGCGGTGCAGCAGACCTTCCAACGGTATTGCCAATGATTACGACTAATCCGGCAAAAGCCCTTGGTTTAGATGATTACGGAATTGAAGTTGGCAAAAAAGCTAATTTAGTCTTGCTTGATACAGAATCAGTTACGAATGCAGTCATCGATCTTCCAATAAGATTGTTTGTGATTAAGAGTGGAAAAGTAACAGTAGAAACAACAAAAACAGTTAAGATTAACAGATAGTTAGAATAGATTTATGTGTAACTGTTGTAATGAGTAGTAAAATCCTTCCCTAATACCCAAATATACGCCCCTATATGTAGCAAGCATATAGGGGCTTTGTTCTATTCCTTGTTAAAAAAATGCTATAATTGCACTAGTATAGGACTTCCAAATTCAAAATGGGAGGAAGGATAAAAATAATGGAATATTCTGATATTGAAGGTAGTCTAAAAAATAAAATCTATTATGAGAAATATAAAAACAGACATGCTCAACTTAATGCAGTATTAAAAAGTATGTCAGAGGGTATTATTTTGGTTGATAATAATAAGCAAATAGTATATCAAAATGAATTTTTTAATAATCGTCTTTTTAATGAAAATAGAAAAGTCAATCTGAAAACTGAATGTGATTTAATCCAATTCTTACAACAGGTGACTGATCCTCCGATAGACAATGTTGATGAGCTTATTAATTCAGAAGAAATTGATATAAAGTTTAGTATTAAGCAGAGCAACCGGATAAAATATTTCACGTTAAACAAGTTTAGCGTTTGCACGGAAACAGATTTTATTGGTAATGGATATTTGCTGCGTGATATTACGAAAGAAGCAGAGATTGATCAACTGAAGACTAATTTAATTACGATCGCAAGCCATGAATTTAAGACACCGATAACGAGTATTCGCGGCAGTGTTGAAACATTAATGCGGCAAGATGCGAATTGGGATGAGAATTTTAAGCAAGAGCTATTACAGGGGATTCATGAAGATATTTTGCATTTGCAGGATTTACTTTCAGTTTGGTTTGATATAAAGAAAATTGAAGTGGGTACAATGTCTCTAAATAAAGGATTCTTTCCAGTGTTTCAGTTAATTGCTAACGCGCTGGATCAACTCCCTCAAGAAATCATAGAAAGTAATAAAGTCCACTATGTAGAAAATAATGCTGAAGAAATACCCTTACTTTATGGAGATAGGAAACGTCTTCAACAAGTGCTCCTTAACTTAATAATGAATGGAATTGTTCACAATGACTCACCGGAGAAAAAAGTGATCATTACTGTAACTTTCGATTACCAATATGTTTATATTCATGTTAAAGATAATGGAATTGGTATTTCAACGAAAGATAGTAAAAAAATATTTGACCGTTTTTTTAGGGTCGACAATTCTCCGCAACGGAAAACAGGCGGGACAGGTCTCGGACTATCCATTTGCATTGGATTAATGCGAGAGCATGATGGAGACATATTAGTCGAAAGTGAACCCGGAAAGGGAAGCATTTTCACATTGAAGCTTCCAATTGTTTCGAAAGGTCATGGTGATCAAGATGAGTCATAGAATAGCAATCATAGACGATGAGCCAAAAATTGTCAGGTTTATTAAGGCAAATTTACTCTCTTTAGGGTATAAAATTGTTACATTCTCAGATGGTGAACAATTTCTTAATAATTTTGATCTCCATGAGCTTGATTTAGTCCTGTTGGATATCATGATGCCAAACATGGATGGGTTTACAGTTTTAGAGAGATTGAGGAAATTTTCCAACGTTCCCGTGATTATTCTTACTGCCCGGAGCAATTCGAATGATTTAATTGAAGGCTTTGAGCTTGGGGCTGATGACTATTTAACAAAACCATTTTCACTTGATGAATTATTTGCCAGAGTAAAGGCAGTTTTACGTAGAACAGCTCATTTAGATCAAACCATATATGAAAATAAGAAGGTTTCTGTAGGGAACATTGACATTAATCTTGCCCAAAAAAGAGTATTTGTAGGAGAAAAGGAAATGCACTTTACAAACACGGAATATTTGATTTTAGAACAGCTGGCTCTCTATGCAGATAAAGTCGTCAGCCACGAACAGATACTTGTTTCGGTTTGGGGCGCAGAGTACAGAAATGAAGTGGAGTATCTACGCGTTGCCATTGCGCGAATTCGGAAAAAACTCAAGGATACAGGATGCACGAATATTGCGAGTATTATTAGCACCTATCCAGGTATCGGGTATTCACTTGTTACAAAACCTACGTAATGGCGGAAGTATTTCATTTAAATATGTAGAAAAAGAAGATGGACCCACCACATCTTCTTTTTTTAATGACATTTTATTTATAAAATTCAAAATAAAGTGATAGTATTAGGATAGGAAGAATTTAGGGGGATGAAACGATGTTTTCTGTTGCAAACGAAAAAGTAAAACCAATTGTATCGGTCATAATGGATGCTGAAATTTTAAAGCCGACTATTAACAAATGGAAAGAACCCTTTATTTTCTTAGAAAAACAAAATCAATTATTTGCTTATATTGCGGTAAATAGTCAATTACTAGAAAGACTAGAGAAAGAAAATTTTGCAAAAGATGCTTTGCTAAAATACGCTAAACCGATTGAAAGCATTTGTCATCTCGGTCAGAACATTTCCCTTCCCGTCTTATTCCAAATTATCGGAGAACCTTTTGCGATTATAAGAGATGAAGAGGGGAACCCGTCAGGATACATACGAAGAGAAGACGTCCTTGCTGAGCTTTTTAAGCAAGAGAATAAAAGTGTTGATTTGCTAAAAATCCTACTTACATCAATTCCCATGGGGATTTTTGTATTGGACAAGGAAAAACGCATTATTAATTGCAATGAAGCTGGTTTGAAAATGATTCGATCTACTGCAGAAAAGGTATTGAATTTTCCAGCTGGCAATATTTTTAGCGGCCAGCGTATTGACAAGGTGTTTGCAACCGGAAAGACGCTTCTAAATAATCTTGAAATAACTAACGAAATGGGAGTCCTCGTCGATTACAGTCCGATCCTAAATTATAATAGTGAAGTAGATGGAATTATCATCGTAGCCCAGGACTTGCCAATGGTCGAAGAAATGGCAATGGAAATTGAAAATATAAAAGACCTGAATAAGGATTTAAATGCGATTTTATCAAGTATTTATGATGAAATTCTTGTCGTCAATGCGAAAGGGGAGTTAATTAGGTATAGTGACAATATTATTCAAGATTTTTGGAAGATGGACTTAAAAGAGCTAATTGGAAAAAATATTCTAAAGCTTGAGGACCAGGGGCTTTTTACACCCTCAGTTACAAGACTTGTTTTAGAAAAAAGGAAAAAGGTTTCTGTTGTTCAAGAGACGAGATCGGGAAGGAAAATCCTTGCCGTTGGGAATCCTGTTTTTAATGAAAAAAATGAACTGGACCGGATTATCATTGCCTCCCGTGATATTACCGAAACCACAAGGTTAAAAAGCGAACTGCAGGAAATGAGAAAAATATCCGAACAATATAAAAAGGAATTAGATGATTTTAAAAGTAAGGACCGCTTTTTGAAAAAGCTGATATACTGCAGTCCAAAAATGGAAAAAATCATGAATCAGGTAAAAAAAATTGCGGACTTTTCCTCTACGGTTCTTCTCCATGGGGAATCAGGGGTGGGAAAAGAGGTGATTGCCCAAGCGATTCACCAGTTAGGTAAGCGCTCACATAGGCCGTTTCTTAAATTAAATTGTGGCGCGATTCCCGAGAATTTATTGGAAAGTGAACTTTTTGGCTATGCGAAGGGCGCATTTACTGGTGCTGATAAAAATGGAAAAATCGGATATTTCAAGCAGGCAGATGGTGGAATTTTGTTTTTAGACGAAATCGGTGAGCTGCCGTCCCATCTGCAGGTAAAACTGCTCCGTGTCCTTCAGGAACAGGAGGTCATTCCTGTCGGCAGTACAACAACATTTAGGATAAATGTTCAAATTATCGCGGCTACAAATAAAAGGTTGGAAAAAATGGTGGAAGAAGGAAAATTTCGCGAAGATTTATATTATCGCTTACATGTTATTCCCATTCACATCCCACCGCTTAGGGAACGGACAGAGGATATTTCCTTACTGGCGTTTCATTTCCTACAACAGCTGAATGAAAAATATGAACGAAATTATCATTTAACACCCGATGCTGTTAATGTACTCGAATTTTATTCATGGCCAGGAAATGTAAGGGAACTGCAAAACATAATTGAACGATTAGTGGTAACCGCCGACCATTCAGCGATTGACGCCGAATTTGTCAGTCAATTTTTATCATTAGGCTATGAACATAAAAAAATGAAGCCAGTGATTACAAGGGTGATTCCATTGCAGGATGCCATTGATCATGTGGAAGAACAGCTGATTTTGATGGCGATGAATCAGTACAAAACGACCACCAAAGCCGCCAAAGCACTAGGAATCAGCCAATCCTCTGTCAGCAGAAAATATCAAAAAATAGTAACTGAGAAAAATATGAAATTGGAGAATAGGTCAACTACTTAACGATAGGCTACTTCAGATTTCGATATCTGAAGTAGCTTTCTTAGTTTAAGAGTAAATCCCACTTAGCTAGTGGTTTCCTCATCGTCAATTCTACAGGTTAAAGAGGTAAGGATGAAGCCCGTACGTTAGCTTCTGCCGAATATTATCCATGAACATGAAAAGGACTAAACACATATATTATCTTATATCTTAATAGAAGGGGATGTGTTTATTGCCAGCGATTATAGGACCAGTCCAAATCGTTAACGTGAGTGGAGGTGTTGCCCAGTTTGGAGATTCCCTCTTTTTGTCACCAAAAGAAAGTTTCAAGACGTTTGAAGGTTCTGGTGGAAGTAACACAGGTGGAATTATCGTTACAAATACCGTATTTAGCGGAACGAATGTTCTAGATTCGGATTTAATCGATCAGCCGATAGTCGGAAATAAGTAAAAAATGACATAAGCCATTAGAATGGTTTATGTCATTTTCTGTGGAAAAGGGGCGGAGCGCCGCAAAAATGAATCACTTTAACCAGTTAAAGTGAAATACCCATTTCACTAGACGAAAGATGTGAAGTCTAGCTCTGCTCTCACCGCCTTTATTAGGTGACTACGGCTTGTTCTCTAAATTTATTTCCATGGTGGGGTTGGGAGTTGAGGCTCATGATAGTTTTTTATCGGTTTACTATCAATTGTTTTCTAAGTGAGCATTCCACTTCATGAGGATAACCAGTGTAATATACACGTGGTTATCTTGTTTTTTTCTGTGAAAAGTTTTTTTTGAAGTGCAATATGCATATAGAAATAGACTTATGCAAAGATGAATAGTTTTTTTAAAAATACATAAAGAAATATTGAGCTAGCAATATTATGTAATTGGCATGATTCTTGCATCACTTGTTAGTGAGGGGATATAAAAGGAGGAATGGAAGAATGGTCGAAGTAAAAAGTCGAGTAATCAACCTTAAAATGTATATTGATGGCGAGTGGAAGGCTGCTGAAACACAAGAAACACGCCCGGTTATTAATCCGGCAAATGGAGAAGTGATTGCCTATGCTCCTGAAGGGGCCGTCGAGGATGCCCGTTCGGCAATTTATGCAGCCCGGAGAGCTTTCGAAGAGGATGTTTGGTCCGGTATTTCCGCTCAGGAAAGAGCCTCCTATTTATTGAAAATTGCAGACAAAATTGATGAATATGCCGATGAGTTAACCCAGCTTGAAACACTGGATAACGGTAAACCATTAAGAGAAGCTGGATATGATGTCGGGGATGCGGCCGCTTGCTTCCGCTACTATGCGGGATTAATTACGAAGCCTGATGGCCAGACCTACCATGTTGCCGATCCGATGCAGGCGATGGTTGTCCGTGAGCCTGTTGGTGTATGCGGTCTAATTGTACCTTGGAATTATCCGCTGTTAATGAGTGTTTGGAAAATCGCGCCTGCGTTAGCGGCAGGAAACACAATTGTATTTAAGCCTTCTGAGGTGACACCTGTTACCCCGAAAAAGCTGTTTGAAATTTTTGAAGAAGTGGGCTTACCAAAAGGAGTCGCCAATATGGTAATGGGTGCTGGTCCTGTGGTCGGAAATGAAATCGCTTCCCATCCGGAAGTGGATATGGTTTCGTTTACCGGTGGAACGAAAACAGGGAAGCATATCATGAAGACGGCGGCTGATACGATGAAAAAGGTTTCATTAGAGTTAGGTGGAAAATCACCAAATATTATTTTTGCTGATGCCGATTTAGAAACTGCAGTCGATTATGCTTTATTCGGTATTTATGCAGGCTCCGGCCAAGTGTGTTCAGCTGGTTCAAGAATTCTTGTTGAAGAAAGTATTTATGATCAATTCGTCGTGCATTTTGTTGAAAGGGCCAGGAAAATTCAAGTTGGACCTGGTGTTGACCCTGCTACTGAGATGGGGCCACTTGTAAGCCAGCAACATTTGGAAAAAGTTCTCCATTACATTGAGCTTGGCAAACAGGAAGGGGCGACGATTGCCAGCGGCGGTAACCGTATTGTTCGTGCGGGCTTAGAAAAAGGATATTTTGTTGAACCAACTGTTTTTGTTGATGTGAAGCAAGAGATGAGAATCGTTCAAGAGGAAATATTCGGTCCAGTTGTCGTTATCCAGAAGTTTAAGGATGAAGAGGAAGCATTAAAGCTTGCTAACGGAACTGTTTATGGTCTGGCTGGAGCTGTGTTTACGAAAGATGGCGCAAAAGGATTACGGGTGATTAAAAAACTGCGTGCAGGGATTACCTGGGTGAATGCCTATCATCCTACGTATAATGAAGCGCCATGGGGCGGCTATAAGCAAAGTGGTATTGGCCGCAGCCTTGGAACGTTTGGTCTTGATGAGTTCCAAGAGATTAAACAGATTAATATCAATTTACAGGTGGAGCCGGTAGGTTGGTTTTCAAACTAATACATGACGAGGAGGAACGAAATAATGAGTATCGATATAAATCAAGAATTGAAGAGTAAGCATAATCAAAATGTAAGCGAATATATAAATAAGGTTTTAAGTTTAGTAGAAAAAGAGCAAGTAACGGCAGAAGATGCTGCCTGGATTACGAAAGAAACCGTCGATGGCTTCCGTGAGCATGTTAACCCAGGATTTCTTGCTTATCGAAAAACGGTAACAAAGGATGGCCAATTTGCTGCCGTGGAATGGTCGGATAATGGTTCCTGCTTCAAGGATGTCAATGGTAAAGAGTATATTGATTGCCTTGGCGGCTTCGGTATTTATAATGTGGGCCACCGCAATCCAAAAGTGGTTAAAGCAGTAACGGACCAATTAAAACGCCAGGCCCTTCATAGTCAAGACCTACTCGATCCGCTACGGGCAATGCTGGCAAAAATCTTAGCTGATATTACCCCTGGTGATTTGAAATATGCCTTTTTTACAAACAGTGGAACAGAAAGTGTCGAGGCGGCGCTTAAGCTTGCGAAAATGTACAGCGAGCGAACAACGTTTATTTCCACAACACGTGCGTTCCACGGAAAAAGCTTAGGATCATTGTCCGGAACGGCCAAAGGAATGTTCCGTAAGCCATTCCTACCATTGATTCCAGGGTTCCGTCATGTCCCATTTGGTGATATCGACATGATGAAAAAAACCTTTGAAGTATGCGCTTCAGTAGGAGAAGATGTGGCTGCTGTCATTCTTGAGCCAATTCAAGGTGAAGGTGGAATTATACTTCCACCAGAAAATTACTTAAAACAGGTTCGTGAGCTTTGTGACCAATACGGTTCCCTGCTGATTTTTGACGAAGTGCAAACAGGGATGGGACGTACGGGTAAAATGTTTGCTGCAGAATTGTATGACGTCGTTCCAGATATTATCTGTCTCGCCAAAGCATTTGGTGGCGGTGTGATGCCGGCGGGAGCGATTGTTGCAAGAGAAGAAGTATTTAAGAGCTGGTTCCCGAATCCGTTCATGCATACGACAACCTTCGGCGGCAATCCTTTAGCATGTGCCGCGGCGATTGCCACAATTGGTGTATTAATAGAAGAAAATTTACCAGAAAGAGCGGCAGTGGTTGGTGAATATTTCCTTAAGCAGTTGAAGGAAGCGGCGGCAGGCCATGAGGATAAGGTTGTTGAGATTCGCGGCCAAGGGCTGATGATTGGGATCGAATTCCATCAGGATGAAATTGGATATGAAGTATCAAAAGGAATGTTTGATCGAGGTGTTCTTGTAGCAGGAACCCTCATTAATTCTAAAACAATCCGAATCGAGCCGGCACTGACAATTAGTTATGAAGAAGTAGATAAGGTGGTCAACACCTTTAAACAGGTTTTAGAACTGGTACAAGAATAAATAGTTAATTTTTCCAGTATGCATTTATAAAGGGGGGAGCGGAAAAATTGGAAAAGAAATATGTAATGCTCCAGACAGAGATACCCGGGCCAGAATCGAAGAAAATGTTGGAACGAAGAAATCAATATGTCATAAAGGGGATCAGCAACAATTGCCATTCCTTTGTTAAAAAAGCGAAGGGATCCCTAGTCGAAGATGTAGACGGTAATATTTATATTGATTTTGCTGGTGCTATTGGAACGGTAAACGTTGGACATTCACACCCGAGAGTGGTAAGGGCCCTTCAGGAACAAGCCAGTCAATTTATCCACACCGGCTTTAATGTGATGATGTATGAATCGTATATCGATCTTGCCGAGAGGCTTTGCATGCTTGCTCCGGGTGACTTTCCTAAACAGGTTGCCTTATTTAACAGCGGTGCAGAAGCCGTTGAAAACGCAGTGAAAATCGCCAGAAAATATACGAAACGGCAAGGAATTATCTCGTTTACTAGGGGCTTCCATGGCAGGACGTTAATGACGATGACGATGACCAGTAAGGTTAAACCATACAAATTCGGCTTTGGCCCTTTCGCACCGGAGGTTTACAAGGCGCCGTACCCATATGTCTACCGGCGTCCGGAGGGAATGAGTGAGCAGCAATACAGTAAAATGATCATTGAGCAATTTGAGCAGTTCCTGCTTGCGGAGGTCGCACCCGAAACCATTGCCGCGGTTGTGATGGAACCAGTACAGGGGGAGGGCGGTTTTATCGTGCCTGACACCGCCTTTGTTCACAGAGTTCGCGAAATCTGTACACAGTACGGAATTTTGTTTATTGCCGATGAAATTCAAACGGGGTTTGCCAGGACAGGGAAATATTTCGCGATTGATCATTTTGGTGTCGTTCCTGATTTAATTACGATATCGAAATCAATGGGGGCTGGTGTCCCAATCAGCGGCGTGATTGGCAGAGCGGAAATTATGACAGCCCCAGAAGTTGGCGAAATCGGCGGCACCTATTCTGGAAGCCCGCTTGGCTGTCGGGCCGCGCTGACGGTTTTGGATATTATCGAAACAGAAAACTTAAATGAACGGGCGGGAAAGATCGGCGCTAGAGTAATAGAAAAGATGCAGCTCCTCGCAGGCCGTTTCGATTCTATTGGGGATGTCCGCGGCCTTGGAGCAATGTGCGCAATGGAAATTGTGAAGGATAGGCAATTGAAAACTCCTGATAAAGAAGCGGTTGGAAAAATTGTTAAAGCAGCAGGCGAGCGGGGGCTTCTTTTATTAAGTGCCGGTCTTTATTCAAACGTTATTCGTTTGCTTATGCCATTGACGATAACCGATGATCAGCTTGAAGAAGGATTGCAAATCCTCGAGGAAGCCATGGAAGCAGTATACTTGAATGATTCTGCCATGTCAGTTGGGGGGAAATAAAGTGGATGTTATAAAACAAAAGTATCAAATCTATCCAATGTATTTAGATGGAAAATGGGTTGGAAATGATTATGAGGTTTTAACTGAAATTATCAATCCGGCAACAAAGGAAGTATTAGGTGCGATACCGACTGGCGGTGCCTATGAAGCGGAGCAGGCTGTCGATGCTGCTCATAGGGCCTTCAAAACTTGGTCGAAAAAGACAGCAGACGAGCGCTTTCAACTCCTAATGAAATGGTATCAGTTAATTGATGAAAACAAACATGAGATCGCTAAAATCATGACAATGGAACAAGGCAAACCGTTAAAGGAGGCACTGGGGGAGGTTCAGTATGCTAATGGTTTCATTTCCTGGTATGCCGAAGAGGGAAAACGGGTTTATGGTGAAACGATTCCTGCATCCCATCCCAATAAAAGGATATTAGTACGGAAGGAACCAGTAGGTGTGGTAGCGGCAATTACTCCTTGGAATTTTCCGGCGGCAATGATTACACGTAAAGTCGCGCCTGCATTAGCAGCTGGGTGTACTTGTGTCGTAAAACCAGCGAATCAGACACCGCTAACCGCTTTAAAAATGGCAGAGCTTGCCCATGAAGCAGGGATCCCAAGCGGTGTGTTAAATATCATTACCGGCAGATCCTCTGAGATTGGTGAAACTTGGCTGAAGGACCCGCGCGTGACAAAAATAACTTTTACAGGGTCGACTGAGGTGGGAAAAACACTGATGCGCGGTGCCGCAGAAAATGTTAAAAAGGTGTCGCTTGAGCTGGGTGGCAATGCTCCATTTATTGTTATGGATGATGCGAATCTAGCCAAAGCAGCTGTCGGACTTGTTCAATCAAAATTCCGTAATGCCGGCCAAACCTGTATTTGTACGAACCGTGTTTATGTCCAAGAAGGTATTGCTGCTGAATTCACAAAGCTTTTTCAAGCGGAATTAGAAAAGCTTAAGGTTGGCAACGGACTTGAGGACGGAGTCGATATTGGACCTTTAATCGATAAAGCTGCTTATAAAAAAGTAGAAGGCCTTGTCCATGATGCAGTAAAAAGGGGTGGAAAGGTTACTTATAGTGGGCTCAAACCTGCTGAAGGGAACGGCTATTTCTATGCTCCGACGATTTTGACCGATATCGATGATGAGATGGAATGCATGAAGGACGAGATCTTTGGACCGCTTGCTCCAATTTCAATTTTCAAAACAGAGGAAGAAGTGATTGAGCGGGCAAATAATTCCCGTTATGGGCTGGCTGCCTATGTTTTCACGGAAAATTTGAGTCGCTCCTTTAGAATCTCAGAACAGCTCGAGTACGGAATTGTTGGCCTTAATGATGCTTTACCTTCAGCTGTTCAAGTTCCATTTGGTGGCTATAAAGAGAGTGGTCTTGGCCGGGAAGGTGGTCATTTTGGAATCGAGGAGTTTCTAGAAGTGAAATATATCTCGATAGGGTTGGATTTTTAAAAAAATGCCTCTGTTTTGGGTTGTGAACCGAACAAAATTTGAACTTCGCGGAATTAATGGTGAACTCGTCGGAATCCATGCAAAGTTTGGCGGAAATAACCACAAAATCCGCGGAATCATTTAATCGCAAGCTTAAGCAAAAAAGTATCAGGTAACGATATATGCGTTTTCTATCTTATTTTTGAAGATGTAGCTGCCAAATTCGTTTTATCCTCTTGCCAGAGGAAAATTCACGAATAAGAGCCAGTGAGACTTTCAGTGTCTTTATTTGTCATTGATTGTGTTCACTGGTTTTTTTTTGAAATCTTTTTAAAGGAGAAATAAAGGTTTCAATAGATTAGCAATCCATCAATAGCTGCTGCAAATTACGAGGAAAGGAGGAAGCTTTAGTGTCTGGATCACTGCAGGGAATAAAAGTTATCGATTTATCACGCGTATTAGCAGGCCCCTATTGCACGATGATCTTAGGTGATATGGGAGCAGAAGTAATTAAAGTCGAAAGTGTCGACACGGGAGATGAAACTAGAGGGTGGGGGCCACCATTTGTTGAAGGCGAGAGTGCCTACTACTTATGTGCTAACCGAAATAAACAGGGAATGACGTTAAACCTGAAGTCGCCAAAAGGCATGGAGATTTTACAAAAACTAGTATCGGATGCCGATGTGGTTGTCCAAAATTTTAAACCGGGAACGCTTGAAAGATTAGGGTTTGGATATGAGGAAATGAAAAAGGTCAATGAAGGAATTATCTTGGCCTCTATCAGCGGCTTTGGCGCCACAGGTGCTTATGCCCCTCTCCCAGGCTACGATTATATTATTCAAGCCATGTCGGGCTTAATGAGCATTACCGGTGAAAAGGAGGCCCAGCCTGCCAAGGTTGGTGTTGCGATTGCTGATGTCCTTACCGGTCTCTATACATGTATTGGAATTTTAGGAGCAATCCAGCACCGTAACAGGACGGGCGAGGGGCAGGAAGTCGACATCTCCTTATTTGACTCCCAGCTGGCTGCTTTAGTGAATGTTGCCAGTAATTACCTTTGTTCAGGTGAGATTCCTGAACGCCTTGGCAACGCCCATCCTAATATTGTGCCTTATCAGGTGTTCACTGCAAGTGATGGAGATTTTATTATCGCCGTTGGGAATGATCGGCAATATCGGAAGCTCGCCATCCTGCTTGACGATGAAGCGCTACTTTCGGAAAAATATGAAACCAATTCAGGCCGCCTGAAACATAAGAATGACCTTGTAAATATGATCGCCACTAGGATAAAAACGAGATCGAGAGCTGAATGGAAAAAGCTGCTTGACGAAAAGGGTATCCCGAATGGCCCAATTTACACCGTGAAGGAAGCATTGGAATCGAACCACGCTCTTTCAAGAAATATGGTTGTAAATGTATCCCATCCCAATATTCAAAATTTAAAACTAGTCGGCTCGCCATTAAAATTTTCAAAAACACCGGTAAAAATGGATAAGCATCCACCATTGCACGGTGAACACACCGAGGAAATTCTCCAAAAACTCGGCTACCCAAAAGCTGAAATTACCAAAATGAAAAAAGAGCTAATTTTATAGGAGGGAAAAGAATATGAATTTTTCATATACGGAAGAACAAAAAAGCGTAAGAAAGGTAGTAAGGGCGTTCGTAGATAAAGAGATTATTCCTTATATTAAGGAATGGGATGAAAAGGGCCATTTTGAAAAAGGTATCCTAAAACGCTTAGCTGACCTGCAATTGATGGGAGTTTGTATCCCTGAAGAATATGGCGGTGTTGGCATGGATTATAATACGCTGGCTATCGTTTGTGAGGAGTTAGAACGAGGAGATACCGCCTTCCGTACTGCTGTTTCCGTCCATACCGGATTAAACAGTATGACTCTACTGCAATGGGCAACAGAGGAACAGAAACAAAAGTATCTTGTCCCACAGGCAAAGGGAGAAAAAATTGGTGCCTTTGGACTGACAGAACCGAATGCGGGGTCCGATGTAGCAGCGATGGAAACAACGGCCGTAAAAGACGGGGATTGTTATATTCTAAATGGGACGAAAACATGGATTTCTTTATGCGATGTTGCAGACCATTTCTTAATATTTGCTAAAACGGACACAAAAGCCGGGCATCATGGTATTTCCTGCTTCATTGTTGAACGGACCCTTGCAGGAGTTTCCAGCAGAGCGATTAAAGGGAAGTTAGGAATCCGCGCCGGAAATACCGGGGAAGTATTTTTAGATAGTGTCAGAGTTCCAGCAGATAATTTGCTAGGATATGAAGGAGAGGGCTTTAAAATAGCGATGTCCGCCCTTGATAATGGCCGGTTTACCGTAGCGGCAGGCGCCTGTGGTACGATTTTGGCGTCACTTGAAGCAAGCGTCAAATATTGTGAGGAACGAAAAACCTTTGGTAAAGAAATCGGAAAGCATCAGCTTGTCCAGCAAATGATTGCGAAAATGTCCGCAAATCTCGAAATTTCTCGTCTCTTAGTTCATAAAGCCGGTTGGTTAAAAAATAACGGGAAGCGCAACACACAGGAAACGTCATTGGCAAAATGGATTTCCTGTGATGCCGCTTTTGAAGCTGCGAACGATGCCGTACAAATTCACGGTGCTTATGGATTTTCCAATGAATTCCCTGTCGAACGTTATTTAAGAAATGCCAAGGCTCCTGTCATTTATGAAGGAACAAGAGAAATCCATACGATTATGCAGGCAGAGTATGCGCTTGACTATCGCCAGGACAAACCGCTAAGAAAGGTGCTCCCAGCCTGGCCATTTGAAGAGGTTGCGATAAGGTGAAATTTCCATCAGTGGGGGATTCTTTCATCCCTCACTGATGTTAGCTTGACCAATCAGGCATTTACGGGCAGTTGCCCCCAATTTATACATGTTAAGTTCTCGCAATGACTTGAAGTAGGGGGGGCACTGACTGTTAATACGGGATAAAAAGGTAGGTGAAAAAATGAAAACATATTTTCTTGCCGGTCATTCCCGGCTTCCTCAAGGCATGGCGGCCCAAAGTGTATTTGACTCGTTAACGATTACTGTTGAGGTAGACAAGAAATACGGCGTCATTATTGAATCCTCCTGTACACTGGCGACGGAACATGGAAGAGCCTATGTTCAACAGATTATCCGAGGACATAGCTTAAAGGATGGAATTGACGATATCCTAGAGGCAATAAGAGAGGGCTATCGTGGGAAAGCGGTTAATGCTCTAATAGCTGCGGTGAAAGACTTGTATAGTCAATATGAATACTCTAGTACCTAGTAAAAATAAGAACAACCGTACACGGCTTGTCAGATTGTCGAGAAAGGGTATATTTCTCGGCAATTATTTTATAATGGATTGGCCCTGCTAACTGGTCTGTTGATTTCCGCTCCGGGCACTCGCTTTCCGAGGGGAGGTCCGGGAGCCTCCTCGGCTCTTTTGGAGCCTGTGGGGTCTCCCGTGACCTCTCTATCCCGCAGGAGTAGAGTGCCCTCCGCTCCAATCAACAGGGTGGCAAATCAACCTAAATAATTGCAACACACTTTTTCTAACCTGGCTAAGTGTGTCGCAATCTTTTTTATATTTTGGACGGCTGCTGTAAGAAGAGCCTGTTCACTTGCATTCTTTAATCCCCGTAACCGGCAGTAGCGAAGCCCATGCAGCTCTTTTGAGTCTGCGAAGCTTCGCTCCATTTTTTCCTTTCAAAAATTTATAAAGCAATTTTCCCGGTTTAGATAAGCGATTTAACCTTACCTATACCGTAAAGATAACCAATAAAGATCATTTTAAACAAAATTAGGCGATCAGATGGGCGGCCATTATCATCACTATAATTAGGGCGAACTTTTTCAAGAAGAAACGAAAAATCAATATATTTATCAATCAAACGAAGGAGGTGGTCATCAGGAACGAATTCATCAATAGACACAAATTCATATTCACTTTGGGAAGATTCTCTTGGTTTAAACATAGATTTTACCACTTATTTTTTTGGTTGTGTGAGGACATTATTGAATTTGCACCTGTTGATTGGAGCGGAAGGCGCGAAGACTCCTGCGGGAGTACGGGGGAGGGGAGACCCCACAGGCGCATGCGCCGAGGAGGCTCCCCGGCACGCCCGCGGAAAGCGAAGCGCCTGGAGCGCAAATCAACAGACATGTTGCAGGGAGAGACAATCCAAAATATTGTTAGTCTCGTTCCCCATTTTTATTTAAATACTATAATCCGCTGTGTTACGATAGAGTATAAAAGCAATTCAGGGAAAGAGGTGGAGAAAATGATTAAAACGATTTTGTTTGATGTAGATGGGGTTCTTTTAAGTGAGGAGCATTATTTTGATGCATCTGCCCTAACTGTTTGGGAGATGTTGATAAGTGGCAATTATTTAGCACTGGCTCCTGAAAAATTTAAAACGGACTATAGCGAGGCTGAAACTAAGGAAATAAGAGAGATGCTATTTGAAAATGATAAGGTCCTTAAGTTTATGAAATCCCGCGGCCTTAATGCCAACTGGGACATGATCTACCTAACATTTTGCCATCAACTAATTCACCTCCTATCGCAAATAAAAGATATGGAATTTGAAAAAATTAACAAATGGTGTCAGGCACCAATTAATCGTGAAACGTTATTCGAGATTGGCGGATTGTTAAGTCATTATCCTGTGGTGACGGATTTTAATTTGTTTGTAGAGGATTTCAGTGGGTCACTGGTAATGAAACAGGAATTGTTGGGATACTTGAATGTGCTGGCTCTTGAAAAACTTGGGGTGGAAACTTCCATTTTTAAGAAAGGTGAGCTGTGGTCCATATGTGAGCATATTTCTCAGGAATGGTATGTTGGCGATGAGAATGTTCTTGCTTCTACCGGGAGACCATCTGTGCAAACAGGCAAAAAAGGCTTCTTAGCAAATGAGGCAACATTAGCACCAAGAGAAGAAATTGATGAGCTTTTTCAATTCCTAACCACCACTGGATTTGAGATTGGAATTGGAACAGGCCGGCCGGCACTTGAAACGATTCAACCTTTTCAGCATTTAGAGTGGTTGAAATACTTTGAAGTGGATCGAATTGTGACGGCTGATGAAGTGTTAGTGGCGGAACAGGAACTTCCAGAATGGAAATCTTTATCGAAGCCGCACCCGTATACCTACATAATGGGATTAAAAGGGAAAGGAACTCCTGTCAAGGAATGCATAGAAATGGCATTGCCAATTGAAAATGGCGAAACGGTTCTTATTGTTGGAGATTCGTTGGCGGATCTTCTGGCTGCAAGGCAAATGGGCTGTCGATTTGCTGCTGTCTTAACGGGATTATCTGGAAAAGATGCAAGAAGTGAATTTGAACAGCATAAAGCGGATTATATTCTTGATTCTGTGCTTGATTTGAAAGGTATTTTATAAAAAAAGGCAGTTTTTGTACTTTACGCCCCCTTGAGAGTTATCTATTTGTGGAATTTGCAATTAATAAACAGAAAAGCATAGTATATCAGCCAATCTTATTGTTATATCAGCGATAAATATCCTTATATCAGCGAATCATATAGTTATATCAGCGAATCTTATAGTTTATCAGCAAATCTGAGCATTTTATCAGCTAATCAAGGAAATCACAACATCTTATCATTACAGAGCATGAAAGGAGGGAGTGCGTACGGCAATCCCTCTTTCCTGTGTCTAAATGCTTTCCACTTTTTCCAACTCAAGTTGTCCTGGTTCAAAAACATCCACATTTGACAGCTCTAGTAGTTGTGCTTCTTCTAATCCATCAATTCCTGTTAATACTTGAATGACATTAGCACTTAGTGTCTTATCAAGGGTTAATACCATAATGGCTTCACCGCCGACCTCTGTCCGCCCAACCTGCATTGTCCCAATATTGATGTTATGATCGCCCAACAGAGATCCAACCTTGCCAATCATTCCAGGTACGTCGCGGTGCTTGATATATAAAAGATATTTTTCTGGTTTCACATCAATCCGGTATTGGTTAATTTTTAAAATTCTTGCACCGTAACCGTTTAGGACCGTTGCCCCAATGCGAGCCTCTTCAGAGCCCTGAGACACGCTGAGCTCCATGTAATTGGCAAAGCCTTTATTAGTGGCATTTTTCACTACATTATAGGAAACCCCTTGCTCCTTCAAAAGATGAAGCGCATTAATAAGATTGACTGAATCACTTAAATGATAGGATAATACGCCTTTCAACAGCGTCCTTGTTAATAATTCTGTGTCCTCATCAATTAAATCTCCATAATAATTAATTTCGATTTTCGTAGGTGCCTGCTTGTTTAATAATTGAATCACCACCTGTCCCATTTGATCACCGAGCAGTAAATATGGCTGCAGCTTAGCCTGCGTTTCCCCAGACATTTGCGGCATATTGACCGCATTTTGAATCGACTGTGTTTCAAAAATCTCAATGATTTCCGCACTTACCTCCTGTGCCACCTTTTCCTGTGCTTCTACCGTTGAAGCACCAAGATGCGGGGTCACAATGATATTGGGGTTTTGCAGCAAATCAGGGTCAGAAACTGGCTCTTTTTCAAAAACATCAAGAGCAGCACCAGCTACATGCCCGGCTTGAATTGCCCTCACTAATGCTTTTTCGTCAATAACACCGCCGCGAGCACAATTAACAAAGCGAACCCCTTTTTTTGTTTTTCGTAAATAATCATCATTCACAAGTCCACGTGTATCATTGGTCAGCGGGGTATGAATGGTAATAAAATCGGATTCCGTGGCAATTAAATCAAGGCTTGCTTTCGTGATCCCCAATTTTTTCGCGCGGTCTTCGGTTAAGTAGGGGTCAAACCCTAATATGTTCATGCCAAAGCTTTTGGCCCGTTTGGCTACTTCTGTGCCAATTTTACCCATGCCGATGACACCAAGCGTTTTTTTGTACAATTCCACCCCCTTAAAGGAGTTACGATCCCATTCCCCAGCGGAAGTTTTTTGATGGGCCTGCGGAATTTTCCGCGCTAATGACAACATCATAGCCAATGTATGCTCTGTTGCCGCAATTGTATTTGCACCAGGGGCATTAATAACAATAATCCCTTTTCGTGTAGCGGCATTCACATCAATATTATCGACCCCGACACCCGCTCTCGCAATGACTCTCAACTTTTCAGCGGCTTGAAGTAATTCAGCGGTTACCTTTGTTTGACTTCTCACAATCAAGGCATCGTAATCCCCAATGATTTTTTTTAACTCCTCAACAGGAAGCGTCGGCTGCCTTTCAACAACAAAATGGGGGTGCTCCATTAAGCTCTTTAAGCCAGTACTACTAATTCCGTCGGTTACAAGTACTTTATACATGGTCCATCCATACCTCCTCAGCTCTTTTCACCGCTTTACCTAACACATTTGTTCCTTGTAAAAATTTCAAGGTCATTTCAATACTTCCTAATACTTTTATGATGTCAAACGGCGTGCAATACCCCATATGGCCGATTCGGAAGATTTCACCCTTTAATTTTTTCTGTCCGCCACCAACCGTTATGGCAAACTTATCCTTTAACATTTTCTTCATTTGTTTCGAAGGTGCATCCAGCGTTCTTACTGCAGTTACAGTAGGTGACGCATCTTCATCAGATGTTAACAGCGGAATCTCAATAGCCTTCAAGCCTTCTCGGGTCATTGTTTTTAAAAGCTGGTGCCGCTTAATGACGTTCTCGAAGCCTTCTTCTTCAAACATATTACAAACCTCTTGGGCCCCGTAAATGAGTGAGACGGCAGGTGTAAATGGTGTCGATTTTTCAGTTTCATAGGATGCTAGATAGCGGTTTAAATCAAGATAAAAACGCTGTGCCTTACAGTTTCGAATCACTTCCCTTGCCGTGTCGCTTATTGCCACAAAGGCCAATCCGGGAGGCAGCATCAATGCTTTTTGTGATCCGGCAACGAGAATATCGATATTCCATCCCTTCATATCTACTGGAACAGCTCCAATGCAGCTTACTCCGTCAACGATATATAGCGCATTAGTTAATCGCTTTACAACCGCGCCTAAATCTTTTATCGGATTAAGGATGGCTGTAGAAGTTTCACAATAAGTAGCAAATACCGCTTTTATATCGTTTGGAATGGACTGCAAAAATTCCTCCAGCTGCTTGGGTTTACACGTGTTCCCCCATTCAATATTCAAGCGGTGGACATTCGCACCAAAGGTCTCGCAAATCGCGGCAAAACGATCTCCGAAAGCACCAGCGACAATGACAACGATATGATCATTTGCTTCGATTACGTTAGCTGCAGCTGCTTCTAAGGCAGAGGTACCACTCCCTGCGAGAACGGTAACAGGATTTTCTGAACCAAAAACGGGCATGAGGCGAGTAGAAACATCTTCTAGTAACTTAGGAAATTCTTGACTGCGGTGGGCAATCATTGGCTGATTCATCGCAGCTTTCACACGATCGGGAATCGGCGTTGGACCTGGGGCGAACAAGTAGTGCTGATCAAGTAACATCAAAATCATCCTCTCAAATTTAGCGACTATAATTAGTCACTTCTTTTTATATAAAAGAAAACGCCCCTCATAACAGACTTATGGTCCTGTTATGAGGGACGTGAATAAACGCGTGGTGCCACCCTCTTTTGCTGCAGGAAAAAAAACAGCAGCCTCAACAATGTAACGGTTTTAACCGGGCTAACCTACTTAAAGCTTTCAGCAGCCAGTTCAGAAGGGCTGGGCAATATTTTAATCAGAATCTTTTTGGCTAAATTCTAATTAGCATTAATTAAGAATTTGCACCGGTTTACAGCAACCACCGGCTCTCTGAAGCATTTTCTTAATGCCGTCTTCATCATCACTTTTCATCTATAGCATAACTTAAATTGATTGAAATTTCAAAAAGCAACTAAATATAGGGACTATTCTACAACGATACCTTCAGTATTGTAAAGGGATAAAGTAGAAAAAAATTTTTCATAATATATTAAAAAATTTTACCTAAAAATAGTAATTCAAGTGTGACATGGTAGTAAGCGATTTCACTACAATTTATGAAAATAAATCTATTGTAAAAATATAAAGAGAATCATATAATGTCTACAACAGAAAAACATTTGTCCTTGAGTGACGGACATTAACAAGAGGGGGATACTAGTGAAAGCAATCTCAATTGGGTTATTAGGTTTAGGCACCGTTGGCTCAGGTGTTGTCAAAATCATAAAAAATCATCAGGATAAATTAATGCATCAGGTGGGATGTCCGGTGGTAATCAAAAAAATCCTTGTTCAAGATTTACATAAGAATAGACCAGTTGATGTGGAAACAGGTCTATTAACATCAAACGCCGACGAGATTCTTTTTGATGAGGAAATAGATGTGGTGATCGAGGTAATGGGCGGAGTACAGGAAACAAAGGACTATTTGATTAGTGCCCTCCAGCAAGGCAAACATGTAGTGACGGCAAATAAAGATTTGATGGCGCTTCATGGTTCCGAGCTGTTAACGGTTGCTTCAGAGCATGGCTGCGACTTATTTTATGAAGCAAGTGTTGCCGGTGGAATTCCCATCTTAAGAGGGCTTGTTGACGGGCTTGCTTCTGATCGAATTACCCAAATGATGGGGATTGTAAATGGAACAACGAATTATATTTTAACCAAAATGAGTGATGAAGGCCGATCCTATGAGGGAGTTCTTAAAGAAGCGCAAGAACTCGGGTTTGCCGAAGCCGATCCAACAGCTGATGTCGAAGGATTAGATGCTGCCCGCAAAATGACGATCCTGGCGACATTAGGATTTTCGATGCACATTGATTTAGACGATGTGAAGGTAAGCGGCATTTCAAACATTACCGAAGAAGATTTACGATACGGAAAACAATTAGGCTATACGATGAAACTCATCGGCTATGCCCATCGTGAAGGAGAAAAAGTCGAGGTAAGTGTTGCACCGACCTTCTTGTCCAACAACCATCCGCTTGCCTCTGTACAAAATGAATACAATGCTGTGTATGTATACGGAGAAGCAGTTGGCGAAACGATGTTCTATGGACCTGGTGCCGGCAGTCTGCCGACTGCAACAGCAGTTGTTTCAGACCTGGTCGGCGTCATGAAAAATCTAAGATTGGGTGTAAATGGCCGAAGTGCTGTGACACCTCAATATCAAAAGCGTTTAAAGGATAACGGGGAAAAGTATTCTAAATACTTCCTAAGAATTCATGTCCAGGACGAAGTGGGTGTTTTCGCTGATATTACCTCTATTTTTGCGAAACATGGCGTTAGCTTTGAAAAAATACTGCAGCTGCCAATCAAGAAAAATGAAACGTCAGAAATCGTTTTAGTAACACACCGAGCGTCGTTAACAAATTATGATCTAATTTTACAAGAATTAAACGACTTGAATGCGGTGAAGGAAGTAAAAAGTGCCTATCGTGTGGTGAGGAAATCGTTATGAGATGGCTAGGATTATTAGAAACCTATAAAGAGTATTTACCAATCAACAATCAAACTCCAAGACTTACACTGAATGAAGGAAATACCCCGCTAGTAAAGCTTGAACGATTGTCTCAAGAATGGGATGTTGAGCTTTATGTGAAAATGGAAGGAGCGAATCCGACAGGATCCTTTAAGGATCGGGGAATGGTCATGGCTGTCGCTAAAGCAGTGGAGGAGGGGAGTAAAACGGTCATTTGTGCCTCAACAGGCAATACTTCCGCTTCCGCTGCAGCCTATGCGGCACGGGCCGGGTTAAAATGTATCATTGTCATTCCTGAAGGGAAAATTGCGCTCGGCAAACTGGCTCAGGCGATGATGTACGGGGCTGAAATAATCTCGATTGAGGGCAATTTTGACCAAGCACTGAAAATGGTTCGAAATATTAGTGAAGTAGAACCGATTACGCTAGTCAATTCAGTGAATCCGTTCCGCTTAGAAGGGCAAAAAACAGCAGCCATTGAGGTGTGCGACCAGCTAGGGGATGCCCCTGATATTTTAGCAATCCCAGTTGGAAACGCTGGAAATATTAGTGCCTACTGGAAAGGGTTTAAGGAATTTGCTGAGAAGAAGGCCACGAGCTTACCGCGCATGTTTGGCTTTCAAGCTGCAGGGGCTGCTGCCCTTGTTCATAACCGGGTCTTTGAAAATCCAGAAACAATTGCTACAGCCATTCGGATTGGTAATCCGGCAAGTTGGGACCTAGCTGTTTCCGCTGTTCAAGAATCAAAAGGGCTGTTCGATGAAGTCACCGATGAAGAAATTGTCGCTGCCTATAAAAAATTAGCCGCCTCCGAAGGGGTGTTTGCCGAACCGGCTTCCTGTGCTTCCATCGCTGGTGTTTATAAAAGTATCCAAAATGGAAAAATCAAAAAGGGAACAAAAATTGTCTGTGTGCTGACAGGAAACGGTTTGAAGGATCCAGACACAGCTATCCAAAGCAGCCTAGTAAAGCCGACCCATTTACCTAATGATGAAAAAGCAGTGACAGAACATATTCGAGGGGTTGTCGTTAATGCCTCTAAATAATCGCTTCATTATCAAGGTCCCGGCAAGCTCCGCTAATCTTGGACCTGGTTTTGATTCCATGGGAGTAGCTTTAAATTTATATTTAACGTTAGAGGTTGAGGAGAGCAGCCACTGGGAATTCTCCTCTACCACAGATGAATTAATGCATCTCCCTACGGATGAAACCCATTTTATCGGCCAAATTGCCTTACAAATTGCTGAAAAGTATGGAAAAGTCTTACCTCTTTGTAAGGTGAAAATGGAAAGTGAGATTCCGCTAGCCCGCGGGCTAGGGTCAAGTGCTGCGGCGATTGTTGCTGGGATTGAGCTTGCTGATACGGTGGGAAATTTAGGTCTAACACAAAAAGAGAAGATTCTTCTCGCCACAGAGATAGAAGGTCATCCTGATAATGTCGGGGCCTCACTCTTAGGAGGGTTAGTAATTGGCTGTTATCTTCAAAACGAGGTGGATATGCTTTCATTCACGAATCTTCCGTTTGAAATGACTGCGGTCATTCCGCAGGAAATCCTTCTAACGAAGGATTCACGGGATATACTCCCGACAGCCTTTTCCAAAAGTGAAGCCATTCAAGCATCGGCAACAGCCAATCTTTTAGTTGCGGCCCTTTTAAGTGAAAACTGGGACGTAGCAGGCAAAATGATGGAGCGAGACCTTTTCCACCAGCCATACAGGAAACCATTGATCCACGGTTATCAGGAAATCGAAAATATGGCTAAATTGAGCGGTGCATTCGGAGTTGCCTTGAGTGGTGCTGGACCAACCGTCCTTTGCTTTACCGAAAAAGGAAAAGGAACAAGGTTGGCTCAGGACTTACAAGCTGCATTTCCAGAAATGACCGTGAGACCACTTCAGATCGACTATACTGGTAGTAGTTTACAAGTAATTGAATCAGAAAACTTTATTAATCCAATCAAGCAGCCATAACATAGGGCTGTTTTTTTTGTTATAGTCCGAGGGATTATCTAATAGTTACACATATTAGATCGGGAACTTCGATATATTATAGAGGTTATTGGCGGCCATTACATAGAATAGCTAAATCAAATCACTAGCACTTTCAATAAATAATTTTGATACAATCGATTGCGTTTTATTAATGTTGTAAACAAGGTAGAAATATCTTTCATCATTGAATCCTTCAATATTATGCATTTTTAGCATCTTTTTACAGACGTATTCCTTTGCTGCTATTTCTGAAATAATTGAAATCCCAATATCCTGCATCACAAACTGAATTAAACTCTGGCCATCCTCTATATAGGAAATAATATTTAATTGGTCTTTAGCAATATTATTTTTTTTCAAATATCTTTCAAGCATCGAATTCGTTCCTGAATCAGAAGTTCGCATCAAAAAAGGGAACTGTAATATATCCTGGAAGCTCACCGTTCCTGATAAATCTACCTCATTCGAAGTAATAAGTACTAACTTTTCTTTTAATAAGGGAATATAGCGAAGTCTATCATCTTCGTATTTTTCCCCTAAGATACCGATATCAACTGAACCGTTAAGCACCTTCTCGGCAACAGCTTTTGATGAAGATTGGTTAATATGAAACATGACATCAGGATAGTGCCTTCTAAATTGATTGACCATCTTTGGTATCATAAACTGCCCTGGTACAGAACTTGCTGCAATTCGAATCATTCCCCGAAGTTCTGTCATCCCCTGCTTTAAGTCGAGCAATGCCTGATCCTTCATGAGTAGAAGTTTAAGTGCCCATTGATATAACCGTTCCCCAGATGGTGTGAGAATGCTTTCCCGACCAACACGATCAAATAGCTTAATGCCCAGCATTTTTTCCAATGCTTGAATGTGAGAGCTAACGGTTGATTGACTTAGGAAGATATCTTCAGCAGCCTTAGAAAAGCTTTTATGCTCGACCACCTTTGAAAAAACGTAGAGTTGATGTAAATCCATAGGAATCTTCTCCTTATATATTCATATACTCGATTAATAGTGATTGGTAAAATAGATAAATTGAATTTATTTAATAAGCGTACCACTTTTTTATAATGAAGAAACCTACCAATTTGAAATGTTTATGACAGTTGTCTATTCACTTTAGTATTGTTCGTTTCTAAAATATCAAAAGAATATTTGCAATTGTAATGATAAACAATCAATATAGTGGGATAGGTTATCTAGAAAGTAGGGGTATTTTTGTCAGATTTTTTATCATTGGGTATTTCGGAAACATTAGTGGATAAATTACGTGGCTATGGTATTGCAAAGCCAACGCCAATTCAAGAGCAAGCAATTCCATTTGTGATGGATGGTAACGATATTATTGCTCAGGCGCAAACCGGAACAGGGAAGACATTTGCGTTTATCCTGCCGATTCTTGAAAAAATTAATCGGAATGCAGCACATGTTCAAGCACTCATCGTAACTCCAACAAGAGAACTAGCGTTGCAAATTACAGAAGAAATTGAAAAATTGATCGCTAATTTTGAGGATGTTGATGTCTTGGCTGTCTATGGCGGGCAGGATGTTGCTAAACAGCTAAAAAAATTAAAGAAGAATCCGCAAATTGTCGTTGGGACACCTGGACGGCTGTTAGATCATATAAGGAGAGAGACGGTTCGATTATCAGAAATTTCCTTCCTTGTTTTGGATGAAGCGGATCAAATGCTTCATATTGGCTTTCTTAATGAAGTGGAGGATATTATCAGAGAAACTCCTGAGAATCGGCAGACGATGTTGTTCTCGGCAACGATTCCGCCAGAAATTCGCAAATTAGCAAAAAAGCATATGCGTGAACCGGAATATATTCAAGTGGAAAAGACACAAGGACCGGCTGACAATGTCAAGCAGTCTGCTATTCATACGACTGACCGCGGAAAACAAGCAGCGCTCATTCACTTAGTTGAAACGCATCGGCCATTTTTAGCGGTTATTTTTTGCCGGACAAAACGGAGGGTAAGCAAACTTTATGATGCACTCAAAGCCCATGGTTTTCCCTGTGATGAATTGCATGGAGATTTGTCACAGGCTAAAAGAGAACAGGCGATGAAACGCTTCAGAGATGCCGAGACCCAGTTATTGGTCGCAACCGATGTAGCGGCTAGGGGGCTCGATGTTGAAGGGGTTACCCATGTGTTTAACTACGATATTCCAGAGGATGCGGAAAGCTATATTCACCGTATCGGAAGAACTGGCCGAGCAGGTATGACCGGAATAGCGATAACATTATATACCTCAGCAAATATACCTCTTCTCACTATGATTGAAAAAGAACTGCATATTACCATTGAAAAGCAGTACACAGGAGATTCAGAGGAGAGTCAAGAGAATTCGCGCGGTGGCAAAAAGGTTCGACCTAATGGTGTGAGCGATAAACGAGGTACAGAGAGGGAAAAACAAAAAGGCGGGCCTCGGAATCGAAAGCATTCCAACCCGATTGAGGATAGAAGCGGGCAAAAACGAGGAACTAAGGCTGGTTCAGATAAAAGAAGAAGCAAAACTTCAACTGGAGCAGGTCCCAAAAATAAACTGGGAGAGGCTCGTAAATCTAACGGTAAAACGAAACGAAGTAATCCAAAATGATAAAAAAAGCGGGACTGAAAAAATATTCAGTCCCACTTTTGTTTATCGGTTATTTGCCATGCCAATTCCCGTATTTGATTTTACCAGTACTTCCTCGTATTTCTTCACATCAGCTTTTTGACTGGAGAAGAGGGTTCCAAGGTAACCAGCGAGGAAACCTAGCGGGATGGAAAGAATTCCCGGAGTCGTATATGGGAAGATTGGATTTCCTACAAAAATCGCTTTTCCTGCTTCAGGACTAATTACACTTGGGCCGATGACAACCAAGCCAATTGCTGAAATGAGCCCAACCACCATGGCCCATACGGCGCCTGTTGTATTAAAACGTTTCCAGTAGATTGTGTAGATAATAACTGGTAAGTTCGCACTTGCAGCAACAGCAAAGGCAAGCGATACAAGGAAGGCAACATTTAGTGATTGTGCCCCTAATGCAAGAATAATAGAAATAACCGAAACACCGATAGCGGCCCAGCGTGCCATACTAACCTGCTGCTTTTCTGTGGCTTTCCCTTTGTGAAGGATTTCATTATAGAAATCATGGGCAAACGCAGAAGCTGCAGTCAGAACAAGCCCGGCCACAACAGCTAAGATTGTTGCAAAGGCGACCGCTGAAATAAAGGCAAACAGCATATTGCCGCCAATGGCTTTTGCTAACAGCGGTGCAGCCATATTCCCGGCAGGATTTGCAGTTACAATCGCAGAGTTACCAACAAAGGCTGCAGCTCCGAAGCCTAGGAAGATCGTCATTACGTAAAAAATTCCAATCACCCATGTGGCATACACGACAGAAGAACGGGCTGTTTTCGCATCCTTTACGGTAAAGAATCGGACCAAAATGTGCGGTAGCCCGGCAGTTCCTAACACTAGGCCCATATTTAACGAGATGGTATCAAGACCAATCTTGTATTTAACCCCTGGATTTAAGAACGATTCCTTTAAAGGTGTTGCCGTTTTCATTTGCGCAAACATATCGGTAATACTCCAATTAAACTTAGCAAAAACAATAATTGAGATTAAGAAGGTACCACCCATTAATAGAACAGCTTTAATAATCTGCACCCAGCTTGTCGCATGCATGCCGCCAAATATTACGTAGACAGTCATCAAAACGCCAACAATCAAAACAGATGTCGTATAATCCAAGCCTAATAATAATTTAATAAGTGCACCGGCCCCAACAAGCTGAGCAATCATATAAAAAATCGAGATGGTAACCGTATTCATTGCGGCAAAGCCACGTACCTTCTTGGCATCAAAACGTGAGGCAATCATATCGGCAAAAGTATATTTTCCGAGATTCCTTAGCGGCTCAGCTACTAAATAAAGAACAACCAAATAGGCAACAAGGAAACCAATGCTGTAAAAGAAGCCGTCAAACCCCGTTAAGGCAACCGCGCCGGCAATTCCCAGAAAGGAAGCAGCCGACATATAATCTCCAGCGATGGCAAGTCCATTTTGCCATCCTGTCAGCCCGCCGCCAGCTGTGTAAAATTCACTTGCATTTTTCGTCTTTTTAGAGGCGTAGTATGTAATGATTAACGTTACAAAAACGATTCCAAGAAACATGTAAAAAGCAGAAGTGTTCATCAGCTATTTCCCCCTTCTTGAATAACCTGGTTCGCTAATTCATCAAATTTGGCCGCTTTTTTAGAGTAAAGCATGCACAATCCCCAGGTCATAACAAACTGCATGAAGGCAAAAACCCAAGCCCAGGTAATACTGCCGATAAACTTGTGATTTAACACGGTTGAATAGGAAGTTAAAATAGGTAATGCAAAATAGAAGCAAAAAAAGAAAATAGTGACCGGGATAATAAATTTTTTCTTTTCAGAGAGTAATGCTTGGAAAGATGGAGATTGAACAATGGAGCTGTAATCGCTTTCAGAACTAACCTTCGTTTTTCGTGCCTCCAATGGAAGCTCCCCCTCTCATATAAAACCCCTTGTTTAAATCTGTGGTAAAAAACAATGCTGATTGGTCATGTGCTGAAGAAAAAACTAGATTGCGGCTGATGGTTGAAAAGGATATTTGCTTACTCACCTCCTTGAATACAGATTTTTCTAAATTTTATAAATATAATTTGTTTATAATTATAGTAGAAATAGAATTAAATTTGCAAGTGGAAATTGGAAAAAAAGGTAAATGCTCTAAAAGGCCTATTCTAATGGCGAAATTTGGAGAAGAAGAGAGCGTATGTTCTAGAGAACATTTTATAAATAATGGAATGAAAAAACCGCTTTTGATAAAATGTTTATCAAAAACGGCCAAAACGTGGTTAGGCACCTAAATATGCTTTAATAATCTTATCGTCCATACGTAAGACATCGGCTGTATCGTGCATGATGATATTTCCTATCTCAATTAAATAACCTCTGTTCGCCAACCTTAGTGCAGCCTTTGCATTTTGCTCGATTAACAAAATGGTTGTTCCTTGTTTGTTGATCTCCTTGATAATTCTCATAATCTCTTGAACAATGATAGGGGCCAGTCCCATCGAGGGCTCATCCAGCATGAGAAGCTTCGGGTCGCCCATGAGACCGCGGCTGATGGCAAGCATTTGCTGTTCACCGCCGCTTAGCGTACCGGCTGGCTGTTTCGCCCGTTCCTTTAATCGAGGGAACAGATCAAAAGAGCGTTCGATTCCTTCTCTCACCCATTTCTTGTTCTTTCTGAAGGTAAAGGCACCTAATTCCAGGTTCTCTGTGATGGTTAGTCCCCCAAAGATTCGTCGGCCTTCAGGCACATGAATAATCCCTGATTCCACAATTTTATGTGGGGGAACACCGACCAAACTTTGCCCGTTCCATTCTATTTCGCCAGATTTTGGTTTAACAAGCCCGGAAATCGTTTTAAGAGTCGTACTTTTGCCCGCTCCGTTGCTGCCAAGTAAGGCGACTATTTCTCCCTCGTTTATTTCCAAACTTAGATTATTTAACGCACGAATTTTTCCATAGTAGGAATTTACATTCGTAAGTTTTAACAAGGACTTCATATCACATCCTCCTTTCCTAAGTAAGCTTCAATCACCTTTTCGTTTTTCAGCACCTCATCAGGGGTTCCTTCCGCAATTTTACAGCCATAATCAATGACAGTGATATTTTCAGAGATTTCCTTGATCAATCCCATATCATGTTCAATCATTAGCACGGTAATATTGAATTCATCGCGAATACGCCGAATAAGCTGAATCAAGTATTGCTTCTCTTCAAAGTTCAAGCCAGCAGCCGGCTCATCCAGAAGTAATATTTTCGGTTTTGTGGCTAAGGCACGGGCAATTTCCAAATAACGTTGGGCACCATAAGGCAAATTTTTTGCCGATCTTTTCATATATTTACGTACCCCAACAAAATCAATGCACTCCTGCGCCACTTCCTCTATTAATCTTTCTTCTTCTTTTTGGCTCTTTGTATGGAATAATGCCCCCCAAACTGCTTCTTTTGTTCGGCAATGCATCCCTGACTTTACATTATCTAATGCGGAAAGGTTAGGAAATAAACGAAGGTTCTGAAATGTGCGGGCCATCCCTAATTTTGTTATTTGACTAGGTTTATTATTTATTAAACTAGTACCGTCTAATTCAATCTCACCGCTAGTTGGTCGATAAAATCCGGTAATCATATTAAATACCGATGTTTTTCCAGCGCCATTTGGACCGATTATACTGGAAATCGTGTTTTTTTCAACAGTAAAAGACAAATCATTCACCGCTAGTAGTCCGCCAAATTGAAGTTTTAGATTCTTGACAGTTAAAATAGACATGCAGTACCCCCTATCTGGAGTTATTAGGTAAAATTAATTAAACAGACATAGAATGGTCCTTATCATTCGTCTCTTCTTTCTCATCAAGATCGGAACGATCCTCTGTTTCATATTTTTTCGGTAATATACCTTGAGGACGGAAAATCATCATAATGACTAAGGCTACACCGAATATTAAATAACGCCAATCTTCTGCCCCGCGCAGAACTTCAGGGAGGACAATGACTAATGCAGCACCAATGACAACCCCTGGAATACTGCCTAGTCCACCTAATACAACCGCAAGGAGAATCATAACCGATTGTAGAAAGCTAAAGCTTAATGGTGCGATGGCACTCATTTTTACCGCAAATATAGATCCGGCTAAACTGCCAATGACAGCGCCTGTTGCATAGGATAATAATTTAAGGCGAATGCGGTTGATTCCCATTGCCTCAGCGGCATCTTCATCTTCACGGATATAAACCCATGCACGACCAATTCTAGAATGACCTAATCGATAGACAACAAGAACAGATATGATGGCGACAATCAGAATCAAATAATAAAAATCCTGTTGCGATGACAGTACGTAACTGCCGATGGTTGGTCTAGGGATCCCATAAATCCCTGATGATGATCCTGTAATATCTAAATTTATCGCTAATATTCGCACGATTTCACCGAAGCCAAGGGTAACAATGGCCAAATAATCACTTCTTAGTCTTAGTGTTGGTGTGCCAACAATGATTCCAGCGACAGCAGCAAACAGTGCAGCGACAGGAAGTGTTAACCAGAAGGACCAATGGAAAGTAGTCATTAATATCGCTGTCGTATAGGCACCAACGGCGAAGAATGCGGCATAGCCCAAGTCGAGCAGACCTGTATAGCCTACTACTATATTTAATCCTTGTGTAAGGACGACATAAAATAGAACGAGTGTTAAGACATCAAGCCAATAAATATCTAGAAGGAGTGGAAGAATGAACATGACGATGACTAGCAGCAAAAGAGAATGCTTCTTATACTTTTTCATACTTACATCCGCTCCATTTCTTTTGCACCAAGTATTCCTGTAGGTTTAAACACTAAAAATAAAATGAGAATTCCGAACGCCAATACATCCTTCCAAGAACCACCTAGGTAATACGTACCATAGGACTCGACAAGACCAAGAACTAAGCCACCTATCATGGCACCGGTAATATTTCCAATCCCACCTAAAACAGCAGCTGTGAACGCTTTCAATCCAATGATGAAGCCCATCATAAAATTAATGGTTCCGTAATAAACTCCCGACATGATTCCTGCACCTGCAGCCAAAAATGCTCCGATAAAGAAAGTAAGAGAAATAATGCGATAAACATTGATCCCCATTAAGCTGCAAGCTGACTGATCCAATGCTATAGCACGCATCGCCTTCCCATAAATAGTTTTTTCAATAAATAGCCGAAGCCCAAGCATCAGAAGGGCAGATAGGACAATCAATCCGATTTGAGCAAACGAGATTTGCGCACCGATAATTTCTAATCCGTTCTTAGATAATTTAATCGGGTATACCTTATAAGAAGCTCCCCATCCAATCATGGAAGCATACTCTAATGATAAAGAAACTCCGATTGCGGTAATAAGGATAGAAAGTCTTGGGGCCGTGAGCAGGGGACGATAAGCAATTCTTTCCACACCTATTCCGGCGAGGCCAACAATGATCATGGTTATGATAAAAACAGCCCCAATGCCTAGTAAGCCGGCATTTAGTCCGCCGTCGCCAGTAATAAAGGAAAGCAGTGCATAGCCTATAAAAGCACCAAGCATATAAAAATCACCATGTGCAAAGTTTAGCAGTTTGATAATCCCATATACCATCGTATATCCTAAAGCAATTAAACTGTAAAAAGCACCCATAACCAGTCCATCAAAGAATATTTGTAAAAAAACATCCATTATTTTATCACTCTCTTCCGCTGTATTTGCTTGTAAAAGAATGAATATCGTTGGAGCTGTTTAACAAAATAACATGTAAATGGCCCCAACGAGTGATCTACTCTATTTTTCTAACGTGAATTCTCCACCAACTACCTTCATAACGTGGAAGTTTGATTGATTCAAAGTATTTTTGTCACTAAATTCAATTACTTGTCCAATTCCTTCAAATGCTTTTGTCTCTTTTAAAGCCTTTTTTAACTTATCCTGGTCAGTGGAATCCGCTCTTTTTAGGGCATCAACTAATAGGTTCATGCCGTTGTAGGAAAGGGCAGAAAACGGTCCAGGGGACAAGTTGTATTTACTTTTATAATTATTGACAAATTCTTCTGCTCCCGGAATGAAATTAGCTGTTGGTGTTGCGGTTACTAACAGATCATTCGCCGCTTCAGAACCGGCAATTTGGATAATATCCGGTGAGTAACTTCCATCACCGACCATAAATGAACCCGAAACACCCTTTTGTTTAAATTGCTTTAGCATAAGGCCACCGGCTGCATAATACCCTGTAAAGTAGGTTCCGTCAGGTTTAAGCGACTTTAACTTTGTCATCAATGAACCAAAGTCTTTTTCTTCGGGATTGATGGCTTCGAAGGCGATGGTTTTTCCGCCATTTTCTTCAACTGATTTTTTTGCGAAATCTGCCAAATCCTTCGCATAGGCAGAGTTATCATGGATAATCGCAATATTTTTAGCACCTTTATCCTTAAAATAATCAGCACCGGATTGAGCCTGGTCAGGGACTAGTCCGTTTATTAAAAATAAAGTGTCATACCCTTGTTTAGGTAATTCTGATGAATTGGCTGCGGCTACAATCATCGGGATGTTTGCATTATGAAAAACACCTGATGCCGGCAATGTCGACCCCGAGCAATAACCACCGACAATAGCCACTACTTTCTTGGACACAAGCTTGTTTGCCGCAGTCGTTGCCATTTGCGGGTCACAGCCATCATCTGCTACTTCTAATTTAATTTTCTTCTTTAAAACTCCGCCGTCACTATTAATCTTTTCAACTGCCATTTTCATTGCATTCAACATGTCTTTCCCGTCTGTAGCATTATTTCCTGTTACAGGCAGGAGGACCCCTACTAAAATCTCATCTCCGCTTGCATTATCCCCAGAGCCAGTTTTACTTGAACAAGCGCTTAAAAAAAGTGACAGTACAAGCACAAAACCTAATGCGATCATGGAATGTTTTCTCATTTTAATCCCCCTTGGTTATTTTTTAAAAAAATTGCACCTTTTTAACCAGTTCAGTTCCTACGGTAAATGTTTAACAATCTACAGTTATTAACTCACCTCCTTAATGAAAGGGTTTTCAAAAGAAAGAGGTTTCACTGCTCTGTACAGGGAGCTAGTAGATAACCGTCAATCATAATGACCTTCCTAATCCATTGTCTTTAGTTTTATGGAGTCAATATCATAGTTGTTCATCTTCATGAAATATATTAATAGATTTATATCTGAAAGTATAAAATTTTCTGACAATATTTTCAGTTACTAGGTATTTTAGAATGTGTTTTTTTTACTATAAAAGTGATAATAAATGAGAAATGAAAAGGTGAAAAAAACTGAGATGATATAAACATGTGTGGGGAAAAACTTAGAATATGGACCAAAAAAACCGGCGGCCGTTCTGGCCGCTGATTTTTCTTTCACCCGATTCTTTTCCGGGAAACTTCGCCGTTATTGGCATAGTGATCTTCCCAAAGCTGGTTCATCTTGCTTCTGCCATTGTCGATTTCAGGATTGAATTGAATCGCAGCATGCTGCCGGACGGTACGGACGTTTTTTACAGCTTGCTGCAGCTGTTCGTCGAGGGTGTCCGCTCCTTTTCTGGCGTGTTTGGCAATGGAAAGGCCTGCGGTAGTTCCTTGGGCCATGGCAATTTTTCCACTCTCAATCCCAGTGATATTGCCGGCTACAAAAAGCCCTTCAAGAGGGGTTTCCATCGTTTCTGAATGGTGTGGCACATGGCCGCCAAGTTCTGGTATGTATTGAAACGGGCATCCGGCGACAGCGGTCAGTTCTGCAAGTGGATATAAGCCACCCGCGATACAAACAAAATCCGCCTCATAAATTTTTTCGGAACCGGCAATAATCTGACCAGTTTCGTCAATATCAGCAACTCGTACTCCTTCTACGTAATCCTGACCGATAATTTCTACTGCAGCCTTGCGAATTTGGAGCGGCGTACCGTTTACCTTCATCCCATTTTTGGGATAAAAGTTTAATCCCATTTTTCTTATCCAGTCCTTTTTCATAAAACGGCTTCCAAAGCGTAAAAGTGGTGACGGGGCCAGGTGGGCCGCATTTAACAGCGATTTCAGGACCTCTTCCGGCTCACCTGCTTTTTGACTTATCTGGTTTTTCTCAGGGAGAACAATGCGATCGACAGTTATACCGGCCAGTTGTAATTCATTTAAAATCGCAAAGGCTAAAATATTCGCCCCGATAATGATTCCTTTTTTACCGACTTGGACGCGGTGAACATTTGTCATCACTTGAGCAGCCCCAATCGACATCACACCGGGAAGAGTCCAGCCGGGGAGCGGGATCGGATATTCAGCGGCACCCGTTGCCACTAACACAAATGGTGCCGTCAATGTTCCTGAATTTGTGTACACATGCCAGAGGTCATTTTCTTTTTCTAGATTGTAAACAGAAACACCGCAACGGATATCGACCGATAATCTCCATGCTTCCTGATGAAGGCGTTCTGACTCTTTCATTCCATTCCACCATTCACCGGAAGGTTCCTGATGAAGCTGTCCAAGCAATCTGCCGCCTGGCTTAATAAATTCATCAAGGACGGTTACATGGAGCCCAAAACTGGCACAGGCAATGGCGCCTGCTAATCCTGCCGGTCCGCCTCCAATCACGATCACCTCACTCATGGCTGCTCCACCATCCTTTTGACAATGTTTGGATGCTGCTTGCCGCTTTCAACAACCATGTTTTTCTTTACAACCGTTAGGCAGGCTCTTACGTTCGCTTGATCATTGACCGTTACACGGCATTCCATGCAGTGGCCGATGTTGCAATAAATCCCCCGAGGTGTCCCGGATCCTTCATGAACACGCAGTTTTTTGATCCCATTTGCTAAAAGAGCGGCTGCAATTGTTTCACTTTCATATGCCTCATATGTATTTCCGTCAAACTGAAAGGTAATGATTTCTCGGTCATCTAGTTTCCCTAAGATTGGATGGTCTATGATTCTGGTCATTGGTTTTCACCCACCGTTCCAAACGTCACCGGCCGGATCGGGGGCTGGTATTTTAACGGAATTTCACCCTGAGCTGTGTTTGGGATAACACTTTCTATGATTCTGTCCAATGAAGGCCTGCATGTACGACCGCCGCAAAAGCCCATACCCGCCCTTGTTCTTAGTTTTAATTCTCGCGCTGTGCATTTATGTTTATCTGCTGTTGATTGAAGTTGTCCGTAAGTAACTTCTTCACAACGGCAAATAACAATATCCCCCATTTTTGCCATTCCCTTTTCCCCCTCTAATTTTTCTTATATTAAATTACTATGCAATAATCGTACCAACTTAGAGGGGAAAAGGGATTATTTTATGCCGAGACGTTTCAATCGGTTGTATAAAGTGGCCCGTGTTATGCCAAGATGTTTCGCGCATTCCAATTTGTTCCCATCAACAATCCGCAAGGCTCTTTCAATTATTTTTTTCTCGTACTGATCCATTTCTTCCTGCAGCGATAAAATGGTATCATCCTTTTCTTTAGGGGTATTGGATGAAATCATTATGTTGTTGTTTTCAAGGCCCGCGCTACCTGCGGAAAACGGTAAATAATCTTTTCTAATGACACCATCAGTCGCAAAGACAACGAGCCGTTCAGTAATATTGCGAAGTTCACGAATATTCCCAGGCCAATGATAACGGAGCAGTTCCTGCATGACATCTGGTGAAAATTCATAAATCGGGCGTTGATAGCGTTGTGAAAAATCATTTAAAAAGAAATGGGTCAATTCGATAATATCTTCGTGCCGCTCTCTTAAAGGAGGAATGTGGAGACTAACGACGTTTAAGCGATAATATAAATCTTCACGAAACCGGCCTTCTTGCATTAATTCATGTAAATCGCGGTTCGTCGCAGCGATTACCCGAAAGTCAGCAATGATTTCTTTTTCGCCGCCGACACGATAATATTTCCGCTCCTGTAACACACGCAGCAGCTTTACCTGCATTTCAAGCGGCATTTCGCCTACTTCGTCAAGAAACAAAGTACCTCCTTTTGCTAATTCAATTTTTCCCTTTTTTCCTTTTATGTCGGCACCGGAGAAGGCACCACGCTCATATCCAAATAACTCACTTTCAAATAATGAAGCGGGTATCGCCCCGCAATTAATAGAAATAAACGGAGCGTTCGGCTCTTCGCTACCATCATGAATGGCCTTGGCAAACACTTCTTTTCCAACACCACTTTCGCCTAAAATCAGTACCGTTGATTTAACTGAACACACTTTTCTTGCAAGATGAACCGTCCTTTGAATGGAAGTACTTTTTCCTTTGATGGAATTAAACGGATCGGAAGAGTCCTTATATTTTGCTACTTCTTGCTCTAAACGGTGGACTTCGGTGGTCATGTTAAATAATTTTTCGTTGAGTACGACCTGATTGGTAACATCTGTTTCTGAAACCACTGCGCCGATAATGCGGTTGTTGAAGTAAACGGGGTTAGAATTAATTAATACAAACAGGTCTGACCGGGGCTGATGGTACTGACCTGTAATCCTTTTTCCTTTATATAGTGTTTGCAAGATTTCAAGTTTATTGGGGTCGAAAAAATCGGAAATATGTTGACCGACGATCTCTTGTTTTTTGACTGTGAAAAGTTTTTCCGCACCTTCAGTCCATGTGCGAACGCGTGCATGTTCATCAATGACCGTAATGGAGGCATCCGTTGTTTGAATGACTGCTTCATAAAATGCCTCCAATTGTTTAAAAGCATTATGAAGGAATTCGACTATTTGCGGAGCAGTTATACATGCGGCAGGAAGGCCTTTGTTATCAAGGATAACAACCGCATCATGGCGATTAAAAGACTGGATCAGGGTATCGAAGGAATCATCCTCCTTCATAACTTTGCAGGGAATGGCTATTGCCTTTTCGGAAAGTCGATAAAAGAATTCTCCATTTTTCTGTTCAATGATGTGTTCTTCGTTCGATGTTTGCCAACCGTTCATTATTACTTTCACTGGCGGTAATGAAAATGCCATAATAACCTCCATATGTGTAAAAATTTATTAACACTGTAAAAGTAATTATACACGGGATCATAAAATATTTAAAATATTTTTACTATTTAGAAATAACTGCCCGAGAGTTTTTGTTTGGCACATTACTTGCATTATTAGAAAGTAGACAATCAATCGAAGGGAGGAAAGGGAAGTGAGGCATTGTGACGTTTTAGTCATTGGCGGGGGAATTATTGGCTGTTCGATTGCCTATTATGCTTCTAAATATGGAAGAGATGTAACCATCATTGAAAAAGGGGAATTTGTCAGCGGCACGTCTTCCCGTTGTGATGGAAATATTTTGGCGATTGATAAAGATCCAGGCTTTGACAGTCAGATGTCTTTGTTCAGCCAGCGTTTAGTAGATGATTTGAGCAAAGACTTAGGAAACTCTTTTGAGTATCGAGCCGCGGGAAGTATTCTTGTTTGCGAGTCAGAGGAAGAGATGGAAGCGGCAAAGAGATGGGTCGACCGCCAGAAAGCTGCTGGCCTTCCTTTCAGAATGCTTGACCGCCAGGATATCCGCCAGGAATCTCCCTACTTTGCAGATGACTTGTTAGGGGGATTGGAATGCGCGACAGATTCTACAGTCAATCCCTATCTCCTTGCTTTTTCACTGCTAGAGGAAGCGAAAAAACAAGGAGCAAAGGCTTGGAAGCAAACAGAAGTAAGGCAAGTGAAAAAAGAAGAAAATGGTACATTTATCGTGGATACATCAAATGGAGTTTTTACTGCCGATCATGTTGTCAATGCAGCTGGGGTATGGACACCAAGAATTGGAGAGATGCTTGACCTTTCAATCCCGATTGAACCAAGAAAAGGACATATTATCGTAGCTTCAAGACAGCAGCATGTCGGATGTCGCAAAGTGATGGAGTTCGGTTACTTGATTTCTAAATTCGGCGGGGTGCGCCGTGTTGACCCAATGACAGAAAAATACGGAGTGGCCCTTGTTTTCGAACCAACGGAAAGCCAAAACTTTTTGATTGGAAGCAGTCGGGAATTTGTCGGCTTCAACACGAAGGTAAACCATGAGGTCATTAAATGCATCGCTAATCGCGCCATCCGTTTTTATCCGAAAATGGCGGATATGATGGTGATCCGTTCGTATGCGGGCTTAAGGCCGTGGACAGAAGACCATTTACCTATCATTTCCCGTGTTGAGAAAATCCCGAATTATTACATTGCGGCCGGTCATGAAGGGGATGGAATTAGCTTAGCCGCGGTCACGGGGAAAATTATCGAAGAACTGATCAATGAAAAAGAAACTTCTATACCGATTGAACCACTTTGTTTTGATCGGTTTAAAGAAAAGGTGATAACAGAGTGAAGGCACATAAAGTATTTACAACGATTGATACACATACAGGCGGGAACCCGACGAGGACTGTCATTAGCGGTCTCCCGGAATTGGTGGGAGCAACGATGTCTGAAAAAATGTTCTATATGAAAGAGGAGTTTGACTGGATTCGCAAACTGTTAATGAACGAACCGCGTGGCCATGATGTAATGTCTGGAGCCCTGCTCACGGCTCCCTGTCATCCGGAAGCGAATTTTGGGGTGATTTACATAGAAACTGGAGGCTATTTGCCGATGTGTGGGCATGACACAATTGGTGTATGCACGGCATTAGTGGAATCAGGGCTAATCCCCATTCAAGAGCCAGTCACATCATTAAAATTGGATACTCCCGCCGGGCTTGTAGAAGTGGATATTACTGTAGAAGGCGGCAAAGCGAAAGAGGTGTCCTTTTGTAATGTGCCTGCTTTTCTCTTAAAAAGTGTTTCCGTTGATGTGGAAGGGATTGGACGAGTGGATGCGGACATTGCGTACGGCGGGAATTTTTACGCCATCATCGATGCTAAATCGGTTGGGCTGGAATTAACACCGGAGAATGCATCGCATATTATCGAAAAAGCCATCACCATTAGAAACACGATTAATGAAAAAACGGAGATTGTTCACCCGAAATATCCATTCATTCGCGGGCTGACCCATGTTGAATTTTTTACTGAACCAACACATACAGAGGCGGATGTGAAAAATACAGTCATTGTTCCTCCAGGTGGAATTGACCGTTCACCATGTGGAACCGGTACGTCAGCAAAACTTGCCGTGCTTTATGCCAATCAAGAAATTTCCATTGGCGAAGAATTTATTCATGAAAGCATTGTCGGCTCTTTATTTCGAGGACGCATTCTTGAAACAACCAATGTGGAAGGCGTAGAGGCAGTAGTGACAAAAATTGCAGGATCTGCTTGGCTAATGGGCATGCACCGGTTCTTTTACCATGAGGAAGATCCGCTTAAAGAAGGATTTCTGCTCATTCCCCCGATGGAACATGAAACGGAGGACGTGAATTGAAGATTCATAAAGTTTACTCAACAACGGATGTACATGTAGCCGGTGAGGCGTTTCGCATTATTCATCACGTGCCATTTATCCATTATCGGAGCTTGGAGCAGCTGTATGAAAAGTTTCCACTAATGTATGAAGAGGAGAAAAACCTTTTATTAAACGAGCCGCGTGGATTCGCTGGACTAAACGGCTGCCTTGCCCTTCCGCCGATTAGCCCGTCAGCGGATGTAGCCGTTCTCTTTTTCAACCATGAGGGAACCGTCCCTGTTCATTACGGCGGCATCGTTGCCGTTATTACATCTTTACTAGAATGCGGTCATTTGCCATCAAACAAATCAGGTGAATACAAAATCGAAACGGTCACCGGTTTGATTTCTGTTACCGCCGTCATGGAAAAGGAAGAAGTGGTTTCTGTGAAACTGGAAAGTGGTCCGTGTCGAGTAATCCAAACTGATGTCCCATTCTCTCATACACAATTCAATACAAAGTTTTCGCTAGTACAAGCAGACCAATTATATGCGGTGTTTGAGAGGCGCGATTTTCCTTTCGAGATTCGTGTTGAGGATCTGTCTGAATTAAAAAGATGGGGACGGACTGTGTTTCAGGCACTTGATTCAGACATCCCCGTAAAAGTTGCTATTTTACTGGATGATTCTGCACTTGGAGAGGAGCGAATTAGATCTGTTACCTTCCGTGATGATCAGTTTATCGTGCGTTCGCCCGGCTTTGGACCGACACTAGCTTGTTATACAAGTTTACTCTCAAAAGGAGCATTACGTATGGAGCAGGGACTTGTGAATGAAAGTATTTTCAACAGCAGATTGTCCGCACAAGCAGCTGAACAAACGGAGAATGGTTACCAGTTTGCGGTGACAAGCCGCGGCTTCATTACAGGATTACAAACATTTGTATTAGATCCGACAGATCCTTTAGCGGCTGGGTTTTTATTAACGTAATCAGGAATTTTTCGAAATAAATCGAATCAATAAAAACTTCTTAGCGGCAATTCTGGTAAAGAAAAAACTTTGAGGAGGAAATGAACATGACAACCATTAGAGGGGCGTATCCCGTATTGATCACACCAATGACTGTGGCACAGGAGATCGACTGGGACGGAGTAAAAAATAATGTAAACTACTTCGTAAATCAAGGGGTCGCAGGCATTGTGATCAACGGCAGTACCGGAGAATTCGTTAGTTTATCAAAAGAAGAAAGATTCCAGATTGTGGAATTGGTCGTGAAGGAAGTGAATGGCCGTATTCCTGTTGTTGTTGGAACGGCTGCGGAAACAACGAAAGAAACAATTGAGTACTCGAAGCAAGCGGAGGCACATGGTGCTGATTGTGCACTGATCATTAACCCTTACTATTGCAAACCGAAGGAAGAAGAAATTTACTTCCATTTTAATGAAGTATCTAAAGCGGTGAACGTGCCGATTATGCTTTACAACAATCCGTTTACATCCGGTGTCGATATGAGCACAGAGCTGATGCTTAAAATTGGAAAAGAGTGTGATAGAGTCACTCACATTAAAGAATCAAGCGGCGATATCCGTAAAGCAAGGGATTTGGCGAGACTTGGAAAAGGGGATTTTGAGGTTTTCTGCGGTTCAGAAGAATTGGTCATGGAGTCTTATTTAGTCGGGTCAACAGGTTGGATTTCTGTCGCAGGGAACATTGTACCAAAGCTCGTGACAGACATGTTTGAACATTTTCAAAAAGGTGAGTTAAAAGAGGCATGGGCGCTCAATAATAGCATTTTACCACTTTGTGCCTTCCTAGAAGGGTCAGGGAAATATGTACAAATTGTCAAACGTGCGATGGAGCTGAACGGCCAGGCAGGAGGACCTTCCCGTTATCCTCGTTTAGGGTTGACACCTGCGGAAGATCAACAACTAAAAGACATTTTAGCGAGCTTAACAGCCGTTTCTAGAGCATAAAAAACACGGGAATGATGTGCTGGGGGAAAGTTCCCCCGGCATATATAAAAAGTATAAATTGCAAGGAGGAATAAACGATGTTAACAGCACAGGTTGAATTAAAACCAAAAGTGAAAGCGTTTTTAGAGGGAAAAATTGAACTTTTTATAGACGGAAAATTTATACCGGCTGTAAGTGGAAAAACGTTTGAAACCATTAATCCGGCAACGGAAGAAGTGCTTGCCTTAGTAAGTGAAGCGCAAGAAGAAGACGTTCATTTAGCTGTAGATGCCGCTCGCCGGGCATTTGAAAAAGGACGATGGCCTGAACTTAGCGCGGCCGAAAGAGCACGCTTAATTTACAAACTTGCAGATTTGATTGAGGAAAATAAGGAAGAGCTCGCGCAATTAGAAGCTTTGGATAACGGAAAGCCCTACCAAGTGGCACTAGCAGATGATATTCCGGCAACAGTAGAACAATTCCGCTATTATGCTGGCTGGGCAACGAAAATTTTAGGTCAGACAGTTCCGATTTCAAAAGATTATTTAAACTATACAAGGCATGAACCGGTTGGTGTTGTTGGTCAAATTATCCCTTGGAACTTTCCGTTGACCATGGCTTCGTGGAAAATGGGTGCGGCCCTTGCGACAGGCTGTACAATTGTCCTAAAACCTGCCGAGCAAACTCCATTGTCTCTATTATATACAGCACAGCTTTTTCTGGAGGCCGGCTTCCCTGATGGTGTTGTCAACTTCGTCCCTGGATTCGGTCAAACAGCAGGGGCAGCGATTGTTAACCATCACGATGTTGATAAGGTTGCCTTTACAGGTTCTACGGTTACAGGAAAGTATATTATGCGCCAAGCAGCCGAAACGATTAAAAATATCACGTTAGAACTAGGCGGGAAGTCACCAAACATTATTTTAGAGGATGCAGATGTTGAAGAAGCCATTATTGGGGCCTTTAACGGAATTATGTATAACCATGGACAAAATTGCAGTGCAGGCTCCCGTGTGTTCGTCCATAGAAAACACTATGAACATGTCATTGAAAAACTAGCAAAGCTAGCAAATAAGGTAAAACTGGGTCCAGGAATGGATAAAGAATCCGATATGGGACCGCTTGTTTCGAAAAGACAACTAGAACGTGTCCTTGATTACATCGAAAAGGGAAAAGCAGAAGGAGCAAGGCTGGCTGCTGGGGGCGAAAAAGCATTAGATAAGGGGTATTACGTACAGCCTACGGTATTTGCGGATGTCACGGATGAAATGGTGATTGCCAAAGAAGAAATATTTGGTCCAGTTGTGGTCGTCTTGCCGTTTGATACGGTTGAAGAAGTGATTGAGAGAGCAAATAACTCTGCATTTGGACTTGCTGCAGGTGTTTGGACAAAAGATATTAAAACAGCGCTCAAAGTATCAAACAAATTAAAAGCAGGTACAGTCTGGATCAATGATTACAACCTAGAAGATCCTGCCGCAGCCTTCGGTGGTTATAAACAATCTGGCATCGGACGTGAAATGGGCTCCTATGCACTTGACAATTATACTGAAGTGAAGAGTGTTTGGGTAAACCTGAAATAAATTAGAAACGAGAGGCACAGTTTTGTGATAAAAAAGGAAAGCTAATTGCTGTTTACGACACTATACTCTCCTTTTTTATCACTGATTACCTAGTAGATTAGGTTTTCCTTTTTAATAGAAACACAGAATGGAAGTAAATTCATACTATTAAAAGATTTAATCGCACAAAACAACCTCTTTATCTAGGAGCTGTCCGATGCTTTAGTATTAATTTGTTGGTATTTTTACATTATTTGGAATACTATCCAATATCCATATCAAAGATCGTAATATGGATATTGGATAGTTTGCTTTTAATTATTTCAATATTCAAAATAATACTATTTGGCAGCTTAAAATGGTACAGAACTTGCATGAATCTATTAGTAATCAGGGATCCTTTAATGATGGGGGTGTTGAAAAATTGGCAAAATATATTTTCAGTAGAGTAGGATACATGCTGGTCACTTTTTTTGTAATTGCAACTTTTACTTTTTTTCTCATGCAAACATTGCCTGGGTCACCATTTAATGATGAAAGATTATCAGAATCACAGAAAGAAAGATTGAATGAAAGATATGGGTTGGATGAACCTGTCCCTCTTCAATACATTACCTACATGAAAAATATCTTCAAAGGTGATTTTGGTGTTTCGTTTCAATATGATGGACGGTCAGTGTCAAATATTATCGGCGAACGGATTGGGGCATCTGCGGTCTTAGGGACACAATCATTAATAGTTGGGACCATTTTGGGGATTATTCTAGGTATTATTGCTGCACTTAGGCATAATACCTCGATTGACTATGGGGCAATGGTGATTTCGGTTATTGGAATATCGGTACCGAATTTTGTGTTTGCAGGATTAATGCAATATTGGGTAGGTGTTCGTTTGCAATGGCTGCCTGTTGCCTTTTGGGAAGGATTTGAATACTCAATTTTACCAACGATTTCGTTATCTGTTTTTGTGATTGCAACAATAGCTAGATTTATGCGTACCGAAATGCTTGAAGTATTAGGACAAGATTATATTGTTACGGCACGGGCAAAAGGGTTGAACGGATTTTCCATAATCATAAAACATAGTTTGCGTAATGCAGCAATCCCGATTGTTACGATATTGGGACCAATGACGGTATCGTTGCTAACTGGAACATTGGTGATTGAGAAAATTTTTAGTGTTCCGGGACTTGGTGAGCAATTCGTTAAATCCATTATGACTAATGACTTTCCTGTGATTATGGGGGTTACCTTGTTTTATAGCGTCCTATTTATTGGAATTGTTTTGATTGTTGACATCCTGTACGGAATTATCGACCCAAGGATTAGATTAACAGGAGGGGTCAAATAATGATTATTAAAAATAAAGAGCTTACAGATGAAATGTTCCTACCTGCAAAAAGCAGGAGTTCTACCGAGCAAATTTCACGTCCTGCGAACACATACTGGCAGGATGTTTGGAGGCGCTTTCGTAAAAATAAAGCCGCATTTACAGGGTTAATCCTCATTACTCTTATATTACTTTTAGCCATATTTGGACCTTATGCAAATCATTACGGCTACGACGAGCAAAATTTATCACGGGCCAATTTACCAGCCAAAATACCAATTTTAGAAAGTTTTCCATGGATAGGTTTTAACGGTGTAGATATTCATGGAGTGGACAAATATAAGGAAAGTAAAGTTTCAGGTTATTACTGGTTTGGTACGGACAATTTAGGAAGAGATTTATGGACACGAATTTGGAAAGGAACGCGCATTTCTTTATATATCGCTTTTTTAGCAGCGATCATTGATTTAATTGTCGGTGTTGCCTATGGCGGCATTTCAGCTTACTATGGTGGCCGTATTGATAATATGATGCAAAGGATTATTGAAGTTTTAGTAGGAATTCCACACCTTATTGTTGTTATTCTCCTAATCTTGGTGTTGCAGCCAGGGATCATCTCTATTACGTTAGCGATGGTTATAACTGGATGGGTCGGAATGGCACGAATTGTCCGTGGGCAAGTGCTGAAGCTAAAGGAACAAGAATATATTCTAGCTTCAAAAACACTAGGGGCAAAGAATGCGAGGATGATTTGGAAACATTTAATCCCAAATTCAATGGGACCAATTATCATTACAACCATGTTCACTATTCCAACGGCTATTTTTACTGAGGCATTTTTGAGCTTTATCGGTCTTGGGCTTCAGCCGCCCATCGCTTCCTTAGGAACATTAATAAATGATGGATATAAATTATTACGGATTTATCCGCATATGCTCGCTTTTTCCGCAATCATTATTAGCTTGATTATGATCAGCTTTAACTTGGTAGGCGATGGTCTTAGAGATGCCCTAGACCCAAAAATGCGCAAATAGGAGGCAAGGTTGTGGAAAAAATTTTGGATGTGAAAAATTTACAAGTGTCCTTTGACACATATGCCGGGGAAGTCAAAGCAGTTAGGGGAGTTTCTTTCCATCTTAATAAAGGAGAAACTCTTGCCATTGTTGGAGAATCGGGATCAGGAAAATCGGTTACCTCTAAAAGTCTAATGAAATTAATACCTAATCCTCCAGGACGAATTACAAGTGGAGAAATTCTATTTGACGGGAAAAACCTCGTCACATTAACAGAGAAACAAATGCAAAATATCCGAGGTTCTGACATTTCGATGATTTTTCAAGACCCTATGACTTCCCTAAATCCAACTATGACTATTGGGAAGCAAATCATGGAAAGTATTATAAAGCATCAAAAACTGCCAAAGAAAAAAGCAAAAGAAAAAACCATTGAGCTACTTGAAATGGTCGGAATCCCCAATGCAGTAATGAGAATTTCTAACTATCCACACCAGTTTTCAGGTGGAATGAGGCAGCGTGTCGTCATTGCAATGGCCATTTCTTGTAATCCCCAAATACTAATCGCAGATGAACCAACAACCGCACTCGACGTGACAATTCAATCTCAGATTTTAGAGCTATTAAAGAATCTTCAGAAAAAAATGGAGACCTCGATCATTTTTATTACTCATGATTTAGGAGTGGTTGCGAATATTGCGGATCGTGTAGCGGTTATGTATGCCGGGAAAATTATTGAAATCGGCACAGTGAATGAAATATTTTATAACCCGCAACATCCATATACTTGGGGCCTTCTTGGCGCGATGCCAAATGTAATTTATCGTGGTGAAGAACTTATTACCATACCAGGAACCCCTCCAGACCTTTTGAATCCGCCAAAGGGTGATGCCTTTGCGGCGCGGAACAAATATGCGATGGAAATAGATTTTCGTATAGAACCACCGATGTTTAAAGTATCGGACACCCATTATGCTGCAACATGGCTATTGCATGAAAAGGCTCCTAAAGTCATCCTTCCGGAAGATTTAAAAAAACAAGGTCAGTCTTTGCCTAATGAGAAATCTAGAGAAAGATTATTGAAAAAAACGGATAAAAAAGAAAAGCTCCTCGAAATAAAAAATTTGAAGCAATATTTTCCGATTGGTAAAAAACAATCCGTAAAGGCAGTGGATGGGCTAAGCTTTGATATCTATAAAGGAGAAACCTTTGGCCTTGTCGGAGAATCCGGATGTGGAAAATCGACAACAGGAAGGACCATTAGCCGTATATATAATGCTACAGACGGAGAAATTCTCTACAATAATGAAAGTATTTTTGGAAGAAAGCCAGGCAGTGAATTACAAAAACTTAATCAGAAAATCCAAATGATTTTTCAAGACCCGTACTCATCGTTAAATCCCCGTTTGACCGTGGCAGATATTATTGCTGAGGGGATGGATATTCACGAGCTTTATACGAATAAAAAGGAAAGAATGGAAAGAGTATATGAATTGCTTGAAACAGTTGGCTTAAACCGGGAACACGCTAATCGGTATCCTCATGAATTTAGTGGGGGACAGCGTCAGCGTATAGGTATTGCAAGAGCGTTAGCGGTCAATCCGGAATTTATTATTGCAGATGAACCAATCTCTGCTCTTGATGTCTCCATTCAGGCGCAGGTCGTCAATTTACTAAAAAGGCTGCAGAAGGAGAAAGGACTGACATATCTATTTATCGCACATGACCTTTCAATGGTGAAATATATTAGTGATCGGATTGGTGTTATGTATAAAGGAAGAATTGTTGAACTGGCTGAAAGTGATGAGCTTTATCAAAATCCGTTGCATCCTTACACAAAATCGCTCTTATCTGCCATTCCAATTCCAGATCCAAATACAGAACGTACCCGCAGGCGAATTAAGTTTGATGACAAGCTTTCTCGTAATGGGGAAGAAGAACCTGTACTACGGGAAGTTAAAAAAGGCCACTGGGTGGCATGCACAGAACAGGAATATCGTAAATTCAAAAACAAAGATTCGGAAGTCATATAGATTTACAGTGGATAAAGGAGGAGAGGCTTATTATTAGCAATACGAGTAAATTGATTCTTTCTTCCATGGCTTTGTCTGCAATAGCTTCTTTGATGTTAGATCAAGGGTCATGGACAAAATTTATCTATTATTTGTTTTTCATCTCGCTTCTTTTTCTTATGTTGGGTGGCAGCTTAATCGTTTTAAAAGGGGGAATGTTTAACGGGATCATCTATAGTTTTACTATTTTTTATAGGAAAATCTCAAAAGTGGAAGAGTATGTTTCCCAGCAGACTGGCAACTTGAAAGGACCTCCGGTTAAAAAAACTAGCCATTTTTCTATCACTTACTCTCTGCTAATTTCCGGAGGGATTATGTTTCTTTTTACCCTCATTGCTTCAATCTAATAAACAGCGCCTGGGATTTTTTTATACCCCAGGCGCTTTCGCTTTTCTTATAATATAAGAATTTATAAATTTTGACTTTGAGAATTGTCCAGCTCCAGGGCGCTTGCGCTTTTCTTATTTACCTTCAATATAGGTCCATTTATAGCTGTAGGTTGAATTAGGGTGTGAAAGAATTCCTTTTACATATGGCTTGACAAGGTAGGCGTCACTTGCTTGATACATAGGTGAAATTGCCGTATCTTTTTCGATTAGAATTCGCTCTGCTTCTTGTAAATCGGCAAAACGTCTGGCTAGATCAGAAAAATCAACTTGAGCTTTTTTTACTAGCTGATCATATTCAGCATTTTTATAGCTTTGCCAGTTATATGGTCCGTCGGAAAGGTGAATAGACATAAAATCACTTGGATCGGCAATATCACTGCGCCATCCGGAATGGCTCATATCATACTCTTGCTTTCCTTCTAATGCGAGCTTTTGTTTGTTCGGCTGCTGATTAATTTTAATCGTTAGACCAGGTAAGTTTTTCTCGAGCTGGTTTTTAATATATTCTGCAACGGACTTTCGCTGCCCGTCATCATAGCTTAAGAATTCAAGTTCAATCTTGTCAGTCCCCAATTCCTGTAGTCCTTTTTTCCAATATTCTTTAGCTTTTTCAATACCTTCAGCATTAAAGTTGCCGTATTTGCTTCTGAAATCTTTTCCGTCCGGAGGCGTTACCATTTTCTCAGGAATTAAAAAGTAGGCGGGAAGTGATCCATTTTTAAGAATTTTCTCAGCGGCTTCCTTCTTGTCCCATCCCATATCAATTGCTTTTCGGATATTGGGATTGCTTAAATACTTATTCTTTAGGTTAAAGCGGATAAAATAGATTTCTCTTTTCATCGTTGTATGGAAGTCTGGATGATTATGATATAAATCAACAAATTCAGACGACAAATTTGTGACATCTACAGCATTGGAATCATAAAGGTTTACACCTGAAGAAACATCCTTTACCACTTTATAGTTAATTTTTTCAAGCTTTACATTTTGAGCATCCCAATAGGTTGAATTTTTCTTAAGTACCCAGCCTTCTTCGTGTTTCCATGAATCAAGTACAAAAGGTCCATTATAAATTAAGTTTTCTGGCTCTAAAGCATATTTGTCGCTCTGTGATTTAATATACTCTTCATTTTGAGGGTAGAAAACAACATTTGTTAATGTTTCAAGGAAATATGGAATGGCATTATTTAGCTTTACTTCTAGCGTGTAGTCATCAAGGGCTTTTACACCTAGGGCATCGACCTTTCCATAAAGTTCATTGTCTTTGTCCTGGATTTCAGTTGCATTTACTATATTATCTAATTCATATGCGTGCGGTGAAAGAGTATCTGGGTGAAGTACTCTTTGCCATGCAAAGACAAAGTCATGCGCAGTTACAGGTGTTCCATTACTCCATTTTGCATCTTTTCTCAAATGGAAGGTATAAGTTTTGCCATCTTTACTTACTTCATGGTCTATTGCCATTCCAGGGGTAAGCTTTTGATCAGGATTAGCTCGATATAGGCCTTCCATAATATTCATCATCATGGTTGCCGATAACCCATCAATGATCCCATTTGTTTTTAATGTTGGAATTTCATTAGAGGCATATAAATTCAGAGTTTGGGATTCAGGATTTGACGTTTGACCTTTTTCTTTTCCATCTGATGCTGCTGGTTGAGAAGTATCCTTGTTTTTTCCATAACAGCCTGCCAGTCCAAAAGCAATGATAAGAGAAAACAGTATCGCTAAAGCAACTTTCTTTTTCATCAATTGCATTCCTCCTTTTTTTGAAATATTCAGATATTTACTTTGCAAGAAGTATGCCAAGCTTTGTTATATAAGGAATCCAAAGAACTTTTTTAAAATTGACTGGAAAATTATATATTTGAAAGTGAGTAGGAAGCAGTACTAAATTGGTGTACAAATTTTTTGACAACAGTTGTCTAAATATTTTGAAAGTGTATAACAAAATGAGACGATCCTAAATCCTAATTCCTTCTATTTAATTTGAACCGTGAGATATTTTTCATGGCACAAAAATTGCATAATATAGCCTGAAATAAAAATGTGAGGTGGATACCAATGGAGCGAATTAGAAAGCTGAGGGAAAGGTTTCATGATTTAGGTGTGGACGGGATGATGATTATCAATCCATGGAACAGATTATACATGTCTGGCTTTACAGGAAGCAATGGTGTTATTCTCATCTCGGAAACTGAAGCAAAACTTATTACCGATTATCGCTATATTGAGCAGGCCCAAAACCAAACTGAGGATTATGATATTGTTTTACACGCTGGACATACAGGTCATAAAGGGAAAATCTTCGAAGAAGTCGCTGTACAAGTAAAAGAAATGAAGATTAGCAAGCTTGGTTTTGAACAAGAACATTTATCGTTTGGATTATTTAGCAGAAATAAAGACCGTCTTTCGAAAGAATTAATTCCTACAAGCGGTGTTGTTGAAAAACTCCGAATGATTAAATCAAAAGATGAAATTGAGAAATTAAGGGTGGCTGCAGATGTTACTGATAAAGCGTTCCTCCATGTCTTAAACTTTGTCCGATCCGGACTATCTGAATTGGATGTAGCGGAAGAACTTGAATTGTTTATCAGGAGGCACGGTTGTACAACCACGGGTTTTTCTCCGATTGTAGTCTCAGGATTTCGTGCCTCATTGCCGCATGGCCGTGCAAGTGAAAAAGTAATTGAAAAAGGGGAAATGATAACAATTGATTTCGGTGCCAATTATCAAGGCTATTGGGCAGATATTTCAAGAGTCATTGCTGTTGGAGAACCTGCACCTGAATTAAGGAAACTCCATGATATTGTTCTTACCTCATTCGAAACTTGTGTTGCTGGCTTAAGACCAGGGCTAACCGATCAAGAGGTCGATGCTTTAATGAGGAAAAATATTATAAAGCACGGTTTTAACGATCGTTCTGGTACCGGAACTGGACATGGAATAGGACTGGAAGTACATGAAGACCCATTTTTCTCTGTTGTAAAAGACAAAGTATTAGAAGAAAACATGGTGATAACAGTCGAACCTGGTATCTATTTACATGGCCTTGGCGGAGCCAGGGTTGAGGACGTTATCCTCATCACAGAAAATGGACGTGAAGTTTTGACACCCTCGACTAAGGAATTAGTAATTTTATAGTGGTGACTTGTAATAACCTTATATCTCATTCGGAGGTTTTTAATAAGATTAACTTCGCTATGTCTAAAGTCAGCACGAGACTTACATAAAAAATAAGACAGAGTATTCTTAGAAATTTAAAGAAAGTAGAGAAAAATTTGGAGGGAGAATGAATATGAACTTTACTAAAATGTACACTACAGTTGATATGCATGTATACGGAGAGCCATTACGTATTATTACCGGAGGTTTGCCAGAAATAAAAGGCAGCACTCAATTGGAAAGACGAGCATACTGCATGGAGCATTTGGATCATCTACGAGAGATTCTTATGTATGAACCACGGGGGCACCATGGCATGTACGGTTGTATCATAACACCTCCTGCAAGTCCGCATGCTGATTTCGGAGTCTTGTTTATGCATAATGAAGGATGGAGCACCATGTGCGGCCATGGAATCGTTGCTGTTATTACATTTGGAATTGAAACGGGTATGTTCGATATGACAGGTGGCAAACAAAAATTTGTCATTGATAGCCCTGCGGGAGAGGTCATTGCCTATGCCAAATACAATGGAAACCAAGTGGAATCCGTTTCATTTGAAAATGTTCCTTCCTTTGTTTTTAAAAAGGATATTCCGGTGAAAATTGACGGACATGAATTTCAGGTAGATATTGCTTTTGGCGGAGCTTTTTATGCAGTAGTGAACAGTAAGGAAGTTGGTTTAAAAGTGAATTTCAATGATTTACCTGCTATTCAAACATGGGGTGGGAAAATCAAGAATTATATTGAAAACAATATGGAAGTGAAGCACCCACTTGAACATGATTTAAAAGGAATATATGGTGTTATATTTTCCGATGAGCCAAAGGGAGAAGGCGCTGACTTACGGAATGTGACCATCTTCGCAGATGAGCAAGTCGATCGATCCCCATGTGGAACAGGAACGTCAGCCAGACTAGCTACATTAGTAGATCAAGGAGTTTTAAAAGAAGGAAAGAGTTTTGTCCATGAGTGTATTACCGAGGGGCAATTCATTGGTGAAGTTCTGTCGAGGACAAAGGTAGACAAGTTTGAAGCCATTGTTCCAAAGGTTACGGGTCAGGCGTTTATCACAGGATTCCACCAATTTGTTATCGATCCAAGAGACCCATTGAAACAAGGGTTCTTATTGGCTTGAGTTTTTGTAAAGTGAATGGCCCAGTTCCAGAAAAACAGAGAGGGATGGGGAAATATGCTGGTTATTAATGCGGAAGAGCAGAAGAGTTTAATAGATATGAATGATGTGGTTGAACATGCGGCTAGTGCTCTAAAGGAGTTTTCGGCGTCAAGAACGGTGACCCCAATCCGAACGGCATTGCCATTCTTTGATTCTCAAAATACAGCGTTAGTGATGCCTTCAGTAGCTGAAGGGCTTGGAACATGGGGAATAAAGGTCGTAACAGTAGCTCCAAATAATACAAAAATAGGAAAGAAAACAATAAATGGACTTGTCATGCTATCAGACTTTGAAACAGGAGTGCCGCTTGCACTTTTGGAAGGGTCATATCTAACGATGGTCAGAACTGGAGCTTTGACTGGGGTAGCGACAAAATATTTAGCAAGGCAAGATTCAAAAACTTTATCTATTATTGGCACAGGGGGACAAAGTGAAGGGTTGGTAGAAGCTGTACTCGCTGTTCGGGATATTGAAAGAATTATCGTTTCTAACCGAACTGTACAAAAAGCAGTCGAGTTTGCTGAATACATTACCAAGAAGTTCAATAAGAATGTTCAAGTATATTCAGACCCAAATGAAGCAGTTTGTGAAGCGGATATTATTGTCACTGCAACAAACTCTTCTTCTCCTGTTTTTTCAGAATCATTACAAGCGGGCGTTCACGTGAATGCAATCGGTTCATTCAAACCAACTATGCAAGAACTTCCGTCCCATGCCATTTCCACAGCTGATAAAGTAGTGGTGGAATCAAAAGAAGCAGCATTAGAGGAGACAGGTGACTTGCAAATCCCGATTAAAGAAGGGGTTTATAAGGAAAGTGATATTTATGCGGAGCTTGGTCAAATCGTTAGTGGAGAATTAAGCGGAAGAGAAAGCAAACAAGAAATAACGGTTTTTAAATCAGTAGGTCTAGCTGTTGTTGATATTGTAGTAGCTAAATATGTTTACGAAAAAGCGATTCAAAATGGAGTTGGGACTAGAATTCGCTTGTAGGTTGCTAATATCCGTATCAATAGAGGAGTGTTTATATGAGCAAGCAGTATCAAATACGATTGAATGCATTAGTTCAGCATTTGAAAGAACGGCAAGTGGACATAGCAATTGTAAATTCGCCTAAAAATGTATTTTACTATACAGGTTTTAACTCTGAACCATTTGAGCGTTTTATGGCTTTAGTCATTGATTTGCGCAATGAAACCAATTATTTATTTGTTCCTGCACTTGATCAAGAGGCTGCAGAGAAAAGCTCGTATGTAAAACGGATTGTTCCAATCACAGATGAATTAAATCCTTATAAAGTGTTAAAAGAAACGATTGGAGAAGGCGTTAAATCGATTGGATTAGAAACAAAAAATGTTAGTTTATTTCAACAAGAACAGCTCAATCACTTCTTTTCACGTTTTAGCTATCAAAATGTTGGAGAATTTATTTCCGGCCAGCGAATGAGGAAGACTCCTGATGAGTGCAGCAAGGTCCAATATGCAGTTCAAGTAATTGAAAAAGTACTAACCGAAGGAATCAAAAGTGTTAAAGAGGGCATGACTGAGCTGGAATTAACAGCAGAATTTGAATATTTAATGAGAAAGTTCGGTGCAGAGGGACCCTCGTTTTCAACGACGGTTTTATCCGGGGAAAAATCATCATTGCCACATGGCAGCCCTGATGGAAAGAAAATGAAAAAAGGTGATTTCTTATTAATTGACATGGGCGTGATCGTGGATGGATACTGCTCCGACATCACACGCACCTTCGTAATAGGAGAGGAAACAGCAGAACAGAGGCGGATTTATGAAATCGTCCGGGAAGCAACACGAGAAGGAGTTCTAGCAGCAAAAGCAGGTGTCATGATTGGGAAGGTTGATACCGCCGCCCGTAATGTAATCAAAGCAAATGGTTATGGTCAGTACTTTAATAACCGTGTTGGCCATGGTTTAGGAATGGAAGTGCATGAAGAACCGTCAATCCATGAAAAAAATGAATTGACGTTAGAACCAGGATTTTTGTTTACCATTGAACCAGGTATTTATATTCCTGGATTCGGCGGTGTACGCATCGAAGAAAATGTATATATCGGAGAAGATGGAGAAGCAAAAGTGCTAACAACCTTTTCTACAGAGTTAATTAGGCTGGGATAATAATGACAGCGAGCCGGATTTAATTGTAATTTAGGGAAATGAAAAAATTAACAAAAGAAGGCCCGTCATTTTTATTATGACGGGCCTTCTTTTTCTATCATCATTTCGTATGGAGACTAGGGGGATCGAACCCCTGACCTCTTGCATGCCATGCAAGCACTCTCCCAGCTGAGCTAAGCCCCCAATATGATTGGTACAAAAGAAATTATATCTGCATTATAAAATTCTTGCAAGAGAAAATTTTAAGATAGGGGACAAAATTTTCGCTATTAGCTTATACTTTCTATTTCCACCTTTTGTACCCCATCTATATTCGATACAGATGCATAAACTTCAGTTGTCTTTTCTCGATAATCAACTGCCACTAATATTTGAACTAAATGATCCCCGTTATCTAAATCTTTTATCTTGAGCCTACGTATAATATATTTTTTCTCTATTAAAAAAGAAATAGCTGTATCGATTTGCGCTTGATCTCTTATAAATAGCTGAAGCATAATTTCTTTTTCCCGTAATTGTTTAGGACCCAATATTTTCATTAAAAAGGGTATAAATTCTACACTAATAATAAGTAATGCTACACCGGCAAAGGCTTCTACATAGAAGCCGGCACCTACTGCAATACCAATGCCTGCTGCTCCCCAAATCATCGCAGCCGTTGTCAATCCGGAAATGCTGTCATTCCCTCTTCTTAAAATGACTCCAGCCCCTAAAAAGCCAATGCCTGAGACAATTTGAGCTGCAAGTCGAAGTGGATCCATGGTGATTTTTACTTGATCTGAATTGGGAAACATGTAGGCTGATTGAATCGATACAATCGTCAGCAAACAGCTTACAACAGAAATGACGAGACTTGTCTTTAGTCCAACAGGCTTTCTCTTTAATTCACGTTCAAGACCAATGATTAGGCCAAATACTGCTGATATTCCTAGTTTGATTAATATATCAACATCGATACTGCTCATATCAATTCACGTCCATTTTAAGTATGTTGACTGAAGTTTTGATAAACATATAGAAAATATTTTAGGATTAAATTAAACTGATGGAAGCCCTACATTGATTCTACACATAAAGGAGACTCTAATGGAAGAACCAAAAATAAATCCTTACGCCGCATTAGCTGTTGGTGTCATTGCCGTATCGGCCTCAGCTATTTTTGTAAAGCTTAGTACGGCACCCTCTGGGGTAATCGCTTTTTACCGTCTGTTTTTTTCTGTTCTATTCATGCTACCCCTATTTTTAACTAAACATGTTTCAGAACTGCGTCTGATTACGAAAAAAGACTGGCTATTTTCCGCAATCGCCGGGATATTATTAGCCTTTCATTTTATCCTGTGGTTTGAATCTCTAAACTACACTTCGGTTGCAAGTTCTACAGTCCTGGTTACATTACAGCCATTATTTGCTTTTGTGGGCACGTATATCTTCTTTAAGGAGAAATTGTCTAGTACAGCAATCATCAGTGGGATTATTGCTGTGGCTGGGAGTGTCGTTATTAGTTGGGGCGACTTCCAAATTAGTGGAACAGCATTAATTGGAGATGCCCTTGCCCTAATTGCTTGCGCACTTGTCACAGCTTATTTATTACTCGGTCAAGATGTTCGAAAAAGACTATCTCTTATTACATATACATTTGTTGTTTATTTTATGAGTTCAGTAACCCTTTTAATTTATACTCTGGCGGTAAATCAGCCATTATTTCCATATCCATCAAAGGATTGGATTTATTTTATTCTGCTTGCCCTTATCCCTACCTTACTTGGACACACCTTGTTCAATTGGTCTTTAAAATGGCTCAGCACCTCGAGCATTTCAATGGCCATATTATTCGAGCCAGTTGGAGCTGCGATTCTTGCCTACTTTTTATTAGATGAATTTGTTATTTGGACACAGCTTGTGGGCGGAGGAATTGTAATTGGAGGAATCCTGCTTTTTGTCATTGATGAAAGGAAAAGATTGAAATTAAATAATAGTGTAAAGGAACAATAATTGTTAGAGAGTATATATTTCCCTTAAAAGAAGATGAATGCAGATTGCAATAAACATTTTGAAAAAAACTTTTAAAATTATATTGCAATCATATTTTTTTCGTGTTATATTAAATCTCGTCCTCTTCGAGAGAGTCAAATAATGAAAAAAAGAAATGAAAAAATGTTATTGACATTATGAAGATGGATATGATATATTAAAGAAGTCGCTTTTGGGCGGCGGAAGAAAATAGACTCGGATGAGTACTTATAAAATCGATAAGATTTAATGAAGAAAATCAAAATTGTTCTTTGAAAACTAAACAAACAAAAACGTCAACAAACAAAAAAATTATTAGTTTCAATTGAAACTAAGCCAACGTAACATTTATGAGCTAATCAACTTTCTTGGAGAGTTTGATCCTGGCTCAGGACGAACGCTGGCGGCGTGCCTAATAC
>NZ_CALBWS010000012.1 GCF_937468385.1 Neobacillus rhizosphaerae
CAATATATACATTATATACAGATTAGTCAATAGAATTATCCCTTTTTATGGTACATTGGATTAAATATGGATTTATCACACTAATAAATGGAAAGAATGCATTTTACTTCAAAGTGGGAGAGTTTGAGGGAGAGGTAATGTTGAATACTTAATTGATTTCTAAGGGAAACAAAAGATTACTCAAGATAATTGATTAAAAGGGATTTTAGAAGAAATGGAATAAATAGAAAATAAGCGGCGAGGGATCCGTCCCCAGCCACTTATTCTTTATTCAACCATGATAATAAAGTGAAACTTCAATCAGTGGGGGCTTTTTCATCCCCCACTGATTGTTAGTTGAACCAATCGGGCTTTTACGGGCAGTTAATCCCCCACTTATCCTTATTGGATTTCCTCTAAGTCTTGAAGTGGGGGTCTTACTGCCCGTTAATGCGGGATAAAAGGATTTTTCCATGTTTGTCGCAAGATGATAGTTATTGCCGTTCCATAATCTGAAGTTTGTCTATGAGGAAAACAGGCGAACAATACCAGTCACTGTTCGCCATCAATCTCTATTTATTAATCAAATTAAGAATATCTTTCGGATTTTCAAAAATATAATCTGCATTTTCAAATCCCGATACAGTTCGTGCTCCCCATAACGCTAGACCAAAATCTACACCAGCTGCGTTTGCACATTGCATATCGTATGGGGAATCCCCTATATAAATTGCTTCCTTCGCTTTACACCCTAACAATTGTAGCGCTAGTTCTAATGGATCCGGATTAGGCTTGTGGTTTTCGGTATCACTAGCACATACAATCGAATGAAAATGATGATCAATATTTAATAAATAAAAGCTATTGTTCATTTCTTCAGTAGTTTTAGAGGTTACAATACCAGCTTTAGGAAGCACCGCGATTACGTCTATCATTCCTTCAAATATAGGTACATTTTTCAGAAAGGGTTTTTCCTTCTCTAGCCAAGATTCAAGTGTGGTCGGAATATCTGCAATATTTAATATTTCTAATGTCGTCAAACCCGGTATACCGAGTGAAAAACGGAGTTCATCTAAATTTTTTTCAATTCCTTGTTCCTTTAATGTTGCTTGTAATGCTTGAAGTCCAATCATTTCAGAATCGATAATCGTCCCATCTAAATCAAAAATAAACGTACTATACATCCTATTCATCCTCCCCTATTTTATCTGTTTAGAATATGGTAAAGGATGAAATGGATTTCAGGTCAATACTTTAATGGATGAACGCTCGATAATTTTATAGGGAATTTGAATTTTTTGTCTAGATTTATTGATGACAAGATCAAAAGCTTGTTCACCAACCTTAATTAATTGATGATCAACTGAAGTAATCCCCATTCCCACCCCAATAGGTTGATTTTCTTGCCCTAAGATAGCTAAGTCATCTGGTACTCTAATATTGATAGATTGAGCATACTGATACATCCCCCCAGCCACTTCATCGCCATTTGCATATATGGCTGTTGGTCTTGTTTTTAGACTCAACAACTTCTTCCCCACATCGTAGCCATCCTCAAAACGAGAACAATCTGATAGGTAAAACTCGTATTGAAGTTCTCCAAATACTTCTTTATAAGCTGCAATAAGTTGCCTTGTACTCATGCTTTCCATTCCTCTAACTGTTGTAAAAGCTACTTTACTATGTCCTTTATCTTTAAGGTATTGAAAAGCATCAAGGTACGAGGCGTATCTATCTATATAGGCGCAGCCTATCTCTGGGTGATCCGTAAATTCACAAGAAATCACGGAACCATAATTAGTATACGGAATAATGGTTTCCCAATCATTTGATCTAGAAGTGATGATGATACCGTCAAGCAATTTATTTTTTAGCATGGAAAGATAGTCTATCTCTTTATCCTTATTGTATTTAGTGGGGAGGACCGTAATGGAATAATCCTTCTCAATAGATTTATTGAGTACCCCATGTAACATTTGATCAAATGCTTGATTATTGTTATATGGAATGATAACGCCAATCATTCTTGTCTCCCCTCTGATTAAATCGATGGCATTTTTATTAGGGGTATAATTCATTTCATCTATTACTTTCTGAACGACGGCTCTTTTTTCATTCGATACATATTTATGGTTGTTTAAAACTCTTGACACAGTCGATACGGACACCCCGGCCCTCTTAGCAATATCGTTTATATTTGTCATTAAATCCTTCTCCTTACCCAGAGACTCGTTAAACTCCCCTAACTCTTTCAATCAAACAATTGAGGGCAATGAGGAAACATCAGTTGCCTCTCCCATTTAAAATTCATCATATTCGTAACAGAATCGTTCAATATTTTGATTAGTCAATTTAAAGAAAGTAGTTTGAGATATATCTAGCTTTAAGGCTTGGTCTTTCATTAAATTATTGTATACGCCTCTTAATACCCTTCCAGTAAGACCGTGGGATACAGCGATGACTTTTTCTTTATTCTTTATACTCTCTAACCAATCTGATACTCTCTCCACTACAGAATCATAGTTCTCTCCATTTGGTGAATTGAAATACCAATTGTTGCTATCCGTATTTTTAATAAGTTCTGGCCATGATTCTTCAATTTCCTTTGTTGTTAAACCAGACCAGGAGCCGAATGACACCTCTCTTAAACGTGCGTCCGTCGTCACCTTATTTAAATCAAATCCTATTGTTTCACAAATAATCTCCGTACTTTTCATAGCCCTACCTAATGGACTTGAAATAATTTCCCACTCATTGGGGTCATTAATTACCACTTTTAACAACTTAGATATATTTTTTACTTGTTCGGTTCCTTCTGTGGTTAATGGTGAATCAAGTTCTCCTTGATATCTTCCCTGTGTATTAAAAACGGTTTCCCCATGCCTAAGTAAGTATATTATTTGATTCAAATTATCGTCCTCCATCCAAAAGTGAAAATAACGGTTCTTGTTGTCAATATTTTCATAAAATCTACCATTATAGTATCTTGAGAGGACTATTAAAGCTACTTTTATTTCTTCATTATCCTAATCCTTATGTGTGCCCTGTTAGGAAATTCACTCATTCTCATCTCCCACACTTGGATTTAGCACTTTATAAAGGTCGTCAATGTGCATTTTGTTTTCTTACATGGGGCAAAATACAACATAAGATTTGATGACTAAACCTTGGTTGGATTGATTAAAATAAGATACACAAATTTGTTGACCTAACATGTGGTTAGAAGTATAATACAAACTTAAGTTTGTATTATAAACTTAAGTTCAAGACAACATTACTGCTTTGTCAAACAACAATCATAGGGAGGCACACTAACTTGAAAAAACGTAATGTCGCAATGATGCTATCAATTGTTCTAGCTCTTGGTACACTTCTAGGTGCTTGTGGAAAAAGTAATGATAACAAAGGCGGAGGTAAAGGAAAAACCTTCTCTGCCGCAATGGTTACTGATATTGGTGGTGTTGATGATAAATCATTTAACCAATCTTCATGGGAAGGGCTTGAAAAATTCGGTGAAAAAAATGGCTTAAAAAAAGGGAAGGGTGGTTATGATTACCTTCAATCCCAATCGGATGCCGATTATACAACAAACTTAAATACACTTGTTCGTCAGGGGTTTGACTTAGTATACGGTATCGGTTTCTTAATGACAGCGGCAGTTGATGAAATTGCTAAACAACAAAAAAATACTGAATTTGCGATCGTTGATGATCAAGTAAAACAGCCTAATGTTGCCAGTGTTCTGTTCAAAGAGCAAGAAGCAGGATTCCTTGCTGGTGTAGCGGCTGCTCTTACGACAAAATCGAACCATGTAGGATTTATTGGCGGGATGAAGGTCCCTGTTATCGAACGATTTGAATCTGGTTTTTTGGCTGGTATTAAAGCAGTAAAGCCAGCAGTAAAAGTCGATATTCAATTCGCTGGTGCGTTTGACAAGGCCGAGTTTGGACAAGCAATCGCTTCTAAAATGTATTCTAGCGGTGCAGACGTAATCTTCGCCGCAGCAGGTGCAACTGGTAACGGTCTATTCAAAGAAGCCAATGACCGAAAGAAAAAAGACCCTAGCAAAGATTTTTGGGCAATTGGGGTAGACCGTGACCAAGCTGACATGGGTTCAGACATCGTTCTTACATCCGCTCTTAAACGCGTCGATGTAGCAGTTGAAGACCTTTCTCAAAAGGCTAAAGATGGAAAATTCCCTGGCGGCAAAGTTGCGTTATATGGTTTAGCTGAAGACGGTGTTGGATTAGCTCCTATCAATGCGAAGGCGACAAACAAAGCAGATATTGAAGCAGCTGTAAACGATTGGATTAACAAGATTAAATCAGGTGCTGTAAAAGTTCCTGGAACACTAAAAGAAGTAGATACATTTAGTGCAAAATAATAGTACGGATTGCGAACATATTAAAGGAAGGTGCCCGGCACCTTCCTTTTTTACTTAACTTTATACATTTCTAAAGTATTGATGACACTATTAATAAAACTGTCCCCTGCCCCCCAATCAAACTTGAATATAGCTCCTTGGCCAGTGCCGGATGCTACTGCATGGACCTTTGTTACTCCTTCAAAGTTATCAATCGTAACTGTCATGGAACCACGATTGTTTGAACGAAAATAGAATTTTTCTAACACCAATACGATGAATTGGTTCTCTCCGACCGAACGATGATAACGATCAATTAATTCTCCAGAAATACTACCACTCACGATTGCTTGCTCGATTTTGTTGCTTGCTCGATTTTGTCGCTTGCTTCTTTAGGAGTTAATGACACGACGATTTCACTGAAATCCATTATATTCCATCCCCTTTATGGCCCTTACAAATCGCCTATTCATAAATTTTTCAGGTTTTCATTGATTTGGATTAACCAATTAATCATTAAAACAGACTAAAATTCCCCAGAACCAAATGCCCCCACAAACCACTCCTCAATTTCAGAATATGGGAATATTATCCTTTTATACGTTCTGCTTTTATTTTTGTTTCATTTTCTTATATATTACTTGTTTCAGGCAGCCTCTACGAAAAATACCCTTCTGTCTCCACCAGGATATTGTGGAAAAATTCCTCCTCTACCTAAAAAATACCCTTCAGTGAGGAAAAGCTTGTAAAATTTATTGAGATTTTTTCTCCTAAAAACAGAACCCCGTCACCATGAGGGGGTCCTGTTTTTAGTGGTGCCTGACACCAGCAATTTGTTCCAAAATATAGGGATCTTTTATTTTTTTATCTTCTGTTAGCAATATTCAGTCCCTCGGAGGCATGATTAGCACTCCTCTATAGGCTCATCAGGTGTTTCTCCCTTAATGTAAATAGACCTTCATGAATCGAAGGTCTAACGGAGGATACTAGAATATTGTTGAATCAACTTCCTAACTAAAGGGGTTGTATGATCTGGTAATTCTCGTAAATCAAAGAATCCAGCATCAATCGATTCCTTTCCATCAATCCTGATAGTACTGGTTTTAATATCTTTTGAAAAATAAGCAATCGTGACTGGATAGAATTCATCTCCATTTGGCAGTTTTCTAAAATACTGCTTGCCTGAAAATACATCTACTAACTGAAGCTGGCCAATTTCAACTCCTGTTTCTTCAAAAACTTCCCTTCTTCCAGCATCCTCAACAGATTCACCTAATTCTAGCAGGCCTCCTGGCAGCCCCCAGACGCCTTCAGGTCTTTTTTGTAATAGAATTTTTCCATGTTCATCTATTACCCCCACGACAGCACCTACTAAAATGAGTGGTCGCGTTCCAATTATTTCTCGCAAATCCTCAATATAGCCCATCTGCATCCTCCAAAAATTCTTCAATTATATCCATCACTATATTTATTCGGGAAATGGTCATCTTTCCCTTTTGTTGTCCGTCCATTTTGTTTATTTAACTATCAGCTATGTATGAATCCATCGCCTTAATGAACCTCATGACCCAGTTATATACATTGACTTCATCCCACGTTATTTATTGCATCGGATTGGTAAAATCATTAACCAGGATCTGAACTTCATCCCCTTCGTGAATTATTCCCGGTCTTTCGACTGCACAAACGATTCCCCGCCGCTTGTAACCTGCACGGACAAAACGGAATGCCAGCTTCTCGTGATCTTCATAATGCTTTTGGAGTACATCCCCAGGTAGGGTGCACGGCTGATTTTCTCCCATACAAATTAATCCTGCACCACTTGGAAAAAGGATACGTGAGCCCATGGTGAGTTTAGTTAAATCAGGAAATCCTTTTACTAAGAGATTAGCCCCTAACCACTCAGGCATTACTGACTCGACCTCTAATTCATCAGCAATCCTGGCTAACTCTTCCTCTGACACAATGGTAATTTGGCGGCGGTTCAGTATCTCTGTTCCTCTTGGATACATCGGCTGTCTTGAATCAGCCTTACTGGTCACCCCGAAATGGCGATCCCCTCTCATTCCCCCAAATTCAAGATTCACTTCTGAAATCCTTCTCGTCACAAAAGTTTCTGGATCATCTGCCAATAATATCGCCCTTACCTTTGCCGGTACCTTTTCCATGAATAAAGCCCACCTTTCGCTCATTTCAATACGTTTATAATTATACAAGAGTCATCGGTTACACAAAAAGGTTCAACTTTCTGCTCTATCCTTCGCTATAAAGTTTCCCCTATCTGCTCCTTATACATCTAATTCTCTTAGTCTATATAGGATCCTTAAGAACACTTTTTCTGATGCAAATCCCATTATCTCTATTATAGTATTTTCCTGGACAAAACAATCTATTATTTTCCAATTTATTCAACACAGATTATATTCGGTCCTGAATTTTTTTGAAAAAATAGGTTCTGTTAGATTGTACGATTACCCCAACTTCAGAGTAAAAAAAGCATCAAAAATGTCCGATGCTTTTTACGTACCCATTAATTTTATATACACAGATAGGTCGTTTATAAGGGTTCTTACCGACTGACATGGTAAAAAACAGAGAGTACGGAGCGTTTTTTGTCATTCGTAGTTAGGGAGGCGCCCTGAATGATTACCTATTTCCTCTTTTATTAGAGAGATAAAAATATATCCACCTATTCCGGGATTATAATTTCCAGTTTCCCTTCCTGATTGATTATTTCGATCACCTTGTCAGTAAAGAGATAAGGAGTATCAAACCGGTCTTGCTTTTTGATGTCGACATAGCCATTATTGGCGGTCAATACCGGAAAAACCGCATTGGTTTTTTTGAAAAGATTTTGAGAAACCTCTATTTCCGCCATCAAGATCATCTGTTTATTGGAGAGGGCAAAAAATAGTTTACCAATTTCTCTCTCGTTTTCATCGGTAATTTTGACCTGCTGCAGGATGGAAATCAGGCAGACAACAAAATCATTTATCTTTTCATTGGTTAACCCTGCTAACTGGTACTCCGCCAATGCCTGGTTGATACCTTTTTTCATTTCCTTGAAGGGAAATACATCTTCAATCCTAATAGCTGTATTCGTTTTTCCTAGGCTTTCAAATTTTTTCCTTGTCTCAAACAGATAATCCTTGATATAGCCATTGTGTTGGTCTCGATGCGCAACAAAATCTGCCAGCTCTTTGATACTGTGTATCTCTTTGCTCCGATTTCGAATTAAAAGTAAAAATGTATAGACATCCTTCTCATTAAACGTATTATCAATCAACTTGCTATAGTAATAATTTAGTAACGATTGCTCTTTAGTATCCATTGGTCTGCTCCTAGATGAAATATTCATATCTTAGCTATTGTACAACTTTTCAGTTTAAGAGAACAAACCGAAATAGCGTTCCAGATAGCATTTGTGGTGTTGTGTTAAAGCATCGAGAGTCAGGCACCAATCTTTCTACACGGATCCAATCCCAGCTTAATCAATAATCTGAAATAAAATCTTGGCAATTTCACTGTTTTCCATTCTTCCACTAAACAAATGTCTATTGAGACCAAATGCATAAATGGGAACATCTTCACCTGTATGCCCTTTTGTTGTCCAGCCCGTACTGGAATAGTGATTGATGATGTTAATCAGAGCTTGCCGTGTATCTTCTACTTCCATTTCTAACGTTGATTGTATGGTTTTTACGTCCTCTTCCTGAAGAGTAACGTCCATATGCTGCCTTAAGGTTGTCATATCTTTCGTTTCATGCAATCGTGTTGCCATAACAAACGGTGTCGATGTAATGGATTTAATCACACTTGGATTCCATTTATAGTTATCATTGCGATCTATACTCATCCCTCCAGTTGAGTGATCAGCTGTCGCAATTACAATCGTATCCTCACGATTTGAGGCGAAGTGAATCGCCTCTTGAAACGCTGCTTCAAAGTCTTTAAGCTCACTCATTACCCCTACGATATCATTGTCATGCCCCGCCCAATCAATTTGACTTCCTTCTACTAATAGAAAAAAACCATTTGGATTTTGCTGCAAACGTTGAAGAGCAGCTTTCGTCATTTGTGGAAGTGATGGAACAGACGGATCGCGATCAATCTGTTTCGGCAATTCAATCGGTGCGAATAAACCTATGAGCTTCTCGTTTTTATTTGTGACAAGCTCTTGCAAATTTGTTACATAGCCAAATTGATTTTTTACAAACTCTTCGATTAAATTTCGGTCCTTTCGACAGAAATAAGAGGTTCCTCCCCCAAGCATCACGTCGATTTTATGTTTTCCTTCAATTTGTTCATCAAGGTAATCATCGGCAATTTGATCATATTGATCTCTGGATTCATTATGTGCAGCGAACGCCGCCAGTGTGGCGTGATTAATTTGACTTGTTCCAACCAGCCCAGTAGATTTGCCACGAAATTTAGCATATTCTAAAACGGTCGGAACGACTTGTTTATCCATGTTCACGCCAAGGGCTCCGTTATAGGTTTTATAACCGGTTGATAAAGCGGTTCCTGCTGCCGCGGAATCTGTAATATTACTTTCTGTATCCAATGAATAGGTAGATTGGGAACCGACAAAGTATTGATCAAATATAGTGGGATTCATGAATCCTTTTTGGGAATCATGATTGAAATAACGAAGACCGGTGGTATATGAAAAACCCATCCCATCGCCGATAAGGACGATGACATTTTTTACTTTTTTTGTTCTGTTGTTTTTTATAATAGGATGGAATGGATTCAAACGATAATCTTTTTTCTGAATGGTGGAATGTAACATAGTTAACAACACCTTTCTTTATTGATCCAACCTCGATTTTTTCTGCGCCTATCATTGTAATAAAACGAGCGAAATACCTTATGACACTTCTTTTATAACATAGATAAAGGAGAAACAATCAGTTATCACAATAGTTTTACAAAAACTCTAACAATTCTTAATGATTCAGCATTGGGGTCAGAAGCCAATATTCTCATTGTTTATGGAATTCCTACAAAATACGACATTTTTACACTATCTTTACAATCATTTAATGCTTTCATAGTAAATTAAGAATATACGTAAAAAAATAAAAATCTAGGATGCGACTAAGCAATGAAAACAACTTTTGGTTTACCCTTCCCCACCATTGAACTATCCGAATCACTTACTTTTTTTCATGTATTTCAGCCAATCATTACACTACAGGACGATACCATCTATGGTTTTGAAAGTTTAATCAGAGGAAAAAAGATCCAAAACCCGCAATCGCTTTTTGCAAAGGCTGAAAAGCAAAAGAAACGATTGGATTTAGACCTTTCTTCCGTTATTCGAAGCATTGCTTCTTTTCATCAATGTCTCCTAGCAAAAGAACAAGATTTACATCTCACTGTTAATGTTTTTCCTTCTACTGTATTAGAACCATCTTTTCATTGGTTCATTGAAGACCTTATGAAAACAGTAAATATTGCACCAAGCCGCATCATTTTTGAGCTAAATGAGGCCGAGACCGTACAGAATTTAATAAGACTCCAGGAAAGGGTTCGATATTTAAAAGAAGCTGGTTTTAAGATTGCACTTGATGACCTAGGGAAAGGACAATCGTCCTTAAGAGTAGCACTTGAGCTTGAACCAGACATGATTAAACTTGATCAATACTTTTGTATAGATTTAGAGCGTTCAATAAAAAAACAACATTTTTTAAATTGGATTACCTCCTATTTTAGTGAGGCCGGAACTTGTGTTACCCTTGAAGGAATTGAAACGGAATCACAATTAATCATTGCCAAACAGACAGGTGTGCATTATGGTCAGGGATATCATTTAGGAAGACCCCAACCCTTCATTTGTCCATCTAATTCATAAGATAAAGGTGATTATATGGAGCAAACGATTGGATATATTGCTGAGAAATGCGAAAATATTACCCCCTTAACAAAATGTGAGGAAGTCTATTCGTCCTTCAAGGAAAACCCATCATTGGAGGGAATCGTTGTTTGTTCGAATAATTTCCCAATTGGATTAGTAATGAAAACACACTTTTATCAAGCACTTTCTACCAAGTATGGATTTAACCTTTTTATGAACCGAACGATTGAATTAGTGATGAACTATGACCCATTGATAGTGGATTATACCGAACCTATTAACAATGTCAGTGCACTCGCAATGAATCGTAGCCTTGACCACCTATATGATTATGTCATTGTCACGGCACTAGATCGTATGTACGGAATCGTAAGTATTAAGAATCTATTAATGAAATTGACCGAGATACAGGTTAACATTGCACGCAATTCAAATCCGCTAACCGGACTTCCGGGGAATTTTGTGATCGAAGAAACTTTGCAACAAATATTATCTAGAGAAAAATATAGTGTATTATACATAGATATCGACTCCTTTAAAGCTTTTAATGATAGCCATGGTTTTAGAGAAGGCGATGAACTTATTCGGGAAACGGCCAATATTATCGTTGAAGCCATTCAAACGTATGCTAATGAACCAAGGTTTGTTGGTCATATTGGAGGTGACGACTTTATCGCGGTTATTTCCGATTATGAATACAAAAAAATTTGCCAATTAATCATTTCAAGATTTGACCAAATGTCGCGGCAATTTTATTGCGAGGAAGAGTTAAATAAAGGGTATGTACAGGCAACTAACCGAAAGGGTAAGCTAGAAAAAGTGTCTTTGGTTAGTCTCTCTATTGCAGTTGTCTCAAATATGGCCGTATCCTTTCAAACAGTAGAACAATTAAGTAAACAAGCAGCAATGGTTAAGAAAAAATGCAAAACAATAAAAAAGAGTATTTTCTTAACCTCGGAGGATTAGTTGCGTTGCCTAGTCGCCCATGATTATGTCGAAGTTTGATAGGTTGTTAGATGGTTTTGGAGAGTAAAGTTTTACCTCCCCAAGTACTTATTATCAATTGAAAAGAGGAAATTTTCATGACAAACAATTTTGTTCATCATTTGTGTATCCAAACGAATTCTTATAAGGAGACGTTGACCTTTTATACGCAAGGATTAGGGTTTAAAGTGGTACAAGAATCTCCCAATTTCCATGGGAGAGACTTTAATACCTGGATACAATTAGGTGATTTTTATATTGAACTACAAACGGGAAAATACAATGAAATACTTAGTGATGGAAATACAAATAGTCAAGGCCTAGCACATTTTTGCCTTTGGGTTGAGGATTTAAACACAGAGATTACTCGTCTAAGGAAATTAGACGTTGAATTTTTAACGAAGAATAATGAAGCCATTTATCATGTTGAAAACGGCTACTTATGTAAAGTGAAAGCTCCTGAAGGAACAATTGTAGAACTTCGCGACAACAGGGGTATTTAGTGTTTAGATTTTGATAAGGAGTCGGAGACTTTCAAAATTCACACCCTACTGACTCCAAACAGTGGGGTGTGAATAAATTATTGAAAAAAAGGGACGATAGTACTATCCGCGGATTATTGAGGAGGATAGGAAAATGAGATCTCCGATATCGCTTGTACAAACTGTGATGATTATCATGCTTAGTACTGGACTTTTAAATCATGTAATCATCATCCCTATCTTGCTTGATGCAGCGAAACGTGATGCCTGGGTTTCTGTTTTGTTAGCCAGTGCTTGTTCTCTTGTTTGGATTGCATTGTTGCACACCGGAATCCTCAAAATACGTAAGCAGCACCTCTTTGAGTGGCTAAAGCAAGCTTATCATCCAATAGTTGGTCACTTGCTTGCCATAGTAGCAAGCGTATATCTGTTTGTGTTATGTGCTGTTACAGTTAGGGACACTGTTCATTGGATCCATCTTGCTTTCTCTCCGGATACCCCAGTCCTTATTCTTACCCTTATATTGGTTCTTATTTCTGCTATCAACGCTTTTTTGGGTATTCATTCTTTGGCTAATACTGCCGGAGTTTTGTTACCATTTGTCATTATCTTGGGTATTTTTGTTATGCTCTCAAATATTCCTCATAAAAATTATTATATCTTAAAACCTATTTTGGCTCATGGAATGCAGCCTGCATGGGACGGAACCATTTATGTGGGTGCAGGGTTTGTTGAGGTTTTTATTCTCTTCTTTTTGCAACATCATATTCGGTCGCGTATATCTTATCGTTCATTAGCGATCATTATTCTGCTGATAACGGGGCTAACCATTGGTCCTTTAATTGGGGCAATCATTGAGTTTGGGCCTGAGGAAGCGGCAAAGCTCAGATTTCCCGCATATGAAGAATGGAGATTAGTGACGATTGGTCGATACGTAGAGCATTTAGATTTTTTGAGTATTTATCAATGGTTCTGTGGTGCATTTTTGAGAATTTCATTGATGATATTTTTAATCATCGATGTGTTCAATATTCAAAATAATAAAAAGAAAGTGATAACTCTTAGTATCATTTTTTTAATATTAGTTGGTATTACTGTCATTCCTTATAGTGATCCGTTTTTTTTGCATCTTATGTCAAAATATATACTCCCGTATTCATTATTTGGCATCCTTATATTTTCTTTGATTGTTGTTGGGCTAATTAACTTCGGCTATCGAAGGGAGAAATTAAACCCTTGAATATTAATAACAGTTTTCAAAATAAATCACCACTTGAAGCAATAACAGGATTGTTTGATTCAAGTTCGGACATAAAAAAAATCACGCTCCCCTTTTCACAAGGGAATCAGGGAACCGCTGTTCATCTAGTTTACTGTGAAGGATTGTGTGACAGTACAAAAGTGGAACAATACATCATTCCAAATTTAAAAAATATGACAAATCAGTTTCCTTTGTTAACCGTTCCAGACTTTCAACAAAATGTTCCATTTCACATGACCCCTCTTCAAATGGACCAATTTGAAAAATCAATTATAGATACTGTATTACATGGTGAACTCCTGCTTTTGTTTGTTCCTTCGAACAACATGTTTTCTGTAAATTTAGCCAATCCCCCAAAAAGAGATCCGGAGGAAGCAAATACAGAGATTTCAATGAGAGGTCCAAAAGATGGTTTTACTGAAGAAGCGATGATAAACATTGCGCTTATTAGAAAAAGACTCAAAACCGAATTATTGGCCGTAGAAGAATACACCATTGGCTCGCAAACTGCCACAAAAGTTCATCTTTTATACCTGAAAAACGCAATTGAACCAAACACGTTACATGAAATTAAGACAAAACTGTTGAACATACACGTAAACGGGATTGTAAGCAGTAATCAACTGGAAGAAATTTTGACCAGATTTTCATTATTCCCATTATTCTCCTATACTGGAAGACCTGATTTTGCCGTTAATTCCCTTCTTCACGGTAAATTTGTACTGGTAGTCGGAGGTTCACCAACAGTATTAATCGCACCAATTAATTTTAATTTTTTATTAAATACTTCCGAAGATGCTAATTTGAATAATTTCTTTGTGGCATTTACCAGGTTTTTAAGAATAAGCGGAGTGGCACTTGCCTTGTTTTTGCCTGGTTTTTGGATAGCACTCGCAACCTATCATCAAGATCAGCTGCCTTTCACTTTTCTTGCGACATTAGTGAATTCTAGACAAGGCGTGCCACTGCCAGTTCCGCTGGAGGCGCTCGTTATGTTGCTCCTGTTTGAGATATTTCGTGAAGCTGGTTTAAGGCTGCCATCTTCCTTTGGCCAAACATTATCGGTTGTAGGAGGACTAATTATCGGTCAAGCAGCCATTAGCGCCGGGATTGCAGCTCCTGGGATTATTGTTATTATTGCCATTTCAGTGCTCTCCACCTTTACTTTGGTAAATCAGTCTTTGGTTGGTGTTTTCAGCTTGATTCGGATTGTGGTGTTAATAATCAGTGGCATCTTTGGTTTGTTTGGAGTGTTAATATGTTTGTTGTCTTTTATTCTTTACTTGGTAAATTTACGTTCCTTTGGCATGTATTATATGACTCCTCTTTCCCCGCCAAGTTTCCAAGAAATATACAAAATCTTTTTTCGAATGCCATGGGGGAGAAAAAAATAGCTGTTTATTTTTTTGATAAACAGAAAAAAGGAAAGACGATTACCATGAAACTTACTCAAAGCATCCTTGTCATTTTGCTGCTCTCTCTTTTGCTTACTGGTTGTTGGGGAGCAAAAGAGATTGAACATATGATCTATGTTAACTCTGTTGGGGTAGATTATAGGAACGATAAAGTGGTTATTTATTTACAGATAATAAACTTTAGTGGAATAGCTAAAAAGGAGTCAGGGCAGTCTCAAAGACAAAAGACATATGTTGCAAAAGGGGAAGGAAATTCTTTCGATGCTGCCATTTTCCATTTGTATTCAACAAGTCCGCAAAAAATTGCTTGGAGTCATGTTAAAACCATTGTTTTTAGCGAAGAAGCTTTAAAGCATGGTATTGTTAACGAGGTTTTAGACGTTTGGGATAGATATTATGAATTTCGATATACAGTTTGGACCATGGCTACTAAAGAACCTATCGAGGAAGTATTTAATACCCCTTCGACTGCGGAATTATCGGTTCTTTATTCTCAGTTAAATAGCCCTTTAAACCCATACACCCAAAGTTCAGAAATTGCACCACTATATCTTTACGAGTTTATCCGGAAATGGAATGAAGAGGGACAAACCGTCCTGTTACCCTATTTAACCATCGCGAGAGACTGGACAGAAAATAAGAAGGTTTCACCCAAACTTAAACCTGGCGGGATTTGTTTTCTTGAAAACAAGCGGTTCCAAAGGTGTATGGCTCGTCGTTATCTCTTAGGACTCCGTTGGTTGGAAAAAAAAACGGAACGTACACCTCTAGAAATTAAAGAAAAAAATTCTGTGAGGGCTATTTTAGTAATGAATAAAATAAAACCATCCATTAAGCCGAAGGTAACAGCTGGTAAAGCCACCTTCAATATTAAAATCTCGATGCAGGCAACCATTCCAGAATTAAAAGAGCGTTTCAAGGAAAAGGAACTTGAGGAATTAGCAGCTCGAGAAATAAAAAAGCAAATTATGGGGACCTACCTCAAAGGTCTTGAATCAGGGGTTGATGTTCTTGGATTGTCAGAAACAATATACAGAGACATGCCAAATGCGTGGAACAGACTGGAAGAAGGGGGTAAACTTCCGTTAGACAAAAGTAGCATTGCATCCATTGATGTGAAAGTAAAGCTTATGAATGGTGGAATATCCAAGGTAAAGTAGCGTTAACGGCGAAGGGAAGTCGAATGTTGAATGGCAAAGGGTATCCAATTGCCTACTTCATCGGAATAATCTGCATGATTATCATCCATCGCCATTACTTATTAGAGTGATTTTGCCTTGGTTTATTCCATCAAGATTATCAGTGAACCAATTTGAACCGTGAGGGTGACAAAAAGTAACTTATTTCCGCTAATGAGATTCCTCTAATTTCACAAGATTGTTTGTAATCTGGTCGTGTTCTTTTGCGGCGACTTCATTAGAAATAATGTCTTCCTTTAGCAGGATTTCAATAGCTTCGTGCTGAGCATATAAGGAATGTTTTTGTAAGATGGTTTGCTGTTTTACTTTTAGTTCAGGATATTTTTGAAAAAGAAGTTCCATTTCACTTTGTAATTTAACAAGTTCTTGTTGATATTGATTGACTATCTCATTTGAAACGGTTTCCGTTATAAATAAGTTCTTTTTTACCTTATTTATTTCTGATATGGCTGTCTCAAATCGGTGACCACGTGCGATCAGTTCCTCATACACCACATAGCCTTCTTCTTTTTTATTCTCACCTAAGAATGTTAAAAGCGGTTTAATGGAAAGTCCTTGAACGACTAATGAGAACAACACCACACTAAAGGCTAGGATCAAAATCTCCTCCCGTCCTACAAAATCTCTGGGTAGGCTTAGAACAAGAGCAATCGATAATGACCCTTTTAGGCCTCCCCAATTAATGATATGCTTCCACGAGTTTGGGAAATTTTTAATAAACAAAAAGCTTATGTACACGGCAAAACTTCTAGCAAATAAAACAATTACTATCGCTAAAACAATAACACCCCATTTGTCCGCTAGATTAATTCTTGTGATTTCTAATCCAACCATTAGAAATACAAGAGAGTTTGCCAGTAATGCAGCAACATCCCAAAAGTTATTAATATTCAACTTTGTCGTGGGGCTCATCCCAATTTTTGCTCCATAATTCCCCAAAATAAGAGCGGCAACAACCACGGCAATTACTCCTGATGCATGAACACTTTCAGCGAGCAAAAAGGAACCGTAAAAAAGAATCATGCTAAAAATAATTTCCAAAGGATAGTCATCAAAGTATTTGGTTAAATGTGAAAATCCATAGCCAAGGGCTCCACCAATGATGAGACCAAGAGAAATCACCTTAATAAATTCCCATAAACCAAGAACTGCTCCTTCGATCCCAAGCTCAATATATGTCAGTAAATAAAAGGCAGAAATTTTAAAAAAGACAACCGCTAATCCATCATTAAACAAGCTTTCTCCCTCTATTACCGTAGCCAACCTTTTGTTTACGCTCACACTTTTAAAAATGGATAGTACACTTACTGGATCGGTTGCACTCATTAAGGCCCCAAATACAAACGCCGCTGGGATAGAAAAATTTAAAAGCCAGATTGCCAGAAAACCGATGATGACAAATGATAACAGGGTTCCACCAAAGGCTAAAGCAATAATAGGATTTTTATTTTCTCTAAGGTGAGAGAAAGGAAGCTTTAATGCTGCTTCTCCTAATAACGAAGGTAAAAATAAAGTGATAATAACAAAGTGAAAAACTTCTCCTTGCGTTATTAATTGTTTTAATGGCTCTAACACCGGAATATTTACAAGACCAATAATCGTCCCCACAATGACGAGCGCAATCGGATAAGGCTTTTTAAACTTTTTTGCAATAGCGGTAATACCAGCAGCAATCATAACCAAAATTAGACCGAGCTCAAACATAAGATGTAAATCTAAATCATGCACCGATTGAAACCCTCCTTCATTTTCCATAGTTCCTGTCCCATCCAGTTTTTAATTGAGGTCATTCCACTAAAAACAGGAAAATCCGCCAAGATTATCTGACCTCTTCCCTTTTGGAAACACCCTTCTTCCTTAATAAAGTTGCAGCAACGGGATTCACCATATATGTATATATGGTCACATTTATTATATGACTATTTGGTAACATGTACTCTGTTTGCTTCGTTTTAAATAAAGTATCTGATTACTCTTCAAAAAAGGTGCCAGGCCCCAAGTGTGTTAATACGTTAACTTTGGAGAGTGCAGGCACGGAAGTTTTACTTGATTAAGGCAGTGAAAGTGTTTATAATTTTGGTGAAACGTTTCTATAAAAAAATAATAGGAGTGCATCCATTTGAAACATGAACAGTTAATTGATTTAGTTGAACAAATGACGCTTCCCGAAAAAATTGGGCAATTGCAGCAATTGACGGGAGACTTTTTTATTGATCGAGAAACTGCCATCACTGGACCTATGAAGGAATACGGATTGGATGAGAATCTCTTGCATCAAGCTGGCTCCGTTCTTGGGTTATCTGGAGCGGCAGATTTAATAGAAGTACAGAAAAACTATATAGAAAAAAGTAGATTAGGTATTCCCCTCTTGTTTATGGCAGACATTATCCATGGTTATCGAACGATTTTTCCAATTCCTTTAGGGCTAGCTTGCAGTTGGAATCCGGAGTTGGTAGAAAAAACAGCACAAGTGGCAGCGAAGGAATCCGCTGTTTCTGGCCTGCATGTCACTTTCTCGCCAATGGTGGACTTAGTACGGGATCCAAGATGGGGACGAGTGATGGAGTCAACAGGAGAAGATCCTTATTTGAACCAACTCTATGGAAAGGCATTTGTGAACGGCTACCAAGGAAAGGATTTAACAAATGACCATGAACGTATAGCCGCTTGTGTGAAACATTTTGCTGGCTACGGCGCTCCTGAAGGTGGAAGAGAATATAATACAGTCGATATTTCTGAGTGGGAATTTCGCGACTTTTATCTACCGGCTTATGCAGAAGCCATTCAAGCTGGTTCTAAATTAGTCATGACAGCTTTTAATATTTTGGAAGGAATTCCTGCAACCGCCAATAAAAAATTAATGAGAGATATTCTCCGAAAAGAATTGAAATTTAATGGTGTGTTAATTTCTGATTGGGCTGCTATCAAGGAATTAATTCCACACGGAGTGGCAGCGAACGAAGCAGACGCGGCAGAACTGGCTATCGAGGCCGGAGTTGATATTGAAATGATGACATTTTGTTATCACCACTTCTTAAAAGAGTTAGCAGAGGAAGGGCTTATTGAGCAAGGTTTGATTGATGAAGCCGTCCTCCGAATTTTGGAATTAAAAAACGATTTAGGATTATTTGAGAATCCTTATCGAGGTGCAGATGAACAAAAAGAGGCTGAAGTTGTGTACAGTGAGGAGCACCAACAGACTGCACTCAAAGCAGCTGAAGAATCCATTGTTCTATTAAAAAATAATGGATCCCTTCCTTTAAAAATAGAAGACAAAATTGCTGTCATTGGACCAGTCGCAAATAGCACTGATTTATTGGGTAATTGGTCTTGGAAGGGTGATCGTTCTGAAACACAGACCCTTACATCGGCACTCTCTATCTATTATCCTCATTTATTAGAGGCGCAAGGATGTGGAGTATTAGATGGATCACCCACCCAATTAGAAGAAGCGTTAGAAATTGCCAAAAATGCAGACAAAATTATTTTGGCTTTAGGCGAATCTGCCGATATGGTGGGAGAAGGAGCAAGCGTAACAAATCTACAGTTACCAGAATGTCAATTGAACTTGCTGAACGAAATCAGCAAATTAAATAAAACTATTGTGCTCGTATTAATTAATGGGCGCCCGTTAGACTTGAGCGATGTTAGTGAGAAGTGTGATGCTATCCTTGAAGCATGGTTCCCAGGTTCAAAAGGGGCGGAAGCAGTTGCGAATATATTGGTGGGCAACACTGTTCCACAGGGGAAACTTACCATGTCATTTCCACGAAATATCGGGCAAATTCCGGTATATTACAATGCCTTTAATACAGGACGTCCAACCGAACTTCTAGGAACAGAGGGTCGATACATTTCTAAATATGTAGATGTTCCGAATACGCCGCTGTTTCCATTTGGATTTGGATTGAGTTATACAAGTTTTGATTATCAAGATTTGCAGCTTTCATCAAAAGAAATGAAAATGGAAAATGGTGAGATTACCGCTTCAGTCACGATTAGAAACACTGGGAATCATGATGGGGTCGAAACGGTTCAATGGTATATTCGTGATCTAGTAGGAAAAGTCGTCCGTCCGGTAAAAGAGTTAAAAGGATTTGAAAAGATTCATTTAAAGAAAAATGAATCAAAACAAATTACCTTTACCATCACAACAGATCAATTAACTTATATCCATAGTGATTTTAAGAAAACGATTGAGCCTGGTGAGTTTATTCTCATGGTTGGCGGGGATAGTGAAAATATTTTACAAGAAAGATTATCATTAGTCTTGTAAGAAAGAAGGGTAAATGTTGGAACATAATCGTTTTATTACCTTGCAAAAAGGGAAATTACAATTCAATTTTTTACGAAATGGAACGCTATATGATGCGATGTATGACGAGAGCATTATGATCAATCAAATAAAGGGGAACCCTGTTGATGGGTCTTTAAGCAACCTTTATCTTCGCAAATATCAAGAAGATGGAACCTATCAAGTTTATCCTTTTCTTGGAAACGAATCTCAAAGTAATTGGCAAAAGAGAGAAAATCAATTACTTTGGCATGGTTTAGTGGAAAATATTCACTATGAAGTGATTTTCTCTTTAAGTTCCCATAACATATGGTTTTGGGATATTCACTTAAAAGGGAATGGCGAAACCGTGGATGTGATCTACACACAAGATCTCGGTTTAGCTAACCAAAATGCGGTTCAATCCAATGAAGCGTATGTATCTCAATATATTGACCACAAAGTCTTATCTGATGAAAATAAAGGATACGTTGTTTGTTCACGGCAAAATCAATCTCAAAATGATGGTGTTTTTCCGTATCTTCAACAAGGTTCTTTGACATATTCAGAGGGGTTCAGTACCGACGGATTCCAATTTTTTGGAAAATCCTACAAGACAACGAATCGTCCAAAAGCTTTTGATCAAGAAAACCTGGATAATGAAGTGTATCAATATGAGTTTGCTTTTACAGCATTGAAGTCGAAGCCTGTTACCTTATCGAACGATCAGCACTTCACCTTTTATGGTCTTTTTGTAGAAAATCAACCAGAGGCGATTCAACAATTGGAATATCAAACTGTCCTCGACGAAGCAAGAATTGATATTCGGTTCCCTGATCAATGGGAACCAGTGAATCAGCTGAAATTTAACAAACAATTCCTAAGCAAAAATATAGTTGGACGCTCTTTATCTAAGGAAGATTTACAGAGTTTGTTTCCTGAACGTAGACAGGAGGAGTGGCAGGATCAACAACTGTTATCCTTTTTCACACCTTCACACGAACATGTTGTATTAAAAGAAAAAGAGAACCTTTCTGAACGTCCTCATGGACATATTTTTTTAAGCGGTAACCATCTTGATCCACACGAAGAGATATTAGCATCGACATCTTATATGTATGGAATATTTCAATCCCAAGTTGTGATTGGCAATACGTCGATGCATAAATTGTTTACCAACCCAAGGAATGCTTTGAATTGCTTGAAAACTTCAGGACAGCGTATCTATCTTGAAGTAGATGGCAACTATCATCTGCTAACCATGCCCTCCGCATATGAAGTGGGTTTTAATTATGCGAAATGGTACTATAAAATGCCTGATGATCTAGTAGTTGTTACGGTCTATACTGTAACGGACCGTCCTGAAGTCAGACTAGAAGTTCATTCTCAAAATCAAAAAGAATATCGTATGGTCGTTACACAGCAAGTAGTAATGAATGAAACAGAATATAAAGTGCCGATTTCATTTGTACATGACACGCAAAAAGGCCGCATCACCTTTCATACACTAGAGGGGACATTGGCAAAAGAGGTTTATCCACATTTGCATTATGTTCTTTCCTATAACGGGGGAAATGTACAAGTTTCAACGGATGAAATTTTCTTTGAAAGTCCGGAAACTGACCATCAAAGCTCTTTATTGTCATTAGCATTTGATCCGACATCTGATTTAGCACTGACCATCGGCGGGTCTTTACATGAAGGAAGCGTCCAACCGTCTAAACAAACTTTTGAAAATGCCAAAGCTGATTTTCAGCAGCATTACAAAACACTTATGAGAGGATTTGCTTTATCTCAAAATTCGAAGCTAAACCCTGAGTTAGAGCGGATGAACACCATCTTTTGGTGGTATACCCATGATATGTTGATCCACTTCCTTTCTCCACACGGGTTAGAACAATATAGTGGGGCAGCATGGGGAACACGTGACGTATGCCAAGGTCCAACTGAATACTTTATGGCGATGCAGCATTATCCTGTCGTGAGAAAAATAATTGAAACCTTGTTCTCCCATCAATTTATTCAAGATGGCAACTGGTCGCAATGGTTTATGTTTGATCGCTACTCCAACATTATGGCCAATGAGAGTCATGGAGATATCATTGTTTGGCCGCTAAAAATGGTTTCCGAATATTTACTTGCGACGAATGACGAGACGATTTTATCCATGGAATTACCATATATGGATAAAGAAACAAGCCAAATGACACCATATAAAGAAACATTGTTGGACCATTTAAAAAAGGAAGTATCCTACATTCAAGACCACTTTTTGTATGATACCTATTTATCCAGCTATGGGGATGGTGACTGGGATGACACGTTACAGCCAGCAAATGCCAAGCTAAAAAAACAAATGGCCAGTACCTGGACGGTTGCACTAACCTATCAAACTATCTACCAAAGCTATCAAGCATTGGAGCCGTATGATAAAGATTGGGCAAATGACTTGAAAGTTTTAGCTGAAAATATCAAGAACGATTTTCGAAGATACTTTTTAAAGGATAGTACACTGCCAGGATTTATTTCGATGGAAAATCCTAGTGAGGTTTCCTATATGCTTCATCCCACTGACAACAAAACAAATATTCAGTATCGTTTATTGCCAATGATACAGAGTATTTCAAGTGACCTTTTAGAGAAAGATGAAGCAGAGCATCATCTTCAGCTAATCCAACAGCATCTCCTTTTTCCAGATGGTGTTCGCTTGATGAATAAGCCAGCGGCCTATCATGGTGGCGTAAGCGAAGTTTTCAAACGTGCAGAGCAAGCAGCGAATTTTGGAAGAGAAATTGGACTGCAATATGTACATGCCCATATTCGCTATGTTGAAGCATTAGCAAAGTTTGGTAAGGAGAATGAGGCTTGGGAGGCCTTGCAACTTATTAACCCGATTCTTATTCAGGATTATGTTTCAAATGCGGGTATCAGGCAAAGTAATACGTATTTCAGTAGCTCAGATGGTGATTTTAAATCACGGTATGAGGCACAAGAACATTTTGAGGACTTAAAAACAAAAAATGTAAGTGTTAAAGGTGGTTGGAGGGTATATTCCAGTGGACCAGGGATTTATCTGCACCAATTCGTACGGAATATGTTAGGTTTTAGAGAAACGTCTTCCCATTTAGTATTTGATCCAGTATTGCCAGGAGAACTTTTACAATCTGGTTTAACGTTTCAATTTTCCTATCACAACTATCAAATTACCGTAGACTTTCATAAGGCAAATTCAAGTGATGAGAGGAAAATTTTATTAAATGGCCATGAATTGACCTTTGAAGACGAGAAAAATCATTACCGTCAGGGTGGTATTTCCCTTTTAAAGGAAAAAACAAACCCATTATTTCAAAATTATACCAATAAATTCGAAATTTGGCTTTAGTAAAATATTTATATTGAAAACGATTTCAGTTGGAAGTATAATAATCCATAGAAACGTTTCGATAAATAAATTGGAGGTTTTATTCAATGAAAAAGCAAGCTTTGTGGTTAGTCATTTTGACTTTGGTTCTTTCAACTTTTATCGCCGGCTGCTCATCAAAAAATACAGACAGCAGCAGTAGTAAATCTAAAGAAATAACATTTTGGTTTATGGGCGATGGTGACAAACAAATTAAACCGATCGTGGATAACTTTACAAAAGAAACCGGAATAAAGGTTAAAATTCAAAGTATTCCATGGGGTTCAGCACATGACAAATTATTAACCGCTGTTGCATCTAAATCGGGTCCAGATGTGGTCCAAATGGGAACAACGTATATGTCTGAATTTGTTGATGCAGGCGTATTGATGGATCTTACAGATGATGTTAAAAAGAATGAGACGATAAAACCTGAAAACTTTTTCAGTGGATCAGTTAATACGACCAAATTTGATGATAAATTTTATGCAGTTCCTTGGTATACAGAAACACGTGCCTTATACTACCGTACCGATCTATTAAATCAAGTGGGATATGACCATGCACCAAAAACATGGGATGAATTATATGATGCATCTTTAAAGCTCTCTAAACGTGGAGAAGGCAAATACGGATTTAATGTAGATGGTGGTGAACCTACGTTTGGATTTATGTTTGCGCGTCAAAACGGTTCCAAATTATTTGATGATAAGGGAAATCCGCAGTTTAATAAAAAACCTTATGTAGATTCCTTGAAATATCTAGAAAAATTCATTAAAACTGGCGCTGCTCCTGACCATGACTTAAAGTTAGATATTAGCGTAGGCTTTGGTGGCGAGGGAATTGTGCCAATGTTTATCAGTGGACCATGGATGATTAATGCGATTAAAGACAATGCTCCAGACATTGAAGGTAAATGGGCAACCGCTGAACTACCTAAGGGACCTGAAAACAATATATCTAATACTGGCGGTTCAAACTTAGCCATCTTTAACACAAGCAAGAATAAAGATAATGCACTTAAATTAATTGAATTCCTAGCCAAACCTGAGAATCAATTAGCATTCTTCAAATCTAGCAGTTCATTGCCAACAAGCCAAAAAGCGTGGGAAGATACAACTTTTACAAGTGATCCATTTATTTCGACTTTTGGAAAGCAATTGAAAAGCTCTGAGCCAATGCCTCTTATGAAAGAATGGGATCAAATTACACAAGCCTACTTGAAAGAGTGGGAACAAATTTATTCCGCAGGCAAAGATGTTCAAAAATCTATGGATGATTTAAACGCTCAAACCAAATCAATTTTAGGAAAATAAGAACGAACTTGCTTATGGACGGTATGGGGTGACTTGTTGACTGGCAAGCAAGCCAAAAACATAGTCTCTCTTGGGGCGGACAGAAAGCTAAAGCTTTCTGTCCGCATTTGATGAACCGACAAGAAGGTTCATTCTTATTTAATAGGAATATATATCATTGAACTTTGATAACTGTCTAGCGTAAGCGGCCCCAGCGGCTAGTGAACTTCGCTCTTCTCCCTACGCTGCTAAACGGGCGCTTGCTCTTTTCTTATTTTTAATGAGAGGAAAAATGATGATGAAAAAACAAGGAATATTAGCACCATTTTTGTTTATTTTTCCTGCGCTTACTCTGCTACTATTATTTTCAATCATTCCTATTATTGTGGCTTTGATTATTAGCTTTACAGATTTAAGTCTCGCTGGTTTAGCTGATTGGTCACGTGTTCATTTTATTGGATGGAATAATTACAAAAGTGTTTTGACTGATACTGTTTTTGCAAAAGCAATAGGAAATACGTTGTTTTACGTAATCATAGGAGTTCCGTTAGTGGTGGCATTCTCATTAGCTATTGCTATTATGATTAACTTCGGTAGATCAGCCTTTTTTAAACTTATTCGTTTGGTTTTCTATACACCATCGATTACAAATACCGTCGCTATCGCCGTTGTCTGGTCTTATTTATATAATCCTAGCATTGGTTTATTTAATTTTATTTTAGCTAAATTCCATATGGGACCAGTTCCATGGCTACAAGATCCCACGATGGCGAAGATTTCATTGATTATCTTAGCAGTATGGAAAGCAATCGGGATTAATATGATCATCTTTTTAGCTGCCCTACAAGGGATTCCTAAGGAATATTATGAAGCGGCTGAAATCGATGGAGCCAATCGTTGGAAACAAATTACGAAAATTACGATACCACTTATGAGTTTTTCCATTTTCTTTGTTAGTGTGACAACACTGATTGGTTGGTTCCAATTTTTTGAAGAACCACTCGTTATGACAAAAGGCGGCCCACTTGATGGTACGACATCTGTTGCCTTGTTTATCTATCGAAACGGCTTCCAATATAGTAAGTTTGGGTATGCAGCGGCCGGATCGTTTATCTTATTTATTAGCATTATTATTGTCACAGCTATTCAATTTAAAATACAAAATAGACATGAAAAACAAGGCGTGTAGAAGGGGGCATACTTGATGGATTCAAATAAAAAATCACAAAAGCAAGCAAAAATAATTGTTGGAGTGATCTTAGGTGTTTGGGGATTTATTACCTTTATTCCATTTTTATGGATGATCGCCTCTTCTTTTAAAACAAATGCAGAAATTTCACAAATAGTCCCTAGCCTTTTTCCTAAACATCCAACACTTGATAATTTTAAAGAACTATTTTTTAAATTGAATTTTAGTGTTTATTTAAAAAATACATTGGTGATTACAGCTTTTTCTTTTGTAGGATTGTTTTTAAATGCTATGGCAGGGTATGGTTTTGCCAAATATAACTTCAAAGGCAAAGAGAAAATATTTCTCCTCGTATTAGCCACGATGATGATTCCTGGGCAAGTGACGATGATTCCCGTTTATTTATTATTAAACATGGTTGGTTTGACGAATACGCTAACCGGAATTGTTCTGCCAGGATTAGTCGGTGCGTTTGGGATCTTTTTATTCCGCCAATTTATGTCGACAATTTCAAATGAGATTATTGAAGCAGCCCGGTTAGACGGAGCTAGTGAATGGTATATTTTCACAAGAATTATTTTGCCAATTTCACGACCTGTCCTAGCCGTGCAAGGCATATTAACGTTTATTGGAGGCTGGAATTCATTTATTTGGCCATTAATTATCGCGAATGATGAGAAATTTTATACACTTTCCGTTGGATTGCAATTGCTCCAAGGACAGCACGGAACAAATTACGCATTGCAAATGTCCGGCGCAACCTTTATGGTCGTTCCGATTATTATCATCTTTTTATGTTTGCAAAAATATATTTTGGATGGATTTAATGTATCCGGTTTGAAATAATAGATACAAATTATAAACGTTTTTTTGTAAAATAGTGGGTATAAGAGAAAGGGTGAAAAGCATGGTTGGAATACGGGATATTGCTCAACAGGCCGGAGTCTCTATATCTACTGTGTCATATGCTTTAAATGGAAGTTCGAAAATCACGGAAGAAACAAGACAACGCATTTTGAAAATAGCCGATGAACTAAACTATATTCCCAATATGGCTGGACGCGCTTTAAAAAGGAAGCAAACAGATATAATTGGGATTTATTTTACAGACTATGGTGGGTATTTTTATGGGCAAATCCTTGAAGGGGTTGGCTCTACTCTTAAAAAGCACGGCTATGAACTCATTGCCTGTTCCGGGAAAAAATCGCATTTATTTTTACCAGAAAAATTAATTGATGGAGCGATTATTTTAGATTCTTCCTACAAAAGCGAAGAGATTACTCATTATGCCGATAGAGGGCATCATATTGTGGTTATGGACCGGGAATTAGATCATAAAAATGTCAGCCAAGTATTATTGGATAATATAGGTGGCGCTACACTGGCAATTGATTACCTTATTCAAAAAAATTTAGCAAAGATATATGTGGTCTCCGGGCCAGACATTGCTTATGACAGTCGAATACGTTTAAAAACAGCATTGGAAGAATTAGAACGTTATGATAATTGCGAGGCTGTGGTTTTAACAGGAGATTTTACAAAAGAAAGTGGACGGCAGGCGGCGAAAACCATTATCCAAGAATGGAATGAAGAACCTGTTGGAGTTTTTGCCTTGAACGATGAGATGGCGATTGGGATATATGATATTTTAAAAGACAGCCCGTTACAAATAGGAAAAGACATAAAACTTATTGGTTTTGATAATGATGAAATCGGTAGCTACATCACGCCGGGGTTATCAACATTTGAATACTCCAAATATAAATGGGGTGCCGTTGCTGCTGAAAAAATCATTCAATTATTAGACGGCAAAAACGTAAAAAATGATTTAATCTACACCACTTTACTTAGACGCGGATCTACTGAAAAGTAAGCTCTAATAATTTTTTTAAGGGATGATGAGCATGGCCTTCATTCAATGTCAGTTTTATTCAGAGGTATTAAATTTAAGCACATCAATGACAGTCATTCTGCCACAGCAAACGACCACACAAATTGGAATGAAGAATAAAATAATGAGTGAACGGCACCAGACATTATATCTACTTCATGGATTCAGTGACGATGACACCATTTGGACAAGAAGGACCTCTATTGAGAGATATGTGGCCCCTCTTGGCTTAGCTGTGGTCATGCCTCAAGTCCATCATAGTTTTTACACCGATATGAAGTATGGGAACAAGTATTGGACATTCCTAACAGAGGAGCTCCCTTCTATCGCCCAGTCATTTTTTCCATTATCAGATGCCCGAGAGGATAATTTTGTTGCTGGACTTTCCATGGGTGGTTATGGGGCATTAAAATGGGCGTTGAATCGGCCTGATCAAATTAGTGCCGCTGCCAGTTTATCCGGTGTAACAGATATTGTTAGCCACGTAAAACATTCCGATTTGGGACCTGTATTTTCTTTAGTCTTTGGAGATGAGGATATTTCAGGTACAGAGAATGATTTGCTCTCACTCATTAAAGAAACAAATAGGAACGAACAAAAACCAAAATTATATCAATGCTGCGGTACAGAAGACTTTTTATACGAAGATAATCTTCACTTCAAACAGTTATGTGAGAAAACAAATTACGATGTAACATCAGATTTTGGACCAGGAGACCATGAATGGGGATATTGGGATAAAAAAATTCAGGATGTACTAGCATGGCTACCTCTAAAAGCCAATCAATGAACATAACCATCAAATAGCCCCATCTTCATGGAGAATAGGGATCAATGATACGTCCTTATGCCAGTTTGCACCCGGCATTCACTTTGAATGGAGGGGGTAATTCTATCAGTGGACAATCAACGTCCTCTGTTGGGAAGAATGGATAGGCATTGACAAATTAGCTTTTCATGGCCTATATTTTTTTATTAAAAGTGAAAACTCCTTTGTAGAAGACTTGTTTAGGGAACAAAACAAGTCTTCTAGAATAGGAGTTTTTTTTCATATCGTAAAGTTATTCGATTACCGATTTCAACTTTATCTGAGTGAGGGTCAGACCGCAAAATCACAAAATTACATTTAAAAACACTCTATGCCCACCATATATTACCCGCCGTATCGCGGATCAGGACGTCGTTTAAGTTTTTCACAGCACGTGCAAAGCCTTCGTCGATTGACATGAGCGGATCTTCATGTTCAATGCTGACAACGTAGTCATAGTTATACATCCGAAGAGCGCTCATCATATCAGACCATTCCTGCAGGCTATGTCCACAGCCAACACTTCGGAACGTCCATGACCGTGACAGCACATTCCCGTATGGCTGCATATCTGTTAAGCCATACATGTTAACATTGTCTTGGTCGATATACGTATCTTTTGCGTGAAAATGGTGAATTGCCCCCGCTTTACCGAGGATTTTTATGGCCGCAACCGGATCAATTCCCTGCCACCACAAATGACTTGGATCTAGGTTTGCACCGATTGTCTCACAGGTTGCCGCGCGGAGTTTCAGCATCGTATAGGGTGTATGAACAAGAAAACCGCCGTGTAGTTCAAGCCCGATTTTGACATTGTGCTCCTTAGCAAGTTCTCCGATTCCCTTCCAGTATGGAATCAATTTATTTTCCCATTGCCACGTAAGCACATCGCCAAATTCAGCTGGCCACGGAACGACCGGCCAATTCGGTTGCTTAGCTTCCTCGCTGTCACCTGCAGTCCCGGAAAATGCATTTACAACAGGCACACCAAGAAGCCCAGCTAGTTTAATTGTTTTACGCAACACGGAATCGGATTCCTCCGCAAACTTTTTGTCTGGCGTAAGTGGGTTTCCGTGGCAGCTGAATGCACTGATGGTCAAACCACGTAATGTGACCGCTTCTAAATAGGCCTTTCGTTTTTGCTCGTCTTCTAAGAGCTCATCCAGTGGGCAATGAGCGTTACCTGGATAGCAGCCGGTGCCAATTTCCACTGCATCCAACCCTGATGCTTTTACATGATCGAGCATTTCTTCAAATGATTTACTTGCAAATAAAACAGTAAAGACGCCTAATTTCATTTTGATAACACTTCCTTCTTTAAGGAAACAATTCGTTTCGTTTCTTGGGATTCAAGCGCAGCTAAAATAATTTCTAGCGATTTCATTCCTTCTTCACCAGTAATGAGTGGTTCCCTATTTAGGGCAATACTTTCAACAAAATGGTTGATGACATGGGTGGTTGACTGACCGCCCTCTTCATTTGTTTGGATCTTATCAAGCTTATGATAGACGACGCTTCCGTCACGATATTCTTCAATCAGTGAGTATTCTGGGTCTGCTTCTAAACGAAGCGTCCCTTTTTCGCCGTAAATTATCGTAGAATTATCTCCACCACCTGATACATAGGCCCAGCTTGCGGTAAGGGTTCCGATTACCCCATGTGCTGTACGTAAAATACAAACTGCATTGTCATCGACTTCTGTATTTTGCTTCGCATTCGTTTCAATGAATGCCCCTACTTCTGTAAACTCCCCAAGCAAATAACGCATCAAGTCAGCCTTATGAACACCAAGGTCACCCATTGCCCCAATAAATGCCTTTTCCTTATTAAAAAACCAACTTCCAGCCCCGTCTACGCTCCAGCCTTCAGGACCTGGATGGCCGAAAGTTGTTTTGAAGCTGTAAATTTTCCCGAGCTTGCCGAGATCAAGAATTTCCTTTGCTTTTTGATGAGAAGAAACGAAACGCTGGTTATGGGCGATCATTAGCTTTTTATCGTTTGCTTTCGCTGCTTGAATCATAGCTTCTGCCTCTTCTTTTGAAGTAGCCATTGGCTTTTCACAAAGGACGTGTTTACCCGCATTCAGTGCAGCAATCGATACTGGTGCATGTAAGTAGTTTGGCAAACACACGCTAATCGCATCAATACCCTCAAGTTTGATCACTTCTTTATAATCCGTAAACGCCTTGGCTCCATATTGTGCAGCCATTTCCTCTGCGCGCTCTGCCACGATATCACATACTGCTACCAGTTCTACTTGATTATTCAAATGGTATTCAGGTAAATGTCGATATTTCGCAATACTTCCACACCCAATAACCGCTACTTTTAATTTACTCATTGTTATTTTCCCCCTATTTGTTTACTTAAAAGTCTCCATTTTTTTACTCACTAATGCTGGCCGCACACATGTAGTTTCCATTATGTAATGACTCCCTAGCTCCGATGATCGGTGAATACCATGCATGATCTCGAGCACATGTAAGCCAAGCGCACTATTGGCACGTGGAGTAATACCTGTTTCAATCGCATGTGACATATCTGCAAGTCCGATTCCACGCAAATTATCGTGGGTGTCTCCGTCTGGCTTCATTTCTTTCCACTCTTTTTCACCGTGCAATTTTAGTAAAATTGGATGGTTAAATTGATTCGGATCAGGCAAACCAATGGTTCCTTTTTCTCCGTATATTTCAATGAATGGAGTACGGGTTGCTGCTACATCAAAACTTGTTGTAATGGTTGCCGTTGTACCGTTTGTGAATTCCAGAATACCAGAAACATGTGTCGGTACTTGAACGATTATTTTTTCCCCGTATTTCTCAGGGCTCGTTATGATGCGCTCTGGGAATGTTATTCGCGTTGAGCCAGTGAGCCGACTGACTGGGCCCATTAAGCTGACTAGTGCGGTAAGATAATATGGACCCATGTCAAACATTGGGCCGCCGCCAACATGATAAAAAAACTCGGGATTCGGGTGCCAGGACTCTGGACCACATGACATCATAAATGCCGTCGCACCGATCGTCCTGCCAATAATCCCCTCTTCAATTACTTGACCAGCAAGCTGAATACTTCCACCTAAAAAGGTATCTGGTGCGGAACCGACCTGGACATTGTTTAGACGTGCTGAATCCACAAGCAGCTTTCCATCTTCAAACGAAATAGCGAGTGGTTTTTCTGAATACACATGCTTTTTATGCTCGATGGCCTTCAAATCTAATGCTGCGTGTGCCTGAGGAATCGTTAAATTCAGAATGAGATCAATATGTGGTGAAACCATCATTTCCTCTACAGTGAATACGTGCTTAATTCCGTATTTTGAGGCAGTCTCCTCTGCTTTTGAATGATCCAAATCCGCACAAGCGATAATATCAAATTCCGGAAAACGATGACTATTTTCAATATAAATGCTGCTAATCTTTCCACAGCCAATAAGCCCCACTTTTAATCCCAAGGTCATTACCCCTTTTATTTATTCGCTAGATACGGCAGTTTCGATTTCAAGTAGTTCATGCTAATCTCAATACTTTCAAACGGAGTACGTCGGCTGAAATCCTGCTCAACCACCCACCATTGAACCCCAGCTCCTTCTCCTGCATCTAGTACCGCTTCAATATCAACACCACCTGTACCAAGCTCGGCAAAAAACTGTTCCGCGTCACGCGTCATATCCTTCAAATGGACAAGCGGTGTTCTATATTTATAACGATTCATCCACTCTCCTGGATTCTCACCTACTTTTGTCAGCCAGTACACATCGAGCTCTGTCTTTACATAATCTGAATTTGTATCGTCAAAAATGGTTTCAAGGGCCATTCTGCCATCCGAAAGAAGAGCCAGTTCAAAATCATGATTGTGGTATAGAAGGGTAAGACCATCAAGGTGGCACTGCTCACCTGCTTGGTCTAAGACGGAAATAAGCGCATAATAATCCTTTTCACTTCGACAATCTGGCATTAAATAGGGGCAGACAACATATTTGCTGCCTAATATTTTTTGATCTTCAATGACTTGTGCTAAATTACTTTCTATTTCTTCAAGAGGCACATGGCTGGAAACTGCTTTTAGTCCAAGGCCATCCAATAACGTTTTTAACTCTATTGGAGTCAAACCTCCATAACCGGCAAATTCAACACCAGCATATCCAAGCTCTGCCACCTTTTTTAACGTACCGGCAAAATCTTTTTCGCTTTCTTCACGCAATGTGTACATTTGTACAGCTACTGGAATTTTCTTCATCTTTAACCCTCATATCTTCTATTATTTTTAACATTACTTATTTGACACAATCTTATATTACATATCAGTAAATAAACATAGATGATATAATTAATATATCTACTATTTTGCTATTTTGTATTTTTCTAAGGAGAGCATATGACGACAAACATTGGCTATTGCGGATATTCCTACCATACACAACCCTTCTATTCCCACGATCGAAATGGGTTTCCTGCGTACCTTTTCCGCCTACAAACAGAGGGAACTTGCGAAGTTATTGTTAAGGGAAGAAAGGTTTCTATCGGGAAAGGTGACCTTTTGCTCATTCAACCAGGGGATCATTATGAACTGTTAATTGAATGGAAGCGGGATAATTCCAAGGATACAATGGTTGTGAGCGGGGACTACCATCTAGCTTGCGAAGGCCCTTGGGTGGACGAATGGTGGAAACGTTCTGACAAGCCAACGATCTCCCGGATTGATCTTGACGAAAAGCTATTAGCATTATGGCGCTACCTCATTATCGAAGAACGACGTCCATCATCCGAGGAAAACAAAGAGCTTTCCGACTATTTACTACGAGCACTTTGTTTATCTCTAGAGCGGTCAGTTAATGAAACTGCTCCCTCTTTCAATCGACCTTATACCGTGACACGGATGATGCGCTACATTGAAGAGCACGCGACTACAGCATTGAAAGTTGAGGAGGTGGCGCAGCATGCTGGTCTTAGTATCTCCCGTGCCGTTCATTTGTTCAAAAGTAGCGTCGGGAAAACGATAATTGAATACGCGTTAGAAATCCGTTTGACCGCTGCAATCGAACGAATGAAGTACACCACAATGACGCTTGAGCAGATTGCTGAAGACTGCGGCTTCGGTAGCTATACATATTTTCATAGGGTATTTCATAAGAAGTACGGCTTAGCCCCGGGGGCATACAGGCGGATGGGATAAAGTAAAGGGACGGATGACGAACCTGTTTAGTATGGAAGAGATGCCAGATTCACCATGAATCTGGCCTCTTTTTATCAATAGTAGAAGGGTAGCTAAAAAACATTTTTTCTAATCTTAAAAACTTAAACTTCGCACCTAAATAATGTTTTCAGTGAATTAGAGATTCGTATTCGGACAGGTTGAGGGCCCAAAAACGAAGACCTGTCTGAATCCCGGTCCTATTCGGACAGGTCATGGGCCAAAAAACGAAAACCTGTCTGAATACCGGTCCTATTCGGACAGGTCGAAGGCCAAAAAGTGAAAACCTGTCTGAATACTGGTCCTATTCGGACAGGTCATGGGTAAAAAGGCAAAATCCAGTCTGATTGCAACAGTTAATCGCGCTTCTTCAAGATACTCTAAAACAGACGTATAAGATAATCAAAAAGTTAAACCGTATCAAAAGTAAGTGCGGTTTTGTTGAAGCTGGGATTTATTACACTACCTCAGAAAATGGGCATCTTTGTAGAATGAAAATAGATGGCCAAATGAAACAAACAATTGATTGAATACACTTTAAATGAAACAAAGGAAAGGGACAGTTCTTTTGCTTCCTCCTTTTTCCTCCAGTTTCAGCCTAACTAAAAAAGTGCAGGAAACCGTCCACTTTCTTTACCTTTTTTTCGCAATAACAGAATGATAGCTGTTAAATAATTTTAATGATAAATCTTTTGTAAATTCTTGTGTCACATGAATAAAAGCAGTTAGGACGGGACTAATGTAATCCGTTGAACGTATCTCAAGCCCTAAATTTTGGTACACTTGAGGACTTAAATATGAAGCAGTGACTTTGGGCAATGTTGTGGGAATTGCCATCTCCGGAAGTATCGTATTTCCAACCCCTTCTTGAACCATAGCTATGATGGTGGCTATGTCACTGACTTCAAATTGAATGTTAGGAGATATTCCATGTTCCTTAAAGATTGAATGAAGCACACGATGACATTCTTTTGGCATAATGAAAGGTTCATTAGCGATTTCCTTTAAATGGATGAATGATTGATTACTCAATGGGTGTTTTTCCGGTACAAAAACGATCATTTTATCCTGTAGCAAGGGGATAAATTCAAATTCATGCCTTTCCTCAGTGACCACGCCAACATCAATAACTGACAATTTAATCCAGTTATTTACCTCTTCATAATTTCCTTCATAGAGAATGACTTCTACACCAGGAAATCGTTTCTTAAACGAACTGATTATTCCTGGCAATAATTTAGCTGATATGCTTGATATACTTCCGATTCTTATCGTCCCAGTTTCAAGTCCCGTGATTCCAGCTGCTTCATTTATTATCTTTGTTTTAATTATTAGTAAATCTCTAATCAGACCCGTTATGCGTTCTCCAATTTTTGTTAAGCTAACACCCTTCCTGTGTCGGTTTATTAATTTGATATTTAACTCTGATTCCAAAGCTGCTACAGCTTGACTAACTGCAGATTGTGAGAGACCGATTTGCTCTCCAGCTTTTGTAAAACTTTCCGTTTCAACTACCTTCAAGAAAACTTCTAATTGAAATAGGGTCATTGGAAACCTCTTTCATTTGCATTAGTTTTTACTTATATAAATTATTAAAAGTATTAATTTTACTTATATCATAACTCATCATATACTACAATCAACGACAAACAGAAGAAAGGTGAGGAAGTTTGATGAGTATTTTACACGCACAGGGGCAAGAAATTCTTAATGAAATCCAAACAAGTAATTTAGTGCTTATAGATTGTTGGGCACCATGGTGTCCGCCTTGTAGGATGATAGGTGCCGTTTTGGAAGAAATTCATCAAGAATTTGGATTAAATATTGTAAAAGTGAATGCCGATGATAATGAAGATTTTATAAGTAATTTTCAGGTACTCGGAATACCTACATTATTGCTTTTTCAAGATGGTCAACTTGTGAAGAGGATAACTGGTTTTCAACCTAAAGCATTGCTGATTGAATCCTTAAAAGAGTGGATTGATTAAATAAATAGAGATTTCCTATAAGTCTCCTAAATAAATTCAGTATAGGTAAATGGACAAAAGGAAAAACCCGGGTGAAGTTAATTTTCATCCCGGGTTGTGAGTGTAAAATCATGTATGTTTCTTATTCTTAGTATTTGATTTTCATTTATCAAATCAGAGGTTAACACATTTAAAGTTTTTAATTTCTCAATAGATACATCAAATTTTCTAGAAATTTCATATAAAGTATCTCCTTTTTGAACTTTATAGGTTTCGTAATGATCATTTGGACTAAAATAAAAGATTTTTCCTTTTCCTTTAGTTTCATTTAAACGAGTTTTTAGAATATTATTTTCAATTAATGTGTTGATTATTTGGTTTGCTCTAAACTTATATGAGTGTATTTCAATAGATTTACGGCCTTGAATTTGGATTTGGGATCTTTCTTCGGATTGATTAAGGTAGTAATTAACTTTCTGTATGGTTTCTTCCGGGGTTAAAGAGACCACTAAATCTTTTCCTGGTATAAACATATTCCTAACGCCAGGAGTATCTACTGTTAAGAGAAAGCCGCCCGATCCTAAAATTTCATAGGTTCGTTGAGTCAATAAGTTAGGATAGTTTTGTAAACCTAATATAATCTTTGAGGAGCAATACACTTTATTGGCATCTGCATAATTAAGAAAACCGTGGATCCATTCTTTCGGTATTTTAACGCCAAAATATTCACCCATTTCACTCCAATTTCTACCCCAAAAATCAATACGAATATTCTCCTTAAGAAGTGGGCGAATTAAGATATCTAAAGATCTATGGCGGAAATGTTCCGGATAGTTTTCTAAAATATTGGGATATGCATTTGCAACAATGGCAATTTGTGACTCAAATTTGGAATTGCTATCAATTGGATGGTGGATGGTCTCTTCATATCCGAAATCTAAATAATCCGAAGGGATACCTAATTGTATATAGGTATCTACCTTATCTGGGCATATAGTAAAAACAAAGTCGGGTTTAATAGTATTTATTAATGGAATAGACCAAACCTCTGTATAAGCAGGGTCTTCTACCGCCCAATAAACTAACGGAATCTTATGTGCTGCCATCTTTTGCCGAATTAAATTCTGCTTAAACTTTGTGTGCTCCTCTCCCCAGCCTATTGTAATGGCAAAATCAGGTTTAAAGGTTTCAATCATGTTGGATAGATTCTCTTTATTAATCGGACCTGATATTAAAGCATCATGCCCATTGGCAGTAAATCCTCTAGCTAAATTATTACTCCATATTTCCCCGCTCTCTAAAAAGAGAATACGCATTATTTCACCTCTTTTTTTATCTAAAAGAATTTACATTTTTAGTTATTTCTTTTTTATTTTTAAAAAATGATTAACTTCAATAATGTCCGAATTAAGTCTATTTAACTTTTTAATTTCGTCGATACTTACCCCAAATTTTCTTGATATACTCCATAAAGTATCATTTGACTGAATTACATAAACCTCATAATTTTCCTTTAATGTATCAACATAATGAATTAATTTTCCTGCTCCGGTGTTTTTCGCACTTCTCGAAAGAATACCAGCACCGATGAGGGTTTCAATTATATAGTTCGCCCGTTGCTCGTATGAGTATTTTTTTACGGATTCCATACCCGCTTTTTTTACTTTCATGCGTTCTTCAGGATGACTTAAATAGTATCTTACAAGTTCAATCGTTTCTTCAGAAGAATTACTAACGATAAGATCTTGACCTGGCGAAAATAATCTCCTAATTGTAGATGTATCATTTGTAAGAAAAAAACCTCCTGATCCTAGCACTTCATAGGTACGCTGAGTTAATTGGGTATCGTGATTTTGTACACCTAAAACAATATCCGCTGAGCTGTACACTTTATTTGCTTCCATATAAGGGATAAACCCATGAATCCATTCATCGGGAATCTTCTTACCAAGGATATGCTCCATTTGGTCCCAGTATCGGCCCCAAAAATCAATTCTTATATTTTCTTCCAGAAATGGACTGAGGAGTGAACGAAGTGCTTTAAAACGATAGTGATCCGGCCTTTTTTCATAAAGCATTGGATAACCATTCGCTACATTTGCAATAGAGACCTTATATTTTTCATGAACTTCGGAAGGAGAATGGACACTTGAGTGATATCCAAAATCTAAGTGTGCCGAAGGAATGTTTTGTTCCCGATAAAAATCAACTCTGGAGGGACAAATGGTGAAAACAAAGTCAGGTTCTATTGTTTGAATTAAAGGAAGTGAGAAGTTCAGCGTATACCCTGGATCTTCTGTTGCCCAATAGACGTTAGGAATATTTGTACACGTGACATACTTTCTGATCATTTTTTGTTTTTCTTTTGTATGTTCAGATGTGTGACCCATCGTAATGATTAAATCTGGTTGAAAACTTGATAGTATATCAACAATACTATCTTCAGTCAGAGGACCCGAAACCATGACGAAATGTCCAGCATCGCAAAATCCGTTTGGAAGACCATAAATCCACATTGGATCACTTTCTAAAAACAATACACGCATAATTATCCCTCATTAATTAAACACTCAGTTTTTTAGCATTTCACTTAATTTTACTATTTGATATCCTTGTTTTTTGAGTTCTGGTATGACTAGATTTATAGCAACTGCAGTAGGTTTCCCATTTAGATGGGCTAATACAATGTCATTGCCTGTAAGCTTTGAGAAAATACGCTTGTAAATGGTATCTACATCCGGTTCTTGCCAATCAATCGTATCTATGCTCCAATATATTGTAAAAGGAATATCTATCTGACCTGCTGCTTCCAGAACGTTCTTATTCCAATTTCCATATGGTGGACGAAGAAAAGGGCTTCCCTTATCGCCAAGAACCTTTTCAAAACATGCAAACGTTCGCTCTAATTCTAATATGATTTCATTTTTGGTCAATTTCGTCAGGTCCGGATGACTATACGTATGATTTGCAATTTCATGGCCGTCAGAAACGATTCTTTTCGCAAGAAGAGGATATTTCTCTACCCATTCCCCCGTTAAAAACATTGTTGTTTGTACATTATTACTTTTTAAAACATCTAAAATCATTTCCGTATGTTCTGCACTAGCACCAGCATCAAATGTTAAGGAAATCATTTTGTCATCTTTTAAACCTTTAGAAATGAGAACAGAAGGTAACGATATTGAGTTGATATACTCCCTATCAATCTTTAAGAGTTGACCGGCGTAAATAAAATCTGTTGCTAAATGATTATCATTTTTAAGTTTTTCTACTGAAATGCCAAACTCCTTTGAGATCTTCCCCAACGTTTCTCCATGACAAATGGTATAGTAATCGTATTTATTATCTATATCATCCTTCATTTTCTTTTCTAGTAATCTAATTTTCAAAGGGAGGCCAGTATCAATAATATTTGAAGTTAATCCATTTAACTGTTTTAACTGATCAATGGCCACGCCAAATTCCTTAGATATTCGATACAGCGTATCCCCATTTTGAACTTTATAAAATTCAAATTCACCCTTTTGATAAGTAGTTCTTTTTTCCATTTTTAAACTGTAAACACTTTTCCCTTTTTTAAAGACCCCATTTTTCTCTAAAACATCTAACATATATTGGGCTCTAGCTTTATAAGAGTGAATCAGTACTGCTTCAAGGCCCTGCTTTTGAATTTTTTTCCTGTCCTTCGGTTGAAGAAGGAAATGGTTAACCAATTCAAGAGTTTCTTCAGGGGATGATGATGTAATTAAATCTTGTCCTGCCGTAAAGACCCGATTGACTTCGGATGTGCTGTTTGTTAGTAAAAATCCTCCAGATCCCAGTACTTCATATGTTCGCTGCGTTAATTGTGTCGGCAGGTTTTGCAAACCTATAATTATATCAGAAGAACTATACACTTTATTTGCACTCGTATAATCAATATATCCACGAATCCAATCCTTAGGAATTTCTACACCCAAATGCGGACCCATATGCTCCCAATTGTTGCCATAAAAATTTATACGAACATTATTCTCAATTATTGGTTTAATTAAGTTTTTCATTGATTGATGACGGAAGTGACCTGGAAAATAAGAAAGCTTTTTTGGATAGCCATTCGCAACAATAGCTACTGGAGAATAGAATTGGGAATCAATCTCTAAAGGAAAATGAACTTTTGGATGATATCCAAAATCTAAATGCTCCGAAGGGATTCCCAAATTTCTGTAGTACTTTACCCGATCCCGGCAAATGGTAAACACAAAGTCCGGATGGGTTCGACGAATATAAGGCATTGTAAAAATTTCAGTGGATGTCGGGTCTTCTGTTGCCCAATATACATGTGGAACATTTTCATTTATGGTACCTTCATAAATTTTATTTTGTTTGTCTATCGTTGAATTTTCAGGACCCCAGCCCATTGTAATAATTAAATCTGGTTGAAATTCTGAAATCAGTTTAGGAATATTCAGATCATCTAATGGACCTGAAATTCTTACTTGATGCCCAGCATCGATAAATCCGTTTGGTAATCCATGAATCCACATTGGGTGACTTTCCAAGAATAAAATGCGCATCAAATCACTCCTTACTACTCTTGATTGGCAAAAATTTTTAATTAAAGCATTATTCCAGTAACATCGGGACCGTTACAATTTCATATCCTTCATTTATTAACTTATCAATAATCTTAGGTAAAGCCTTAACTGTTCCATCAAGCCTGCCTGTTGTTGAATGAAAGCAGTGCTGTAAAATAATTGCCCCTTCTGTTAAATCTCTATCTACGATTGAAATAATCTCTTCATTTGTTAATCCAGACCAATCCAGTGTATCTACTGACCACAAAATTACCTTATAACCTAATTCATTGATTATTTGAATGTCCGATTTAGTAAAAAAACCATATGGGGGACGAAGTATTGATGTTGATCTTCCCATGTGTGACCTGATTACCGCTTCGGTGGATTCAATTTCATTTTTAATCTCAGCAGTTGTTAGTTCTATAAAATTTGGATGGCTCCAGCTATGGTTGCCTACCTCATGTCCTTCATTAATAATTCTTTTAAATACTTCGGGATAGTAACGAACTTGTTGACCAATTACAAAAAAAGTCGCTTGAACTTTTTTTTCGTAGAGGATGTCTAATATCTTAGGAGTATTAATATTATCTGGTCCGTCATCAAAGGTTAAAGCTACCCTTTTTTTATTTGTCTGTCCTTTATAAAAAACAGTTTCATCATTTTTAAAAGAAAGATTGGTTAGTAAATTTATTGTATGGGAATTTGAACATTCTAAAATAGACATTCCTAGTTTTTGACTGACATATTGAAACGGGACAAAGATTTTTTCATCATACTCAAAAGGCATAACCACTAAAGTGTCGTATTTTGTTTGATTTTCTTCTTCTAATAAAACCACAAATTGATCTTTATAGAATGTTATTGTTATGTTATTTTTTTTAAGTGTTATTGACTGTTGTTCCCCATTACAGTCTACTAAAACATTAGTATGCTTAAAAAATATGGCTGGAATCATAATATATCCATTATTTTCATAGTAATTGCTCTGAACCTGATAGCCATCAACATAAATATCAATTTTCTGTACGTTCATTATTTTTTCACCAACTTCTAGTACCCATTTTATTTTGATATTAAAAGATCCTCGAAAATATAGTATGTACACATTAGAAAGATGTATAGGGAGTTTGCCTTTAATGCAACACAAATGGGTTTTATCAGAAAATTATTAGAGTCACATTTATATTAATAATGATATCTATGTATACCTTTTTTTTGTTCTTACATATATTAAATAATCATCAACAGCAGGGGGGAACAACATGAAGAATAAATTCTTGATGCCTATTTATTATGGCAATGAAACCATTCCAATGATTTCTTTTATAGTAAATGTAGCTTGGGGAAATGAGCATCTAATAAATTTGTTAGATTTACTTAAGAAAAAGAATATTAGCCTTACTTTTTTTCTCGAAGGAAGGTGGGTTGAACAGCATCCTGAATTGGCCCTTATGATTAAAGATTCGAATCATGAGATTGGAAATCACTCCTATTCTCACGAGGATATGAGAAACCTATCGGCAGAAGAAATTCGTTTGGAGATTACTAAAACCAATGAAATAATAAACGAAGTATTAGAGGTGAAACCTAAATACTTCACCCCTCCATATGGAAGTTTTGATACAAGAGTCATTGAAGAAGCTGCACGAGTGAATATGGTAACGATTTTATGGTCACTGGATACATTCGATTGGAAGATTGGAAATCCCAATGAGATCATTAATAATATTGTTCCTAACATCGAAAATGGCTCAATCATTTTGATGCACCCAACTGAATCATCACTTAAAGCACTTCCATATATGATTGAAAAAGCTTTGGAAAAAAATTTTAAAATTGTAAGCATAAATGAGATGTTAAATTTTTAAAGGGAAATTCTTAATTTTACCCGGGAGGAGTATAAAAGTGAGTAAAAACGATAATAGAAAATTCACACAATACATTGTAAAAGAAGGCGATACTTTATGGGGTTTATCAAATAAATTTGGAGTTACCATCAGTCAATTGAAAGAACTTAACAAACTTTCTTCTGATACCATTTTTATCGATCAGGTACTAAGAATTAAAGAATTCCCCGAAATAGATGACATCATCCTACCTCCAGATTTAATAAATAATGATCGGATCTTAAATTGGATAACACCCATAAAAAATTCTTCGCTAAAATACGAAATTCCTTTTCCAATATTATTTGGTATTATGTTGGCTGAGAGTAGTGGTGACCCCTATATAGTATCAAAAAAAGGAGCCATTGGATTAATGCAATTATTGCCGCAAACTGCCAATTGGTTATCTGTCAATCCTTGTGACCCCATACAGTCGATTGATGGGGCGGCCAGGTATGTAAAAGAGCTTTTTGATGAGTTTAAGGATTGGGAATTTGTAGTTGCTGCATATAATGCCGGGCCTGATAAAGTAAAAAAGTATGGTGGTATCCCCCCAATTGAAGAAACTCGTGAGTATGTCCAAAAGGTTTTTTCTTATTCCAATTGCAGACTAAAAAACACCTTCTGAAGAAAACCAGAAGTGATGTGAACCCCCTAGGGTTGGACTAGAATCTCAACTTAGGGGGTTTTTAGTATGGTCAAATTCTCCAGTGAATTTAGGGAAAAGGTTGTTTTAGAATAATGGATGAATACTAACAGAGCTTCATTAACCGAAGTAGCTCAACATTTTGATATTTCCAAACTAAGTACGATATGGTCATGGCAACGGAAATTCGAAGAGAAAGGAGTCGAAGCTCTGTTTAAGCGGAGAGGGAGAGCTAAATCAAAGCATTCAAAAAAGAAAATCCGACTTACGGTTAACGTCGATTTACCCAAATTTAATCATCACTTTGATAATATACTACATATAAATTTTACCGTTTCATATAATTCTATTTCGTTTGATTCTTTATCACAAAGAAAACCCATCAACAAAAGTGTAGTTTTCGGCTTCAAGGATTCCTTTATCGTATTAACAAATTGATCAATAGAGGAAATATTTACAACATTATCATTTAGAAAACCTGATTCTACAGCTCCTTGTCCAATGTACTTTCCATCTTTTCCAAAAGTGTAAAGGTAATTAATATTTTTCTGGGCAGCTACATATCTGCCTACCTTTTTATGTTCTTCGACCGAATAGTTTCCTAATTCAACCATATGCCCTAAGAATGCAATATTTTTCCCCTCTCCAATATTATCTAAAACATCAATTGCTGCTTTCACTGCACTTGGCTTTGCATCATAAGTGTAAGAAATTAATGTAATTTCATCTTTAAAGCATTGAACATTCAACTTATAATAGTCAGGATATTTTATGCCATAGGTTTCTAGCCCAACCAGAATCTCATTAAATGTAAATCCTAACCGATCCGCAAGAGCAATAGCAAATAAAGCATTATAAACATTGTGCTTCCCAAAAACCGGGATTTTATAAGTATAATCTATTCCATTAATAGGAACTTGAAAGATCATACCAGTTTTGGTGTAAGCAATTTGGCTGGCATAGTAATTGGCCTCCTTTGTGAAACCAACTGTTATTATTTCACCCTTATACCCTTTAATATTTAATAATTTTGAATTGATATCATCCTCATTTAATAGTAAAATCCCTTGCGGCTTAATGTTTAAAATCAATTCTGACTTTGCGGAAGCCACCCCTTCTATTCCCTGGTCATTAAAATTCCCAATATGAGCACTTCCTACATTAGTTATAATCCCTATGTTGGGTTGGATTAGATTACAATGTTTAGTAATATCACCCGAGTATCTCATACCATATTCTAAAACAACTGCCTTATAAGATGGATCTAGTTGTTTTGCATACTGAGATGTAAACCAAACGTCATTCCCGTTTTCAAAGGATTTAAATGTTTTCCAACGATTTTGCAATATAGAAGCGATCATTTCTTTTGTTGTCGTTTTCCCTGCACTTCCAGTAATTGCAATGATCGGCCTCTCCGTTATCGTGGTATCGTCCACTCAAAAATCACCTCTAATCAGTTGATTTCCATTAATTCCTGTTTATCATAGCTTTATTTTATGTCCGTTATGACAAAATAGTAACGGCTTTTTTTCTCTACTTTTTTGGTTATATATCCACCCCACTGTTCCCTTTTGGTCTCGAAAAAACAGGTCTCTTCGACCGTATTCCAAAAATGGTATTTAATTCATCCTCCGTTTATTCCAGAGGTTTATATGACAAAAGGACAGGTTAACTCAACCTGCCCTTACGTACAATTTAGTAGCCCATAAAAGAAGCTCCGACAATGATAAGCAGAATAAACAAAACGACGACTAACGCAAAAGCGCTTCCCATTCCATCACCCATGAATAGCACCTCCAGTACTTGCTTATTCAAATGCAAATATTAGCAGAAACTGGAGCCCAACCTACCTGTGTTCCGTGCAATTTAGTAGCGCATGAAAGAAGTTCCGACAATGATAAGCAGAATGAACAATACAACAATTAAAACAAATGTTGAACCTCCGCCATATCCACCGCCGTATCCATATCCGCCGCCGTATCCATATCCAAAGCCCATATTTATCACCACCAATTAGATTATTCGAAGGAAAAACCCCTCACTACATATATATTTTTTAAGACAAGGATGGTTTGGACAATCGTATATTGTTAAGACACAATCAGCGATTTGCTTAAAAAAATTTTAAAAATGAAAAGAAGCGTCTGCAATACATGCAAACGCCTCTTCGGAGGTAATAATATATGCTGAGCAGTCGGTGGTAGTAATAACATATGCACTCAGAATAAAAGTGAATGGACAAGTGCTGATTAAAAGTAAATTTAGCAGGGAATAAGAAAAGCGCAAGGCTCCCGGTTAACAGCGTATACGTCAATCATTGGTATTATAATTCCTCCTTAATAGGAAAGTATGTTGGCTTACAAATAAAAAAACAAAGCTGATTATCATAGTCTACGAGAATGATCACGGTTTCCATAATAGTAAGCTTTTTCATCGACTACTTTTATGTATTCCTCACCGTTCTGTCTCTGAATCTTTTTACCTGTTATTTTTTCAACTTAGTGATCATTTTCTTGATAATGCGAATTTGACCTCTGTGGCTTAGTTCATCCTCGAATACATGAAACCATTTGAAGTAATTGTTTGCAGGACGATCCCACCAAAAAGGAGTTTGTTCAAATAACCATTCATCTGGCAGGGCTTTAAATCTTTCGATTGTAGTGTTTCTAACATCGGCTAATTCCTGGAGATAATAATCTATTGTTTTCCCTTTAAAATGCTCTCTTCCTAAGCTTCCTAATTCCAGCCCCGGATTTAAACGGTTGAGTTCATCATTGGTGAAGTCCCGATTTTCAAAGGTTATAATCTGATACGCCTTTTCCACGGTTGCCATATGAGCAAGTAGCATCCCAATAGAGTTGGCTTCCTCATCATAAAGAAAATCCAACTCAGCAACCGTTAAATCCTTAACAGCATTTATTGTCGTAACTCTCGTATAATTCATCATCGAAACTAACTTGCTGAACTCCAAACCTAAGCCATCCTTTTGATCAATTACATATAATGTTTCAATATCTAAGGTCACATCTCTCACTCCTATTTTCCAAAAATAATTCCACTAGTTTTAATTCTGCTAATAAATCGGAAAATCCTTTAAAATGGCCCCTAACCCATTTTGTTCTCAGCATGGAACGTCACGTAGTTCCACCTTAATACCGGGAGAAAGCATAATTAAAAAATATGAGCCTGTTAGTAAAAAAAGCGGATTCAAAAATATTCCATGTTTATTAGTCATAAATACGGTTTTATCTTTAATAATTTCGTAAATAGCGAGAGCAGAAATATTCCCAAATTTTCCTAGATCATGTAGGATTTTCGCCGCTTTGACTTTTAATTTAAATCAAGACGATCAAGCTGCTTTCTTATTGCCGCATTCTGGTCTTTGTTGTTCTTTAATTCATGCAGAATGGCTAAATCGGGATTTGTTGCATAAATTTTGAGAATCATTGCTTTTATATTTGCGGGGTCTAAAGTGCCATCACCCAGTGGCAAATGAGAGTCGTAAGCGGATAATACAATATCAACACCATAATTCTCCTGCATATCCCAACTATCAAGGGCCACAATCTCTTCATAATAATGACCTGTCAGCTTACCATTCCGGAAAAACTCTGTCGTTTTCAACACACAATCCGATAGGTGTAGACAACCTACGCGCTTAACTAGTTCCAAATCAAGAATATTGTATTCCAACCACTTCTCTGCAAGCATATTTGGCTTATTACCATACATCTGTTGCATTTCAACCATTCGTGCGCTAATTTCGCTGTCCGGTAGGAAGAATCGAGCACATTTTTTCTTCTCGTCAAAGCCTAGAGCATGAAGCAGATGATTAATATCCCATCCAATTTTGACTTTTTGAAACGGATCATAGAGCTGGCTGTACATCAATTTGTAATCTTCCGCGGTCTGCAAACCATGCTCCAATCCCCAACCCGCGTTTTCTACTTCAATCGACGGTGAGTCTTCTGTCAGTAACTTCCGATCCATTAAATAATTTAAAAACTGCTGAATCATGTAGATCATCGCCTGCCGAATGTCCGCTTTCGAGATCGTATACTCCCATTTTCCGTCAATCGGCGCGTAATCTATCAGATGATAAATATAAGAGTGTGCTTTCAGCTCAGTAGCAATCTGATATTCCTGTGCCCATCTTTTAAACATATGAACACCCGTCAGGTCACCATAATAGCGGGCGACCTCCTCTTGACCTCCAAACCGTTCTACCAGTTCATTAAAATGATTTTTTGTAAGAAAACTAGTTGGATAAGCCCAGTAAGAGCAATGAATTCTTCTTACGTTTAAAGTACGAAGTTTAAGAAGGATCTCTTCTTTATGATCATACAAATCCTGATCTCTGGGAAACATATCATCCATAAAAACTTCCATTCCATCGAGCCCATACTCTACACAGAATTCATCCATCGTTACATATTGTTTTTCATCAAAAAATTCTGCTTTATACGTTGAATATTGCATCTGCTTATCATCCTTTCCGTTATTTAATCATTAATGCTAGATCCTCACAGGCTTAATCTGCTTTGATTGAATTGTTTTGTTTCGCTTCTTCCAGAAATAGAACACAGCTAGGCCGAGAAAGACAACGCTCAATCCGCCATATTATCAATATCGGGTCGGTGTATCCCTACAATAAGAATCAGCTTAATTGCTTGGTCTGATAAATGCCAGGAACCATCCAATGATTTGAATGGTTCCTAGTACTATTATCTATTCTGAATATTTTATAAAAAAATATTGAAATCATCAGTATATAAACCTTTTACCTTCATGAAATCAAGTATTTCTTGAACTGTGGCAACTCCCCCACGTGCTCCCATGATTGTTACGGCTCGTGCTGCAGCAGCATTTGCAAAATTAGCTGCCAAACGTAAATCATGACATTTATTAAGTGCATGTAAAAAGGAACTACAAAAGGTATCACCTGCACCGGTAACATCCACAACATCAACAGGGATTCCTTGCACATGAAGATGCTGATCTTTTGTGTAAACAAGACAGCCTTCCTCTGCTAAAGTTACAACTACAATTTCCGTACCATTGCTCAATAATTGGGATGCTGCTTCATCAAAGGATAAACCGTTTCTGTACACATCAAATCCAACCTTATTGAAAAAAGCGATATCCATTTCTTTGAAGAATATTTCGTCTCCCTCTTCAATTAGGCCGACATCAAGATCATAGACTATTTTGGTTCCAGATTCTCTAATCTTTTTAATAATATCAATCGCATTCATATTACCGCAGCGCAATGGTTTTATTTCTACAATCGTTGTATATACATACTTAGCCTTGCACATAGCTTCGAGAATTTCTGGAGTAATTTCAAAATGCTTAATACCCAAAGTTGGTATAAATAATGTATGTTCATCTTCCGTTAGAATAATCATACATTTTGAATCAGGCAGACGATCATCATACAATATATATTGAGTGTCGATACCATTATCTCTTAAATTTTCACAAAGCATCTTTGTAATATTTCCACTATTGAGGAGAGAGAGAAAGTGAACGTTTTCGCGAAATCCAGAATACACACAAGCGGCATTTGCTATACTTCCACCCATTTGCGGCTCTAATGTTTCGACTAGAACCTTTTCTCTTATTTTCGGCCAGTATGGTGCCCGATAATATTCATCAAGAGCAACATCTCCAACGAAAAAAGAATAGTCTTTTTTCATAAATAAACCTCCATAAAATTCCACTTATGCTAAATTTGCAACTCAATAGGATCACCGTGTATGTCCATCCATTCTGTTGGCTCACCTTCATATTCTTCAGCCAACCAATAGTAACGAACAGATTTATTAATACCATGACAGGCATCATGCCAAATTCCTTTATTTAATACAATAACTTCCCCAGGCTGAATAATAACAGCTTCGACTTCTGAAGCCAGTGGCTGCTTGCTTTCCCCGCAATTTGCTATTGCAACAACAATTGGATCAGATAGACAAAAAAGTGCTTCCTGTGTATGTAAATGCCTTTCCATCTTATTTATTTTGCATGGAAGAGGTGTTCCTTGAGTAATTCCTAGACTTCCAGGAGAACTAATAATTGGGACCTGTGTTCTAAAGTCGTTCCAGCCATCCCCTTGTGAGGCCCATAAATTATCTGAAGCAGAATTCATGTTATAATAAACACCATACTTTGAAAAATCTATTTTCGAAACAGGAACTGCTTTTATTTCCATCTATGTCACCTCTGGCCTTCTATCAAAATTTGTGCAATTTGGATTTACATAGCCCCATGCCACAAATGATTGTCTCCGTTATCTTTATATTTTGTTTTGTCACGTCAATCTTGTACCGCTTTCATAAAAGATTTAACATGATTAACGCTAACGTCCCCAGTATCTTTATAACTATCTTTCAAATAGCTACCAACGATTGCACCATCTGCAATGGCAAGTTGAGTACCGCAATTTTCCGCGGTTAAACCAGCACCAACTATTAGCGGAAAATCTTTACCTATTATTGTTCTAAATTCTTTTATTTTTTCTAGATTAGTTTCCATGCCAGTGCCTGTGCCGGTTACAACAATCCCGTCACATATGCTCATACCTATTCTTAGGTCTTCCTCTAAAGACCTTCCAGAAAGGTATGGCTGATATTTAAACCTTACCCCTCCTAGTACAAATACCTTCGTTTGTGATCTCATATGATTAATCAACCTATGATACTTTCCATCTTCTTCAATATTCAAATGTCCTGCTACAGAATCAAGCTGAATAAACTTTGCCTCATATTTTGTAGCAAGTTCAAAAGCCTTTTTGTCATCATCGAGAATATTAATTCCGTAGATTATATTTGTCCGTTCCTTATAAATATACTTAAGTACTTCCTCCACATCATCTGGGCTGCCAAAATAGTTTTCGACTATCACTGCATCGATTCCATTTTCTATTAATAAATCTATTTCTTTTTTAGCAATTTTCAGCATTTCATCTCTACCGTTACCTTTAAGATGAATCATGGCTAATACAGGCTTTCTCGTTTGGAACAAATCTAAGAACCTTTTACTTTGATATTCCATTTTTTCACCCCGAGTACGTCATAAAATAGTCAATGATTGATTACTTTAGCTAAAAAATCTTTTGCTCTTTCTGTCTGCGGATTTGAGAAAAATTGTTCAGGATGTGCAGTCTCTACAATTTTACCTTCGGCCATGAAAACAATTTTATCGCAAATTTCTCTCGCAAAGCCCATCTCATGTGTCACAACTACCATTGTCATTCCGGTTAAGGCCAGCTTGCGAATGGAGTCCAAAACCTCTTTAATCATTTCCGGATCCAACGCAGATGTTGGCTCATCAAAAAGCATGAGTTGCGGCTCCATTGCCAATGCCCGTGCAATCGCTACCCTTTGCTGTTGACCTCCTGAAAGTTGACCCGGATATTCGTTACACTTTTCCTCTAATCCCAAAGAAGCGAGGAGCGCTTTCCCCTTTGTTTCGGCATCGTGGGAGCGCATTTTCTTTACGTGAATTGGGGCATAGGTTACATTTTGCAGTGCTGTTAAATGCGGATAAAGATTAAACGATTGAAACACAAAGCCGATATTAGTTCGTAATTGGTTTATATTGGTTTGTTTAGAATGAACAGAGACTCCTTTTACGAGAATTTCGCCTTCTTGAATTGATTCTAAGGCATTTATTGACCGAATTAATGTACTTTTTCCTGCACCACTCGGACCAATTAATGCATATATCTGTGATTTTGGAACTTCTAAATTGATATTATCCAACACTATCTTGCTACCATAACTTTTTGAAACTGATTTAATGGATATCAATCAAGGATCACCTCATTTTCCGAATAGATCAATAGATTATAGTCAATTAGTTTCTTTAAAATATTCTTCAATAAAGATAAGTAAAATGATCTTAGTATAGGCAAGGGTTATCTAACCCTCGCCATATTTTGTGTGCATTACTAATTTTCCAGCCTTTAACGCCGCGATATTAGCTCACATGTTTACTTCAATTTCTTCGTTATAACGTTATTTCTATTCGGCAACCTTATACTTTTTCTCAAAGAAACGAATGATTTGTGATAGCGTAAACGTGATCACAAAATAGATTAAAGCAATAAATGACCAAACCTCTAATGAACGTAAAGAGGTTGTTACAATATTTCGCCCATATAATGTAAGATCCATTACCCCAATAACAGAAACTAATGAAGAATCTTTAATCAAAATAATAAATTGGGAAGCCATCGGCGGTAAGATTTTACGAAAAGCCTGTGGTAAAATGATCAGACGCATCGCTTGAACATATGTCATACCAGAAGATCTGGCAGCTTCCATTTGCCCCCGTGGTACTGACTGAATTCCAGCACGAACGATTTCTGCAATAAATGCACCCGCAAAGAGTGCCAAGCCTAAAATTGCTGACAAATAGGATCCCAATTTCAACATAGAACCAAGGACAAAGTAAATCCATAATAATAAAACAAGCAACGGAACTCCCCGGAACACTTCAACGTAGGCTGCCGCAAGCCAGGAAATAAATTTATTACGAGAAACACGACCTAGCCCTAAAATAATTCCAATCGGAATACTTAATAACAGAGCAAACGCGGATATTTTTAAGCTCAGATAAGCTCCTTTGACAAATAGGTCTATGTTGTCATAAATCACACTCCAGTCAAACATATATCCCATACAATTGCCTCCTGATCATTCTTGAAAGTTTCTTTGATTTTACTGTTTCACATCGTTTATCCAATCGAAATCTTTAAACCATTTTTCTTGAGAAGCCAATTCTTCTGTGCTTCCTAGGTATTCGTAAAGGAAAGAGTTAAGCCATTGAACTGTTTGCAGGTCGCCATGTGGAACCATCACACCAAGATTCTCTTTGCTAGCAAGTTCATAGATGCCGCGTACACCCTTTTGCATCTTTTCAGTCATCCTGACAAGTGGTTCATCGAAAATCACCGCATCAAGATCCCCTTTTTGTAAGGCCATAACGGCTTCTGCGTAATCATCAAAATCAACAATAGTTGCCTTTTTAAAACCTCCCTTTGCATATAAAGAACCGGTAGTCCCCTGTTGGGCACCAATTTTTTTCCCTTCTTTATCGAAGTCCTGGTAAGATTTGGACGTGGTATCTTTAGATGAAACTAATAAAACCTGCCCTGTTGCATAATACGGATCACTGAAACTAACTGCTTTTGCCCTATCACCGCGGATAGTGGTTGCAGCGATCACCATATCAATTTCGCCCGTTTGCAGTGCTGGAATTAAGGCCTCAAATTTATATTGCTTAAACTCAACTTTTACGCCTAAAGATTTCGCAATTGCCCTTCCTAAATCCATATCATAACCTAGATAATTCCCTTTTTTATCAAGCATTTCAAATGAAAAATATCCTGGTGCCGTACCAACTACCAGCTTCTTATTCTTTTGCACCTTATCTACGACTGACGGAACAGAATCCTTACCATTTGTTTCTTGACTACAAGCATTAACAAACACCATTAGAAGACAAATTAATGTAATGCTTAGTATTTTTCTTGCCATCATTTACTTCCTCCCTTTAGTAAGAAACTATCTCTTCAATGAGCTTTTATGGTTGAATCCCGTTTGATTAATGTCACGTCTAATTCATAAACATTGTCTTCCTCAAGTAAACCGTTGATTTTGTTAATTAATATTTTTGCAGCTTTCTCGCCCAATTCATAGATTGGCTGTGCAATTGTTGTTAGTTCCGGCTGAGTAATTTCAGTTAGGTAGATGCCATCAAAACCACACACAGCCAAATCTTCGGGAATTTTCTTTCCCATCTGATGCAATGCCTTTAATACCCCAACAGCCATCAAATCATTTCCAGCAAAAATACCATCAACGTCTGGATGTTTTTCCAAGAGCATTTTTGTAGCTTCAAAGCCCCCATTAATAGTAAAGTGCCCAGGAACAAGTAATGTTGGAGAATACCAAGAAAATGAATGAACCATCTCTTCATATCCTTCAAGTCGATTTTTTGCAGTTTGATCACCTATTGGTCCGTATATATGTGCAATTTTCTTACAGCCAATTTCTAACAAATGACTAACCGCCATTCGAGCTCCTTCACGGTTTTTAGCTCGAATAATACTACATGACTCCATTGTCGAGGAATAATCTAATACAACAAGAGAAATATTGTCCTTTTTCAACTGTTCAATATCCTCTATCCTCAAAGTGTTAGACGCAAATACGATCCCATCAATGTATTTTTTTCGAAGCACCTCTATATACGACTGCTCTTTTGAAACAAGTCCATCCGAGTTACAAAGAATAACCGTAAATCCATTCGATTGAGCAACATCTTCTACAGCCCTAACGATATCCGAAAAGAATGGGTTTGAAATGTTAGGCAGGATCAACGCAATCGTCTGTGTTTTTTTGCTTGCCAGCCCCTGAGCCACTAGATTGGGCTCATATTTTAATTGTTCCATTGCTTTTTTTACTCTCTTTTGAGTTTCAGGATTAACGGTACTAATTTGATTGATAACTCGTGAAACCGTCGCTACTGAAACATCTGATAGTTTTGCTACATCTCTAATAGTTGCTGCCACTTTATAGATCACCCCCAAACAATATATATGTAACCGGTTTTTACTAGCATGTAAAAAGTCGATTATATCAATAACTAATTGCACTGAAACCGGTTACTTTAACTAAGATATTATAATTTTCTAAATTCTTTGTCAAATGTTTTTTTAAGTGATATTTTTCAACTACATATCTATTTATTGTCTGTGACAGGGGAATTTACCAGGTTAGGAAAATGCGATGTTTTTTTTACAGAGGGACGTTGTAAGGCTGTTCAGCCGAAAGAACGTGGTGAAATCCTGAAAGGGAAGCCGGGGCTGTATTGAGGCATCATCAGGAATATTGGTTAAGAATATTCGAATTGAATCGTGAGAAAAATGAGAATGAGCCAATTAATTAAAAAAGAGGCTGTTCTTCCAACTTAAGAACAAGCCTCTTTATTCCATCATTTTACGACCTTAATGTAGTTTAATCGATCGGCTTTTAGATATTTTTTTCAACCTCATAAGCATCCAACATTGTGTACATAATATTTTGTATTTATCTTGCATCACCTAATTGGTGAGCCACCCTCTGGAACCTCATGAAATGGCATTTTTAAAAAGCTCTTTAAATTGTTCCCTATCTTCTGATGTAAAAGGCTTTGGTCCCTTTGTACGCTTTCCACTTTTTCGAGCCATTGCACTTAAATAACGAGTTTGTAATAATTGGTCAATGTTTTCAATTGTGTACCTAAACCCTTTATGGTGTAGTACTAAACATCCTTTTGCTAGACCTAGCGATGCAAGTCCATAATCTTGCGTAACAATAATATCTCCTAATGCTGCTAACTTCATGATCCGGTAATCCGCAGCATCTGCTCCAGCATCAACATAAATGGTTTCCACTCCTGACGGTTGTTCCGCATTAGAAAAATGAGAAAAGCTCGTAACCAGGATAACAGGGATTTCTGCATTTGTACCTTCTGAGATAATAATGTCTTTTACCGGACAAGCATCAGCATCAACGTAAATTTTCATCTTTCGCTCTCCTAAAATTTGTTATTTACATTTTATCATTTCTCTCCCAAAGACGCACATTAAAATTCCAATGCTGGAAACACCAAAAGACGTGGAAAAAGTACATCCTCCACGCTCTTTACAAAATCTTTCTTATAATATCCCCAACACCATTAGGCTTTAATTATGAATCAATATATTTTTGAATGAATCTACTTTTCAAGAAATAAAGTTTTTCAAATTCTAACTGGTGGTCATCAAACATAATGATATCCGTCAACACCTTATTAATATTTGTCATTATGAATTTCAACTCAATGCGTTGGGATCAGGAACCATTTTTTCCGATTCGGTAGCCTCACACTATTATTCTGATAAAGGCTTTCTCCAAAGGTTTCGTACCTATTAAGAAAGCCTCTTTTGTCTAAAGCTATTTATAATTTTTCTGCCAAGAAATAATATAGGTCATAATCTGTGTTAAAGGAAGGAGTGTAAATACTATGATGGGATAATACGGAACCACATTGGAAATAAAAGGATAAAACAATAACAATACGGTTATTAACGGGAAAGCGTACAACATGCTAATGTACGCAGATCTGCAAGCTCGTGCTGTAATCTGTTGCTCACGTTCGTCCTTTTCTTCAAACTCATCCGGCACCCATAATGTCTTCGTAAAATTCATTTTTTTCCTTTTCTTTTTCCGGTAAGAAACAAAGGTCAAGAAACCGCCAATAACAAAGAAGAGTATAAAAGGTAAAATATTTATTTTAAAAATATAATCCCGTGACGTATCTTTGAAATATTCAGCAATATCAACGGATGCATAATAAAATGCTGACATTGCACAGCCAAATAACAACAACATTACAATAATGGCAGACCCCTGGCGAAAAATATTCATGATTCTTCATCCTCCAAATAAAAAATTTCTTCTATTGGCAGCTTAAAAGTCCTGGCAATATTCATCGCAAGCATTAGCGATGGTACATAGCTTCCTTTCTCTAATGCGACAATCGTTTGTCTCGTTACATTGACATGGTCAGCAAGATTTCCCTGGGTTAAATCATGCCTTGCCCTTAATTCCTTTACCCGATTTTTTATCACCATAAAAATTACCTCAAATTCCGTTTAATTACACTAATTGTAAAGTAAAGTATTCATTTTGTAAAGTTAACTTTACATTTATTCTAAAAAAATCTGTTGGGATGATCAGTGTCGTCTTTACGTTTAAAAAATGACCGAATTAGAAGAAATGTCGATGTTTTTTTATCAGTGGGACGTTGTAGGGTTCGATTCGAACCAACATCCATTTTATGTCCCATCTGGAAATAGTAGTGGTGACGCTTCTGAATTACGCATTCAATTTACATATTTTGATTGTTAACCAAAATATAAATTAGGTTGACATTTTTTATATCTCCCTTATAAAATGTAATTGTAAATAAATAATTTGCTTTGGGAGATGGACCATGAAGATTTTAGATATTACATATGTTGCTTTACTAGCGGCTTTTATGGGAGTTTTAGGATTTGTTCCGCCTATTATGCTTTCATTCACACCTGTACCGATTACCATCCAGACAGTAGGTGTACTGCTCGCCGGTGGGGTGTTAGGCCCGCGGCTTGGAGCCTTGAGCATGACGGTTTTCTTATTGGTTGTGGCAGCCGGAGCACCGCTTTTATCTGGGGGCCGCGGCGGTCCTGCTGTATTTATCGGACCGAGCGCAGGCTACTTATTCGCCTACCCTCTTACCGCTTTTTGCGTCGGTTATTTAATATCTCGGTTTAGTAAATTTAAATTTAGCAATATATTACTCATTAACCTGACAGTAGGTATATTTTTGCTCTATTTAATCGGAATTCCTGTACAGGCTTTTATTTTGCATATTCCTGTTAATAAGGCAATTCTAACTAGTCTGGCTTACGTTCCCGGAGATCTTATAAAGGCAACCCTGGCATCCTTCCTTGTTTACAGGCTGTTGAAATCCCCTGTCATTAAACGGAACGTGCATAAAAACGCTGAGACACTTTAATGTGTCTCTTTTTCTGTGGAAAAGGGGCGGAGCGCCGCAAAAATGAATCACTTTAACCAGTTAAAATGAAATACCCATTTCACTAGACGAAAGATGTGAAGTCTAGCTCTGCTCTCACCGCCTTTATTAGGTGACTACGGCTTGTTCTCTAAATTTATTTCCATGGTAGGGTTGGGAGTTGAGGCTCATGATCGTTTTTTATCAGCTTTTGGTTTAGACTTTTAATAGAATATGATAAAGAGAGGTATTTCCTTTGCCTACCATTACGGAAACATACATAAAATACGCTCAGCTTTTTCCAGATAAATTCGCGATTGAAACGGCAACCGAAAAAATTAGCTATCGCATGTGGTCTAATCGGGTTAACCAGACTGCCAATTGGCTCGACTCGCTTAAACTTTCTAATCAAACATTGGGAATTTTGCTACCAAACGGAATCTCCTTCCTACAGCTTTTCACTGGCGCTGCTACTGCTGGATGGACCTCCGTCCTCTTCGATTTGAAATGGACGGAATCAGAACTGCAAAACCAATTAACATTATCGCTCCCTTCCATTATCATAACAACGAGCGAGCTGTACCCAAAAGTCAAGCACCTCCATCCAGCCGTCCTGTTATGGGAAGATTGTCTTCAAGAAACCAAACAGGCCTCCATAAATAGGAGTACAGTTGCGGAGGGAAATCTCCCATTTTATATGGGATTTACCTCGGGGACAACTGGGCAACCGAAATCGTTCATCCGCTCGCATAACTCATGGGTAGCGAGCTTTGACTGCAGCCGGGTTGATTTTCAGATGAACGCGGACGATCATGTTGTCATTCCCGGTGCACTCATTCATTCCCATTTCCTATATGGAGCCGTTAGCACCTTATATTTGGGAGGGAGCCTCTATCTTCTCGAAAAATTCTCTCCTTCTAAAACCCTATCATTAATCGAATCACAGTCTATCACCGCCGTATATGTCGTGCCGACCATGATCGCCGCCTTACTTGCGGAAGGACGGAGCAGTGATAAACCGATTAAAATTCTTTCTTCCGGGGCAAAGTGGGAGGAGCATTCCAAGCAGCAGATACAGCGGATGTTTCCACGTTTTTCGATGTATGAATTCTATGGGGCGAGTGAACTGAGCTTTGTTACGGTGCTAGCCGACAAGGATTACACCCGAAAACCCGGGTCAGTTGGCAGGCCCTGTCATCAAGTAGAAATTGAAATTCGCCGTTCTAACTCCAAGCTTGCACAACTGAATGAACCTGGGAAAATTTTTGTAAAAAGTAAGATGGTTTTTCTTGGATATTTAGATAAAAGTGAGGCGGGCGAACATACCGGTCATCGGAGAATCCATTCTATTCAGGACGAAAATGGCTGGATAACGGTCGGTGATATAGGATATTTAGATGAGGACGGTTTTCTCTATCTCTCCGGACGGGAAAAAAATATGATTTTATACGGAGCAATCAATATTTTTCCTGAAGAAATTGAAAAAGTCATCAGTGCCCACCCTTATGTCGAAGAAGTAGTAGTCATCGGCATTGACGATCCTTACTGGGGCCAGGTTGCCGCGGCGGTCGTGAAAGGAACCGCTTCTAAAATGGAGCTAAAACGATTTTGCAGGCAGCATTTATCATCCTATAAAATCCCCCGCCATTGGTTTTTCATCAAGGAGATGCCGTATACAACAAGCGGTAAAATTGCCCGGCCACAAGTGAAAGAATATATTGAAAGCAAGGTGACGAACCATTAAAAGAGCCGTAATCGTCGAAGCGAAACGAACGCCGATTGGCAAAAAGAATGGCATGCTGCAAACACTACAGCCCCATGAACTAGCCGCTCCTGTTCTCCGCCAGCTGGCAGTCGAAATCGAAGAAAAAGTGGCAGATGTTATCCTAGGAAATGTGACGGGACCGGGCGGAAACATCGGACGGTTATCCGCTTTAGAGGCAGGGCTGCCTCTTTCTGTACCCGGATTGATGCTCGATCGCCAATGCAGCGCCGGCCTCGAAGCGATCCGTTTGGCATGCTATTTCATTCAGGGTGGTGCGGGACTGTGCTACATTGCAGGCGGGGTCGAAAGTACAAGCACCTCGCCTTTTCAAAAGCGAGCCCGCTTTTCTCCAGACAGCATCGGTGATCCGGATATGCTGGAGGCAGCTGAATATGTCGCCCAAACATACGGAATCAGTAAATGGCAACAAGATGAATTTGCACTTCTTAGCTATGAACGAAGCTGGGATGCGTTTGAAAAAGGGTTATATGCTGAAGAGATCATTCCTGTTTCTAATTGGGACAAGGATGAAGAGCTTTTTAAAAAGAGAAACATGGAAGCATTAATAAAGCGCGCAAAGCCAATTGTTTCTATAGAAAACGGCACCGTTACAGCGGCCAACAGCTGCCGCATTCATGACGCCGCCGCAGCTGCGCTGGTGATGGAGGAGGAAACTGCTCATCTTCTTGGCTTTCAGCCAGTTCTTCGCTTTGTTGACAGTGAGGTTGCCGGAGTCCATCCCTTCTATCCAGGAGCCGCACCCATTCCAGCTATCAAAGCCTTATTAGAAAGGAACGCGCTGACAATGGAAGACATTGATTTGATTGAAATCAATGAAGCCTTTGCCTCAAAAATCGTCGCCTGTGCTAGGGAACTTTCGATTCCCTATGAAAAGCTAAACGTTAGCGGCGGTGCCTTAACTATCGGCCACCCATACGGAGCATCCGGTGCTATCCTAGTCACAAGACTTTTCTACGAAGTTCAACGGCGAAAAGAGGTAAAGTGCGTCCTCGCAGCCATCGGAAGCGGCGGAGGAATCGGCATCGCCGTCCTGTTTGAGGTAATGAGGTAATGGTGCCAGGCACCTAAAAAGCTAGAAATGAATAGAATATGAGGTTGTCCAACACTTAGGAATGAGAAGGGGATCTCCACTTTTCGCTGCTGTATCCGGTTTTTGTTCCCTTACAGAATCCACTTTTTCAGAGGATTGTTCTGAACAGAAAGAGGGTGTCCCGATAGCTTTTAGACACCCTCTAATTTTGGTTTTCCAATCTTACCCTTTTGCAACGGTTTCGTCTGCTGCATCTTCGATCGTTTGCCTTAAATTCATCCCCAATAACCTGCAGATAATTTCATTTGTAAGATTCGGTACCATTTCGGTAGAGTACTGTATTTCCATTCGCTCGTAGCGGTTATGGGCATCGTACCCATATGGACCAATATTGATTACCGGTACATTAATCTCTCTTATTGCTTCATAATTCACGTAATGTTTTGTACTCCAGCCTGGGTTGTTTTCACTCACTGCACGAATCCCTTCCGCGTCATCACTTAAAGCAACACAACTCATATCGCAAACATATGGGAAGTAGTTTCTAGTCACAATTGGATGCGGGTAGTGTGCCTGAACAGTTTCAACAGCGTGGTTCAGTGCTTCCAACAAATTTTGTTCCCGTTCATTTTTTCCTGTCATCTCAATACGAGGTGAATAGAGTGAGGAATAAAACAAAATGATCGCCGGACTCTTATCAATCATCCAGTTCCATTCTTCTTCCACGACCCTTGCTGCAAACATTCTCGTATCCAGCGATTTATCTAGAAGCAGCTTTGATTTAAATATTTCCATATGCTTCAAAAATGCCTCACCATGCTTTTCAACAAGAAGCTTCTGCATGTCCTCGTAAATAATAACCCTCGTTTTCCACGGCAATTCGGAATAGCGCTGTCCACTAACCTCACAATATTTTCGATGTCTCTTTTCTAGGTTACTTAACGCATGATTAAACGCCAGTTCCGCTTGGTCCTTAAGCTTAATCAGGACATCTTTTGGCGACCAAGAATGTATAAAGAAGTTAAAATAAACATAGGCAGACAATGCTGTTTGTATCGTATATGTTGGCTTAAAATCCGTTTGCTTTAAGGAAACTGGCGGGACTGTGGTTTCTCCTAAGGATTCATCACATAAATCAGGATTGTAGCTAATCTGTCTTGTAAGCTCCGCCGCTATATAGTTCGGATCCAATCCTTCAAAGCAGGAACCTGCATGTGTTTCAGAACCCGTAATGAAGAAGGAAGGAAGGAGTTTCCCGACCGTCCCCTTATAGATATAACGGTTTTTATCCCCTTCAAACCTTGGTGCGACGAAATCGGAATTGATCAGGGCGATATACGCCAATTGCTGCTCATCTCTCCACCGCTTTAAATCTCCTAGTGCTGATAACACACCATGAGAACTATCTTCTTCATCACACTCTGCTAACAAAACGAGATTCCCTGATAATTCCTCAGGATACTCGGAGTAGTATTTTAGTAGAAAAAGATGACTTGCTACACCACTTTTCATATCTAAAACGCCTCGGCCAAAATGCCACTGGCCTGAATCTAAGTGCTCCTTTACAAGGTTCGGCAAAGATTCAATAGATAGCGCTTTCATCAGCTCGTATGGACAGCATGCTTTGTCCTTTAATTTTCCGTAATCCTCAATTCCTACGGTATCAATATGCCCCATTAGAATGACTGTTTTATTACTCTTCTCCTTCGTTCCTTTCACTAATGCAAGTACATTATACCGCTCTATTTCATCATTTTCTGTTTTCGTTTTAATAAGATAGGAAGGATTATTTTGAAAATAAGGGTAAGATTCTATGATTTTATATAAACTGTTGGCAATATCAATCTCGCCAATTGTATTTACCACACTTTCAATTTCAACTAATTCATTCGTTAGTCTTAATACTTCTTCGCGACTGGAAAACATTCTATGAATCGCTCCTTCAACAATATTTAAGAAAGGCTTTCTTTCTATTTTTTGGACTTAATTCGAATTGAAAAAGGTCTCTTACATTCTTACTCTATAAAACTTGTTGTAAAAATCGACGTGTCCGCTCATGCTCTGGTTTCGTAAAGAATACGGAAGGATGCCCTTCCTCAACCATTTGTCCATCTGCCAGCATGATCACACGGTCTGCGACTTCGCGTGCAAATCCCATTTCATGTGTCACAATAACCATGGTCATTCCATCTCTTGCCAAATTCTTCATCGTCTCAAGCACTTCACCAACAAGTTCTGGATCTAATGCTGAGGTCGGTTCATCAAATAACATGACATCTGGCTCCATTGCCAGTGCTCTGGCAATCGCTACTCTTTGCTTTTGACCTCCGGATAATTGGTCGGGGTATTGATGTGCTTTATCTAGCAGCCCTACTTTTTCCAAAATCTGCATCGCCTTTTCCATTGCCTCCTGCTTGCTTACCTTCTTAACATGAACTGGTGCCTCAATCACATTTGCCAGCACTGTCATATGCGGGAATAGATTAAAATGCTGAAATACCATCCCCATATTTTCACGTACTTTGTTAAGATCCGTTTTTTGTGTGTCAATTACCTGACCGTTGATTTCGATTTCTCCGCTATTTTTAATCTCTAGAAAATTAATGCATCTTAGTAAGGTGCTCTTCCCTGAACCACTGGCCCCGATCAGTACTACTACCTCAGATTTCTTAATTTCTAATGAAATATTTTTTAAAACCTGCAATCCGTCAAACGCTTTGAATAAGTTTTTCACCTTGATCAAACCGTTTTCCTCCTTTACTCTTCCCTACGTCTAATTTCTTCTCAATTTTATGAACAATTAGTGTGAAAATAAGCACAAGGAATAGATAGTATATCCCAACTACAAAATAGGTCTCAAACGGCATATAGTTCTCAGCCTGGGCTGAGAGAGCATTGTTAAACAATTCTGTAACAGCAATGTATGCAACAAGGGAGGAGTCTTTTAATCCAATAATAAATTGGTTCCCCAATGCTGGAATTGCCCTTTTAAATGCCTGAGGAAGAATGATACGGCGCATTGAGAGAGAATATGGCATCCCTAAGGAGCGGGCGGCTTCCATTTGTCCGCGGTCAATCGATTGAATTGCTCCCCGGAAAATTTCAGCTATATAGGCACCCGAGTGAATACCCAGAGCAAGCGCTCCTGCGGTAAAATCGCTTAACACGAACACACTTGATATGCCATAATACAAAAACATAAGCTGGACAATCAAAGGAAGCCCTCGGACGAGGAAAATATATAAATCGGCTATCTTTTTTAGAATGGTAATGTTTGAAACTTTGAAAAAGGCAAAAATCAAACCGATAATCATAGCAATCACCAAAGAGACAGCTGTTAGCTCCACGGTAATCACGGTCGCTTTTAGAAATGCGATCCCATGGGTTTGAAAAATAGATATAATACTTTCTACAAAATTCATGGTTATTGAACCCCCTTAGGAAAATCCACCTTCAAAACAGTTACTATTATTTTTCTAGGAGATTTTTTCCGAACCATTTAACACTTATCTTTTCGTACGTTCCATCTTCAACCATAGACTTAATCGCTTCATTTATTTTTTTCAGAAGCACTGGATTGTCCTTATTAACTGCAATCGCAATTTTTTCTTCTTGGAGAATCCCGCCAACATCCTTAATTTTCAGCCCCGATTCTTTCATTGCGGATATCCCAACGATTTTATCTGTGATGACTGCATCAACACGGCCAGGTCCAAGGTCTTGTAGAGCATACACATCACTTGGATAACTTTTTATGTCTTTCGTATATTCCTCAGCAACCTTCTTATACGTACTTGCTTGAACAACACCTATTCTTTTATCCTTCAAGTCTTCTTTTGATTTCACCGTTTCATTGGATTCACCTACAAAGATTTGTGCGCCAGAAATATAGTAAGGGCTTGTAAAATCGACTTGTTTCGCACGTTCCTCGGTTGCTGTCATACTGCCGATGATTGCGTCATATTTCTTTCCTTTTAAACCTTGAATAATCGTTTCCCATGGGTTAGTCACTGGATTGGGCTCCAAGCCAATCCTTTTCGAAATTTCCTCGCCGATTTCAACATCAAACCCTACGAGTTTGCCTTGGTCTTTATAATTTAGCGGCTTAAGCAAGCCACTCATACCGAACGTTAATTTACCCTTACTTACTAAATCCATTTTCTTGGTCTTTCCGTCTGTTTTTTCTGATCCATTAGATTTATTAGAACCACAGCCACTAAAAACAAAGAGGAACAGCAAACTAACAAGTAAAACTAAGGACATCTTCTTCATTTAAATTCACCTCATATAATTAGTTATTTGTCTTAAAGAACTTTGCTTATAAAAAACTGAGTTAGGTAAAGAGTTTCGCCCAAATGTTATTTTCTGTTGCCCTTAACAATCTATCCATTCACTGGCTTTGCTTCATGGTCCACGTATCCGCATTTTACCTAGGGGTTCAATCCCATAGATCTGGTAGAAATGAAGGACTTTGATGCCTATTTGAATTTCCTTCATGGGTTAAATCACCTTTCTCCGCTGCTTATAATTACACTAAGAGCTTTAATTAAAGAGGCAATATCATCTCTGGTTTGAATTTCTGTTACACTATAAAGTGCCGATTGACCAAACTCTGGAAACTCCTTTGAAAGATCCTTGCCCCCGAGAATCTTTTTCTCTAGCAATCTTTCATTAATCAATTCAATAGATAGGCCTGTTCCATTAAAGTCCACAATGAATTTTTCAAAAAAAGGTGAACTGAATCTCGAACCTTTTACTCCGGAAATTTTATTTAATTCCATAACTGCATATTGGCAATTTTGCATTATGGTTTGTCCAATCTCGTACATTCCATTCTGACTGAGCCATTCTGTTGGAACGGTATTGACTAAGTGGGGGGGAAACTCATTGATAAATTTCTCTTCATCCCTTACTGCAATAAATCCCACTTGACCACCACTCTGGTTTCTGTTCATTCCAAACCGATGGAGTTCTCCACAAACAATATCTGCACCGTAACAACTGGGAGGTGCAAGTAAACCTAAAGAAATAGGATCAACGTTTACAACAAGCAACACCTCATGTTCCTTAATGATTTCAGCTACTTCACTACCCTGCGATTCAATAAATCCTAGATAGGCGGGATTTTCAAAATAGACAGCTGCTGTTTCATTTGATATTTTTTTCTTTAAATCTTCTAAATCTAGAAGACCCGTATCTTTGTCATAATCAACAAAAGCAAAGTCTAGTTCAGGAGAGCCATAATAGCTAATGATTTTAAATCTATCCGGTGAAACTACTTTTGCCGCAAGGATCTTCTTTCTACCGGTTATACGTGAAGCCATTCTAATCGAAAGTGCTGCTGCTTTGCCCCAATCAAACGTAGATATTTTCACCACATCCATATCTAATAGCTCAGCTATTAAACTTTGATATTCAACCAATCCCTGAAATCGCCCCTCACCACCATGAAACGTTAAGAATTTTGATCTTTGATTCCCTTCATCATAAATAGGCGGTATATTATTCTGACAGCAGACAACGTCAAAAACGTTAAAATACTTAACAGCGTTAACATTTTTATTTAGCGGTTCCTCCATATAATCGGGTATTTCATATTCTATTTGGGGTTTCGATGGGCCCCATTCGCCTAAAGAATGAAGTTCTTCCTGGGAGCATAACTTCAATTCGATACATGATTCAGCGCTAATTTCCATTATCATTTCATTTTCTATTTTTTGTATATCAGGACGTATCTTTTTTGTCATACCAAGACCTCCTTTTTGTTGTCCATTTTCCTTTAAAGAGTTGTCATTAAACTAGGATGCAAAAAACGTGCCAACTTAAAAAGCTAGGAAAATCAATGAACTTTATTAACGTATTCATTTCTACTTGCCAAAATTGACCGAATATGGACAATTTAGCAATTATTCAAAAAATGTTGTACAATTAGTAACAAGTTGTTTTTGCATAGATTTCTGACATGTGTAACAACCTTGTAGACTTTCAACCGAGTCTTTTTTCTATTAGTGACCAAAAACTTCTATAAGTAAAAAAACTATGGGAGGGATTATTTTGCCTTCAATCATGTCTATCACCAAGGTTATTCATACATTTGCAGAACTTTTAGAGATTGAAATTGCTTTTTTTAATCATGAGGGAATTTTGACTGCCACAACTGAAGAGTATATGAAGAAGAAAGGGAATCGTGTGCATCTTGCATTTTTCCAAAAACTACCTTATGAGCACCCCGTTAAATTTGTCCATAAGCCCGGCCATATGAATATGTGTCAAGGCTGTCATTTCCAAAATAAATGTCCCTCCACAGCAGAAATTGTTCAAAATATATCAGTAAACGGAAACAATTACGGATATCTTTCATTCGTGAGTTTTACCCAAGATGGTCAAGAAAAATTAATTACCCGTCAAAAAGAGTATAACTACTGGATATTAAAATTAACGGAAATTATTTCAAGCATCCTTCACGAAAAAGAAGGGGTGCCAAGAATGAAGAAGAAACGTGAAAAAACTGACTATATTCTTGGAAACAGTTTATCAATGCAAAAAATAAGAGAGCTTATAAAAAATCTAAAAAACAGCACATCTTCCATCGTTATTACAGGTGAAACGGGTACAGGAAAAAGCTTATTAGCAAAGCTCATCCATGAACAGAGCATGATTCAAAAGGGAGACTTTGTTGAAATTAATTGTGCTAGTATTCCAGAATCTTTATTTGAAAGCGAATTGTTTGGTTACGAAGAAGGAGCATTTACAGGCGCAAGAAAAAGAGGAAAACCAGGATATTTCGAAATGGCAGATAGAGGAACACTTTTTTTAGATGAGATCGCAGACCTCCCTATACATCTCCAACCAAAACTTCTAAAAGTATTGCAGGATGGTTTGGTACAGAGAATTGGTGGAACATTGCCCAAACAGATAAATGTTCGAATTATTGCTGCAGCTAATCAATCTTTAGAAAAGCTAATGGCATTAAAACAGTTCCGTTCAGACCTCTATTACAGGCTAAATGTCATTCCGCTCCATTTAACACCATTAAGGGAAAGAAAAGAGGATATCGAGGAGTTACTCTCCTTCTTATTGGAAAAATTACAAATTCGGACTGGAAAGTTCATTCAAACCTATAGTAAAGGATTTTTGAAAAGAATAAAGGAATATCATTGGCCAGGGAATATCCGCGAGTTGGAGAATGTCATAGAGTACTGCATGAGTATGGAAAAAAGTACTCAATTGACCGAATCGTCACTACCCGATTTTTTAGTAAGGGAATCGAAAACGATGGTCCATGATCCTCATAAAGAGCACGGAGGATTAAAAGAAGTGGAAAAAGCGCTCATCATTCAAAAACTCCATCTTTATGGTTATGATCATGATGGAAAAAAGCAAGTTGCTCAGGAGTTAGGTGTCAGCATGAGAACCTTGAACAGGAAAATAGATAAATACACCATTACCTTTCCATAGTTTTTCTAGTTATCAACAGTCCAAGGAAAAAATATTAACTATCATTGTCACAACCTTCGAACAAAATGAAGCCCCAGAATACGGCAACGGGGATAACGTGTGGAAAAGATAACAAATCAGCAAGAATCCTAGTCCAACTAGCAGCCCGACTAATTGGGTCGGGTCAAAGGCTAAGAATATTAAATTCATCAGCAATTGCTTACAATTGGTTCGTCCACATATACAAAAAGATGCCTAATCATAACGAAAGGCATCTTTTTTTAAAATTTTTGGACTAGCGAAAGATTATTTGCCTCCTTTCTAGATAACAGGATAGTACTGTTCATATCTTGGATTACAATAATAGGGTGGTCTCGGCCCTATTTGAGGCATTTGCCAAGTATACGGATTAGAATTATATAAAATCTCTTCCTTTCCCTCAGATTGAGCTACTAATAATAAACTTACTTCGCGGCTAAATTGATAATAGTGCACTACTCATAACCTCCTTGATGCATTTCATTTTCCATCAACTTATTCAACCTTCGATCGTAATGAGCCCGTCCCGCCTATTGTTTTTTCATCACGATAGGCACACTGTTAGCCCAGATGTCATACAGTGCAGGAAAATGTTTTTTCTAGGAGGATTTTCATGGCCCACGATAATCAACAGAAGCCACCGAATCAAGATTATCCGTTGTATCCCCATTACGGAAAAATAACGCGCTATGAAGACATTCCAATTACTGTTCCAGAACAACGTCAGTTTCGACAGCCGGGTGTTGAAAAATTGATGGTTCCAAGGCCGATCATTGAAAATCCGAATTATCAAGGAAGCGGGAAACTAGCAGGGAAGGTCGCGCTGATCACTGGTGGTGACAGTGGGATGGGGGCAGCTGCTGCTATCGCATTCGCTAAAGAAGGTGCGGACGTTGCCATTGCGTATTTGGATGAACATGAGGATGCAAACCGAACGAAGACAAGAATTGAAGAACTCGGACAACGTTGTTTATTATTACCTGGTGACCTAAGAGAAAAACAGCAGTGTATCGATATTGTGGAAAAAACGATCCAATCCTTTGGACAGCTCGATGTGCTTTGTAACCATGTTGGTATCCAGTTTCAACAAGTAAGCTTGCTTGATATTACGGATGAGCAGTTCGATGATACGTTTAAAGTAAACATCTACTCTCATTTTTACACAACCAGGGCAGCCCTGCCCTACTTAAAAGCAGGCAGCTCCATCATTAATACAGCTTCTGTTGTTGCATTTTATGGGAATGAGCAATTGATTGATTATACGGCGACGAAAGCTGCTAACGTTGGATTCACCCGGGCATTAGCCAATAATTTAATTGAAAAAGGAATCAGGGTAAATGCAGTCGCTCCTGGACGCATTTGGACTCCCCTTATCCCATCAAGCTTCTCAGCTGACCAAGTTCCACTTGTAAACAATCCTATGAAACGTCAAGGTCAACCCTTTGAACTTGCTCCGACTTTTGTATATCTCGCCTCCGATGATTCTCGTTTCATGACTGGGCAAACACTTCATGTTAACGGTGGGCAGGTGATGTCATCCTAATATCCTAGCATGCAAAAAAGCACCAGTCACTGTTGTAATCGTTTTAATGATACCTAAATGTCTGTCAAAATCAATTAATTCACCATCTGCAAATCCAAGTGAATTAGCAATTCCCCAGCTTGTCGTACCAATCGCTTTAAATCCTACTTTTTCGAGAGTTAAGGCAGATAGGAGATCCCAAGCATTTCCTAAAAATAATATTTCCTGTGACGAATGTAGCTCATTGAATTCCTGAATTTTTGTCATAATAAGTTCCCCCTTATGTTTGTTGGAACCATTTTAATAAGGAATCTACATTCACTTCGTCCTCATTCTTGCTCTTATAGTCTATTGAAACAAAAAAGAGAAGTTATCATTGACTCCTCTTCTAAAACTATATTTTCCTCTACCTTCCTGTACTTATTGAATTTCATGATTCGATATTACTGCCCCTTTTCCACAGACAGGTGTAGGTCGCCTGATACCTGAATTGGTAAACATAACATCACTTCTGCTAAAAGCAGCGACAGTATCACTCAATTGTGTGATAAAATCCTAGTTATAATCATGAAAAAAGTAGGTGTTTAAGGTTGACTGAACCAAAAAAAGTAACGCTTTATTTTGTCCGTCATGGTGAAACTCAATTTAATGTTGAAAGACGGATGCAAGGATTTTGTGATTCCCCTCTTACCGAAAAGGGAATCGCACAGGCCAAAGCAGTAGGAAGAGGATTATCAGACATTGAATTCAAAGCGGCATACGCCAGCGAGAGTCAGCGGGTAGTCGATACTGCAAATCATGCTCTTGGAGTTAGGGCAATACCTCTATCGACCGATGCACGTCTTAAGGAAATGAACTTCGGTGTTCTAGAATCTTTATTATTCACTGATATTAATGCTCAATATGGGATTTTACTTGAGACTTTATTTAGTCTTAAAGATTTACATTTATCTGCTCCGGAAGGTGAATCTTATGTTCAACTTTTTTCGCGGACAAATGTAGCTATTAAAGAGATTATTAAAAAACATGAAAAAGAAGGCGGAAATATTCTCGTATTCTCTCACGGAGTAACGATTGGAAACTACTTAATGCAATTAATGAAAATTAACAAATATCTGCACCATGATAATTGCAGCGTTTCCGTGGTCAGCTACTTGGACGGAAATTTTGAAGTTGAACGTCTGGCGGATACTTCTTTTAGAGAACAAGGAACTAGTTATAATTAGGCTCTTTTCTAAGAAATGGTTTGCTTTTATTGAGTGAAGATCATTTGACGACCGAAAAAGAAAAAAGAGCTGCCTCCCAAAGGTCGTTGATCGTCCCTTTTGGAGGCAGCTCTTTCCACTGTTCTTTTATTATCTATCGCAGGCATACCCATCATTATCACGATCCATTTTCGCTTGATAAGCAGGGTGTCCTTTTGAAACACCATCTGGGTATTTTTTTCGAAGTTCAGTACAATTGGCAAAAAACTCGGTCCCACTACTATTAGGCGTATTGCTTGATTGGGTAGTGGTTTTCGAACTAGAGCTAGTTGAACCAGGCTGATTGGTTGGTTTAGCAGCTGAATTTACACAGCCATTAAATCCACGATCAGTAGCAAAGCCTGGCTGTGACCAGATATTCAGCTTTTTATTTTTTGCTTGATTTTCATCGGCTTGAAATTGGTCCAAATATTTATATGGAGGTTGGTATACATAGGCGATGCGGGCATAGCCTTCTTTTAGCAAGGTTTCTTGCACGGAAGCCCCGTTTACAAACACATAGGCCAACAGGCGACCGTATTTATCTCTTTTGTTTCCATGATCAAATTCAAGAGTTATTTGACCGCTGTTCAATAATTGGTTGTTTCTTTTATACGCTTCTACGGCAAAGGGCTGGACACAAGTATTTGGCTTTTTCTCTTCCGGAGTATCAACCAACAAGTATCGCACCGTCTCTTTTTCTCCATTATAAGTTACTTTAATCGTGTCGCCATCCACTGCTTCTACTAGAGTAACCGGAACCTGATTGCTGTCCTCCTTGGTCTGGGGTTGTTCCTTGCTATTTTCCGATTGGTTAACCTGACTCTTCCCTACTGTATCCGTTTTTTGTTCCTTTACAGATTCCACTTTTTCAGATGTTTGCTCTGCTGTACTTGAGGTTTTTTCAGCACTTCCTTGATTGCAGGCCGTCAATCCTAATAAAAGAAATCCAGATACTACTAAATTAAGAACTAACTTCATTTCTTCACACCTTATATTCTTTATTCTTCAACTAAAAATCACTATTACATTATAAACCTTTTCATTATAGTTTTTAAGGTCAATAGTACTCATTCATTAACTAATCCAAACGTTTATATAAAAATTGAAAGTCGCAAGGATCATTAAAAAAAATACCCAACTCTAATAGGATATTTTCTAAGTTTATTGTTTTGTGTATTCCCGGGGAATATGTAGAACGGGCGATCATTCCTCTATATTCATTTGCTTTTTTGAATAAATTAATTTGGCTCTACATGGACATGAACATCGTATACTCCATAATTTGTTATCATGACTTTTTCAACATGGGTAGCTATGTCATGTGCTTCTCTAATATCTAACGTAGAATGAACAAGAATCACGACATCGATCACTTCATTATTGCCGTAGTTTCTCCCTTTAATTTCCTTTATTCCTTTTACTCCGTCTACTTTTGTAATGACTTCCTGATAAAGTTGAATTTTATTTTCATCAAATCCATCTGATAGTTCATGAGAAGCTTGCTTAAAGATATCCCAAGCTGTTTTACATATTAATAGTCCTACGATAATTGCAGTTACTGTGTCTAGCCAAGGCATATTTAATTGAGAACCACATATACCTACAGCTGTTCCTATACTTACCCAAGCATCGGAAAGGTTATCTTTTGCAGCTGCCATCACAGCTTTACTATTAATTTTACCAGCTAATTTTTTATTGTACCGATAAACAAAATACATGGCTATTGCTGAAACCATACCTACATATGCAGCTATAATGTCAGGTGACTCTTTCCCCCCCTGAAACATAGAGGTAATAGCATCTATCAATACTTGTATACCAACGGCTATCATAATAAAAGAAGCAACCATTGATGCTATCGTTTCACTTTTCCAATGACCATAACCATGATCTTTATCAGGCGGCCTTTGTGAAAGCTTCAGCCCAATAAGTACAGCAATAGATGCAATGATATCGGTTGTATTGTTTAGACCATCTGCTTTCAAAGCAGCAGAGTCACTCATATATCCAATAACTACCTTTATGATGGAAAGACAAATATAAGCAATCATACTAATGATTGCGCCACGTTCGCCTAATTTAAGATCCTTATATTTTTGATTTTCCATCTTTCTTTCCTCCCACCAAAGTACTTCCCTATGATATCAATAAAAATATGGGTGGGTCTAGAGCAACCTTTTTGCATCGTTTTATATAAGTAGACTACACATAATAATGTTTCACACGGGAAAGACTTCTAGGAATATACCTTATTTAAACCATTCATTTTGAGACCGTTATCAAACGTAACCACCATGGAACCACGATTGCCTGTACTAAAATAGAATTTTTCTAACACTATTACGATGATTTCGTTCTCCCCAATCGAACAGCAAGGCAAATAAATAACCGCAAAATTAATGTCTATTAGACATAAAAAATATGTTACAGTTTTAATTAGACTTATTATAGGGTTTTGCCCTATTAGAACCAGATCTTCCTTAAAGGAGAAAAGGAGACAAACATATGGATAGAAACAAATTTTCAGCTATTGCCCACCGCGATCACACATTTTATAATCCTATCAGTGAAGAAAAGCTCATGAAAATGATAGGAATCGTATCTCCTAAACCGCAAGATAAGGTGATTGATATTGGCGCAGGAAAATGTGAACTGTTGATTCGTTTGGTGGAAAACTACCAGGTAACAGCTACTGCTATCGAATTGTATGGCGGTGCCATCGAGAAAGGGAAAAGGCATGCAAGCAGCAGAATTCCTGAGGGCAGTATTGAATTTATCGTGGATGATGCAACCGCGGCAGTCGAAAGATGTGAGCAAGCGGGATATGAATTAGGAATTTGTATCGGTTCGACCCACGCATTGGGTGGGCTAGAAGCTACACTACAGACGCTTAAGAGCCTCGTAAAGAAAAATGGATACATTCTGATTGGTGAAGGCTATTGGAAACAAACTCCATGTGCTGAGTATTTAGAGGCGCTTGGAGGAGCTGACGAGTCCGATTGTAAAAGCCATGCTGAGACTGTAAAGGCAGGTGAGGAATTGGGGCTAGTCCCGCTTTGGTCTTATGTAGCGAACGAAGATGATTGGGATGATTATGAATGGCTCTATTCCTCATCTATCGAGAATTATTGTCTTGAGAATCCAAATGATCCAGATCATGATGCGATGCTACAGAGAATTCGTACTTGGAGACGAACTTATTTGAAATGGGGCAGGGATACTCTAGGATTCGGATTGTATTTGTACCGAACCTAAGGTCACGCCTCGGGTTTTAGAAAAGTACGAGCGGCTGTTAACCGACGTATGGACTGGGGCGCTTCTAAGTTTAAGAGAACCTGCAAAAGGATGCCTGCCTCCAGATGTGTTAACACATCTAGAGGCAGGCATCCAAATTTCTTTCCTACTTTATCACTAAACAACTTATCTTGTTCGCGTCCATCTACACTTCTCTATCCACTATTAAACAAAATTCGAGTATTGCCTGTGGATCGTATTTAAGATAATGACAGGAATTCTTCCTTGTCAAGAGACTGGCAAAAACACTCTAAAAACTCTTTAATAAAAGGATGCTGTACATGGTTAGATGCATTTTTCTGCAGAGGCTTAAGCATCGGCTGAATGTAATTGGATAAAATTTCAACCTCAAGATCAACTAATTTATTATATAGCTCAACATCTGAATCTTGTTTTGCTTTTATTTGTTCTTGTATTAATGAACGAACAAACACCATTAAACAGCCCAGATGATCGGGGTAAAGATTGTTTTCAAGCGGGTAATAAAAGCCTAGTTTTTCATAAAGGCCAATTAAACAAAGTAAGCTTTTCCTGCTTTCCTCAGCATTTTTTCCGCCATTGCCAGAATAAGAGGAAAAATAAGGAGAGATGAAAAATTCACCGGGAATACAAAAGTGATTTTCATGCCAAACTTCTACTTTTTCACGCTGATAATGTTGATGGAATGGGAACTGATTACTTACTTCAGCCGGTATTTCGGCAAAGATCGTCTCATAACGATCCCAATCTCCAAGCCAAATCACAGACATTATATTCGCTAGCACCATGCTGCCATGAAGTTCTTCTACTGTTTGCATAACCATTTCCCTCTCCTTTTATCATACCTTTTTAATATCGATATAAACATTTTGCTGGGCAGGACCACCTGCAATTAGATCTGCTAGAAAGCCTTCAAAATAACTTGAATCTTTATCGGCTAAAGCATTAACAGAAAATCCATTCCCACGAGCCTTTGCATAGCCGCTTTCTTCATGAAGGGGAACATTAGTTTCAAACGGTAAATGTCCATAATTCTCAGTTTTCTTCATTATTTTTCCGTCAATCTTTTCATCCTTTACACCATTTGCGAAATGACCAAAGCTGTAGTTTGCGCCAAGCACACCTGGTTTAATTCCTGGTGTAACCAATGCTGTTCCTTTTACTTTTGCACTAGTAGAAGTAATTAAAACCGTGTCTCCTGTTTTTATGCCTTTCTTTTTTGCATCAAGTGGATTAATCCACAAATAGTTTTCCGGGCGAATTTCTCTTAACCATGCATTGCTTTCCGTTCGATGTGTTCCCACATTTCTAGACTTCCAATTGATAAATTGGTAAGGCTTAGATGGCTGATAGATTTCTCCATTATATTGCCTAATTTCGTCAGCGATTGGTACACCTTCAAAGGTTTTACCTGTGTATGCACTCTTAAAGCCCGCTACCTTTTCATCATAAAAGTGTACGAGATTATTAAATTGATATTTAATATGGTTTCCGACATATTCATCACCTTGCGGCTCATATCTTCCTCCACGGTTTAATACATACACAACCTTTTTCCACTCTTCCGGCTTCACCGTACTTTTCAAGACATTGATATCAAAATACTTTCCGAGTGCTTTTTTTCTTGCTTTTTCAAAAATGGCAAGCTCTTCTGCACTCGCATCTTGGACCGGTTTCTTGCCATCAAAGGCTATATTTGCAACACGTCGAACATAGTAATCTTCCGGACAATGAAGATTGGAACCATCTTTAAATGCACCGTCACCTACTCCTGGAAGCCCCATTCCTTTTAATAAATCAATATACACTTGCTCCGTTGACCGTGCATCCGGTACGATGCGCGTAACCGGCTGGATAAGACCAGCAAATTTATATTTTAGGATTGGGAAAATTTCTTCTGCATTCCAGCTTTCAAGATAGGATAAATCAGGCAAGATGAAATCAGCATACTTTGTTGTTTCTCCAATGACAATGTCAGATGAAACAACAAGCTCAACCACTTTTGGATCACGAATGAATTTCAGTTGCATATCTGAACGTGGCCCTGACATAATCGGTGAAGTTCGATTGACGATAATGGCACGTATTTTGTAAGGATACCCTTCAGCTGCACTTGGAAGCACATCATGAATTAATTTATTGCCAATTGGATACCATGGACGCTTTGCTGGATAACCGTCTTTTTTAAATAAGGATGTCTTTTCATATGGTACCTTATGCCGCGTAACGGGTATTCCCCATGAAGTGTTTGCATTTGGCACAGCACTTAAATTATAGCGGCCTTCAGTCGCATTGAATTTTGCACCCAAGGCAGTGTCTCCACCCTTCCAGTCATGATTTCCAACTAGATGGTTTAACATATTAATAGCACGAACACTATAGTAGCCATTGGTATGCATGGCAGGGCCACGGTATGAATGAATCCCTACTTTTTTACCATGTGACGTAAATTCCTTCGCGATTTGGTTTATTTGTTCCACTGGTATGTCACATTGCATTGCGTAATTCTCTAGTGATTTTTCCATTACCTTCTTTTTAAAAATGGTAAATACTGATTTTACCTTGATTCCGTTAATTTCTGTATCAACCTCTAAATCTCCTTGATGAGCATTTGTATGCAACACTGGCTTGCCATTTTCTAATACAACAAATTCTTCTTCACCCATACCTAAATCACGTGCTCGTAAGAAAGGGCGTTTTTTATCGCCAACATTGACTAAATAAGTCGCATCGCTCCATGTCGCTTCATCATCCAATTTAGCTTCCATCCCATTTGGATTTCGTAAATATTGCTCATCATAGCGATTATTTTCAATAATCCAACGGCACATAGCTAGGGCAAGTGCACCGTCTCCACCCGGTTTGACTGGAACCCACATGTGAGCTTTTTCAGCTGTTTTGCTAAAGCGAGGGTCAATGACGACCATCTTCATCCCCCGGTCAATCGCATTGGTTATTTGTGGTGCAAAGGTTGTTGGACCACGATTGGCTGTTAATGGGTTCGCACCCCAGACAAGGACAAATTCAGCATTTTCATAATCAGGGATCATCCGTTGCTTTTGTTTTGTCGTATCATGTGAGCGGACATTTCCCATTACACTTGTAATTCCGCAATAACCGCCATGGTCGTAATAATTCGCTGTTCCAAGACTGCCGTTGGCAAGTCTTTCAATAAATTCTCGATGTTGGCCGGACATGACCACAATCTGGTTTGATTTCGGACCAAAATCAGGATGATCGGTATTAATTAGGACATCCTTGTATTTCGCATCAAATTCAGCTTTTTTCATTTTATCAGTTTTAAGTTTTTCCCAATCCGCCATGACTGCTGCCTCAGGTGCAAATGCCCAAATCTCCTTTAGGCCTGGTGTTCCGAGATCTTTGCTACCGTCAAGAATTTCCTTGTATGCCTCTTCCCAGCTAATCGATTTCCATACACCGCTGCCCCTCTCTCCAACGCGCTTTAGCGGTTTTTGGACACGATAAGCATCATAGGCAGTTTGGATACCGGCTTGCCCCTTCAAACATGTTCTCGCTCCTCGATGCGAACGCCCTGATTTAGCTACATCACCCGTTCCCTTTATGGCGGCTTCAAGTGGGGTATTATAATCAATATGACCAAAAGGAACCATCCCAATTGGGCTGTATTGGTTACCAGCTATTTTACGGACGATCGAAGAATAGGGACTGTTCGCATTTCCGGCGACAATATATGTTTTGATTGTACAACTCGCATTACATTGCTGACATGACGTAAACAGAATGTCTTCTGCTGTATAATCCTGATAATCTGTCCCAATCCCATGTCCATCATCTGTCCATACCCCGTTTATCACTTGCTTTACGGGACCGACAAACGCTGGACCCACGATGGCCACGGCACCAAATGCACCTAGTGCTTTTAGAAAACCTCTTCGATTCATTTTATCTTTACTCATATACATTCACTCCATTTTCATGAGAGTCACTTTCCTCAATTGGGAATAGCTTCTCGCCAATGGTATAGATGATTAGACACATTGCAATAAGACCGAATGATGTCAGCCACTCCGACAGGTTTGGATAATAATTCCCAGCAGGCATCCCATCTAATTTAGGCATAATTAATGTCGGGACAACCATATTAAAACGAACCCCAACCACCCCAATGATTGTCATAATAGAAGCGGCCAAAATCCAATTAACTGATTCCCTTGTCTTTTTAATAAACAGTATGATTAATGGGAAAAACATCGCCAATCCCATTTGGAAAATCCAGAAGCTCCACCACCAGGCGCTTCCTGTTAAAAGCTTTATCGTTCCAAGCTCCTCATGCCCTAAGCCGTATATGCCAACAAGATATTCATACCAAACCATGATAAATTCAATTCCTAAAAATAAGGCAAGCATACTGCCCAGTGAACGAACCATCGGAACATCCAATTCTTGTCTTTTTACTTTACATTTAATAACGTAAATGGCAATCGATAATGCCGTACCGGAAACTAACGCGGATAAGATGAAAATTAGTGGGAATAACGCAGAATTTAAGAAAGGCTGTGCCTTCGCTACTGCAAAGATGGATCCAGTCCCACCATGAACACCGAAAATGGCTAGTGGAATTCCAATCATCCCCATCACCTTAAGCCTCTTACGATCTCGAGCATGATCTGCCTCTGTGAACTCCTGCTTATTTCCCACAAGCAAACGGTATAGCTTTGCTTTAAAGTTGTCACCTTTTGCTAGTTTAATCAGATCTTTCCTCATCGAAAAATACAGCTCCGTAACTAATAACGCAATGTAGACAATATAAAAATGAATTTCCCATGACATCGTACTCATTACGTTCCAGTAAATCACAGAGTTCATAATATGGTCTGGACGACCGATGTCGAAGAAAATAAATGTAACCGCAGTGATCATACAGACAATGGCTGATAATAACGCCGACCTGCCAATTCTCTCAAACTTCTCCATCCCGAAGCCGTAAATGAGCGTAGATAGTAAGAAGGAACCTGCACTCATTCCAATAAAATAAATGTAAAACGCAACCCATCCACCCCATGGGACAATATTTGATAAATAAGTGGAAGACATTCCTTGTAAGAAATATCCGCTAATAATAGAGTATAAGCCAACACAAAATAAGACGATTAAAAATGACCACCAAATTTTTTCAATCTTCCCTAACCTACTCATTTCTTGAGAGGGAAGCATTCTTTTATCGATATTTGCTTTCGTTATCATGTAAACCACTCCTTTTCAGAAAGCTTTCCAAATTACAATTCCTTTAGCGCAAATAAACCACTCGGGGCTTTGTTCCTAATTCTTCTTTCAAATAAAAAGCTCTTGGACTTGCAGCAAGCTTGGAGACGACACTGTTCGGATCACTCATATCACCAAAGTAGCGTGCATCGCCAATACAGGTTTCAACACACGCTGGTTCTTCCCCCCGCTGCAGACGATGATAGCAGAAGCTGCATTTACGAACAGTTTCTTCAGGAATCTTACCCTTTTTCCTTTCACCCCGCTCGATCCCATATTCCGGACTTGTGACATCGTTATAACCCGTCATTTCCTGGTCATACCCATCACCAAAATCGTAGGACCTTGCCCCATATGGACAAGCGACCATACAATAACGACAGCCTATGCATCGATCGTTATCAATAGCCACAATACCATTCTCAAGCTTAAAGGTTGCTCTTGTCGGACATACCTGAACACATGGCGGTTTATCACAATGCATACAAGGTCTTGGCAGGTTCACTAATGAAATATTAGGAAAATCACCCGATAGTGTCTCGAGTACAACATTATAGGACATTCCTGGTGGTGTTCTATTTTCTGCTTTACAAGAAACCGTACATGTATCACAGCCCACACATTTTTTTAAGTCAATGACCATGCCCCATTTTGGACCTTTTTCTTTCTTCGATTTTGGTTCTTCAGGACCACTTGCATATTGATCACCGAATTCCTTGAGAAGAGAAGCGGAGTAAACTGTATGGAAATCTTCAATTTTTAATTTTCCACTTAAAACGTTTCTCGCATCCCTAGCCATATTTATCCCAAGCTTTGTGTCATAGGGACTTTTTTCAAGCACTTTTTCTGCATCTGAGACAAAATTATTGGCTAGCATATCATAATCTTGGGGCTCTAAACTCCCTTTCGCTTTTAGGACCATGATGAAAAACTCCCTCCTATTTTGATAATGTTTCTTTCACTTCTTTAATCTCATTTTTTACATCATCTGTTACATCGTTTGTCAGCTCACGCGCTGACTTTTTAAATTCCTTCAATGTCTGACCTACAGCTCTCCCAACTTCCGGAAGCTTCCTCGGTCCAAAGATAATAAGTGCTAACACAAGGATTAATATTAGGCCTGGAACTCCAATATTAGAAAACATTTTGCCACTTCCTCTATAAGTATTTTCTACTCTTTAACCATGCAATTATTGTGCCAAAAAATCACTTACACTTATTTTGCTAAAAAAAACTTTTAAACTATTGATAGCTCAATCAATTTGGATGTTCGTCTTACTAAAAAATAAAAAGCAGCAAAAGGATGTTATCCCTTCACTGCTTTTTCACCCTGCCAAAATGTCGTAGCTATGACGTATTGACAGGGATGATCTTATCTTAGTCCCTTTCATTCTCTCACTTAGGATTCTTTCTCTGAAAGATTATACGGCTTTTCCTCTCTGACCCGTTTTTCTGCCGGTATGCTGACTTGTACCGTTGTTCCGGATCCTTCATTGCTTTCCACATGAATGGATCCGCCAAATTCCTCCACAATCCCATAGCATACAGATAGTCCTAAGCCAGTGCCTTTTCCGACAGGCTTAGTTGTATAAAAAGGATCGAATAGTCTTGGTAAAGCCTTTTTAGGAATTCCGCAGCCATTATCGCTCACACTGAACATAACCGAATCCTTATCCTTTTTTGCTGAGATGTTTATTTTCCCTTCGTTTTCTACAGCATCAATCGCATTATTAATAAGATTCACAAGCACCTGCATGAGCTTTAAGCTGTCTCCAATAAGAATTGGCAGCTCTTCTTCTATGGAAGCTAAAAAAATAATTCCTTTCTTTTTTAATAAATGTTCTACAAGACCAATGCTACTTTGAATGGTTTCTTTTATATTAATTTGCGATAATGTCCAATTGGATTTCCTTGAAAAGTTTAATAGATTTCCTGTTATTCTTTTGCAGCGCTCTGTATTTTCTTTTATTTTGCTTAAATAATAAGCCATTTCCACTTCGTCCAAATCTTTATCATTCTGTTCCAGTCGATCGATTAAATCCTCTGCATACACATTGATCGTTGCAAGTGGATTATTCACCTCATGGGCAAAGCCCGATGCCATTAAACCGAGTGCACTAAGCTTATCTGTTTGAATAATTTTTTCTTCCATTTCCTTTTGCTCGGTAATATCTTCAATCATAACCAGATATTCGCCTTCTCCTTCAATCGCATGATTAAGTGGGAACACCCTGTGCCTGAAGAGCCTTTCTACATTTTGCTTATTTTTCATCCTCATGATCATATCAGCACTGCCTGTAAGGCCTGGACATGTAATTGGACAATTTTCACAAGGCTGGCTTGTTCCACCAATAAGCGTGTAGCACGGCAATTCGACTTCTTCGTTATTAAACCAATTTTCGAGCACCGGATTCATCCACGTCACTTTATAATCCTTTGTGACGAGTGCCAGTCCGGCACCAATGCCATTTACGATAACATTCAACTGCTCTTTCTCCTGCTTCAGACGCTGGGTTTTTTCCTGGAGCTTTTCACTCATTTCATTAAACGATTGTGACAGTTTGCCGAATTCATCATCTCTGTTCAATTTTATTGGGGCAGCCTGGCACCCCGCCTTCAAGTTTTTCATCCCCTTATCAAGGAGAACAATAGGTGCTGTAAAATAAAAGCCTGCATAAATGCTAATTATGCTGACAATCAACGTGACGATCGCCACAACCATTAGCCCGTTTCGGACCATTTCATTAATGGGTGCATACGCGGTAGATTTTGACTGCTCCATCACCATTGTCCACCCTAAATCCTTTATTTCAGTCCTTACACCCAGCACATCGCGGTTATCATCCACAAGCTTATTTTGATGGAGTTTGCTGTTGTCCTGATGGGCAATCACCTTCCCATTTCGGTCCAATAAATACAAGTAGGAAAAATGATCTTGTCTTAAAGAAGAAATCTTTCCAATAATCTTTTGTAGCTGGATTGTAGCACCGACTGCTTTTCTTTTGCCATTTTCCATATAGGGTATGGCAAGCTTCATAACCGGCTGGCCAAACTGATTAAATTCGACTTTCCCATATATGCGCTCCTTTAATTGAAAAGCAGACCACATTTCTTCCGAAAACCATTGTTCATTTTCATCGGGTATGTTTAAACGATAACGGGATACCCTTTGTTCAACGTACCCCTTCTCGTTTGTGATTACAGCTTCCTCTATTGATTCATTTTGTTGAAGCAGTTCATAAAAAACACCTTTTTCTTTGTCCTGTTCCGTTAATGCCGCAAACATTTGAACCCGCTGAAACATCTGATTGAATTCAAGTTCAATTTCACCTGATAAGTTATCCAGCATTAATTCCTGTTTATCAAGAATCCTTTCTTTAAGATCCATTTTCACATGGTAATAGTAATAAGAGCTGATTAACAAAAGCGGCAACGTTGACATAATGAGACCAAAAACCAGCACCTTAATCCGAATTGGCTGAGCGTGAAGCCTTTGAATGATCTTATTAAACATTAAGGGCTCACCTCCCCTTCCTCAGAGATAATAAAATCAGGGATATGTATGAGATTTTTATTAAGTTCTATTCCAAGCTCATTTTTCACGTCCTGATTGACAATAAAGCGGAATCTGTCGGGAAGTTCCACTGGAATTTCCGCAGGTGAATTACCTTGAATGATTAAGCTGACAAACCTTGCAGCCTGATAGCCTTGATCGAAGAAGCTAGCACCATAGCTAGCAAGAACCCCCGCTTCCTGCTCATAAATCCCCATAGCCGGAACTTTATTATCTCTAGAGAATTGTGCCATCTCCTTTGTCAGACTTTCCATCCTAAAACCAGGCAAGATTAATAATGCATCATTTTTCTGCAAGCTCCCTTTTAGCTTGCTTTTAAAAGAAGGATCGCTCACATTACACGGTAGTATTTTAAGAGAGAGCTTTTCAGCAGCCTGCTTCGTATTCTCCAAGCTCAGCTTACTTACTTCAATATTTTCGTCATAAAGAATATGAAATCTTTGAATGGAAGGCACTAAATCATGAAAAAGCTCCAATCTTTTTCCTGATAGGTTCGTATGGTAATTATTAATACCAGTAAACAGCCCGCCTGGTAAACGATAATCCTTTATAATTCCTATTTCCTTCGGAGCAGCTACTCCTGCAAAAACAACAGGAATTTTAATATGTTGCTGCTCCATTTTTTCCTTGATCTTTAATGTTTCTATACCTCCTAGAGTGACAATCAGAGCTGGTTTCCCCTTAATCAATTCATTTATTTTGGTATCGAGTACCTCCTCATCATCATGTGCACTCTTTACCACATACTTTACATCACCCTCATGATATCCTAGCTCCTGCATCCCTTTTTTCAAACCAGTAAGCTTTTCATGCCGGCCATCTCCAATCATAACCACGCCTATCTTTACTGGAGTCTTGTTATCATTGCTTATAAACGTTAAAAAAATTATCGAAACCGTTAAAATTGTAACGAGGAATAAATAAAGTTTTGTTTTCATAGCAGACTCCCCACCTTTTTCTTTTTCAAATCTATTATAGGGGACTAAACAATGTTATTACATTTGAAAAAAGGAGAATCTATGAAACTTATGGTTTCTCAGGCTATCGAAAAACCTTCGACAGTCTTTATTTTCTGTGGAAAAGGGGCGGAGCGCCGCAAAAATGAATCACTTTAACCAGTTAAAGTGAAATACCCATTTCACTAGACGAAAGATGTGAAGTCTAGCTCTGCTCTCACCGCCTTTATTAGGTGACTACGGCTTGTTCTCTAAATTTATTTCCATGGTAAGGTTGGGAGGTGAGGCTCATGATAGTTCTTTATGTCACTTTAACATTTCACTGCGTTAATTTGTTATAGTATTATTCATGCAACATGTCTGTTGATTTGCGCTCCAGGCGCTTCGCTTTCCGCGAGTGCCCGGAGCGCAAATCAATAGACCAGTTAGCAGGGCCCATCCATTATTAAAAAAATTGCCGAGAAAAACTGGACTTGGATCACGTCCTTTTGGTGTATTCTCGGCGAATGATAGCGATATTTTCCCCATGGCAATGGTTTGTAAACTTTGATGGAAACGGCATTTCCTTTTCCAATGCAGTCAGTGCCTCTGGATCTTCTTTTATAACAGCAGCAATTAGTCGTTCAAGATAATCTTGCGACAATTGAATTCTGCGCTTGATCTCCACCTGACTTGTCGATGTTTGCCCATGACCTGGAACTAATACCGAAACCGCATGCGTATCGAGAATTCGTTCTGTTTTTCGAAGTGTATCCAAATATGCCTTAGCACTGTCGTAGACAAACGGCAGTTCAAAATCGGATAGATAATCCCCAGCAATCCATACCCCAAGCGGTTCAATGATTGTAAATAATCCATCATGAGTATGTCCCGGCGATAGGTAGAAGGTAATCGTTGTTTCTCCAAGCACAAGCTGCTGCCCGTCTTCTTTTATAACAAGATCCACTTCCGGAAAGGCAATCGAATAGGGACAATGAATATAATAATCATTGTAAAACTGATGAATCATCTCAACTTTTCCCACTTTATTTGTATGCTCCTGCAGTCCCTTGCTTCCGATGACCTTCGCACCTGGGAAGGCATGATAGCCGATGATATGGTCGAAATCTCCGTGGGTAAACAGAAGATACAGCTGCTTTTCCCCTTGTATCCGGGCTACATGCTGCTCTATTTCCTCTATTTCATGTGGAAGCCAGTTTGGGTCGACAACGAGAACGAAATCCTTTGTATTTACTACAGTACATGTAGTCTGATATAGTGCACTCTGAAACACGGTTAGGTACTCATTTTGAAATTGGATCATAGCTTCTCCTTTTCTCTAAGGAATTAATAAAATTTTGCCTGTGCTCTTGCGGCTTTCGAGATATTGGTGTGCTTTTTGGCCATCGCGTAGCGCAAATTTCGCCTGCTCAGATACCTTTACTTTTCCCTCTTCCATCCATCGGAACAGCTCATTTGAGCGTGCTACTCGTTCCTCGCGGGAAGTAAGCACATTCCATAGATCTCCTCCAGTCAGGGTTTTTGACGTATCCATTAACATTCTTGGGTCAACAGGAGCTGGGTCTCCCCCTGCCATTCCGTAAAATACAACCGTTCCACCGACACGTGTGGCAGCAAAGCTGTCTTGAAGTGTCGAGCCTACTGATTCATAAACCACATCAGCACCTTTGCCGTTCGTCTCCTCGAGCACTTGTCTCTTCCAATCATCCGTGTACAAGAAAACGTTAGCTGCTCCTGCTCTTTTCGCTGCGGCGGCTTTTTCCTTGGAAGAAGTTAAGCCAATCGCCTTGCCGCCGAGCAAATTTACCATTTGTACGAGGAGCTGCCCGACACCACCAGCCGCCGCATGAACAAGAACAACATCATTCAGTTTCACTGCATAACTATCCCGGGTTAAATAATGTGCGGTCAACCCTTGCAGCAATACGGACGCAGCATCAGCAAATGAAATGGTTTCCGGAATAGGTATTGCTTTTTCAAATGGAACAGCAACTAACTCAGCATTTGCATACGGTACATCAGCAAATGCAATCCGGTCGCCAACATTGATACCTTGGATGTTGACTCCCGTCTTTTCTACAACTCCTGCCCCTTCGTACCCTAAAATATATGGGGGATTTCCCGCAAGATGATAGTTTCCTTTTCTTCTATAAATATCAGCAAAGTTCAAGCCAATTACTTTCATTCTAACTAGTATTTCACCTGGACCGATAACAGGAGTTGCGATTTCCGTATACTCCAGTACTTCCGGCCCTCCGAATGTATTGAACACAAGAGCTTTCAAATGCATAACCTCATTCTATATTCATTTTTGCAATACGCTTTTATTAAATATGATTGGGAAAAAGAAAGCAAATTACTGCTTCTATCAAAGTGAAATTGAATGGAAAAAGGTGCCTGACACAATTAGCACCAAACAAAAACATGACAACCCCCCCTGAGAAACCATATATTTCTATTATGTTGTCGTTTTGATATAATGATAGTAACCCTTCTTCATTCCCAATAACAGTCCCCACGATAAAAGGATTATTCTTTATCAAAACTAAAAGGAGGCTCTATATGTATCAAATCAAAGGAAATGAAAAGATTTTCGTTTACACAGGTCCTGATGGCTCTGGAAGAAAAACCATTGCGAAAATGGTTGCTACCGCATTTGATATGGAAACTGTTCTCTCTTACACTACCCGTTCCCCCCGCCACTATGAAAAAAATGGTGAAGACTACCACTTTGTTAATGAAGAAACTTTCAAACACATGCAAACTCAACAGGAATTTCTAGAAAGTGTTGAAATTGATGGAATTCATTATGGAATTCGTGAACAAGATATCGTTGAAGCATTTCAAAACCATGATTTCGTCTATTTGACGTTAAATCCCGAAGGTACTGAAAAGTTGAAAAGGATGTATGGTGATGGTGTCGTAAGAATTTTTATTTATTCCGATCGTGATACGGTTATCCAAAGACAACAGGAGCGTCAAGATAATGAAGAAGTAATCCAACGCCATATGGCCCATTATGATGAGATCTTAAGCTATAAAAACAGCTGTGAACACGTATTTGAAAATTTTGATTCCCCACAGGTTTCTTTTCAAGTTAGTGAATTAATTGAATCCTTTTTGGATAGAAATCTCACTGTAACAGATTATTAAAGATTACTAACGAAGAGATACCGAATGAAGGCGAACAGTGCATGCACTGTTCGCTTATTTTCTGAACTTTAATGAACTCTTTACACTCTTTTTACACTAGGTTAAGAAAGGCTCCTTATTTTTCTATTACAATAGTAGTAACCTACCTATTGTAGGAAATGGTTGAAAATTACCGTTGCTGTGCAGGATACGTGGAATCTTTAGATTGACGGAACGATGAGTTGAAAATAATTCATTAATAAAGGAGAGCTGAGAATGATCAGGATGCTGCATGTGTTTTACGGCTTCGAATGTCGTTTATTTCAGAAGGTAAATCGCCATTTTGATAGTAAGCTTTTAAATCTTTTTTTCCGCTCAATCACATACTTAGGAGGCGCAGACATCACCATCGCTGCCACTTTTATCCTCATTTTCGTATCGACTGGTGAGGTCAGATTGACCGCTATCGCCAGCGCACTCGCTTTGGCAGCAAGTCATATACCTGTCCATTTTGTTAAGCAACTGTTTCCCCGAAAAAGGCCCTATTTGAAGATAGAAAAAACAAGAACTCATGAGAATCCCATAAAGGATCATTCATTCCCTTCGGGGCATACAACTGCGATATTTTCCGTTGTGACTCCATATATTTTATTTTTGCCACAACTTGCTTATGTGCTAATCCCACTAGGACTTTGTGTAGGACTATCTAGGATTTACTTAGGTCTTCACTATCCTTCGGATGTCATTGCTGGCGGAATCCTTGGTACGTTAACTGGGAGTTTATGCTTTTGTTTATTCTTTATTTGAGAGATTCATAGCGGGATTGATATTGTAAAAGTGGTGCCTTCCCCTTCTTCGCTTTCAACAAAAATGGCCCCATCGTGCATATCAATGATTTTTTTCACGATAGAGAGCCCTAAACCACTGCCGCCTTTTGAACGTTCTCTAGCCTTATCTGCTTTATAGAAGCGTTCAAATACATGTATTTGGTCATTTTTCGAAATACCAATTCCCGTATCAGAGATTTTTATGATGGCTTTGTTCTCGACCTGCTGAAGATGAATTCCAATCCTCCCTTGGTTGGGAGTAAATTTAATACTATTATGAATCATATTTGTCCACACTTGACTCATTAAATCTTCATCTCCAACCAACACTACCTTCTCTAGCGAAACATCCATTTCAATTCCCTTGTCTACCCATTGCACTTCACAGGCTAAAATAATATTTCTTATTTGCTTGTCTAGACGATAGCTTTTTTGTTCAAAAGGATGATTACTTGATTCAAGTGAGGTTAATTTCAGGAGGTTATCACTTAATTTTGACAACCTCTTACTTTCTGTTTCAATGATATTGAGAAAGTGGGTTCTCTCTTCCTGACTAAGATGATCATTTTGCAGAGCACGTGCGAATCCGCTGATGGATGTTAGTGGTGACTGGATTTCATGTGATACATTTGAAATAAACTCTTGGCGCATGTCTTCCATTTCCTTTAATTGTTTTGCCATATGATTGAAATGATCAATAAGTGTTGTAAAGTGATCATCTTTTTTCAGCGTTTCCAACTGCACATTAAAGTCTCCACTTGCAATTCTTCTTAGTGCATCAATGACTTCTTGAAAAAGATTACGCTGCTTGGAACGGATGATTAAAGAAATACAAAACCCAACACCACCAAAGATAAAAAAGCCAAGAATGGTTGTAATTAAATGCTGAAGATAATCTGATGGATGAAAACGAAACAAGTGAAAAATATGGGACACAATAAAGTAAGCCGCTGAAAAACTAACAGTAATCATCACTAAAAAGATGAAAAAACCAAATATATGTCGAAAAAACTTTCTTCTTTTCATGGTTTCACCTCAAGACGGTAACCTAGTCCCCATATTGTTTGAATACGGAAAGGGAACTCTGATTCCGGAAATCGCTCTCTCAGCCTTTTTATGTGAACATCCACCGTGCGTTCGTCCCCTTCATAATCATAGCCCCATATATCGTCAATTAGCTGTTCTCTAGAAAATGTTTTTCCCGGATAACTGGCCAATTTGAACAACAGCTCGAATTCTTTCAATGGAATCGTGATTTCCCGCCCTTTAAAAGAAATTTCATGTGTTTTGCGATTTAACTTAAATTCCCCCATCTCAATGGATTGTGAGGCCGTAATGTTATACCTTTTTAGCAAAGCTTTGACCCTTGCCACTAATTCAATCGGGTCAAATGGTTTGACTAGATAATCGTCAGCTCCTAGTTCAAATCCCTTTACCTTTTGTGCTGTCTCTCCTTTGGCTGTTAACATTAAAATAGGGATATCACTGAATTCTCGAAGCTCGCGGCATAACTCCCAACCATCCATGTTCGGCATCATGATATCAATGATGACAAGGTCCATCTTCACTTTTTCCATTAAGCTTAATGCCATTATTCCATCTGACGCCTCATAAAGATCGAACCCCTCCTTTTTTAGAAATAAGAGAACAAGTTCTCGAATATTGACATCATCATCAACAATTAATAATTTCGCCATTGCTCCTCATCCCTTTCAAACCATTTCTTTCATCATATTACATTCAAGATTATACAAAGAATATATGAATTGAATATGAACTTTCCAAAATCATTCTTTATCCTTGACAAAATAAATCCAGTATATTATTATTTATCTTGAATTAATAATATTTTAATTCAAGATAAATAAATTGAATAAATAGTAGAATTTACATCATAGAGGTGGTAATAAAATGGGCTTTTTCAACAATTTATTTAGCAGTTCAACGAAGGAGGACGAGACAATGACAAAGGAAAAATTAACAATAGGAATTATCTTAGGAAGCACACGTCAAGGACGTGTAAGTCCACAAGTAGGAGAATGGGTAAAAGGAATTGCCAACCAACGCGGAGATGCCAATTATGAAATCGTGGATATTGCTGATTTCAAATTGCCATTTTTAGGAGAAGGTACTGGTGCAGAACCAGGACTACAAGCTTGGAATGAAAAACTAGCTAGCTTAGATGGATTCGTATTCATTGTTCAAGAATACAACCACAGCATCACTGGGGCATTAAAAAATGCTCTTGATTCAGCACGTGAAGCATGGAACAACAAGGCCGCTGGAATTGTCAGCTATGGTTCAACAGGTGGCGCTCGTGCTGCTGAACATTTACGTGGAATCTTGGGAGAATTAAAAGTTGCCGACGTTCATGTACATCCAACCTTGTCACTATTTACAGACTTTGAAAATGCAAGTGTCTTCAAACCAGCTGAATTGCATCTAACTAATGTTAATGCCATGCTTGACGAAGTAATCGCTTGGAGCGGTGCCTTAAAACCATTAAGGTAAGAAACCATTATAAATAGTAAGAAAAAGGGGGAATAATGATTATCCCCCCTTTTTTGTTTGAGTCATACCTATCCCAGTCACTTTAAATGGACTGTGATTTCGCAGGTCCTTTACGAATATTAGCTTTTCGAAAGCCTTTGTAGGAGTCGATGGCTGCAAATATAACGAATATGATCATTGCTCCCCAATAAATTGAGTTTTTTGGATTATGGCTAAAACTGAATAAATCAGTTAGATACTGGACGAATGCTATGTTGAATAAATGGGGATTACTGAAAATAACAATAAATACAATTGAAGATATCAACTGGAGAATCATATTTAGACTAGCTACTTTTTTTGTCCATTGCGCTGTTATCCATTTGTAGATGGCAGTTGCAACCTCCAGGCCGATCACCATCACCACTAAGGGCCAATAGGAATGTAAAACTTCCTGATTGAATGTAGGTGCTACAAATTCAAGGCCTTCTCTCCCTTTTTCATACACACCAAGTAGATTAGCAGCGTAAAAATAACCGGTTGCCCAGATCGCCGTCCAAAGTAAGCTACCAAACACTTCGACCTTGGAAATCACCTTTTCCTTGGGGATATAGGGTATATTCTTCAAGTCATCTGGTGACCATTCTTTACAGCTTTGTGTTAATGGAATTGGAGCTTTTGCATGATCCGTGCGTTCGAGAATGGCAAATACCAAGGTTAGCCAGAAAAACACTTGCATACCCGTACTTAGAATGCCCCTAATACCCTCACCAAGAACATGTAGAATAAGATTTAGCACTGCTCCCTCTCCACCATAGGACAAAATATTATTAGCAGCCAATGAAAACAGTGAAATCGCTGCAGCTATTGGTAAAATCATTTTTAACAGCTGGATATAGAGATCAAAGTAACGGGGGCCAATTAGATGCATCGGTCGATCTCGATACCCACTTGCAAGGATCGCGGGGTTACCAAGTTGTTCAAGGATCGACTTAACGTCCTCCTCCGAGTATTCATCTGGCAGCATATCCTCAATGGTTGACTTTAGCTCAAGAGCAATGTCCTCCCTGTTTTTTTCTGGCAGCCTTCTCGTTACCTCCTGTATATAAAGCTCAATCAACTTCATCTTCTCCCTCTCCTTTCAATAGAGTGTAAAGTTCCTGGGACGTCTTTTCCCACTCATTCTTTAATTGTTGAAAAATCTCTGTGCCGAATTCGCTTAATACATAATATCTTCGCGGCCTGCTTTCAGATGTATCCCAACTACTCGTCACTAACTCTTGTTTTTCTAAACGACGAAGCAAAGGATATAACGTACTCTGTTCAATCGTGATACCACTCTTTTCCAATAACTGGACAAGTGAATATCCATATTGAGGAGTTCTAAGCTGACTTAACACAGCTAATGTCAATGTCCCCCTTCTTAACTCCGTCGTCAAAGAATTCAATAAAGAACTCATCTATTCACCTCATTTGTTTTATACTATGCATCATACACTATATCTTATACTATGTATGATACACTATTATTGTTCCTACATCAATTATTTTTTTACAATATATGAGGAAATTGGTACCTAAACCCCTTGTGTTAATGATTTGGGTCAGGCACGATGTCTTAATTTCTAACTTTTTTTTCCTTGCTGTTCTTATGTTAAAATTTCTTTTATTACAAAAAAATTCTTTTGTTTCAAAAAAGGGGACTTATTACTTTGTTCAATATGGTGAATCTTAATGTAATGGAGAAAACGGATACAGGAATCCTTTGTTACCCAACTGATACGGTTCTTTCACACTACATATAAAAGAGGAGACATGCTATGGAATTATTTCTAATCATACTTTTATTACTTGCGCTCATCGGGCTGTCTAATTTCGTCAATCATTTTACGCCATTCATACCGGTGCCACTTATTCAAATTGCCTTAGGGGTTTTGCTTGCTTCACTTCCGCTAGGAATACAAATTCCAATGGAGCCGGAATTGTTTTTCGTTCTATTTATTGCCCCTTTACTTTTTCATGATGGAAAAAATGTTTCACGGCAGGCTTTATGGAAATTACGAAAACCGATTTTATTTCTTGCTCTCGGTCTTGTGTTTGTCACTGTATTTGCTATTGGATACTTAATTCATTGGCTTATCCCGTCGATTCCATTGCCTGCATCTTTTGCGTTGGCAGCCATTCTATCTCCTACAGATGTTGTAGCCGTGGGCGCTATTTCAAGTAGGGTGAAGATACCAAAAACGATTATGCACATTCTTGAAGGGGAAGGACTAATGAATGATGCTTCTGGTCTAGTTGCCTTTAAATTTGCCGTAGCAGCAACAGTCACCGGTGTTTTTTCATTGGCAGAAGCAAGCTGGAGCTTTTTAGTCATTTCGATTGGCGGTCTGGCAGGAGGAGCCATTCTTGCATACCTTATTATTCGGCTGAAAATTTTCATTCGACGGCTAGGTATGGAGGATGTAACCATTCACATGCTCATCCAGCTCCTCACTCCTTTCGTCATTTTTTACATAGTTGAGCATTTTCATCTCTCCGGCATTTTATCAGTTGTAGCTGCCGGCATTGTCCATGCTATTTATCGGGATCGTGATCAAGCACCTGCGATGCAGCTACGAGTGGTATCTCAAAGTACATGGACAGTACTTATTTATATTTTGAACGGTTTGGTGTTTGTGCTGTTAGGCTTGCAAATCCCCAATGTAACGAATGAAATTTTTAAAAATCCGTTATTTAACAATTTTGAAGTGAGCAAATATATTGTCATCATTACAGCTGCCCTTATACTTCTTCGCTTCTTATGGATTTGTGCATCATGGTGGGGCGGATGGCAGCTCAAAAAGCAGCAATTCCAAAAGCCTTCTATGAAATCTATCTGCATTACGACCATTTCGGGTGTAAGAGGGGCTGTCACACTGGCCGGTGCCTTTACCATTCCATATGTTCTTGCAGATGGAAGTCCCTTTCCCGAACGCTCATTAATCATCTTTATTGCGGCTGGGGTTATCTTGGTCACACTACTTGTTGCGAGCCTCTTCTTGCCGATACTTGCAAGGTCGGAAAAAGGGAAAACGGAAGAATTGAGAGAGGAAATGGTAAGGATTGCTACAATCCGGACGATTGATGCTGCCATCAGCTCGATCCGCGAATTGATGAATGACGACAACCGTGGAGCTGCAGTATCAGTCATCTCGACTTACAATCAAATTCGCAATCGCCTGAAGAATGTAAGTGATGAACACTGGGAACTCCAAAAATTAGCGGAAACTGACATTCGCATGAAGGCCTTAGATGAGGAAGCCCACAACATTGAAAGATTGAAAAAAGAGGGACAAGTTGATCGAGAAACGACTTATTTGATGGAAGAACATATTCATCGGATGAGGCTAGCCGTAACAAATCGTATACAGTATCGAAGATTGTTCTTTTGGACCATCTTTAAAAGAAGTGTATACAAACTATTTCACCTGTTCGTGCCGAAAAACCAGGATCGGCATAAACATCACCAGGTAAAAACTAAAAAAATCATTCAACTAAAAGTCAGCATGGCCAAAGCCGCGATTCGGTATTTGAACGATCATATGACTCCTGAAAATGAAGATATATATTTATTATTAATTGGGGAATACAATGAGATGGTCATGAAGTTTAAGCTAGCGAAAAAAGGCGCTGATCCTATTCATTACACACATATGCAACGGGAGCTTCGTATTAAAGCATTCCAAGCAGAACGGGATGAAGTCCAGAATTTGTACGAAGAAGGAGAAATCACGATCGAAGTGATCCGTAAAATTCGTAAGCAGATTAATATTAGAGAGGCATATTGGATGGAAGAAACTAGTGTTCATTCTCATTAAAGCGTAGTAATGGTAAAAAAGTGCAGCGTGCCTTTTTAGCGGCGATTGAACTATAGGAGTAGTAGGAACCTCCTTTAGTTATCGAGCGAGCAGGTGCCTTTTTCTCTTTTCGGTAAATGAAACTCTCTTTCATTTACCGTGAGGGTACTCTTTTCCCCTTTTTCGGGCTTTATGTAAATCTCTTATTGACCGCGCTGCCGCATTTTTACCTTTCTCGGGCATTAAGAACTTCTCTCATTGACCGGAGCAAATTATTTCCTATGACCATTCTGGGATTTATACGAGTTATAGCGGTGACCATTTCCCAAATGTTTTCCGCATAAGGATCCTTCATTAATATATTTGTAAATGTCGCAACAAATCTTTTGATCATGGGACGGGCAAATAACAGAAGACATATACAAGTCAATATCGACCCCAACAATGATGCTGCCATTAACATGAACCAATTTATAACTATAATCAATCTTTCCTTTTATACATTCGTTTTTAGACTACGATTTCCTTAAACCTTTACGTACCCATAAGGTAAAAAGTACTATGAGTGGTATTCCGATAAGAAGTGGCAGCTCAACCATATATGGAAGCTTTTCTAATCTAAATCTCGAATATTCAACATTATTTTTCCCTATAAAAAAGGTAGAAATAAAGATAAGAGATGCTGCAGGGATAATAAAGCTCTGATACCTTTTCAATTTAAAAACATTGGTTAACCCAATAACAACAGCATAAAAATAAAGGCTAATTTTTATAAAAAAACCGACAACAAACGTTCCAACAACTATCGAATCCATTCGCTGAATAATATGGCCGACATTAATTTTCCCAACCATACTCAGCAACGGAATATCGGTAATTTCTGCCCCTAAGGGTCCAAGAACCGTAATGATAAGTAGAAACGTCCAAGTAAGACTAAACCCACTGAATAAAATAGAAATTGAACCTGTCTTTTTTGCCAATTCAGGTCTATTTAAATATGGAAGGAACATTAAGAAAAGAAAAATTTCTCCAAAAGGGTAGGAGAAAGATAATGGGATAGCTTGTTTTAGAACAGGCAGCCAGCCTTTTTCTAAAATTGGCTGAAGATTATTTATTTTAATGATTCCTGAAGCTACAACTGTTAAATTTCCGATTAATCCAAAAATAAACATCCAAATAAGTAAAATTTCAGCCGTTCTTCCCAATACTTCAATTCCTAAATAGCAGCCATAAGAAATAAGTAACAGCACGATAAAATTAACAACGGGTATTGGTGTTTCCGATAAAATATGGGTGGTAATCGTATCCCCTAAATGACGTGTAGCGTTGGAGGTAAGATAGAAAAAATAGCCAATATACACAAGGGACAATGGCACACCGATATATTTACTAAATGCTTTTGCTAAAATTCCTGTAAAAGGAAGAGTAGGATAGTGGTTGAAAATCTGGCAATAAACAAAGAAATATAAAGCAAGACTACCCAACATACCGATGAAAATGGATATCCATGCATCTTGTTTAGCATTCGATGCCAAATCAGTAACAATGGAACTTAAAATAAATAAAAACATCAGAGAAAACATTTGCTTTTGATCGATCTTTGTTTTTTCCATTTGCTTAGATACCCTTCCTGCTCGTACAACGATTTCCATATTAACTATTTTTAACATTTATCTCCTACCTTAAACCCAATCCACCCTTTTCAAGATAAAATGCCTTGTTAACACTCCTATCTGTAATTTCTATTAGGACCATTTACTGACTTCTAGCAACTAATAATTCTGGGAATATACTCTATTAAAGTGGAAATAATAACCGTAAATAATAAGGAATAAGAGGGATCCTAGTTTGAGCTTTTTTAAAGGTAAAAATAAACAGACAATTAAAAAAAAGTGGGAGGATTTACAAAAAAACGCAAATAAAAAAAATAGTCAAAATAGCCAAACCCAAGCAAAAAACGATGCGATCGAAGTAAGTTTAAATGAAAACATTAACAAGATAAAAGAAATGGTTGGAAACAGTGACGATATTATAACAAGAGAAATCCGGATTGGAAAAGAAGGAAAGGTTAGGTGTTGCCTCCTTTATACAGATGGCTTGATTGATAGCCAAGCGCACCAAAACTTCATTATGGAATCGTTAATGATCGATTTACGAACGACGGATATCCAAGCAGAACAAGACTCTACCGGTTTACCACTATTGTCCTATTTAAAGGAAATGGTGTTAACAGTTGGTGATATTCAGGATGTAATGGATATTTCGGTACTGATAGATTCCCTCTTATCTGCTAAAGTAATTCTTTTATTTGATGGATATCAACAGGGTTTTGCAATTGAGATGCAAGGCGGAAAAGAACGATCCGTTGAAGAACCTGCTACGGAATCCGTGGTCAGAGGGCCTAGGGAGGGATTTACAGAAAATTTACGCGTCAACACCTCGTTGCTTCGAAAAAGAATCAAAGATCATAACCTTTGGTTTGAAACTAGGAAAATTGGAAAAGTAACGAAAACCGGTGTAACCATTGTGCATATAAAAGGAATTGCCAATGATAAGGTTGTGGAAGAAGTCCGAAAGCGTCTTGATCGAATTAGTATTGACAGTATTTTAGAATCTGGCTACATCGAAGAATTAATTCAGGATAAAACCTGGACACTTTTTCCTACCATGTTCCATTCTGAACGACCAGATTCCATCGCTGCCGATCTTTTAGAGGGACGTGTTGCCATTCTTGTTGATGGAACACCTTTTGTGATGACCGTACCAGTCGTATTTCCTCAATTTTTACAATCACCTGAGGATTATTATAACCGTGCAGACATCGCTACTCTCCTTCGGTTTTTGCGATATTTTGGTCTTTTTATCGCATTACTAGCTCCATCATTATATATTGCGATTACAACGTTCCATCAGGAAATGCTGCCAACCCAATTACTTATCTCACTTGCTGCCCAACGGGAAGGTGTTCCATTCCCAGCCTTTATTGAAGCGCTCGCCATGGAACTCACCTTTGAAATATTACGGGAGGCTGGGTTAAGAATGCCGCGAGCGATTAGTCAGGCAGTATCTATTGTAGGAACATTAGTCATAGGAACAGCAGCGGTAGAAGCTGGATTTGCCTCTGCTGCCATGGTCATTGTGGTGGCGATTACCGCTATTTCAAGTTTTACCGTGAATAATTATGAATTGGCAATTGCAATAAGAATATTACGATTTCCTTTTATGGCACTTGCTGCCTCTTTCGGATTATTTGGAATCATTGTGGGGTTAATTGCCATGGTTCTTCATATGTGCAGTTTACGTTCCTTTGGAGTCCCTTATATGGCTCCATTTGGCCCCTTTATTAAAGATGATCAAAAGGACGCAATTTTCCGATTTCCCAGATGGGCCATGTTTTCACGCCCTCGTTTAATTAGTCAGTTAAATATGAAACGTGAAGACTCGCCTGCACCAAAACCAGAATCATAAGAAAAGCGGAAGCTTCTTTTGCGAGGCATATGGACTATCAGTAAAGCAACCTTAACCTATATGGGGAGCTTTACTGATTTTTATTTCCCTGGATAATTTTTCGTAATATCTGACCTGTTAAGAGGAGAAAAGGAAGAACAAGTCCATATGATAAAGCGTATACTATCCAAACTTCTTTATCATAAGCACTCTCAAAGGCTACATTAGGATTAATCATAAAGGAAAGCAAAACTAAGATCATCCCTAATGGCAGTGTAAGGGGAAGGTAATCGTTTAAGCTCAATGTTTGGGCAAGACCGATCACAGCTGCATAAAAATAGAGCACAAATTTAAAATAAAGCGTGATAAACCACATAGCGGCCATGATGGCTTCTACCCGTTGCAAAAAACCCCCAACTTCTATTTTCCTAGCCAATGAATAACTTGGGTACATCTGAGCAGCACTTAGATCAGGGCCTAAAACCATAATCGTTAATACAATCAAAATTGTTAAACAGGTTCCACCAATTAGGACCCCGATAAATAATTTTTTCTCAGCATTTTTCGGCTGATTTACAGAAGCAGGAAAAATCATTAAAACAACCACTAATGGCAAGGAAAAAAAACTCATAAACAACAAAGATGACCTTACTAAAGGTTTTATCCCTGATTCAAAAATAGGTTGTATGTTTTTAAGCTCAACATGAGGAAATAATGAGACCACAAAAATAATAAAAAGCACAATGAAACAGGAAAATAATATCTCTGCAGAACGAGCTAACGTTTCGAGTCCAAGGCGAATTCCCATGATCACAATGCAAGCAAAAAGAATTTGGGTAACTTCACTTGGTGTCTCTGGCATCATCTGGATCGCTAGGAAATTTCCAACATCGGAAAGCAGTAATGCCGCGGTAGAAAATGAAAAGAAAATAAAAGAAAGAGAAACCAACTTGCCGATCCACTTGCCAAAAACTTTTTCATTCATCTTGACAAGTGTCATATTCGGGAATATTCTCCCAATTGCAATGTATAGAAGCATTAGTAATAAACTTAGGCCAGTGCCAATTGCAGCTCCAATCCAAGCATCTTGTCTTAATTCTTGAGACATGCTGCTGGAAATGTATAATATCGTCGACCCTATAGAAAATAATATAACAAATATTGCAAATTGACGCGCACTAATTTTTATATTATTCACCTAATTCCAACTTCCTATCAAACCTTATTTGTTAGAATAACTCATCCCCATGCACCTCATTTTAGCCATTCATTTAATATTTTGCTAAGTGGCTTAAAAATAAAGGTAAGTCCGTTTAGAGGGTTCGGAATGTTTAGATGCAAACTTTGGGCTATGCCTAATCCTACCGCAAATAGCAGTAAAATCGAAAATGCCCACCCTTCTCTTTTCAGCTTCTTTTTTTTAAGGTACGGGATTTCCTTCACTAGTATAATGATAGCTACCACTAACACTCCTACAACACCCAACATTTGGATTTCTCCTTCTTTTTCTTACATCACTCTTATCTAATCCATTATTCACCATAAGGAATAGGATATAAACCTTCTAGGAGGATCAAATTCGATTGGATTTATGAAACGGGAAGTTACCCCTCTATACTCTACAATATTTGGTACTTTATTCGCGTAATGCAGCCACTTTTTGGGGATTATAAAACGTATATAAAAGAAGCAAAAAAGGAGTAGTGAATGAAACGGATAATCGTCATACTTTCTATTAGCTTTCTCATCCTTCTCACAGGCTGTTGGAACAGAAAAGAATTAAATGAACTCGCCATCGTGGTAGGATTAGGGATTGATAAATCAGATGATCAATTTATCGTAACAGTACAAGTGGTAAATCCGGGGGAGATCGCTGCCAAGCAAGGAACAAGCGGGAAAGCCCCCGTTGTCGTTTATCAAGACAAAGGGGATACCTTATTTGAGGCAATTAGAAGAATTACAACGATTTCGCCAAGAAAACTGTATTTTTCTCATCTTCGTTTTCTCGTGTATGGTGAAGAGTTAGCACGAGAAGGAATCGGTGAGACATTAGACGCTTTAACAAGGGATCAAGAATTTCGAACAGACTTTTATATTACTGTAGCTAAAGAAGCAAAAGGTGGAGAAATTTTAAGAGTATTAACGGCCTTAGAAAAAATCCCAGTCAATCAACTATATGATTCACTGGAGGCATCACAGAAATCGTGGTCACCTACGATCACGATAACATTGGACCAACTGATCACGGAGTTGGTTAGTCCTGGAATTGATGCCAAATTAACTGGAATTACATTAAAAGGCGAAGAACAAACAGGCGAAGTAATAGAAAATGTTCAACGAACGGAACCTTACACAAGATTGAAATACAAAGACATTGGTGTTTTTAAGGGAGATAAATTGATTGGTTGGTTAAATGAAGAGGAGAGTAAAGGCCTTAATGAAGCTTTAGGGAATGTAAAAAGTACAATTTTAGAAGTCCCCTGTACAAAGAAAGGAAAAACTGCCATTGAATTGATACGGACAAAATCTGATATAAAAACAGTAGTCACAAAAGACGGACCGAAAGGCATTATTAAATATAAGGCAGAAGCAAATGTTGGAAATGTACAGTGTAAGACACTTGATTTAATGAAACCAGAAACCATTAGCGATTTAGAAACAAAAGCAGAGAATAATATTAAAAAAATGATTCGAGAAACCTTAAAGGTAACCCAAGAAAATTTTGAAACAGATCTATTTGGGTTTGGTGAAGCCCTCCATCGTTCCAATCCTGATTACTGGAAACAGGCAAAGAGCAATTGGAATCAACAATATAAAGAGCTACCGGTAGAGTTAAAGGTTGACGTAAGGATAAAGAGGATTGGTACGATTAAAAACTCTCCTCTTAATAAAATAAGCAAACAATAGCATCCATCTTCCTGTTTTGTCGGAAAACGAAGGATTCCTGATAAACTTTCTAGAACCCTCAAAAACATTGCCAAAAAATATTTACAATCAATGGATGGTGCCTCGCACCATCCATTTTGGTCAACGCTTCATCTAACAATTCCAAATTAAATCATTAATAGACCTTATCACCGTTAAAGATGGAGTTCTTAACAACGACATAATCTACATTACGGATGGCTTCTAGCTTATTGCCTCCTGAATATGAAATAGAGGATTGAAGATCCTGTTCCATTTCTATCAATGTATCTGTTAATGAACCTCTGTACTCCACAAACATTTTTTTGCCTTCTACATTTTTCTTTTCACCTTTTTGAAATTCCGAAGCTGATCCAAAGTATTCTTTATAGCGCTTTCCATCTTTCTCAGTGGTTTCTCCTGGAGATTCTTCATGTCCGGCAAATAACGAACCAATCATGACCATCGAGGCACCAAATCTGACAGATTTTGCGATGTCACCATGTGTACGAATCCCTCCGTCTGCAATAATCGGCTTACTCGCAGCCTTTGCACACCATCTTAGGGCAGCTAACTGCCAACCACCCGTGCCAAAGCCCGTTTTAATTTTCGTGATACATACCTTTCCTGGTCCAATGCCTACTTTTGTCGCATCAGCACCAGCATGTTCTAATTCTCTTACAGCTTCTGGAGTTCCAACATTTCCGGCAATAACAAAGCTTTGCGGTAAGTGTTTCTTGATATGCTGGATCATCTCGATCACGGCATTGGAATGACCATGTGCGATATCAATCGTAATGTATTCCGGTGTGAGCTGTTCATCTGCTAATTGTCGGATGAAATGATATTCTTCCTCTTTGACACCGACACTAATAGATGCAAATAATCCACGTGATTTCATATCTTTAATAAAAGAAAGTCGCTTCTCTGGTTCAAAACGATGCATTACATAAAAGTAACCATTTTCCGCTAAGTAAAGGGCTATCTTTTCATCAATAATCGTTTGCATATTGGCAGGTACTACAGGTAACTTAAAGGCATGTCCGCCTAAGGTTACAGATGTATCACACTCAGATCGGCTATTTACTACACATTTAGCTGGAATCAATTGAATATCTTCGTAATCAAACACATTTTCCATGAATCGCACCCCTAAACACGAATATTTAATAATAATTTTATAAAAACGTTCGTACATTTGGTAATGTACATTATTTTTAACAGTATGTCAAAGTTTTAAATATTTATGTAGTAAACAGGACGCGATAATTAAACAAAAAAAAAACTCTTTCCCGTATCAGAAAAGAGTTCTCAAGATTATTTTGATTTGCTGGTACCGAAATTTAGGGGGACCAGCTATTTTTGGTGACGTTTATATCTCAGGTTTAACTTGAGGTGAAATATAATTTTTAGCAATAGCTTTGACCTCTTTAAAGCCCACAAAATTCTTGTTTTTCTCATCCCATAAACGGAAACGAAGTGACCGCAAGCTTGTTCCAAGGGTAATGGTTGGAACGTTTTTTAATGGAAGCGTATTTTTATGCGCCTCTTCAAGTTTATAGTTTGGCACCCTAGGGCTAAGATGATGGACATGATGGAAGCCAATATTTCCTGTGAGCCATTGCAAAACTTTTGGAAGCTTATAGAAAGAACTCCCTTCCACTGCTGCTTTCACATATTCCCACTCTTTATCTTCTTCAAAATAGGAATCTTCAAAGGTATGCTGGACATAAAAAAGCCAAATGCCTGCTGCTCCTGAAATCATGAAAATCGAGCCCTGTACTAAAAGAAACGACTGCCAGCCGAGTGCCCAACAGAGTAATCCAACCAACGTGACAATTAGAACATTCGTCAAATAAGTGTTATTTCGTTCCTTCTTCTTGGCACCTTTACGGTTAAATCTATTTTTTAAAAGGAAAACATAAATTGGGCCTAGTCCAAACATTACCAATGGATTGCGATAAAAACGATAAGCTAGTCGAAGTCTAAGTGGTGCTGCTAAATATTCATCTACTGTTAGGGTCCAAATATCGCCTGTACCCCGCTTATCCAGGTTACCGCTTGTTGCATGATGAACGGAATGCTCATGTCCCCATTGATCAAATGGGAAGATCGTTAACACACCCATAGCAGTTCCAACTATTCGATTGGCACGGCGGCTTTTAAAAAAGGAATGATGGGTACAATCATGAAAAATGATGAAAATCCTTGTCAAAAACCCGGCAGCAATCACAATGGGAATTAGCGCCAACCAATAGGAAACGGAAAGACTGAAATAGGCAAGGGACCATAAAATAATAAATGGCACGACCGTGTTAATAATCTGCCATACACTTTCTTTTGTCGTTGATTTTTCAAAAGGAGCCACTTGTTTTCGCAAATTTTTCGTATTTTCTATTGTCATTTATTTGAATTTCCCTTCAATTTGTGTCGTTAATCAAAGTATAGTGGAAAGGAGATCAACTTGTTAGTAGCAGGTGTCATGTGCTGGGCATGATAAATGTCATGTACTCCTTTTTAAAAATTCGAGCCGAATTGTCGGGCTTTTCCTGTATAATGAACCATATTCGGATTTTGCATATGATATTTCTTTGAGAGAAATCCTATATAGGAGTCGGATAATACAAAAAAATGAGGTTACTTACATGAATGAAAAAAATTTTGCGGATTATCATTTAAGCGCGGAAATAATGAGAGCTCTTGCTGTGTTAAAATACGATACTCCCACAGAGGTTCAGGGCCAAGTCCTACCATTTGCATTGAAAAATCAAGATTTGGTCGTGAAATCGCAAACAGGCAGCGGTAAGACGGCATCTTTTGGCATCCCCGTTTGCGAATTGATAACATGGGAAGAAAAAAAACCACAGGTATTAATACTGACACCCACCAGGGAGCTTGCTGTTCAAGTTCGTGAGGATATCACGAATATTGGCAGGTTTAAACGGATTAAAGCGATGGCCGTTTATGGAAAAGAACCTTTTTCAAAACAAAAGGAAGAACTGCAGCAAAAGACTCATGTCGTTGTTGGGACACCAGGTCGAGTCATCGACCATATTGATAGAGAAACGCTCGCTTTAGACGGAGTAAAGTATCTAATTATTGATGAAGCGGATGAAATGCTGAATATGGGTTTCATCGACGACGTTGAAACGATTATTAATGCTCTCCCTGCAAACAGAGTAACGATGGTATTTTCCGCCACATTGCCTAAAGATGTTGAAAACCTTTGTCATAAATATATGAAAAACCCTATTAATATTGAAATTGCCTCTGCCGGGATCACTACAGACACCATTGAACACACTTTAATAGAAGTGAAAGAAGAAGATAAGCTATCTCTTCTTAAAGACGTAACCGTAGTTGAAAATCCAGACAGCTGTCTTATTTTTTGCCGAACAAAAGAACACGTTGATACCGTGTATAGCGAATTGGAAGCATCCAATTATTCATGTGAACGGCTCCATGGTGGATTAGAACAACAGGACCGGTTTGCCGTGATGGATGGTTTCAAAATGGGGAATTTTCGTTATTTAGTAGCCACCGACGTTGCGGCACGTGGAATTGATATAGATAATGTGACAGTTGTCATCAACTATGACGTTCCCATGGAAAAAGAAAGCTATGTCCACCGAACAGGAAGAACCGGCCGTGCGGGCAATACAGGAAAAGCGATTACGTTTGCGACACCTTATGAAGGAAAATTCGTTAAAGCAATTGAAAGGTACATTGGCTTTGAGGTACCTAAAACAGAAGCCCCTTCGCCACAGGAAGTTGCAAAAGGAAAGGACGCATTCGAAGAAAAAATCAGCGGCCGGCGAGTAGTCAGAAATAATAAAACAGCCCGAATCAACCAAGGTATCATGAAACTCCATTTCAGCGGCGGGAAGAAGAAGAAGATTCGTGCGGTGGATTTTGTTGGAACAATCGCAAAAATCCCTGGAGTAACAGCAGATGATATCGGCATTATAACGATCCAAGATCATTTGTCCTATGTTGATATTCTTAATGGAAAGGGTTCACTAGTCCTACAAGCCATGGAAAATACACCAATCAAAGGAAAGAAATTGAAAGTTAGCAAAGCGAATAAGTAAATAACTTCAGCAAGGACGATTATGCCAACCATAATCGTCCTTTTTTCTCTTCCAAAAATAGACGAAAAGCTTTCCTGATTTAATCCGACATTGCCTGGTTCCATTCAATTCGATACAAATCATGCCGCCTGTCGTGCAATTGGCGCAATGAACCGGAATTTCGGGAACGTCTTAACTTTTCAAGGTCAACATCACCTACAACAACCGTATCAATATTGGCATCACATTCTCCAACAATCCCATCCCTTGCAAACTCAAAATCAGAAGGTGAGAAAATTCCAGACTGGGCATATTGAATATCCATATTCTCTACATGTGTTAAGTTGCCTACGGTTCCAGCAATACAGGTATAGACGTGGTTCTCAATCGCTCGTGCTTGGGCACAATAACGAACACGAAGGTAGCCCTGACGATCCTCCGTACAAAAAGGAACAAATATAATGTTTGCCCCTTTATCAACTGCAAGCCTTGCGAGTTCGGGAAATTCGATATCGTACGAAATTTGAATCGCTATCTTTCCACAATCTGTGTCAAACACATGTATTTCGTTTCCCTCGGCAATCCCCCACCACTTGCGCTCATTGGGTGTTGCGTGAATTTTCGTTTGTTGCTCAATTGTGCCGTCACGGCGGAATAGAAAACCTACATTGTATACATCCCCATTCTCTTCGACGAAATGGGATCCACCGACAATATTGATGTTATAGCGGACAGCCAGTTGGGTAAACAACTCAACGTATTGATTTGTATAAGTCGCAAGCCGGCGAACGGCCCGATCGGGGCGTTTTTCTTCGAGAAATGACATCAATTGGGTTGTAAATATCTCCGGGAATACGGCAAAATCCGATTCGAAATCAGCAGCGACATCGACATAGTACTCGACCTGTCTCTTAAAATCCTGAAATGAGTCAATTTTTTTCATCATGTACTGGACAGCGCAAATTCTAACTGGAAAAGCTGTCCGATAAATACGCTTATTCTTGGGCCGATAATCGACATTGTTCCATTCCATTAAGGTCGCCACTGAAGCAGATGCCAAGTCATCTGGAAGGTACCTTGTGTTGATCCGTTTAATGGTAAATCCCTGCAGGAGCTGGAAGGACAACACGGGGTCATAGATGCTGTGCTTCTCAACCGCTGCCACATATTCGCGAGCTGTCATTTCATCCTTGTACTTGTGGTAATTTGGGATCCTTCCGCCAATGATAATGCTTTGTAGATTTAAGCGAACGGCGAGTTCCTTGCGGGCTTCGTAAAGGCGATGTCCTAGTTTCATCCGCCGATATTCCGGATCCACCATCACTTCAATCCCGTATAAGTTGAAGCCATCGGGGTCATGATTAGTGATAAAGCCATTATCCGTGATGCTGTCCCACGTGTGCTGATCGTCGTATTCGTTAAAATTAACGATAAGACTTGAACAGGAACCTACTATCTTGTCCTCATATTCGACACAGAATTGACCCTCAGGAAATATTCGAATGTGACTCACCAATTGCTCTCGCTTCCATGGATCCATGTTAGGGAAGCAAGTTTTCCCTAACGCAATAATGGCATCAATGTCTTCAAGGCGGATGTTACGGATGATTATTTTCTTCTCGTATTTCGACATATCGGTCTCTGACATTTTCTCACACCCTTACTTTTTCCAGCTCTGTCACAACACTATTTTTTCGGATAGAATAATTCCTAGGTTGGGTAGAAAACATTCAACGTTGTCTCTCTTAGATTGCCTGTTTCCATGGAATAATATGAGAAATATCAGTAAAACATAAAACGGACATTTCACCCTGAAATAACGGGCGAAAAGCCCTCTATTTCTTCTGTTACATGCACCATCTATACCTAGATAGTGCTCCCCTTTTAGCTCTTCTAAATAATCTTGATTCATTTATTCCACAGGTTCATGTAAAGTAAAAGCAAAGGAAGGGAGAAGAGGTTATTGGATGACAAACATTAAAGATTTAGCAAAGATGGCCGGTGTTTCTGTAACCACGGTTTCTCGTGTGCTAAATAATCATCCTTATGTGCGTGAGGACAAAAGAAATGCTGTTTTAGAAGCTATTAATCGAAGTAATTATCAGCCTAATATTAATGCCGTCCACTTAAGTACGGGGAAATCGTTCCTTGTGGGTGTGGTTGTTCCTTACATTGATCATCCTTATTTTGCTTTGTTAATAAAAGGGATGGCCAGTGAAGCATTAGAAAACAACTACAAACTGGTATTATTCCAAACCAACTACTTGGAAACTAGAGAAATAGAAGCTCTACAAATGTTAAAACAAAAGCAAATTGATGCCTTAATTATCTGTTCGAGAAAATGCAGTTGGTCGACAATCGAAGCGTATTTGCTTTATGGCCCGATTATTTTATGTGAAGATACGCGCGGGAAAAGGGTGTCCTCAACATTTGTTGACCACTATAAAAGTTTCATGATTGCATTAGAACACCTTTATCAAAAGGGTCATCGCAAAATTGGTTATTGTATTGGCCGGAAATCAGGTACTAATAGTAGACAGAGAGAATTGGCGTTTAAGGATTTTGTTGAAAACTATCATTTGCCCTATGAACCTGCATACATTTTTGAGCACTGTACTCATTTTGAGGACGGGGAACAAGTAATTGAGCGAATCCAACAAATGTCTAATCCGCCATCGGCCTTGCTGGTGACAAGTGATGAGGTTGCTGCCGGGATAGTAACCTGTGCGCAAAATCGAAATATTTCGATACCAGGCGACCTCGCACTATTAGGGTTCAATAATCAACCCATCGCAAAGATGATGAATATCACGACTATTGAAATTCCGCTTGTGGATATAGGCAGGAAATTATTTCTTCAAGGAATAAACATTAGCAAAGAAGCTGCCTATCAAGAAATACCCGTTACATTGATTGAACGTGAAACAGTCTGAAATTTAGTGGTGCTGGACACCAAAATGAATGGATTACCAGACTTGGGGCTGAATTTGTCACCAAGTCTTTTTGCTGGCTTAGATTCTTTGCATCCTCGGGTAACAGGGACTTAGCCGACAGTTACTGCCTCCTATCCGACAGTAAGTCATTTACCCCAACCAAAAACTTTCATCAAATCTCTTGACCTGAAACGCGTTTCATAAAATATGCTAGTTTTGCAAGACGACGCAACACCTAGTCGGCGTAACCGGGAAACTGAGCGTAACGGCTGTGTTGTGTTTTACTGGAGGTATGGGAAATGAAAAAAACAATTGTGTTTTTTGATATTGATGGAACACTTTTAAATGAAGAAAAAATAATTCCTGATTCCATGAAGAGAGCTGTACGTTTACTGCAGGATAAAGGAATTCACACCGTGATTGCCACGGGGAGAGTACCGAAGATGTGTTATTGGATTCAAAAGGAATTAAATATTGATTCTTATGTATCGATGAATGGCCAATACGTGGTGTTTGAGGGAAAAGAAATTTACTCAAACCCGATTAACTCTGAAATAGTGCAATCTCTTACTTCGGTTACTACAAGCAACGGTCATGCCTTAGCTTATTGCAGCCACCACGACTTTAAGGTTAGCAAAAGAAACCATCCATATATCGAGGCAAGCTTTGATTCATTGATGATGCCCTATCCTGAAGTGGACGAAGAATTTTATAAAAATAGAGCTATTTATCAAGGACATCTCTACTGTGGCCGTAAAGATAAACAAATGTATGTAGACCAGTTTCCTGATCTTAGATTCATCAAATGGCATGACTATGCTTATGATATCCTTCCAAAGGGGGCTTCCAAAGCAGTCGGCATCCACAAGCTGCTTGAGGTGTTGGATATTAACATAGAGAACAGCTTTGCATTTGGAGATGGTTTGAACGACTTAGAAATGCTAACGTCCATTGGCACGGGAATCGCAATGGGAAATGCGGTTCCCGAAGCAAAGGCCGCTGCAGATGTCATCACTACTTCTTCTTCTAAAGATGGGATTCTCAACGGGCTCTTACAGGTTGGCCTATTAGAGAAATCCAAAATCACGGCTAGCATAATACCTGCTTAGCGTAAATATGATAAAGGTAAGAATCCTAATACAGGGGGTTGTTATCGAATGATATTTTTTAATAAAATTGCTTTATTTTTTGTGGTTTTATATTCTTTTACGATAATTATAAATACTTATTTAGGGGAAAACGAACGGGTACAATCTAATGTCATTTACTTTTTATTGAATGGGTTTGCCTATATTGTATCAGCCATGGAAGTCGAAAAAGAAAAACAGATAGTTGTAGAAACTTAATATTAATTTATCTATGTTCAATATAGATTTTAATATTCGTTTATTAGTTTTCTACTTTCGAAAAGCAACGCATGGCGAACAGTGATGTCACTGTTCGCCATTATATATATATTTCTTCAGCTTTTCTTTTGTTTCTCCATCAGCAAAACATGCTTCCACACTCGTAAGATAAATTTGCTGATAATCCTCTTCATTTATATTAAATTCATTAAAAACAACTGTACATTCATTCGCCATCGTTGTATCCGATACAGTTCTGTTGTCTGTATTAACCGTTACTTTTATGCCATCCTTATGGAACTGATAGATTGGATGTTCACTATATTGAGGGACTGCTTTTGTTTGAACATTACTTGTTGGGCACATTTCAAGCACCACTTGTTTTTCCTTAACGACATCATACGCCTCCACACAGTCCTTAATAAAGACGCCGTGCCCGATTCTTTCAGCACCAAGAAGTTCAACAGCTTCCAGAACATTTTTTCCAATTCCAGTTTCACCAGCGTGGATGGTGACTCGGTAGCCATATTCTCTAGCTAAGGCAATCGGTTCAACAAATTTTCCGCAAAAGCCTTCCTCTTCAGATGCACATAAGTCGATGGCCACAACCCCTTTTCCAAGGAATTTCTTACCATCTTCTACAACCTCAAACGCACTTTCCACTGACATGGTTCTCATACATGATAGAATGATATTCCCTTTTATATCGAACTGAGCTTCTGCGTCCTTCATACCATCTATGACGCTCTCGATGATTTCATCGACAGATAACCCCTTGACAGTGTGCAGTAACGGAGCAAATCTTACCTCCATATATTTCACATTTTCCTGTGCTGCATCCTCAAAAAGTTCAAAGGAAATTCTTCTTAGGTTTTCTTTTGACTGCATGACTAAATTGGGAATGGCAAACCTTTTCAAGTATTCATCAAGGGATTCACAATTTAATGGAGCAATGAGTTCTCTTTCTAACGCTTCTATTTCCACGGACGGTAACCGGATACCCTCTTGCTTTGCGATATCAATAATGGTTTCAGGTCTAAGACTTCCATCTAAATGGCAGTGAAGTTCAATTTTAGGTAATAGTGAAAAATTCATAGTTGTCCTCCTCAAATTATCTTAAATTTTTTCTAAAAAAAAAAAAAAATTCCTGATTACGAAGAAAATACAAGTCCATGTACTTTCTTCGTAATCAGGAATTATTGGTTCCTGGTAGAGACCTCCAAACCATATCATTGGAGTTATACGAACAAAATTGATTAGTCTATAATATAAAAGGATAGTAAAATTTATTTTTCTTGTCAAGCGGATTCATTTTCCAAAATCCCTGGATTCATTCTATATGTTAGTGGAAACAGCCGCCTTCCCCTATAGCACAGAAATAGGATATACTATACAATTATTTTAAAGTAGATAAAAAAGTATGGTGAATCCGTTGTTTAAACTCTTGTTAATTGAAGATGATGTAACATTATTTAATGAAATGAAAGAACGGTTAACTGGGTGGTCTTATGATGTGTACGGGATTACTGATTTTAGCCAGATCCTGCAGGAATTTACGGCGATAAAACCTGACTTAGTTGTGATTGATATTCAATTGCCGAAATTTGATGGCTTCCATTGGTGCCGGATGATCCGCTCCCATTCGAATGTTCCGATTCTATTTTTATCATCTCGTGACCATCCGACAGATATGGTAATGTCGATGCAGCTTGGTGCTGACGATTTTATTCAAAAACCGTTCCATTTTGATGTGCTGATTGCGAAAATACAGGCAATTCTTCGCCGTGTCTATAATTACAATACCGAGCAAATTACTCTCAAAACATGGTGTGGTGCCACGGTGGATTATGAGAAAAATACGGTCAGTAATGCTGTGGGTATGGTTGAACTGACAAAGAATGAAACGTTTATCTTAAAAAGGCTGATTGAGCAAAAAAATAAGATTGTCAGCCGAGAAGACTTGATTAAAAGCCTGTGGGAGGATGAGCGCTTTGTCAGTGATAACACCTTAACGGTCAATGTTAATCGTTTGCGAAAAAGATTGGACGAGCTTGGTTTAGGACGCTATATCGAAACGAAGATTGGGCAGGGTTACATCGCGATTGAAGAGGAAAATAGTTATGATTAAGAAATATTTAATTGAAAGGCGAAGCTGGATTTTTCTATTCTTATTTATTCAAGTACTCATTCTTTTTGTGGCTTATCTCGATAGGGCGCTTCCCTTGATGCCATTCTTCTATATTATCTTCCTATCCATGCTCGTTTTTAGTATCTTTTTGATTTTCCGCTATCATAAGGAAACAAAGTTCTACAAAAGTTTAGCGGAATGGGAGAACAATCTTGATTTAACCAATATAGCGCATCCTGAAAGCCCCTTTGAAAAAATGATCGAAAGAAGTATTGTGAAGCAAACAGAATGGCTTAAGCGGGAAGCATCGCAAAACTTTCTGATATTAGAACAGGAGAAGGATGACCTATTAGCTTGGATTCACGAAGTCAAGACACCGTTAACAGCGATGCATCTAATGATTGACCGCGTAGACGATGAACGGATGAAGGCCCAATTAACTCATGAATGGTTACGAATTCATCTGCTTCTTGATAACCAGCTTCACCAAAAGCGGATCCCCTTTATGGAGAATGATTTATATATTGAAAAAACCGATTTAAAGGCGTTACTTTTTAAAGAGATTAAAACGTTACAATCCTGGTGTATGCAAAAGGGCATTGGCTTTGATGTTGATTTAGAGGCACCTACAGTCTTAACCGATGCCAAGTGGCTTTCTTTTATAATCAGACAGCTGTTGACAAACGCGGTGAAATACAGTGAATCATCCGACATTATAATTAAAAGCTTTCAAAAAGACGGGCAAACAGTCCTTGAAGTAAAGGATTATGGACGTGGCATCGATCCTAAGGACCTGCCGCGTATTTTTGAGAAGGGTTTTACCTCGACGACTGCTCATCATGACAACGCCGCAACAGGCATGGGATTGTATTTAACAAAAAGAATTGCCAAGGCATTATTAATCCATATTGATGTACACTCAGACCTTGGAAGAGGAACTAATTTTACATTAACCTTTCCAAAAAGGAATGAATTCAATCATATTGCAGGCATGTGACAACAATGTCACATGCTTTTATGATTTGTTCGCCCAATCGAAGGATTGGAATCATCCTACCATTTATACTAAGGTTATCGAAATTAAGGAGCGTGTCAGTATGCATATTTTAGAAGCCAATAAACTTCATAAAAGCTATGGCAATAAATTAAATAAACAAGAAGTATTAAAAGGGATTGATATTACCGTTGAAAAAGGGGAATTCGTCAGCATCATGGGTGCCTCGGGTTCCGGGAAGACAACCTTGCTCAATGTTCTTTCCTCGATTGATAAGGTGAGCAGCGGGACCATCAAAATTGAAGGAAAAGAAATGACAGCGATGAAGGAAAAGCAGCTGGCTGAATTTCGCAAGCATCACCTGGGCTTTATTTTTCAAGATTATAACCTTCTAGATACATTAACAGTCAAAGAAAATATCCTGCTTCCTTTATCGATTACGAAGGTATCTAAAAGAGAAGCCGATGAAAAATTTAATGCGGTGGCAACGGAACTGGGTATTCATGACATCAAGGATAAGTATCCAAATGAAATTTCCGGCGGTCAAAAACAGCGTACCTCTGCAGCACGGGCGTTTATTCACGAACCAAGCATTATTTTCGCTGACGAACCAACCGGTGCACTCGATTCAAAATCGGCATCCGATTTGCTAAACAAATTAAGCGAATTAAATCAAAACCGAAAAGCAACGATTGTGATGGTTACGCATGATCCGGTGGCAGCAAGCTTCAGTAGCAGGGTTATATTTATCAAAGATGGACGGATTTACACACAATTAAATAAAGGAGAACAATCAAGGCAGACGTTCTTTAAAGATATCATGAAAACCCAAAGTGTATTAGGCGGTGTCCCAAATGAGCGTTAACCAACTCATTTTTCGCAACCTAAAAAAGAATTTAAAAAATTACTATCTTTATGTGTTTGCGCTGATCTTTAGTGTTGCCCTTTATTTCGCCTTTGTCACCTTGCAATATGATCCGGCGATGAACGAAACAAAAGACTCCATTAAAGGGGCCGCTGCGATTCGGGCAGCATCTATCTTACTCGTCGCGATTGTTTCCATCTTTCTGCTATATGCCAATAACATTTTTATTAAACGCCGCAGTAAGGAGATTGGGCTATTTCAATTAATCGGGATGACAAAAAGCAAGATATTCAACATCCTGACTGCCGAAAATTTCATCCTTTATTTTGGTTCATTAGTCATCGGAACCTTTATCGGTTTTTCCGTTTCTAGATTAATTCTGATGATTCTGTTTAAAATTACAGGTATAGACGCAGTCGCTTCCCTAAACTTCTCTTCACAAGCATTGATTCAAACAGTTGTGGTGTTTTGTGCCATCTATCTGTTTATCATGCTGATGAATTATGTGTTTATTAAAAGACAGAGTATCCTTTCGTTATTTAGAGTAGTTTCTTCAACGGAAGGTAAAGTGAAAAAGATGTCTGTCTTTGAAATCATCATCGGGATTATTGGGTTGATTTCGATTGTTTCAGGCTACTATGTTTCATCGAAACTGTTTGGCGGCGATTTTACCACCATGACTGAACTTTTTGGAGCCATGATTTTTATTCTTGGGTCTGTCATTATCGGAACCTATCTTTTTTATAAAGGGTCAGTCAGTTTTATCTTTAACCTCATTCGGAAAAAGAAGGATGGTTATTTAAATATTAATCAGGTATTATCACTATCCTCGATTATGTTTCGGATGAAATCGAATGCCTTATTATTAACAATCATTACAACAGTATCGGCCCTAGCGATTGGGTTATTGTCTTTAAGTTATATCTCCTATTATTCAGCAGAAAAAATGGCTAAAAATAATGTCGCAGGCGATTTTTCATTCATAGATACGGAAAATGCTGCTCAATTCAAAAAGGAATTAGCTACGAATGACATTCCGTTTAATGAAAATAAGATTGACGTTATTCAGGTGAATGCGAATCTTAAGGAAATTTTGGATATAAATCTGGAAGAGTTAATGTTTGATCCGAAGGCTATGCCCATTCCTGTTATAAGTGATAAGGCTGTTAAAAATATCGATGTGTCTGAGGGGGATACTATTTTTACCGGCTATAATGATTTACTGCAGAAATTTATGAAGCTAAAGGATTCAGGTAACATAGAAATGAAAGGGCAAAACGAAGCGATTCCCCTCAAATACTTAGGTTTAAAAAAGGATTTCGTCGTTTCTTCTTACTTTACAAACGGCGGGGAGCCAATTGCCATTGTCGATGAAACGGTTTTCGAGCGTCTAAAGAAAGACGTAAATCCTGCCATTCAGAAGGAATCCTCCATCTTTATCGGGATTACGTTAAAAGATGAAGCAAATCTCGAAAAAGCAAATGATATTTTTAAAAAGATGAATGTTAATGATGACAATATATTTTCTTCACGCTTGGAAATCAGCAATTCGCAGAAAAAAACAATGGGCCTCATCATGTTTATCGTTGGATTTTTAGGATTAACGTTTCTAGTTACATCTGGATGTATTCTTTATTTTAAACAAATGGGTGAGGGTGAAGAGGAAAAGCCGAATTATACGATTTTAAGAAAGCTCGGTTTTACTCAGGGGGATTTATTAAAAGGCATTCAAGCAAAGCAAGTGTTTAATTTCGGAATTCCTTTAGTCATTGGCCTCTTCCATAGCTATTTCGCCGTTCAATCAGGATGGTTCTTATTCGGAACAGAGGTGTGGACACCAATGATTATCGTCATGGTCATCTATACCGGATTGTACTCGATTTTCGGAATCCTATCTGTTCTCTATTACAAAAAGGTGATTAAGGAAGCACTGTAAAAAGCAATCTTGCATCAACCGAACTGGTAGCATATTAAAGCAACAGATCAAAAGGCTAAGAGTTCCGATAACGTGGAGAATTATTAAAATAATACGATTAGATGAAATACTTATTTCACTTGTATAATCGACTTTTATTGCGATTAACAGATTTTGGAGATTATTAGAGGAAAATAAATAAAACAAAGGATACTGTGTTAGCGCAGTATCCTTTGTTTTATTATTAAAGGAGTTCTAGTACTCTTCAACCGTAGCGATATAAGGTAAATTTCTATACTTCTGTGCGTAGTCAATTCCGTACCCCACAATGAACTCGTCCGGGATTACAAAGCCAACATAATCAACAGGCAATGCTATTTTTCTTCTTTCAGGCTTGTCTAATAGAGTGCAAATTTTAATTTGTTTCGGCTTATGCATTTTCAAATGATCCCGCAGGAAATGCAGGGTAAGTCCACTGTCTATAATATCCTCAACCACTAATACATTCTGATTGGTAATATTAGCATCAAGATCCTTCAAGAGCTTTACTTTCCCAGTTGTTTCAGTCTGGTCGCTGTAGCTGGAAACTGAGATGAAATCGACTTTAATTTCTCCCTTCATCTCGCGGATCAAATCAGCCGCAAATACAAAAGATCCTTTAAGAACAATGATGAGGAAGATTGGTTCATTGTTAAAATCAGTTTCAATCTCCTCTGCTAGTTTCTTCACTCTTTTTTTTAATTCCGTTTCTGAAATCATCATATCTTTAATTCTATATGCCACGAACCATACCTTCTTTCTTTTAGTGAACTCTCTTAACGTTTGAAAATCGAGGCAGCTGATTTTCCATCCATTTCTCAATCCTTATTCTTCGCCGCTTTTGTGATGAAATATGCAAAAATAAATAAAGCACCTTGTTAGAGGTGCTCTAGGATTATTGTAGTTATCGTTTATTATATATCGTCAAAAACTAAAAAATCTTCGGATGTTGACAGGAAAGCTTATGGGCCTAAATGGACTCGAACCCGCGACCTTCTGCGTGACAGGCAGGCATTCAAACCAACTAAACTACTAGACTATATTGCGGGGACAGGATTTGAACCTGCGACCTTCGGGTTATGAGCCCGACGAGCTACCGAACTGCTCCACCCCGCGACAATAAAAAATACTATGTTTTGTCCATGCTCATAGTTTACATGGACTGTACAAAAAAATATATGGAGGAGGAAGAGGGATTCGAACCCCCGCGCGGTATGACCCGCCTGTCGGTTTTCAAGACCGATCCCTTCAGCCAGACTTGGGTATTCCTCCATTATCAAAAAAACAATCCCTAAAATTCATTTGGTAGCGGCGAAGGGAGTCGAACCCCCGACCTTTCGGGTATGAACCGAACGCTCTAGCCAGCTGAGCTACACCGCCAAATGTAATATTCACTTATGGTGGAGGATGACGGGATCGAACCGCCGACCCTCTGCTTGTAAGGCAGATGCTCTCCCAGCTGAGCTAATCCTCCATATGGTGACCCGTACGGGATTCGAACCCGTGTTACCGCCGTGAAAGGGCGGTGTCTTAACCGCTTGACCAACGGGCCAACAATAAATTTCCGCAAAATAATAGCCCCAATTGGGGCTGCATAGCCTGGCAGCGTCCTACTCTCACAGGGGCGCCTGCCCCAACTACCATCGGCGCTGAGAAGCTTAACTTCCGTGTTCGGTATGGGAACGGGTGTGACCTTCTCGCCATTGCTGCCAGACTATTTGGTTGAGGTTTCATTCCCTCAAAACTAGATAATGTAGAAGAAGTTGTTGGTAAACACGAGTCAATCAAATAATAAATGGTTAAGTCCTCGAACGATTAGTATCAGTCAGCTCCACACGTCACCGCGCTTCCACCTCTGACCTATCAACCTGATCATCTTTCAGGGTTCTTACTAGCTTGCGCTATGGGAAATCTCAT
>NZ_CALBWS010000013.1 GCF_937468385.1 Neobacillus rhizosphaerae
CATAACCCGAAGGTCGCAGGTTCAAATCCTGTCCCCGCAATATGGTCCGGTAGTTCAGTTGGTTAGAATGCCTGCCTGTCACGCAGGAGGTCGCGGGTTCGAGTCCCGTCCGGACCGCCATTATAGTTTGTAAACTAAGTACGAAACAGGGTTTCGTCTTTTTTTATGCCTTTTAATAGGTAGTTCTCATTTTTTTTTCATAAATCATGTAAACTTCAAATGAAATAAGTATCCTTAGGAGATATCCTAAGGTTTTTTTTGCACATAAATAAGGGTAAAATGAAGATATAGGATAGTTATGTTAAAGTATAAAGGTGATTGGATGAATCAATTAGAACTAAATACAATGAATACTGATGAAACTTCTCAGTTCGCAGAACGGTTGGCCTCATTTTTAAAAGCAGGAGATGTCATTGCTCTTGAAGGCGATTTAGGTGCTGGCAAAACAACCTTTACAAAAGGTTTGGCTAAAGGGTTGGAGATAAAAAAGACCGTAAATAGCCCAACGTTTACAATTATTAAAGAATATAAAGGGAAGCTGCCACTATATCATATGGATGTTTACCGCGTAGCTGATGCTTTTGAAGACTTGGGTTTTGAAGAATACTTTGAAGGTGATGGAGTAACTGTAGTGGAATGGGCCCATTTGATTGAGGAGCAACTTCCTCATGAAAGGCTGACCATTTTCTTGTACCGTGGCGAAGGGGATACAAGGAAAATGGTTTTATCACCAATGGGTGAGAGATATGAGCAATTATGTAAGGAGATTTTTCGATGACAATATTAGCGATCGATACTTCTAACTATGCGTTAGGGGTAGCGCTTTTAGAAGATAATCAGATACTTGGCGAGTATATTACTAATTTAAAAAAGAACCACTCCGTGCGAATTATGCCGGCTATTCAGACGCTTATGAAGGATTGTGAAAGGGTACCTGCTGATTTAACGAAAATTGTGGTAGCAAAGGGTCCTGGTTCTTATACGGGAGTAAGAATCGGTGTTACGATTGCTAAAACATTAGCATGGACTTTACAGATACCGCTTGTTGGAATTTCTAGTCTGGAAATTTTAGCGTCAGGTACAGGAAGATACTTTGAAGGCTATGTATCACCATTATTTGACGCGAGGAGGGGACAAGTCTACACAGCACTATATCAGTTTCAAAATGGCAATCTGACAACGGTGGAGCAGGATCAGTTGGTTATGTTAGCCGACTGGGCAGGGAAATTAACGGAATTAAGCAAACCGATTTTATTTGTTGGAAATGATCTCCCCATTCATAGAGCTAAGATTGAAGAGTTGTTAGGAACAAAAGCCATTTTTGCAAGTATCACGGAACACAATCCACGTCCGTCGGAACTTGCATTGTTAGGCAGAGATATACAAGGGGAAGATATACATTCCTTTGTACCGAATTATATCCGTTTAGCTGAAGCGGAAGCAAAGTGGTTAGAAGCAAAAGGGAAAATTTCAAATGGATAGGATAAGAGGAAAATGGTAGATTCTTACGTTTTTCGTTATATGAGGGAAGAGGATATTGACCAAGTTTTAGAAGTGGAACATGCCTCGTTTACAACGCCATGGAGCCGGGAAGCTTTTTATAATGAAATATATAATAATAAATTTGCTGTCTATATTGTTATTGAAGAAAATAATAAAGTCATTGGATATTGTGGGACATGGGTCGTGATAGATGAGGCACATGTGACAAATGTGGCCGTCTTACCGGGCTATAGAGGTAAGAAACTCGGAGAGGCATTAATGAGTAAGTTAATGTCAATGTCCAGGGAGATGGGAGCAAGAAAAATGACACTTGAGGTCAGGGTAACGAATCATGTAGCACAATCACTTTATCGGAAACTCGGGTTTCAAAACGGTGGGATTCGTAAAAATTATTATTCTGATAATCAGGAAAATGCACTAATTATGTGGGTGAATTTATGAAAAAAGATCTATTGATACTAGGAATCGAAACGAGTTGTGATGAGACCGCAGTCGCGATTATTAAAAATGGCCGTGAAATTGCCGCAAATATTGTCGCATCACAAATTGAAAGCCATAAACGTTTTGGTGGTGTGGTTCCTGAAATTGCTTCGCGCCATCATGTTGAACAAATAACAATTGTGATTGAAGAAGCATTGAAGCAAGCAAATGTTACATTTGCAGAAATCGATGCGATAGCTGTTACAGAAGGCCCGGGATTAGTAGGGGCCCTGTTAATCGGGGTTAATGCTGCGAAGGCACTTGCCTTTGCTCATAACAAACCACTTGTACCGGTCCATCATATTGCCGGGCATATTTATGCGAACAGACTGGTAACTGAGTTGAAGTTTCCTCTTTTAGCCCTAGTTGTTTCTGGGGGACATACTGAGCTTGTATATATGAAAGAGCACGGTCATTTTGATATAATCGGTGAAACAAGGGATGATGCTGCCGGTGAGGCTTATGATAAGGTAGCGAGGACATTAAATATGCCGTATCCCGGCGGACCTCATATTGACCGCATGGCGCAGGAAGGTAGCCCGACGATTGATTTACCGCGTGCTTGGTTAGAGGAAGGATCGTATGATTTTAGCTTTAGCGGCTTGAAATCGGCAGTAATAAATACGGTTCACAATGCGGAACAACGGGGAGAATCGATAGCCCCTGAGGATCTTGCGGCGAGCTTCCAAGCAAGCGTCATTGAAGTGTTAGTGAAGAAGACGGAAAGAGCTGTAGCTGAGTACGGCGTGAACCAGGTATTAGTAGCTGGCGGTGTAGCAGCGAATAAAGGATTAAGAGCCGCTTTAGAAAAGGCTTTCGCTGATAATAGTAGGGTAGAATTAGTGATTCCTCCTTTATCATTGTGTACCGATAATGCTGCGATGATTGCTGCGGCTGGAAGTGTGATGTTCGAAAAAGGAATCCGAGCAGAGCTTTCCCTGAATGCGAATCCGGGACTAGATATCGAAATTTATAATAATTAGCCCTTCTACTGGAGGGCTTTTTTGGCCGACAGGAAAGTATCATTTCCTATCAGGTATACGTGCAACTACACCTCTGACTTCGCCAATCGGCGAGTTTTTTTATCTTATAAAAAAACTAATCAAACGTTTGTTTAAATAGGATTAAGGTTTCGGAAAACGTTAATTTGCAGAATAATGTGGATAATTTTTTGAAAAAGTTGAAACAAAATACCATGAGTTGTTGATAAGTGGGTATGTAACTGTGGGTATTGTGGATAAAAACGGTGTTTATTGTGGATAATGTGTAAAAGTTAATTAACTGTTTAAAAATAAGCTGTTTGAAATGTGAATAAGGTTGTGGACAAGGGTGTTATTTTTAATAAATTGTTATTATCCTACGATAATTTGTCGATAGATTCCAGGGATTTGTTAATATCGATCAAGATTTGTCGATAGCCCACTAAAATTGGTTCATATATTCAGCAGCCTAGCTATTTCAGGAAAGAAATAGTAAAAAAACCGGACTAATCAGTCCGGTTATCACAATTATTCAGCCAGTTCTGCCCATTCTTCCATCAATTGCTCGAGCTCTATCTTAGCTTTTTCACTTTTTAAGTTGATTTCTAATACTTTTTCGTGGTCTTGAAAAATCTCCGGTGCGCATAATTGCTGCTCATAAACGCTAATTTGTTCTTCAAGCTCCTCTATTCGTAACTCAATTCCATCCAATTTTCTTTTTCGCTGCCGTTCAAGCCTTTTACTATCCTTATCCTGTTGATATTTATTTTTCTCTTTAGCTTCCACATCTGCTGCTTTTTTTACCGACGCTGCTAAAGCAAGTGCTTCGAGTTCTTCCTTTTCAAGTTTCTTCTCTAAATAATAATCATAGTCACCAAGATATTCAGTGCTTCCCTCACGGCTCAATTCCAATACTTTTGTAGCAATACGGTTAATGAAATACCGATCATGTGAAACGAATAAAATCGTTCCAGGGTAATCAATCAAGGCGTTCTCGAGGACTTCCTTGCTATCAAGGTCTAGATGGTTGGTTGGTTCGTCTAATATTAACACATTTGCTTTTTCTAACATCAGTTTAGCAAGTGCAAGCCGTGCCTTCTCTCCGCCGCTTAAGGTAGAGACAATTTTCAGGACATCATCGCCGGAAAATAAAAAATTGCCGAGAACTGTCCGGATTTCTTTTTCACTTTTTAATGGGTAATCATCCCAAAGTTCATTTAACACGCGTTTATTCGAGGTCAATTCAGCCTGTTCCTGGTCATAGTACCCGATTGAAAGGTTTGTCCCATATTGTATGGCTCCTGCAAGCGCAGGTAGTTTTTTGATAACTGTTTTTAACAGAGTCGATTTACCGATTCCATTTGGGCCAACAAGGGCAATGCTTTCTCCCTTATAAGCCCGAAAGGTGATGGCATCCGAAACTTTTTCCCCGTCGTAACCAACCGCAAGCGAATCTACCATTAGAACGTCATTTCCACTTTGTTTTTCAATTTCAAACGAGAAGGTTGCGGACTTTTCATCACCTAAGGGACGGTCCATAGTCTCCATTTTCTCAAGCTTTTTCCGGCGGCTTTGTGCTCGCTTCGTCGTCGATGCGCGTGCCAGGTTCCGTTGGATAAAGTCCTGGAGATTGGCTACCTCTTGCTGTTGTTTTTCGAAAAGCTTCATATCACGCTCATAATTGGCCGCTTTTTGGTCAAGGTAAGAACTATAGTTACCCGGAAATCTTTGAATTTTTTTGCGGGATACTTCGTAAACTTGGGTGACAACTTTATCTAAAAAATAGCGGTCATGGGAGACAATTAATATCGCACCATCATAGCTCTGTAAATATTGCTCAAGCCAGGAAAGGGTTTCGATGTCAAGATGGTTGGTAGGCTCGTCCAAAATTAAGATATCAGGTTTCGTTAATAGCAATTTCCCTAAGGCAAGACGGGTTTTCTGCCCACCACTTAAACTTGAAATCAGCAAAGAACTTTCGCGGAAATTTAGCCCATGCAGCACGGAGCGAATATCGGCCTCGTATTGATATCCACCTTGTTCCTTAAATTTCACTTGGAGCTCGTCATATTCTTTAAGAACACGTTCGTATCTTGTGTTGTCTCCTAACATACTTGGGTCAGCCATTTGATTTTCAAGCCTGCGCAGTGATTTTTCCATCAATTGAAGCGGTTCGAAAACGGTTATCATTTCTTCCCAAATGGATAAATTTGATTCTAAACCAGTATTTTGTGCTAAATAACCGATGGTCACTTCTTTTGGCTTGATAATATCCCCGCCATCATGAGACAATTGTCCGGCAATGATTTTTAACAATGTCGATTTCCCTGCACCATTGCGGCCAACAAGTGCCGCGCGGTCCCGGGTTTGTAATTCTAGCTTTATATTCGATAAAATAAGGTCAGCACCATAATATTTTTGTAGTTGATTGACCTGCAATAAAATCATTCTAATTCACCTCTATTACATAGGAATAGTGTACCTTATTCCGGCAATGACGGCAATAAAGGGCAGACCTATAGCGGCGTGTGAGACATGATTTTCTGAAAAAATGTATGAATTAGTTCAAAGTTTCACACACAATAACTAAAAAATAGTGTATGATTTTTTTGGGAGGATTTATTTATGGCAAATTTTACACATTTTAATGAAGAAGGCAGAGCAAAGATGGTCGACGTCAGCGAAAAACCGGAAACGGCTCGGACCGCTCTTGCTCATTCAAGCATAACTGTTAGTAAAGAAATTTTTGGAAAAATAACTAATAATGAAATGAAAAAAGGCGATGTCCTGGCTGTGGCCCAGGTTGCTGGGGTTATGGCGGCAAAAAAAACATGGGATCTGATTCCAATGTGCCATCCGATTCCATTAACAGGAGTTAATATTTCCTTCTCATGGGAAGAAGATCAACAAGATCAATATCATTTACATATTGCAGCAGCGGTAAAAACCAAAGGTAACACGGGTGTGGAAATGGAAGCGTTAACAGCGGCGTCAGCTTGTGCCTTAACCGTGTATGATATGTGTAAAGCAGTGGATAAAGGCATGGTCATTGGACTGACCTATTTAGTCGAGAAAACGGGCGGCAAAAACGGCGATTATAAAAGAACCGAACAAGTTAAATGAAATGTAACTAAATCATTCAAGGGGTGTGGGAGATTATGAGTAATGAAACGATGAAAATACCACAGGCGACAGCAAAACGGCTGCCCCTCTACTATCGATTTTTAAAAAACCTCCATTCTTCCGGTAAACAAAGGGTCTCTTCCGCAGAATTGAGCGAGGCGGTGAAAGTGGACTCAGCAACCATTCGCAGGGATTTCTCCTATTTTGGTGCTTTAGGGAAAAAGGGCTATGGCTATAACGTCAATTACTTATTATCCTTTTTCCGGAAAACCTTAGACCAAGATGAATTAACAAAGGTTGCGTTAATAGGAGTCGGTAATCTCGGAACTGCCTTTTTAAACTATAATTTTTTAAAAAATAATAATACGAAAATAGCGTGTGCTTTCGATGTCGATCCGGCCAAAATGGGAACGATGATCCGTGAGGTACCAGTTTTTCACATGGATGAATTAGAGAAGGTGATTGTCGAGGAACAAATATCTGTGGCGATTCTAACGGTTCCTGCTCCTGTTGCTCAAATGATCACGGACCGACTTGTGAAGGCCAATGTGAAAGGGATATTAAATTTTACTCCGGCAAGGTTAAATGTTCCTCCCGCCATTCGGGTTCACCATATCGACCTAGCAGTAGAACTGCAATCACTGATTTACTTTTTAAAGCACTATCCGACTGGGGAAATAGAAGAAGAATAGTAGCATAAAGGGTTTTTCACGAATATCTACTCGTGAAAAGCCCTTTTTTTGTTGTATAGGAAATTATAAGATAATTAATTGTGGATAAATTGAAATAGTTCTCTGAATCCAGCTCCAGCGCCCAGCGGCTAGTGTACTTCGCTCTCCGCCCTACGATAAGTCAACATCGAATCGCTATCGCTCTTCGTGTTTCCTTTATCTCAGTTGGAGCGCTCCAGTCCATACGCCCTAAACGGGCGCTTGCGCCTTTTGTGCTTGAAGGTCTTTTTGCTGCTTTACAAACGTAACAGTGTTATGTTACATTGAAAATAGAAAGGGGTTTTCAATATGAGTGAGGAGTTAATTTCTAAGAAGGATTTATTAGATATTGCTGGAATATCGTATGGACAGCTATATCGCTGGAAACGGAAGGATCTCATTCCTGAAGAATGGTTTATTCGGAAATCCACATTTACGGGGCAAGAAACTTTCTTTCCAAAGGAAAAGATCTTAGAAAGAATCAATAAAATTCAAACAATGAAGGAAAATTTGTCATTGGATGAGCTAGCCGATATGTTTTCTCCAAATATTAGTGATTTGCAGTTGGAAAAGGATGATTTAATAAAACGTAACATTGTTTCAATTGAAGTAATGAATTTTTATCTAGAGAACGATAAAGGCGTGAAGATATTTAATTTTCCGAGAATCCTTGAAGTATATATATTAGAAAAGCTGCTTCAGTCAGGTGAAATTAATTTAGATGAGGGGAAAATGCTCTTACAGGTATTAAAGGACAATGCGCAGCATATCAAGCAAAAAAGCTGTGAATTGGTATTTACGCGAAAACTAGGAGTGTCATCGTGTCTTTTATTATTGAATACCGAAGCTGCTCATTTTGAGCGAGGAACGAAAGTTGTCACGACTCTCGCACTGATGACCTGTATGGAAGAAATTAAATCGAAATTATTGTAAAGGAGAATCGTGATGGAAACAAAAAATAGAGGAGATTTGGTCATTAATGGTATTGGGGCATCAAACGGTGGGCAGTTCCATCTTGTTACCTTAAATGGACGAGGAACAGTTAACAGTGATTTGGAGTGTAGTGAATTTGAATGCAATGGTTCAGGTACGGTCAATGGCAATGTTACAGCAAATACAGCTAAGGTAAGCGGGAATGCCAGTTTTAAAGGAACAATCGAAAGTCAGAAGTTTACGGTGGACGGAACAGCAAAAATTGGGCAAAATCTGTATGCGAAACAATTACAGGTTTCAGGTAAAGCCTCTGTTGGCGGAAAAGTAAAAGCTGAGGAAATTAAACTAAGGGGCATTCTGACGATTGGAGAAGATTGTGAGGCTGAAACGTTTAAAGCACAATACCGGTTTACTATTGGCGGACTTTTAAACGCGGATCAAGTAGATATTGAGATCTATGGAGAATGTAAAGCACAAGAAATCGGCGGGCAAACGATCATCGTAAAACAACATAAAGGATCTTTCATGGGCACTATCTTCAAGCCTTTTTTTAAAACCCAATTAGAAACGGATTTAATTGAAGGAGACAGAATTGAACTTGAAAATACGATAGCAAAAGTCGTCCGTGGTAACCAGGTTAGGATTGGTCCTAATTGTCATATTGGCGTAGTTGAATACACAGAAGAATTTTCACAGGATAAAAATGCCATTGTAGGTGAAAGCAGAAAGGCTTAATGGGAGGGAGAAGAAAATGGGAAAAAGCGAAAATCTTATTATTAATGGATCAGGAAGTTACCCCGGCGGCCGTTACGATAAAATCAGCATCAGAGGAGAAGGTACGATCGTTAATGATGTGGAATGTTCAATTTTTAATGTCTATGGCACGAGCGAATCCGTCGAGAATGTTACAGCAGGCTCAGTAAAAATAATTGGTGAGGCAGAATTCCAAGGGAATATCGAAGTGAAGGAAACGCTTGTCATGGGGACCATGAAGGTCGATGGTAAAGCCTATTTGAAAAAAGTGAAGATTCTCGGGTTGCTGGAAGTGGGTGAAAAGCTCAGTGGAGATGAAGCAACCATTAAAGGGAGCATCGTGGTCAATGGTGATGTTGAATATGAAAGGTTCGATTCAAGCGGAGATTTTGAAATCAAGGGATTATTAACGGCTGATACGATTATGGTGGGATTGCGCTTTGGCCAGAGCTCAGCAGAAGAAATCGGTGGCGGAAAAATCACAGTTAAGAGAAAGAAAAATTCTCTGTTTCCTTTTGGAAAAGAGGTAGGATTCCTAACGGCTAAAGTAATCGAAGGGGATGATGTTTATTTAGAAAATACGAAAGCCGATATAGTTCGAGGCAATATGGTCAAAATTGGCCCTGGTTGCCAAATTGGATTGGTGGAGTACACTAATGAATTGGCTCATGACCCTTCATCAACGATAAAACAAAGTCAAAAAAACAAAGGAGAATAGGATGGTAGCAAAGGATAGTAAGCTAGGATTGGTTGTTGCAGGGTTATTATTGGGGATTTTAATGGCATCGATGGATAATACGATAGTAGTTACTGCGATGGGAACGATTGTCGGTGACCTCGGTGGGCTCGAGAGCTTCGTTTGGGTGGTTTCTGCCTATATGGTAGCGGAAATGGCGGGGATGCCGATTTTCGGCAAACTATCGGATATGTATGGCCGGAAGCGGTTCTTTATTTTTGGATTAATATTGTTTATGGCAGGTTCTGCGTTGTGCGGGACAGCAGAGAACATTACACAATTAAGTATTTACCGTGCTATTCAGGGGGTAGGCGGTGGCGCGCTAGTGCCGATCGCGTTTACGATCATGTTTGACCTCTTTCCTCCTGAAAAGCGCGGGAAAATGGGCGGCTTGTTTGGAGCAGTATTTGGCTTGTCGAGTATTTTTGGTCCATTGCTCGGGGCATATATTACTGACCATATTAGCTGGCATTGGATTTTCTATATTAATTTACCACTTGGGATTTTGTCGCTGATTTTTATTGTCATCTCCTACAAAGAATCGCCTATTCACCAAAAGCAATCAATTGATTGGTGGGGAGCAGTGACCTTAATTGGAGCCGTGGTTTGTTTAATGTTTGCCCTGGAACTTGGCGGACAGAAATATGATTGGGATTCTAGTGTCATTTTAAGTTTATTCACAGGATTTGCAGCACTATTTCTACTCTTTTTATTCGTTGAGACAAAAGCGAAGGATCCAATCATTTCTTTTTCGATGTTTAAAAACCAACTGTTTGCCGGAAGTACGATCGTTGGCTTGTTTTACGGGGCCGCGTTTATGGCGGCAACAGTATATATCCCGATTTTTGTCCAGGGGGTTTATGGCGGCAGTGCCACCAATTCAGGGCTTATTTTGTTGCCCATGATGCTGGGATCGGTGATAACGGCACAGGTCGGTGGATTTTTGACAACAAAAATGAGCTATCGGAACATCATGTTTTTATCGGGTGTCATTTTGATTATCGGATTTTTATTGTTAAGCACGATCACACCGGATACAAGCAGGGCGTTGCTGACAATCTATATGGTTGTGATTGGTTTGGGTGTCGGTTTCTCATTTTCTGTTTTGAGCATGGCGGCGATTCATCCATTTGGCATGGAGCAACGGGGCTCGGCTACCTCGACAAGTAACTTTATTCGCTCGCTCGGCATGACGGTAGGTATTACGGTATTTGGAATGATTCAGAGAAATAATTTTAGCGGGAAATTAGCTGATGCTTTTTCTGGGATGGGACCAATACCTAAAGGTGATTCGCGGCAATTGTTATCGGAGCAGGCAAGAAGCCAGATTCCAGCACCAATATTGGAAAAAATCACGAATGCCCTTTCCAGTTCAATCGTTCACACCTTTACCTGGGCGCTAGTTCCCGCGGGCTTAGCCTTCCTGTTTATCTTTATTTTGGGGAAAGAGCGAATGGTGATCAACAGGCAAGAAATTGAGTGAACAGGGGAAAAAATAAATGAAAGGGACCCATGCACAATTAGGGTCCCTTTCATTATTTTTTTTGTTGATTCTTATATCTAAAATGAAAAGCAATCATTTTTAAGCCTGAGCCGAAATCAAATGTGGCTAATAAAATCAGGAGATAGCTGAAGAAGCCCCAACCGTTTTTCTGCACATCATCAATGGCAAAGTAAGTAAATAGCCCGCCAAGCAGGAAGTAAATTAATCCGGAAAACAAGGGTGAACGTCTCATAGAAAGCCTCCGATAAAGTTTTGAACCGCTTCAGCCTCACGTCTTAATCTGTCAATATCATCTTTGTAAACAGTTTGAACCAAGACAACCATGGTGTTCATCGTGACGTGGGCAAAAATCGGCACGGCAATACGCCCAGTTTTTACATAAAGAAAAGCAAACGTAAAGCCCATGGCCGAATAAAGTAGAATATGCACCGGCTCTTGATGGGCCAGAGCAAAGATTACAGAACTAATCAATGCTGAGATAAAGAAGTTAAACCGTTTATGCAGGACACCAAAAATAATTTTTCGAAAGACGATTTCTTCTAATATCGGTCCGATAATGCTCGTTACAATGATGGCCAACGGGAATAAGTCGATGATTCGAAGGATATGCTGCGTATTTTCAGAGCCCATCTTAATCCCTAAGAGAGTTTCGATAATGGCTGCGACGTACTGAGCAAAAAGAGCTAAAAAGACTCCTAAAAAAGCCCACATGACTGAATATCCAAAAGTATGGTCTCGTTTGTTAAAGCTATCTTCCTTGATTTCCTTTCGCAGTAAAAAAAGGATGATTAGTAAGGCAAGCGAAAAACTGGCAATGAGCCAAATAGGAATAGCAAGATTTTGGCTAATTCCTAAAGATTTAAAGCCCAACATCAATACAGGAAGTCCGATTAGGCTGGAAAACTGCATCACAATGTAAACGATTATGATAATCCAATATTCCCTTTTCAAATTTGTAATCTCCTTTTAAATCCATTCCAAATTTCCTACACTATCTTATTATTCTACTCTTAAATACAGGAAAGTTTCAATTTTGAGGAACATTATTAGGAAAATGAAGTATAGAAATTTCCGCTTTTCACATACTTGTAAGGTTGTAAAAAAATGAAAAAATTTATGCTTCTTACTTGCAAAAGATTTTCAGATTCTTTATTATAATAATTGTGTTAGCACTCAAGGTTAGAGAGTGCTAATAATGTCAGAATTACATATATTTTTGAGGAGGTTGTTTGATTTGTTAAGACCATTAGGTGATCGCATTGTCATTGAGCTTGTTGAATCAGAAGAAAAAACTGCAAGCGGTATCGTATTACCAGATTCAGCGAAGGAAAAGCCTCAGGAAGGAAAAGTTGTTGCCGTTGGCACTGGCCGCGTCCTTGAAAGTGGAGAACGTGTTGCACTTGAAGTTGCTGTGGGCGACCGCATTATCTTCTCAAAATACGCTGGTACGGAAGTAAAATACCAGGGTACAGAATATTTACTATTACGTGAAAACGATATCCTTGCTGTAATTGGTGAGTAAGGGATTTTTTAAAAAAATAAAAGATTAAAAAATACGAGGAGGTTTTTTGAACGATGGCTAAAGATATTATGTTTAGTGAAGATGCACGCCGCGCCATGCTTCGTGGTGTTGATGCCCTTGCAAATACAGTTAAAGTAACTCTTGGACCTAAAGGACGTAACGTGGTACTTGAGAAAAAATTTGGTTCACCGCTAATCACAAATGATGGTGTAACCATCGCTAAAGAAATTGAATTAGAAGATGCATTCGAAAATATGGGTGCAAAGCTTGTGGCTGAAGTTGCAAGCAAGACAAACGATGTTGCCGGTGACGGTACAACAACTGCAACGGTTCTTGCGCAAGCGATGATTCGCGAAGGCTTAAAGAACGTTACAGCTGGTGCCAACCCAATGGGTATCCGTAAAGGGATCGAAAAAGCAGTTGCTTCTGCTGTTGAAGAATTAAAAGCTATTTCAAAACAAATCGAAGGAAAAGAGTCAATCGCACAGGTTGCTGCGATTTCTTCTGACGATAAAGAAGTAGGCGAATTAATCGCTGAAGCAATGGAGCGCGTTGGCAACGACGGCGTTATCACAATCGAAGAATCTAAAGGCTTTACAACTGAATTGGATGTTGTCGAAGGTATGCAGTTTGACCGTGGCTACACTTCTGCCTACATGGTAACCAATACAGATAAAATGGAAGCTGTGTTAGAAAATCCATATATCTTAATCACTGACAAAAAAATCTCAAGCATTCAGGAAATTCTTCCAGTTCTTGAGCAAGTGGTTCAACAAAGCAAGCCATTATTGTTGATTGCTGAAGATGTTGAAGGTGAAGCCCTTTCTACGTTAGTAGTGAACAAGCTTCGCGGAACATTCAATGCAGTAGCTGTTAAGGCTCCTGGCTTTGGTGACCGTCGTAAAGCAATGCTTGAAGATATCGCTGCGTTAACTGGCGGTGAAGTGATCACTGAAGAGCTTGGACGTGAATTGAAAACTGCAACAATCGATTCTTTAGGACGCGCTTCTAAAGTAGTTGTGACAAAAGAAAACACAACAATCGTTGAAGGTGCAGGAGAATCTGCAGAAATTGCAGCTCGCGTTAACCAAATCCGTGTTCAATTAGAAGAAACAACTTCTGAATTTGACCGTGAAAAATTACAAGAGCGTCTAGCTAAATTAGCTGGCGGTGTTGCCGTAATCAAAGTTGGTGCTGCGACTGAAACTGAATTAAAAGAGCGCAAGCTTCGTATCGAAGACGCTTTGAACGCTACTCGTGCAGCAGTTGAAGAAGGTATCGTTTCCGGTGGTGGTGTTGCCCTTCTAAACGTATACAGCAAAGTGGCTGAAGTTCAAGCGGAAGGCGACATTGCAACAGGAATCAACATCGTATTACGTGCGATGGAAGAGCCTGTTCGCACAATCGCTCAAAATGCTGGTCTTGAAGGATCTGTCATCGTTGATCGCTTAAAGCGTGAAACAGTTGGCACAGGCTTCAACGCAGCATCCGGCGAGTGGGTAAACATGATCGAAGCTGGTATCGTTGACCCAACTAAGGTTACACGTTCAGCTCTTCAAAATGCTGCATCTGTTGCAGCCATGTTCTTAACAACTGAAGCAGTTGTTGCTGACAAACCAGAAGACAAAGCTCCAATGATGCCTGACATGGGCGGCATGGGTGGAATGGGCGGCATGATGTAATAGCCCCGTCAATCCCTTGATATATAAGGGTTTGTGAGTAAGATGAGAGTGGAATGCTAACATTGAGGATATTAACGGAGGCTTCTCATAAGTTCGCTGAACTTTTGGGAAGCTTCTTTTTTCATTTTCTTGGGTAACATAGAGATAGACATTTTTCGTGATTTGGTCATTGGAATGTCCAAGTCTGCCCATAATCTGTTCGAGTGAGACACTAGCTTCGGCAAGAAGCGACGTATGTGTATGCCTTAATGAGGAGCGGTGTTAACTCAGGGTTTAGTTCTGCAATCCCCTAACTGTTCAATGACTTGATATTGAGTTTTTTTATGCTCCTTCAATGTTTTAATCGCCTCTTCGTCTACAAAAATTTTTCGTCGTGATTTTCTCGTCTTGGTGTGACTAACTGATACTCCAGTGTATTATTAGTTGGATTGTAGTATGTTTTGGTAATGCTTATCGTATGGTTATTAAAGTCAATATCTTTCCATTTAAGGGCAATTAATTCTCCAACCCTTATTCCGGTGTATGACAGGATAAGGAACATTAAGTAGTCTAACTCAAGTCCCTGTTCCCTCGCGGTTTTAAGAAACATAGCAAGTTCTTCTTTTTCAAGGTATTTAGGAACTTCTTCTTCCTCTAATTGCTCAATTGTTTTCTTATCTTTTTTTAGATAGGCATACTCTGTTGGATCCTTTTTTATCATCTCCATTTCCAGCGCCTTTCGGAAAATCATTCATCAGGTTCGATGTATGCCCTCCATCGTGCTATTAGAATAACCTTGTTCTTTTAAATCATTTAATGCATCATGATATCTCTTCCTTGTTATATCCTTTAATTTTAACTGAGCAAAATAGGGCATCAATTTCCCTATTTCATGCAGTCTGACACGAATCGTTCCCGGTTTCACTTCTTTTGAATCCCTATAGATGGCAAGCCATTCTTTTGAAAAGTCACTGAAGGTTTGATTGATTTCTTCTACATACATTCCTTATTCTACCTCATGAATAAGAGCGATAGCAGCTGCTTCAGCTTCTTGCTTAGTCTTAAAACCCCCTTTTCCTTTTTGTTTCCGTTTACCAGTAACTGGATCAATACCAATATCAATCATAAAAGCCCACTTGGAGCCACAAGTGCATTTTTTCCTTTTGTACTTGCATCCTCTTCTGTAAAAATGACCTTCATTTCATTGAATAACCTCACTTTCCAAAATATTGTGTTACAAAATTTACATTATACCGACTTCGGAATGAACAATTCTTTTCGTTGGGAAATGAGGAAGCGAATGGATTTGTTTTGTTTAGTTTTCTACGATTTTCTAACTTTTCAATGAAATCTAGAGATGAATACATCTGTGATGAGTACCATGGGGTTGTCAGGTGCAATGGGTGCTTTAGAGTATCTTTTAGATATTAATTCCATGATATCGTAACAGGAAAGTATTTAACCTAATCCCAAAGCTTCAAATAACGACTCCATGGTCAGTTTAGTTTTATTAGAAACTAAATGGGTTATAACTAGAAAAAATAAAATATATATTTCTTGAGAAAATGACATATTATGAACAATTTGTAGGAAGGATGTTACAAATTTTGCGATATATTGGTAATATTAATCTTAGAAAATTAAATAAATGTAGAACATTCTTATATTAATAAACACTTAATAATTAGATAGAAATTAAAACTGGGAGGATATATGGAATCTACTGATATGGTAACTAATTGGACTAACGTAGCTTGTGCAAGTGCTGCATCATCTTGGAATGGATATACATATCAAGGGAAAATTGCAGTATATACAATGCTTTGTTTAATAAACCAACTAACTGCTGAAAATGAAGATGTAAATTATTACACTCTTGAAATAGAGTGGTTTGAAGATTTTTCTATTAAGTACAAAGATCAATATTTTTCAATACATCAAGTAAAGTCTTATCAAGACAAGGAAACTATTGGTGGTTATAAAGCAACAATTCTTGAATTATTAGGGAAAACAATGATTGAACCAACTGTAAAAGAAGCAAGTTTACATACAGCAATTAATATAAAAGCTTTTACTGTTACAGATTTGAAAGGGGACTTAATTGCTTATGAACCTAATAAAAAGAAAGACTTATTAAATCATTTTAAAACGTTACTATTTGAAGAAAATAAATTCAATGAGGCATGGGATAAGCTTAAAATTAATGTGGAGAATGGGGAGGTAAATGTTCATAGGGTTGTTCAAGTTGATGAAATTAACGACAAAATAAGAGAACAAATAAAGGTATTTCTTCAAAATGATATACATAGGGATTCCTCAGCAATTAGTAGTGAGAATATTGATTATGCTTACTCAAACTTACTACATACAATTAATAATCTCATAGCTGATATTCATATGAAAAAGCAAACAAATCCAGTTATTGCATTTACTGAAGTACTAAAAATTCTTCAGAGTGATAGTGTATTTAATCTAACGAATGAAACAGTTGCCAGTTTACTTATGGACGATTTAACTACATATTTTGAAGAGTACTGTGAAGAACAAGGAATTGACCTTGAAGCAGATGAAGAAAAAGCAAGCATTTGGACCCATCATATAGATGTATTAAAACTATTGGCCTCTGAAGATTTTGTGCTCATTTGTAGGAAAATTGCACCCAACATCTCTATAAAAAAGTCAGATTCTATTAGTATATCAGAATACAAAAGGCTAATTGATCAGCATGGTGTTAAGCAGATGTTATTTGAGTGTATATTTACTTTCCATCATTTGTTAGAAGCAGCAAGGTTAAAAAACGATATTCTTCTAATAAAGAAAAGTAAGACATCTAACTTGATTACTCTTATTTTAACAGAGGGTAAGAATGCTTGTTCCAAAGTAGGCAAGGATATCTTCAATAATTTTAATAATGATGGAGCTCTATTAGAACTGCTTTTTGAAGTGGAGACGTATATCAACAAATCAATTAATGAGGAGTATAGAGGAACCATTACAGAAGTGGAATCGGATACAGAGAATCAGAATAAGGAGAAATTTACTGGTCCTAAAAAAATAAAATTTATGGATATAAATACTGCTATGGAGGAATTTAAGCCATATGTATAACCTAATTAATAGTATCTTCAAAGAAGCAGAATTTGAAATGAATGAAAGAATTAACCTAAGAGGTAACTTTTCAGCAAACTTCTCTTTTTTAACAAGGACAAATAATAATAAATTTGATTTCTATCTAGTTGCTAACTTTAAAGAGGGAGAGGTAAATCTTGATAGTTTAAAGGAACAATTAGATCAATGTTTTGAATCTATTCTTGAAGAAATGAATGTAACAGGCATAGATAAGAATCTTTCCTTTCTGCTACTACTTGAGACCGAATCTATAAATTATTCAAAAGAACAGATAAGATATATTTATAACCTAGAAGAAGACCCTTACGACTTTAAGAAATATGTACTTACATATACCCAAAGTCAAGTTGAAGCTTTGGAAAGACATTTAAAAGAAAAAACTGAAGTACCTCTAACTACAACACTAAATAACCTATTGCAAGAGAAAAAGTTATTTGCTTACTTTAAAAAGAAAGAAGAAGATAGAAGTACTACTGAAAAGCAGGAAGTTTTATTGTACGATTTAGTAACAAAGTTATTCATAAAATTACCATTTCTAAGTGTGCTTATAAAGCAAAAGAGACTAGTAAGTTTAAAACATGAAATAGACGAAAGCCTCAATCAAACTCAAGCAAGAATAGTTAATTTAATACTCGAACAACATTCAAATGATCGAGAACTTCATATTGACGGTATCTTAACTACGCTAGGGGTTGAACACAATGAATAATGTAATAAAAATCTCAAGGGTCTATATTGAAAATTTCAAGTCGATAGAAAAAGCATGTCTTGGATTTAAGAATCAAACGGTTACAGTTCTTGATGGACCAAACGGGTTTGGTAAAACCAGTATTTATGATGTCATAGAACTTATATTGACAGGCAGCATTAGAAGAATTAAACAATTAAAAATAAATGTTGGAAACAGAGGATATGACGATTACCTGTTTGCTAAAGATCAATTTAAACCAATTATTTTAAAAGTTGAACTAGAGGTATTTGACGCTGATTTCGACTTAATTGAAAGGATCATTGTTGGACGGAAGATTGAACCGAGTTCACTAAATAGATCCAGAAAGAGACCATTTGATTTTGACTATACTGTCCATTTGCTTGGAGATTTTGAAGAGAACTTAACAAATAGAAATAAGTCGTCTCAGACTACTATTGAGGAACTATTTGGGATTTCTGATTTTGCATCTAAGTTCGGTTTATACCATTATATTGAACAAGAGGAATCAAGTCATTTACTGAAAAAAAATGAAAAAGAACGAATGGATTCTATAAGTAAACTTTTTAACATTGAATCTGAAATGAACGAACGGGATATTCTTGAAAAAGCTAAAAATAAATTGATCCGTCATAAAACAAGCTTAAATCAAAAAATTAGCGAAATTGCCATAGATTCTACTACTATCGAAGAAAATGCTCAATCATCTGAGGTGGAATATTCTCAGTTGATCAACATTCCTTCCAATAAAATTGTATGGGATCAAAAAATTATCAAACCTTTGGATAAAGAAAATAAAGCAACGTATTTAGAACAACTAGAAGCTATAAAAGGTCTACTAACTAATTTTGCTGAGTTTATGTTAGAGTCCCAAAACGAAAGGATTCGAGGTATTGCTTCAAAGGATCAAAGACTATCAGCATTAATTGTTTTGGGACATTTTGAAGAAGAGTTCGAGCAAATAAAGAATTCTCATAATCTGAAAAAGAAGTTTGAAAATATCAAAGTGAAAATTGAAAATAAAGAAATCTTTACAACTGATTTAAATTGGAATTTAGTCTACGAACATTTTAAGCTCACTATTAGTAAAGAAGATCTTAATCAAAAGGTAAATTTTATTAAAGGTTTAAGAACGAATTCAAGTAATCTCTCACGGATAGTAGAAAAGTTACTTTTAACTAGAAAAGACCTTGTTTCAAAGTATGATGAATACATTAAAAGCAAACAGATTGATGGTAACGATTGTCCACTTTGCGGTAGAGAATGGGAATCATACCAGGACCTCATTACACAAATGGATAATAAAACTGAATTATTAAAAGAGGAACTTGATAATTCTTCTACTAATATTCTTAAGGAAATTGATAATCTATATGAAAAATATTTGACTCAGTTGGTCATCGATTTAGATGAATTTATAAAGAAATCCATCAATGATGCTTTCTTTAATCAACTTCATGAGTATAAGCTTTTAAATATTGATTTTAATGCAGCGAAGAAGTTTTTTAGTGAATTAAATATTGATATTTCGGCTTACTTTAATAAAGAAAAGAATTACGTGAAAAATCTAAGTGAGAGAGTGGAGAGTATAAAGGATAGCCTATACGGTAAACTCTCTAAAAGTATACTAGAGATTGATAAATTTAATGAATATAAAGAATTTTATAGGAATATTTTTGCTAACAATGAAGAGATACTTAAAGGTATAAATATAGCAAATATTGATCAAAAGAAACAATATATTGAATATATGTACTATATGCAAGCGAGTGAATCGTTTATTAAGCATCAAAAATTAGTCAATCAGTTGAGGCTAGTAGATGAATCCATAAATTCTCTTACTGATTCAATTGGTATTTACAATGAAAAGATTAATGGGTACCGTGCTAAGATGATTAGTGACATTGAAATACCATTTTATATTTATAGTGGGAAAATAATCCAAAATCATCAAAGAGGTATAGGGGTGTTTATTAAAGAAGACCCAAATGAACAAACTGATGACCCTCAATTAAAAGCAATAAATTTCGTTCCACCTGAGAAAACGGATCATGATATCATGCATTCATTTAGTTCTGGTCAGTTATCCGCAACCGTACTTGCTTTCTCTTTAGCATTGAATAAGGTCTATAATAATAGTGGTCTAGGAACTTTACTAATAGACGACCCAATCCAAACAATGGATGAAATAAATATGGCTTCATTTGTTGAATTGCTAAGAAATGATTTCTCAGATAGACAAATTATTTTATCCACTCATGAGGATAAGATATCAATGTATATCCGTTATAAGTTCTCAAAATACGGACATAGAACTGGGAATATAAATGTTAAAGAAGAGTTTTATCAATAAAAGTATGAAAACTACTAATATTCCCTTAGTAGTTTTCATACTTTTTTATATATTTTTCACAAAATAAAAATACGCGTTAAAGTATTTTTGTCAAGAATACAAATAAGAGGTGGTAAAAATGGACTTAGAAACACATTATAAAAATGAAGTAATTGGAGCTGTAAATACATTCATTCAAATGATTAATCAAGCAGATAAGTGGAACCCTGAAGGTAAAGGAATAATAGAAAATAACTGGTTTTATCTCTTACAGGATAACAATACGTTCTTGGCAAAATTAAAAATAAACGGAGTTGATGAAGTGTTATCTTTTCAAAAATCTGAATGGAAAAATTTAAGTGCAAATATGCTTGGAAACTCAAAATTGAAAGAACTATATAAAAGATTAACCTGAAGGGATTAAACAATGTCCTAGAATGTAAACCGATTTAGGTATGTATCTCGCTAATTATTGTATATGAAGCAGAGATTAATAACAGGATTAAAAGCTTAAGTAAGAAAAAATCTTATAAAACCAAAGCAATATATAGTGACAACGATTGCAGTTTTGAGATTAATTGGATAGGTCTTGGGTAGTCCAGCTCAAAACATAGAGGTAAACTTGAAAAGAGATGCTACCAGTAGGTTTAAAAGCAGTGTGTAGCACTTGAATATTAAAATATATACTTTTCTTATTTAAAAAAGCGATGCCTAAATAGCATCGCTTTACTTGTTCAAATATGGATTGGTGTCGAGCATAATTTAGTCTTAAGGAATTTAATAAACAAAATGCTAACATTTTGCTAACGCCCTCCCATGAAAAAAGGCAAACTCTCGTTAAAGATGTTACAGACAGGATTTAGTGAAAACTTGATATACCGCATTTTTGGCATACATCGTTAAAGATATTACACACTCTCAGCTTACGGGCGGCATGATGTAATCCTTACTTATAAACCCTGATATAAAAGGATTTATAAGTTTTTACTCAACCTGTAGTGTCCGAAAAAGTGACCGAAATTGATAATTAAGATTTTTAAAGAGGTTTTTCATTTAAGTTATTGAACTTAAAGGGAGCCTCTTTTTTTGTTTTGTTTTAATTCTTTCCTTACAAGGGATAGTAGAATATTCGAACAAGCTCAGGCGATTGCCATTCAAAATTAAAATGAGTTTGCTTGTGCAAATATCAATTGATACATAGAGTTTAAGGAGAATCCAAAGCAAATGGATTCTCCTTTTTACTGCTATTCCTTTAAATTGCTTCCTTTGGACAATATGAAGAACTTTTCTGGTTTTTATACTAAGAATTTGGAAAAGTATCAAATATCAACACTCTAATTTAACAGAGCCAAAACAAAAAATAGAAAACCAGCAAAGTTAGTTGTTGTTTTAGATTACATATATGGATATATTTTACTATATAGCAAGAAATAAAAAGAGAGGGTGGTTTGTTTATGTTGCAAAATAGGGTGAATGAATTAAGCAGTGGTATTTTAAATATTGTGGGTGCTAAAGTTTATACAACAGGATTCACGAGAGAAGAAATGTTACAGTCCTATCTGGCTAAAGGTAGAGAATGTTGGAGTTCTAAAGGACTATACGATTATCAAAATTTAGATTTTCATAATATAAAAGATGATGCATTAATCATCGTAAGGAAAGATGGAAAGGAAATTAACAGATATAAGTATAAACCCGTATATAAAAATACTGTTCAATTTAAAGATGAAGAAGAAAAGAATGTTTCACTTACATTTACAATTAGAAAAAGTTCGTATAGCGACCATTATCATTTTTTAACGGAAAAAGAATCTTTGCTATTTAATAATAGGGAAGAATTAGACGGTTATATTCTCAAAAGATTTGGTGCCACATATTTTTATTAAAACAATCAATATTTGTGATTAATTTATAGGGGGGAATGTAATGGAAAATATGATTTTGGTAGATATTGAGACTGGAGATTTTGATATAGATTCGGGGATACATGAAGTCGCTTTATTGGTAATAGAAGAGGGAAAAATAGTGTTAGGCGAACATATTGCAGAAGTTGAAGATCAAGCTTCTATCCATTTAGGTATGGGTGCTGGATATGCAGATATATCCGAAAATGAATTAAAGAAAGGACAATTTCGAAATATCATCAATACATATAACTACCCAGTTGTTGCTCATAATGTCCCTTTTGATAGAAAATTCCTTGTTCATTATGGATGGTTAGATGAGGATTATGAATGTTACGATTCAATCCGAGCTATCAAATATGCAAATCCGGATCTATTTTCTTATTCATTAGGATATCTATTATCCTTTTATAATATTAATCGCCCAATGACTCATATTGCACTGGATGATGTTAAATCACTTTATGAAGTGATTTTAAAAGCGAATCCTACAATATGGATACCTTTATATAGAGTTTCTCCTAAAAAATTCAAGAATTTTGTAAATGCTACTGCAAATGTAGAAGGACAGTCTACGGTTTTTCAAGATAAAAGAATAGTTTTTACAGGCGGGAGTCCTTTTCCGAGAGTCCTAATGACAGAAATAGCAACAAAATGCGGAGCAAAAGTGACAGGAAGTGTATCATCTAAAACAGACCTTTTGATTTGTGGGGAAAAACCAGGAAGTAAATTATCTAAAGCGCGAGAATTAGGGATAGAAGTACAGACAGACGAATGGTTTATCGATGCAGTTTCGAAGGATTTAAATTTAGAAACAGCTACAATTACTCGACAAAGTGTTGCTGCCGCTACAGATAATGATACTAAATCAAGTGTTCCGTTTAAAAAAATTCCTGAACTAAAAGGGAAAGTTATAAATATAGCATTACTTCCTCTTAGAATACAAAGTAAGGTTGAAGATATTTTGGTTAATCATATGGAGGTAGGAGGATTAAATAAAGGAACAAATGGATACAATGTTGATGTGATTATTTATACTGATGATGTTGATTATGTCCTTTTGAAAAAAGCTAAAGAATTACAAATCAAAACGATTCCCCTATCTAAATTTAATCACATGATATTAAATTGAAAACTCATCACCACATTTCTATTTAGCAAAATGTAATGATGAATCAAAGAAAATAGCAATATCTATGAAGATTTATGTATTTATTTAAAAGTTTTATAACTTTTTGATACCAGGCAGGAGAGAAGAAATTTGTGGTTGAAGAGGAATATCTACCGATAAGCTAAGAGAAGAGAGGGTTTAGGATAATTGGACGAAAAGATATAATTGTAGACTTATTTAAATTGATTATACCGGATCAATACCCTATTAAGAGGATAATAGCGAACTGTAACGAAGTGTAAGAGTTTTAGATAGGATTATGATGGCAACTCTTTTTTTATTGTACTACTGAGGCAAGTTAGGTGGAAGCAGTTGATACTGAAACGTATTATTTTTCTCATCGTAATAAGTTTTTGTGATGCGTATCGGAAGGTACGCTTATTTTTTTATAATTCGGGCTTCCAGTTCTAAGACCTGGGACCTAGAAAAGGTTCATGCCAGGGGCTGTTACAGGAAAGCTTGAAAACTTGTAAATTATAGAAGTGGAACTGCGTTAAAACAGAGTGTAGATGTAGAGTACTGTTTAGGAAGAAAAGTAGGTTTAATAAAAATGTGATTGGGAAGAGGTGAATATTGAATCCTTTAACAAAATTGTATTGAAAAAAGATAAATAGTCATTTAGGATTGTATTTTTACATTATTTTTACAAAAAGACAACATTTTGTTAAAACAACCTTAAAAATTTCAGGCAGAAGTCTAGTACAATAAAAAAGCGCCATGAATCAAAGATGAAAATAAAGGGGGCAAATATTAAATGACTTTACTTACAAAATGGGCCTTTAAAAATAAAGCGGCTTTAATAGTCGTTGTTATTTTATCGTTAGTAATGGGAGTTGTGAGTTACTTTACACTTCCCATGGAATTCTTGCCAGAAGCGGATAATCCACAAGTTACGGTGGTGACACTTGGGCAGGGATATGATTCGAAAACAATGGTGGATGAAGTCACTACACCCATTGAGAATGCCGTAGTAGCTGTTAAAGGAAAAACCAATGTATATTCTACGACAGGTGATGGGTACTCACAGATCAACATTTCCTTCGATTCCAAAACAAAAATGAAGGAAGCAAAGGCTGAGGTTGAAGAAAATATCAATCAAATCAGCATGCCTGAAGGGGTGCAAAAGCCTAAAGTTGTTCAACTTAATACAAACCAAATTCCTATTGCTCAAGTTTCTTTAACATTTAGCAATGGATTAACAAAAGAAAATATGGAAAAGGCTGCAAAACAAATTGAGCCTAAATTTAAATCTTTAGATGGAATTGGCAGTGTTACTTTATATGGGAAAACAGATCCAAGAGTCGTAATCCAATTGGATAATGCGAAAATGGCAGCTGCCCATATCCCGCTTCAATCAGTGATGGGGGTTCTCCAAGGACAGAATTTGGCTGTATCTATTGGAGAAAAGCCGATTGATGGAAAAATGTCCAACTTGAAGGTTATTGGAAATATCAATAGTTTAGAAGCAATCAATAAACTAACCATTCCTTTACCTGTACCTAATGCACCAAAAGTAAAATTAGGCGATATTGCAACAGTGAAGCAGGAATCGAATCAGGAAAGCATTACGCGTATAAATGGGAAGGAAGCTCTAGTTCTTGTAATAACAAAGGCTGATAATGCAAGTGCTGTGACCGTTGGGAAAGAGATTACAAAAGAAGCCAAAAAAATCTCTAAAGAGGTATCAGGTGCAAAGGCAGAAGTTGTTTTTGCTACATCTGACATGGTTCAACATTCAGTCAATAGCATGATGAGAGAAGTTTTAATGGGAGCACTTTTTGCAACTATCGTCATTGTTTTATTCTTAAGAAATATCCGTGCAACCTTCATTACGATTATCTCGATTCCACTTTCATTAGGAATTACCCTATTTTTATTATGGAAATCAGGAATCACCCTAAACATTTTGACCCTAGGCGGGGTTGCTGTAGCAGTAGGCCGTTTAGTAGATGATAGTATCGTAGTGATTGAGAACATTTTTAGAAAAACACAAGAAAAAGAGTTTAATAAAGCTACTGTTCTAGAGGCGGTAAAAGAAGTGGCGACAGCTATTACTTCTTCAACGCTCACAACGGTCGCGGTTTTCTTGCCTATGGGATTAATTCAAGGTTCTCTCAGAAGCTTTATTTATCCATTTGCATTAACCATCACCTATTCATTGCTTGCTTCACTTGTAGTAGCATTAACGGTTGTCCCATTAATGAGTTTTGGAATGCTGAGAAAAGCAAAGCTGCCTGCACATAAGCAGCCAGTGCGGTATATGAAAGTATTAAGATGGTCCCTTAACCATAAATTCATTCCGATCTTGCTAGCTGTTTTCTTCTTTGTAGGATCCATTGGCCTTTATTTTGCCATGCCAAAGGGAGCCATTGATGCTAAAAATGCAGAAAATGTAGCGATTCAATTAACATTCCCAAGTCAAACCCCAATAGATACAGTCAAAAATAGGGCAATTGAATTTGAAAAGAAAGTCCAAGACCTTGATGGATATAAATATCTCATCACTCAAGCTGGAACAAATTCAGATGCAGCAGCATGGGGTCAGGTAAGCAACCCGACTGAAGCAACATATACAGTAATCATGAAAGATGGCGCTGATGCGGACAAATTTATGAAAGGCGTTAAAAAACTCAAAAATGAGTTTTCGGAGGCGGACCTTTCTGTTTCAGCAGGTTCTATGATGGGATCTTCTTCAAGCTCTGTAATTACCCTAGACCTTGTTGGTAAAAAGACTCCAGATCTTATTGATGCATCCAATAAGGTAATGGATAGTATCAAGGGAATTAAAGGGGTAAACAAGGTTACAAGCAACCAAGAAGAAACAAAACCTGTTTATACGATAAAAGTTGATTCAAATGTGACAAATACACAGCAGATAGCGACACAACTTCATGCTCTAATGAATCAAACACCAATTGGAACAGTGAAAATAAACGAGAAAGAAACTGTAGTGTACCTGAATGCAGGCTTTAATCCAACATCAAAGGCGGATTTAGAAAACAGTAAAATCATGACTGAAACAGGTGTTGTTTCACTTAGCACTATTGCATCTATTGATAAAAGTGAACAATCAAGTACGATTCTTCATAAAGATGGCGATCAATACTTGCGTGTAAGTGCTCTTGTAGATTCTGATAAACTTTCAGTCGTATCGGACAAAATTAATAAAGCTACAAAGGACCTTAAGCTGCCTAAAGGAGTTAAGCTTGCCACAGGCGGGGCATCAGACCAACAATCAAGCGACTTTGCTGACTTAGGATTAACCATGCTGGCATCCATTGGCCTCGTATATTTGATAATGGTTATTACCTTTAAAAACTTACGGACACCAATTGCAATCTTAATGACTTTACCGCTTGCTTCCATTGGAGCGATTTTAGGATTGTTAATTACAGGCGTATCCATTGACCCTACCGCATTGTTTGGAGCATTAATGCTCATCGGAATTGTTGTTACTAACGCTATTGTCCTAATTGACAGGGTTAAACAAAATGAGGAACATATGATCATAAGAGAAGCGATTATTGAGGGTGCAGCCACCCGGATAAGACCAATCTTAATGACAGCAGTAGCTACAATTTGTGCGATGGTGCCAATTCTATTTGGTGATCCAGAAACAGGATCCCTTGTGTCAAAAGGTTTAGCAGTCGTAGTAATTGGCGGTCTAACAGTGGCAACCCTACTGACATTAGTAATTGTACCAGTGTTCTACGAGCTGCTTTATTTCAGAAAATCTAAAAAGCAAAGATTAAGTAGGGATAAATAACAAAATATGAAGGGACTATTGGTTTTTCCCAATAGTCCCTTTTTCTGATAAACTTATGCTATTTCACGCAGTTTAATAAAAAGAACACAATCGCCAACAAATCTCAAAGAAATTTATTATTATGATACGCCTTTAGGTGCTGAGCTATCGAAACTACATCAAGAACTACATATCGAATTGGATAAAAGAGTTTGGAATTACTTAAAAGCTATGACCTAGAATCTCTTGAGCTTGTGGCTGAATTTATAGAGAAACTTGCTCAGTTGAGGTAAACACTAAATAATTCAGTCAATTAGACTTATTGAAATATTGCGGCTTAACCATATGTTTTCAATAATTAATCCCTTGTAACGATATGCTAACATTTTGCTAACGCAATCCCATAAAAAAAGGTTAAATACCGTTAAAGATGTTACTACGCTGTTTTTCAAAAACGTTGATATACCTCACTTTTTACACTTATCGTTAAAGATATTACACACTCTCATCTTACGGGCGGCATGATGTAAGGCGTTAGCGATACATTTGAGAAATAGTTACGGCTATTTTCCCCCATTTTGAGAAGTAGTCATGTAAATAATTTATATCGATAGCAAAAACCACTTCCTATAAAAATTAGGGAGTGGTTTTTTGTGTTGTTAAAATTTGCGTACCAAGACTTTTTGGATGACAGACATTTCAAGAATACGACCAAAACGAATATCAAAAATTATGAAATGCTTTTAGGGAAATTTGTTGATGGATAAATTACTATTCTAAAAATCGGTTAATTTTAACATAAAAAGTAAATACTACAATCAATGTATTCTAAAACGTTCTAACGAAAATACTTCTGAGCATTTATAGGAGAGGTTTTTATGTTGAAGAAAATTCTTTCTCTAATACCGGACTTTATCATTTTCGTACAAGCATTTATTACATTTTTAGTTCCACTTGGATTTTTTAAACTTTTCAAATGGATTCATTCATTAGAGAAAGAGTGATGATTAGTGAAATGGCGGAGGCTAAACAAAAACAAGATGAAGATTGAAGAATCTGCCAAAAAAGCAAAACAGGATAAACAGCCATTTCAAGAATCTATTAATGAAGTGACCGGCAATCTTACGGCAGATTTGAATCTAATTCGCAAAGAGATTGGGCATAATTCAGATGTAAAATTTCGTGAGTTTCAAATGGGAACAACGGGTATTCGTATTGCCATTATTTTTATAGATGGGTTTGCAGATGCGGATGTAATTAATAATCATATTTTGGTTGATTTCATGTCGGCTTCACCAAAAGAAACCGGCCATCCACTAAAAAACTCCTCCTTAAAAGATTATATTAAAAACCAAGCCCTTTCTGTATCCGGCTTAAATGAAGTTCGTACTCTTAAAGATATAACCTCCGGAGTAATGTTTGGGTCAATTGCGATTTTAGTCGATGGTCTAGAAGACGTTTTCCTGGTTGGCGGTGCTAAAGCTAAAACAAGAAATATTGATGAGCCGGCTACTGAGGGATCGGTACGTGGACCCAGGGTAGGCTTTATTGAAAATTTAAAGGATAATACAGCTCTTCTACGGCGGCATGGCAAAGATCAAAACTTATCCATAATCAGCTCTCAGGTAGGAGAGCGGTCCAAAAAAGAACTAGTCATTATCTACATGAAGGATATTGTGGACCCTCATTTATTAGAAGAGGTTAAGCAACGGATTAATAAAATAAAAATTGATGATGTACATGACTCTAGTTATATTGAACAATTAATTGAAGATAATTTTTTAAGTCCATTCCCGCAAGTGCAAAGTACAGAACGACTTGATCGTGTTATGAGTGCTTTGATGGAAGGAAGGATAGCTCTACTGTTGGACGGCTCACCTTTTGCCTTAATTGTTCCTGTTACCTTCCATATGCTGTTGCAGTCACCTGAGGACTATTACGAAAGATGGATGGCTGCGACATTAATTCGTATATTACGTTATTTTTCAGCCTTTATTGCTTTATTTGGTCCTTCTTTATATATTGCTTTTATTTCCTTTCATCCGGGATTAATTCCAACCAAGCTCATTTTTTCCATTGCAGCCACCAGAGAGGGAGTTCCTTTTCCCCCTTTAATTGAGGCACTCATAATGGAATTATCTATAGAAGTATTAAGAGAAGCCGGGCTTCGTTTACCAAAACCAATTGGACAATCGATAGGGATCGTGGGCGGTTTAGTCATTGGAGAAGCAGCAGTGCAAGCAGGAATAGTTAGTCCAATCATGGTCATCGTAGTTGCTGTCACGGCCATATCTTCATTCACGCTTCCACAATATAATGTAGGGATTGCATTAAGAATGCTTCGCTTTGCCTCAATGCTATTTGCTAGTGTGTTTGGATTATATGGAGTCATTCTGTTCTTCCTGTTGCTATGCAGCCATTTGGTCAGGCTTAAAAGTTTTGGCATTCCATATGTGAGCCCTGCTGTATCATTTCGATTGAATGATTGGAAGGACTTTATGATACGGGTCCCCCTATTCCTGATGAAACGCCGTCCAAAACTGTTGCATCCAAAAGATTCAGTAAGAAAAAGGTAACGGTTCGAAAGGAGTTGACTAATTATGACTTCCAGTCCTTTAGATCGAATAACTTCGTATCAAGCAGTAATGTTTATCACAAATTTTATTTTCGGTGCAGGGATTTTAACGCTGCCCAGAACCACAACAGAGAAAATCAAAACTCCCGATTCTTGGATCGCAATAATTGTTAGTGGATTAATTATTACTCTTTTAGCAGTAATAATATTAAAACTATGCCAAAGATACCCGAACGAAACTTTCTATCAATTTAATCAAAAACTTCTTGGGAAATGGGTAGGATCGCTGCTAAGTTTAACAGTTATCTCCTATTATATTGCGTTGTCCGCATATGAGGTTCGAACTATGGCTGAAACTACACGATTATTCTTACTTCAGGGAACTCCAACATGGGCTATTATGATGCCATTTTTGTGGATTGGTCTATACTTAGTTCAGGGCGGGGTAAATGCCATTGCTCGGTTATTAGAAATTATTTTTCCAATTACGGTTATTTTTTTCCTTTTGGTCATGTTTTTAGGCATGAAAATATTTGAGGTTGATAATTTACGTCCGGTGTTAGGATCGGGGGTTAAGCCCGTCTTAAAGGGGTTAACAACCTCCTCTCTTTCCTTTGCAGGCTTCGAAATTCTCCTCTTTATTTTTATGTTTATGAAAGAAAAAAACAAGGTAACAAAAGTTCCATTACTTGGAGTTGCAATACCCTTTATCTATTATTCCTTTACAGTGGTAATCGTAATAGGTTCCCTTTCAGTAGACGCAGTAGTGTCACAAACATGGCCTGTACTTACATTTGTTCGAAGCTTTGAAATCACAGGCCTTTTATTTGAACGGTTCGATTCCCTCATTCTTGTCATTTGGATTATGCAAATATTCGCTACGTATGTCATTGCTTTATTTATTGCTACTCTAGGATTAAAGCAGATTTTTTCGAAAAGTACTCACGCATTTATATATAGTTTAATACCTCTCATTTATTTAGTTTCTATGATTCCTAAAAATATAAATGAGGTATTTAAAATGGCGGATATAATTGGCAATTTCTCCCTTTGTTTATTTTCTATTATGCCATTGATCCTTTTCATTATCTCAAAGGTGAAGGAAAGAAAATATGAAAAAATGTAGACCTATATTAAGAAATTCTTTTGTCTCGATGCTTTTACTTTTTCTGCTGTCAGGTTGCTGGAGCAGCAAGTCCATTGAAGATGTAAATATCGCCGTTGGCTCAGCTGTAGATAAATCAAAAGATGGAAAAATACGATCAACTCTTCAATATGTAATACCACATGCAATCGGTACTTCAAATAGCAAATCACCACAACAAAAACCTTATATTAATGTCTCTGCGACAGGAATTTCACTAGAACCAATCGGTTGGGAAACGACCTTACGAAGAGAGGGTCCTATTTCTGGGGCACATCAAAAAGCAGTAATTATTGGGCAAGATCTTGCTCGTGAAGAGCCAATTAGAGAAATAACAGATTTGTATTTTCGGGATATAGAGATTAGAGGAAGTACCTCAATCTTTATTTCTAAAGGAGAAGCTGCACGAACTCTCGAATCAAAGGATGCCGACGTCATTCCTGCAATACGCTTGGTAGAAATTGCAGAACAGGAACTTACAACTAGAGCTTTGAGGCACCTCTCTTTAATGAAGACTTGGGGAAAATCGAACTCTCAGACCAGCTTCCTTATACAACTGATTGATTTAAAAAAGGGAGAAATTGAATTTGATGGAGCGGCCGTAATAAAAGGAAGAACAAACAAGATGATTGGGATTCTTAATAAGGAAGAGATTGAAGGCATAAATTGGATAACAGGAGAAGGTAAAAGCGGAGCGGTAAAAGCCTTCCAAAAAGAGTCGGATAAACCCATATATTATCAGATTGAGTCAATGAAAAGCAAAATTAAGCCGCATGTTACCGGTAATAGAATTTCGTTTGATGTAAAAATTGAGTCAGAGGGAAGAATCGCTGAATATTGGGATCCTCACTTTAAACCTGCTTTTAAGAATAAAACTATTAAACAAATAGAACATGCGGCTGAGAAAGAAGTTATGCGCTTAGTAGTGAATACCACAAAAAAAATGCAAAAGGAATTCGGAGTAGATGTTGGAGGATTTGGCAACCAATTGCGAATACAATATCCTAATGTCTGGAAAAACGTGAAGGGCAATTGGGATGAAAAATTTAGTGAGATTCCCATCACCTATGATGTATCGATTACGATAAAGGATTACGGAATGATTGGATCAAAGAAAAATTAAATAACTTTTGTTAGTGCAAAAGATATTACTTGTTTTTCATCTATTGAATAAACCTAAAAATAAGGGTCTGAACCTAATGTTCAGACCCTCGTAATGTTACTCCCCTAAATCCACATTAAGTATTTTTTGGATGTAAAACACTTTTAACAAGTTATCTAAATAATACTACAGCCCTCATCTACATTTAAGGTGGGGGCTATTTGACGCTTACACTGCTTCAATGTAGTTATTTTGTAATAGATTTTTAGACCTACTTTTTCTAAAAAAATTAAAGTATTTGTAACTTTGGTCGATATGTAAAATATAGGTTTTTTGTCATTATTTGACTAACATTCTTATGATCTAAAAAGTTAATGGCAAACCCATTGAAAAATGGGGACGCAAAGTCACGGATCTAAAGTTGCGAAAGAGCGACAATGATGGCTGGACTGCCTAGATTAAATGCGATCTTAAGGCACTCCGTCTATCCGTGGGGTGTTTTTTGTAGTTATTAAAGTCAAAAAGGGGGAAAAAATTTGGGCTATAAAAAGAGAAAGCTTTTAAGATCAAGTTTTACAATTTTTGTAAGCGTTTTATTGGTTTTTACCAGCATACCTTTGGCAAGTCGTGCGGTCGATTTATCATTTAAAGATCATTTTATGGATCCGGCGTCTATTATGGATATGCTGCCGGATCAACAACAAATGGTACCTCAAGTGCATAATCCTGTGGACAATTTGACACCAAGACTCCCGCAGCCTCTTCAGAACCAGCAAAGTTCACAAGGGCCGGTAAATCAGCCTCAGGCTGGGAGCCTTCCTAGTACTGAACAAAATAAACCCGCCAATGTTAATTTGGCTACCGGCAATCTCAAATATGATAAAACAGATTTAAACATCTCGGGTATCGGTTTTGATTTTTCATTAAACCGAACCTATTCAAGTGATAAAGACACAGTTGGTGCTTTTGGTCGTGGCTGGGATTTTAATTTTAATTCCCAACTCAGAATTTACTCTGGCTATAACATGACAGAAACACGTGCTGATGGTAACGTGCTCGATTATAAGTTTGTGATGGATGATCCTGATGGGTATATCACGAAATTTGATGACGATACTCTTATCAATTATGAATTGGATAAGGGTCATTATGAAAGCGCTAAAAATGGGAACACATTAAGACGAATAAGCAAGTCTGAATACAGCGTTGAAGCGGCACATGGCACAACAATAACCTATAATGGTTATTATGCTCCGTGGCGGGATAACCAAGACCCTCGTGCAGGAAAAATGACAAAAAGAACCGACCGTTATGGCAATACGATGAGCTATGTATATGATAGTCATGGCCAGCTGGACTATGTAATTGATACAGCGGGAAGAACCATTGATTTCGTATGGGATGGAAATGTCATCTCAGAGGTGAAAGACCCGTCTGGAAAAAGTATCCGTTATGATTATGATGGCGATCAGCGTCTGGAAAAAGTCACTTTCCGTGATGGTCGTTCCATTCGCTATCAATATAGTGGATCTAAAGTAGTTGCCGAAGTAAATGGTAATGATGAAAAAACACAGTATCATTATGATAATGGTAGAGTTGATGAGGTTATTCAACCGGATGGGACAAAGGCGTTTGCACTAAGCTATCAGGTCAATGGTTCAGGGATTGTCACGAAAACAACGATAACCAATGCAAGCGATGAGAAGTGGCAGTACGTGATTGAAAACAACCAAATTTCTCAAGAAACGAATCCTTTAGGTCAAGAAACTACTTATAAATATAATAGTGATGGGTTTTTGACAGAACAAAAAGCAGTTAATGGAACATTATCTTTTACTTATGATAATGAGAATAAGAAACTCTCCCAAACCCTGCCGGATGGGACAACTACAACGTATCGGTATAATCCTAAGTGGGATGTGCCAGAATTAATTCAAGATAACCATGGGCGTGTGTCAACATTTATTGTTGATGATGGTACTGGAAATGTTACAGAGAAAAATGATAATGGCATTGTATCTACTTACCATTATACGAATAAAGGGCAAATTGATTCAGTCGGAGATGCCAACCAAAGAAATATGACGTTTGCCTATAATTCTGAGGGTGGATTAACCGAAGTTATCAATGGAGAAAGGGAAAAAACAAATTATACATTTGATACCCTTGGACATTTAGTAACACAACAGCTCCCGTCAGGTCTAAAGACTCTTTATACTTATGACAATGAAGGCCGTTTATTGACAAAAAAAGTAGGAGATAGTCAGACATACGAATATCAATATGACAAAGCGGGTCGTCTGATTAAAACAATCGATCCTTTAAAGAATGACCAACAATACCATTATGATGCCAATGGAAGATTAAAAGAATATATTGATGCCCTTGGCAGAACATTTTCATATAATTATTTTCCAACGGGACGATTAAAATCAATCACGAATCCTGCAAGCGAAAAGCAGAACTTTACATATGATGCCCTTGGACGAATTAAAACAATGACTTCAACTGTAGGAACAACGACGTACACTTATGGTGTCTACGGTGTAATAACAATCGACAACCCTTATGGGACCTATACTATTCACTATAATAATAAGGGCCTTATGGATTCGGTAACGGATCAGCTCGACCGTACGACTACATATACCTACTACAGTGATGGAAGGTTGAAAACAGTAAAAGATCCACTCGGCCGAACGTCCTCTATGGACTACGATACAAATGGGCAGCCAAAGACGCAAACCTTACCAAACGGGCAAACCATTCAATTTACTTATAATGCAGTAGGTTTGCTGGATACAAAAACGTTTGAAGATAAAACTCAAGAAAAATTTTATTATGATGCTGCCAAAAGGTTAACAAAAGAAGTTAAACGGGATGGAACGACTGTTCAATATCATTATGAAGATGACCAGCTAACCAGTATGACGGATGCACTCAATCAAACAACAAAGTATACGTATTATAGTGATGGTCAACTCAAACAAACCATTAGTCCGGATGGGTTTACCACGACGTATGCTTACAATCCAAATGGCTGGGTCACTTCTGTAACGAATCCAAAAGGTGAAAAAACAACCTATCAATATGATAATGCCGGCCGTGCAACTGCTGTCATTGATCCAAAAGGCAGCCGAAAAGCTTATACCTATGATGCGTTAAACCGGCCATTGACGTTCACTGATGCCATGGGAAATGTGTATAGGTGGATTTACAAAGATGAAGAAAATAAAGAGACTATCATCCTGCCGGATGAATCGCAAATCATTTATCAATACAATACGCTTCGGCAGCCGATAGCGATCACTAATTCATTTGGGGCAACCACAACCTATCAATATGATCAAGGCGGCCGGTTATCAAAAGTTACCGATCCACTTCATCAAGTAACGGAATATAAATACAATGCGATTGATGAGATGACACAGGAAATTCGACCTGATGGGAAATCGACTGATTATCAATATGATGCATTTGGTCGCCTTGAACGTGTAAAAAACCCGCTTAATCAAACCACTTCCTATCATTATGAAGAGCAAACCGGATGGCTTTCCTCAGTAAGTGATTTGAATGGAACAACAAAATTTACTTATGATGCCATGGGAAGACAGACAGCACAAACAGATGCCCTCGGGTTTACAACAAAACAAGAATATGATGCTTTAGGTCGTCTTGATAAGGTCATAAATCCGTTAAATGAAGTGACAGAATATCAATACAATCCGCGTAATCTGTTAACGAAGGTGATTCAACCTAATAAAGGAGTGATTGAACAAAACTATGATAGTGCTGGGCGTTTATTAACTGTCACTGACCCAAGGGGTGGAGTGACAAAATATGCATATGATGCGAACGGCAATGTTCAAACGGTTACAAATGCGTTAAATTACGAATCTTCTATGACTTACAATAAAAATAACCAGCTCGTTTCGATTACGGATTCAAAAGATGATACCACGACCTATGAATATGATGAAAATAGCCGGTTAATAAAAATGACAAACCCGCTCAATCAAATAGAATCATATACGTACGATAAAGCGGGCCAACTCCTTTCTGTTAAACAACCGAACGAAGCTGTCACAAGCTATCAATACGATGCATTAGGACGGAAAGTAGAAGAAAAGAATGCCTTAGATAAAGTGACAAAATATCTGTATGATCCACTTAATAATGTTATTGGAATTACAGACCCTGCAGGAAAAACAACATCGTATTCGTATGATGCTTTAGGTCGTCTTTTAAGTGAAACTAACCGGAAAGGCGACACCACTTCATATGAGTACTTAGATAATGAAAGAAAAGTCAAAGAAAAAGATGCTTTAGGGCAAACAACGGTAATGCAATATGATGCCTTACAGCGTTTGGTTGAGGTCACGAATCCTTTAAATCAAACAACAAAATACAGCTACGATCCACTTGGCCGTATTCTTATGCAGACGGATCCAAAGGGGAACAAGGAGACATCTGCCTATAATACAATGGGTCTTGTTTCCCAATATACCGATAAAAATGGGAATGTGTATAAATTTGACTATGATTTATCGGGGAATCAAACCGCTGTTATGGATCCTTTAGGGGATCAATCAACTTACCAGTATGATTTACTGAATCGTTTAACGAAGGAAGTAGATGCCCGTAAAGGTGTCACCCAATATCGATATGATTCGGTAAATAATCTCACAAGCCAAATCGATCCTGAGAACGGCGAGTGGGCATTTGCCTATGATACTTTAAATCGCCGTACAGCCGTAGTCGATCCTTTAAAGCGGGAAACTACTTATGGCTATGATCAAGCTGGTAATATTAAATCCATTAAAGATCCAGCGGGAGGAGTGACCACATACGATTACAGCCTCCTTGGTTGGCTGACTGAGAAAAAGGATGCAGAGGGTTCCGTTTGGTCGTACCACTATAATGCCCTTGGCCAAGTTACAAGCGTTACGAATCCTAATGGTGACGAGACAGCTTATCAGTATGATGCCGAAGGGAATTTGACTAAGGAAACAGATCCGTTAGATCATCAAGTCTCTTATCAATACGATCCATTAAATCGTCTCGTTGAAAGGAAAGATCAAGCAGGCTTTAAGACAGCCTATCACTATGATGCGATTGGAAACTTGGTGAAACAGGCCGATGCCTTGGGGCAAGCGGTAAATTATACTTATGATAGCTTGAATCAGTTAGAAAAAGTCCAAACTCCAAAAGGTTCAACCACACTCTTTCAGTATGATCCGAATGGAAATGTTATCAAACAAGTCAATGCACGAGGGGCGGAAACGACCTACCATTATGATAAATTGAATCAGCTTGATAGCGTCACGGACGCGCTTGGCGGTCAGGCTAGCTACCAATATGATCCGATGGGGAATTTAACGAAGCTTACTGATCCGAATGGAAACGCACGAACTTGGTCTTACAATTTAAATGGACAAACTGTAAAAGAAACGAATGCGCTGGGTGATCAAACCCATTACAGCTATGATTTAGCTGGACAATTGATTGAAAAAGACACGCCGAACGGGGATGCTTTAAAGTACTCTTATACACCAAATGGTCAAGTGAAAACGGTCAATGCGAATGATACAACGTTGTCCTACAATTATGATCGTGTGGGGCGGTTGGTTGAAATGAATTCGCCGGCTTCGGTGGACCAGTTTGCTTATGATAAATTAGGAAGATTAACGACTCAGTCGAACCTTACCATGGACAAACAGCTCAACTATCAATATGACAAAGTCGGGAACCTCACAGCCGTTACCAATAGCGAAGATCGAACCATCTCTTATACTTATGATTCGCGAAACCTTGTGACGAGCCTCACGGATCCAGATGAAAATAAGACCACCTATGCTTATGACGCAATTGGGCAAGAAACGACAAAACAATTGCCTAATGGTCATCAGGTGAATACAACCTATAATGAAGATGGATATATCGAGAAAATAGCTGACAGAAATCCATTAAGTCATTCAGGGGAAACTCTTAACACGCTAGAGTATCAATATGATGCGTTAGGTAACCAAATCAGCCAGAATATTAATAATGAGGAGAAAACGACTTACCAATACGATGCCTTAAATCGTCTAGTCGATGTCCATTATCCAAAAGAAAAATATAGTAGTATAAAGGATAACATCTATACTCCGCCAAAGAACAAAAAGGACAATAATCAAGATAAGACAAATCAGCAGCCTGGCTTAGTCGATAGGAGTAACAGCAATCAGAAGCTAGTAAATGAGGGGATCTCAGGTCTTTATAATGAAGAGAGTACTCTTAATAATGGTGGTTCTGAGGATATCTTATTATCAGATAGTGGGACATCAGCTCAACAAAATCGTGATGAAGGCATAACAACAACGAAAGATACCAAAAAACAGGCTGCATCAGATAAAAACAAAAAGGTTGAGAAAAAAGAAAATAAATCCTTCTTTAGCAAGATTGGTGATGGATTTAAAACAGTTTGGAAAACGATTAAAGCTGCTGCAAAAGCGGTGAAAGATTTCTTTAGCTCTATCTGGGATAGTGTGAGTCATTTCTTTGCATCATTAAATTATGTTGCCCAAGCAGCGGCCCTTTCACAGGATAGTGGCAGCCAAACAGGTAATGGTTCCCAAGCTAAATCCGATAAAGGTTCTAACAATGGTAAGGACCAGGATAAACCCGATAAAGGTTCTGGAAATGGTAAGGGTCAGGATAAACCCGATAAAGGTTCTGGAAATGGTAAGGGTCAGGATAAACCCGATAAAGGTAACGGGGCAAAAAAATACCATGGCGGTAATCCGAAAAAATGGAAGGATTTCTACAATGAAGTCACTCATCCAGAACCGGATTATATGATGGAGCCAGCATCACATGTGCAGTATCAGTATGACAAAGCGGGCAACCGTACGAAGATGACTGTTGACGGCAAAGACACCACATTCGATTACAATGCTGCCAACGAAATGACCCGCGCGGGTGACACTGGGTACATCTATGATGCCAACGGTAATCTTGTCGAGAAAAATAGTAAACAAGGTACGGTTAAGTATGACTACACAGAAGATAATCAATTAAAAGGGGTCTATTATTCTGATGGTCAAGAGGTAGAATACGATTATGATGCTTTAGGGAGAAAAGTGTTCCGGACTGCGACTACCTATGATTTGAATTATTTAAAATCGCATGTAAACAATGGAAATGGAAATGGAAACGGAAACGGGCGCTGGAATGCTTTAGCAAATGGAAATGGTAAAAAAGTCGGCTTACACAAACAACTCGACGGTACTCTATCCATGGATACGACCAATTATATGTATAATGGGACCACATCGGATGTGATGAAGGAATACGGCCCGAAAGGCCAGCCACTAGCTGAATACTATTGGGCGAACAGCCAAGTGAACTCCCGTAAAATGTTCGGCTTCCACGGGGATAAAACCTCAGGATGGCCAGGAAACATTCGCACGCGAGGCGGTCTCCTGTATTATAACTATGATGCAACAGGGAATGTCCTAGGCGTAGACGACCGCGTTGGAGATACCGTCATGAATTATCGTTACGATGCCTTCGGCAATCTCTTTACAGACATGCCGGCACCGTACAATGCGACAGGGTATACCGGGGAAAACTATGACCCAGCAGCCGGGTTAATGGACTATAGTGCCCGCTGGTACAGCCCAACAATCGGACGATTCCTTACAGAGGATACGGTCATAGGGGATTTAAGCAATCCACAATCGTTAAACCGCTATTCCTATGTGATGAATAATCCGGTAAATATGGTCGATCCAAGCGGTCATGTACCGGAATGGGTGAGAAATCAAGAGGACTATTCTTCACAGTACGATCAAGGTGGGACCACTTATGTTGAGCTCTGGAATTATATCGCGGGTTCTTATCAGAAGCAGACATCCCCAACGTCTCTTGTGGAAACGATTCAGACGGACAAGTTTTATAAACAAACTTACCAGCAAACAATCGAAGAATCTTGGGAATACACATACAAGAAGTATTTCATCATCAACGATATTCCGAAGCTATTAACGGATGATACAAAAACCTTTAGCGAAACCAATGTTTTAGAGTGGTACAATGTTATTACGGCAAAGGAACTCATGGAACAAAATGCCGGTGAAATCGCCTCCTATGGGGCACCACCGAATGCCCGGGTTGTCTATAGTTCCAGCACATTAGATGGATTGCCATTTACCTATGATATGATCTATGGTGGACAAAGGGCAGCCGAGCAGTACAACGGAATGATGCGTCAAATCACAGGGCATACGAAGCAAATGCAGGTTCAAAAAGGTATAGGTGGATTTTTCTCTAGCGCATGGAATATCGCAAAAAATGCGGACTGGAAACAAGTGGGTATAGGTACCCTCCAGGCAATAGGAGGTAGCTTAACCGCTATTGGTGGTGCAAGTTTTGCGGTCGCAACATCTACGACGGGTGTAGGTGCTGTTGCCGGGGGGATGGTAGCTGCCTACGGGGTAAATAATGCTACAGCAGGGCTGCTTACTATCGCAGATGCCTTTACAAAAGGCACAACTTTTAAGACAAAAAATATAATGCGAGAAGCAGTTGGAACAGTAGGTGGCAGCTTTGGATATAGAAAAGAAGCTACACAATTATACGATAATGCCGAAATAGTTGGAGGAATTGCGTTTGGTGGTTACGGTTTAGTAAAATCTGCCCCAAAAATAATAGGTAAAGCAGGAAATATGCTTAAGGGCGCCAAAAATATGTTAAAGACTTCTCCTAAGGGTATAGGAGAAGGTGAAACTACAGTTGGTAGATGGATGGGAGAAGATGAACTTTCAAAAATGACCAAAACAGGAAAAGTGCAAGAAAGTTATTCTGGTACTACCCATGTAGCTCATCCTTCTAATCCTAGTGCTTTTGGAAAACAAGCAAAACTAGGAAGTGTATACGCTGAATTTGAAGTACCATTATCATCTTTAAAGCAAACCAATGAAGGATGGGCAAAAATCATAGGACCAAACAGTTTGGAAGGGCGATTGGCAGCTAAAAAAGGTTTACCAATTCCACAAATGCCATCGGCTACTAATATACGAACGATAAGGATGAAGTAAAATGTTAGCAATACTAAAGGAATGGTTATCTCTAAACGAGAAAAAACTTGAGGGGCTAGGTATTAAGTTAGATGATTTAACTCATTCTGTTGAAAGTTCACCTGACCCTAGCTTAAGAGTTGACCATATTTCGAATAGCTCTATGGGGAGAATTACGGTTTGGAGTTCAAAAAAGGTAGATATTGAAGTAGTAGACTTTAATACAGGAGATACAAAACTTTACGAACAAAAGGAAATAAACGATGATATGCCTAACTTTGATTTATTATTAGAACAATATATAAAGGAAATGCAGTAGTAACTAGAGGGTGGCTTGTTTAAATTTACAAGCTACCCTCTTTTTAGTGTTCATACAAGTTATAATAAGTGACCTAGTGACGAATAAACCGCTTGTTATTACTAAAATAGATACAACCCTTATAAGCCAAATATGATGTTTTATCAAATTAAAGAGTACGTACATCAACTTTAAATCGAATGTCCTATTTAATGTATTTTACCTCCTACAAATGATAACAAAATCGTCAGTTACCACCATTTTCATGCTCGAATAGTCTATCTTCGCTTTCTCCCTACCTTTTAAATTTTTTCGCAACTTTGACGTACATAGAACGATTATTATAGTGAGGACTACTCCACCTCGATTAACTCCTGAATTTCGATGTCTAACACTTTGCATACTGTTTCTAATGTTGATAGATAAACTCTGTCCACGTTGTCTGAACATAGATGGCTAATCGTATTAGGGCGTAGCCCTGTCATTCGTGCCAATTCACGTTGTGATATGTCACGTTCTTTCAGGATTTCCTTTAGTTTGATGGATATTGGCATGATAATTCCCTTCCTTTTTTCATGTTACTTTTACGATACACAAAAAATTTGTATCGGTAAAGGGGTTGAATGTATCGCTAAAGCCGCATACAATGAATTTATATTAAATATAGCGGCTAAGCGTTACATAAATCTCAATTTGCGTAACGGAGGGGGAAATATCATGAAAGTTATCGGATATATTCGAGTATCCACACAAGGTCAAGCAAGGGATGGATACAGTCTTGCTTACCAAGAAGATGAAATCAAAGCGTATTGTCAGGCACAAGGATACACGCTTTTACGCTTGTTTAAGGACGAGGGTATCAGTGGGGCTAAAGTGGATGAAGAAGCGTTAGAAGTGGACAGATTAGGCTTTCAGGAGATGTTGGAGTATCTCACCCACCATGAGGTGGATTATGTTGTCACATTGAATACAAGCCGATTATGGCGGTCAGACATTGTAAAAGTGTTAGTTCATCGAGAATTGAAAAAGTTTGGAGTGGACATTCGGAGTATTGAACAACCGCAATACAGTATCCACAAGAAAGACCCTAGTGACTTTTTAATCAATGGCTTAATGGAGTTATTAGACCAATATCAACGATTAGAAATATCTTTAAAGCTAGGAAGAGGGCGAAACAAGAAAGCCCAACAGGGCGGCTATGCAGGAGGAAATGTCGCATTAGGTTATAAAGTGAAAAAAGGTAAAAAGGCTTGTCATAGATGATAGACAGGCACAGACCGTACAAAGAGTGTTTGACTTAAAAGAACAGTATCCTTTATGGTCTTTAACTCAACTAGCGGAACAACTGAATGAAGAAGGACATCGAACAAAACAAGAAAAATTGTTTACGAAAGTCCAGATCAAACGGATTTTAGATAGAAAAGCCTTTTATAGCGGCTTATACCGCTATGGTGAAATAACGGCACATGGCAAACATCAAGCGATTTTATAACGGTTAACAGATTGAGAATGGATAGGCTTTCGTACCCTTGCGAGTCCTAAAGACTAACGCTCGACCTAAGGTTGCCGACATTCTCTGTCTTGCTTTAATCGTTCAATCTAAAATAGGGGTGAGGCTTTCTGATGAGAAGAGATGAGTATATTTACATAGGGCTAGATTTACACAAGTTTCAACATACAGCGGTGATAGTGGATTGTTGGTTTGAGAAGTTAGGAGAAATGACGTTTCAAAATAAACCATCTGTTTTTCCTAGTTTATTAGAATATGTGAATAGATACCTTACAGAAGGTTTGACCCCTGTATTTGGATTAGAAGATGTGGGCGGTTACGGAAGGGATTTAGCTTTATATCTGATTGAACAAGGCTACATTGTAAAATTCGTTAATTCCTCATTATCCAATGCAGAACGGAACAGTTATGCAATGACTGAAAAGAATGATAGTTGGGACGCTCAATGTGTCGCAGATGTTTTAATTCGTAAGCTACCGTATTTACCTGACGCTACACCATCGGATATTCATTGGATAATCTCTCAACTTGTGGGAAGAAGAAATGCTTTAGTGAAAGCCCAAACAGCCTTGAAAAATCAACTTCATATGCAATTAAACTATCATTACCCAAGCTACAAGGATTTCTTTTCAGAAGTGGATGGGAAAACAGCTTTAGCCTTCTGGGAAAGCTACCCTTCACCATCTCATTTGGTGGGAGAAACGGTAGAGGGATTACGAACATTCCTATTAGAAGCAAGTAACAAAGCTTGTTCCACTAGAAAAGCAGAACAAATATTATCACTTGTTCAAGCTGATGGTGAGATAAAGAGAGAGCACCAAACATCAAGAGACTTTATCGTTCAAAGCATGGTCAGAGATATCTGCTTTAAGAAACAGGAAATTAAGAAGGGTGAAAGAGAAATAAAAGTGACAATTCAGAAGTTAGGTATGCAGCTTGAGACTATGCCAGGAATTGATACGGTTACCTCATCCGCTTTGATTGCAGAAATCGGAGACATTCATCGTTTCGCAACTTCTGACAAACTCGCAAGATATGCAGGAATAGCACCAATCAAAATGGGGTCGGGCGGTAAGGAAACGATGAAAAAAACGAAACAAGGTAATCGAAAGCTATACGATACCTTTTACAACCTAGCTGTCCAACAAGTCCAAGTATGTAAAGGAAGTAAAATACCTCGTAACCCTGTGTTTTATGCTTACTATAATCAAAAACTAAGTGAAGGGAAATCCAAATCACAAGCTCTTCTTTGCATAATGAGAAGATTAGTCAGAATAATCTATGGTATGATGAAAAATAAAACGGCTTATATCCTGCCAGATCAACCTGAAACAATAGCTAGTTAAATATAATTGGGTGGTGGTTGAATAACTGCCACCTTTCATAGAGTAGATTTTTAGATATTCCTAAGGGTACGGGTAAGTTTATCCCTGATATAATACTAAATAAGGGGTTCGACAATTTCACACAATTGAAAAACTATATAGGAAGTCCGGGAGAAGGAAAAGCATGGCACCATATAGTTGAACAATCTCAAGTTGGAAAGCGAGCTAATTTCCCAGCAAGTGAAGTAAACAATGTAAAGAATATCATTTCAATCCCACATAGAAGTGGTACAGTTCACTCAAAAATATCAGCTCACTACTCATCAAAATTTGACTATACAAATGGTTTAACTGTTCGTGATTGGCTTGCGACTCAATCATTTGAGGATCAATTTAAATACGGAAAAGAACTTCTTGAAGAATTTGGTGATGTGTCTTCAACAAGTAAGGGATGGGTGTTTACAGAATTTAAATAAAGGAGGAATTAATCAGAATGGATGAAAGAGCGCCTAAGTTTGGTGATATTGCAAAGAAAAGGTGGGAATATCTTAACAATGATGATAGCACCAAAGGAAATAACTGTTACGATGAGCTTCTTTCTATTGCTATAGAACTTCGCAATGAAGGGAAACTTCATGAACTTGGTGGACTATTAGATAATGAAAATGAAGGTGTTCAATTTGAAGCAGCAACAAAACTATTGACACTTAACTTTGAAAAAGCAGAAAAGACACTAGAGAAATTAACGGAGAAAAAAGGGGTCTTACCTTTTTCAGCTAAAATGACTCTTAGACAATGGAGAGCGGGTAATCTTAAATTTTAGGTTAGCATACCCTTAATCAACCTAGGAAGAAATATATGGTTTTTGAGCAGGACAGAAAGAGCGAGGACTGTTCTAAATTCATAGCTCATGATGGTTGTACCATCATGGAATGCCATGTAGATGCTAAGGAAGGATTAGAAGAACAAGAAAGGTAATAATAGAGGCCTCCATAAAGAGTATGAAGTGATTAAAGTAGTCTAAATGAACAATATATTTTTAAACCTTGATTGGCTATATATGCCTTTCAAGGTTTTTTCTTTATCCTACGATTTAAAATATATTAATTTTGAATCTAAAGCCCATGATGGTTAAATGACACAGGAGATTTGTGGTAGTGACATTTAAATAAAAATAACCATACTAACTGCTCAGAGCAATGGGTAAAAGAAATAACTTTAAAAGGATAAGTTTATTGAAATCTTTTTTGAAATAATGGCTCAATTATTAAGTAAAGGTGAAGTCTAAAATAGTTTATAAGTGTATTTTACAATTCGTTATAATGGAAATGGTAAAAAAGTCGGCTTACACAAACAACTCGACGGTACTCTATCCATGGATACGACCAATTATATGTATAACGGGACCACATCGGATGTGATGAAGGAATACGGCCCGAAAGGCCAGCCACTAGCTGAATACTATTGGGCGAACAGCCAAGTGAACTCCCGTAAAATGTTCGGCTTCCACGGGGATAAAACCTCAGGATGGCCAGGAAACATTCGCACGCGAGGCGGTCTCCTGTATTATAACTATGATGCAACAGGGAATGTCCTAGGCGTAGACGACCGCGTTGGAGATACCGTCATGAATTATCGTTACGATGCCTTCGGCAATCTCTTTACAGACATGCCGGCACCGTACAATGCAACAGGGTATACGGGGAAAAACTATGATCCAGCAGCCGGGTTAATGGACTATAGTGCCCGCTGGTACAGCCCAACAATCGGACGATTCCTTACAGAGGATACGGTCATAGGGGATTTAAGCAATCCACAATCGTTAAACCGCTATGCCTATGTGATGAATAATCCGGTAAATATGGTCGATCCAAGCGGTCGTGTTCCGGAATGGGTGAGAAATCAAGAGGACTATTCTTTACAGTACGATCAAGGTGGGACCACTTATGTTGAGCTCTGGAATTATATCGCGGGTTCTTATCAGAAGCAGACATCCCCAACGTCACTTGTGGAAACGATTCAGACGGACAAGTTTTATAAGCAAACTTACCAGCAAACCATCACAGAATCGTGGGAGTACGATTACAAGAAGTATTTTGGAGAATTTGGAAAAATACTGATAGAGGAAACCCAAACCTTTAGCGAAACCAATGTTTTAGAGTGGTACAATGTTATTACGGCAAAGGAACTCATGGAACAAAATGCCGGTGAAATCGCCTCCTATGGGGCACCACCGAATGCCCGGGTTGTCTATAGCTCCAGCACATTAGATGGATTGCCATTTACTTATGATATGATCTATGGTCAGAATTGACACCTGAAGAGCAAATGATGATTATAGACAGTCCGTACGCCCCTCAAATTGACAAAGATATAGTAACATTGAGGATGGCATTAGACAGTATTCTAATATCAAAAATTCCAAAAGCAGTAGAGGTTATTCATTCAGCTTCAGGAGTACTTAAAAGTAAACTAAAACAAGCGATCAGTAGTTTTAAGGGTACAGATTATGCTTATGATGTTGCTAAGGTTATAGATAATGTTATTAGTAATGGTAGAATTACTGTTAAGTCAATAAAATCAAACCCTAGTGCATTTAGTGGGAAAAATGTGGATGAAATTGCTAAACTTTTAAAGAGTCAAGGTAATGATGTTACTGTAAAAGCCTCTACTAAATCACGCTCTGGTGCACAAATAATTAAAATCAATAATCCTGGTAACGGGAGAAATATAACACAATTACAAGTATCACCTGGTGGAGGCAGACATGGGGAAAATCCTTATATAAAAATTAGTACAAGTGACCAAGGAATAATTAAAATTGTAAATGGAATAAAGAACACTTATAAAACTGATGGAAAAGAAAATGCTACTATTATTTTTACTGGGAGGTGATATATTTGATTGATTCACAGGCACCTATCGTCCCTTGGGAAGGAATGGGGAATATAAAGCTATATAGTCACATCAATGAATTTTATTCCATGATAGAAGAACATGGTAAACAACCAAAACTATTAGGGAAATATTTAATAAGATATGAAATAGGCAACTCAATTGATTTATGGTTTAATTTATTTAACGGTAAATTATTTAAAATAACTGCTTTAAGTAACTATAAAGGCACTTTATTTAATGATATAAGGGTAGGAATGCATATTGATGATGTTCTAAGATTAGAACCAAGTTTTATGTACGATGAGTTTGAAGAAGTTTATTGTAGTTCTAAAGGAGTTTACCTTGAAACAGACCCCGTTGAACAGACAGTTTTATGGATTTCAGTTTATATCAAAGAAATAGATAATCCAGATTTTGAAAGAGGACATTGGTAAAATATCTTTGAAACCTTGATTGGCTATTTGCCTTTCAAGGTTTCTTTTTTGTGTGGCGCTACTTAGCGCTATGAGAAGATTATTCAGAATAATCTATGGTATGATGAAAAATAAAAATGCTTATATCATGCCTGAAATGCCTGTAACGAAAGTAAGTTAATTAATTTGGGTGGTGGTTGAATAAACTGCCATCCTTTTATAAAGTATAATTTTAGATATTCCTAAGGGTACAGGTAAAGTTGATGACTTTGCTAAAGAATCATTCCTGCCGGATGAATATTACAAAAATAACTATGCCCCTATGCAAGGAACACCAGGAGCTAGGATTAATTTTAGTCGATTAGGTTCAAGTGGTCAGATAGAAAATTCCAGAGTAGTTTATGACCAAGCAGGTAAGCAAAAATATAGAATTGATTATACTGACCATGGAAATTCTGTTCATCACACAGACCCACATATGCATGAGTACATTTATCAAGATGCAGGAAAAAGTGTTAAAGCAGAAATAAAATATTTTATGGACTCTTCTACTGGTAGACTGAGACAAGGGATAATTGATGGGAAAACAAACAAGATAAAGTTTATTGATTAATGAGGGAGGAACGATTTTTGATTGTTATAAAAAATTACGAGACAATAACAGATAAATTAAACGCCCTTGGTTCGTGGGCTTATAAGGAAATAGTGGGAATTAACTACGCTATGGATACTGATTTTGAAGATAATTACACGACTTCACTAACCCTTTCTTTTCATGTCTCGGTTATTGAAACAAATCAACGATTCAAAATGAAAATCAGATATTTTAATGTTTCTGACCTTAGTGTAAGAAAAATAACAAATCTTTACCTGACGAGAAGTTTGATAGTACATGATAAAAAAGAGTTAGGATGGGATACCAGTCAACGATACCATGTTCATGATGACAGTGGGTATGGTGAGAACGATGGATACAACTTTATTGAGTTTTACTGTAGTTCTATGGAAGCTATTTCACTGGAAGAATTCTAATACTCCATACCTTGATTGGCTAAATGCCTTTCAAGGTTTTTTACTTTAATTTATATTAAATCAGCTGATAATTGAGTGAGACATTAAGAAAATGATTTGTTTGAGAATCGAGAGCTCATGATGGTAGTACCATCATGGAGTTTGGTTTTAATGCTCGGATTGGGTGACAAGTACGATAATTAGGCGAGATGACATTTTACATGGCAGGGGTAGTTATAACATAGCATAATTAACAAACTAACGAGATCGTACCAGCTCGTGGCGATAAACAATAGGTAACGTGAAAGAGTGTTTTTTTACTGACTTTGGCTTAAAAATTTTGGGTTGTGTTTTTACTAGAGACGGTCGTATAATACTCGCTATTCGTTTAAAAAGCGTGCATATTGTCAGGCTCAAGGATACACGCTTTTACGCTTGTTATAGGACGAAGGTAGCAGGTGCTAAAGGATGGAGAAGCGTTAGAAGTGAACAGATTAGGCTTTCATGAGATGTTGGAGTACCTAAGCCACCGTGAGGTGGATTATGTTGTCACGCTAGGCGGTCAGACATTGTGAAAGTGTTAGTTCACTGAGAATTGAAAAAGTATGGAGTAGACATTCGGAGTATTGAACAACCGCAATACAGTATCCATAAAAAAGACCCTAGCGAATTTTTTTAATGACTTAATGGAGTTATTAGACAAAAAATCTAATTTTTACCTTTTAAGGTTTTTAAATTAAATGGTTTTATTAAAAAAATTTTTTTCATATTTGAATCAGAATCTCATGGTGGTAGGTAGATTACCAAAGAATTTTATCATTGAATTTGTATTTTTAAATACACTGGGTAAAGGGATAGGCTCTACATTTTTGCGAAAATTAGAAGAGTATGTTACTACCCAAAATACATAGGTTAGAACTTTGGAAGTAAATAAAAATGAATTTGGATAAGACTTCTATTAAAGAGTAGATTTAAAAAAGATGGTACTTAAAAACATTCCCTAATTATAGGTGATAAATCGTTGATGAATATTATATATCTTAACTTTTATAATCGGTTGTCGATATTGTTATAGAAAGATTAATTTTAGAGGGGAATATCTATGAAAAAAACTTTTGCATTTATTTTTATTGTTTTTACATTCTCATTATTATTTGGTTGCTCTGATAATAAACAATTAAAAACTGTAACAAACAAAGAAGCTTTGCAAAAAGAATATATTGTTGGGGGAGAGAAAATAGTTTTAAAGAAAAAAGAACTATTATCAAACAAAATTGAAATGCTATTGCCAGAATCATTTCATATTATGTCTGAAGAAGTAGCCAAAATAAAATATCCGAATGAAAATAGGCCTACGATTATATACACAAATGACAAAACTACTATAAACATTTCTTTAAAATATACCACAACCCAAATAAATGATAGTCAGATTCCTGAATTTCATAATTCAATTAAGCAAATGTTTGAAAAACTTTATCCATCAGCAAAATGGCTAGACGAAAAAGTAATAAAAACTAATGATGGAAAAAATGTAGGTGTTCTTGAAGTAATAACACCTGCTATCGATACTAATATATATAATTTTATGTATCTAATTGAATTGGATAATAAAGTATTAATTGCTACATTTAATTGTACTGAAGAAAAAATGGATGATTGGAAACCAATTGCAAAAGAAATAATGGGGTCTATTGTCACAACTGAGTAGGACTCAAACATTTTTACAATTTCACCAGATAAATTAAAGTCAATTCTGCAAAGTAAAAACATGGTAAAAATCTCCTTTGACTTCTATTGAAGGTGGACAACATGTAAGAACAGTAAACGAGGAGAAGTAGTTTAACGGTTTCTTTTTGCTTTGGGTGCAGGGGATGGGTTTACAGGGAAAGATAAATCAATTATTGTCGTACCCCTAGTTATACTTCCGTGCAGACGCTCTATCTTGTAAGCTACGAACGAAAGCAAAAGCATCTAAATGAAAGAGAAGTTTTATTTACATTAATATAATTTTTTTATTAATACTTTCAATAATGTTTCTATACTAAAACTAGCAGTTCGATGAAAACATATAGTTTTTACATGTTCAATTTTTTTTGACAAGTTTTTTTATTAGTAATAAAGTTAGAAACAAGAGCAGGATAAACCAAATAACATTAAGCTGTATTTAAATTAAGGGTTAACCAAAAGCTATAAATCAAAAACAAAACTCCTCCACATTACAATTTAGTAATGAGAGGAGTTTTTTATTGGTAAAGAGAGTAGGAAATGCCTGGTAAATTCTTTGGCAAAGAGTGGTGCAAAAGATGGCATAGGTGGTAAATTCCTATGGCCGTAATCATCACCCTATTCTCTGTAAAAAAGATTCAGTAACCTGACCCATTTCCCGTTTTACCTCCTGTATTTTCAAATAACGTTTAGTCCATACCCTGCTTCATTTTCTGCAGTTTCGAACGATATCGATACACACTTGGCTCAGATACCATCAACTTATCAGCAATATGGCTGATAGAACCTTTGAGTTTAAAGATACCTGCACTTTCAAGCTTTTCAATTAACTCCACCTTTTCCTCTTAGGTCAGGCGCTCGGTTGGAATTTGTTTTTCTTCATTAAACTCTTCTATAATAGAATCCACGATGTCTTCTGGATTTTCAAAGAAGTTTTCCGTTTCGGTGGGGGCGGTGCTTTTAATGCCCTTTTAATTGCTAGTGGGTTAGGTAAAGAGTTATCTGATATTATGACATCTTTACATATGAACCCAATTATTCTGGCTTGGCTAGTAGCCTCGATTTTACATCTTGCTATTGGATCTGTTACGGTAGCCATGATAAGTGCTGCGGGTATAGTAGCTCCATTGATGGCCGTTTATCCACATTTGAGTCCAGAAATTTTGGTTCTAGCTATTGGTGCTGGGGCTATTGGATGGTGTCATGTTAACGATTCTGCTTTCTGGCTTGTAAAAGAATTTTTTGGATTATCATTACCAGATGCGTTTAAGAGCTTCACTGCTGCAACCGTTATTGCATCAGTTGTTGCACTCGGAGGGATATTACTTTTAGCACAAGTAATATAAAAAAATCAAGATAAGAAACGAATTAGTGAATTTCTTTGGAATAAACTCTTATTTTAAAGATGTACAGGCTAAAAGTAATAAATCAATTCATTTTATTAACATTGTGAATTGGTTTATTACTTACACATTGTCCAATGTTATGTGCTTTATAAAGGGAACAGGATAACATCTATTAATTAATAAACTTAATGATCATTGCTGGATATTTTAAGAGTAGTAAATACTTTTACCTAGGATAAACTGCTGAATCTTAATCACCAAAAACATTTTGGCAATCCAAATATCATAATTGTATATTTTAATGAATATACGGAAAGCTTTAGATAAATAAATGATAGAAGGAAGATGGGTTTGTATGGAAAATAAGATAATTCAAGGACACACTATAAAGGAATGGGAAGAGAAGTATCCTTTAATGAGCAAGATTATTTCAACTGACGAAGTGTTTTGGACAAATTCTAAATATGAAAAATTTACAGATGCTATAAAAAAGATTTCTTTATCAGAGAAGGATGTAGAAGATGCAGAAGAAAGATTAAATAGATTTGCCCCATATATAGCTAAAGTTTTTCCAGAAACACAAAAAACAAATGGAATTATTGAATCACCTATTGTTCCAATTCCTAATATGCAAAGTAATATAGCAGAAACATATAATCAAGAAATCCTAGGTCAATTATTGCTGAAATGTGATAGTCATCTTGCTATTTCGGGGTCAATTAAAGCAAGAGGCGGTATTTATGAGGTTTTAAAACATGCAGAAGATTTAGCTATTGAGAATAACATGCTAACAATAAAAGATGATTATTCAATTATGGATAGTGATAAATTTAGAGAGTTCTTCTCTAAGTATTCTATTGCAGTAGGATCAACTGGAAACCTAGGACTTAGTATTGGAATAATGAGTGCACAATTAGGGTTTAAGGTTTATGTTCATATGTCAGCTGACGCAAAACAATGGAAGAAAGACCTCCTTAGAAGCAAGGGTGTTACAGTAATTGAGTATGAATCAGATTATAGTAAGGCAGTGGAGGAAGGTAGAAAACAAGCAGAAGCTGATCCAAACATGTACTTTATTGATGATGAAAATTCGACTAACTTATTTTTGGGATATTCTGTTGCAGCTTATAGATTAAAAAAGCAATTAGAAGAAATTAATGTAGTTGTAGATGAGAATCACCCATTATTTGTTTATCTTCCATGTGGAGTTGGTGGCGGACCTGGTGGAGTAGCATTCGGGTTAAAGTTAGTTTTCAAGGATAATGTACATTGCTTCTTTGCCGAACCAACACATTCTCCATGTATGGTTTTAGGATTAATGACAGGTTTGCATGATAAAGTATCGGTACAAGATTTTGACATTGATAACATTACTGATGCAGATGGGCTCGCGGTTGGTAGAGCTTCAGGTTTCGTAGGGAAAACATTAGAAAACCTAATAAGTGGATCATATACTGTAAATGATGAGCAGTTATATATACTTTTAAGTATGTTATCCGACTCAGAAAATATTAAATTAGAACCTTCTGCATTAGCTGGAATACATGGTCCAATTCAATTATTCAGAGATGAAGCTGGACAAAAGTATATAGAGAATAACAACTTAAAAAATAAAATAAAAAATGTTACACATATCGCTTGGGCAACAGGAGGTAGTATGGTTCCAAAAGATGTAATGGAAACCTATTATAAAAAGGGAAAAGAGGCATCTGCTACTCTGAAATAATTAAAAGTTCATTTGTATGAAAGAGGCTATCTCAAAATAGTAAGAGATAGTTTCTATCTTTTTATAATAAATATTGGACTGTTCTGGCTAAGTTAGACCCATTAAAAGGTTTATTATCTCGCATATTCTTAAAATTCCACTCGCTCGATTAATCTATCTATAACACAAACGTTTATGGTTTATTTAAATGCACTAAAATGCTAACATTTTGCTAACGCAAGTTCGTGAAAAAAAGTAAATTCACATTAAAGATGTTAAACCGCATATTTAGAAAAACCTTGATATACCGCACTTTTGGAACACAACGTTAAAGATATTACACACTCTCACCATACGGGCGGCATGATGTAATAAAGACTTATAAACCTTTATATGTAAGGTTTTATAAGACTACTTGCAATCTGTAGTGTCCGAAAAAGTGACCGATATTATTTGATGAGATTTTTAGAGAGGTCTTTCATTAAGTCAGTGAACTTATTGGAGGCCTCTTTTTTAATGTATATCTTCTCAACTATCTGCTTCTCCAAGTAATACGGTTTTCATCTGTTCATCATTTTCTTTTGAAATGTTAAGGAAATTGAAATGCTTTATCTAACCTTACATCATTAATAAATATGCTGATTCACTAATCTTTCAGGGGAAACTTGAGAAACATTATGATCTTTTTAATATGATGTACTTAAAACTCATACAAGCAATTTTCAGTATGTTGGTTTTATGTAAGGGAGATTTTTTAGGGGATTCTATAAGCCTGTGTGCGCCCGATATAAGCTTTTAGAACTATTATAAAGGTATATTCCTCTTCAAACTAACAAATTGTATGTATATGGCATTTACCCCAGTGTCTGTTTTCCAAGTATAATTATCGCTTCTAATCTCATTACATAATCAAAAAGTTAGGAGGTATATATATTCAAGTTGTCTTTAGACCCTCTTGCCTTATATAAAATCAAAAGATTGATGATAATCAATAAATATCCTGCTTCTTCTAAGAAATGAACAACAGAAGCTTGATAATGTCTAGTAGACTCCCCCCCCTTAATTTACTCCTAATAAATAACAGACTACTGTACGAGTTAAATGTTAAACGATATAATGGTGAGAGTTTGTGCCTGAGTAAATATTTTTATAAGCAGTGAGGTAGTGTATGAAAAAAACAACCACAGACATCATTTTTATCATTATTGGTGCCTTTCTTTTTGCGTTAGGTGTTAATTTATTTGTTATTCCGAACGAGCTTGGGGAAGGCGGGGTAACGGGTATCACAATTATTACCTACTATTTATTTGAGTGGTCACCAGGTTTAGTCAACTTAATTCTGAATGCATTTTTGTTAATAATTGGTTATAAATTTTTGAATAAGGTAACAACGATTTATACGATTATTGCAGTGGTTTTTAATTCTCTTTTTCTTCATCTGACAGAAGGCTGGAATATTGCTTCTGATGAATTGATGGTGAATGCTATTTTTGGAGGAATCATTATAGGGGCTGGGATTGGCTTAATTATTCGGGTTGGCGGAACAACAGCAGGTACTACCATCTTAGCAAGGATTACACATAAGTTTTTAGGATGGAATATTAGCTACGGTCTATTGTTTTTTGATTTAATCGTCGCTTTTTCATCTTATTTTATCATTGGTGCAGAAAAGCTGATGTTGACAATTATTATGCTATATATTGGAACGAAAGTGATGGAATTTGTAATCGAAGGATTGAATTCGAAGAAGGCTATTACGATTATTTCTGATAAACCGAATGACATTGCCAAACAGGTGACTACATTAATGGACAGAGGGGTAACCGTATACTCGGGTCATGGTTATTACACAAAAACCCCAAAGGAAATTCTTTATATTGTTATTAGTAAGCAAGAAGTAATAAAGTTGAAACGAATTGTTCAATCTACTGATCCGAATGCTTTCATCGCTATACACGATGTTCGTGATGTGTTCGGAGAAGGATTTATTGATATTTCTAAAGCATAATAAGAGGCTGTTTTAAGAGTTAGATTGGTATTAGATAGATATCTACCTGTTTAAATTACTAATCTACAGGCAGAGTCAGCCCCTTTTTAATGGTTAAATGACTTTTTTCTAAAGAATAGACTACTTCCTAAAATTAGGGAGTGGTTTTTTGTGTTATTAAAATTTGCGTATCAAGACTTTCTGGATGACAGACGTTTCAAGAACACGACTAAGACAAATACCAAAAATTATGAAATGCTTTTAGGGAAATTTGTTGATTAAGCTTAGACAAGATCTAGAACAGTATAAAAATAAAGACTTGGATTCTAAAAAGAGCTGATTCAAAGCTTCAAAACGGGTGTTGTATGCGAAGAGATGATATCTAACTAACAGCGTTAAGGAATTGAAGATGTAATGTTTTCATTAGATGACCTTATTAAATATTCCTCTTCATCTAAAGCAACAGCTTTGTTTAATATCTAATACTGATAATCCAACAAATAAATACTTTGCTAGGAACTAATGTTCTGGTTATAATTATTAATATCAGGAATTATTCACGGGAATTAACCTCACTAGCAACCACAATTCGGTCTGAAATAGAAAACAAAAATTGGAGTGATAAGAATGTCAGAACGGATGAATGCACCACAGGTTCGGATTAAACCTTGGGGCGATGCCGATCTTGCTTTGCTTCGACTTATTAATGCACCTGAGATGATGGAACACCTTGGAGGTTCAGAGACTGAGGCGCAGATCCTCGATCGTCATAAACGTTACCTTGAAATCGGCGGGCGGGGAACTGGACGTATGTTTAGGATCGTCCTGCTCTCGTCTCTCGAAACCGTAGGCAGTGTGGGCTATTGGGACAGTTTCTGGCAAAAAGAGACTGTATATGAGATTGGTTGGAGTGTCCTACCGACATTTCAAGGTAGAGGAATAGCGACAGAAGCTGTAGCGGAAGCCATTACCCATGCCAGCACTGAACATAAGCACAGGTTCATTCATGCCTTTCCTTCAATCAACAACCCCGCGTCTAACGCTATTTGTCGGAAGCTCGACTTCTTGTTTATCGGGGAGTGCGACTTCGAATATCCTCCTGGGAGTATCATGCAATGTAATGACTGGAGGCTCGAGATAACTAAGAAAAGTTGAGACCATTGAAAAATAGCATTTTGTATTATTTGAGGATATTCTTTAAGATCAGGCTGCCATAATTGGCGGCTTTTTATTATGTAACTATTGGCGTTCATTAGTTGAAGAAAATTTGTTGAAGAGATTCAATTTTTTGACTTATTTTTTCTAAAATAAGGCTAATCTTTAACTGAAATATCTTGTATGATATTGGAAAATACGCTTAGTAATGGAGATGAAAATTATGAATACATTACACGAGCTTCCCAATATCAGTAAAGTAATTGAGGGGAAACTTGTTGAAGTTGGTATTGATACACCCCAGTTGCTTAAAGAGATTGGAAGTAAAGAAGCATTTTTTAGAATTAAACAAAAAGATAGTACCTCTTGTGTCAATATGCTATGTGCCTTAGAGGGGGCAATACAGGGTATTAGGTGGCACTTTTTGCCCGATGATATTAAGCAGGAACTAAAAGCATTTTATAAAACACTATAATATTAGGAGGACACATTATACATAGAAGAAGTAAGCGATCTGGAAAAAATATACATTAGTTCATCAAAAAAGCTTTAATTAATTTTGCAATCACCGCCAAAGCTAAGTAGTGTGTTTAACAAATTTACCTATACTTGAGCGATGCTATGAAATAGCATTGCTCAAATACCAATGCAGAAATTAAAAAAAGTTTGCTAACCAAAATGCTAACATTTTGCTAAGGTAATTAAATGAAAAACGCTAAAATCCCGTTAAAGATATTAAACACTCTCACCTTACGGGCGGCATGATGTAAAGCTTTTAAGTCTTACATTTAGGCTGTTTTCGTAAAGTTTGTTGTTTTTTAGCTCAAAATATATATAATACTATAATTGACAATATCCTCTTTTAGTGTAAAATTACACTAAGGGAAAATTCTGTTATTTAGGGAGGTTAAACCAAATGAGATATTTTATTTACATCATTCAACTTGTTATAAGTACACTTGGTTTTCTATTATTTTCAATATTCAGTGGGGTTGTGGGAGGTTATGCAATTGAATATAAAAAAGACCCCACAATATTTGACCAAATTACTTTTGCATTCAATTCGTCTTCATATCCACTTTATGCCTGTGCCTTTTTACTTTGGGCAGTAATCGTTATTGTTATTTGGAAGAGAAAAAGAAGTATTAAACCGATAAATTAGTCGTCAATTGACGGCTTTTTTTGTCCTTCATTAAATGCTCCTTAAAATGTTGACGGTTGTATGATTGGATTTTTGACAGGCTGAAATTAGCATTTGCTCAACTCGTTTTTCAAATGCAACATTTTTCCCTATATCGAGCCATCGAAACCAATAGAGGTAGTTGTCCAAATATTTCGTTGCAACACCTTGGAAACGCTCCATCCAACCTTTTAAACGATTATGAGAGTTGTTGACGTGTTGAATGTGGAATATGCCCTTTTTCACACGTTGTTTTTGACTTCCATTTACAGTTTCGTGCTGTAAACCTTTAAGTTTTGCGAATTTCTTATAATTAGTTGCTGTATCTGTACATAACAAAGAAGATGGGTGAATATACTCACCTAACACGGTGTCAATTTCTTCGGCTTTTACACGCCCTGTTCCTGCTTTACGAGCAATCATATTACCGTTACGGTCTTGTGCCACTACAACAGCAATTTTTAGGTTTGAGATACCCCTTTTCTTGTCCTTTTCTCCACGCTTCTTGGCTTTTCTATGAGTGATTTCACGACCTTTCATAGACTCACGAAAGAAGGTTTCGTCACTCTCAACTATTCCTTGAAGTTGATTAAAGCCAAGACTACCTATTGCGTTCAAGATTTTATGTCTCCAATAGAAAGCAGTAGAGATATGAATTTTTAACCGTTCAGCGATTTTTGGTAGGGTATATCCCTCTACCATTAATTCAATGTACTTTACCCATTTTTCAGGATAGCGTGAGCCAGAAAATGGCGTGTTGGTCATATCATTGAAAGATTTCCCGCAATCATTACATAGATAGCGTTGCCTTGAACGATATTTACCGTTCCGCTTAACCGATGTACTACCGCAATGAACACAACCCAAACCAGAAGCAAAACGAGCTTCACGAATGCTTTTGAGTAGTTTAGTAATTTTATCTGGTTCATCTGGAAACAAGTCTTGTTTCATTGCGTTAAACAACGCCAATTGCTCTGATTTGGTTAATTCGCTGAACTCTTGATAAACACCTTCCCACATACTTGAACGCCTCCTTAAACCCCTTTATATCAACCCTTTAACAGTATAGTCAAGAAAGCCACAATCTATACGAAAACAGCCTACATTTAAGAAATAGTTAAAGCTATTTTCCCTCCATTTTGTGAAGTAGTCATGTAAATAATTTATATCAATAGCAAAAAACCACTTCCTATAAAAATTAGGGAGTGGTTTTTTGTGTTGTTAAAAATTGCCTATACTAATTAAATCCTCGACCTATATAATTTCAAGCTAAAAACTGGGCTAAATATGTTCACAATTATGACATTGTTTAAATAAATCCTCATTTTCACTATCACTATGAACTCTTGACCAACTACAAAAATTCTCTAAAATCTGTACTAACGACTGACCCTTATCCGTCAAAGAATATTCGACTCTTGGTAGAATCTCATTGTCCTCATTGTACTGTCTGCGATTTATTAACTTATTTTCTATCATTTCTTTTAATGTACTTGCAAGAACAGTGTCTGTAACATCGATAAGTTCATTTTTTAAATCGGAATACCTCAACGTCTTATAGTATGATAAAACACAGATAATTCTTGCATTCCATTTTCCCCTGATCATATTTAATACATGTTCTAAAGGACAACGAATAGTTGGGTTCAGTTTGCGTTGATACATGACTATCTCATTTCCTTTCAATATTCTAAGTTGTAATCCAAATATAATACTGTACCTTGCGTAGGAAAGCGACCAATAAACCTATTATTAACTAATGAATTGCTGGGTTTGTAAGTATTGATATATCAAGGTCTCTTGATTTCGAGTGTTTTCTAGTGATTTGTAATTTTTAAAATATGGGCACTAAACATCCCAAAAAAAGATGGTGCCTAGAAAAGACACCCTACTTAAAAACCGGTTTATTTAAAGTAAAGTATAAAATTTTCGACTTCGAGAATTGTCTAGCTCCAGCGCCCTAGCGGCTAGTGTCCTTCGCTCTCCGCCCTACGATAAGTCAACATCGAATCGCCTCCGGCTCTTCGTGTTTCCTTTATCTCAGTTGGAGCGCTCCACAAGTAAAGCTTCGGCAGCATAAGCATCGCACGAAGGAAAAGCGTTAGCTTTTTCGAGGAGGCCATACGCCGCTGACCAGGGCGCTTGCGCTTTTCTTATAATCCGCTAATAAAGGTTTCAACTTCTTCCTGCGTTTTTGAATCTTTGCTTACAAAGCGGCCTATTTCCTTGCCATTATCAAAAGCAATAAAGCTTGGAATTCCAAATACATCAAGCAGCTGGCATAAGTCGATATTTTCATCACGATCTACGCGAACAAAAGTAAAATCATTAAATTTTACTTCTACTTCCGGCATAAACGTTTCGACAAACCTGCAATCAGGGCAATAGCCCGCTGCGAATACAAATAAATGCTTCCCTTCATTTTTTAACTGTTCAAACTTCTCCATAGATTCTAAGTTTTTCATGTTCTTTACCTCCTAATATCGTCCGTTTAAAATTCTCTTTCGAGGTTATTTTTCAGTTAGTGGGATGTGCCCCCACTAACTGGAAATCCAAGTGTTATTGTTTAGAATGTCATAAGTTGTTACGACTGTCACATTTTTATGTTTTTATATTTTTACGTCAAAATCACATTCTTTAAGAGGCACGACTTTAGTCTTTTTAATAATTTTATAGCCAAACCATAAAAGGAGAAAGGCAGGAATACTGATATACGTCGATACTATTTCCACCAGGCCATAATCATTAATTAAAACGACTTGTCCAAATACGAAGATAACCAGGAACAATATTGTGATAATCGGCCCTAATGGGAACCATTTAGCCTTGTACGGTAATTGACTTAAATCTCTGCCTTGGGCAATATATGCCTTACGGAAACGGTAATGACTTACCGCAATCCCCAGCCATTTGATAAACCCTGTCATGGCAGAGGCGTTCATCAGCCAAAGAAAGACAGAGCCGCTGCCGAAAAAAGAAGATAAAAATGCAGAAACCCCTATGATTGAAGTGAAAAGTAACGCAAGCATTGGAATTCCGCGCGAGTTGAGTTTAGCAAAGGCGCGCGGTGCTTTTCCTTCTTTTGCTAATGCCCAAAGCATACGGGAAGAACCATACATGGCAGAGTTTGCTGCTGATAAAACAGATGTTAACAGCACAGCGTTCATTGCGGAGGCAGCAAATGCTAATCCAGCTCTTTTAAAGACTAGTGTGAATGGGCTGATGGAAACATTTTCAATCCCTGTTTTTAGTAAATTCGGATCTGTGTAAGGGATAATCAAACCGACAACGAAAATGGTAAGCACATAGAAGAAAAGTATTCTCCAAAAAATAGTTCGAATCGCTTTCGGCACATTTTTAGCCGGATCTTCTGTTTCACCGGCAGCAGTTGCCACTACCTCTGTGCCTTGGAAGGCAAAACCGGCTACGAGGATTACGCTAAAGATTGATAGCAATCCGCCATGAAAAGGCGCGTCACCAGTAGTAAAGTTACCAAAACCAACTGCCTGTCCTCCCATGATTCCAAAGATCATGGCAACACCTACAACAAGGAATATAATGATTGCTACGACTTTAATACTGGCAAACCAATATTCGCTTTCACCATAGCCCTTGACAGATAATATATTTAGCAATAGCAATAAGGCCAAAGCCAATCCACTCCACAAAAGTGAAGACGAGTTTGGGAACCAATAGTGCATGATCATAGAGGCGGCAGTTAAGTCGGCCGGTAGTGTAATCGCAGTGGTATACCAATAATTCCATCCTAAAGCAAACCCAAAAGCGGGATCGACAAACTTTGTTGCATGTGTTTCAAACGATCCCGATACTGGCATAAACGAGGCCATCTCTCCTAGACTAGTCATGACAAAATACACCATTGCTCCTACCAGGATGTATGCTACAAGTGCACCTCCTGGTCCCGCAGTGCTAATGGCTGACCCGCTGGACACAAACAACCCGGTTCCAATTGCACCACCGATGGCCATCATCGTTAAATGCCTTGCTTGCAGCTTTCGTTGTAATCCTTTTTCTTTTTCTACGGCATGATCGTTGAAGGTACTTAACTCTTTTTCTGATTTTCCCATATAAGTAGCTCCTTATTAGTTAATAAATGAAATTTGTTTAAAAACCACATTGACCATAATTTTCACTTATTTGTTTCAACGCACGTTCCAGTAAAGATCTTGTACAAGCAATATTTACTCTTACAAATTGACCGCTATCTTTGCCATATGTGATTCCGGCATTGACTCTAACCCCGGAATCCTCGAAAAATTTTATCACTCCCTCGCTGTCTAAGCCCAGTTCCTTACAGTCAATCCACAACAAATAGGAAGATTCAGGGTACTGAACCTTTAATTTTGGTAAATGTTGATCAATAAATTCAATAGCAAACTCGATATTGTCCCGTAAATACTCATTTAATTCATCTACGTAATAATCGCATTGATTATAAGCAGTAATTAAAGCCTCAACCCCAAAATAGTTATAATCGAAATGATACTTGACATAAATATCATCAAACGCATTCTTTAGTTTTTTGTTTTTTACAATCACATAAGCACTAAAGAACGACGCCAAATTAAAGGTTTTGCTTGGAGAGTTCATCACTACTATATTTGGATCCTCTTCCTCACAAAGCTCTAAAAAGGATGTAAAAGGCAGACCTTTGTGGATCATGTCACTATGAATTTCATCACTTATAATGATCACGTTATATTTCCGGCATAAATTGACCATTCGGGTCATCTCTTCTTTTGTCCATACCCGACCAATGGGATTGGCGGGGTTACATACCAAAAGTATTTTTACATCCTGCATCTTCAGTTTATTTTCTAAATCTGCAAAATCAATATCGTATCTTCCATTTTGGTATAACAAAGGATTTTCGACAGCTTTTCTATTGAAATTCTCAATTACCCTTTTAAATGTGGCATAGACTGGAGGCTGAATCACCACTTTGTCTCCCGAATTGGTATAAGCATCTAAAAACATCCATAAAGCACCTGTCATTAATCCGGGAGCAAAACTAATTTCGTTTTTCCTAATATTGATTTTATGATGGCGGCTATACCAACCATTAATAGCATCCGTAAATCGAGCATGTGGAAAATATCCATATCCAAATACTCCAAAATCCACTTTTTTCCTCAGGGCATCTAATACTTCACGTGGTGCCTTATAATCGGTATCGGCAATTCCAAGTGGAATCAAAGTACCGCCTTTCCCTTCATTGTCCCACTTATCGGAATCAGTACCAGTTCGATTCATCATTTCATCAAAGCTGTGTATCATGCTTACCCCTCATTTCTCTAAAATTACGGCGAATGCGTTTACAATTTTTGTGTAAATCGTTAATATTATACAACAAAGATTTTTAGGGGCTGCTGGACATATCCCGGAATATGTCCAGGAGTTTCTTTTAAACGGCTCCATACAACATATTAATCTTTTCATCCGTCCATCCAAAAATTCCACCGGTGTGTATAAACAATATGTTTTGGCTTTTTTGAAAGCTTCCATTTTTAAGTTCGTTGTACAAACCATACATCGCTTTCCCGGTATATACGGGGTCAAGGAGTAATCCTTCTTCTTGTGCAAATTTCTCGATAAATTTCAGTTCATCTAATTGGCTTTTGCCATAACCTAATCCTATATAGCGATCAATAATGTTGATCTCTGAAGCCGAAAAACAGAAATGATTGTCTCTATATTGATTCATATCCGTTAAAACATGTAATATATCACGAACTGCTTGTTCCTCTTGATTTAATACACTTATGCCAATTATGGTTTTATTTTGATGGCTTTCTTTATTTGCATATGACAATCCGGCATATGTACCGCCTGAGCCGCTCGTCACCACAATCGTATCAAACACCAATCCTAATTCCTGTTCCTGGTGCAGGATTTCATAATAGGCGTCTACATACCCTTGTGCACCAATGCCGTTTGAGCCTCCCATCGGAATAACATAAGGGCGGTGTCCGGAGTCAATCAATTCCTCCTTCAACTCTTCGATCATAGGTGTTAAATCCCGGTACTCTTCCTCACTTACAAGCTTAATCTTTGCACCTACTAATTGATTGAAAAACAGATTCCCTTCCATCCGATTTATTTCTCCGGCTTTTAAAATTAACAAAGTTTTCATCCGAAATTTGGCCGCTAAAACAGCAGTTGCTCTCGCATGGTTCGATTGAATCCCGCCACTGGTAATTAGATAATCACATTTTTGGTTTTGGGCATCTTGAAGCAAATATTCCAGCTTTCTGATCTTATTTCCCGATGTAGCCATTCCCGTTTGGTCATCACGCTTGATATAGACGGTTTTATTTAAGTGTTTATTGAAAAAGTTCAATTTTTCAATCTTCGTAGGTACATTGGCAATCGTTATTTTGTTCATAAAGCACGTTCCAATCCTTATAGTACTTTTTTCCGTAATGCAGATGCGGCTTTTACATGATCTAATGCCTTGTGTAAATCATTAAGAAGGTCATCTTTATCTTCAAGCCCGCAACTTAGGCGAACTAACCCGTCGGTCACCCCTAATTCAATTCGTCCTTTTTCAGGGATTACGGCATGAGACATGGTGAACGGATAAGATAATATGGATTCTACCCCGCCTAAACTCACGGCGACTATCGGAATGGTCACATGGGCAAAAAAGTTTTTTACATTTTCATAGTTTCCTAAATCAAAGGTCAGGACAGCCCCTCCACTGCTTGCTTGGGAATAATGGATCTTTCTACCTTTGTGATGTTCAAGATCAGGGTAATAGACGGCCTTCACCTTGCTATGTTTTTGGAGCTCTTTCGCAATATATGCCGCGTTTTCCACTTCCTTATCCATACGGACTTTCATTGTCTTGATTCCTCTTAAAATTAACCAACAATCATATGGGGGAAGCATACTACCAAGCATTTTTTGTGTTTTGTATAACGTATCAGAAATCTCTTGGTCGTTGGTCACAACCATTCCGGCGGTTACATCACTATGGCCGTTAATAAATTTTGTCGCACTATGGATCACGATATCGACTCCGAGTTTAATCGGATTTTGGTAAATTGGCGTCATAAACGTATTGTCAATAATGGTCAGTAGATTGTGTTGTTTTGCTAATTTTACAACACCTCTTATATCGGTTATCGTTAACAAAGGATTGGAAGGTGTCTCGATATAAAGTCCTTTTGTATTTTTCTTGATTGCTTTCTTCCAGGAATCGAGATCCGTTTCGTCCACGAAAGTATATTCGATTCCGTATCTTGGAAACATCTCAGTTACAAGCTGATAGGCCCCTCCATAGATATCTTTGCATAAGATTAAGTGATCACCTTGTGAAAAATTAAGCAGTACCGCAGAAATCGCTGCCATACCAGATGAAAAGGCATATCCATATTTAGCATATTCTAAACAGGCAATCGTTTCCTCTAAAGCTTTTCTTGTGGGATTGCCAAATCGAGTATAGGTAAACTCTTGTGATTCTGTAAATTGAGCTTGATGAAAGGTGGAGGCTTGATAAATAGGTACAGATGAACTTCCGGTATGCGGATCAATCAACGGACCACCGTGAATTAATTTTGTATCTAGCTGCATCTACCTCACTCCTTTTTAATTATCAAGTACTGCAATAACCTCAATCTCAACTAAAGCATTTTTTGGCAGTTTTTCAACTGCAACAGCCGTTCTTCCAGGGTAAGGAGAAACAAAAAATTCTTTATATGCTTCATTCATAGCACTGAAATCATTCATATCATTTAAATAGACAGTCGTTTTTACGATATTATCCATCGTGCAGCTATTTTCATCGAGGATTGCTTTGACATTTAATAAAGATTGTCTTGTTTGATCTTCAATTTTATCGCTCGGAAATTCGTTTGTTTCTGGATTAATTGGAAGTTGTCCAGACGTAAATAGTAAATTGCCTGTTTTACGAAATGCTGAGTAAGGGCCAATTGCCTCTGGATATTTTTTCATTTAAAACACTCCTTAATAATTTTTTATTATCATGGTAATATTATATTATCAGGAAATCTTAATATCAATAAAATTTTATAATGATTATAAATTTTTTTATCATAAGGTTATTTAAAGAAAGCGTTTAATTTTTTTTGTTGAACCGCTTTATCTATCTGGAAAATGTATTCAATAATTGGTAAACTTTTAAGGTGAATAGATTTATCTTTTTACTTGTTTCCACATTGATTTATCATAAGGAATTATAAGAATCTATTATTTTTATGGGGAGTTCACTATGAATAAGAATGTTAAGAATAAAGAAATTATTGATCACTACAAAAAACTGGTGGAATTTTTAGGAAAAGTCCTTGGAGAAAACTATGAGGTTATTTTACACATTATCGAGAATGGCAATTCCTATGTTGGAGCCATCGCAAATAATCATATCAGCGGTCGAACGGTTAATGCACCATTAACAGGACTTGCTCTTAAAATGATGAAAGACAAAACGTTTCTAGATAAGGACTATATAACAAACTACAAAGGTTTTACTAAATTAGGTGAAGAAATTCGAGGTTCTACTTATTTTATTAAAAATGAAAATAAAGAATTAATTGGAATGCTTTGTATCAATCTTGATTCAAGTAAACATAGAAAAATTGCCATTGACATTCTGGATTTAGTTCAGACACAACTAAACATGATAAGCCCAACTTTAGATGAAACGGCTATTTCTAAAAAAGAAAAAATAAAAGAATACCATGATCATGAATTTATCGAATATTTTTCAGATTCAATTGAAGAGGTTGTAAAGTCAATCGTTGACCCCTCTCTTTTAAATCCAAATATCATTCTAAAACAGGAACAAAAAATAGAAATAATAAAACAGTTATGCAAGAAAGGAATATTCCAATTAAAAGGTGCCGTATCCCAAGTCGCCGAGTTATTGAATATATCTGAACCTAGTATATACAGATACTTAAAAATAATTGATAAGGATAAAAAGTAAAAGGGACTACATTTACATTGACTTTACTTATTTGATAAGAGCCTCTTCGTTAAACAAGACGAAGAGGCTCAATTTTTTTAGAAAACTATTTAAACTGTGTCCACTTTTGAGTCTAATATCAATAAAATTCTATACCTTACGTAGGATATCGACCAATAAATTTATTAGTAACTAATAAATTGCTGGGTATGTTGAGCTATTCTAAACAACACTGATATACTAAGACAAATTCTATGGATCACATAGAAATATATACAAGGAGGCATGTCCAGTTGGAAGTAAAAACATAGTTACAGTCTTCAATCGAATCGTCTTGCACAACAGACCAGCGGCAACAAAAGATTATACAGACTACGGAGAATCTTTCTTACAAACAATCAAAAGTCCGTAACAAAGACATTGCTTATTTGAAACGAAAGCGTTTTAGGTTTGTTGTGGTTTATAGAAGTAAAAATGTTAGCATCGGAGGAACAGGAATGAGTATTAATCTTAACCGAAGAGCCTTCCTCAAATTATCCGGAGGTGTTGCCGGAACGGTGGCAGTCTCAGGAACTTGGGATGTTCTCACAAAAGAACAAATAGCTTCAGCGGTCACTACTGACGAGGGTACACAAGTTATTCCTGTATTATGTAATCACAACTGCGGGGGCCGTTGTCAGATCAAAGCCCATGTAAAAGATGGTGTAGTTGTTAGAATTACAACGGATGATAGACCGGACTTGGAAAATAACCCACAGTTACGTGCTTGTCTTAAAGGACGTGCAACCCGTAACCGAATTTATCATCCAGACCGCTTGAAATACCCTATGAAGAGAGTGGGTAAACGCGGTGAAGGTAAGTTTAAGAGAATTACTTGGGATGAGGCAACAGACCTTATAGCTAAAAATCTCAAAAAAATAGTAGATCAATACGGACCACACTCAGTTTATGTTAATTATGCCACTGGGGACGAAGGAGCCATGGCCGGAAGGACTAGTGCCAAGCGGTTAATGAATCTGATGGGTGGTTATCTCGGCTATTATGGTTCCTATAGTTCCGCCTGCTTAAAATACACCGCGCCCTTCGTGACGGGATACAGGGATACAAATACTTATCAAACTTTGCATCATTCAAAACTTATTATTTTAAGTGGATTTAATCCAGCTGAAACTGTCTTTGAGACGAATTCAAACTACTATCTGGCAAAAGCGAAAAAGGCCGGTGCCAAAGTTATTGTAATCGATCCTCGTTATACTGAATCCGCTGCAACGTTTGGGGATCAGTGGATTCCAATCGTTCCAGCAACCGATACGGCTTTATTTTCCGCTATGGCTTATGTCATTATTACAGAAAATTTACATGATCAAGCTTTCTTGGATAAATATACAATCGGCTTTGATGAAGAACATATGCCTGAAGGAGTTCCAGCGGGGAATTCTTATAAAAGTTATATTTTAGGAACTACAGATGGAAAGCCGAAGACTCCTGAGTGGGCTGCTGCGATAACAGGAATTGATGCCAATACTATCATAAATCTGGCAAGAGAGTATGCGACAACAAAACCTGCTCAGTTGTTGCAAGGTCTTGGCCCACAGCGTCACGCACAAGGTGAATCTTCTACACGTGCTGGTATTGTTCTTGCCGCAATGACAGGAAGCATTGGAATTCTCGGCGGCGGCTGGGGCGGCGGCGAAGGTGGCCGTAAATTAGGATTAGATGTCGGTGAATTACCTACAGGAGACAATCCTGTGGAAACACAAATCTCTGTGTTCATGTGGACGGATGCTGTGGTTCGAGGAACCGAGATGACTGAAAAAGACGGAGTTCAGAATGGTCCGTTGAAGAGCAATCTTAAGTTCATGTGGAATTTAGGCAGCAACACGTTAGTCAATCAGCACGCGGATATTAATAAAACGATTAAAATCCTAGAAGACGAAAGTAAACTAGAATATATCGTAGTATCGGATCAATTTATGACACCAAGTGCGAAGTATGCGGATATTCTCTTGCCGTCTGATCACGCCTTTGAACGGTATGACTTTGGCTTCCCATGGACAGGTGAAGAGTATATTCTGTTTGGCAATAAGGCCGTTGAACCACCAGGTGAATGTAAGCACGATTACTGGTGGATGAGTAAAGTAGCTGAGAAACTGGGCCTTGGAGAGAAGTTTACCGAAGGAAAGACCCAAGAGGATTGGATGAAACAGCTGGTTGAGGATGCACAGAAAGCAGATTCTCAATTCCCAAGCTGGGAAGAACTTAAGAAGAAGGGTCTCTATCGAAAAGATACCATAGAATACGTCGCATTCGAAAAAGAGATTAAGGATCCAGCCAACAATCCATTCCAAACCCCATCAGGGAAAATTGAGATTTTTTCAAAAACTCTCTTTGATATGAAAAACGATGAAATTCCTGGGGTTCCTAAATACACGCCTGCCGCAGAGGGGCCAGAGGATCCGCTCAAAGAAAAATATCCGCTCCAGTGTTTTGGACCACATATTAAAAGGCGTACCCATTCAACTTGGGATGAAACGCCGTGGATGGAAGAGGCTGAGCCGCAAACGATGTGGATTAACCCAGAAGATGCTCAAGCTCGCGGACTGCAAGATGGAGATAAGGCCAAAGTGTACAATGACCGTGGAGCGCTTGTGATCCCTGTTCGTGTCACCAAGAGAATTCGTCCTGGAGTTGTGTCTATTCCTCAAGGAGCTTGGTATACTCCTGACGATAAAGGAGTATGTCAAAGAGGATGTATTAATATTCTTACAAGTCAACGTCCTACACCTCTTGCACATGGTAACGGTCAACATACTAACTTGGTACAAGTTAAGAAACTTTAAAAGAGGAGGGGAAAGTCGTGGCGAAAGACCAGAAGGCGTTTTACGTCGATACAACCAAATGCATCAATTGTAAAACTTGTGAAATCGCTTGTAAAGATATCAACAATGCTGCTTTGGGACAACGGATTCGTAAAGTGAGAAGCTTTGAGGTAGGAGAGTACCCTAATATCTTTGTATATAACATTTCCATGTCTTGCAACCATTGTGAAGATCCACAATGTGTAAAAGCCTGCCCAGCAGGGGCATACACCAAGCGTGAAGATGGTATAGTTGTGCATAATCCAGATGTCTGTATTGGATGCCGTTATTGTACTTGGGCATGCCCGTATGGGGCTCCACAGTTTGACGAAGAAGTGGGTAAGGTGAGAAAGTGTAACATGTGTATTGATAATGTGGAAGAAGGAGAGCTTCCAGCTTGTGTAAGTGCATGCCCAACGCGTGCCATTGAAATTGGAATGTTGTCTGATTTTGAAAATCGGCCAGGTTCTACAATTTCGATTCACAACCTTCCTTCACCTAATATCTCAAAACCTTCAACCCGCTACAAAGTAAAACCTGAAGCAATGAAGCGTTAAGAAAGGTGGAATTTTTTTATGGAATGGCCCTTGGTAATATTTACAATCGCTTTACAGTTAGCATGTGGTTTGGCATTGGCTGTCACATTAATTGACAAAAAAAGTCGATCCGTTACCCCAAAGATGGTCCGTATTCTAGGGATAGCAATATTTCCTTTGACTGCCGTTGGAATTTTATCATCGCTTCTGCATTTAGGAAATCCATTGCACGCAGCGAACTCCTTGCGACATTTGGGAGTTTCTTGGTTAAGTCGTGAAATACTCTTTTCTGGAATCTTTGCGTTTGCTGCACTTATATATAGCTATTTTTGGTTCAAAGAACGACAATCGAACCGGGTTCTTCTTGGTTCCATTACGACAATTCTTGGTCTCATATCGATTGTCACAAGTTCAATGATCTATCTTCTTCCTTCACAGGCTGCATGGAATTCCGGTTGGGTTCCAATGTCGTTTTTGGGGACAGCCCTTCTCTTAGGGGCTTTTGGAGCACTTGTTTTGGGAAATTTAGATTTCAGTCATAAATCCTCAAGAATATTAGTCTGTCTTTCGGTTTTAGGTGGATTAGCTCTTATCGTTTCTGCGGTATGGATGCTTTCCGGTCTTGGACAGGTTGTTGAGGATGAGGTAGCAACTCAAAGGCTGCAGAGGGCCTTACATCTTATTACCAATCAATATGCTATTTGGTTTGGCCTATATGTTTTACTAGCCTGTGTATTACCTTTTACAGTGATGTTCAAGTATTGGAATGGAAGTCAGGTCTCCGGCTCGAACGAAGCTCCAGTTGCTACCGCAAAAGGAACCATTTCAAGCATCTATACAATGCTCTTTATTGCTGTTTTGATAGGTACGGTTATTGGACGAGCATTGATGTATGTTGTGGGAGTTGGAACATTACCACCATTCTAATACTAACGTTTACAATTAAAGTTTCATTTTACAAAGAAGGGGTGTTGCTTTGGAAAGAATTCATTTCTTTTGCAACAACCCCTTCCTCTATTAGTTAAGTATGGAGTGCCTTTCTTACCTGTATTAAGGCTTTCTTTTCGTAATAATGTGAAATGACATAAATAAATCAATTTGTATTTTTATAGAATCTCTAAAATATATCACTTTTGAACGGGGTGGAATTTGTGGGGCTATTGGATAAATGGGTAGAGAGTCTTGATTATCAATATGAAGTTTTAGCATCATGTACTCGATATAAGAGTCCTCGTTCCACTTGTCAAAGATGTCTCGAGGTTTGCGAACATAATGCTATTACATTTGAAAATAATCATCCTTTAATAGAAAGAGATAAGTGCATCGAGTGTGGAAATTGCATCGCAGCTTGCCCTGTTCAAGCAGTTGCAGGTATATTCCCAAAAAGAACTGTTATTCAAAATAAGCTCTTAATTTCAACTGATTCTTTACCTACTGTTAAGGAAATGTTGATACTTTTCAAAAAAGGTGTCAGAGAAATTATCTATGAGGATTCCTCGTTAACTGGCACTTTGAAGGAGAGAGTAGAAGAAGTAAACTTGATTCTAAATCAACTAGGTGAAGAGACTTTCTTTGTTTTAAATAATGCATTTGAAAAAACAGAAGAAGTGTATTCCCGCCGAGAGATTTTTTCCTTATGGAAAAGGGAAAGCCAATCTTTTATGAAACAAGTAACTCCTGCAAACTGGCGATTTAATCATAAACAATTAGATGTAACAAAATTTTATCCTAGTTATCAATTTACAAATATATCATTAAATCCAGACAAATGTACATTATGCAAAGCTTGTGAACTTCTTTGTGAGAAAAAATGTTTTAGTAAATTAGAGACTACCTTTTCGATTGCTGCCCAATCTTGTTCTTCCTGCCGGTTATGTGAGGACATTTGTCCGGAAAATGCAATTAGGGTGGAAGAACATATATCAGCAGTTAAAGAAATCCATTATCCGATTTATAAAAAACAATGCAGTATTTGTCGTGAACAGTTTGAAACATTACGGGAACACGAGGAACAATGTGTCTCTTGTACAAAACGAAAAGGATTTCTTTCTTTCTAAGAAACAGGGAATTAGGAAATGTACCCTTTAATCAATTATGAATATAAGGAGGAGTTGTTATTATGTTATCCAATATTGGGATTCCGGGATTAATCTTGATTTTAGTCCTGGCTCTTATCGTTTTTGGTCCTAAAAAACTTCCAGAATTAGGACGTGCTGTAGGACAAACATTAAGGGAATTTAAGAAATCCACTAATGGTTTAATCGAAGATGATGAAGAAAAAGAGGCAGTTTCTACATCTTCACAAGATAATAAAACTGCAATCAAGGAAACGACTGCAGCTACTCTAGATAAAAAATAAATTATCAATATTGACTAGTAATTAATAAGACCTAATGCCTCTTTTTAGGTCTTTTCATTTGAATCCACTAAGTATAGCTAGAAGTGACGTTATGAGGTGAACATACATGCTGGAGAAAAGAACACCGTTACAAATTAATCAAGCAATAAAAAAAATAATGGAGCATACCATTGAAGGGAAAACGGAGGTAGTTTCTATTACAGAATGTGATCAAAGGTATTTGGGAGAAGATATCCTTGCCACTAATGACGTGCCATTATTCACACGCGCAGCATTTGATGGCTATGCCCTTCGATTAATTGATACTGCAGACGCTTCGTCCAATCAGCCAATCGAATTAAAAGTAGTAGAAGAACTAGGGGCTGGGATGGTGGCTACGAAGGAAATAGGACCTTTTGAAACGACAAGAATCATGACTGGTACAATGGTTCCGAAAGGTTGTGATGCCATTATTATGCTTGAAGCTGTGAAAGTAGTAGAAAAAAACGGTGAAAAATATATCGTCATCAAGCGCAAAGTAAAAGAGGGAGATCATATTTCCTATCGGGGAGAAGAAGCAAAGAATGGAGATATGATTCTAAAAAAAGGAACAAAGATCAATCCGGGTGTAATGGCAGTACTAGCTACTTTCGGATATTCAAAAGTTCGGGTTGCAGTGAAACCAAAGATAGGAATATTTGTAACGGGTTCTGAACTCCTTGATGTGGATGAACCTATACAAAATGGAAAGATCAGAAATAGTAACTCCTTTATGATTGCCTCTCAAGTCAGGAGAGCTGGTGGAGAACCCATTTATTTAGGGAAACTACCTGATGTCTTGGATACATGTACGAATGCAGTTGATGCAGCAATAAAAGATGTAGATATGTTAATCACAACAGGAGGCGTTTCTGTCGGGGATTATGATTTAATGCCAGAGGTGTATAAAGCACTAAATGGAGAGGTATTTTTTAATAAAGTAGCGATGCGTCCAGGCAGTGTCACAACTGTTGCGATTCTAAATGGAAAATTTCTTTTCGGACTTTCTGGAAATCCTTCTGCGAGTTATGTAGGGTTTGAGTTATTTACTAGACCAGTGATAAAGAAAATGCTTTTTTGTGAAAATACTCATCTTAGAGCAAGTGTGGCACAATTGAATGTTGATTTTCCAAAAGCAAATCCTTTAACAAGGTTTGTACGCAGTAAGTTGTATTTTGAAAATGGCAAATTACTTGTTGACCCTGCTGGTCTCGATAAATCCAATGTGGTAATGAGTCTAGCTCATACCGATTCATTAGCAGTATTACCTGGCGGGAAACGATGTTTTCAAAAAGGGGACCAGGTACAAGTATTATTGCTTGATGATGAAGGCAGTTCTGATACTATGTCAAGATAGTAGACACAGAATTTCTACCGCGCTTTCGCTTGGTGGCCTTCCTCAAAAAGTTTAAAATATAACCCTTTTAAACTTTTTGAGAAAGGTGAAAATCAAGCTGCGGGCTTTATCCATTTGAAATAGCCACTTTTGGAAACTCCCAGAACGCTGCACATCCTCTCCTCTCGGAATTGGGAGCGATTTTCATGAATGAATTCATACTTTACCGAGGGCTTTTCGCGAAGTAGTTCATCGCCTTTTTTAGTATTTCGTTTTCCTCCTTGAGGTCAAGCATTTCCTTTTGTAAAGCTCTAAGTTCCGCCTCTGGAGAAGGGAATGTTTGAATTGCTTTTATCTCTGGTTGCTGACCATATTTCTTGATCCAACCATGCAAAGTATTTGTATTGACGCCAGTTTCCCTCGCCACTTGTGCAATAGGTTTATGATTCTCTGCGATATACTTTACAGTTTCATTTTTAAATGTTTCATCATAACGTTTTCCATTTCCTCTAGCCAATTAGACACACCTCATTATAGTTTATATTTTTATTATAACAATCTGTGTCTACTTTTTAGTCTAGCATCAAACATTTAAATAGACAAAAAACAGACTAAGGGTAATACCTAGGTCTGTTTTTTGTCTATCAGATTTGTTTTTCAGTAATGTAAGTTTTTACGGTAGGTGGTTCATATGTATTAAATTTATCAAGTATCCCTTTTGGGTCATTATCGACTAATGCAAGAGTACGGTATTTTTCATGTAAAAACTGTTCCTCAGTCATATGATTAAATAATGCGATAAGAGGATCATAATAATGATTAATATTTAAGAGACCACATGGTTTATGATGAAGCCCTAATTGAGCCCACGTAAAAATTTCAAAGAATTCTTCTAATGTGCCTGGCCCACCAGGCAAAGCTATAAATCCATCTGCCAGATCTGCCATTTTCGCTTTTCTCTCATGCATAGAATCTACGATGATCAGCTCTGACAAATTTTTATGGGCTATCTCTCTATTATCTAGAAAACTTGGCATAACACCAATTACGTGTCCTCCTTCATCTAGAACTGAATCTGCAACAGCACCCATGATTCCAACACTCGCTCCACCATAAACAAGTGCAATATCGCGTTTAGCTAGTTCTTTACCAAGGTTTTTTGCACCTTCTATATAGACATCAGATGCTCCATTGCTCGACCCGCAAAATACAGCTAACTTTTTCACTATAAATCGCCTCCTAAAGAAATCAACGTATAAGATTATACAAAACTTTCGATACTTTGTTAAACTTAAGGTATTGAATTGGAGGTTGAATGGAAATGGATGTAACTGAATTTCAACAATGGGTAAAGGATTATTATGAAAGTAGAGGCTGGTCGGAGTTAGACATTTTTATTCGCATTGGCTTTTTAGCAGAAGAAACAGGCGAGGTTGCACGAGCGATAAGAGCCCTTGAAATAGGTAGAGATAGGCCTGATGAAGTAAGGGGATCTTACGAGGAAAATAAACAGGAGTTAACTGAAGAGTTAGGAGATGTATTAGGTAATTTAATTGTGATTGCAAACAAGTACAATATTCCTCTGGAAGAAGTTTTTCAGTCACATAAAAAGAAACTGTCAGAACGTTATTCCGATCGAGGTTAGGGAGAGCCATTATATAAAATACAAGTGACTCGATTCGCGGTGTTATAGAAGTGAATTATGTTATGCATTTTCCGAATTAGAGGCTACCATTAACTTTTGAAATTTAATGGATGCCTCTTTTTTCATGTCTTTTGTGACTAAGTTTATAAAAAAATATTTTTTCTGAAACAATTTGAGTCTTCCATACGTGAAAGGAGCAGAGTGGTTTTTTAGGAGGAGAAATAGATGTTGACGTTAAAAATAGAAGGATTACAGAAAAACTACCGTAAATTTCAAGCGTTAAAAAATATCAATCTACATATGGAAACGGGATTATTCGGACTTCTTGGCCCAAATGGAGCGGGAAAATCCACGTTAATGAAAATTCTTAGTACAATCCTTCCTTTTCAAGATGGGAAGGTGACCATTTATGATTTTGATTTAGTAAAAGAAGGAGATAAGGTACGACAACTGCTCGGTTATTTGCCACAACATTTTAACGTACCAACCCAGTTTACAGGAAGAGAATTTCTTCATTATGTTGCTTCCATGAAGGGGATAACGAATCAGCAGGGAAGACACCTACAAGTAGAGAAAGTACTGGAAGAAGTAAATTTATTACCACAAGCAAATAAAAAGATAAAAGGGTACTCCGGAGGGATGAAGCGACGGCTTGGTATCGCTCAGGCTCTTCTTGGAAATCCGAAATTAATTATCCTTGATGAACCGACTGCGGGACTTGATCCTTCAGAAAGAATTCGCTTTCGAAATTTGATAGAAAAATTGAGTAAAGACCACTCTATTATTTTATCAACACATATCATTAGTGATATCGAATCCAGTTGTGAAAATGTTGCGGTCATATATCAAGGTGAAGTTCTTTTCCAAGGATCCACCGAAGAATTAGCTGAGAAGGCAGTAAAAGTAGTTTGGGAGTTATCGGTGCCTTTTTCTGAATATGATCAAGTCGAAAAAGAATATGTCATTATTTCCAATCGTAAAGAAAAGGATCGGGTTGTTTTTCGAATCATTTCAAAAGAAAAACCACAAGGTGAAGTAAGCCCCGTACAACCAACAATAGAGGACGGTTATATGGCAGTTATTAACGGGGTGATGCCATGAATGTAATGAAATCCATTTTTCGAAACGAAGGGCTGCTTTTACTACGAAATAAATTTTTGACCATTCCACTACTGGTAAATATATTGTGTTGGGGATATGTCATTATCTTCTATGAAATTCAGCCAATCCATTATGAAGAACGTGCTGCCGCATTTTATCAAAGTTTTATTTGGATACTGCTGCTTGATCTTCTCATTGTCGGCCTGATTGCCATTTATATGGCGAGTAAGGATCGGGAAAGTGATTTTGAACAATTAGTAGTAACGTACGATGTAAAGAACATGGAATGGATTATAGGAAAATGGCTGATCACCCAATTGTATGGTCTTTGTATCACGGTCATTACAATCGTCGTGCAGGCATTATGGCTTGCAAGTGCGTCAATGACGATAGGAGATTGGTTTAAAAATATTGTTTACGTATTTATTCAAATGGAAGGAGCTTTTCTTCTTCTCATTTCCATTGGCTTTTTATTTGCGACATTGATTAAATCAATGTTTGCGTATCTTGTCATTCCAGCTATTTTAGTATTAAGTTTAATGTTTCCTTTTGACTATGTTGGAAAAGCCTATATGTGGGATAATCCGAAATTTCACTTGTTAACTCCATTTGATTATATGTTTATTGGATCGCCGTATGATGGAGTATGGGGGATTCACCATGTGTTAAAAAGTTCAATTTTGCACCAAAGTGCTATTGTGTTGTTGGGAATCACAGTGATTGTTGTAACTCTATTATTGTTCCGGCGCTATCGTATGAGCAAAAAAGAAAAAAAGATGATACCTATTATTCTTACAGTCTTCATCATTCCTGCAATTGTGTTAAGTGGAATGCGTTTCATGCAATATGAACAAGCGCTTAAACAGTACGTTACAACGGGGCAACTATATGTAGAGCCGTTTCAAGGAGACGATGATGAATCATATAACATATGGATGAATTCTTATTACGAATATAATAAAGATGATCAGCCATATGAGTTTTCAATGGAAAAAACAAATTTAAGTGTGGAACTTCAAGCAGATGATCAAATTAATGTTCAAAGTACCTTAACAATACAAAATAACGGTAATGAGGCAGTGAATGATGTATATCTTACTTTATACCATGGGTTAAAGATAAAGGAATGTACGAGTGCAAAATCAGTTACTTGTTCACAAGATAAAGATTTTATAACACTTCACTTCGATCAAATGATTCAGCCGGGTGAAGAATTTGACTTAAACGTTCACTATCAAGGAAAAATTTTGCAATACCGTGATGATGGTTATATTGAACAAGCCTTTATAAAAAATCAGCGAATTTATCTTCCGAAAGAAGCGGGTTGGTATCCTTTGATCGGGAAGAGGCCTCTTGTGATTGCTCGGGAGCATAATAACCTTTATGCCCAATTTGAATTAAGAAATGCCCGGCTTGTTGAGGATTTTCCTACGGAATTCACGGTTAATATTACGCGAGAAAATCAAAAAGTTCCTCTTGCTTTAACGATTCCGGAGATTAGTAAAGATACGTTTCAAGGAACTTCTCAATACGGTCTATCTTTGTTGGGAGGGAATTTCAAGGAAGAGAAGGTTGGTCACATTCGAGTTGTTGCACATCCTGAAGTTATAAAAGGTGCGGCAGAAGTAATTGAAAGATACCAAAAAGCATGGAGTTTTATGGAAGATTGGCTCGGAGTTCCGATGAGTCCTTCTGTTATTTATATATTGAGTGATAACTATTATTATCTTACACAATATAGTGCAAATCACGATTTTTTTGTACTGAAAAGCGAGTATAAGGATGATTTTGAAATTGCGTATGAACTAAAGAATGAATTAACCCAGGAAGGTATTTTCGATAATAATCAAGACTTTCATATCTTATCTGATGCAATGGTTTGGATGGTTGCGAATCATTTGCAAGAACAAGTTAGTTTTGCGGAATGGTATAAATCGAACTGGGGGGTTGAAGGCGAAGATCTTACTGTTGTAAATTTGCTACAAAGCTATGAGGAAAAAGGTTCTGAACAATTTAAAGATGTTATAAAGTATCTTTTTCATTACTGGACAGAACTTGATAACAAGCATGACTTTGACATGAAAGCAGCATTAAAGCAATACGAAGGAGAATCAAGAAGATGAGAGGATTCTTGGTTAGACTTCGACTATTTATAAAGCTATGGTTTTCATCGATATATTCGTTAATGACTATATTGCTAGTTCCAATTATCGGGATTATCATATACAGCTCTGGGACGTATGAGATAGATGATTTATCAAGCCTTATTTATGAAAAAACGGCAACAATATGGTTTGTTTTTATCATTCAATGGTGTTTTTCGATTGATTTAGATTCGAAATTTTTCAATCAGCTTATTACGTATCCGGTCGTTAAGTGGAAATTTCTATTGGAGAAGGCATTGTTTTCTGCGATTATTTTTTTCGGATTAACGAGTATCATCACAATTCCTTTAGTATTTATATATGGCAAATTTCTATGGCAAGGCTTCGTTTTTACAATTCCAGTGTATTTGGCTTTAGGAGGATTTGTCATTCTTGGAACGATGATAGGAAACCATTCGCTAGGTGGATTAATAGCCGGGATTCTTTTTTGGATGATGATCCTATTTGGCGGGGCGTTGTTGCGTGAATTAAATGCGATTTTACTTATATATGGAAGTGTTCAACGTTTTGTGAGCGGAGAAAGTGGATTATTATTAGTGGAGAACCACTGGATTATTTATAACCGATTGTTTTATATCGGACTAGGAGTATTATGTACTGTAGGAGCAATTATTAAAATCAATCGGAGGTCAGCTTGAAACGGAGGGATAGGGATGCAAGATGAAGAATATATGCGGCAATTGTCACTTGGGATAGACACAGCTTTCGATACACTTGTTTTCCGATATCATAAGCCTCTGTTTGGATATATATACCGATTATTGCACGATGAAAAATTGGCGGAAGACATTGTTCAAGAAACATTTTTGAAAATCTATCAGCAAGGACTTAAGGGGTTCGTTCCCGATCAATTTAGACCATGGATGTATAAAATCGCGACCAATACTTGTAAAGATTATTGGAGAAAACCTATGTCGCGTCTTGAATATGCAACGGATAAAGAGATTGAAGGAACAGGACAAGTTCACCATATTATTGATTATCAACTTGAACGACAATGGATGGTAGAGTCGTTGAATCAGTTATCAATTGATTACCGTACAGTATTATATTTACGATTTTATCAGGATTTGAAATACTCGGAGATCGCATTGGCATTAGATATTTCTATTAATACTGTAAAAACTCGAATTGCGCGTGGCTTAAAACTGCTCGAAAACATTTTAATTGCAGATGAGAGAGAGAGGGGTTGAGGGAAATGGATGAAAATCAAGAACTAGAGAAATTGGAAAAAGAGTGGAAAAACCATTTTGCTCGATTTACTGCCCCTGAGCCGACGAGAGAAATGACGCTCGACTTAATTCAAAAAATAAAAAAAATCGAGGAGAACCAAAGTCCAGTTGATTTACGTTTAGAACTTGAAACGACGCAAAATTCTCTTTCAACTAGAGATAAGATAGTAAATATATTTTTATCGCAATGGAATTTTTATGGTACGACAAGCTGGCTATTAACCGGTCTTGTCATGATTGCGATAACCTTTACGATTAGTGAAAATACGGCAGATCCATTGTTTGGATTTACGAACTGGATCAGGTGGATCACCCTTCTTGTCATTGCAGTCATTGGATATTCCTTCCGTCCTAAAAACGAAGGGAATGAGATCATTGAAACATTAAGCTATTATCCAATTATCCAGCAAATGTTTACCCGATTTATGATTGTTATCGGATTCCAGTTAGTCTTGGCGCTACCATTATGTTTTTTTATCGTAGGAAGAGAAAGTACGATATTGTATTTAGTTAGTTCCTTTATTCCTGTTTTCTTTTTTGGAGTAGTCGGATTTGTTGCGACATTCTGGTTAGGACAAAAAATAGGGTTGTCACTCACACTATTTATTTGGTTCAGCCAAGTTTTATTAAAGAAAAAGCTTTTGTTTCAAGTGCCTGGCGATGATTATTTTCTTGTAATGAATACGATAATTTTTGGTCTCTCTATTTTATTGTTAAGCACCATTTTATTAAAGAGTCGCTTTTCGGAGAATTTAAAATGAGAATAAAATTAGACGCTGTGGAATATTCGTTGAAGGATACCAAACTTTTAAACCAAATCACGTGTTCGTTTACAAAAGGAATTACCTATGTAGTTGGAAAAAATGGAGCAGGGAAAAGCACACTGTTGAAGCTCCTTGCGACAGCAATTCAACCACAGCAAGGGGAAGTAAACTATACTACATTAGTTCGTGATGAAAATATTGGGACTTATCGAAGGAAGTTAACGATTGAAGAGATTCGGAAAATAATTGGTTTCCTACCACAACATTTTACAGGTCATTCAGATATGACGGTAGAAAAATATGTAATGTATCTTGCTTATCATAAGGGCATTCCCGTGAATCTTGTTAAAAAAACAGTTGCTCAGTGGCTGCAAGAAGGCCATCTAACCCAAGTTAAAAGGAGGAAGCTTCGTAACCTCTCGGGAGGACAACTACAAAAAGTCGGCTTGATTCAAGCTCTCATCAATCATCCACGTATATGTATTTTGGATGAGCCGTTTGAAGGTTTGGACATAGGGGAGCGAATCTATTTTCAACGCATTCTGCAGCGACTTTCGTATCACAGTATCATCATTATAAGCACTCATTTGCTCGATAGGATCCAGCAATCGAGCGAAGATAAATTACTTTACTTAAGCGAAGGGAAAATAGCTTATTTTGGAGGAATAGAAGCACTCGATGATGTAACTCAAGGGTTGCAGGAATAAGTAAGAATGGGTGGGAAAAAGACAACCCCCATCCGATTCATGTTTTTTCAATTGGAAAAACGAATCTACACTTCAATACCGCTATAAACTGCTGATTGAAGATTACAATCAAGTCTAAAATAATTTGGGTCTCCGTTATTATCCTTTAACTCGATGGGCGGCAAAATGTAACTCTAGCTTCATTCTATGAAGTAGAGCATGTAAATATTTAATGTCAATAGCTAAAACCACTTCCTATAAAAATAAGGGGAGTGGTTTTTGTACTGTTAGATGGTATTAACTTTTTCATAAATTCTTGTATTCACCTTTTGGTTTTCTTTAGATATCACTTATTTAACCTATTAAACTCAGATTCATTTATTAATTTAATATCCTTTCCTTTTTCAATTAGTTCATAAGCTTTTTTCTCTTTGGTGCTTATCCCTTTATCTCCAACTAAAGTTTTATCTTGAATACCGACCACAAGGAAATCTGTTTTGCTGCTTACTCCACTCTTAATAAATCCGCCGGCATTTACGACCCTTTGCATAGCTTCCTTACGGTCTAGACTGGTTAATTCGCCTGTAAATACAACATTTTTTCCGAAAAAAGGATGACTTGTACTTATGGTTTCTACCGTCACTGAAATCTCAGATATGGCAATCTTTGCTGCTTTATATTTATTTCTTTTAGTAAAATGAGTTTGTGGTTTCAAATCAGAAAATTTTCTAACAGGAATTCCGATTTCGAACATACTGAGATATGTTTGAAGTGTTTTCCTTTTCTTAACCTTCATGCAAGCAATCACTAATTCAGCACAAGCCCTGGCATCTGCAATGGCATTGTGGTGATCAGTAAGTTGAATATTAAAATAAGCAGCACGTTCAGCTAAAGAATTTCCAATTCCCTGACCCCGGCAGGCTCTGGTGCTTAAAGGGATACTATCTATGTATTCAAACTCTGGAAGTTCTATAGTGTATTCCGTTAAGCAAGAATACAGAACACTCATGTCAAATTGGGCATTGTGGGCAATAATTGTAGTACCGTTAAAATAAGATTTTATTTCTTCCCATACTTCATTGAACTTTTTTTCGTTCCGGACATCGTTTGCAGTTAAACCATGAATCTTTATTGTTGCCTCATCAAAATCCATTGTAGGCGGCTGGATTAAATAATATTTTTCATCGATCATTTCATGGTCCTTCACAAAGACCATTCCCAAGGAACATGCACTGCTCATTTTGCTATTAGCAATCTCAAAGTCAATTACTATAAAGTCAGGATTATTTTTGCTTACACCGATATTTGGTGCCATGGTATCGAAGCAGTTGCTGCATAAGTCGAGCCCATTGAGGGTTCCTTTTTTTACATTAATTTTCATGCAAGATTGACAAATTATTAATGGCTGTACCATTTTTATTCCCCCTAAAAATATAAAAAGACACCAAAACTATTTTTATGTTCTAGGTGTCTTTTGGTTGTTAGCTTTATTTTTATTTGTTTGGCAGGATTGCTGGCCCAAACGAGAAATCATTTTTTTATATCTTTTAAAATAAGTTGATATAATTATATTACCAATAAATGTTTGTGAAAAACAGTGTGTTCCTTTAAACAAATTTTCATGTAATGTTCAGTAGAAAGAAATAGCTATCAAAAGGAGAAAACAAATGGAAAATCATTGTTGTCAAACTATGACACGTCAGGTCAATTATAAATGTGAGAAACATTCTAATCCATTTGAATGTCCAGATAACCTAATATACTACAACGACAAGTTTGATGAGTATGGGTTAATTATTCACGATGGTGGTTCTTCTAGTTTTCAAATAGAATATTGCCCATGGTGTGGTAGGAAATTGCCCGATTCAAAAAGAGATTTATGAGTTGATACTCTTGAACAATTAGGCTTTGATGACCCATTTGAACAAGACATTCCTAGAAAATTCAAGACAGATGAATGGTATAAGAAATAAGATAGGCTAATTAAGGTAACGGGGTCTTTAGCTCGTCCTTTTCCCAATATTTTGGGACCTTTTTAAACTTGCAATTAAGTTGTATTAATATATACCAACACCCCATCTCATAACTACGCGTAAATTTGAAAAATAGATTGCAAATTTCGCTGGTCGTTCTCGTGCCGAAGCAATAAACATTAATCTCAATAGGGATGTTAATAATTGGAGAGTAGCGCAAAGCGTTCCTCTCCTTTTTACTTTGCTACATTTTTCAGGATAAGTGAATTGGATAAATAAAGAGAGGATTTACAACAACTTAATATCGGATTAATGAGGGGTTAATATTGTTTTATTATGATTAAACCGTAACAAACAGTAAACAACGTTAAAAAATCCACATTAATTGGAGGCACTTTTTATGAAGAATTGTTACAAGTCTATTCAAGCTGTGATGTTAGGAATAAGTGTATTAGGATTAGCTGCTTGTGGAACGACAAAAGAGCCAGCAGCTTCAGTTATTAAGGATCCCAACTCATTATCCTTGAAAGAAATTGAAACAAAAGCCAAAAAAGAGGGCGAAGTGAATAGTGCCGGTATGCCTGATTCATGGGCCAACTGGGTAGAAACGTGGGATGAAGTGGCGAAAAAATATACATTGAAACACACGGATACAGATTTATCCAGCGCCGAAGAGATTGCTAAAATGGAATCTGAAAAAGAGAACGCAACCGCTGATATAGGTGATGTAGGGATTTCCTTTGGACCTATTGCTGAACAGAAAAAATTAACAATCCCTTATAAAACGTCCTATTGGAACGATGTACCTGAGTGGGCAAAAGATGACAACGGGGATTGGGTTGTCGGCTATCAAGGAACGATTGCCTTCTTAACGAATAAAGAATTAGTGAAAAACCCGCCAAAATCTTGGGATGATTTATTAAAAGGAAATTATAAAGTAACCGTTGGAGATGTTCAGCGTGGTACACAGAACCAAATGGGCGTTCTTGCTGCTGCAATGGCTTACGGCGGTGATGAAAAACATCTTCAACCAGGAATTGACTTTTTTGCTAAGCTTGCCAAGCAAGGACGTCTTGGCTTAACGGATGCCAAGCCGGCTAACATCGAAAAAGGGGAAGTGGAAGTGGCCATTGTTTGGGATTTCAATGCCCTTGGTTATGCTGAACAAATCAATCGTAACCAGTTCGATGTCACCATTCCTAAGGAAGGTTCAGTCGTAAGCGGCTATGCCACTATTATTAACAAATATGCGAAGCATCCGTATGCAGCGTTGGCCACTAGAGAATATATCTTAAGCGACGAAGGACAAATTAACTTGGCTAAAGGGTTTGCCCGCCCTATTCGCGATAATGTAAATCTTCCGAAAGAAGTAGCGGATAAAATGATTCCAAAAGAAGAGTACAAGAATGCAAAACCAATTCAAGATTACAAAGCATGGGAAGAAACGGCTAAAACGTTGCCGCAGCTTTGGCAAGAAGAGGTGTTAGTCCATGTCAAATAAGGTAATCGTAATCGTTGTTGATGGGATGAGATACGATAAAGCCTGTGAAACTCTCGGATTTATTCAACATCTTTTAGAAACCAATCAGGCAGCACTTTACAAGGTTAAATCGGAGCTGCCAAGTCTTTCCCGTCCATTATATGAAGTATTGCTTACTGGTACACCTGCATCTGTCAACGGCATTACATCCAATCAAGCTGTTCAACTATCTACCGAGAAAAGTCTCTTTCATCTGACGAAGGAGAACGGTTTAAGGAATGGAGCGGTAGCCTATTACTGGGTAAGTGAACTTTATAATCGCGCCCCATTCCATTTTGTTGAAGACCGCGAGCAAGAGGATGAGTCTAAGCCGATTCAATATGGAAAATTTTATTGGGATGATGATTATCCGGATAGTCATGTGTTAATGGATGCAGAAGCATTGCGCAGAAAATATGACCCGCACTTTTTATATATTCATCCACTTGGTGTCGATGTAAAAGGAGAGGCTTTCGGTTCGGAATCGAAAGAATATCGTGAACAAATCTTGAAAATGGGCAGCTTGCTGGCACAGCTTTTGCCGATTTGGATGAAGGAAGGGTATCACATTTTAATTACGTCTGATCATGGTATGAGTGAGTATGGCAATCACGGCGGCATCACAGATGGTGAGCGTGATGTACCACTCTTTATCATCAGTCCAAAAGTGGAGCCTGGTGTTCACAGTGAGGTCGTTCCGCAATTGGCTTTTGCCCCGCTTGTTTGTGAACTGTTAGAGATTGAGCCGTCCGATAAAATGGTGAACTATTCACTGCCAGGTCTTAATAGGAAAATGACCGTTTAAAGAAAGTACCCTATTTAGAAAAATGAAGGTTACCGGGAATTGGTTAATGTACGTACGATGAAACCAATTCCCCCATTGTTAGCGAATATAGAGGAGCGAGAAGTCTTGAGAAAAATTAAAAAACAAAAATTATACTTATTAGCTCTTTTACTACCATTTATTTTGTTTATTATTGGGTTTGAAATCGGACCATTAGTGGCCATGCTGAAGGATAGTTTTTATGCAGATGATGGAATTCAAGTGACGATTCAACAATACCTAACCATATTTAAAAGTAAATTTTATTTGCAAGCTATTCAAAATAGCCTTGTCATTTCGTTGTTCTCTGCTGTTACTTCTGTGATTATTGCGGTTATTGCCGCCTATTCGTTTACAAAGTTCTCACAAAAAATACAAAATCGCTTATTGATGATTGCCAATATGACTTCGAACTTCGAAGGAATTCCGCTTTCCTTTTCCTATATTATTTTACTTGGAAACAATGGATTGTTTACGCTGCTTTTTTCTAAGCTTGGTTTGGATATATTTGCAGGCTTTAATTTATATTCTTGGACAGGTCTCATTCTGGTTTATATTTATTTCCAAATTCCCCTTGCTATTATGCTTATTTACCCATCCTATCAGGGAATTAAAAAGCAATGGAAAGAAGCTTCCTCTTTATTAAATGGAACGGCCTTATCCTTTTGGATCCACATCGGGATCCCGGTTCTTTTGCCTAGCATTGCCGGTACATTCAGTATTTTGTTTGCGAACGCGATGGGAGCTTATGCGACAGCCTATGCACTTGTCGGAAGCAACTATAATTTATTATCCTTGCAAATTGCCTCTTTAGTATCGAGTGATGTTTCCTTAAGGCCACAGTTGGGCAGTGCGATGGGTGTTCTTCTAGCAGCGACCATGATCGGGGCGATGTGGTTCAATGAACGAATGATGCGTCGCATTAGGAGGGATTTACGATGAAGTCTTCATTAGCGTTTCATAAAGTGATCGTGGGATTGCTTGTTATCTATTTAATAATCCCACTGGTAGGAACGTTTTTATTCTCGATGGCTGGGAAATGGGATCATACGATTCTACCAGAGAGTTATACGGTGAAATGGTATATCGAATTATTTCAAGATGAACGGTTTTATCGTGCGCTGCAGCATACGCTGTTTTTAATTGTGGTGACGGTTGGTCTTAGTGTGGTAATTATGCTCCCAACGATTTTTATCATCACTGTCTATTTCGGTAAATGGGAAAAATGGCTTCAAGCAGCCTCTATGCTTCCATATGGCATACCGCCCATTGTTGGAGCTGTAGGATTAATCAAAGTATACTCAGATGGACCGATTCAAATTGCCGGAACACCATGGATTTTAGTTGGTGCTTATTTCATCACGATTCTGCCATTTATGTACCAAGGTATTCGCAACAGCCTTCGTACGGTGAATGCGATCCAGCTTGTCGATGCGGCCGAATTACTTGGGGCCACAAAATTCCAGGCGTTTCGTACAGTGGTGTTTCCCAATATTATCTCTGGTATTTTAGTATCTACCTTATTATCCGTCGCGCTTTTATTTAGTGAGTTTGCGTTTGCCAATTTGCTTGTCGGGGGCCGATTTGAAACGATTCAAATTTATCTTGCCGATAAACTCAACAAGAGTGGTCACTTAACAAGTGCCATAGTGATTACGTATTACTCTATCATTTTACTTTTAACGGGGACTGTATTAAAACTTACGTTTAGAAAAGAGAATGCTCCTTCCCTTTTAAAAGGATAAATTTTGACTTCGAGAATTGTCCAGCTCCAGCGCCTAGCCCCTCGAGGTCATAAGCCAATCCGTCATGAAGGTTAAAAAGCAACCTTCCCGCCGGCTCGTCTTATGCTTGTCGGGGCTGACCAAGGCGCTTGCGCTTTTCTAATAAGAAACGATCTCTTTCATTTTTAAAGAAATCATACCGTCAAAAAAATACAGCTTTAGAAGGTGAAAATTCATGAGCTATGTAACGATTGATCAAGTAACGAAGGGTTATAATCATCAAGTCGTGTTAGAAAATATTTCATTGACATTAAAAAAGGGAGAATTTGCGACTCTTCTAGGACAAAGCGGGTGCGGAAAAAGCACCTTATTACGATCCATTGCCGGACTTGAAGATGTGAATGAAGGAAGTATCTTCATTGATGGAAAAGATATTACTCATTTATCACCGCGTAACCGTGAAGTCGGTATGGTGTTTCAATCGTATGCATTGTTCCCGAATATGACCGTTTTTGAAAATATCGCTTACGGCCTTAAAATGAAGAAGGCAAAGGATATTAAATCAAGAGTAACAAGGATGATTGAACTGGTAGATTTGATTGGAAAAGAACAGTCCTATCCTCATCAATTATCTGGTGGTCAACAACAAAGGGTGGCTCTCTCCCGTGCACTTGTCATGGAACCAAAGGTCCTGCTTTTGGATGAGCCGTTAAGTGCATTGGATGCGAAAATTAGAAAAAACTTACAAAAAGAATTAAAGAGAATCCAGAAAGAATTAGATATTACCACAATTTTTGTGACCCATGATCAGGAAGAAGCTATGACAATGTCGGATCGGATTTTTGTCATGAATAAAGGAAAAATTGTTCAATCCGGTTCACCAACAGAAATTTATACCTCGCCCGTCAATACATTTGTGGCGAAATTTATCGGAAATTACAATGTTTTGAGTATCGACGTTTTCCGTAAACTTGTTCAAAGCACAGAGATAGACGGGAATGAGGTTGCCATTCGTCCTGAAGTTCTACAACTAGTTGCCGCTGGTGAAAATCATTTAGATTTACAAGCGAACTGGGATATTAAAGGGACAATTAAAGATGTTTCCATGACAGGAAATGTTTTAAGATATGAAGTAGAAACAGAAGAGTCCGCTTTCCTGGTAGATGATCTTCATCACCAAGGGAAAATGCTTGAACAAGGAGCACAGGTTCACATTCTTGTACCAAAGAAAGAATGCATTATGTTAGCTAATTAGAATGGACTTGTGCTAGTCACCGTTAGGCGGAAGCAGTGAGCTTTTCTTAATTGGAGGAAGAATTATGTCTGTTTTGCCAGAAGAAAGAAAGAATGAAATTTTAAAAGAACTGAACAAAATGGGAAAAGTAAAAGTCATTGAATTAGTTGAACAATTCAATGTTTCAGAGGAAACTGTTCGACGCGATTTGATGATATTAGAAGAGAAAGGACTTTTAAAGAGGGTTTACGGTGGAGCGATTAAAAAGGTCTTTGAATTTAAGGAACCTCCATTCACACAGCGTACAACGGTGAATCAAGAAGCGAAAGTAAGGGTGGGGAAAAAAGCAGTAGAACTCATTTCTAACGGTGATGTGATTGTCATTGATGTAGGGACAACCATGCTTGAATTTGCGCAATGTATTAAAAATAAAAAAGACATTACCATTTTAACCAATTCACTTCCTGTGTCATCTGTGTTAACCGAATTGCTCAATCAAAATAAGTTTACAGGACAAATTCTATTACTAGGTGGACAAATTGATCCAAAGCAGCAATCTATAAGCGGCGGTCTCACTGAACAAATGTTAAATCAATTTAATATTGATAAAGCATTCATTTCAGCTGGTGGTGTTTCTTTTCAAAGTGGAGTTAGTAATTATCATTTACACGAAGCATTAGTTTCTCGTAAGATGGTTGAGGTAGCAAAGCAAGTTATTTTGCTAACGGATTACTCTAAATTTGGTGTCGATACATTTTGTAAAGTTTGTCCTCTAGAAAAAGTCGATGTAATTGTCTGCGAGCAACCTTTTCCAGAGGAATGGAGAAATTATTCAAAATTAGAGGAAATCAATTGGATTCAAGCATAGTCAATTGATAAAAGGACATATCGAGACGGAAGATGGAATTCTCTCTCTTGTTTGATTAGATTATTATTGATAGTAGGTAAAAAAGCTAGAAAGAAAATTTAATAGATAGAATGAGAAAAGGAGCTAAATAGCATGAGCTTCATTGCAATAGATTTAGATGGAACATTATTAAACGACCAGAATGAAATTAGTGAAGAAAATGTAAAGGCGATTCAATATGCCCAAGATCGGGGTTTTGAAGTTGTTATATCCACAGGGCGGGCTTATTTTGATGTTCAAAAAATTTGTGAAAAAGCTGGGATTTCCCTATTTGTAATTGGGACTAATGGCTCAACCATTCATTCAAAAAGCGGAAAGTGCCTTTCTTCTATTACGATAACTAAAGATCGTGTCGAAGCTATTCTCCAATGGTTAGATGAACGGGATTATTATTACGAAGTGTTTACGAATAAAGCCATTTATACGCTTAAAAAGAGGAGAGAATATATTTATCAAGAGATTCAGAGCCTGAAAGAAGCGGATTTGGATACAGAATGGAAAGAAATGGTAGAAGTAGCAGAAAGACAATTTGAACAGTTTGGTTATGTTCTCGTTGAAAACTATCATGATATTTTGAAACAGGAGGAGGGATTTTTTAATATTCTAGCCTGTTCTTTTGATCAAAAGAAATTAGCGGAAGGATGGAACCAATTCAACATGTTTGATGATTTAATGGTTGTTTCATCTGCTGATAATAATATTGAAATTACTAGTAATAGAGCTTCAAAAGGAAATGCACTAGAAAAATTGGCTTTGATGATGAATGGCTCCTTAGAGCAGTCGATGGCAATCGGGGACAGCAACAATGATTTATCCATGTTCCAGAAAGTTGGATACAGCGTAGCGATGGGAAATGCGAAAGATGTCATAAAAGCTGTTTGTACCACGACAACCCTTAAAAATGATGAGAATGGGGTAGCTTATGCGATTTATCGATATATGGAGAACTTCGTGGTTCAAAAATAAGTGTCATTGCCGAAGGAGAGAGCGCTAAAACGGCATGGATATAGATCAGAATGGCAGGACTTTTGGAAATTGTCTAGGTGATCGGTCTAAAGTATTCACTCGGGTTCATCAAAATAATACCAATCCAATATAGAAACGCAATGATAACACGTCAAATTAGGCGTGTTTTTTTACGTTTGGCACATCTAGGGGCAGGTATCTTCTACAGTTTGAAAGATACCGTAGGTGTTTCTATTTAAGAAATTTCGACTTTGGGAATTGTCCAGCTCCAGCGCCCAGCAGCTAGTGTACTTCGCGCTTCTCCCTACGATAAGTCAACATCGAATCGCTAACGCTCTTCGTGTTTCCTTTATCTCAGTCGAAGCGCTCCAGTCCATACGCTGCTAAACGGGCGCTTCCGCTTTTCTTCGTTCCGCTCAACTTCAGAATTTCTTCAGAAATTTCTTTGTTCGTTCCGAAGAAATATTTCTTAAGATAAGGATACTAAAAACGAGGGAGGGAGACTTATGATGGAAAATATCCAAGAGAAGCTACAATTTTTGCACAAATTTTTGCGAGCACCGAAACAAATCGGCAGCATTACGCCAAGCTCGATGTTTTTGGCTAAAAAAATGCTCGAACAGGTGAACTGGAATCGGGTCGATCATATCGCCGAGCTTGGAGCGGGTACGGGCGCCATAACAAAATATATCGATGCGGTAAACCTGAAAGACGCGAATGTGATTTTGTTTGAGAAGGACGATTCGTTGCGCGATCAATTAATGAGGCGGTTCCCCGCTTATTCCTGTTACGCGGATGCGTGCAAGCTCCGGGAAGCGCTGCAGAATGAACGGATTGAGTATCTGGACTGCATTTTGAGCGGACTACCGTTTTTCAACTTCCCGCAGCAGCTGCGCGATCAATTAATGGATCAAATCGTAACCTCGCTGAAGCCAGGCGGATTGTTTATCGCCTTCCAATATTCGCAGCAAATGAAGAAACAGCTGAGCACTCTGTTTGATATTGAGCACGTTCATTATGTCCCTTGGAATATACCGCCGGCATTCGTATACGTTTGCCGCAAAGGGCTTTGAAGCCACATGAAAAAAAGCTTATTGCGTATTCACCATTGGCCTGGCTCCTTGCCATTCCTCAAACAGCATGTTTTGGTGGACGTTGCGGGAGGAATTTTTTTGTCGGAAACGCTCTGTTTTATCGAGCGGAAAATTTCAGGTTTTGCAGAAAGGAGGGTGTTACCCATGAATTACGATACGTTGCTATCGTTGATCCATCATTTCGGTTATGCTGCGCTGTATTTCGCGTTGTGGCTCGGCATCGTCGGCATGCCGATTCCGGATGAGGTTGTTGTGATGACAGGAGGCGCTGTAACGGCGAACGGGCTTCTTCACTCGTTCCCCGCCTTTGTCCTGACATATTTGGGTGTTATTTCAGGTTTGTCGCTAGGTTATGTACTAGGCCTTATTTTTGGAACATCGGTGTTTGACCGGCTGCACCGAAGGAAAAAAATGAACAAATGGATCAATTTATCAAAGACATTGGTGGATAAATATGGTAGCTTTGCATTATGTATAAGTTATTTCTTCCCGATAATACGTCATGTCATGCCCTACGTAATTGGCATTAACAAAGTAACATTCAAGCGTTACGCACTGTTCTCCTTTACAACGGGATTTGTCTGGACGTCCATTTTCTTCACCGTTGGCTATTTGGTCGGTGATCATGCGCAGGAAGTCGGCGATCTCGTCTATCGTTCAGGATTAAAGCTGCTATGGATACTGTTCGTCAGTGCTGCCATATTCCTCATCATCCGGTATACTTCGAATCAAAAAAAATTGCAAGGGAGAGATAAAGCTTGACCTACAAAGTGCTTGTAGTTGATGACGATCCGGAAATTCGCGATGTGGTTCATATTTTTTTGCGAAATGAAGGGTTTCATGTATTCGAGGCCGAGGACGGCTTGCAGGCCTTGCATACATTGAACAGCGAAGCGGTCGATCTGATCATATTGGATGTGATGATGCCCAATCTAGATGGGATTAAAGCGTGTTTCAAGATCCGCGAAACGTCGAACATTCCGATTATTATGCTTTCCGCCAAAGGCGAGGATATCGACAAAATAACTGGGCTCACGACGGGAGCCGACGATTATCTCGCCAAGCCGTTTAATCCATTGGAGTTGATCGCTCGGGTGAAGGCTCAGCTTCGCAGACAGAAGCTGGACGGAGGAAGCAATGGCAAGTCAGTGTCCGACAGTGGGATTATCGAAATTAACGATTTGATCATTGATAAAAGTCGCCATATTGTGATGGTACGTAGTAAAGAAGTATCGCTCACGCCGCTCGAATTTTCTATTCTGGAGCTGATGGCCAGCCACCGTGGACATGTGTTTAATGTTGATAAAATATACCAGAGCGTGTGGAAAGAGGACAAATTTTTATCCGACAACACCATAATGGTTCATATCCGTAATATTCGCGAAAAAATCGAGGAGAACCCGCGAGAGCCTAGGTATATCAAAACCGTGTGGGGAGTGGGATATAAAGTTGAATAGAAAGCCAAATAGAAAATTCCTTTCCACTTTAAGCGGGAAAAAGAATATTCGAATCCGAATTTTCTGGGCAGCATTAATAAGCTTCATCTGTATGGTGGCTTTATCATGGCTTCTCATTTATTTGTCGTTCGATATTGGGTATTTTGGAGATTTCATATTTATGATCGCCTCGTTTTTGTTCTTCTTCTTCCTTTTAACGCGACCCCTAGTTCGTTATTTACGGACGCTTGCCGAAGGTCTCTTGACCATAGCGGGCGGGAATCTGGATTATCGGCTGCCGATGTCTAATGAAGACGAGATGGGAGAAGTCGCCAAGAGCATTAACTTTATGGCTGAGCAGCTACAGGAAAAAATGAATCGAGAACGCCAAATCGAAAATTCGAAAATGGAACTGATTACAAGTGTTTCCCATGATCTGCGTACGCCTTTGACAAGTATAATCGGTTATTTGAATTTGTTGAAGAATGACAATTACGAGAATCTCGAAGAACATAAGCGCTATATCAATAACGCCTACAACAAATCACAGCAACTAAAGAAGCTGATTGACGACTTGTTTGAATACACGCGATTAACAAGTGGGGCGGTGAACCTTTCTTTTACGAAGATAGATGTGAGCGGTTTGTTGGAGCAGATCATGAACGAATTCGAACCGATTGCGCAGGAAAATTTACTTACAGTTCGTACGATTCGCGACCAGACGCCGATTTACGGGTATGTCGATGCTGAAAAAATGGTACGTGCCATCGATAACCTATTGATGAATGCGCTCAAGTTTTCGATGAAACCCGGTGAAATCACGGTACGGCTGTCCGCGGAAGAGCAGCATATTTATTTTGCCGTCGAAAATAGGGGTAAACCGATATCGGAAGAGCAGGAAAAGCTGCTATTCGAACGGTTTTATAAGGCGGATCCGTCGAGAAACGACCATCACGGGTCGCCCGGCGCCGGTATGGGGCTATCAATTGCCAAAAACATCGTCGAGCTGCATGGAGGAAGAATCTGGTTGAATCATCAAAACGGGCACTTCACTTTTTTTATCGAAATTTCGAGAATTTAGCCCTTCAGTACAGAACCTCATAAACATAACAGAGAATGAGCTTAGCAAAATCAATGGTATAGGAGCACGGCAAGAATTACTTTTTTATTGATCATGCTATTGCGATTATTCATATCATTTTTTTGCAGGAATGATTGTCTTTTTATTCATCAAACTCGTTAAGGTTCAAATCAGATGAAACATTTTCCAATTCTCCCTCGTCTACTATTTATGCACATTTTGAATATTATGTGTCCCTTTAAACAGGAATTTTCAGATAATAAATCGAATACATAGATAGAATGTCATAATTTGGCTTGAGCCGTTGAGGAGGAATTACCATGTCCTATGAACAAATGAATCCCACGATAGAAAAAATACTTGTAAACATTGAAAAGGTCATGATTGGAAAAAGAAATGTCGCGGAACTAAGTCTTGTGTCCCTACTGGCCGGAGGACATGTTCTCCTAGAGGACGTGCCAGGTGTCGGGAAAACAATGATGGTCCGTGCCCTTGCCAAGTCTGTTAATGCCAATTTCCGCAGAATTCAATTCACCCCAGACCTGCTGCCTTCCGATGTAACGGGAGTATCGATTTATAACCCGAAAGAAATGGAATTTCAATTTCGTCCAGGCCCACTAATGGGTAATATCATTCTTGCTGATGAAATTAACCGTACATCGCCTAAGACCCAATCGGCGCTTTTGGAAGGGATGGAGGAAGCAAGTATCACGATTGACGGTGTGACCCATAAGTTAAACAAACCATTCTTCGTTATGGCGACACAAAACCCGATTGAATATGAAGGTACATATCCGCTTCCAGAAGCACAGCTCGACCGCTTTTTATTAAAAATGAAAATGGGGTATCCTGATTTGCAGGAAGAAATCGAAGTTTTGAACAGGGCCCAAAAGGTGCCTCCAATCGAGGACCTATCCCCAGTTATTGACCTTGAAGGCTTACTATCCCTGCAACAAGAAATTAAAGAGGTATTTGTCGACGATACCATTAAACGTTATATTGTCGACATTGTGAATCGGACAAGAAATCATGGCAGTGTCTATCTTGGTGCAAGCCCAAGGGGGTCCATTGCCTTAATGAAAGCTGCTCAAGCCTATGCCTATATGTTTGGCCGTGCATATGTCCTCCCAGACGATATTCAATATTTAGCACCATTTGTGTTATCACATCGGATTATTTTAAGATCAGAAGCAAAATTTGAAGGTCTTTTTGCAGAAGAGGTAGTGAACCGGGTGGTTGCTAGAGTTCCTGTACCAGTCCGAAGGTTAGTGAAGTAATATGAAAAAACTATGGACTCCATTCATAAAAGTATGGAAGTTTACCTTGCTTATTGTTTTGATATTCCTAACGTTTTCATATGCGATGTTCCAGGGGGGATTTGTCAGCTGGTTTTTATTTTATAGTTTTCTGCCCTTTGCCATTTACTGTGTTGCGCTTTCCTTTTATTCCTTGAATGAGCTTGTCGTAACAAGGGTTTTGCCGAAAACGGATTATAATGCAGGGGAGCCTTTAAGGGTAAGCATCAATGTACAAAGGTCAAAAGCCTTTCCATTATTTTATTTAATTATCGAGGACAATTTAGAGGAAACCTTGAAATATGCACTTCAACAGAAGAGGTCAAAGACACTTCTGCTGCCAGGGGTGAAAAAGGAATTTTCCTATGAATATACCATCGATGAACTGCCGCGTGGAGAACACTTTTTCCAATCCTTTACTTTACGTATCGGGGATCTGCTTGGATTATTTGAAAAAGAAAAGACAGTTTCTGCTGATGGTAAAATCATTGTCTATCCCGCCTACACAGAGTTTATTTATCGGCCGTTTGAAAACCAGTATGATCAAGGGTTGACGGCCTCCAGAGAGCGGGTCCAGCGCGATACGACAATGGCGGTTGGTGTCCGGGATTATCAGCCGGGTGATCGTTTTTCCTGGATAAACTGGAAAGCGACTGCGAAGCGGAACGAAATTATGACGAAGGAATTTGAGCAACGGCAATCGCATGATGTATTTGTTGTCATGGACTGTGTTCCGGATAAGCGGTTCGAAGCGGTTGTTTCCTTTACTGCCTCCCTATTACGTGCTGTCTTGAAAAAAGGCGCGCAGACAGGGTTGTTAACGATTAGTAAAGAGCGGGCGTCATTCCCGATTAGAGGCGGGGAGCAGCATCTCCAGCAACTTTTTTATCATTTGGCAAAAATTGAGGCTAAGTGTTTAAAACCCTTTGAAAAAGTACTGGAGACAGACGGATTTTTTATTCAACAATCGGTTTCGTTTATGCTCATTACGGCTCAATTAACGAAACCACTGATTGAAAAGGCAAGCTTTCTTGGCCAAAGAAAAGGTTCGATTACGCTTTTTCTCATAAAAGATCAAAAAGAATCGCCGACAGAAAGTGAACGCTCCCTCATTGCCATCGCGAATGCTCGCGGAGTCCGAGTGGTTATGGTTCATGACGGCGAATTTGCTGCAGCCTTTTCGGAGGTGATTTTACGATGATGAAAAGGAATTTTCCGGCGCTGCTTTTATATTCGTTTGGTTTTCTGCTTTTGTGGGAATGGCTTAGACCCGTAGAACAATTAACAGACACGGATAATATGGAAACGTTTGTTTTTTTTCTGCTTATCTCCTTTGCTTTATCCTTTTTTCGTATGAAGTGGATATGGCAAAGTATCATCAAATTGTTATTTATCTTGTTTTCTATTAATCGATTTTATTATGAAGAAGGGTTCTTTCAATCAAGTTGGCTGAAGTCATTCAGCAAGGATTTGATGGATAATATCGGCTTTCTGCTGGCAAGGCAATGGAACGATTTATCCAATGAATTTCGAACGCTTTTGTTTTTTATCCTGCTTTGGTTAATGGTGTACTTAATTCATTATTGGCTTTTGAATCGCCAAAAAATCTTTATCTTCTTCTTTATGACGCTGGTTTATATAACTGTTCTTGATACATTTACACTCTATAGTGCAAAAGCAGCCATTGTCCGGACGGTTATCACCGGGTTTGCCGTAATGGGGTTGTTGACCTATTACCGAATTACCCAGAAGGAAAAGGTAAATGATGACCGCTCCATTTTAAGAAAATGGATGGTTCCTCTTGTGGGGATGATTGCTCTAAGTGTTCTTCTTGGAATTGCCGCACCTAAGGCAGCTCCGATTTGGCCGGATCCGGTTCCGTATTTTACGGCAGCGAAAGACAAAGGTGGCAATGAAGGCAGTGGAGGCATAAGCCGGATTGGTTATGGGACTAATGATGAACGATTAGGCGGACCATTTGTTGGAGATAACAAACCTGTTTTCATGTATAAAGCAAATGGAAAAAATTATTGGAAGGTAGAAACAAAGGATATGTATACAGGGAAAGGGTGGATTCCTTCGGGGTCAACTCCTATTCCATTCATGGAAGGTGATCTTGTTCCTGTTTATTCTATACCTGAAAAGGTAGAAACGATTAAGGAAACAGCAGAAGTATTTTTTAATACAAATTACTCTTCCTTGTCCTTTATCATTTATCCAGCAGGAATTCAAAAAATACTCGAAGTTGAACCAAAAGCTCCAGATTTAAATAAGTTTCAGATCGATACGACAAAGGAAAAGATAAATTCCTTTAGTAGAGATATCTCCAGCTATAAAGTAGATTTTGGGATTCCAAAATATAAAGCAGTTGATTTAATGTTAACAACTGAGTTTGACCCTACTGTCATGGGCACAGAATTTTATCAAAAATATACCTATCTTCCTGAAGGGCTGCCGCTTAGAATTAAGCAGTTGACGGAAGAAATCACCGCAGGGAAAAGTAATTGGTTTGACAAAGCGCAAGCGGTTGAACGTTATTTCAGTAATTCGGGTTACTCCTATGATCAAAAGAAAGTGGCTTTGCCAGGGGAACAGGACGATTACGTCGATCAATTTCTGTTTGATACCAAGCGAGGCTATTGCGATAATTTTTCTACTTCAATGGCTGTCATGCTTAGAACAATTGGGATTCCGACCCGCTGGGTAAAAGGGTTTACGGGCGGAGATTTTATGGAGTACAGCCAAGGTGGGGAATCAAGGCAGATTTACCAAATTACTAATAATAATGCCCACTCCTGGGTTGAAGTATTTTTCCCAAACCAAGGATGGGTTCCATTCGAACCGACGAAAGGCTTCACAAATGATATAAATATTAACTATTCATCGGGACAGACTTCAACTAACAATCAGACACCCCCTCCTGCACCGGTGAAAAAGCCACAGCAGAAGGACTTAGAGGAAACCAGTAAGACTAAGAGTAAAGAAAAATCTTTTGATTTCAAAGAGTTATGGAGTAACACCAAATTGTTTTTTGAAAATAATTGGAAGTTACTGACTTTAGTGATTGTACTTTTAGCTGGAATGACAGGAATTCTTTATCGAATTCGTGGCAAGTGGCTTCCATTTGTAGTAATGGTATGGTACCGCTTTAAGAAAAAGGACGAAACCGTTGGTACTGCATACCTGGTCTTACTAGCTCAACTGGATCGCTACGGCATAAAACGTAAGCAAAACCAGACACTACGGAACTATGCCCACTATATCGATTCGTTCTTTTCAACGCGGGAGATGACCCGGCTGACAGTCGCCTATGAACAATATATCTATCATCAAAATCTGCCAAAGGGAACATGGAAAGAGAGCCGTAAATTGTGGGAAAATTTAATTAAAAAGACAATCGCTTGACCAGAAAAACAACCTATTGTTACAATATATTTTATTAATTGAATGTCTAGCTCAAGTGCCCAGCGGTGAGAGTGCTTCCTTTAGCTAATCAGAATTTATTCCCTAAATTCTGAACGCATAAATTCAACTACGCCTCTGTCTTCGCCTAACGGCTTGCCAGTCGGCAAGTTTACATTTATCTCAGTCGGTTCAGTCCAGCCCTTACGTCGCTGACCAGGGCACTTGCGCTTTTCTAAATAGGTACGTTTCCTTCATATATCCTCGATAATAGGGTTCGAGAGTCTCTACCGGGTTGCCATAAAATGACCTGACTATGAAGGCAGAATTTCTGTATATGGTTTTTTCGATAAAACTAGAATTCTGCCTTCCTGATTTTTATTAGGGGGAGAATTCTAGTTTTTTTTATTCATTTAAGTAAAAGCTAGTAATAACTTTAGAAAAATGAGGTGGCTGCTTTGACGGAAAAGCACGATATGATTGTTGTTTTAGATTTCGGGAGTCAATATAATCAGCTGATTACACGTAGGATTCGTGAGTTCGGTGTATATAGTGAACTACATCCGCATACGATTACTGCTGAGGAAATCCGCAAAATGAACCCTAAAGGCATCATTTTTTCCGGGGGACCAAACAGTGTTTATGATGAAAATTCCTTCCGCTGTGATGAAGCGATTTTTGAGATGGGTCTTCCAATCCTTGGAATTTGCTACGGGATGCAGTTAATGACCGTCCATTTTAATGGGAAGGTTGAAAAAGCTAAGCAGCGTGAATATGGAAAAGCAACATTGACGATTCAAAATGAATCGGCGCTATTTGGCGGGCTACCAAATGAACAGACTGTGTGGATGAGCCATGGTGACCTTGTTGTCGAAGCCCCTAAAGGGTTTACTGTTGACGGCACAAATCCGTCCTGTCCGATTTCGGCGATGAGTAATGTGGAGCGGAAGCTTTACGCAGTACAGTTTCACCCGGAAGTACGTCATTCTGTATACGGAAATGAACTCCTTAAGAATTTTGTGTTTAACGTTTGTGGACTTAGTGGCAATTGGTCAATGGAAAACTTCATTGAAGTGGAAATGGCGAAAATTCGCGAGACTGTGGGCGATAAAAAGGTTCTTTGTGCCCTAAGCGGCGGTGTAGATTCATCTGTTGTTGCCGTTTTGATTCATAAAGCAATCGGTGATCAGCTAACCTGTATTTTTGTCGACCATGGTCTGCTACGGAAAAATGAAGCCGACAGTGTAATGAAAACTTTCTCTGAAGGCTTCCAGATGAATGTCATCAAGGTTGATGCGAAAGAACGGTTCTTATCGAAGCTCGAGGGTGTAAGTGACCCAGAGAAGAAGCGAAAAATCATCGGTAACGAATTTATTTATGTATTTGATGATGAAGCAACTAAGCTAGAGGGCATAGAGTTCTTGGCTCAAGGAACGCTTTACACCGACATTATTGAAAGCGGCACAGCAACGGCGCAAACCATTAAGTCGCACCACAATGTCGGCGGGCTGCCGGAAGACATGCAGTTCAAATTAATTGAACCATTAAATACCTTGTTCAAAGATGAAGTCCGCGCACTTGGTACGGAGCTTGGAATCCCTGATGATATCGTTTGGAGACAGCCGTTCCCAGGACCTGGTCTAGGTATTCGTGTGCTTGGAGCTATTTCTGAGGATAAGTTGGAAATTGTCCGTGAATCCGATTGGATCTTACGTGAGGAAATAAAAAAAGCCGGGCTTGATCGTGAAATCTGGCAATATTTCACCGTACTTCCGGATATTCGCAGTGTCGGTGTCATGGGGGATACACGAACCTATGATTACACGATTGGGATTCGCGCGGTCACATCGATTGACGGTATGACATCCGATTGGGCGAGAATTCCATGGGATGTTCTTGAGGTGATCTCCACCCGTATCGTCAACGAAGTAGCCCATGTTAATCGGGTTGTCTATGATATTACCAGCAAGCCACCAGCAACGATTGAGTGGGAATAATAATAAAATACGAACAATATTATATTTTTTTATAATATTGTTCGTATTTTTATTTACATGAAGATTGTTTCCTGCTAAAATAAAAAACGAAATAGGGAAATTATATAATTGCATCGTATAAATTTGGGAATATGGCCCAAAAGTTTCTACCGAGCCACCGTAAATGGCTTGACTACGAGGCAGTGTTTTTAATAAAAGGGGTCTATTCTTTTCCTCTGTTTATTGCACATGCCTAAAGTCGCGCTCCGGTAGAAAATGCCGGAGCGTTTTTTTGCGTAAAAAAAGATAGATTTATAGGGGGAAGACACATGCAGAAATATTTTGAGTTTGAGAAACTAGGAACGAATTATCGCAGGGAAATCATCGGTGGATTTACCACTTTTCTTGCAATGGCCTATATATTAGTGGTAAACCCGTTAACATTATCACTTGCAGCCGTAACGGATTTTCCGGATGCCCTAAGAATGGATCAAGGTGCTGTCTTTGTGGCCACTGCCTTAGCGTCAGCGATTGGTTCCATTATCATGGGACTGATTGGGAAGTATCCACTGGCATTAGCACCAGGGATGGGATTAAACGCCTTTTTTGCCTTTACTGTTGTCTTAGGTAGCGGTATTCCATGGCAGCATGCACTGGGAGCCGTGTTGATATCCGGAGTGTTTTTCTTTTTGCTAACGTTAACAGGACTTCGTGAAAAAATCATTAATGCGATTCCAATCGATTTAAAATATGCGGTTGGAGCTGGAATTGGCTTATTTATTACTTTTGTCGGTTTACAAAGTGCGCAAATTATTGTTAATAATGATGCAACTCTTGTTGGATTAGGTGATTTAACAGCAGGCCCTCCTTTATTAGCTATTTTTGGTATTGTCGTAACTGTCATTATGATGACGCGAGGAATCAAAGGTGCTGTATTTTACGGTATGATCTTGACGGTCATTGTCGGAATGATTTTTGGAGAAATTAAAGTACCACATCAAGTAGTTGGCCATGTTCCAAGTATAGAGCCAACCTTCGGAGCTGCGTTTTCAGCTTTTGGAGATAGCTCGTTTTACACGACAGCCATGCTTGGTATTATCTTGACGTTCTTGTTTGTTGATTTCTTTGACAATGCTGGGACGCTTGTTGCGGTGGCCGGACAAGCAGGATTAATGAAAGACGGTAAGCTTCCGCGTGCGGGAAGAGCGTTAATCTCTGACTCAATTGCATCAAGTGTTGGTGCTATTCTTGGGACATCGACTACCACTTCTTTCATTGAGTCATCAGCAGGGGTTGCTTCTGGTGCAAGAACAGGATTTGCTTCATTAGTTACAGCAGGACTATTTATCTTATCGCTATTTTTCTTTCCGTTATTATCTGTAATCACCGCGCCTGTGACCGCACCAGCTTTAATCATTGTTGGGGTGTTGATGGTTTCTTCTTTAGGAAAAATCGACTGGAAACGTTTTGAAATTGCCGTTCCAGCGTTCTTGACGATGATTGCCATGCCATTAACCTATAGTATTGCAACAGGAATTGCGATGGGCTTTATCTTCTACCCAATCACGATGATCGTCAAAGGCCGGACAAAAGAAATTCATCCAATTATGTACTTTTTCTTTGTCATCTTTGTCTTATATTTTATCTTCTTAAAATAAATATAATGGGGACTGCAGTGGCTGCAGTTCCTTTTTTTTTTTGAAAAAATACATAATTTTCTTACTTTTGCCTAATTTCTTCTGTATCATTATAGATGGAAGAAAATGATTGAAATAGGGAGTGGTTACCAATGAAGATGCTAACCGTTCGAGATTTACACAAAAGCTTTGGGAATTTTGCGGCAGTGAAAGGTGTATCCTTTGAAGTGGAAAAAGGGGAATCTTACGGGCTGCTCGGGCCAAATGGAGCCGGCAAGTCAACAACGATTAATATGATTACCGGGTTGTTCCCGCCAACCTCGGGTGAAATTCAGATAAAAGACTTCGATGTCATCAAAAACCCTAAGCAAGCCCAAAAATGGATTGGGGTTGTCCCCCAGGAGATTGCACTTTATCAAACCATGTCTGCGCGGGAGAATTTAAAGTTTTGGGGGAGGATGTACGATCTCTCCGGCAGTGCTCTTGAAAAAAGTGTTGATCAAGTACTTGAAATTATTGGACTGACCGAACGGGCTAAAGACAAGGTGGAGACCTTTTCCGGTGGAATGAAGCGACGTGTTAATATCGGTGCAGCCATTTTACATAGGCCGGAATTGTTAATCATGGATGAGCCGACTGTGGGGATTGACCCGCAATCAAGAAATCACATTTTAGAAACGGTAAAACGTTTGAATGATGACGGCATGACAATTATTTATACCAGTCATTATATGGAGGAAGTCGAATACCTTTGTAAACGGATTGGGATTGTGGACCATGGTCAGTTAATTGCCACTGGAACCTTAAGTGAATTAAGGGAAACAATCGGGGATCATTCGAAAATCATCCTAACAATCGATAAAGATGGATCGACTGTGGCCGGACTTGCTCAGTCGTTAACAAGTCTTTTTCCAGAAAAAGATATTCAGATCCAAGATCATCAATTAATGGTCTTTCATAAAGAGCCTCAACTGATATTAACTGATTTTATCCAGTCAGTGGCAAAAACAGGCACGGGGATTACTTCGGTAGATATCGTCGAGCCCAACCTTGAAAGTGTCTTTTTGCATTTAACTGGCCGGAATTTACGGGATTAGGGGGTGAGGATGATGAAATTTTTATGGCTAGCGTTGAAGGATCTGCTTCTCGTCGCTCGTGATAAAAAGGCTTTGTTAACCCTCATTATGATGCCGCTTCTGTTAATTGCTATTTTAGGTTCCGCGTTTGGGAATATGATGAAGGAAGACGAAGTCGTTTCCATTAAAAAGTTTACACTTGGGGTCGCTAATTTAGATAAGGGTCAGCTCAGTAAAGTATTAACTGAAGAAGTTCTTTCGAAAGATTTATCAAAGCAGATAGAAGTGAAGTATTATCAGGAAGATGATTTATATAAAAAAATTAAAGACCGCAAACTGGCAGTTGGAATTGTTATTCAGGATGACTTTACCACTTCGTTAATATCTGGAAAAGGAACTAAGGTAAAACTATTATCGGTGCCAGACCCTGGGATTAAAGCCGTCATTGTTCAAAGTGTGATTGAGCAGTTTTCTCGCTCGGTTCCTATTGAGGCCGTAGTGTCACAAATGGTCCAGCCGGTACAGGCTGGAATACAAAACGGACCCGTTCAAGAAGGGTATGGGAAAAAGCCGCTTCTAAAAGAAACAACTATTGATGCTAACACGAAGCCAGTTAGCTCCTTCCAATATTATGCGGCTGCCATGGGTGTGATGTTTTTATTAATGACCGTTGTTCAGAGTGTTTCCGCTATGGTTCTCGAGAAAGAACAAGAAGTGTTTAATCGTTTATTGCTTACGAATTTAACCTATCCGAATTATCTGCTCGGAAAAATGTTTGGATTAATTATTATTTGTTTGACACAAGCCTTGATCATTATTGTCGGAACCAATCTTCTTTTTGGGGTTGATTGGGGCTCCTCTGTTTCTGGTATTGTCATGATGACGTTGGCATTTGTTATAAATGCCAGTGGACTAGGGGTGTTAGCTGGATCATTAATTAAGACGGAAAAATCGTTTAATGTTGCTGGAATGCTTGGTACGCAGATTATGGCTGCCTTAGGTGGAAGTATGGCACCAATCTATATTTTTCCGCATTGGGTTGTTTTAGTCACCAAGATTTTGCCCAATGGGCTTGCACTACAAACGTATTTAGATTTAATGTCTGGGGCTACATTTTCCAAGATTTTGCCAGCAATCGCCGGGTCGATTGCCTTAGGTTTATTCTTTTTTGCGATTGGCTTAATTCGCCTTTCATTGGAAAGGAGAGGTAAATATGCGTAAAATCTGGACGATCGTAACGCTTCGTTTAAAGGAGTTTTTTAAATCCCCTGGAGTATTGGTCCTTATGTTCGTCATGCCCGCGTTATTTAGTTGGATCTTCGGCGGTATAGCCGTGAATTCAGAACAGAATAAACCGATTGTTAATGTTGTTCTCAGGGATAGCAACGTTAGCAGTGAGATTTTCAACCTATTGAAGCAGGATCATCATTATGAATGGAAAAAGGCAACAAGACAACAGGCTGAAAAGAATGTTTCTAGTCAGGATGTGGCGGCTGCTGTAGTGATTCCTGACGATATTGGGCAAAGAATCACAGATAAACAGCCACTGTTAGACATTATCGTGCAACGGAAAAATGAGAATTACCTTGCCTTGTCTTCCCATTTAGAGGGAACGGCAGTGCTGGTTCTGCGGTCCTATCAGGCAACTTCAGAACTAGATGCGGCTGCCTTTCCTAAAGTGCTCGAAACAATAACAAGCAATAAGGGTGTGATCGTCGAAAAGCAGACCATCCAGAAAGATACGAAAACCAATGTGGAAGTCAATTTAATGTTTGTTGGTTTTGCCATCATGTTTATGATGTTTGGTCTTTCAGGTGCTGCTTCGACTATTCTTGATGAACGAATCGGCGGTACATGGGGACGATTAATGATTGCGCCTGCGAGCAAACTTCAAATCAGTCTAGGCTATCTTTTGTCTTACTTTTTCATGGGGTGGATTCAATTCGCTGTACTAATGGTTACGATGAACCTACTGTTTGCTACAAGCTGGGGAAAGTTAACCTATTTAATCCCCTTCGCTTCACTTGTCATTTTATCAGTTGTTGGTTTTGGACTTATGATTGCCGGACTTGTCAAAACAAAACAACAGGCGGGAGCCGTAAGTGCTATATTAGTCGTAAGCACGTGTATGCTCGGTGGTGTGTATTGGCCAATTGATATCGTTCCGGACATCATGCAAAAAATTGCCTTATTCGTGCCGCAAAGCTGGGCGATGTCAGGATTTAAAGAAATCATAAGTGGAAGCCTGCACGCAGGAACGTTAATAAAGGATTCTGCGGCACTGCTTGGCTTTTCTTCCCTGTTCTTTTTCATTGGGTTAAAAGGGATGAAATTTGAATAATATTCGTAATTCGAAGAGTTGTCGAACTTTGTCTCGCATTAAGGTCTCCGCTTCAAGACTTAATGGAAACCCGATTGGGATAAGTGGGGGATAAACTGCCCGTAAAAGCCCGATTGGTTCAACTATCCATCAGTGGCGGATGAAGGAAAACCCCACTGATGGAAGTTTCACCTTATCATTGACTTCCCGTTCCACCTCTTATACCATGAAATTACTAATGTTTTGCAGGTGGGATTGGGGGAAAGGGTTTGGCAAACTTACGAATTGACAAAGTCCTAAATAATAATGTGTTAATCGCTGAACACCCTTCCTATGAAGAAGTTGTGTTAATTGGTAAAGGGATTGGCTTCAATCGAAAACGAGGGGACTATATCGAAACAGATGCAGTAGAAAAGCTTTTTGTTTTAAAAAATGAGAAAGAACAAGAAAACTATATTAAGCTACTTCCGTTTATTGATAGTGATTTTCTAGAAATCATTATTTCTGCTATTGACTTAATCAAGCAACGAACACATTCAGTGTTAAATGAACATATTCATGTGGCGTTAACAGACCATCTTATGTTTGCGTTAACCCGGGCCTCACAAGGAATGGAAATGAGGAACCCGTTTTTAGTTGAAACAAAGGCGCTTTATCGACATGAGTATGAAGTAGCCGCTGAAGTTGTTCGACTCATTAAGGACAAGACTGGAATCGATCTTCCTGTTGGCGAGATTGGATTTATTGCCTTGCACATCCATAGTGCGATAACAAATAAAAATCTATCTGATGTTAATCAACACTCACAACTTGTCACTAGACTGGTCGAGATGGTAGAGGGGCAGTTTGAAATAGAGATTGATAAAGAAGGCATTGATTATGTGAGGCTTGTTCGTCACCTTCGCTTTGCTATTGATCGAGTGATGAAAGGCGAAAAGGTTGAGGAACCAGAAAAAATTGCTTCCCTATTGAAAGAAGAATACCCCGTGTGCTATAATCTTTCATGGAAGCTCATTAAAGTGATGCAACAAACGTTAAAAATGAAAGTCTTTGATGCAGAAGCCGTTTATTTAACGATGCATTTGCAAAGACTTCAACACAAATTTAAATAGCATTTATTTTTACGTGTTACTGATTCGATCAGGCATGAGTAAAAGGATTAATTGAAATGAAGATTTAGGGGTAATCTATACCCATAACTTCAGTCAATTGAACTTTTATTCATGCCTTTTTTTGTTGGCATTTTCACTTACAATGTAAACGCTTTATGAGCTAATTTAAAATATTTAGGAGGTAACATCTATGTTTAAAAAAGCTTTCGGCGTGTTGCAAAAAGTCGGTAAAGCACTCATGTTGCCGGTTGCACTTTTACCGGCAGCAGGGATTTTGCTTGCTTTAGGTGCAGCACTTAAAAACCCCGCTCTATTAGACTTAGCGCCATTTTTAGATAACAGTGCTGTAGATATGGTAGCTTCTGTTATGAAAAATGCCGGTGACATCGTCTTTGGAAACCTTCCGCTCTTGTTTGCAGTCGGTGTTGCGGTAGGATTAGCCGGTGGAGAAGGTACGGCAGGACTTGCAGCTATTATTGGTTACTTAATTATGAATGTCACAATGGGTACTGTTTTAGGAATTGATCCGAAGGAAATTAATGGTACGAATTACGTAAGTGTACTGGGAATTCCAACGCTGCAAACAGGAGTGTTTGGCGGAATTATCGTTGGTATTACTGCCGCGTCCTTATACAATAAGTTCTTTGAAATTGAATTACCATCGTATTTAGGATTCTTTGCCGGAAAACGTTTTGTACCGATTATTACTGCCGCGGTAGCAATACTCTTGGGGTTAGTCATGTTAGTCATTTGGCCGCCAATCCAGACAGGACTGAACGCCTTCTCAAACAACATGGTAAATGCAAATCTAACTTTATCAGCATTTGTTTTCGGGGTCGTTGAACGTTCGTTAATTCCGTTTGGATTGCATCATATTTTCTATGCACCATTCTGGTTTGAATTTGGCAGTTATACAGATAAGGCGGGTCAAGTTATTCACGGTGACCAACACATCTTTATGGCACAGATTTCAGACCACGTGAAAAACCTAACTGCTGGTACCTTCATGACAGGTAAATTCCCATTCATGATGTTTGGCTTACCAGCTGCCGCCTTAGCCATTTATCATGAAGCAAAGCCGGAAAAGAAAGTTTTTGTCGGTGGTTTAATGGCCTCAGCTGCTTTAACATCATTCTTAACCGGTATTACAGAACCAATCGAATTCTCATTCTTGTTTGTTGCTCCATTATTGTTTGGTATCCACGCTATTTTCGCGGGATTATCGTTTATGACGATGCACTTATTAAATGTGAAAATTGGGATGACCTTCTCTGGAGGTTTAATTGACTACATCCTCTTTGGTCTGATTAACCCACAGACACATGCATGGCTTGTCATTCCTGTAGGTATAGTGTTTGCGTTGATTTATTACTTCGGCTTCCGATTTGCGATTCGCAAATTTAATTTAAAAACTCCTGGTCGTGAATTAGAGGAAGAAGAAAATCAAGCACCAACAGGAAAAGCAAACTCAAGTGATTTAGCAGGTAACATTTTAGAGGCAATGGGCGGTAAGGAAAACATTGCTCACCTAGATGCCTGTATTACTCGTCTTCGAGTATCAGTCAACGATATTAAAAATGTTGATAAAGGCCAATTGAAAAAGCTTGGTGCAGCTGGTGTTCTTGAAGTAGGTAACAATATTCAAGCTATCTTTGGACCGCGTTCTGAAACCATTAAAGGTCAAATGAAAGATATAATAGAAGGAAAGAGACCTCGAACAACTGTAAAAGCACCAGAAAAAGGTGTTGAGCAGCAGATTGAAGAGATAAATCCTGAAGCCTTGCAAACTGTTCATAAAATCGATGAAGTATTTGCTGCTCCTTTAAAAGGTGAAATCAAAGCAATTACAGAAGTTCCGGATCAAGTATTTGCTGGTAAAATGATGGGTGATGGATTTGCGATTGTTCCAGCAGAAGGAATGGTAGTTTCACCTGTTAATGGTAAAATCGTTAACCTATTTCCAACGAAACATGCGATCGGTATCCTATCTGACGGTGGACGAGAAATCTTAATTCATGTTGGTATAGATACGGTTAATTTAAAAGGTCAAGGCTTTGAAACATTAGTATCAGAAAATGACCAAGTTGAAATGGGTCAACCATTATTAAAAATTGATCTAGATTATATCAAAGAACATGCGACATCAACGATTACCCCAATTGTCTTCACTAATTTAGCTGCAGGCGAAAAGGTGGTAATTGAAAAACAAGGTCTAGTTGACTTAAAACAAGAAGGAATTATTAAGATTACAAAATAGGGGAAGAGCCGGCCTTATGGTCGGCTTCAGACTGTCGACAAATCCGAAAATATTCGGGTTTGCCGGCGGTCTTTTTTGTATAATTAAGGTACAGAGATTTTAATGGGGTGGATGAAATGCTAACTAAAAATACACAGATGAATCGTG
>NZ_CALBWS010000014.1 GCF_937468385.1 Neobacillus rhizosphaerae
TATTTATCACTACAATTACAAACGTATTCAAAAGAAACTAAAACAACGCGCGCCGATTGAATATCGACACGCGTTGGCAGCTTAGCTTTTTTATGTTGTCTACTTGACAGGGGTAAGACCAAATAGGTTAGTTTTTTCTTATATTATTCTCAAATGTATATCAGGATCCATCATAAACCCCTAGTTTCTCTCAAACCTTTTAGTCTACAAAAACGCCCCAACCGTCAGAATAACCACCATGTGGTTTACTTAAGTTATTTAATTTATTCTGTATGTTAATTAATTCATTATAATTTAATAGCATTCTTTTAGAGCAACTACAAGCCCACTCTTCCGTTTCATCATCTTGCTCTAAGAAACAATTAAAGCCTTCTCCTTTTAGTACTTGCGATAATTTTTCACCAGTTGCTTGATCAGGTACGGCTACAAAAAATTCGACTGATTGTTGTTTTTTAAAATCTAATCCGTCTTTATATAGACTTCGTAAAGCATCTCCATCAGCATCATTAGGGAATTTCATTTGTTTTTCCTCCATATTCTAGTACATTCAATGTTTCATTATAATTCACTTATTTCTTTTTTACTAACAATAAAATTTATATTGTTCAAAAAGATGCTGAATTTTTTTCACTTGTCTTTTATGTTCACCATATCACAAATAAAAGCTCGCGACAGCCCTTACTTTATGACTTGCTGCTTTTGGTCTTTATTCCACTTACCGTCCGTTTTAAAGTATATGAAGGGCTCGTAACCAGCTCGGTTAATTATCAATTTTATTAGCAAAAAAAAACGCTTGGTTGAAGCGCTTTTTGTCTTTCATGTATAGACAGAACAAAACATGCTAATATTTATTCTATTACAAATGGGTTTCCACTTATATTTTTTCTTATTTCATCAGAAATTTCGAATGGTTCATTAGTACTTACAACTGAGTTATTAGTATTTTCATCATTCATTTGTACACTGCCATCATAATGAATAGTTTTATTCTCCATTATGTCACCTCCACACTAATAATATTTGACTATTTATGACCACATCCTGCTAAATATTTAAAATTTTATAATATTATTCCTTTTATAATAGGGAAAGTCGGAAATGACTCTATTAGACATACTTTAAAAAGTATGAGCTAAGTCCTTGGCACGAGCAATTGCATTTTCTTTGATTTCTTGTGCTTTATCGGGCATAGCATTATGTCCTTCAACAAATAAACCTTCAAAAGAAGGGACGCCAAAGAAATGCATAATTATGTGTAAGAAGCGATGCCCCATTTCCATATTAGCAGCTGGGCCTTCAGAATAAACACCACCACGTGCTTGGATATGAAGTGCTTTTTTATTTGTCAGCAGACCTACTGGACCTTGTTCAGTATATTTAAATGTTTTACCCGCAACCGCTATAGAATCAATATACGCTTTCATTACTGGAGGGAACGAGAAATTCCATAAAGGGGTAACAAAAATATATTTATCTCCTGACATAAACTGTTCACTTAGTTCATTAAGTCGTCCCACTTTTGCTTTTTCCTCACTTGAAAGCTCTTCAAACCCTTTACCAGATTGAAGTTTTCCCCATCCACTGAAAACATCCGTATCTATATGTGGGATATTTTCTTTATACAAATCAATATGAACGATATCGTCATTTGGATTTACTTCTTTGTAAGTATCTATGAACACTTTTCCAACCGCCATACTGTAGGATTGTGTTTCATCATTTGGATGGGCTGTAATATACAATACTTTCGGCATGCCTTTTCCACCTTTTTTTATATAATTTTTCTGCTTTTTTAATATGTAGTAACTATTCAAAGTTTATTCATCAAAAAAATGAAAAGGTGCAAAAAGCAGTCCTGCTAGAACTAAATATGAGGATTATTTGTATAAAAAAAAGCCCCCAAAAACGGTAGCTGTATATTAAAACTAATGCTCTGTCAGTTTAAGAACAATACTTCACAATTTACTGACGTTAATCAATTGATTTTTATGTTCATCATTTCACAAATAAATGTTCGCGACAGCCTTTACTTTAAGAATGCCGTCACGTTATTTTTGTAGATAAGCAGAATAATTGCCAGGTTTTTTTTCCTTTTTTAAGAACTAAAATTTTTTTGTGGAGATAATTTTTTCAAAAAAAGAAAGCTATCCAGTAGTCGGAATAGCTCGCAGGCCCCGTTTTTTGGACTGGCCAAAAGTTTAAAGAATCCTATAATTTTATACTCCTAGCGATATTTTCAATAATCGTTTCCTTCTTTAGCAAATCCAACCTTGCTAGTCTAATTTCTTTATACCATCTTTCAATTGGGAGATCGCCGGCAAACCCAGCACCTCCGTGAATTTGTAAACAATCATCAATAATTTTTGCTGCAGTTTCTGTCGCGAACAACTTTGCCATTTGCGCAGCTATGATGCCATCCTTCTTTCCATTATCAATTTTATTAGCTGCATCATGAACCATTAGTCTGGCTGCATTCAGATTCACAAACCCATTCGCAATCATCGTGCGAATACTTGGAAACTCAGATAAGGTTTTTCCTCTTGTTATTCGCATCTTTGCATAAGCCTGTGCGTAATCGAGTGCTTTAATAGAAATACCTAAACATCGTGCGCTTAATAGAATTTGTGATTCTGCTAACCACTCCTTCATTAAGTTTGCTCCTTCTCCAACTTTACCAATTCTTCGGTTATCCTTGATTCTAAAATCATTAAATGTAATGTTATAGTTTTTTTGGACATCGATTAGAACCGTATCCTTCTTCTCAAATGAATCATTTAGTTCAAGAATAAATATCGTAGGTTTTTGTGTGTCGTTCTCTTTCTTACAGTTTACAAGGATAATCCCAAAACCTGATTGATCCATTTTTTGAATATAAGATTTATGACCATTAATAATCCACTCGTCCCCGTTACTTACAGCATGACAAGTAAGATTATCAATTTGGTTATCTTCGTGTTCCTCCCAAAGAGCTATAAAACAACCTTTTCCCTGGCTAACAGCGGGTATTACGTACTCCGCTATTTGCCTTGGCGAACAATTTTCCAAAAGGCTTGGCAATTCGGCACCAAAGCCATCAACAGCTGGATGATAAAAACCGAGCCGGTGTTGAGCAGCTTCCTCATAAATAATCGTTCTAGCATATAATGGTAAGCCTGCACCACCCCAATCTTTTTTTGCTCCTAATGCATTTAGTCCGGCTTCCTTTGCCTTCTGTTGTATGGATGTAACCTCTATTTCTGACATCTCTTTTACATAACCTTTTTGCGATTGTTCTGCAGGTATGACATTCTCTATAACGAATGATTTTACAGTATTTTTTAAGATAGATAATTCGCTTTCCATTAGTACCTCTTTCATGATATACCCTCCCTTTTACTTTCATCTTTAAGCACATGCATTATTTTTAAAGTAGAATTTCCTTTCTTTGTGCTCTTTGTGCTTGGTTCATCAAATTTTCAATACCCTCACCTAAGTTGCTAAATCGCTCATCCTTTGCCTCTCCAATTTTCCATCGATAATAAATTTGTTGAAGAATGACAGCGATTTTATAAAAAGCGAAGCTTAAATAAAAATTAATTTGACTAACATCTCTTCCGCTCTTTTTTGCGTATTTTTCCAACATTTCCTTTCTCGATGCAAACCCTTGTGCTGTTGTAACGGAAGTTAACCCAGTGTCAGCTTCACCCTCTTCTTTCCAGTAGGCTAACATCACTGCTAAATCTGTTAATGGATCGCCAATTGTACTTAATTCCCAGTCAAATAATCCCACTATCTCTCCAGGATTTTGCGGGGAAAACAACATGTTATTTAGCTTAAAATCATTATGGACGATTGTAGGATCAGGTGATGTAGGAATTTGATTAATTAGCCACTTCTCAAGGGTTTCAACTCCATTAATATCCTCGGTTTTACAGTTTTGGTATCTCTTAATCCAACCATGGACTTGTCGACTCAAATAGCCCTCAGGATACCCAATCGTTTCAAGACCTGCTTCTTTATAATCCACCTCATGTAACTGGTGAAGAGTATCAATTACTGCCTCCGAGATGAGTTGGCCAGTTCTTGGGTTTTCAGCAAATTCCTTAGGCAAAGAATCATCAATTACAACCCCAACTTTCTTTTCCATAACATAAAAATGTCTATCCATTATGCACGGGTCTTCACAGTAAAGATATGGCTTTGGAGCAAGCGAAAAAAAACGATTTAGTTTGTTTAGGATATCAAATTCTCTTTTCATGTCATGGGCTTTAGGCGGTATTGGACCAAACGGTGGTCTTCTTAAAACAGCCTTCCATTCTCCTATACTTATTAAGTAGGTTAAGTTAGAATATCCAGCGGAAAATTGTTCGATATTAAGTGGAGCATTACTTTCCACCAGTTTTTTACTGCGAAGGTACGTTTCAAGAACCTCCCAGTTTACCTTATCAACTTGATGTTTATTTTGAAATTGCTGCTGGCTCATGCGGAACCTCCCTTTTCTGGAATTCTCTTAAGACTTGTTTCGCCACTACCATACGATGAACCTCATCTGCTCCGTCATAAATTCGTGCAGCCCTTGCTTCACGATAGAGACCTTCAAGAGGAGTATTTTGCGTTAGACCATAGGTTCCAAGGGTCTGAATTGCCCGATCAATGACATTATTCAATACTTGTGCACCATAAAATTTGATAATGGAAATTTCTTTACGTGCTTGAAAACCTTGATCCATTTTCCATGCCGCTTGTAAGGTTAATAGCCTAGAGGCTTGAATTTCTGCTTCAGAGTCAGCAATAAAATTCTGAATTGTTTGCGAGTCGGCAAGTCTTTTTTCTCCATCTTTTTTATTTAATGAGTAGTGAAGCATTACATTTAAAGAACGTCGTGCAACTCCTAACCACCTCATAGCATGTGTGATTCTTCCAGGACCAAGTCGCAGCTGTGCTAATTTAAAACCTTCCCCTCGCTTTCCAAGCATATTTTCTTGGGAGATGCGGCATTCATTGAATCGAACCTCACAGTGACCACCTGGATAATGATCACCCAAAACCGGAACTTCACGGACTATTTCAAATCCAGGGTTATCTGTTTCAACGATGAAAAGGCTGGTTCGGCAATGTGGTTCTGCCTCTGGGTCTGTTACCACCATCGCGATACAGAAAGCCGAGCCAACTGCGCCTGTAGTAAACCACTTATGAGCATTGATTACCCATTCACTTCCATCCATAACCGCTGTCCCTTGCAGCGTTCTCGGATCTGACCCTGACACTTCCGGCTCCGTCATTCCAAAACAGGATCTAATATCTCCATTAGCTAATGGTCTTAGGTATTTTTCCTTTTGTTCCGTTGTTGCTGCGTGATATAATATTTCTCCATTTCCCGCATCAGGGGCCATAGACCCGAAAACATATGGGCCAATCGGGCTTTGTCCGATTACTTCTGAAAGTAAACCCAGAGATACAAACCCATTTCCCATTCCTCCAAATTCCTTTGGAAGATGCGCGGCCCATATACCCTTTTCTTTTACTATTTGTTGTAATGGTTTTAATATTTCTGCAGGTAAACCTCTATGTGGAATCATGTATTTCTCATTTGGGAATACATACCTTTCCATAATTTCAGTCGCTTCATCTATCATTTTTTGTTGTTCTTCGTTTTCCATAAAATTAAACACTTCTTTTTCACTCCTTCTGAAAAAATATATTTATCACATTTCATATACAAAATCGTAATAAAAGAGCCTGGCCCTATATAAAAACATTCCCGGGGTCAGGCCCTTACCAGGGTCCTACTGTTAGAGATATTCTGTTATTATCAATAAATAGGAGACTTACAAATATACTTCTCTAACAAAATGATCATATCTCTAAATTCATTGGGATTGATGAATTCTCTTTCAGTCCAATTATTCTTAATCCAATCCACTAATTCTGATGGACTATTAAAATATTCCCCGCTTGAATCTGATTTCCTTAGCATATACCTGCCATTTTCTTCATCTAAGGTCACTTCACAAGGAAATGCGTTATCATAACAACTTAAAAAGATTTCCATCCTTATCCCCCCTTCTTGCTCTTTGTCTTAACTTTATGTTCCAGGCATTTCACTGATGGCATTACTTTATTGTCCTTTATATTTAGTGCCGAATCATTCGTTCGGCCAAGGTATTTCCTTTTGGTGCTATCCCATATAAATCCGATCTTTTATCAAGCCGAACAATTTCAGATTGAACATACCTGGCCCCCACCCACCTTAACGGCTCCGGCACCCATTTTGCTGAAGAATGTTGCACCATTGGTAAATCAGTAAGTGAAGTTTTTTTCTCATAAATTAGATCAGTGAGAATTCGACCAGCCAAATTAGCGGTAGAAACACCTTGACCGAAGTATCCAAAAATTTTAGCCACTCGAGTTTGCTGATTAAATTGAAAGTTAGGAGTCCAGTCACTTGTAACCCCAATTGGTCCTCCCCAGGCATGGGTGAACTGATTGAAGGAAACCGAAGGGAACCATTTTATGACCCTTTGCTTTAACCATTCAATGACAGAATCATGAATATCAAACGAATCTTTCATTTTTGAAGCATAACGGTAGCGGCCCGCATTACCGAGTCCAAATAAAATTCGTCCATCAGCAGTTCGTTGAAGATAATCTTGAGCTAATGTGTTTGACCCAACAGCCTCCCGATTTTCCCAACCAATGGACGCCCATTGTGCCTTTGATAAAGGTTCAGTTACTACCATTGATGAATACATCGGAATAATATGGCGGCGAAATTGAGTCATTTGACTAAGATATGCCTCTCCCGCCATGACGACTGCTATATTAGCGGTAACAATACCCTCGCTAGTCACTAATTTCGGAGGGTTTGACGAGTCACCTTCTTTAAAAATTAATGCCTCTGTTTGTTCATATATTTTTACGCCTCTCTCCTCTAGTATTCTAGCCAATTGCCTTGCTAATTTTCCTGGATGAAGAACGGCTGAAACCTTGGTGAGAATACTACCTTTAAGCCCTTCTGCTCTTATTCGATCCTTTGTATCGTCTTTGTTTAGAATTTGATAGTACTTCTCTATACCAAGTTTCTGGTACGTTTTCATTTCATTTTCGAATTGATAGAGTAAATGGTTTCCTAATGACACCTTTATAAATCCAGCTTTTTTCCAGTCGACATTCATCTTTTCTTCTTTAATAACTCGTTCAATTTCATTCACAGAAGCATACATCGATAAATGTATTTCTCTTGCAGCCTCCTCTCCAAACCGTTCAATTGCTACTTCAGAAGTTAATGAAAATTTTGGTGAGCACCAGCCTGCATTTCTGCCAGAAGCACCAAAACCGGTGATATGTTTCTCAATAATCGCTATATTTAAGGATGGATCTTGAAGTAATAAATAATAAGCTGTCCATAAACCTGTGAATCCCGAGCCTAATATTGCGATATCTACAGCTAATTCCTCACTCAATTTAGGTCTTGGACATAAATTCTCACCGCAACTTTCAAGCCAGTAACTCCTTGAAGCATAATATTTTACTAAATCAGGACTTTCTTCGGCCATTTTGAACACCTCAACAAATTTTTAAAACTAATTCTAAGTATGAGTGGGGTTAGGATGGATGCCTAGAGAATGATGATCTTTTTGTTCTCTTGATGATTAAGTGACTTTTAAACCTCTGCTCTTTGTTGATGGTAGGTCTTTTTTCTCCGGTATAGCCAAACTAACAATTACTCCCACTACCAGTGCTAGAACTAATGTTGCTCCACGGGAGGTAACAATTCCCTCAAGAGGCGTATTGATCCAAATAATGGTACTGATAAAGCCAGTGAGAAGTGCAGCAATTACTCCAGCACCGGACATTCGTTTCCAAAAGAATGTTAAAAGAATAGCGGCGGCAAAACTGTTTCCAACACCTGCCCATGCCCAGCCAATAACCACGTATATTAACGATTTAGACATAAGACCGATGACTAGACCAATTAAACCTACAACCGTCACTGAAATACGTGAAATCATTAATAGTTGTTTCTCATTTAAATTTAGCCCCATAACCTTGTGTAAAATATCTTCGCTTATTGAGGTGGAGACGACTAATAATTGAGAAGAGGCTGTTGACATGATGGCAGCAAGAATACCTGCAAGTAAAATACCAACTAACCACCCTGGAAGTAATTCAGTCAGCATAAATGGTAATATCATTTCAACGTTTTCAACTCCACCTGATCCGTACAAGGTCAACCCTGTAATACCAATTAAAAATGCTCCTCCATATGCTAAAACTCCCCAAAGAATCGCAGCATTTCTACCGATTTTCGCATCCTTATCATTTCTTAACGCCATAAATCTTGCGCTAATATGTGGCTGCCCTCCCAAATACCCTAAGGCCCATGAAAAATTTGTATAGATTAGCAGTCCAATTCCTACCCCTGTTAAACCACCTGTCCAAGAGGCCGCACCATTTCCAGCGTGAACAAGTGCATCACTAATGGATAAGTCTAAAGATCCAATTTTGAACAAGGCAACAATCGGCAAAACAACGAGAGTGATAACCATTAAAATAGCTTGAATGGCATCCGTCCATACAACCGATAAGAATCCTCCCAAACATGAATATACGATGACAACAACTGCGATAATTAGAATGCCTACTAATGGTTTAATCCCCATCGTTTGTTCTAAAGTCTTACCTGTCCCACCAAATTGGGTCCCAACATAAAGAGTAAAGAAAGGAATGATGATTAATGCCCCAATCCCTCTTATTAAATTTCCGTGGTTGGGAAATCTAGCTGATAAATAATCTGGAAGAGTCAGAGCATTATACTTTATTCTCTCCTGCATAAACTTTTTAGCTAAAAATAACCATGAAATAATGATTCCAGCTAACATCCCGATAAACAGCCATATACTAGAAAGTCCAGTCGAAAAAGCAAAACCCGTAGCTCCAAGCAATAACCAGGCAGACGCTTCTGTGGATCTTTCTGAAAAAGCCAAGGCCCAACCGGGAATTTTATTTCCTCCAAGATGGTAATCCTCATATCCCAGCTCTTTGCGGCTAAAATAGATTCCTATCCCAATCATTGCTACAAAGTAAAGAATTAGTTCAATTAGAACTATCATATCCATACTATACTCGCCCCTTTTCCAATTTTTCTTCATCGTTCATAAGACTTTTGATTTAAAAGGTTGGTAATCCTATACTCCGATTATTCATAATAGTATGAATATTAATCTTAGAATTATTGGCTTTTTGTGAATTAAAATCAACAATGAGGTTTTTACCATGGGGCATTTGTATTAGATGAAACATCTATTTTATGTAAAAATAGATGTTTCATCTGATTGACTATAGTTTGTTCCAATTGGCTGGATATAAAGAAAATAGAAAGGTTCCTTGGGAAACAGCCTCATAAACGATGGATGTCCCCTTTTCTATAAAAAATGAATCTCCCTCCTTCCCTACCATGATTTCTCCATTTGATTCAATTATTATTTCACCTTCGGTTACGTACAATATTTCATCATAACGGACAGTCCAGGGAAATCTACACTTCTCCATCTTTACCATTCCGCCGCCAAGAGTGGGAGAAAGTTCATCTGTTACAAACCGAGCGATTTTCGCCACTCCAGTTCCGAATGTTCCGTTTAATGTTTCAAAAAAATAGCCCTTTTCTTCTAATAATTTGACACCCATCAAATTCCTCCTTATTACCAACCGCCATAAGCAACCCATCCACCATCGACATTGTAAATGGAACCTGTAACATAACTTGATTCTTCTGATGCTAGAAATAATACAACGTCTGCCACTTCTTTTGTCGTACCAAAGCGATTTAATGGTGTACGTCTAATTACATCTGCATCCCCATATCCACCCGCTTCCTGATCGGTTTCATCCAATGGTGTTTTAATATAAGCAGGAGCTACACCATTGACACGAATATTTTTTTCTGCCCATTCCACGGCCAAGACTTTCGTTAACCCATTCATCGCAAACTTTGTTGAACTATACGCCGCTCTCATAGGGACGCAAACTTGACCATAAACGGAAGTGATATTAATGATGGATCCCCCATTACCCTGCATATATTTAGCCGCTTCTTGGCAGCCGAAAAAGGTACCAGTCAGATTGGTATCAATAACAGTCCGCCAATCTTCTTCACTTAATTCAATGGAAGGGCCAATCCGGTTGACTCCCGCATTATTTACTAGTACATCTAACCCACCAAACTTTTCAACCGTTTTTTCCATCAGTGTAATGACCGATTGCTTATTGGACATATCTGCAGCAATAGCATATACATCGTATCCCTTTTCTTTAAGTACTTTAGCCGTCTTGTCCGCTCGTTCTTGACTTCTTGAATTAACGACAACCTTGGCGCCTTCTTGGGCAAATCGTTCTGCAATAGCTTCACCAATTCCCATACTTGACCCTGTTACAATACAAACCTTATCTTTTAACCTCAAATTGATCACACTCCCGACTTAATTTTAATTAAAGATAGAAACTTGTTTCCGCAATTGTTTCGCCTTCCCAACACTTTCAATTCTTCTTTCTGCAAATAAATCAGCAGCTTTATAGGTTGGTATATTTTCTGTTTTTGAAATATGAATTAAATCGGTCATCGTTTCATAGATTCGTTTGACAGCATTGATCCCTCTTTGTTCATTAAATCCACCCGGTTTGATCCGATCTGTATCAAAAATAGTTCCACCAGCATTGGCAATATAATCAGGAGCATAAAGGATACCTAATTCATCTAAGAAATTACCATGCTTCTCTTCCGCAAGCTGGTTATTTGCAGATCCAGCAACAATCGAACATTTTAACTCTTCTATCGAACGGTCATTGATAACTTTTCCAAGCGCACATGGGGAATAAATATCAACATCCAATGCATGTATCCTCTCTACAGACTCTATATTTGTTCCAAACTCTTCTGATACTTCTTTAACCCTTTTATCATCAATATCCGCTATAGTGATATTTGCTCGTTCTTGTGCAAGATATTTCACTAGATGGTAACCAACATTTCCAACACCTTGAACTGCAATTTGTACACCTTTAAGACTGTCGGTTCCAAGCTTTTCCTTAGCACAAGCTTTTATAGCTTGGTATACACCTAGAGCAGTATAAGGTGATATTTCCCCCGCACCGCCAAACTCTCTTGGAAGCGTAACGACATAAGGAGTTTCCGAACGGATGGTTTCCATATCTCTTAATGTAGTACCTACATCTTGCCCAGTAATATATAACCCATTTAACCGATTAATAAAGCGCCCGAATGTCCTAAATAAGGCTTCACTTTTTTGTTTCTTTGGATCACCAATAATAACTGCCTTTCCACCGCCAAGGTCTACTCCAGCAGCAGCATATTTATATGTCATCCCTCTACCAAGTCGAAGAGAATCCTCTATTGCATCCCATTCGTTTTGATAGGTCCACATTCTTAAACCGCCCGTTGCTGGCCCTAACGTTGTATCATGAATGCAAACAACACCCTTTAGGCCTGTTTCGTTATCATTAAAAAAGAATAGATTTTCATAATTGTATTTTTCTAAGTATTCGTAGATTTTGCCTTCCATGTCTTCACCCCTGAATTTAATTTATAGTTTATGAGAATTTAAACAATTCTTGTTTTTAGATATGAAAGTACATCCATATCGACAACATTTTGTTGCTGGTATCTAGTAATATCCTTTTTATTCTGCCAAAGAACACCCGCGGTAAAAGGATTTTCAGAAAGTAAGGAAATGAACTCTGGACTTGTTTCCGCAGGAAGTGCTTGATAAGTAATTTTCTCTCTGTAAAAATCGTATCCCTGTGCCTTGTTAAAAACGACACACGGGCTAAATACATTTATTAAGGAAAAACCATCATGTTGTATCCCCCTAATAATTAGATCTTCCAAATGTTTTATGTCACCAGAAAAGCCCTGGCCGATAAATGTTGCCCCAGAAGACCATGCTAAGAGTAGTGGATTAATGGGCTGGTCAAGATTCCCCTCGGGTGAAGTCGATGATTCATAACCCAATGGACTGGTTGGTGATGTTTGACCTTTTGTATTTCCGTATACCGAATTATCCATAACAATATAGGTGACAGGCAAATTTCTTCGGGCAGCATGAACCAGATGTCCTACCCCAATTCCATATCCGTCACCATCTCCACCAGCTGCGATCACGGTTAGTTCCGGCCGAGAAGATTTAATACCTAATGCAGTTGGTAAAGTTCGACCATGGGTAGTATGGATAGAGTAGCCTCCATAGTAGTGGGATATTTTCCCACTACATCCAATCCCTGAAACCAGAACTGAATTTTCTGGTCTAATATTTAAATTTGCTAAAGCACTTTGGATTCCCCTTAATACACCAAAGTCTCCACAGCCGGGACACCATGTTGGAGTATTTCCATTGGAGAAATCCTTTGCGGTTAATGTTGCTGACATTTTATCCCCCCTAATTTGTCAGATTACTTGTAACTCCGTTTAAAATTGTTAATATCTCTTCACTAAATTCTTTGTCCGTATAGTGTTCACCATCAAACCGTAAAAGAGAAAGGACCTCTTTATCCTTTAACCCAGGTTCTAAAATGGATCGTATTTGAGCTTTGGCATTATACTCCGCCACAACAATTCTTTTAGAATTTTTCAATGCTATAGTTAATTCTTCCTTTGGTAGTGGAGCAAGTTGACGTATTAGCAAACCTTGATAAACATCAGGGTTATTTTTAACAAAGTGCTCAATTAATTCCCCCATTGCCCCTGTTCCAATAATGGTAATTGGAGCTTCCTTATCACCTATTGTGGAGAAGGGCCTATTAAATCGAATGGAGTTAGCCTTATTTAACCTTCTGATATGCAAAGTACTTCGAACCTTTTTAAAATCTGGTTCCATTAGACCTCTTTCATCATGCTCATCACCACTTGCAACATAAGCTCCACCTTTTACACCAGGGACTGTTCGAAAAGGTGGCGAACTGCCTACTGCTTCAAATCTTTTATAAGTACCTTCAAATGGTGATTCTAATATAGTTGGTCCTCGGTCGATTTTAACGAAGCTGATAGCGCTTTCAATTTTTTCCCATGGAATAGATATTTTTCTAAGTGCAAGGTCTAAATCTAATGCAAGTATCACGGGGCATTGATAATATTCTGAGAGGTTGAGTGCTTCTTGTATTGTGACGATACAATCTAAAACACTTGTTGGGGTGAGTAGGATCCGGGCAAACTCCCCGTGTCCTGCATTCATAAGGTGTAATAAATCACTTTGTTCGGTTTTGGTCGGCATTCCTGTAGAAGGTCCACCGCGCTGATTATCTACTAACACAAGTGGAATTTCAGTTGCTGCTGCATAACCCAATCCTTCGGTCATTAATGCTAATCCTGGTCCACTAGTTGCCACAAAAGTACGTTTGCCGGCATAGCTGCATCCTAATGCGGCATGGATAGCTGCTATCTCATCCTCTACCTGAAAGGCTCCTCCCCCTAATGGTGGCAGCCACTTTGAGAAGTTCTCCAATATTTCGGATGCAGGAGTAATGGGGTACCCGTAATAATACCTTACATCTCCAGCAATTGCCCCAAGGCATAAAGCATCATTTCCCGAGATAGTTGCATTTTCAATTTCAAGGTCTGTCATTGGGTTTTCTGATAAAACTGTTAATCCTAATTGATAACCTGCTTCGAATAAATCGGTATTTTTCCCCTTTTTAAACTTCATTTCCACCTCTGTCAATACCAGTTGATATGGAATACCTAGATGGCCACATATAATCCCTAAAGACCAAACGTTAAATCCAAGTTTAGGAGGATTTCCTTGATGCTCGCTTGGTATACTCTTAACATTCTCAGGACCAAATATCATGGATGTATCTTTTAACCTGGATAAATAACGATCTACACCTTCATCGGTCCAAACAATGGCCAAATCGATTTCTTCTATTCTAGGTGGTGGCTCAGTTTCAAACCTATCGGCAATATAAATCTCAAAAGAAGTATTACCACCACGAATGATGGTTGAAAAATCCCGCCAATTTCTATGAGTATATCCAAGTGATTCAATAACTTTTGATAGAATTTCACCGGCAGTTTCAATCCCTTGTCCCGTTAATCCAAATAGTGCAATACTTTTCAAAAAATTCCCTCCTTTTGTAAAGATAATATCTAGCGTTGATATATAATATCTGATATATTAGATATTAATACCAATAATTTTAATTGTCAATAATTTCTGAATATAAAATATATTTTTGTTCATGGAGGGAATGAATATGATAAATGCAGCTTTCGATAACCGTAATTTAAATGAAAAAATTTATTACTTTTTAAGGAATAAAATAGTAAATAATGAATTAACGCCAGGAACAAGAATCGATTATAATGAAATCGCTAATGAGTTGGGTGTTAGTAAAACGCCTGTGAGAGATGCATTGCAACTACTCTCACAAGATGGTTTAGTAGATGTAAAAAGCAGGTCCGGCACATTTGTTAGTCAACCAAATGTAAAAGATATAGAGGAAATATATGAAGTTAGAAAAGCACTTGAAAGGCAAGCAATAAAATTATCAATGACAAAAATGCCACGCCAAATTTTAGAAAAGATTTATCAAAATGTCTTGGATGTTGATAACGATATTGATACGGGGGACTTAAACTCCTTTTTTCAGTCAGATAGAAATCTTCACAAAACCTTAATAACCTATTCAGGAAACAGCCGCTTAATAAAAATGATGGAATCACTTGAAGCTCAAATTAGCTGGATTGGTGTAATGATTGCTCACTCTCAGGAAAGACCACGCCAGGCAAATAGCGAGCACAAGGAAATTCTTAATGCACTTTTACAATCAGATGTACTATTAGCACAAAATCTTATGGAAGAACATATTGAAACCATTAAGCAAATGACATTGAAGGATTTTAGATAAAAAAAAATTTAGATCAATTACTTGTTGATTCATTATAGATTTTTTTAGTAATATAAATTGTCTAAAAAAGCGCATAACTTCTAATGAGTAAATACATTATCCCACCAGGGGTTAGGCACTAACCTTAACCCCTTGCCTTTAGTTCATCCAAAAAAAGTGTTCTTAAACTATTTTCCAGCCTATACACTTCACATACTATTCTACTAGTTTTACAAAATGTCCCAATAGGTATAGCCAGGATACTTTAAATATGGTCGTTTCTGTCACGATATTATACATTTAGGCGGACCAATGTCGAAAGGGTTCTACTACTGGGGCAGGCATTTTCCACCTTTGCTTAACTGTGCATTATTAGTAGTTTGTTCTTTACCTCAAGCCCAATGTTAGACAGTTTTAAAATATCATCTTCAACAGTTGTTAAATTTGAAAAATTGCATCCAACTCTCGTGTTCGATATTATCAAATAGGTCTTCTTAACATGAAAGTTTCTATAACAAATAATGTTTCTTAAACTCTTCAATAATGTTAGACCCGGTAATCTTCTGATTGTCATCAATAGAACCGTCCCCGTACCTCTTTATTATGGTTTTCTTTTTCACTTTCATGAGTTATAATAAAATTAAGTATTGCATAAATTAAAAAAGACCGAACATGGCTGTAAACATGTCCGGTCCAACAATAGACGATCCCTCAAAGGGGTCGGCTTTATGGGCAGAATAATCCACCTGAGCCGTAAACTCAAGGGTGGATTATTTTTTTGATTTAAATGACAGAATGGCAACGATTAAACTACCAAAGCCAATCGCAAACATTAATGATTCAAAAACTGTCACTCGACATCACCCACCTTCTGTTTGGGAGTGAGCCGACCACCCTTGAGAAATCCTATTCTATTGTATTAAAAGTATAACATACACTTACACAAAAAGGAACATACGTTTGCACAAAACAAGCAGCAGTTCTGTATAACTGGACTAAATTCCTTGCGGACATGCAAGCTCTATCACAAACTAAGATACTAGCCTACTCTGCAGGTTTAGTTACGAAACTTTCATAAATTATCATGTCCCGTATGCTTCCACTTTTTTAATAAAAAAATGCATGACCACCAGTGCGTTAATACATTAACACGTCGGGGGTCATGCACAAAAAAACTAGATAATGCATAGAAACATCCTTGTGCATCACTTTTGTAATAATTGAATGAGGTTCTTTAGGGTATATAGTCTAGCCGTAAAGAGAAATAAGTCGTTGTAGTTATTTGTTACGTATTCTTCGATAATGTTAATTCCCTTTCGAAATTGGTCAACTAGATAATAAGTGTACTTTTCATCCCAAGAAAATTGATTTATTCTAAGGATTTCATCGGCTATTATTTGAAACTTAAACTCTTCCATCCAGAGTTTAATTTGAAATAGTTTATCTTTGTTTGAATAAAGGCTATTTTCCCTTTTATAACCTCTTTGGACATATTGAATGAAACCATTTATATGTTCTGCCAGCATATTCGCTTTTTGCATCTCAAAGTTCATTACTCCCTCTCCTTAAATTGACTTCGTTACTAAGAAGAGTGTATGTTTTGGGACATTGTTATAACACCCACTTATTGAGGATAGTCCTCTTTTATCGAATAATGTGATAAAAAAACTATCATGAGCCTCAACTCCCAATCCAACCATGGAAATAAATTTAGAGAACAAGCCGTAGTCACCTAATAAAGGCGGTGAGAGCAGAGCTAGACTTCACATCTTTCGTCTAGTGAAATGGGTATTTCACTTTAACTGGTTAAAATTGATTCATTTTTGTGGCGCTCCGCCCCTTTTCCACAGAAAAGGGCCTGACCTCCGAATGTGCCCTGGACTAACCAACATTGAACTTCTGTTGTTAACAACTACATTCACCCTCTTTCAATCCAGCGGTAGAAGTGGGGTATTTTGATATACGAACAATCTTTTTGTAAATTTTTATTGTTAACTTTGGATTACTACATCATCAGTTGTTTTCAGACTTTCGCCTTTTTTCGGATCCTTACTTAAAAATGCAGCAACGAAATTTAGGACGAAGGTAGCGACGATAATACTAATAAATCCTATTGTATAAGCACCTGTTGCGTCTTTGATATAGCCCATTATATATGGATATAGAAAGCCTCCTACTAAAAATCCAATTCCTAAAATAAATCCATTTGCGGTTGCAACAAACTTAGTTCCTACAGATTCCACTGCTGAAGCTAATGCAACTGGCATTCCAGAATAAACACCAATACCGACTAGTGGCATCATAAATGCAACAAGACCATAGTTACCATTGGCTAATGCTATTGTTAGAATGATTAGAGTTAGAGTCATCCATAAGCCTGCAAGGATGATAAATGGCTTTCTTTTTCCCATCCTATCTGATACTAATCCAAGAATTATTGAAGGAACTATACCAACCAAGACATATAGAGATGTTAAAAATCCCGCAAGTCCTTCAGACCATCCAGCATCTTCGATAAGAATAGTAGGTACCCAATAGGCAATAACTGCATATAAGCCCCATTCACCAATGAAAAAGGCTGATGCCACGATGACATTTCTATCTCCAATAACTTTGAGATAGTCTTTCAAATTAAATTTTTCTCCTGATTCTTTCGCTGTATTTTGACGATCAGTGATGTGAGGAGGATTCTTTAATAAGAAGAAGGAAATAATGAATATGGCAACTAAGAATATTCCTCCGATAGCCGATCCATTTCTCCATCCAATGGCTATAAGAATATAAGAAAATAAGTAAAGAGAAAAAACGGTGCCGATCCCATCGGATGTAAACATTACCCCCATGGCAGAACCAACACCATTTGACTTTTCAAACCATTGGGCTGCCATAGTGTAAGGTCCTACAAACAATAAGCCTACTCCAAGACCAATAAGAGCCCTAGAAAAAACTAGTGTTGAATAACTAGGCATATAGGCAAAAAGAATTTGTCCTACAGCACTAATCAATAATCCCCACAAAATAATATTTCTAGCACCCCACTTATCTACCAATACTCCAACAAAAGGTAAAGTCAGACCTCCAACTAAAGCAGTAACTGAAGCCAACATCCCGGTTTGAGCGTAACTAATGGATGTGTCCTCCATTATTTGCGTTATTTTAGTCGAGTATCCAATATAAGGAAGAAAACATCCTATTAACGCTAAATAGGATAACCAAAGCATTGTCCATGGACCTTTTACTTTCATATTCTCCATAATTAAGTACCTCCTAAATTATTGAAAACGAATATCAGTAGGCTAGACAACAGAAATATAATTAGAAAATAATCAATATTCCGATAATTTAAGTTAAATAGATGAATCATTGTATCAAATAACTTATAAATTATACTTTTTTAATTTCCTAACAATAGTCGATTGATTAACACCCAAAAGATTAGCCATGTCCCGCGTATTTTTCGATTTTGTTTTTGCCTCTACTAATATTTGCTGTTCCGCTTTCTCAAGAAAATCAAATAATTGTGGAAACTTCCTATTTGCACTCATTACCACCTCATTTGCTAACAGCGACAATGGTTGATTAACAGTAAAGGAATCATCTTGACCAGTAATAGCCAATCTTTCCATTACATTTTGAAGTTCACGAACATTACCTGGCCACGAATACTTTTTTAATCTTTCTAACATTAGCTCATTAATTTCAATATTCTTATTGTATTTTTGGTTAAAAAATTCAAGATAATAAAATATCAAAGCCTCTATGTCTTCTTTTCTTTCTCTAAGCGGGGGAATATTAATGGGAACGACATTAAGTCGATAATATAGATCTTCTCGAAAGGTCTTTTCTTTTACTTTTTTTGCCAGGTCTTGGTTTGTAGCTGCTATAATACGCATATCTATAGGCTTTTCTTGTAATCCACCTATTCTTTTTACCTTTTTTTCTTGTAAAACCCTTAGAAGTTTGACTTGAAGGTGTAAGGGCATCTCACCAATTTCATCTAAAAATACCGTACCATTGTTAGCTAATTCGAAAACTCCTGTTTTTCCGCCCTTTCTAGCGCCAGAAAATGAACCTTCCTCATAACCAAATAATTCAGATTCCATCAAGTTCTCGGGTATAGCTCCACAGTTTACTGCAATAAATGGTTTGTCATATCTATTACTCAATCTATGAATTGTATGGGCAACTACTTCTTTACCAACACCAGTTTCGCCTAAAATTAGAACCGTTGTATCAAAGGATGCAACAGATTTAATTAGGTTGTTTAAATTTTCCATTTCCTTACTGGCGTAAATAAAGGGTTTTTTATTCGAATGTTCTTGTTGAATGCTTATCACTTCTTGCTGATAACTAGTTAATAGGTTTTTAACTTCATTTAGCTTTTCTGTTAACTCAGTAACCTCTGAAGAATCTTTGGTAATAGATATAACACGAACAATTCTTCCGATATTATCCTTAATCGGAACAGATTCAATTTCAAAAACTTCTCCTGATTTTGTATATTGTAATCCTTGTTCTCTTTTTCCTGTACTAAGTACCTTCGCAGTAACAGAAGGATAGAATTCTTTTTGTCTTTCTAAATCAAAAACATTTTTCCCCAAATATTGCTGGTCATCTTCAGCAGTAGCAAATGTGATATTTCCATATCCGTCAGTAATGAGTATATTGTGGAAAAAATTATAAAAGATAGTCTCTAATTCTTTAAGTATCCATTTATCTGAAGCAATATGATTACTTATTCGTTCACCAATATTCCAATCGATTACACTTTCTATTTTTTCAAATTCCCTTTTTAATATAGATGCGTTAATAGTCTTTTCTGATGAACTTATATCTCCGTCATTATTAAGTATGGGTTTCATCATAAGCTCTTCTAATGGTAATGATAAAGCCTTTTCGAAACCGATATCTTTCACTTTTTTATATAAAGTGGATCTGTTTATATATCCAATCGTCTTTTCATTTTCTTGCAAAATGAACCATTGACAATCTAATTCTAATGCCTTGAGAAGAATGGTCTCAATGGTAGTTGACCATGGAATATAAACAGCATTTCGTATATGATATTTTCCATTATCCATACATTTCACTCCCGAAAAAAACAATGTGAAATTTGTTAGGTAATTTACTCAACTTAGGAAGTGATTTACATATATGGTTGCGAAACAGATATGTTCGCAACCATATTTTCATAATCAGATGCTTAAGATTAAGAAGAGAAATCCCAAGTAACAGTGCGAAGATATGTCATATCTAACATTGTATATCTGCCACCAATACGTCCCCACCCTGTAGAAGTTCCAGCTGCGCCACCAAATGGTACATGAGGTTCCCAATAACCTCCATGTTCATTGATAATTGTATTACCAGTTTGTAAGCTATTCATGTATTTGAAAGCACGAGCAGAGCTTTTTGTATAAACAGCAGACTGTAATCCTAAATCTGAATCATTAGCAATTTCAATAGCCTCTTCATCACTCTTAACAGTTATGATTGGTACAATTGGTCCGAAAGTCTCGTGCTTATTAATTAACGTATCTAATCCGACATTATCTATAACAGTAGGTTGGAAATAAAGATTGGTTGGATAATTTGTTGCTCTCCTACCTCCTAAAAGAACGTCTGCACCTTTTGCAAGTGCATCTTGAATATGTGATTCCATTTTTGAAGCTACTGCTTCATTGTTCATTGGTCCAACTTTAGTTGAAATATCAAATGGATCTCCTAACGACCATTTTTTTGCTTCTTCAACTACACGTTCTACGAAAGCATCGTGAACATTTTCATGAACAAGAACTCGTGCTGTAGCACAACACACTTGCCCTGCATTAAAGAATCCTCCGTGAACAGATCCTTTAGCTGCAGCATCAAGATCAGCATCTTCGCAAACAATAGTTGGACCATTACCACTTGCTTCAATAATCGATGGTTTTAATCCAGCTGCACGGACTATTTTTTCAGCAGTAGTATGAGAGCCAATAAATCCTATTGCATCAACGCCTGGATGTTCAATAAGTTGTTGTCCTACCTTACCGTCGCCATAGACTAAGTTAAACACTCCTGGCGGGATGTCAGCTTCATGCATGATTTCTGTAAAGAGACTAATGATTCCTGGAGTATACTCTGAAGGTTTAAGAACGATTGTATTTCCTGCTGCAATAGCTGGAGCTACAAACTCTGCTAGCATAAGAGTTGGGAAGTTCCACGGAATAATAATTCCATAAACCCCATTTGCTTTGCGGAAGGTGAAAATTCGTTTATTTTTATCTTGAGAGGGGATAATTGCTGTTTCCATACGTTTAGCATCTTCTGCGGCAATTCTAAATAGTTCTGCTGATTCTTCAATATCTGGCAATGATTCAGCTTCATATGGCTTACCTTGTTCAAGCGAAAGTGCACGGCTTAATTTTTCTTTATTCCGATCAATTGCATCAGCGATTGCATAACAAACACGACCGCGTTCCCAAGCAGTAGCAGCATCCCAAGTGATTTGAGCCTTTCGAGCTGCTGCAACCGCAGCATCAATTTCTTCTTCAGTGGAATCTGGAGTTCGGTAAATGATTTCACCCGTAACAGGAGAAACTATCTCACGTACCTTCGTACTAGCTGACTCTGACCATTCCCCATTAATAAAATTTCTTAATACTGCCGTTTTTGTTTGCATATTAACAACTCCCTTTTAAATTTTTATTTTTATATGGAATTTAATTGATGTCTTTATCAGATTTAATATAAGCATTTTGCTGAATAAAGAGGTAATGCAGGTTCTATTACACTATGAAACTACTATTTTTTTATCTATTAGATAGTATCTTTTGTGGATTTTTTTGAATTTGTTCTGTTTCACAATAAGTGGAGAGTAACGTGATATTCTTTTGAGTTAAGTAGGAAATAAACTTGGATGGGTCAATACATTGTTCAGGCGGTTTTACACCTGTTCCTTCGATTTCTTTATTTAATAACATTTGAGCTACCACTGATGCCGGCATACTTGTAACATAAGCTAATGCATTAATATTCCACTTTTCTTGCCAGCCACATAATAATTCCAATTTAATTGAAGCTTTTTTTCCTGCCTTAATTCCTTTTACTTCAACCATTAGTTCATCTGTTCCCCACTGAGGATTTTCAGAAATCGTTTCTTTAAGCAAGGTCACTAACTTTTGTCTAGCAGAGAGAGAGTTATTACTACGATCATTATTGAGTAGCCCCAATTGTTCTAGCATTTTAATCTTTTCAATTGTTGAAGGATCCCATGTATCTTTATAGGTTATTTCTTTTACTTGTGGAAAACTTAGAGGAAAAGTAGCTAACTCAGAATGAAGAATGGAATATGTTCTTTGAACACCAAGTTTTTCATTAAATATTGTATCTTCTTCGTCACTCAAAGGAGATATTTCATATAATTGGCCATTTTTCACAACCATAGCATTTTTGGTAGCCTCGTCAATGATCGTATCAATTGCAAAGGGGAATGTAGCTCCTGTTGTTGTGGACCCATAACGAATATGGATTTCCTCCGCAGTATCTAATTGTTCTACTCCATATCGACTTAAAATGTTGGAAATACCCGGGTCAGACCCCATACCTGGAATGGAAAGAACTCCTGCCTCCTTCATTAATGCATCATACTTAAGTTGTTCTTTCGTTAAGTTATATAGTCCACCTAAATCAAGGACATCTACTTTTGTATCAGCCGCCATTTTCATTACATCAATGTTAAACATATAATTGGTGGCATTCACGCATACTTTAGCTTTTTTTAATAGATCTGTCGTTTTCTGATAATCTCTAATATCTAAAGGATAAACATCTAAATTTTTTGCATTTATCTCATTTTTTAGTTGTTGGAGTCGGTTAATATCCATATCGGCTCCAATTACTTCCACCCCACTTTCAACTAGATCTCTTACAATAACATTTCCAATCGTTCCGGCTGCACCTAATACAATAACTTCCTTCAAGGCTTAGACCTCCCTTTTTCAACCATAATTGCATGCTTTTAACACACATACTTAAATACCAAGCAAGATTCGTGCCAACTTATTAAACGCTAAAACCAAGCATTCATTAACAGGCCATTTCGAAAAAGATGGCATCTTGCATCAAATTTGATGCAGTATTGCATCAAGTTCTCATTCGTGCTTAATAATGGTGCACCATGGTTATTTTTATATGGTTCTCATTATAGAACGTTTGTCCCGCGAAATTTGTCCGATATTGAAACATAGACTTCAAACTTTAGGCCGTTCTCAAAATAAGCTAAGGCAATTTAGAAATTTTAATAAAAATCGTCGTTTTTACAGGTAAATTCTTATACTGGAGATAATAGTGGTATTGAATGGGAATGTTAATTTTGTGTAAATTGTTTTTTTGTAGCTTGAAATAAAAAAACTATTGATACTATACTTCCATATACAGAGTATCGAACTTTTTGTGTTCTCTTATGAAAAGTATTATTATCTTATTTATTGAAAATAAGAAAACAAGAATAGGAAGAAGGAAAACCATGAACGAACATATCATCGCCTTTATTTTAGGAATCGTAGAAGGATTAACAGAATTCTTGCCTGTATCATCTACAGGTCACTTGATTTTAGTGGGGAACTTGTTAGGGTTTACAGGGCAAAAGGCAAATACTTTTGAGGTCATCATACAACTTGGTTCCATGCTTGCTATTTTAGTTTTATATTGGAAAAGATACCTCTCACTTTTAAATTTCAGCACGATTGGAAAACCGGTAAAAAAGTTAGATGCCATACACATCATTTTAGGAGTCATACCTGCCGCATTAGCAGGGTTATTGTTACATGACTTCATAAAAACCCAACTTTTTTCTCCAAAGGTTGTCGTTATAAGTCTTGTTGCGGGAGCCATTTTGATGATTTTTGCAGAAAAAAATCATGGAACATTCAATTCTACCACCGTTGATGAATTGAGTTACAAACAAGCATTCATAATTGGACTCTATCAATGCTTAGCAGTAATCCCAGGTTTTTCTCGTGCAGGATCTACCATATCAGGTGGCTTACTCGTTGGAGCAAATCATAAAACTGCGGCCGAATTTTCCTTTCTAATTGCACTTCCTATTATGGTGGGTGCAACAGGCTTAGATTTAATTAAGAGTTTGGACTTTTTACATACAAGTGACATACCCATGTTCGCTATTGGGTTTATCACCGCATTTGTCGTAGCAATGTTAGTAGCAGTCGGTTTCCTAAAAATAATAGGCAAAATCGGTCTAACCGTTTTTGCCTATTACCGAGTCGTTTTGGCTTCTGTATTCTTTATCTATTTCATTCTTTAAAAAGCTTGATGGCTACAGATCCATGAAAGCCAGTCCCCTTCACGGAAAAGACACAAGCTGGCTCATATGCTTGTAGGATTGGTACAGGAATATTAGAATAGTAGACTTAATTCAACTGTTTGACAAGAAACAAACCTATCCATAAAAGAATAGGTTTGTCTCTTGCTATGTTTACAAATTTACTACCATCAGAAATCTAGATTCTTTTTTTTGAAAATTTCTTTGATCGGTTTCGCTATATCTTCAGGGACAAACGCTGAATCATCCTTGCCCCTTACTCTACCTTTCCTTTTACAGTCCTTACATATATGCTGTTTTTGCCCCTTACCACTAAACTTTTCATTCGCTCGATACCGGTCACTTTAGAGGTAGAACCGATGTTTATGCTGTACGTTCCAAATTTAAAGATGGAAAATTTGGACATCCACCAGCATGTGTAAATGAATGTTTGGTTTACATAACATTTTTATAATATACTAAAATTGTAATTAAAAAACATCCCCACCATAGTGGAGATGTTAAAGGGTCCCTTCTGTTTTGTTCTTTAGTCGAAGGGCAGTAAAATTCTGCACTCGAACGATCACTCCGGTAATCAAAATGGCAATGAATACTGGAAGCAGCCATCCAAGCCCATCATTATAAAGTGGCAATGTTTTTTCATAAAATGAAATAATCGATTTTAACCACCCAAAATATTCGATTTCAAGCAGCTGGCAGAATGTTTTTAAGCTATCGATCAAACTAATCATAAATGTAACTGTGGTAGCTGCTGCGTATACGAACCGCGAATGTTTAAATAGCTTTGATAAAAATGTCAGCAGCATTAATGCGACCGCCAATGGATATAACAACATTAACACTGGAATCGAGAAATGAATGATGTTCGATAATCCAAAGTTCGCAACAACGAAGGATACAAGTGAAAAGAAAACAACCCACATATTGTAACTTAATTTAGGAAATAGAGTATGGAAGTATTCTCCGCAGGCTGTCATCAATCCGATACTCGTCGTCAAACAGGCAAGGATGATAATAATCGATAACATAACTGTTCCTAGCGATCCAAAATAATAAGATGCTGCCTTTCCGAGGACTTGTCCTCCTGTATCAAACAGACCGAAAGCTTCTGTGCTCGTTGCCCCTAAGTAGGCAATACCTACATAGATGATTCCTAGAAAAATAATTGCGACAATTCCGGATTTAGCCGATGCCGAAAGGATTCCGCGAGTAGATGTTACACCCATCGAACGAATCACATTGATGACAATAATCCCAAATACAAGTGACGCGAGCGCGTCCATCGTATTATAGCCTTCAAGTAAGCCCTTCATGAACGCACCGTTTGCATAAGACTCTTGTGGTGCTCCAATTGAGCCGAGTGGTTTTACAATTACCATGACTAATAAAACAAGAATTAGAATGATAATTCCAGGAGAAAGTATTTTTCCTACATTGTCAACGATCTTTGCTGGATTTAAAGAAAACCACAATGTGACGATAAAGAAAACACATGTGAAAAGAATTAATCCAACTTGTCCAAAGCCATCACCAACAAACGGTGCAATCCCGATATCATAGGCAACAGCTCCCGTTCTAGGTGCAGCAAAAAATGGTCCAATCGTTAAATAAAGCAATGAGGTAAAAATCATCCCATAGAGAGGATGAATCCGGCCTGCAAGCTCTTGTAAGTTTTTACTCCCAGAAAAACCCATTGCCAAAATCCCAAGGAATGGCAGACCGATTCCAGTTATCAAGAATCCTCCAACCGCCATCCAAATGTTTGATCCTGCTTTTTGCCCAAGTCCTGCAGGAAAAATTAAGTTCCCTGCACCAAAAAATAAAGCAAACAACATAACTCCTATAATGAAATACCTTGAGAAAGGTAATTTATTTTGCATATAATCTGCCCCACCCTGATGTAAAATTTCTGATAGTAGAAATGTACCATCCTTAATTGAACTTTTCCGTGATTAATAATACTATTCTAACGAAAGAAATTCAACCTATTTTGGGGATTATTTCGACAATTTCGAAATGACAGATTTTTACTGTTATTTTAAAGAAAAACAAGGATTATCATAAATGCGCAAGAAAATGTAATTATAATCTATTTTCCCTTTAATGCTATACCAAAAATGAGTAACCTTTTCATACATAAAAAAGTGCCAGGCACCATCCCATTTTTTGAATGGTATCCTGACACTATATTAACAGCGAAACCCTCTCTTTTTTAGTCTTCAAAATCAGCCAATTCATTGACTAACAGGAGGGTATCAGGTAAATATTTTTACTGATACAATATCCATTATTCACCTCGATTTGGCGAGTTTTGTTTAAATTTAACCTCTTTCAGGTGAAGCAATCCATTAATATGTTCAAACTGTTCAACATTCTTTACAACTATGAATGGAGGATCGAAAATCGTCCTTTTCAGTCTAAATGTCAACTTAAAGGCATTGTTCACTTTTTCATCAAGACCATACAAAGCATGCCAGCGAACGATTTGTTCTGTCTCATAATGCTTAATTTGATTGTATGAAACCAATTTCCCATTAAGAATAATCCCTTTAGGTAAAATAAAGAGGTTGCCTCGATGGCGAACTGAGTTCATGATAATGAAAAACAAATAAGCCAAACTGAAATAAGACGATCCTAACCAATCAGTAGTTAAGACCATCACTAAAAGGACAGCTAGGAAACAAATGGCGGCAATAGTGCCCCATTTAACATATCGGTAGGACTTTGTTTTTTTTGTTATTGGCTCCATCTGTTTCCATTCATTTGGAATGATAATGCCATCAAACTCACTTTCAGTTATAGGATAAAGTGCAGCCTTTGAGGCATCAGCAGCCATTTTCAAATTTACTAGATTTCGAATTAAATAGTAGTTTCCAATGATAAACAGTACAGTAAAAAAGACCGTTACAAGAATCGTCAATCATTCCTTTCCTTCATTTTCAGTGGAAAAGGGGCGGAGCGCCGCAAAAATGAATCACTTTAACCAGTTAAAGTGAAATACCCATTTCACTAGACGAAAGCTGTGAAGTCTAGCTCTGCTCTCACCGCTTTTATTAGGTGACTACGGTTTGTTCTCTAAATTTATTTTCAGGGTAGGGTTGGGAGTTGAGGCTCATGATAGTTTTTTTAACATCATAGCAGCCAATTCATCTTATCCCTTTATTTTCAGCTCGCTTTAGGTTTTCAGTTATGCTGGACAAAGATCATGCAAAAACATTAAAAAATATTAGCAAATTATCATTGCGGCGGTTGTTCCCAGAATGATCTTTTTCACTTTGCGAATACTCCCTCTTTTATCGGTGCCTGACACCCGCTGAGCTAACTCTTCGTACTGGGTGTCAGGCACCAACTTTTCTTAATCTTTAATAATCAAACCCATTAGTGTAGCAAATTGAATAGCTTGATAGGATGATACTTTGCATCCTTTTAAATCATCGATCGAAACCGTTAATGTATCAAAAGTAGAAGAACTAATATCTATGCCCTTTAGTGATGTTTGATCAAAGTTTGCTCCATCGAGATTACAAACCTGAAATTCAACGCTTTTCAGTTTACAGTCATAAAAATCTGTACTTTTTAATGCAGAATCTTTAAATTTTACTTTTTCTAGCTTTGAATTTCCGAATGCCGACAAGTTTAATACAGAATCTTCAAATTGTACATTTCCAAAACGTGATTCAGTAAAATCCACACCTACTAATTTACTGTTTTTAAATACAACCCTGTGAATCGAAGACTTGCTCAAATTGGCATTAGATAGATCGCAGTTTTCAAACCAGACATCTGTTATGTCAATGCCTTTAAAATCGGTATGATTGAATCGGCAATTCTTAATTACCATATTCGATAATCGCACTCTGCCAACCTTTTCATTTTCAAAAACAGAATCAATGACCTGACACATTTCTAGTTCTGGATCTTCTTCGTAAAAAATATCCTGGAAATTCCTTGTAGGTAATTCAGCTGAAATTTTTGGTAAATCAATTTTCATACGTAAGCCTCTTTCGTCAAATAATTTAGTTGAATACCCTTATTGTACAGATATTAGTAAAATAAAACAGCAAGACATTTGTTACATCGAAAAATTGAAATTACATTCAGTTTAGAGAATGGTAGGGCATGGGATCTTTCGGAGAGGTTCTGGGTAAGTCATTTGAGGAGAATATTGAAAAACTAAAAAATCAACGTTTATTTAAAAATCCTTTACATATCGGCACTCGCTAAAGTTAAGTTATCCAAACGAAAAGGGGTAGTTCCCGCTCCAAAAAGTTGCGGAACTGCCCCTTGATTTATTGCGTTTGAAATGAAAATGATGCAACAGAACGAACCATCTTTCTATGTATGATAACAAAAAAGATAGTTTTTCAAGTTCGAGGTTTTATCTTATTGCTTTTTTATCGGGGTGACCACGGAAAATAAACTTTCGGTTGGATCAGATACATTAAATTCAATGATCTTATATCCATTTTCTCCATCTTTGAACTCGTTTTTCCTTGCTGTTATTAATTGATTGTTATTCATTATTTTTTACTTCCTCCCTAACATTTCTCACACAGAAGTTACTATATGACGGAGAATCAAATTTGTGCATGATTTTTAAAAAAATTTATCATATATTTTTATTTTTGGTTATAAAACCTAATAAAAACGGCTGTCGACTTAGTCGACAGCCTGAAAATTTCTTTCTACCGTAGCTTCATTGAACATACGTGTATGATGTTTTTTTGATATGTCAAAAAATGCTGAGCCTTATAATTTACTTTGTACTGCTCTTAGCTTTCGCTCCATTGAATGTTCCTTATCCCGCCGGTCATCAATTCGGATATTGGTGCAAACTCTTTGGACACCTTTTTGAAACGGCACCTCATGAATCTCTTGGACAATGTGTAGCAATAGCTTTAGATCGCCTTCAATTAGAGTGCTCATCGGTGTTAATTGAAACTTAATTTGCCCTTCATATTGGTGTAGGACTTTATGAATTTCGGCAACATATTCGCTAACACTGGAAGTAGCTGTTCCTACCGGAATGATTGTAATATCGATAATAGCCATATTTATTCCTCCTATTTTTCCATTCTCTTTAAATGATTACAACAGAAAATGGAACTGTCCCCTTCATTATCTCTTTGAAATGAAAATGATGCAAAAGAACCGTCCCGACGCTTCAATCATGTACCGCAAAAAGTTCGGTATGGAAGGTTTGATGGCGCAGGCAATGTGCAGTAATCCTTCTTTTCTGGGGAATCCGCATAGGGCTTCGACAGAACATCCAATAGCCGTTCCATGACACTGTAATCTTCTTGTTCCACTGCGGCTTCAAGCGACTCTTCGACCCGATGGTTCCGTGGGATCACCGCAGGATTACTGTTTTGCATCAACTGCTGCGAGGATGCCTTCGATTCCTCCTGCCTTTCAAGTCTCGCCTGCCATAGCTCATGCCACTGTGTAAATTCTGGCGTACCATAAAGAACCGTTTCCTCTAGTGTATCAAAAGTTAAGGCACGGAAGGTATTGGTATAATCGGCACGATACTTCTGCATCATATTGAGGAGACCTTCAACTAGAGATTCATCCTCTTTCTCTTCATTAAATATTCCCAGTTTTGCTCTCATTCCCTCTAGCCAATTAGATTGATATAACTCCATATAATTTGAAATCGCATCCTGAGCAAGTTTAACAGCCTGCTCTTGATAATCATGCAGCAGCGGCAGTAGGGTTTCAGCAAAGCGCGCCAGATTCCACCCGGCAATATAAGGCTGATTGCCATAGGCATAGCGGCCTTGCCTGTCAATCGAACTGAATACCGTTTCCGGGTCATAATGATCCATGAAAGCGCAAGGACCATAATCGATGGTTTCTCCGCTAATGGTCATATTATCGGTGTTCATCACTCCGTGGATAAAGCCAACCAGTTGCCATTTGGCAATCAGTGCGGCCTGACGCTTGATCACTTCCTGAAGCAGCGAAAGGTATTGATTTTCACCCGCTTCAACGTCTGGATAATGACGCTTTAGTGTATAATCAGCTAGGATCTGAAGTTCCTCCACTGTGCCCCATTTTGCAACGTATTGGAAGGTTCCGACCCGCAGATGACTAGCAGCCACTCGGGTGAGAATGGCACCAGGCAGTTCGGTTTCGCGGATGATGGACTCACCGGTGGTCACCACCGCTAGACTGCGGGTGGTAGGAATACCAAGTGCATGCATCGCTTCACTAATAATGTATTCGCGCAGCATCGGTCCAAGGGCTGCTCGACCATCGCCCCCACGAGAGTATGGCGTTCTCCCTGGTCCCTTGAGCTGAATATCAACCCGCTCACCTCGGGGAGTGGTCTGCTCCCCTAGTAGCACAGCCCGACCATCTCCTAACATTGTGAAATGTCCAAATTGATGACCCGCATATGCTTGAGCAAGCGGCATAGCCTCGTCAGGAATCCGGTTGCCAGCAAGCACCGCTATGCCAGCTTCGCTTTGCAGTGCTTCAACGTTCAACCCCAGGGATGTCGCCAACGGTACATTGAGTATGATCAGATTCGGTAAGCGAACAGGGGTTGGGTTGTGCCTGGTAAAAAATGCTTTCGGCAGACGAGCGTAACTGTTGTCAAAGTTCCATCCTGTTTCTTTTATGTCTTTTATCATCGGATCTCCTTTTCTTCTTAAGTCTTTATGTATCCTAGTTTTTTCTTATTCATAAAATAAAAATCATAAACATTTCATGATGTTTTTAGTAATTAACTTTCCAAATCAACACAAGGTATCTCCTTTTAGTGTCTTCTATTACAATTTATTATATCCTTTCCACCCATAAATGGCGTCCTTTATATATTTTTAAAATTTACTGTTCCTCCAACCTTTTATATTCCAATTTTAATCGCAAAGACTGGAGTTTGTTGAGTATAGCAAGACTTAAATCTACAAAGAAAAAAAGCACTGTCAGTAATAATAAAATAATAAAATTACACACTTTGAAGGCAGTCAAAATTTTTAATTTTAGTACTTGGTCTAAATCTAACTAGAATCATATATTTTATAGGGAGGATCCATTTTGAGCACTTTTTGTAACACATACCAATTGAAATAGGTGAGGACAAAATGTTTGCTGTTCATTTTTTCGAAAACAAAAACCTTTTATTAACTCAGCTGCTTAAACGAGTCCCTTCTGTAGGTGAAGATTTAACCATTAAAGGTCGTAAAGGAAAAGTTGCAAGTGTTATCAGTATGGATGAAAAAAATATCCATGTACAAGTTATCATAGAAAACGTTAAGAAAAATAAACTTATTGTGGATAATTCAAAAAAGAAAAAAAGGTAAATAATATTTGTCTACTCCCTCCTTAAGGGATAATAGTGCTATTCAAAAAATCAAGAAGGAAGTCAATACCAATTATGCTTTGAAAAGTCGTTTGTAATGATATTAAGGTTAGGTTGAGTAAACATATGAAAACAAAAAGAACGCACATGTTAGATATGTCTAATATGTACGTTCTTTGCTGACACTCAAAGTTCATTGAGTGCCATAATTATTACTATATGTGACAAAAACGATTTGTCCTGTTTATTGGGATGTTATTCGCAATTTTCCACTTCCAAAGTGAACAACTGTATTCTTTCTCTGCTTCCTTAACCTATCGATTAAAGAGGAATCGTCCCCTTACTTATATCAGATAGTTTCCACCAACTCTTCCACTGCATCTTTTTTTAACACAAGAGATTCAATAACAAATGCCTTTTCAAATCCATCTTTTATCGCATTCGTAATCGAACCTGGATTGTTAGCGTCGCCTATTACATAGACATTATGAAAATGTTTGCGATAGGACTCTTCTAATGGATTATAGGCCTCCGTCCCCATGGATAACACAACATGATCCACTTCCAATTCCAATTGAAGTGCTGATAATTCATCCTCGACAATGATGGAATTTGCAAGGATTTTAGCTACTTTTTGACCTTCGAAAATCTCGACATTTGCCTTTTTCAAACGATTTAGGAGCATCAATCTTGTGGGGGCTGAGACTTTTTCACCAGTGGTAGTAGGGATGTCAACCAATGTCACGTTGTTCCCCATTGCAGCAAGCTGTCTGGTTACACTATAACAAACCATCCCACTTCCGATTACTGCGATTCTTTTATTCCTAAATGCTTTTCGTTCCAAAAGAACATCTTCATAATCACACACATTTGTAAGGTCATTTCCCTCTATATCCGGAATAATGGGTTTAGCACCAGTTGCTAAGAAAACAGCATATGGCTCTAAAGATTTAATCATTTCTACTGAAGCCTCTGTATTAAGGCGTACATCAACATGTAATCGTTCCATTTCATTGCGATGATAATCAATCATCCAATTCATTTTCTCTTTTGGTATTGGTGAAGTCACTAGGTTCAATTGTCCACCAAGTTTATTGTCCTTCTCAAATATGGTGACATCATATCCCTTTAATGAAAGTACTCTTGCCGCTTCCATTCCGCCAGGTCCACCGCCAACGACAGCTACATTCCGCTTTTCCCCTATCGGTTTGATTTCATTAAACTCTAGTTCTCTTCCTGCTCTAACGTTGACTGAACACTGAACATGAGCAAGGGATCTTGTACAATGGAGACAACAAATACACTTGCGAATCTCTTTTTCGCGGCCTTCCAATGTTTTCTTTGCCCATTCAGGATCTGCGATATGCCCTCGTCCTAAAGCAATAAAGTCGGCTCTTCCCTTTGATAAAATGTTTTCGGCAAATTCTGGTTCTCGAATCACCCCAACAGTTATCACTGGGATATTCACTTCTTTTTTAATTTCCTCTGCAAGGTAAACTCTCCAGCCTTGTTCGAATAACATAGATTCTATTATTTTATCCATAGAATTATAGTTTCCTGCACTAGCATGTAGTCCATCTACTCCTATTTTTTCTAAATATCGACTAATTTCCTTGCTCAATTTTACATCCTGTCCACCTTCATCAAACTCATCCACACTTAGTCGTACCGTTACGGGGTAATCTTCACCACATTTTTCCTTAATACCAACAACAATTTCCTCTAAAAATCGCATTCTATTTTCAAAGCTGCCACCATATTCATCGGTACGGACATTGGTATTAGGGCTTAGAAACTGGTTAATTAAGTAGCCGTGCGCACCATGAAGTTCCACTCCATCAATGCCTGAGATTTTACATCTGAATGCACCCATTACAAACTTATTCACTAAATCTTTCACTTCTGCCGTCGTTAATTCCCTTGGTTCTTCTCCAACTGCAGCACAAGTTACCGGACTCGGAGCTACAATTTGTTTTCCACCGGTGAGCTGCGAATTTGATTCTCGTCCTGCATGATGAAGCTGAACAAATATTTTTGCATCATATTTATGTACAGCATTAGCTAATCGATGAATCCCTGGTATGAAACGACCTTCATCTATTCTTAGTTGATTCATCGTCCCTTTCCCTAATTCATATTCGATAGATGTAAATTCAACAATAATTAACCCAGTTCCGCCTCTAGCTCTTTCTTCATAATAAGCAATTTGATGGTCTGTGATCTCACCATTAGGACCTGCCAAGTTGGTTCCCATTGCAGGCATAACAATTCGATTCTTCAAAACCAAATTCCCAATTCTTCCGTTTTCAAATAAATGATTGTACTTCATTCAAACTCCTCCTTAAAGTTTGTTCAACACTTCACATAAGCTATTTTAAAAAAATATTCCCAACATAATTATAAACGAACGAATCAGAAATACTGTGAAATTGAAGTGACATTTATTTGCTGAAAAGGTATCAGCCATCAGAGTACCCAATAGTCGCCCATTTGCAAGAAGTGCACCTTTTGTCCATTCCTCCCTGATCGTTTATGCCATACATATTTGCTTACCAGACGGAAATAATACGATTGATATTTCAAGGCAAAAAAGAGGGAGACATTATTATGAACTATCGAATATTTAAGGTAATTAACCAGTTTGCTGGGAATTCTCGAATTTTAGATTTCATTATGATCACCATTTCCAAAAGAGCTCGGTTTGTCTTTCTTTTCGTGTTACTCTTTCTTTGGTATCGCAACGGTATTTATAAAAAAATGACATTATATGTCGGTGTAACAGCTAGCGTGACGTATCTGCTCAGCATGGTGTTTAAACTATTCTATTTTAAGCCAAGACCGTACTTGAACCATGGAGTTCATCTATTACCTCCGGTTCCATCAAAAAAAGACTCTTCGTTTCCAAGTAAACATACTGCTCTATCCTTTGCCTTTGCGGCTTCTGTGTTTGTTTATCACCGAATATTGGGCTTGAGCTTGTGGTTGATTTCCATCTTAGTCGGGTTATCACGTATTTGGATGGGACAGCATTACCCTTCAGATATCATCGGCAGCGCCATCCTTGGAAATGTTACCTCCTTCGTGGTTAAGCTAACTGAACAGCTTTGGACGCCTTTTGTGACTAGTATCTTTCGTTCGTACACTCATTTCCGTTCTTCTTTCCGGCAATAATAAAGTAAACTTGAGGGATCATCCATCTTAGCTTGGATCATCCCTTTCAGATTTTCTTCCTACCTTCACTTTTACCCCACTTTTTTGTTTGGCATTGTTATACTCCCCAATCATGACCTTCGTTTCTTATGTTCATTTTTGATGAGGGAATGGATTATTGCTATACTCAACCTATGAAGGAGTTTCAGTGAAAAATAAGGTGAGTAAATCATGAAGAGATATGCTAATTTGGATCATGTGACAAGTAACAAATCGTTTAAGGATATGAGAAAGTGGCAGAAAGAAAGAAGAACGAAAGTGAAGGATTTATCAGTTAACATCGAACAGTGTCCAAATAAAAAGGTGAGAGAAATAAACGAAAACAGCGGCCGGACCTCTTATACATGGATTGGTCATTCTACCTTTTTGATTCAGCTGAATGGTGTAAATATTTTAACGGACCCTGTGTGGGCCAAGCGGATGGGATTTCAAAAACGATTAACAGAACCGGGTATTTCATTAGCAGACCTGCCGGAGATTGATCTAGTTGTCATCTCTCATGGTCATTACGACCATTTAGACTTTCCTACTCTGAAAAAATTAAAAGGAAATCCCCACTACTTTGTCCCTGTTGGGTTAAAGTCCCTTTTTTTCAAAAAAGGCTATCAGAAAGTGACCGAGATGAGCTGGTGGGAAAGTGTCGAACACGAAGGAATAACCGTTCATTTCGTCCCAGCCCAGCATTGGACAAGAAGGTCGCTGCGAGATATGAATACTTCCCATTGGGGCGGCTGGATTTTTCAAACTCCACAAGAATCGTTTTATTTTGTTGGTGATACTGGCTATTTTAGCGGCTTTCAACAAATAGGAGAGCAATTTACAATTGATACGGTATTTATGCCGATTGGGGCATATGAACCGGAATGGTTTATGGCCGATGCCCATATTTCACCGGAGGACAGTGTCAAAGCTTTCATTGAATTAAAGGCAAAATCCTTCGTGCCAATGCATTATGGCGCCTATCGGTTAGCAGATGACACGGGATCAGAGGCATTAGACCGCTTATACCGTGAATGGGAAACCCAGCAGCTTCCTCAAGAACAATTAAAGGTGCTCTTACTTGGCGAAACCGTGATAGAATCGGGTGCCTAATTTGGCAAAAAGTGCTTATCACTGTTCGTAAAAGGAAACCAAGACGTTACCTAGAAACGTAAAAAGGCAGGTGAATTGAGGTCCTATGATCACCTGCCTCTTTTTTTCAATTTATAAAGACTCATTTTTATTTCCTTTTCCATTTTTCGAAAAAAAGCCTCTAAACCCTTGTTCGCTGCTCCTTCTAATACCCGCTGACCAGCTAAAGCAAGTGCACCGGTTAGCTGAGCATCAGTACTAATGGTTAACTTGGATTCTCCTTGGAGTTCAATAATATTTATCCCTGCTTTAGCATCTATTTCCCCGAGAGTACCTTTCCCTTGAACAACTAGCTGATAAAAAGATGGCGGCCTCTCATCAACTAGCCGAATTTCAAGAGTTAAACAATCCTGAATTGGACCAATATTAATCTCAAATTCAGCTTGGTATACTCCTCTTGAACTTTCTATAAATGACTTACAACTTGGGAGAGAGTTCCTAAGCACCTTTTCATCCTTTAAATACTTCCATACAATTTTCCTTGGCAAATCAAAGCTATAATCGTATTCGATATTCAACGTTTTCCCTCCAATTGAATACAGGATAATATAATAAAGGGTCCTTCACCAAGTCATCATTCATTCCTATTTATCATCCATTATTATTATTATTCAAAGGGGAATTGAAAAGTTCAAAAAATGACATGAAGGCGTGTAATCAACGGTTTACAATACAAAAAGGCATCGAAAAAATCGATGCCTTCTCTTGGTCATTCCTTATTAATGAGTTGATTATACTCATTTACCAATTGCTCATTATTCTCTCTTACACGCCTCGCTTATTCCCCCATAGAAGTGCATGTAATTGAGGTAATACTTTTACATTATTTAATTGATTCCCGATTAGTTTAACGAACTCAGTGTTACGTTTAATTCTTTTGATCTCGAACTGAAAATTTTTATTTTTATCATGATCAATAAGAAAGCGAGCAGAGCAAATATAATTCCACTCCAGATGAGTTGATGTATCCCCAATTGAGATATAAACCAGCCGCCGATTGAAGTTCCTAAAGTAATTCCCAGATTAGAAAATGAAACAAACAAGCTGTTACCGAACTCGGGAGCTTCCTTCGCCTCAGTGGTTAGCCATGTTTGACTGACAATAAGCCCGCCAGAATGCACTATCCCCCAAATAAATACGATAATAATCATCGGAATGAAATAAGAGCCCAAATAATAAGCGAACAAGTAAATTATCATATATAGGAGAGGGAAAAGTATAACGGTCTTTGTTATACTTTTTTGCAAAAAGCCCCCAAATAAAAAATTCCCCAAAATCATGATAAGACCGAATGCCATCAACATCATACTAATCCAGGAACCATTCATGTGTGTAAGTTGTCCAAGATATTCAGCAAAGTAGCTGTACACGGAGAACATAGATGCAAAAATAAAAATAACTGTCACGATATTTAACCACAATTGAGGTTTACCTAAAATACTAAGCTGGCTAACATAAGACAATTTTTCCTTAACAGGCATGGAAGGAAGCCAAGCTAATATTCCTACAAAGGCAATCGCACTTACTAAAGCCCCAAACAAGAAAGCAACCTCTAACGAAAACTGTTCCGCGAGATAAGAAGTCAAAGGCACACCAAAAGCAAACCCGACCGTTATTCCAGCAAAAACCTTTGTAACGGCTTTTCTGCTTTTTTCCGGAGGGACAAGTTTTGCTGCAGTTACAAGTGCTACTGAAAAAAAGACGGGATGAAAAATGGCAGGAAGAATACGGAAAGCTAACATAACTTCGAATTTTGTGGTATAAGCATAAACAAAGTTTGAAATCGTGAAAATAAGTACAGAGGTTAAGAGAATAACTTTACGATTAATACCTGAACCGAGTAATGTCAGAAATGGACCTGAAATAGCAACAACTAAAGCAAATATACTTACAAGCCCTCCTGCCTGTGATGTTGATATATTAAATTTTTGAGTGATCTGGGGTAGAACCCCTACAATTCCCATTTCAGTTGTAATAATGCTGAATACACCTAAAGCTAGCATAATAATCAGTAAAGGGTTGACCTTTTTCATAAAAAAAACTCCATTCCTTTGAGCTAAGACTGTAGAAAATATTCACTTTCTAGTCGCTGTCTCTTTATTATTGTTAAACAAGATTTTCCATTCATAAAATTACATATTCATATATATAGATATGAACATATAAAAAAAAGAATATCCTCCTTCCATTTAAAATTCCTTTTGGATGTAATCGACAAATTCCTCTATAGTCTTTTCGTTCCGTCGGTAATACGTCCACTTCCCTATTCGATTTGATTCCAACAACCCAGCTTTTTGCATTGTTAACAAATAACTAGAAATGACTGATTGGGCAAGTCCTGCTTTAGCCTGAATATCTCCTACACATATACCAATTTGAAATTTGAGACCTTGTTGTAAATAGAGCTTTTCATCAAAGAATTCCTCTGGATTCTTTAGCCATAGCATAATTTGACGCCGTGTCTCGTTTGATAAAGCTTTGTATATCAATAAAGGTTCCATAAATAACATTATATCTATTTTTATAGATTTGTAAATATAGAACTACTCAATACATGGATATAAAAACTCTATGTTAAAAGCTTAACAACTGAAAATAATGTCAAAATTAAAAACTTCGCTGTAAGTATAGAATATTTAGTGAATCCTTCCTAACGAACCATTTCATTTGTTCCCGAACCTGAATAATAAAAAGATTGAAGGAGCATCAAATTTAAGCTGCTCCCTTTTTGTCGTTGGGATAGAAAGCTGAACCCGTTAAGAAATTCCTGTCTCTTTTTGTGTGGAATCAATCATGAAAGTTCGTCCCATCTGTTGTTTCTTTGACGATGGCCTTTCGAATGACAAAATCTCCGAGGTGCTCGCCTTCCTGCCGTTCTTTCGCGTAGTGGGAAAGAATGAAACTCAGTTCTTTCAAAATTTGCTCCTCACCGATGTTCTCTCGGTACATTTTGCTTAGGCGACTGCCATCATGGGCTGCCCCGAGATACATATTGTACTTCCCTGGTGCTTTGCCGATAAAACCGATTTCACCAAGCGCATGCCTAGCACATCCGTTCGGACAGCCGGTCATCCGAATGGTAATATCCTCGTCCCGTAGGCCGTGATCATCAATAATCTCCTCGATCTTGTTTATCAAAACCGGCAAATATCGTTCTGCTTCAGCCATCGCCAGTCCGCATGTCGGCAGAGCAACACATGCCATTGAGCTACGGCGAAGAGCGGAATAATGCTTTCCATCTGTCAATCCGTATTGTTCAATAAGTTCATTAATCTTTTTCTTTTGCTGGCTAGAGACATTGGCAATGATCAGGTTTTGATTTGCCGTCAGATGGAATTCGCCAGTATGAATTTTGGCGATTTCGCGCAGGCCAGTCTTCAACTGATATTCATCAAAATCCGCGACCCGGCCGCCTTCGACAAACAGCGTAAAATGCCAGCTTCCTTGAACGCCTTTTACCCAGCCATAGCGGTCGCCGTTATGGTCAAAATGATATTGTCTAGCTTCGTCCAGGCTCCAACCGAGGCGGTTTTCTAGTTCAGATTTGACCGTTTCCGGCCCGAGTCGGTCCACAGTGTACTTAAACCGGGCATTTTTGCGTTCAGAACGGTTTCCGTAGTCGCGCTGAATCGTAATGACTTTTTCAGCCAATTCACTAATTTGGTCCGGTTTACAGAAGCCGATTATTTTGGCGAGCTGCGGATATGTCTCTTTGTCGCCGTGTGTCATGCCCATGCCGCCGCCAATCGCCACATTAAAACCGACAAGCTTTCCTTCTTCAACAATTGCAATGAATCCAAGGTCTTGTGAAAAAATGTCAATATCATTGGATGGCGGCACGGCAATCCCAATCTTAAACTTCCGCGGCAAATAAAGCGGACCATACATTGGTTCAACTTCTTCCACTTCCGGAGTTCCTGCCACTTTTTCTTCGTCCAACCAAATTTCATGATACGCTCTTGTGCGTGGCAATAAATCATTACTCAATTTTTTCGACCATTCATATACTTCGGAATGGATTTCAGACTGATATGGATTAGAGGCGCACATGACGTTACGATTCACATCGCCACATGCCGCAATCGTGTCCAAAAGGGCGGCATGGATTTCCTGGATCGTTTTTTTCATATTCCATTTTAAAATTCCATGTATTTGAAATGTCTCTCGTGTAGTTAGTTTCAAGGTGCCATTGCCATATGTTTCGGACAGTTCATCCATGACGAGCCATTGATCCGGTGCCGCTACACCACCCGGCAAACGTACCCGCAGCATGAACTGGTAGGCAGGTTCAAGTTTTTGTTTTTGCCGTTCATTGCGGAGATCACGATCATCCTGCAAATAGCTGCCATGATGCTTCATCAGACGGTTGTCATCATCAGGAATTCCAGCGCTAATAGGGTCCTGCATCACTTCCTTCAAAGTGCCGCGCAAATAGTTGCTTCTTTCTTTAATATCTTCAACATCACTTGGTTGACCGTCCGGCGCTTTTAAAATTTGCTTCACCATGTTGAAAAAACTCCTTTCCATCCAAAATCAGTATACATCCCGCTGGTAACGTTTTTGTTGTTGCAAATCGGCAAAATAGGCTTCTGCTTTTTCATGGCTCATGCCGCCTTCTTTTTCGATAATCTCAATAAGAGTTTGATGGACGTCATGTGCCATATGCTTCTCATCGCCGCATATGTAAACGGCTGCTCCTTCTTGAAGCCACTCGAACAGTTCTTTACTGTGTTCAAGCATGCGGTGCTGCACATACACTTTTTCTTCCGTATCACGCGAAAACGCAACATCCATTTTTGTTAGCACGCCGGCTTTCAGCCACTTTTGCCATTCGGTCTGGTAAAGGAAATCCGTAACGAAATGCTGGTCACCGTAGAACAGCCATGATTTCCCTTCCGCTCCCATTTCTTCACGTTCCTGCATAAATGAACGGAACGGTGCCACACCTGTTCCCGGTCCAATCATGATGATCGCTGTGTCCGGACTCTGTGGCAGCCTAAAGTTTTCGTTATGCTGAATATAAACTGGCAGTGTATCCCCTGGGTTGAGACCCTCAGCGGCAAAAATAGAGCAGACGCCCTTACGTTCGCGGCCATGTGTGGCATAACGTACCGCTCCGATGGTCAAATGCACCTCGTCAGGATTCGCGCTTAGGCTGCTCGCAATCGAATAAAGACGAGCAGGGATTTTTCGAAGAATGGAGACAAACTCTTGTGCAGTTTCGCCCCATTGACCAAAATCACGGACCAAATCAAGCAAATCGCGACCTGTAAGATATGCTTTTAATTCTTCCTCATTGCCTGGTGATAACAGCTCATGTAAATCCTCATTCGCTGAAATCTTTATCGCTTTTTCAAGAAGCGGTTTGGTTAAAACAGTAATTTCAAAATAAGAGATAAGCGCTTCTTTAAGCTGCCGAACGTCTCCCTGCTTATTAACCGTCACCATTTCTTCCGGATCCCATCTCAATTCCTCAAGAAGTATGTCAACAAGAAACGGATCGTTCTCCGGATAGATACCGAGGCTGTCACCAGGTTCAAACGTGAGTCCTGATCCTTCAAGTGCTAACTCAAGGTGGCGCGTTTCTTTATTCGAGCCACGTCCATTCAAATTGATGTTTTCAAGCACTTCTGCTTTAAACGGATTGGTTCTGGAGTATACAGATTCTACGGCTTGAGGTGCAGATTCGTGAACTTGAGGTGCACTTCCGTCTTGTGTTTCACTTAAGCTGTCAAGGACACCCTTAAGCCATTCGGCCGCTGCCTCATCATAATCAACGTCACAATCAAAGCGCGGATAAAGTCGTATGCCGCCGAGTTCTTCTAGCCGATTATCAAATTCTTTTCCCGTCTGGCAGAAAAACTCATATGAGCTGTCACCAAGTGCCAAAACAGAAAATCGGAGGTCGGTCAGCTTTGGTGCCCGTTTGCTGTGAAGAAATTCATGGAATGTGAGGGCGCTATCTGGCGGGTCGCCTTCTCCGTGTGTACTTACAATAATGAGTAGGTTTTGGACTTCCTTTAACTTTTTCGTTTTAAAATCGCTCATAGAAGAGACGGTTACTTGAAAGCCGATCCCTTCTAGTTTCCTTGCCGACTTCTTCGCCAGTCCTTGCGCATTACCTGTTTGTGATCCGAATAGGATGGTTATTTCTTTTGAAATTATTTGCTCGCTAATATGAGCAGGAAGCGTTCTCAACTGCGCACCTGGTATTCCAGGAATGGATAATGATTGGACCGCGGCAAGGTAGCCGCTCAACCAAACTTTCTGTGATTCTGTTAACGTCGGTAGAATGCGGTTAAGGAGCTCTACCTGTTCCTGATTAAACGGACTGTTCATTACTTGAAGTTGCAACAATACCCACCTCACAAAGGAATATAAGCTTAACCTCTCATAACGACCAGAGGCACTCTTTTTCAATGTTTCGATTACTAAAATTCAGCCACTACCTCCCTGCTTGTTGCCCGTTCGATTACAATATCTTCAATAATTTGTTGGCCGCTCAAAGGAGCAGTGAAGTGAATCTGCTGGCCTTGCTTTTGCCGCTTAAGCACCTCTTGGTTTACTTCAGCGATAAGGAGACCTGAAAATAATAAATAGGGAACGACAATTACCCTGCCGTCAGCTTTTTCACTAATAATCTCCAATCCCTCTCGCAGCCTTGGTTCGGCAGCAGCTAAAAAAGAAACAGAAACATGTTCAATTCCAAGTCGATCCCTGATTCCACCCGCAATCTCAGCAAAGTCAGATTGAATTCCAGAGTCACTACTTCCCCTTCCAACGATCAATAAACGATCCTGTGGGAACACGTTAACTAAAGTTTTCCTGATAAGTTCAGCCACTGCATCAAGAATTCCCCCCTGTACGCCGAAGGGCTCCATTACATTTACTTGAATAGCAGGATAACGAGCCTGCAGTGACCACAGCGTTCGAGGGATATCCTGTTTTATGTGTCCAGCTGCCAAAAGAAATAGAGGGACTACTGTGATTTCAGTCGCTCCCTTTGCTACACATCGCTTGAAACCTTCCTCAATCAGCGGCTCATTCAACTCTAGAAAACTGATTTCTTGTATTGGTACATCTATTCGCCTCTTCACCCTTTGGATAAAAACGTTTACCTCCTCTGTCCCTTTTGCTGAGCGTGTCCCATGGCTAATGTAAAGAATTGCTTTCAAACCAATGCCCCTTTCTGCCCTCATCCATGGACGACTGGTAAATTTGGCACAATTTCCTCATGAAACCAGCTTAATTTTTTGTGTAGACGGACCACCTCTCCAATAACAATCATGCTTGGATTAGATATCCTCGCTTCACTCACCAACAAATCTATCGTCTCAAGCGTTCCAACCACAGTTCTTTGGTCGCTTAATGTACCCCATTGAATGAGTGCGATTGGTGTTTGCGGTGATTTTCCATGCTCGATTAATTGTTTTACTATGCTCGAAAGATGTGAAACCCCCATATAGACACAAATGGTGTCAACTCCATTTGCTAGATGGAACCACTGGTGCTCCGCTTCGACATCTCCTGCCTGATGCCCGGTTATAAAAGCAAAGCTTTTACTCAAGCTTCGATGGGTGACAGGAATCCCTGCATAAGTTGGCGCTGCAATCCCAGCTGTGATTCCTGGAATAATTTCAAATGGAATGTCATGCCTTGCACATTCCTCAGCTTCTTCACCACCGCGCCCGAAAACAAAAGGATCTCCTCCTTTTAAACGGACGACCTGATAGCCATTTTTAGCGTATTTCACAAGAAAGTGGTTAATCGTTTCCTGCTTCATTGTATGGTAATGTGGAAGCTTGCCGCAGTACACCAGTTGTGCCCCTTCTTTCGCATGCTGCAAAAGTTCAGGATTTACTAGCCGATCATATAGGATGACATCAGCTTTTTGCAGGCATCGCAATCCTTTTACCGTAATCAGATCTGGATCACCTGGACCCGCACCTATTAAATAGACCTTGCCACCCATACCCAAACATCCTTTCTCAATTAGATCATGTTCTTTTCTTGAAGGTATTTCAAAATTTGTTCCACAGCATCTTTCACTGTCAAGAGATCAGAATGAATTGTGATTTCCGGTCGTTCCGGTGTCTCGTACGGGGAATTGATGCCTGTAAATTCCTTTATTTCGCCGCGGCGCGCCTTAGCATATAACTGTTTGGGATCACGGCGTTCACATTCTTCCAACGGGCAATCGACGAAGACTTCAATAAACTCCCCTCCCTCAAAAAGGTCTCGAACCTGGTCTCGATCGGAGCGGAACGGGGAAATGAATGCGGTTGTCACGACTGTGCCACTATCAACAAACAGTTTGGCAACTTCGCCAATCCTTCTGATATTTTCAGTCCGATCCTGGTCCGAAAAGCCAAGATCACGGTTTAAACCATGGCGTATATTATCGCCATCAAGGACATATTCATTGATTCCCTGACGGTGCAGTTCATTTGATACAGCATTGGCAATTGTGGATTTACCAGATCCTGAGAGTCCAGTAAACCATAGTACGCTACTTCCGTGCCCATTTTTAATACGGCGGTTTGACTTTGTGACAGTTGCCGTGTGCCATGTGATATTCGATGTATTCGTCATTGTTCAATCTCCTCTCTAAACCGTCTGCTGTTGTTTCAATCCCTCAATCAACACTTCTACGACTTCTTTCCTGCTAAAGGTCGACGGTGGAAGAGTCCCAGAGCGCAGCATCTCTCTTACCTTAGTTCCTGATAGAATGACTCGATCCTCGTTGCTGTGCGGACAGGTTTTATTTGACGCCATTCCCTCACATTTATTGCAATAAAAGCTATGTTCAAAGAACAATGGTTTGATGCCTAGTTCCTCTCCAGTAAATTCACTAAATATGAGCTGTGCATCATAGGTTCCGTAATAATTGCCCACCCCAGCATGGTCACGGCCGACAATGAAATGTGTGCAGCCAATGTTTTTCCGTGCGATTGCATGGAAGATAGCTTCTCTCGGGCCTGCATAACGCATGGCTGCAGGATACACACCAAGCTGAACACGATCTGCCGGATAGTAATTTTCAAGCAGGACACGATAGCTTTTCAAACGGACATCGGCGGGTATGTCATCAGACTTTGTTTCTCCAACAAGTGGGTTGACGAATAGACCATCAACCGTTTCCAAAGCGGCTTTTTGGATATACTCATGGGCCCTGTGAATCGGATTCCTCGTTTGGAAGCCAACAACTGTCTTCCAACCCTTTTCTTCAAATAATGCCCTTGTTTCTCGAGGTTCGAACCACACGTCGCTAAATACCCCTTTTTCTTGCTTTTTCACAAGGGTCACTTCGCCAGCCACGTAAATCGATCCTCTTTCATATAGTCGTTTAACCCCTGGATGGGCAAGTTCTTGAGTTTTATATACCTCAAGTGCTTCTTTGTCTAAATCCGGTTCATACCATTCAGAAACTTTAATCACTCCATAAACTTGGTTTTCAAAGACTAGCTTGATTTCTTCTCCTTCTACAAGTGTTCCGGCCGTTTCATAAGAAACAGGAAGCGTCACAGGAATGGACCAAATCGTTTGGTCCTGAAGGCGCATGTTCGCTACAACAGATTCATAATCGGCTTTTCCCATAAACCCGGTCAGCGGACTGAACAGCCCAACACCGATCAATTCCAGGTCGCTCTTAGCGATTGCGTCAATTTCAAGCTCTTTTTCGACATGGGTAAAATCAAAGTATGGGTCAAATGCATCAATAAGTTTTCCTCCATGAGGTCTTGGTAAAAATGACAACAGAATCAAACCCTTTCTCTTTTTTAAATGGTTACTCGCGAAAAATTTGCGATTTTTAAGAGTTTTTTGAGAAAACACCTCTTTCATTGATGTGCTTTAGGCATCTATTTGCGAATACCGACGTTTTATTTTTGATAATAAGACCTTTATTTGGGAATACATTTAGGTTATTTGCGCTAACAAGACGTTTATTTGTGAATACATCTAGGTTATTTGCGAATATCAGTCTTTTATTTACGAAGCAAACCTTTGATTCAACAATCTAACAATATTATTCTTTTACAGTCTTGGGCGCTACCGTTATCGAAGTCCTTCTTTTCATTAATGACAGCACACCGAACACGGAAATCAAGACTCCTCCCATTGCGATGATTGGATAGAAATTATGTTCAATGATCAAATTTATGAGCGTGTATGACAGTACCATTGATAGAACGGGTGAAACAATCCAAACAGTAAGCATTTGTACAACGATGTCTTTTTTCAATACCGCCCTGCCATGCTTGGCAAAGCCAATTCCGATAATCGAAGATGTCGTAATTTGTGTCAGCGGAACTGGAATCCCGAACAAGGATGCAACCGTAACAATGCTCGCGCCTGTTCCTGAGATCACACAACCCTCTTCAAGTCTGAGGGCCGTTATTTTTTTACCGTTTGTTTCGAGAACACGTTGTCCTAGCAGAAGTGCCCCTGTAGCCACGAATAATCCACCCCAGAAAATTCCGTTTCCCGTGCTGAGGATTTTGGCACCGACAAGCGGTCCAACCGCATTGGCTACATTATTCATCCCAGCTGAAAAACCTTCAAACAACCCCATGAATACCACAAGAGCGGCAAGGAAAGGAACAGATTTTCGCGCTTCCATCCATCTTTTGAGCCTCTTGTTTTTTAACAGGTAGGAAGCAAGGATGGCAATGACAAAAGCAGCTATAGGTGTAAGGAGCCAAAAAAACATAATCCAGACGAGATTGCTCAGAAATATGGATTGATAGACGATCCCTGCCCCGACCACAGATCCAACCGCAACCTCACTAGTAGAAAGCGGAATTCCAAAGATATTTGCCAAAAATAAAGACAAGGCAGCGGAAGCTAAAACGATCAAGGCAATGGGTACGGTAAAGGTGTTGCTAGGGACAATCCCATTGCCGATTGTTTTAACCACTTCACCACCGCCAAAATAGGCCCCTAGAAATACAGCGATACCGCAGAGCAATAAGGCCAGCCGTTTGTTAACCACACCTGATCCGTAGGAAATACCCATTGAAGCCGCTGCACCACTCGCTCCAATATTCAATGAAAAAAATAATCCTATCGTAATAGCCAATATTGTAAGCAAAAGAAAATTCCTCCTTTATACCGCATGAACGAGCAGTAATCCCCTTACTTAAAAACTTGATAAAACCTAGAGGGGAATGTGAAGGATTAACGATCTGTAAATACCGATTGGTCTAACCAGCAATTAGTAAAAGGGTGTGGGACCCCTCCACTATTTGAAGTTTCCATTAGCGATCGTGCAAACCACACTCCGTCTTGTTGCTTCCCGCCCAGCGTCCTGCACGTGAATCACCACTAGCTTCTTTTGGTTGGGTACAAGGAAAACAACCAATGCTCGGGTAGTGATGGTCATGCAATATGTTGTACGGGAGGTCTTTTTTCTTGATGTATGACCAAACATCATTCCAAGTCCAGTGAATCAATGGACAGATTTTAATATTCTGAAATTTTTCATCTTTATTAATGAATTCTGTGTTTGCCCTTAATAGTGACTGTTCTCTGCGAAGCCCCGAGATCCAGGCATGCTTTCCTGCCAACGTCTCTCTTAATGGAATGACTTTTCGGATATTACAGCACTGATTTGGTTCCCTTTTCCATAAAGCCGAACCATATCGTTCCGCTTGTTCGTCGAGACTAAGGTTTGGTTGTTTCCGCTCAATTCTTAATGTCGGGAAACGCTCCTCTATTCTGTCAATGACCTCATAGGTTTCCGGAAAGTGTAATCCTGTATCTAAAAAGACAATATCGGCATCTGGTTTAATCTGCTGAATCAGGTCAATCAACACAATCGCTTCTGCACCGAAACTTGAGGCATAAACAATCTTATCCTCAGGATAAGACCGGTAAGCCCACTCTAGTACAGAACGTGCTCCTATTGTTTCATCACCATAATAAAAACTGTCAGATATTTGGTTCCAATTCTTATAAGTTATAGTTACAGTCATTGCTTCAAACCTCCTATTTACCCACTAAAAAAAGGCAGCCTCCCACGCAGATAAGGTGGAGACCGCCTCTAGTTTTTCTAGTCAGCGATTTTTATTCGAATGAAGACGAACCTTTTCATTTTTCTCAAGTTGCACAATTTTTCCATCTTGGACAATTAGTGTAATTGAGCCAAATTTTAATGTTACCAGCATTTTCTCAAGATATGCAAAGATTTCTTCCCTCTCATCTGATTTCAGCTTGAATCGCCCTCCTTTTAATAATACATGAACATTAAGACAGGCGTTATGACTGCTGGTTAACACCTTATCATCCAAAATGAAAATCATTTTGCTGGAATTAGCACCTTGCTTTGCAGGTTGCCGGGCTTCATTGGGCCATTCCCTCAGCCACTCTTGATAAGCGTTTTAATAATTGATGAAATTAATCCTATCATACCAATAGGTTTTGTGTAAATAAAAATTTTTTAATTTTTCAAATTTTGGATTTCCATCAACTTCTTTACCTTTACTGTAATAAGGTGGAGGGCGATGTCCATGTTAGAAAGCATTTTCATCAAATTGCCAATAAGTTTGTTAGGAAGGAATTAGCGATTAATACAATTCAGCATTAAATTGAAATCACTTTGTGAATTGGATTGTAAAAAAACGAGCAGTTCCATATGGAAACTGCTCGCCTTCATGAAATTGTAATACTCTTGTAACGTAACTGTCAGAATGATTTGTTAAATATTTGGTATAGTAAATAGTATGAACATTTTGAAAATTAAGGTAAAGTTATTAGAATTAAATTAAATTATTTTAAAAAGAAAGTAGTGGTGTAAATGATCAAAAAAATGTTAGCACTTTTGAGCTTAATCATCATGCTTGCTGGAGTTGGGAACGATTTTTTCATCCAAAAGGTTAATGCGAAATCGTTAGGTGTGTTACAAAATGAAAAGGATTTGAATCCTATAAAGCTACCTACCACTCAAACGATTCAAATATCAGCTGAACCAAAATTTCCTAATCATCAAGGAAACATTGTTAGCTTAAATCCCAGTATGAAGCGACTTTCTACGAAAACTCAAGAGGATAATCAGGAAAAATTAAAGATAAATATGTCAGAAGTCGATAAACTTGAAGAAGATATTACTGTTTTAAATGGAAAGTTAGCCGCACAGTCAAACATAGAAGCTACTACCTCTATTGAAAGTGAATACATAAGTACGGTCATCAATGCAGGAAATAAGTATATTGGAAACTCTGTATATGTGTTTGGTGGCGGTAGAAATGCCAAAGATATTGCCAAAGGAAGATTTGATTGCTCCGCCTTTGTTCATTGGGCGTTTGCACAAGCGGGTCTAGAAATCGGCTCTAATACAGATGCCATTAAAAAGGAAGGGCGTCAGATTTCTCCCGAAGAAATGCAGCCTGGAGATTTAGTGTTTTTTGATACGTATAAAAAAGACGGACATGTAGGTATCTATATTGGAAATGGAAAATTCATTGGCTCACAAAGCTCTACCGGTGTCGCTATAGTAGAAATGACAAATAGTTATTGGAAAAACGCCTTTAAGGGGCATGTAATTCGAATTTAAGAAAAAAGGCTTACCTTTTACATCAGCACTGTCTTTTTATCTGTGGATTCGCTGGCCATGGATCACAGTCACTAGACATCCAGATTGCTAAAAAATGGAATTTTTACGTGAAAGTACAACTTTTACAAACTAGGTTTGTCAATTTAAGGCTATAGAGGAACCAGAAATAGTTTTTTTATCTAGGACCTTAATGTTAGGCCTATTTGGACTTGTTTAAAGCCCTAATCTCTCCTATTACTATTAAAAAATGGATAAAACCATCTCTTATTAAAGCATGATTTCTATCTAGGAAACTGCTATCTTTTTAAAGAAACTTCCCGAATGCCGCACCATTAATAGATGTATAACTTGAAAAGTGAATACTTTTCTTCCCTAGCTTTCATTATTTGGAAGGTAACAAAACTGAGTTTTCCAGTGATTTAGGACTAAACGACTATTAAAAATTCAGACTTTTGTATATATTTCGATTATTGAAATAATGATATCATTTACATGTACATATTACTATTTTAGGAGGTTGATGGATTGAAGCAATTGAAGAGGACTCTCATTTTTTTGGTTAGTTTTTTGACTGTGGCTGTATCTTCGACAGTCTACGCTGCACAACCGGGATTATCAGATTTCCCCCAACCGGTTGACTCCCAGTCTTGGACTCTTCCAAGGGATATGACGTGGAATGATTACCGTCCCGTTCCTGGGGTTGACTGGAACACTGCAAACATTGAAGCAGAAAGGGTCATCAAGGGTACACTAATCATTGTAGATTTCCAAGATCGAGAATTTATCTTAAGCCAACCTGTAGGCTCGGAGATAGCCGGTAACCCAATTGGTACTGGAAAAATACCTCGCAATCAACTCGGTAAGTTTTGGGAGGATTTTCTCAATAAGCCTTCTGCATTTAATAACTACCGAACAGTAAATGAATACTGGAGAGAGAATTCATTCGGTAAGTGGAAGATCGAACTTAAAGCTTTCGGTCCCTATAAAATGGATGGTAATGAATTCGAGTATGGTCTTAACGAGTTCGGGCAAACAGTAAACATGCCTGCTGGTTTCAAAGGAAGAAATCTAAGGACTGAGGCAGTTGCAAAAGCTCAAGCTGATATTGCTGCTTCAGGAGAAAAGTTTGATTTTAATTTTATTGTCCATGCTGGCTACGACGAATCGGGAGTTTGGCAAGAGTTTGGCGAAATGATGTTTCAAAATGCGAATGCGGTAACAAATCCATTCGGACCAATTGTTGCCGGTACGAATGTCCCTGGGATGCCTAACTCTGCTGTTACCCGTTATGTCCCATGGACCTCCTGGTATGCTGCTAAAAGTATTTGGTCAAGTGCAGGTGGAGGTACATCTATTCAAGGGGAAAATGATGGTATGGGTACCTTCGCCCACGAATTCGGTCATATTATGACCCTGCTTGATAATTACAACAATCCTTATGCAATTCCTGTATCCAGAACCTACTCCGGTCCATGGGAATTAATGAGTCGCGGTAGTTTCAATGGCCCAGGGGGTCCACACACACGCTGGATGGTCCCATCAACTTTAGGGGCATCTGCTCCATCACACCATATGCTTCGCAATAAAATTAAACAAGGCTTCCTATCACCTGATCAATATCTTAACCTTGACCGTGACAAGCTAGCTGAAACCGGGCCAGTCTTCGCTGATATCCTTGCACGCGAGGTACCGATTGGCAGCGAATTTGGGCGTACCGGATTACAAGGTATCAATATTACCATGGTCGATAACACTCCAGCTAACTCTCTAAAAGACGATTGGCGTGCTGACATGCAACGAGGCGCGAAATGGTACAATAACTATACACTGGAAGTAGTCGATCGTGTTGGCTTTGACTCCTTTACCCCAGACTCCGGTGTATTGTTGGCGAAAACAAAGAATAGTGAATCAGCACCTAACATCTGGGTAGTTGACTCTCATAAGGAAGATATTAATCAAATAGACTTCAAAAGGCCTGATGGTTCAACTGCGATGTTTTCCAAGGGGGATTACCAACAGTTGGCAGATGCCCTCTTCAAGGCAGGGACCGCTGATGGCGTTGTCAGTGAGTATACAGATGAGTATAATCGTCTCCACTTCTACATTTTAGATAAGAAATATGACGCTAAAGGGGCTCTTTCTTATCGTGTGGCAGTACGACATATGGATGGTGCGGGTTCATTTGCTCGTGGCGTAGCAGTTACCAACGGTAGTTCAGAATTTGCTACACCAGGGAAGGTAGCAACCTATTACTTCAATGTAACGAATACTGGAAAAGCAACGGACCTTATCCGACTTAATGCCCAAACCGATGCTGGCTGGGAAATCCAGTTACAACATAATGTAATTGAAGTAGAAGCAGGTAAAACAGTAGCTGTACCGGTTTATGTGAAGATTCCTAAAGGTGGTAAAGTTCAACCGGTTCCTACCAACCTTACCTTTACAAGTACATCAGAGACTGATCCAGGAAAGACGGCCACTGCAACAAACCGAGTTGGCCCTGGTAATGGAGAATAATGAAAGGTAGTTTAGGAGGAAGTGCCGTAATGGTACCTCCTCCTTTTTCAATTTTATCGCGCTTCAAGGGACTCTTTACATTAGGCTTTGTTCTCTTTGATGTTGATGGTTTATTAAACGAAACGAACGGTGACCCAGATAATTTAACAAGCTAAGAATTAGAACAATTATTCAGTTAACATAATAATATTCCAATAAACTTTATTTCATACACCGAATTGGTAATGTGGTGTTAGGTACTAAATAAAACAGGCAGCCTCAACGGGAGTGCCCGTTATAAATTTCATATTTAACAATGCTATTTATATCTGTGCGAATTCACTAACTAAGGCATCGAATCGTTTAAGGGCCTGATTAATGGGTTCAGGTGTGGTTAAATCGACTCCTGTTTTCTTTAATAATTCTAGTGGATAATCGGAACTTCCACTCTTTAAAAAGTCTAAATAAGCGGTTAAGGTTGTTTCATCCCCAGCTAAAAGCTTCTCGGCAATATGAATAGCGGAGGCAAAGCCGGTTGCGTATTTGTACACATAAAATGGTCGATAAAAATGAGGGATTCTCGACCAGCCATATTTGACTTCCTCATCGAATACCACTTCATCTCCATTGTATTGTCTAAACAAGGATTCGTATAATTGATTAAATACTTCTACGTTTAAAGGTTTACCTGATTCGGCCATTTCATGGGTAATCTTCTCAAATTCAGCAAACATAACCTGCGTATAAAAAGTTCCTCTAAATTGGTCAATAAAATGATTGAGTAAATGCTTTCGGATCTCATCTGAAGTTTCTTTGTTAAGTAGATAGTTTATCAGTAATACTTCATTCACTGTTGAGGCCACTTCTGCTACAAAAATACTGTAACCTGCTGAAATTCTCGGCTGGTGTGAACTGGAATACCAGGAATGCATCGCATGCCCAAATTCATGGATCATGGTAAACATACTGTCTAAATCATCATGCTGATTTAATAGGACAAACGGATGTACACCATACACCCCTAAATTGTAAGCACCGGAACGCTTACCCGGTGTTTCCCGCACATCAATCATTCTGCCATCTTTAAATATTTTCAGTGTACCTAGGTAGTCCTCCCCCAGCGGGGCTAATGCATTCAAAATCGTTTCATAAGCCTCATCATATGAAATTTCCATTTTTATACCATTTACAAGCGGAACATTTAGATCATATTGACGCAGTTCCTCCATTGCTAGCTTTTCTTTTCGAATCGCGGTATAACGGTGAAGTGGGGCAAGATTTCCTTTCGTTGCCGCAATCAGGTTTTCATATACTTCTTTTGGGACCATGTCTCCGAACAGGCCCTTCTCTAATGCTGACGGATAGTTCCTTAGGCGTGCAAGGGTTACGTTGGTTTTGACATTGGCAGCCAGGGTGGAAGCAATCGAATTTTTAAGCTGAAGATATGGTTTGTAATAGGCTTTATATGCCTCTTTGCGCTTATTCCTGTCGTCATCTTCAATCAGCTTGGAGTACATGCCACGCGTTAATTCCACTTTCACTCCTTCATTGTTCGTTACATCGCCGAACTTAATATCGGCATTATTGAGCATATTGTAGGTATTACTTGGTGCACTGAGTGCTTCACCTAGATGGGATAAGATTTCTTCATTTTCCTTAGTTAACACATGTGCCTTATACCGGTATGCTTCGAATAGATCCTTTTCAAAGTATTGCAGTCGCGGTTCGTTTTGAATATACTCCTTCAAGGTGCTTTCTTCCAAGCTTAGTAAATATGGCATAAAGAAGGATGTTGCCGCACTAAGTTTGACCGCGAGCTGTTTTGCCCGATCTACCAGCGACTGTGCCAATGTATCCCTCGTGTCCACATCTGATTGCAGCATTCCATACACATAAACTAGATTGAATTTGCTTGATACCTCTTCTTTTTCCGATAGATAAAGATAAAGGGAAATTCCATCGTGGATCGCACCATCATATTGTTTTAATTTTGCTGTCATCTGTTCGATGAAGTGATAATCCGCTTCCCAGGATTCTATGGATGGATAAATATCCTCGATATTCCATTTTTCTTTGTCTGGTACATCTGCCCTGGATTTATATGTGTTCGTCACATGCATCCCCCCAATTCTTTTTTTAAAAGTTTCTATATTTTTTATTATAATGTATATTCGACTGAAAATAGTGTAGGACTGGATTGTTTTCCTTTAAAATTAGCATAACTCCTGGCCCCTTCTTTCAAGAATATTTCATTATTTCCTGGTATGTGAGGAAAAGCTTCCTTTTTCACATGTCACCCATTAAAGTGGTAAAATAGTAAAGTAGCGAAACGAAGAATTTTGCACACTAATTTTACAGACTGAAGGGTTTCCATTGATAAATCTTACAATAAACCATAACGATAAAAGGATTTCGTTCTTCATTACCTTATTTATAGCCTCTATTGGCGGCTTTGTATTTTCTGTGCTTCATACCCCGATTCCATGGCTGCTTGGGTCGATGATTGCCGTATTCATCGGTTCTAGATTTAGTCCAGTTTTGCTTTACTGGCCAAGCTGGATTCGAAATATTGGGTTAATGATCGTTGGCTATTCCATCGGATTATCCTTCACGAAAACAGCTCTTTTTGAAATTGGTGGGAAATTGCCTTCTATGCTTCTGATGACAGTTTCACTTGTCGCCTTTTGTTCCGGAATTGCTTTTGTTGTCTCCAAACTTACTGGTGTAGACTATCCAACCGTTCTGACGGGAAGCATTCCCGGCGGCCTGTCACAAATGATTATTTTTGCCGAAGAAATGAAAGGAATCGACATCACGACCGTAACGTTTCTGCAGGTAGCAAGATTGATGATGATTATTTTCTTTGTTCCTTTTCTCATTTTCGGACCGTTTTTTAAAAATGCACCCACACATTCAGTCTCGGATTTGGTCTCTAAAGGTGTACAAGCTCCGGAACATCTTGTTCCAATGATTCTTTTATTTGCTGTCATTTGTTGCCTATTTGCTTATCTTGCAATGAAATTGAAGTTTCCTACTCCTTTTTTGCTTGGCCCGATATTAGGAACTGCTGCCTTTACAATATCTGGTCTGCATGGACCACAACTGTCACCTGCGATTTTAGACATTTCGCAATTGATGCTTGGCGGCTATATTGGACTGTTATTAAAGCCAGAAAAACTAGAACATAAAGCGAGAATCATTACACTTGCCATCATAAGTGGTCTGGTAATGATTTTAGGCTCATTAGGCTTAAGCCTTCTGCTTGTCTATCACAGCCATATCACCCCATCAACTAGTTTTTTAAGTGTCGCTCCAGGTGGAATGGATCAAATGGGAATCCTTGCCCACGAAGTACATGCTGATTTATCCATGGTTACAGGATACCAATTATTTCGACTCTTTTTTATCTATTTTGCTGTACCGCCAATACTACGATTGCTATTTAAAATTGGAAGGAGAAAAAGAGTAGGGACAACTTAAAACTCTCAGCTTCCGCTTATCAACACACAATTAATTAAGCGGTTTCCATTTAGGAAACCGCTCACCCTCATTCATTCTTCATTTTATTAATCCTACCTTAAACACTTTCGGTCATTCACTCATTTTTTAAATAGGTATTTCAGATTGGTGTCAGGCACCAATAAAAGGTTGAATTTTTTTTACACAAAGTTGTTAAACTAGTTAAAAAATGGAGCGAAAAAAGATGAAGAATAAATTAGCCATTCTAACTGATATTCATGGGAATCGTTCTGCGTTAACAGCCGTTTTAGATGAAATTGATAAAGATAAGGAAATCGAACATATCTATTGTTTAGGAGATTTAGTAGGGATCGGATATGAAACGAATGAGGTTCTCCAACTGCTATTCTCACGTAATGATATTTCTTTTGTCCTGGGGAACCATGATGAAGCAATCCTCGATATTATTTCGGGCAGAGAACCATACAGCAAGGGAAAGGAAAGAGACCATCATAAATGGATTGCTTCCCATCTAGATCGAAAATTTATTCAGTACTTAACAGCAATCCCTACCACTATTACTAAGAGTTACAACGGAAAAATATTCCTTTTTCTTCACTACCATTTGAATGAACATAATCAGTTTTTATCTGTGGATAAAGAACCCGCATCAGAGAAACTTGACGAACTATACCGAACATCCAATGCGGATATTGTTTGTTTTGGGCATCATCATGTCGTCCACCACTTTAAATCAAAAGAAAGATTATATCTTAATCCAAGTTCCTTGGGCTGCTATCACAAGCCCCTAGCCCCCTTTGCAATCATGACAATTGGTGAAAAAGGAGAATTAAACGTCACCTTGAGAGAAGTCCCGTATGACAATAAAGAGTTTTTATTGGGTTATAACAGACTAAATGTACCTGATGCTGATTATATTTTAAAAATCTTTCATGGTAATCAACATTTGAATTATTTGTAAGCATCATGATAGTAGCTTAGCACCAGCTAATTAAGCCCTTTCATTTAGCGAAAGAAAAAACTTAGATTAAATTCTCATGGATTTTATTAATCCTAATCTCATGTTTATGGCGTCTTCTTATCAGTCTTTTCGTTTTTTCTTTTTCGTACAAATAATAAACAATAAAGTAAGAAATAAAGCTAAGGACGATACCAAAAAGGGTCATTCCGATTAAAGCATGAACTCCTCCATGAAGGAGACCTACCAAACAATGGAAATCACCGTGCAGTAATTTTTGAAAAGAAAAAGAGTTATTGTGACCTATTCTGACTTTCATTGGAAAAATAATTTTCCCAATTTTTCTGGCAAAAGGTAAAAGAATAACCGGGAGAAGGGATAGTTTTCCAATAACATTACCAATAATTGATGCAGGGATAGAACCTTTCGCCAAACGGACAATAGGAACAAACAAGATATATATAAGTGAAGCCGTTGAAATCACTAACATTTCCAAGCCAAAGCCAAGGGCAAATCCCAATGATACCTTTTTCGCTCCACCAGGAGAACGAAGAAGTTTGGTGAAATTTAACTTAAAAGCACGTCCAAGTCGTTGAAAAAAATGATACTTTTTTTGTTTTATGCTCATAAGGTAATCTCCCTTTTGAAAATAGTTAAGTTTATTATATTCTAAATAGGCCATTACTTCTAACCTTTTTAAAAATGTTTTTCATTACGGGATAGAAGCAAGCTAACAATTTACTCCCGTAACGTTTGTTCGACTATACAACTTATTTTACACATTAATTATTAAAAATTCATAAATTAAATATTAGATTATCGTTAAATAATATTTTGAAAAAAACTATTCATAAAGCCCACTTTCAAAATAGATAAATAACGGAAGAATTGCACCAGGTAGGTTAGGATGTGAGTGTTTTTGAATTTGTAAAGAACTCGATCGATAAATTTGGCATATAAAAATTGGATGTTTGTCCAATCAATCTTAGTTCTAAGAAATATAAATAAAGTGTGAAGTGTTTTTCCTTCCAAAAATGCTAAAAGGTGGTGAAAGGTTATGTGTTATGGATCATATGGTTATGGTGGTGGCTATGGCGGTGGCTATGGCGGCGGCAGTACCTTTGTTTTAATCGTTGTATTGTTCATTCTGCTTATCATTGTTGGAACTTCTTTCATGAGCTACTAAATGGTACGGAACTCCGTTCAAATTTGGTGGTAAAGTGTCCAATTGAATTTAATCTTCTAATGAAAGGAGGATGAATTTAATGACATTTGGATTTAGGGGATTTGATCGAAGAGATAGGTTTTTTCGAGATGGCTTTAGAAGAAGACGATTTTTCCCCATTGAAATTGAAATCGAAATTGAAAGAAGAAGACGGATTGAAATAGAGATAGAGCTAGAAAGAAGAAGACGATTTGAATTCGGAAGAAGACGCTTTTAGTATATAAATATCTATAGTTCTTCCTTTGGCCTCCAGGCCTTTTTTTTGAGCCATGAAACAACAATTTATCGTTTTTCCAGAAATATTACTTTCTCTTGTCCCTAGAGGAGCATGTCTTATTAAAATTCAATAAATATATTTTTTTTAAGAAAAAGCATGGCGAACAACAAAAGCAATACGTTTTAGGTTCAATCGTATTGCTTTTGTTGTTGATAGTGGAATGAGTTCGGCAGAATTCTGTATTCCTCACCTGATATAAAAACCCTTTATATTCCTCAATTTGGATAAAGAATCTCATCAATAATTCCGTACTCTTTCGCTTCCTCTGCACTCATGAAGTAATCCCGATCGGTATCCTTAGCCACCTTTTCCACCGGCTGTCCGGTCCGCTCGGAAATAATTTGATTGAGGTGCTCTTTTAGCTTTAAGATCCTTCGCGCCGATATTTCAATTTCTGTTGCCTGCCCTCTTGCTCCACCCAATGGTTGATGGATCATGATTTCACTATTTGGCAGGGCAAAACGTTTTCCCTTCGTCCCGGCTAGGAGTAACATGGCTCCAAATGAGGCTGCCATCCCAGTGCATATCGTTCTTATATCTGGCTTAATGTATTGCATTGTATCAAAAATGGCAAACCCCGATGAAGTTACTCCTCCTGGACTATTGATATAGAGGGATATTTCTTTATCCGGTGCGTCTGCTGCTAAAAATAATAATTGGGCTACAACACTATTAGCCGTGTTATCGTTTATTTCTTCACCAATGATAATAATTCTGTCTTTTAACAACCGTGAATAAATATCATAGGAACGCTCCCCACGATTGGATTGTTCGATCACATATGGGATAGTACTCATTAAAAACTCCTCCTTGAAGCGATTAATTGGCTATGCCGCCATACAGAGAGTGCTTGTAGGAGAAAAAGGTTGAAACGACCGTAATTTCCCTGAGGCGACCTTAATAGGAACGTCTCCAATGCTTGTTATGAAAGGAATGGATTGAATCAGGAAGGCTGGGTCTTGCTTTTTTAATACTTCATAAAAAATGTCCGAAAGCTGCTCTCTTTCTTCCTTGTTCCAAAATGCATCAAAGGAATACGGTTCTTCTTCTTCACTAGCTTTTTCTAAACGCTTTTTCGCACGATGAAGACTAGCCTTAACAGCCATTTCTGTCGTGTTTAACATATCCGCTATTTCCTTCAGCTGATATTGAAACGCCTCTTTTAACATGAAGATAACGGCTTGCTTTGGGGTAAAATGTTTCACCAGCAGGTCTACGGTATTCATCATTTCATCCAGTTGATTCGTTACAGCGTTTTTAACGCTGCTGATATCAGCCTCAATCGTTTCATTTTTTCTTTTTCGAAGAATATCAACCCAATGATGGTAGGCAATTTTGTTTAACAAAGCAGGGCTCATCTGTTGCTGTTGATATTTTAATGCCTTCAGATAAGTTTCTTGGACGATATCGTCTCCATCCCATGAGTTTTGTGCGAGAAAACGGCAATATTGCTGGAGTTTTGGATAATGTTTGATCCAACACCCTTCTTCCTGCTGTAAACTTTCTATGTTGTTAGGACAAAGCTTCTGTGACATGGTTTTCACTCCTTTTTGCACTCTCTACCCTATAAACGTTTCTCGGTGAATAAAAAGATATGGGGTCACAAACTATTTTTAAAAGATAAGAAAGAAATTTTCGACATTGAGAATTGTCCAGCTCCAGCGCCCTAGCGACTAGAGTGCTTCCCTCACCTCCCTACGATAAGTCAACATCGGTTCGCTAACGCTCACCGTGTTTCCTTTATCTCAGTCGGTTCAGTCCAGCCCTTACGTCGCTGACCAGGACGCTTGCGCTTTTCTTATAATATATGCTTTTTATAACAATTATCACATAAAAGCGAGGTAGGCAAATCAGATTCCCTTCATTTCTTAAAAATTTGCACTTCATTTTTTTGAACTTTGCAATTAATGCAGACTGAAGAGTGTAATCGCTTTCAATATTAATATAACTTCGATGATTCATTTAAGATTTTTTGAATAAAGAATTTTGGATGTTTTTGCTGAAAAAAAGTGATGGACTATTTTTTAAAGCCTGATATAATCCATATAGATACTAATCAATATTTTAAAGGTGGGCATTATGGGGAACACTTGTAGGTATGTTGTCAACGCTCTTGGAAAAGGTGGGGAAACATATTATACTCTTTGCAAAGATAAACAAGAATTAAAGAATTGGATTACCAACAATAGAGAGAAAATAATTATGGATGAGATAATGATTACGGATAAACATCAAAGTCTTTTTTCCAAATGGTTCAGCTCTAGAAAACTATATTAAAAATGAGACGCCACTCTGGTAGGAGTGGCGTCATTGTTTATTTATTCGTCTATTTCTCGTATTCTCATACGCAATTCTATCATTACGAATCTTGGATTTCAAAAATAACATATTTATGTTTTCCGAAGTCTTCTAATTCTAAGTGTACAAGTGGCGCCTTGTGTTCATAGGTTTTCTACACCACTTCTTTTATCTCCACGTCCACGAATTTCCGTTTCTGAATATAGATAAGTCTGATGGATAAGGCTATTCCAGCTGCCAACAATCCGACGGTTAAACCAATCCAGTAGCCTCTTGCTCCCAAGCTGGAAAAATTGGCGAGCAGATACCCAACAGGGAGACAAATCATCCAGTATGCGAAGAGGGTCATGATGAAGGAAAGATTCACGTCCTTATAGCCGCGTAATGCTGCCTGAGCTGTTGCCTGAACGGCGTCACAGATTTGAAAAAAGAGCGCAAAGATTAAAAAGTTTGCCGTTAAGTTGATGACGGCTGCTTCATTCGAATAAAAACCGGCAACCTGGTAGCGAAATAAAACTAGTAATATACCGGTAAAAAAAGCGATTAAGATAGCCAGATAAATGCCGAGCCAACTGTATTGTTTCGCATCCTTATAGCGCCGTGCTCCTACCTCATACCCGACAAGAACAGTTTGAGCCATAGAAATACTGATTGGAATCATGTATAGAAAGGATACGATGTTTAAGGCCGATTGATAGGCGGCAATTGTCGTGACGTTAAACTTACTTAACAAGATTGTCACTACGGCAAACATACTAGTCTCAAAAAATGTTGAAAGTCCCATTGGCACACCAATTTTTAAAATTTCTTTACATTTTTCCCACGAAATTCCCTTCATATTGGAGAAGACTTGGTAGGAACAAAATGGATCTTTGGTTTTCACGATGAATATTGTCATGCCCAATATGGCCCAATAGGTAATGGAAGTTGCATATCCCGCCCCTGCTCCACCAAGCTCAGGAAAGCCCCAATTCCCAAAAATCAGGACATAATTCAAGAAGAAATTGAGCGGCAACGCTAAAAGCAGGATAACCATTACGACTCTTGTTTTTCCTAATGCATAGATAAACGAGCGAAGCACGTTAAAAATAAACAAAGGAAGAAGTCCATAACATAAGCCAACCAAATAATCAAAAGCCGTTTCTTGGACACGAATAGGCAGTTTCATTTTATCTAAAATAGGATCTAAAAAGAAAAATCCTAGAATTATGACGACCGCAGCGATGATTACAGATAGGAATACTCCGTGCTTAACTACCGAGGAAACTTCATAGCTCTTCTTCTCCCCGAAGTGTTGCGCTGCAATTGGGGATACAGCAAGTAGGATTCCACTGATTCCCAAAAAAATTGGACTCCAAATCGAGGAGCCAATTGCCACTCCGGCGAGGTCGGATGAATTATATTTACCTGACATAATCGTATTGAAAAAAACCATCGAAAACATGCCAAGCTGTGTGATTAAAATTGGAATTAATAAGACAAAAATTTGCTTTGTCTTTTCTTTGATCGTAAAAGTCTGATTCATAAAAGTATACTCCTTAAGATATTAAAGCTAAAAATTACATTATACCCCATTCCCGAGGATAAATCTTCAAAAAAATTGAAATATCACCTGGTGTCAGGCACCAACTTGATTATTTTTCCAAATAAATCTTCCCTTTGGTGCTGTGATTTTCTAAATTAATCTAATTTTCGGAATGGAAAGGAGCGGTTGGAAATTTATTTTCCTTAAAAATAGGACCCCTATAAGGAAGCCCTATTTCTTTACGATTTTCGATGGATTGTTGATTTTATATAACACCGCAACGTCTACAACGAATTCTTCGGACACATCTTTACCCTTAGCTAATTTTTTGGCCGTTACTTTCCCATCAAATTCAAGTGAATCTCCCTGGGAAAGTTCAAATTTCTTAAGTGTTTTGCTATGACTGCACCAACCAAGCCCAATGTCGATAGGATTTTCCTGGACAATCTGAACATTTTCTAAAACAACCACTTCATCATTTTCTTCATTAAATGGATTGTAGGTTAGCGCAAACTGTTTGACACTGGCCGTAAAATGGACTTTCTCGGCAGGAAGTTCCAACTTTGGAGCTTTCTCTTTCTTCGCCTTCGGTTCCTTTGCTTTAGCGGGCTTAGGAGCTGCTTCCTTTCTCGGAGATTTCATGTCCTTGGTCGTTTCAGTTTCTTCGACCGCAGTTGATTTAGGTTCTAGTGCCGCTGGTTTTTCGCTTGCAGTTGTCAGAGGTTCTTTGTCCTCTACCGTCAACAGGCTTTCTTTTCCGAAACTTGATTGCTGCATTTCTTTCAAATAGGCTGGGTGGATGCAGCTTAAGTTTCCATCTTGGAATTCAATCACAAGCGTATTAATATCCCCTGCACCACCGTACGTTTCGAAACCTTTAATGGTCACATGACGCTGATTATTTCGATCCTTGTACCAGAATTCCTTCTTCGCTTCCTTGGCTGAGGATAGCCCCCATTCCTTCAGCTTTTCTTTATAATGATCCTCATCTCGAAAGGTTTCATAGTCCCCTTTTGGCGGAATATATTGCGTTTTTCCTGTCTGTTCTAGTAGAGCTCGCTGATTAACCATAACTGCACTTCCTTCCTCTATGTATGTGGTTTGATTATATCATTTCATAGAAAAAACATTAACCTTGATGGTTCTTTAAGGAAGGATTCGAATGCAATCTCGTGCCAACAGGAGAGGATGTCTTGTGTACAGCAAGGATTTTAAATACAAAAAAAAGACTCTGCATGAGAGTCTTTTTCATTTATGTTGGATTTAATTATGCTTTGCGAACGTTAGATGCTTGAGGTCCACGTTGACCTTGCTCAACATCAAAAGTAACTGCTTGGCCTTCGTCTAAAGATTTGAAGCCTTCTCCTTGGATTGCTGAGAAGTGTACGAATACATCGTCTCCAGCTTCGCGTTCGATGAATCCAAAACCTTTTTCTGCATTAAACCATTTTACTTTACCTTGTTCCATTTGTATATCCTCCTGCTGTGCGCATTGCACACAATGTATTACTATCCTTGCTCAAATCTTCAAGACAGAAAGCAATTACACTTTTTCTTCTTGGCGACAAACAAAAATAATTCTCCTTTACTATAACAGAAACTATATGATAAAGCAAACCAATAAAAATCGATTTGTAGTAAGTTTTTTTCGATATTGCTTTTTGCGAACTAGTTTAAAAAATATTGCTGCCCAAGAGCATATATTACAACTAAGAATGGAGTAAACTAGCTTAAAAATCCTTTGAAATATAAATTTCCGTTGTCAAAATATCAACATGATATTCAACGGTTATTTAGTTCTAATAAAAAAACGCCTGTCAGAAAATATGGGATAGTTTTTTAGCTATGTAGCAGTATTTTCGGAAAGATTTCTATCAACAGTTATTTACTCAAAATAAAGTTATTGTAAAATATATTTTTTTTGAAAAATTTTGTAGAAATTAATAAATTCGATTGTATAATAGACATTAGAATTTTAACGTGAAAATGGTGATAACACATGCGGGCATATAACGAAAAAATAAGTATCTATCATGGAATGGTATCGACCATCGCTGTGAATCTCGCAAGTAATTTTTTTCCAATTTTTGCGATATCAATTCTTGGGGCAACCAATTATGAAGTGGGGTTTATCAGTTCTCTTCCTCCATTGGTCGCATTGATTATGACGATTCCAGCTGCAATTCTATTAAATCGGTTAGAAGCGCAAAAGAAAACGGTCGCCATGTCAGTTTTAGGGGCGAGGGCGTTATTTTTACTACTAATTGGTGTTATATTTATCCCTTCTGCCTACCAAGCTTGGGCTTTTTTAATTATTATCGCTTTAATGAATGTACCTGGGACGATTTCTAACATTGGCTGGCAGACGCTTATTAGCGGGATGATTAAAGAGGACCGCAGAGGAGCTTTTTTCAGTGACCGAAATCGGCTGTTAACGATTGTTGGGATGATTACAACCTTAATAATCGGTATTGTAATGAAAAAACAAACAGATAATGCCACTGCCTACCAGGGATTATTTTTCCTCGCGTTTGTTTTTGGATTATTAGAAGTGTTTTTCTTAATGAAGCATAAGGAAACCGTACAACCGAAGTCGAAAAAAGAGCAAAAGAACGCGTTGATGGATTGGTCCATATTTAAGGATCAGGGGTACAAGTGGTTTCTGATTACGGCGTTATGCTTTAACTTCTCCTGGCAGATGGCTTGGGGCCTATTCAATATTTACAATGTGAGGTATGCACATGCTACGATTCTTTGGATTAGTATCTTCTCGGTTGCCAATCAGTTGGTGCAAATCTTCACCTTCCCATTATGGAAAAAATGGGCAGAACAAAAATCAAACACGTTAATGCTCGTTTGGGTAGCAGCCGGGATGGCAACTGCTCCATTTTTAACGGTCTTATCTACTAATCTAGTTTATCTTACCTTGGTGCAAATGCAATCGGGCTTTTTTGTGTCAGGGACCACTCTTCTTTTGTTCAACCTATTGTTGGAGCAGTCTCCAAAGGAAAAAAGGACGTACTGTATAACCACCTATAACGTTCTTTTATCCTTTGTCGCCTTTATTGCACCACAAATAGGAATATGGCTACTAGAAGTAACCGGCATCCAGAAAGCAATGGGAATAAGTTCAATATTAAGATTTATTAGTGCCCTAGTTTTCTTGCTCATGTATATCAGATTCATGAAAAACAAAATACAATTGGGAAAATTGTAAATATTACGATGAAACATATCATATTTTAGAAGAAGGTGATGATGGAAACAGGAGGTAAAAATGATTAAAATTAATAATCAGATTGTTCAACCTAATGTGCTCTTTCCTGAGATATCAAGTGCTGAACAGAAAACGATTATAAAAAAAATGGGAGCCTTAAATGAAGGCTATGAATACCATACTGTTAATCAATTAAAATTTGAACTTCTATTTAGAGAAAAAACGATGAAGGCAGCAGAAGAACTTAATAAAAGTGGCGCTAAGTTTACCACGTTTAGTTATGCATTTTGTAATAAAAAGTATTGGTATCGTTTAGGTAATGGCGGCTTCCTTCTTAAAGAAAATTTCAGCCCTTCAACTGCCATACTAGACATCTTAAAAAATGGATCTCTATATGCATTTGAATGCTCCACTGCCATCGCCATTGTATTATATATTGCTACTCTCTATTCAATTGGAAACTCAAGGTTTAATACACTTTTCGACCGACTGTATTTGATGGATTGGCAATTTGATGAGGACCTGCCGATTTTGCAAAAGTATGGGGATGATTATCTCCCTGGCGATGTCCTACACTTTAATAATCCCGATTTTGACCCGAAACAGCCGCATTGGCGCGCTGAAAATGTGATTTACTTCGGTGACGACAAATACTATGGTCATGGAATAGGTATCCGAAATGCTAGTACAATCATTACCTTTCTTAATAAAAAGAGAAAGGATGAACCAAAGAATTCAGCTTATCTCATGAATATGATTACTAGGCCTAAATATCAATCGTTTTCCTACTAAATGAACGTTTCAAGTTGGATGCCTTTGCAAATAAAAACTATCATGAGCCTCAACTCCCAACCCTACCATAGAAATAAATGTAGAGAACAATCCGTAGTCACCTAATAAAGGCGGTGAGAGCAGAGCTAGACTTCACATCTTTCGTCTAGTGAAATGGGTATTTCACTTTAACTGGTTAAAGTGATTCATTTTTGCGGCGCTCCGCCCCTTTTCCACAGAAAACGTAATTGGCGTTACACGCCACCATCTAGCATGGAAATACAATTTGTTCTAAAAACCAAGCTAACTTAATAAAGGCGGTGTGAGCAGAGCAGAACTTCACCTAATTCGAAGTGAAAAATGTATTTATTTCACTCGAATTGGATAAACTAATTCGCTTTTGCGGCGCTCCGCCCCTTTTCCATACAAAAAGGAAAGCACCGCTTCCCTTGGCCGTCGAAAAACTTTCGACAGCCTTTTATTTTATTCACATTCTTTAATAATCCACCGCGTTAATTTGTTATAATATTATTAATATATAGCCTTTCAACATGTCTGTTGATTTGCGCTCCAGGCGCTTCGCTTTCCGCGGGCGTGCCGGGGAGCATCCTCGTCACTTCGCTCCTGCGGGGTCTCCCCAGCCCCGTACTCCCGCAGGAGTCTTCGCGCCTTCCGCTCCAATCAACAGGTGCAAATTTAATAATGTCCACACACAACCAAAAAAATAAAAAAATAAGTGGTGAAATCTATGTTTAAACCAAGAGAATCTTCCCAAATTGAATATGAATTTGTGTCTATTGATGAATTAGTTCCTGATCCCAATTAAAGGTAAATGCAAATAAGCATAAATACACGAGTGAAGAAATTGAAGTAGAAACTCGTGAATACTTTGTTGAATTAAACAAGGCTATTGAAGAGGATAGAATAAATTTAGAAAGGAAAAAATTGAGCTAAGCTTCGCAGACTCAAAAGATTTGCATAGGCTTCGCTACTGCCGGTTACGGGGATTAAAGAATGCAAGTGAACAGGCACTCCTTACAGCAGCCTGCCAAAATATAAAAAAGATTGCAACACACTTAGCCAGCTTATAAAAAGTGTGTTGCAATTCTTTAGGTTGATTTGCCACCCTGTTGATTGGAGCGGAGGGCACTCGACTCCTGCGGGATATAGAGGTCACGGGAGACCCCGCAGGCGCCTATAGCGCCGAGGAGGCTCTCGGACCTCCCCGCGGAAAGCGAGTGCCAGGAGCGGAAATCAACAGGCCAGTTAGCAGGGCCAATCCATTATAAAAAATTGCCGAGAAATATACCCTTTCTCGACAATCTGAGGAAAGCTAGGCTTCCCTTATAAAATAATTCGTATAATCTTTGAACTTCGATAATTGTTTAGCCCCAGCGACTAGTGTACTTCGCTAAACGGGCGCTTCCGCTTTTCTATTTAGACGGTTGATATTCAACTGCTACATAATTTGTTTCATCAATTTCCTTTTTCACTTCCAGCATAATCTTGTTAGCCTCCGTTGCAGAAGGCTTCTTCTTGGCTTTAACCGTAACAATTACCTTTGCCCCATCTGCTCTTACTAGGACATCATCATAGCCCATCGTTTTAATAAATGTTTCAAGCAATTCTTCTTTTTGGGCCGTTTGATTCAATTTATCCATTTGATCTTTCACTTCACTTCGTTTATCTGCAGGAAGATCAGTTGAAGCCAGCTCATTTGTTAAATTTTGTTTTTGTTCACTGCGTGTGTCTTCAAGCTGCATTCGCAGTTCTTCAAACGCTGCATCCCCCGCAACCGAAGAAACTACGGATTTACCATTCTTGGATTCAGTTGTTGTTTTACCCTTATTTTGATCTTTAGCCTTTTGTTGAACTGCTGTAAGTTCATTCGACTTTTGCTCCGGAGAAGTAATATAATAAACCGATAGCACAACTACTAAACTTAACATAGTTAATAACCAAACTGTTTGTTTTTTCAAAAGCATGATAATAATCCCCCTTTTATTTTTTAGGCATGACAGCGACTCGGTGGCTAGGTACTCCTAATGCCCTCGTGACTGCTTCCCTAATCCATTTTTTCACCTCGATATTTTCAGCACCCTTGGCAACCACCAGTACACCGCGAATCTCTGGCTTTTTTGTTTCTACCACAATTGGAACCTCTTTTTCTCCTTCGCGAATAATAACCAATTGTTCATCTGTTGAGGAATCAACAACCTTACGCTGCCCGCCATCGCGGTCTATTTCATCCGTTGTTTGCGATTTCACTGCTCTATTTTTCTCAAGAATTTTCTTATCTGTCGAATCAATATTTACAACGACAGTAACATCATCTTCACCGAGCATATCCTGTAGTGCCTTCTTAAGTTGATTCTCATACTTTTCTTCATACTCGGTTATCGCTTTATTTCCTGAGCCCTTTTTTAGACCAAATGCTGCTACATCTTCAGAACCTGCTTTCTGGCCAGTTGTTACAGGTACCACAGCAGGATTTGTGTCATTTTTAAAAACAATATTTCCCACAAGCATAAACGCTGCACCTATGCAGAGGACAAGGAGCATATACTGATATTTACTAGGTTTCTTTTCGCCCTTTTCATCCAGTTTTAGTATTTTTTTGAGCCATGATAATGGTCCTTGGTTGTTATCCATTTTTCTTTTTGATCCCCCCTTCAATCGAAACTTCAACTGCTTTTTCAGTTACATTCCATTTTTGCGATAGAAATGAGGCTATTTTTTCTGCTTCTTCTGTTGTGGCTTTAGATGGAAGAGGTTTTTCAGTATTTATTTCGATTTGTTTTATTGCTTCGACTGTCTTTACGCTAAGGTCTGGTTGTTTTAGAAGAACCATAACCTTTTGGAGATTTTCAGGGAATGCTTGGTCACTTTTTTCATTTAGGACAAAATCAATTTTTGTTATCTCCAATCCGTATTGTTCCATCAACTCCTCCTTAACGTCCTTTTTCAGCTTGACAGCCAATTCATCTAAAATATATGCATGTTGCGAGGCTTGTATTTCTTTTTTCTTTAAATCTATTAAATTTTTCATATTTTTTTCTCCTGGGGCTTGGTGCGTTGAGATGGAAGCTAATGCTGATTCAAAGTCCTTTGAGATTAATTTAAAGATGGGGGTAAGAATGATGGCAATTAGGAGCAGCCCAGTGACCATCTTGGTATATTTTTGTAGCCCTGAATTCGGTAGGAGCATATCAATAACCGTAGCTAGTAGGATAAAAAGTATTATATTCGTTACCCATTCTTTCAAAAAATCCATTTTTGAGGACCCTCCTATCTCATCATCATCGTCAAATTTCCAGCAGCCACAATAACAGTGATACTTAAAAAGAACATGAGCGACACAATTCCTAGTGCTGCAAAGACATAGATAACACTTTTGCTGATAATATCAAGACATTTTATGACAGGACCACCGCCTAATGGCTGTAGGATAGCAGCAGCCATTTTATAAATAAAAGCAATCATTAAAATTTTTATAGCCGGGAAGGCAACAATAATTAACAGGATGGCTACCCCCGCAATGCCAACTGTATTTTTTAACAGCACGGATGCACTAACAACAGTATCAGTGGCATCGGTAAACATTCTGCCGATGACGGGAATAAAGTTCCCTGTAACGAATTTCGCTGTTCTGATGGTTACTCCATCAGTTACAGCAGCTGATGCCCCCTGGACAGAGATAACCCCTAAAAATACCGTCAAAAACAGGCCCATTAACCCGATACTCCAGTTTCTTAAAAGAGCGGCTAGTTGTGACACTTTATATTGTTCAGACATGGTACTGACAATACTGAGCAAGGTAGCTAAAAAGAGGAGTGGAAGGATAACATATTGCATGAACATTCCGCTCATATTCATTAAAAATAATATAACTGGATGGAAGAAAGCCGCTGATACAAGCCCTCCGGAAGCTGCTATTAATGCAAGCAGCAGGGGAACAAGGGCAAGCACAAAGGAGATCATCGTCCCGATTGCTTCATTTGTGTAGCTGATGGCGATATGAAAACTATTAAGAGCCAGAATGACTAATACCATATAGATAATCGAATAGGCAATTTTACTTATTGCGCTTTTCTCAAAGGCATTTTGCATGGATTGAAGAAACATACTAAAAATGGTTAACATAATCAATGAACCAAGTAATTTTCCATTCGCTACAAACTCTTGAAAGGCATATTTTATGACTCCTTGTCCCCATTGTTTAATAGAGAATTTTTTATCACCTTTAACAAAATCATAAAGGCTTCCTTTTTGGCTTTCTGGGAGGAAACCGCCATATTTATTGGTAATATCTTCCCAAAATTGTTTTATTTCTGTTATATCCAAGGTTTTTAGCTGATTATCTACCAATTCCTGCGGAGATAGCGGGTTAGAGGTGTCTTTGGATTCTTCCGCAGCTTGGACAGTTGGAATAGAGAATAAAAAGAATAAAAGAATCATAATAGGAATCATCTGCAGCCTCTGCTTCATTTTTACACCTCTTCTTTAAGGCCTCATTAGCTCGGAATTAGTTTGATAATAGTTTCAATTAATACGGTTAGAATTGGGATCGCCATGGCTAAAATAATAATTTTTCCTGCTAATTCAATTTTCGAGGCGAGTGCTCCTTGACCAGCATCTTTGGTAATTTGCGCCGCAAATTCGGCAATATAAGCAATTCCAATGATTTTTAAAATGGTTTCTACATAAACCATATTAACTTTTGCATTCACTGCTAACTTTTCTAGCATATGGATAATTTCAAAAATCTTATCCACTAAAAAGAGAAAAATAACACAGCCGACAAAAACGACTAAAAGGAAGGCGAAATTAGGTTTTTGCTCTTTAATGATTAAAGCAAGAAAAGTTGCGATGAGAGCTACACCGACTATTTTGATGATTTCAATAGTAGAGCCCCCCTTTCTATTGAAACAAAAAGACTGATTTAATTTTCTGGAAAAGGTCATCCACTATTGACGCTACCTGAAATAAAATATAGATAAACCCGAAGAGAGTAACCCATTGGGCGTATTCCTTTTTTCCTACTTGGTCAAGAACGGTATGCAGAAAGGCAACGACAATTCCTACACCGGCAATCTTAAAAATAATATCTACTTCTAAACCCATTGCTTTTCCCCCTAAAATAATAAAATTATCAGTAATAATCCCGATAAGAAGCCCAGACTCTTTACCATTTTTTCATATTTTGCCTGCCGGTCGATGGCGTCTGCTTCTTCTCTTTCTAGATGAGAAAGAGTTAGCATAATATGTTTTTGCTGGGAAAAGCGATCATGGCGGCCAAGAGTTTCCCCAAATTGCTTCATAATTTCAAATTCTCCCTGTTTTAAAGCTGTTTTCTTCCACACCTCTTTTAAACTAGTTTCCCAGGCTTCCTTTACCGTTGTCTCTGTATCTGTTAGCTTCTTCCCAAATGCTTCAAAAAATGTTGAAAGTGGCTTTGAGAGCTGAACAGCTAATCTCCGAGCTGCTTCATGCAATGGCGTGTGGCTATACATTATCTCAGCCTCAAGGGATTGCAGGGCCGATCTTAACGCTCTTAGCTGCTTGGGGCGTTCACTAAAATTTCGCGCTGCCTCAAACCCCGTCCAAGTCGTCGCAACAATAATGATGATCGCACCAATTAACTTAATCATTTATGTCACTCTCACTTTTTGCTTCAATTCATGTCCATTTGCATCGAGAATATAGGTTATGGTTCCTGGCCCAGATGCCCTGCTTAGAATCACAAACCGCTCAAAAATTCTTTGGTCAATAATATCTCTTAGGGATGGCCGGTTTCTTATTTCTTCCATGCTCGTCCCATGTGTGGTCATGATTAGTTTTATTCCTGCATGTACAGCCTCTTGGATGGCCTCTGCATCTTCCTTGCGGCCAATTTCGTCGACAATCAAGACATCCGGGCTCATTGAGCGAATCATCATCATCATTCCTTCAGCCTTTGGACAGGCATCCAACACATCCAGCCGATGGCCAAAGGTCAATTGCGGAACCCCATTGACACATCCTGCAATTTCACTCCGTTCGTCAACAATTCCTACTTTCCTTGCCTGAATGCCTTTAACTCGATCCCCGGATGATATGATTCTCGCTATATCACGTAACAGCGTTGTTTTCCCTGTTTGTGGCGGTCCAATAACCATCGTATGCATCCAGTTTTTATGGAAAATATAAGGAATTATTGGTTCGGCAATTCCTACCTTTTCCCTAGCAATCCTTATGTTAAAAGAGGAAATATCCCTAATCGCCTTGACCTTTCCCTCTTCAAGTATGACCTTACCAGCCAGCCCAATACGATGTCCGCCAGAAACGGTAATATATCCGCGTTTGAGCTCTTCCTCAAGCGTATAAATGGAGAAATGGCTTATTTTATTCATTAAATGAAAAGCATCTTCGGGCTGAATAAGATAAGACAAAAATCTTGGTGCTCCTTTTAGCGTCATTTCAATCGGCCGGTTAATGCGGATTCGGATTTCCTCTAATTCTTCTTTTTCGTTAGGAGGGATTTGGCTAATTAGGTCAGTAATTTTTTTGGGTAAAAAGTTAAGAATCGTTTCCACGAGAGCTTCCTCCTTGTTTTTTGCCTTTCTCATTATTTAAAATGTATGCCTGCTTGGACACAATATGACTTTCAAATCTGTTAATTCTTTTAAAAAATATCCTTTCATTCTATTTTTTTGCACTTTTTTACTAGACTACCTAAAAGAATTTTGAAAATGGAACATTTACAGAGGTCTCGCCGTATTTTATAGTGAGCTTGAAGGTTAAGGAGGAAGAAAGAAGATGTATTATAATCAGCCGCCACCTCATAATGGGCTTCAAGGCCAGGATTCCTATTTGATAAAAGTAACCGGGGACGGAGAACTGGCAGTACAACCTGACTCGGCTTCCGTCAACTTAGGGATCATTACTGAAAATAAGGAACTGATAGTGGCTCAGCAGCGAAATTCACAAGAAGCAAAAAAAGTCATCCACTCCCTTTTATCACTTGGGATTCCTCAAAACCATATCCAAACATTCGATTACCGAATTGAATCAGATTACGATTATGAGCAGGGAAAACAAATTTTTCGCGGCTATAAAATAACTCATATTTTACAGATACAATTAGAGGATTTAACTTTGATAGGAAAGGTAGTCGACACTGGGGTTCAAAACGGAGTAAACTATGTATCAAACGTACAATTTAAAGCAAAAAATAAAGACTCCTATTACCGGAAGGCCCTTACTTTAGCAATAAATAATGCGATTGAAAAAGCGAAAACGATTGCGGGTACATTAAATGTGACCTTATTTCCCATTCCTAGTTTAGTCATCGAAGGGGGAGGCGTCGTCCAGCCTTTTTATCATCACCCGGAAACACTTGTAAAGGGGATTAGTTCCACGCAATTTGAACCAGGACAAATACTGGTGAAGGCCAATATTACAGCTGAATTTCATTATAAACCGAAATATTAGAAAAAGGATTGAACCGTAGCTTGATGGTTCAATCCTTTTTGCGGAAAATTATTTATCATATTTCTTTGCCCAATTATAAAGTGTCATTTCAGTGACCGGTCCATTATAGTGTTCTCTAATGATTCCTTGTTTATCAATCACAAAGGTTTCAGGCTGCCCAGTAACATTATACAATTTCGATACCTTGGCATTATAATCGAATAAATAGTTCATTCCTGCCTTATTGTTCTCAGTGACTTTATTAATTTTATCCTTCGTTTCACCGCGATTAATCATTAGGAGAGGATATTTATCACCATATTCCTTTTGAAAGGCTTCCAACTCTGGAAGCTCATCCTTACAAGGGGCACACCATGATGCAAAATAATTCAAAATAACAACCTCTCCCTTATAATCTGAGAGTTTGGTGTTACTTCCAGTTAAATTTGGTAGGTCAAAATTATAAGCCTTATCACCTACATCTGTATGCTTGCCTTTTGATACTAGACTATATCCAAAAAAGCCAAACATTCCTATAATAAGAATCAATACGAGTAATTTGATGACTCGCTGGTTCATCGTATTTCCCCCTGACACCCGTAAGGTTTTCTGCAGAAGGCCTGTTTAATCAACAGGCCAATTTTTCATTTATCAAGCTGCTTTAAAAACTCAATTTCTTTTTTAAGCTTGTTGTGCTTTTTACCGATAATAAACATATAGCCAAAAATAACCACCCATGCCACAGAATAAGCTGCAAACATATATTCATAATTCATGATATGAATCCTCCTATTTCTCTAATTCTTCTCTTAATTTTTCTTTATAGCGGTCCACTTTAATTTTCATATTCTCAAAAGAAACGCCCTTATTAAGAAGGTAAGCATAAAGAATGGTGAAAGCTGTAATCGTGACTAGCAATGCGACAAGCATACTACTTTCAATCCCGCCACCTTGTTGAGATGGTCCGTCACCAAAAACAATTGGGTGAAACTTTGTTTGCCACCAACGAATCGCAAAGAACACAATTGGAACGTCAGCAAACCCGATGATTCCAAAAACAGAAGACAGGCGAGCCTTTTTATCCCAAACTCCATCCATTTGGCGAATCATAATATAGGCAATGTAGATGAAGAAAAGGATTAATGTTGTGATTAGCCGTGGTTCCCACACCCACCAAGTATTCCATGCTGATTTTGCCCAAATCGGACCTGTTGTTAATACAATGATCGTAAACACAATCCCGATTTCTGCTGATACATAAGCATAAGTGTCAAAAATTCGCTTGCGCTTGATTAAAAACAAAATACTGAATACAAAGGTGACAAAAAACGCCATGAAAGCTAGCCAAGCTGAACTTACATGAAAATAGAAGATTTTTTGTGCGGCATGCATCGTTGTTTCTTCCGCAGCAAAGATAAAGATAAAATAAAGAGAAATGAGCATGGAAATGACTGTAGCACCAAACAAAATTTTTGATAAATTTGTTGATTTTACTTCAGACAACTGTGTTCCAGTAAGCACCGCTTTCTCTCGTTCGAGATTCATACTCATCACTTAAACCTCCAGCACATAATCAATTAATAAGAAACAAACAACAAAGAAGATAACATCATAAGCTGTGACCAATTGGATCCAGGCAATTGCACTTGAAAGCTTTTCCATATTCGTTAAAATAATTTTGGTAGCCTGAACCACACCGATTAATATTGGAGTTGTAATCGGGAAAAGCAAAAGCGGCAGCAGCATTTCACTGCTTTTCGAATTTGCAGCTAAAGCCGCTAAGAAGGTTCCGATAGCGATAAATCCAAAGCTTCCCAGGAATATAACTAAAACAAAATATCCAAGGCTGCCGTTAAATTTAAAATCAAATAATAAGAATAAAAACGGAATTGAAACGATTTCAACGACAAGCATCATCGCAAAATTGGCTAAGAATTTCCCTAAATAAATGCTTGAAGACTCCATTGGTGCTACTAGTAAACCTTGCATCGTGTCATTTCGTTGCTCCGAAATGAACGATCGATTCAGACCTAAAATACCAGCAAACACGATAATCACCCAAATGACTCCTGGAATGACAGCCTTTGTTGTATTATTGGCAGGGTCAAAGGCGAAGCTGAAAACAACAATAACAAGTCCAGCGAAGATGATTTGTGTGGTAAGTATTTGTTTCGTTTTTAGCTCCGAATATAAATCCTTTTTGGCTAGAAGAAGGGCTGTTCTGAATAGATTCATGATACTCCCTCCATTTGCAGCCCATATTTTTCGGAAACAAAACCTAAGTTTCGATTTTCTATTTTAAAGTCATCGACAATCCTGCCATTTTTCACAATAATAATTCGGTCACAGATTTCTGCTGCTTGTTTGAAATCGTGGGTAACCATTAACGTTGTCGCACCTTTTTCTTTCATGGAAAGAATTACATTGTTTAAAATTGAAATTGCCCCTTGATCCAAGCCGGTATGTGGTTCGTCTAGTAGCAGAATTTCCGGATCATGGATAATCGCTCGGGCGATGGCAATCCTCTGAATCATACCACGTGAAAAATTCTTAACCGGTTCATTTAAAAAGAATGATAATCCTACTTCCTTTACAAGCTTGCTCGCTTTTTGTTCAACATTATTTACTCCATAAATATTCCCAAAGAATACTAGATTTTCTAATGGTGAATAATGATCGTACAGCAAGCTGGAATGAGGTAAATAACCTAATAATTTTTTTATTTCGATATGATCTTTTTTCAAATCTAAGCCATTTATCTTTATTAATCCTGATGTGGGCTTAATTAATGTTGCCAGCACCTTTAGAAGTGTACTTTTCCCAGCACCGTTTGGACCCAAGATGGCTACCGTTTCGCCTTTTTTTATTGAGAGGTCCACACCACGCAAGATTAGCTTATTATCAGCTTGCTTCGTTAGCTTTTTTATTTCAATCATAAGAGTACCTCCACAAGCAATTACTCAACAAAATTACGTAAATTTAATTTCACCTGGACTAGATGTTGTTTATAAGCTTCAAGCTTTGCATGGTATTCTGCTTCTGTAAGCTTTCCATCACCAAAGGTATCTTCTAATTCTATTATTTTATCCATAATCGCTTTTTGCTTTGCCATTAAGAGCTTGAAGGCTTTCTCTTCCTTATCAGATCCGAGTCTTTCCTCTTCCAACCTTGCTTTTCTTCTAAAATAGACAAAATAGACAATTCCCGCGATGATTATTACCCCAATAATAATCAAAAAAACGTGTGGGTTAAAGCGATGTAAGGGTGACTGTGCCCACATCCTTAGGTGACCTGCATTATGGAAGGCTGGTGCTGTGTGTGTAACGGAATTATTTTTTCCGTTTTCACTAGTAGTTTGTGACTGTTTTGTTTCACTTGGAGCTGGCTGCACGTCTTTGTTATAAACAAGTGTGAACGTCTGATTTGCTTTAATATTTTCGATACTGTATCCAAAGTAATTTTGATCATCAAATTTGAAGAGGCCTTGACTTGTTGCTACTAAGCCTTTCACTTCGATGCTCCCTCTACCTTCGGGAACAAGAATTTGCATCATTTGAACCGGATAATCTACTGTTAGATTAATTTCCGTGCCCTTGGCCATTCGATAGCTGTACGGTAGGACAACCGTTTGATTTGCTGGGACTGGTGTTGTTGTGATAAAGCCTTTGTCAACCTGTTTAAAGGCAATTTTGTTATCTAAAAAATTAAGATCCTTTGCACCCTCTGGAAGGGCAACCTTTAAGACTGCCTCATCCTTGCCATCACCCTTAAATTCCTCAGTTGAGGTATTGGAATAGTTCACCATATTCATCATATTGGTTGAACCATCTTCAGCGGGGCTCAAAACGATGTAGTGCATATCAACTGTAATCTTTGAATCTGATGCCGCTAAACCGTGAAACGGGATTAACAGCATCAGTCCAAGGAAGAAGACGGTGATTTTCTTGATCACTTTCCTTCCCCCTTTTTCGTCTTGTAGCTTTTCATTTGAGCTTCGATTTCTTTCTCCACTTCTGCCATTAAATCTTGGTCAACTTGAGAATCAGTCATTTGTTCTTCTTCCTTCATTATCTTGGCAACTTCTGATTCATATTGTCGCTTTAAATTTTTATAATCAGCATGGGAGATTTTATCCATTTTATATTCAAACTCTATTTCATTAAGTGTTGTCAAGAGAGCTTCTTTCGATGTTGCTAAATCCTGACCATTTGCACTTACCTGTAAATAATTATCCCACTTAAATAGGGGTGATATTATAAGAAATAGACAAGTGAGCGCCAAGGCTGCTGTAAAAATCATCGATATGATTGAGATATCATGCATTTTGTTTCACATCCTAAAGATACTTTTTGCGTTCTTCATCGATCATGGAAGAGAGGATTTCCCCTTCTACTTCATCTTCGGTGTTTTGATATTCAATGACAGGTTCTTCTGTTCTTTTTTTCTTGACCCATTTACGGATAATGATAAACAATGCAAGTGCAGCTGCTCCTAAAACAACAAAGGGAAGAACCCAAGCAGTTAAGCTAAAACCGCTTTTTTCTGGGGAAGTCAAGATTTCCTCACCATAAATATTGACATAGTATTTACGGATTTTATCCTTATCCCACCCTTTATTCATCATATCAACTAAATCTGCTTTAAACTCAGTCGTTAAATTGCATGTATTTGGGTCGCATTCATAGTGATCTTGACCACAACCGCAGGTACAGGCGAACTGCGAGGCAACTGCTTTAAATTCAGGTGATTTATAGTCGAACTGTTTTGCTTCCACACGTAAGAACGAACCTTGAAAGATAAATGCAATGATAAGGAGCCCTAGACAAAATTTACTTTTCATATTAAGACACCTCTTTGCGTACTCCAGTGTATCTTGGAGTAACATTTCCATATTTCCCGTTCCAGACCGCGAACAGAGCACCGATAACAATCATAAAAGAACCAAACCATAACCAGTTCATCATTGGATTAATTTTTACAACAAAGGTTGCTTTACCGTCATCTTCCCAAGCACTAAGGACAATGTAGAGGTCTTCCTTAACCGAGGAAATGATGGCAACCTCGGATGATGGCTGGTCCCAGTTACCATAAAAGACCTTTTCCGGCTGGAAGGTACCTAGTCTTTTACCATTCTTAAAAACTGTTATGTCTGCATATACAATATCGTTGATTCCTTCTTTTTTCTGGTCAAGACGCTCGTAATTGAGACGATAATCTTTTAATTCAATGGATTGTCCTAATGCTACCGTTTTCATTGTTTCTACATCATAGTTTTGTGAACCAATAATCCCCATAGTGATAAAGGCAATTCCAAGATGAACAATATATCCGCCGTATCTGCGGCGATTTCGAATCATTAATCGGTAAAGGGCAACTAGAGGTTTTTCGTTTGTCATCTTTCTTCTTGCTTTGACTCCTCGATAAAACTCTAAGTAGTGTGTGATCAATAATAGAATGATAACCCCGTAACCGATGACTGCCCATGCTTTTTGAATGCCTAAAACGACCATTAGGATCATGCCGACGACAGCTAGAATTGCCGGAATCATGAAGTTTTTCCTGAGATTTTTTACTGTTGACCTTTGCCAGGCCAGCATCGGACAAACGGCCATAACAAACATCATCGATAATAGAATCGGTGCTTCTACTTTATTAAAGAATGGGAGCCCAACCGTTACTTTCGTCCCGCGAACCGCTTCAGATACCAACGGGAAAATCGTTCCCCAGAATACCGCAAATGCAGCGCCTACAAGTAATAGGTTGTTAACTAAGAAACTGCTTTCTTTTGAAACAAAGGATTGGAATTCCCCTGCACTCCGTTTTAGTAGATTATAACGGCTCATTAACACGTATAATGCAAGGATTACTGCAACGCCCATGAAGATCAAGAAATATAATCCTAGATTTGAATTTGCGAAGGCATGAACAGATGTCAGAACGCCGCTTCGTACTAGGAAAGTACCGAATAATGTTAGTGCATAAGAAACGATAATTAAACTGATATTCCATATTTTCAGCATGTTTTTCCGTTCTTGAATCATAACGGAATGCAAGAAAGCGGTTGCTGTTAACCAAGGCATAAATGATGCATTTTCAACTGGATCCCATGCCCAGTAGCCGCCCCAGCCAAGCTCAACATAGGCCCATTGTCCGCCAAAGATATTTCCAAGGCTCAAGAAAAGCCAAGCAATAATCGTCCAGCGTCTTGTCATTTTAATCCAGAAATCATCGACATTTTTCAAGATTAATGCTGCCATTGCAAAGGCAAATGGGATGGCAAGGCCGACATACCCAAGGTAAAGTGTCACTGGATGAATGATCATTCCGGGGTTTTGGAGCATTGGATTTAAGCCTTTACCTTCTAGTGGAACGGTATCTAATAGAAGGAATGGTTTTGCCACAAAACCAAGGATGAAAAAGAAGAAAACCGCGTTAGCTAGTAGGATGGCTGAAATATACGGAACCATCGGGTTTCCTTTCATCTTTCTTGAAAAAGCAATCATAATTGTGTAAAGGGTTAAGAAGAAAGTCCACAATAACAATGAACCCGCATTACCAGCCCATAGGGCGGTAAGTTTATAAATGATTGGAAGCTCACTACTTGTATAATCACTTACGTATTGATATTGGAATTGCGATGTTCCTAAAAGGTAGAACAAGGAAATCATCGCAAGGGCCGCACAAACAAATAATGCGATTAATCCCCCTTTACCACTGTTAATAAGCTTTTGATTTTTTGTGCTAATCCCCAAAGTGGTAATTAGAAGTGCATAAATCGCAATGGCTAATCCTATATAAATGGTTGCGTTAGCAAATAAAAACATTTCATCACCTTCTTATGTGTGCCTGTTATTTTTCTTTCGGTGGTTGATTTAACTTATCTTTATGTGTTTCAGGGTCATATTCTTTGATGTCTTTTCCTTCATACTTAGATGGACATCTTGTTTTTACTGACTCGGCTTCAAAAGTATCCTTTTTTGTTGGAGATCCTTGAAGTATAGTAATAACACCTTCAGAGAAGTTATCTGGTTTTGGACCGTTATGAATCACATGCATGACATGACCTTCGTTATCTTTTACATCAAATTTCAACTCAATTTTGTCAGGATTCCATTTAATAGAGTCTTCAATTAATAATCCTTCTACGGTAACGAAATCGTCTTTATGCTGATCTTGGGTAGCCATCAGTTGTTTTAGCGTCAATTCCACTCCACTTGACCCTGGAGTTGCTGCCATAAGTAGGAAAACAATAGCTCCAGCAATAATAAAACCACCAAGCATGACAATCGTATTCTTTTTCATTTTTCTCACCCCATTAAAGTAATTTTTTCATTTCTTCTTCATACATTTCTTGGTCTATCTTTCCGGTTAAAAGTTTCTTGCGCAATTCCTTTTTTTCTTCAGCATTTGAAACCTTATTGTCTTTTTTGGCAGTTGACTTCTTTGGCTGATTTTTATTATGTTTTGTTCCCTTTGCTGTTGTATGAGAGGATTGAGCGTTCCCTTTCAATCCTAAGTAAACGAAAAGACCTGCAATGATAAGAGCGATCCCGATAATTGATGCCCCGCCAACTCCGATAATTGGACTTGAAGAGCTACCTTTCCCACCTTTTACAACCTGATCAGTTGCCGTACCATTATTTACTCCTGTATGGTTTTCATCCTTTGGCGGCTGTGCCTTGTTTATGACCTCCATTGTTGATTCAGTGCCATCTTTCTTATAGGAGAAGGAATACTTCAAGTTTTCTCCAGCTTTTACCTTGTTGTATTGGTAGTAATAGAGTTCTTCCCCATATTCATTTTTGGAATTGTTTGAAGCTTTAGGCTCTATCTTAATCTCCTTAGCATTCATAGGGGCATAAAAGATAACATCAAGTAGTTCTATATCACTATTATTAATGAGTTCATATGTAAAGCTCTTTTTATCTTTAACATCAATATTTTTCGTGTAGTATTCGATAACAAATTTGTATGTCTCGTTATTTTTTATCGGTTTTGCTGGTTTCCAGCTAATCATTCCCTTTTCTTTATCTACATCATATGGACGCTGTACTTCCGGTTTATTTTCTTCAGGAAATTCTGCAACTAATGCAGCCTCAAAGCCTTTTTCATTTGAAGGAACTGAAATTTCTACTTTCCCGTTATAATCCTGACCACTTTTGTTGGTAATTGTTCCATATTGTCCCACTAGAAGTGAAGGGATATCTCTTGACCAGCCCTCTGGATAATCGAATTCTGGCATGACTTGAACCTGCATTTCCTTAATCGGAAATTTCTCTGCCTGAAAGGCTGTTTCAGCATTAGCCTTCGGTATGATAAAACTAGATAAAAATGATGCAATCACGAAAAATGCCAACCACTTTTTCTTAAGCATATTAATCCTCCTTGACTTGGAAAACTCATCACTAGGAAGAACTATTTTCCACTATAGTCCTCTTTGAAATAAATATAATCGTTATCTACCACTATTTGGTGATTAACTCTTGAACATTTTGTTAAAGGATTAAAAACGTTCCTGTTTCGTCAATAAACCACCACAAAATGTTCACAATTCAAAAAGCTCCAGCCCATTTAGCGGCGAATGGACTGGAGCTAGTCGGTTATCAAAGTTCAAAGTATAGAAATTTTGAAAGCAAAAAAAAACCCGAACCCAATCGGTAGGTTCAAGGTGTAAGATAATCATTTATTTTTTCATTTTTGGGCTTTACTGTGCGAAGATAGCTAATGATGTCGGTTATATCCTTTTTACTTAACTGACGAGCACCTTCAAGGCCTTTTAATGACGGACCCATGCGAGTCTCTTCACGTCCATAAGCAATGCCAATCCACATCTGCTTATCAGTTGTATACTGCAAGTACTGGGGATTAGAGAGAACTGTTCCCATTTTTAATTTGCCTGCACCTGCTTCACCATGACAGTTAAGACAATACAAATTGTACTTCTTTAAACCACGCTCAGGATCACCGGAAATCGTTTTTGGAACATCAAAATCTATCTCTTTTGTTTGCCAATTTCTCATAAACGCTGTAAGATTATTCAAATCTTTTTCCTGTAATCTTGGTCCATAAGCAGGCATAGCAGTACCTTCTCTGCCATATTTCACGTAATTATATAAATCTTTGTCAGATACAGCGCTTAAAAAATGCTGATTATTAATGGCTGTCCCAGAGTTTGACCCTTCTCCTTTACCGGTTTCACCGTGACAGACTAGACAATTATTGATATAGACCTTTTCCCCAGCAGCAATAGCTTTTTCATTCTTGCTGTCAAAAATACCACTTTTTCCGATTCCGAAAATAACGACAATAATAATCAAAATATAGCTTCCGATTAATATTTTTTTCATGGGTTACTCCTTAATTGGGCTCAGGTGTTGGAGTCGGCTCCCCAAAATTTTTATATTTTCCAGTAATTAGTTGATAAATTTTCTTAGGACTTTTACCATCAAGATGCATTTCTATCGCCTCCCGGGCGATATCGATACAGACGTCTCACGATATACTCATCGAATCCCATTCTTCTACAGCATTATTAGGACCCATTTTATTAATATAGCAATCAAGATTACTTTTATGACCATCCTGGGCGAAGCATCCGCAATAGCAAGGAACTTGTGCTATTACTTCTGGATATGTTGATGCTAGGATATAAGTCTCTTGAATTTTTTCAGAAGAATTCAAAACATAATCAGGCAGTGGTTTATGCTTTTTATCAAGGGTCACATCTTTAATTTTTGAGCTGCATCCTGCAGCCACAATAGCAATTAATATACCAAGGAACAAGAGAGATGTGATTCGTTTCATATTTTGTGTCACCCCTTTCCTTTATTTATATACTAGTTCATCTTAACAAAAAGGTCTTAACCATATGGCTGCAAATTCTTACTAATTAGTGAAGTTTTTTAGATAATGAAATTATTAATAATATTTTTTCTTTAAGCTTTTGCCTTTTGCAAAAATGAAAAACCACTGGAAATTTAATTAAAATCCCAATGGCTCTTTTTACATATCCTACTTAGGTTCAGGCGTTGGAGTTGGATCCCCAAGATTTTTATATTTTCCCGTAATTAAGTGATAAATTTCCTTGGAATCTTTACCGCTAAGATGCATATCTATCGCCTCCCGGGCGATATTGATACATGTATCTCACGCTATACCATGTGAATCCCATTCCTCAACTGCATTATTTGGTCCCATATTATGAATAAAGCAATCAAGGTTGCTCTTATGGCCATCAGCCTTACAACCACAATAGCAAGGAACTTGAGCGATAACCTCTGGATATGTAGATGCCATAATATATGTTTCTTGAATTTTATTGGAAGTATTTAAAACATAATCAGGTAATGGCTGGTGTTTTTTATCAAGCTTCCAACTCTCGTCATCGAGTTTGGAGCCGCATCCTGCAGCCACTATAGCGATTAACGTCAACAGGAATAAAAGAGATGTGATTCGTTTCATACTCTGCTTCACCCCTTTCTATTTTATTTTTACTAGTTCATTTATGTTCCTAATAATAATGCTTAAATGTGCAGAATCTATCGAGGAAAAAGTAATAATTTATGACTATAGAAAACTATAATAATTTCCCAAGATTTAAAGGCCAATAACACATGCATCGGTGAACGATCCTACGTTTATTGGAAATGGCGTTATACAATTTTATTAAACAAAAAAAATGCAGGAGATTCTCCATCGAACCTCCTGCATTTTCAATTACATATTCATCATGTCATGACCGCTTGATGCACCTGAACCTAACGTTGGATCAACCATTCCAAAAATCATTGCCACGTGTGCAACCACTAAGAAAATACTTACAAAGATGGCGTGAATTTTCAGTTTTTCTTCGACTGTCTTTTTCCTAAAAATAATTCCTAAATCAAGCAAAGCCATGCCAAGAAATGGAACAATTCCAAGCAGATAGAAAGTAACCGCTACAACATCAATCCAGCCTTTCCATTCTCCGTTTACTGTTAGTGGTATGTATGCTGTTTTCATTAAGTAAATAAAAATTCCAGTAAAATATAACCCTGCAAATATACCGACTACTTTATTCACTTTTCTTAAGGTACCGTCTAGATTTCTCGTAAATAATATTGCAAACTCCGAAATCGCCAGAGTTTCAGCACAAATCACTGGAATCGCCATAAAAATAATTAAGTTCCATGGTTGATTGTCAGCAAGCAGTCCCATATAATGCGTCATATTCATGTTCATCTTCTCCTTTATTATTATTGCACATTTAATATAATGAAAAAGTGTGCAGAAACTTAGGAGAAACTATGGATAAATTATGTTAAGTGAAGGGTACAAAAAAAGCCTTAGTTCCGTTAATAACGGCCTAAGGCTTTTAATTGAAAATTATGCTCTTGATACGTAAGATGAATCAGTTGTATTGATAATTAACTTATCCCCTTGATTAATGAAGAAAGGAACCTGAACAGAAAGACCAGTTTCAAGGGTAGCAGACTTGGTTCCACCTGAAGAAGTATCACCCTTAATTCCCGGTTCCGTTTCGGCAACTTCTAAAACAACATTGTTTGGCAATTCCACGCCAAGGGTTTCATAATTAAACATCATAATATGTACTTCCATGTTTTCTTTTAAAAACTTTAATTCATATTCAATGTTTGTAGCAGGAAGTTCCACCTGTTCGTAGGATTCCATATCCATAAATACATGAGCATCACCACTAGCATACAAATATTGCATTTTTCGGTTATCGATTTGTGCTTTTTCTACTTTCTCACCAGCACGGAAGGTTTTTTCTTGAATTGCTCCATTACGAAGGTTACGTAGCTTAGAACGAACAAAAGCTGCTCCCTTACCTGGCTTTACGTGCTGGAAATCCAAAACACGCCATAGACCGCCATCCACTTCAATTGTTAATCCTGTTTTAAAATCGTTAACAGAAATCATCTTTAAATCCTCCTATGGTCTTACAATATAATTAGTTCTTTTGTTGAATGAGTAAGTGCCTCATTACCATCTTTGGTTATATGAGTGTCATCTTCAATCCGAACGCCGCCAAGTCCTGGGATGTAGATACCTGGTTCACATGTTACCACCATTCCAGGTTCTAAAATGATATCGGACTTCATGGATAAACTAGGACCTTCGTGAACCTCAAGGCCAATTCCGTGCCCAGTTGAATGTCCAAAGTATTCCCCATAACCTTTTTCTGTGATGTAGTCTCTCGTTAAAGCATCTGCTTCCCTGCCTGTCATCCCTGGTTTGAAACCGTCCATCCCTCGCAATTGTGCGTCCAGAACAATATCGTAAATTTCTTTCAACTTCGCATCAGGCTCGCCAACAGCAACCGTCCGAGTAATATCAGAGACATATCCATTATAGTAGGCACCATAATCCATTGTGACAATATCTCCAGCTTCGATCACTTTGTCACTGGCAACACCGTGCGGAAGTGCAGAACGGTGCCCAGAAGCAACAATCGTAGCAAAGGAAGAAGATGTAGCACCGGCTCTTCTCATAAAGAACTCTAATTCATTCGATACCTCTAATTCCGTTTTCCCAGGACGAATAAAATCTAAGATATGTTTAAATGCAGCATCAGCAATATCTGCCGCTACCTTTAATATCTTAATCTCTGCTTCCGTCTTAATCAAGCGTAACTTTTCAATTACACCCGAAATAGGAACAAGTTCAGCTTCAACTTCTTTGTCATACAATTTAAAGGAAGAGTAGCTTAAATAATCCTCTTCAAATCCAAGCTTTTGAATTCCTAATTTTTTTACTTGCTCCGCAACTTCTTCGGGAATGGAATTAGAAAATTTTATAATTTCGAAATCTTGACATTGCTTTCTTGCTTGTTCAATATAGCGGAAATCGGTAATAAACTGAGCCTTTTCAGCACTAATTAATACAACTCCTGCAGAGCCTGTAAAGTTAGAGATGTAGCGGCGGTTAAATGGGCTAGTTATCAGAATCCCATCAATTCCTTGTTCCGAAAAATCCGATCTCAATTTATCTATTTTTTCCATTAGTCTCCACTCTCCATTTCTAATTCACTTAAGGACAAAAATATTTTATCACAACCTGACAATTCCGACTAATCCGAACTTAGGTTGAAGACTCTTTCACTTGTACATTATTAATTTGATACTCATAATTAATGGAATAACCAATGAAAATTCCATATACGATATATAAACAAATCGAAGTAATAATCGTATCCCTGTTTAAATCAGTCAACGGTTTTATTCCGGAAAACAGAGGATTGAGAATAAAAAACACCAATAAGAATAGGATGATTCCAAATCCTAATCCAAACCAAAAACCTTTGAATTTTCTAAAAACCGCATAATAAACAAACGCAACGATGATAGATAACACACCAATTAATATAATTGATAGAACGATTCCCGGCCACCCTTTTTTCCAATCACCCAGCTGCCATGGTTCTAGTATGACATTAGGGCGAATTTCTGTAAAATTAAAATAGTAGGCCAAAAAGCCAAGAATTCCCCAAAAAACCCCTCCAAATAAACCTGTCCAAAAAACCATAACAGAAAAAGACATGGGCTTCGGATAATTTGTTGGTTTCTGTTCGTATGACATATAAACAACCTCCGTATTCTCTATTTGTACTTATCATATCCCTGGCTTTTTCATTCTTTTCATCTAAAAAGGAAATCACTATAGCAAATTCCATCCTATTATGCCCTTAGAAGTTCAATTCTTACATATAAAAAAAAATTATTATTTAAATGGAATTATTATGTCATTCCTAGAGGTTTTTTCATTTTTCTAGTAGAATACATGTAAGTACAAACAGATTTTATCATTTTCTGCTATTGTGCAACTTTTGATTAGGCTGGTGTAAAAAATATGTCCAATTCTCAAAAACCCGTTTATGGTGGCCAAGCGGTCGTTGAAGGAGTTATGTTTGGTGGCAAACATCATTATGTGACTGCGGTTCGTAGAAAAGATCGCTCTGTTGAATACTTTCATCTGCCCCGTAAGACTAATCCTTATTTTACTATCTTGAAAAAAATTCCGTTTATTCGCGGAATTATTGCGATTATTGAAGCAAGTGCAAATGGGTCCAAACATTTAAATTTTTCCACAGAAAGATTTGATGTTGATCCAAAAGATGATGAAACGATAAAAGAAAAAGAAGTCTCCAAGTTGACCATGTACTTAGGAGTAGCTGTGATTGGGGTAATTTCCTTCTTATTTGGAAAATTTGCGTTCACGTTAATTCCAGTTTTCTTAGCAGTGCTAACAAAACCAATTTTCCCATCGGATTTTGCTCAGGTTTTAGTGGAAGGCTTCTTTAAACTTCTGCTTCTCCTATGTTATATCTACTTTGTCTCACTTACCCCGCTTATAAAGAAAGTGTTTCAATATCACGGTGCTGAGCATAAAGTAATAAATACCTTTGAAGCTGGAGTTGAATTGACCGTTGAAAATGTTCAAGCCCATTCCCGCCTGCATTATCGCTGTGGAAGTAGTTTCATCCTATTTACAGTCATCGTTGGTGTTTTTGTCTATTTTCTAGTACCAACAACTCCCCTTTGGTTAAGGGTCGTAGATCGTCTTCTATTAATACCGGTTGTGTTAGGAATTGCTTTTGAAGTCCTGCAAATTACGAATAAGCTCAGAGATATTCCCGTGTTAAAGTATTTTGGGCTTCCTGGACTTTGGCTGCAGCTATTAACGACGAAAGAGCCTAATAACGACCAAGTAGAAGTGGCTATTCTTTCCTTTAATGAATTGTTAAAAAGGGAAAAACAAACGGAGTACGGAATGGATAATGAAGAAATTGTTTAAATCTTTGTTTGTCAGTGTTTAAAAGATAATAAAAATGCTTAAGATGCTCTTAGGGAGGTGGCTTTCTTGAAAAATCGGACATCCGTTTTTGTTGTCTGGGGACTTATTATTCTAGCCCTTATTGGCCTTTTTAGTCAATTTACAGATAATCCTGCCGGTTTCATTCAGAAATTAGCAGTCATCGCAATAATCGGCTTCGCCATTTATTTCCTTGTTCGGAAGTTTTTATATTCCAGCCCTCAAAGAAAAGAGCAACGGGCATTTCTTAAAGCAGCAAAAAAGTCAAAAAAACGATTGCAGCAAAAGAGTGGAGATACTACTGTTAAAAGCTCCTCTCTTGGGACGTTAACAACATTAAAGAAAAGCAGCAAGACAAAAAAGAAATCTCCCGCTCACTTAAAAGTAATTGACGGCAAAAAGGGCAAAAAGAAAAATCGAGCGTCCTTTTAGACTCTCGATTTTTTTATGTTTTTTTCCTTTTTCATTAATAACTCCAGTTCTGCAAAAACTTTTTCGCTTGAGCTCTGCCTACCTCAAAAAGTTTTTTCTTCTTTTCTTCTGTTAAATGAAATTCGGTTGTTAGCACACCTTCCGCAGGGATAAAGATGATGTTCTTTACATGCCTTTTGGATATATACCTTGAGTCATGGGCATCCTTCATCGTCTCAAACAAGGCAGCAAATAATTGAATAGCATTTTTTATTTTATGTTTTTCATGTTCATACTCACTTGAGCTTAATTTGATGCCAAGTACGGGTCTTTCCTTTTGAACATTTTCCGTATCAAAAAGCCACATCGGGAAATTACTTAGAACCCCGCCGTCCACTATGATGTTCAATCCATCCATTGATCGGATTTTAACTGGTTCAAAAAAATAAGGTATACTGCAACTCATCCTGATTGCCTTTGCAATCGGAAAGGAACCAGGTGAGATTCCATATTTTCGTAAATCATCAGGTAGAACGATCATTTGTCCATTAGAAAGGTCTGAAGCAATCACTCGTAGTGTTTGGGGAGGCAAATCTGAGAAGGTTCTTAAGCCCTTTGCTTCGAGCTTCTCCTTAATCCATTTTTCAAGTTCATTTCCTTTATATAGTCCCAGCTTCCAATAAACAAACAGCCATTTGGCAATCGGAAAAGGAATGACTGTTTTACGGGCATCAAGCAATTTTGAAAGATCAAGCTCATCGACCAGTTGAAAAATTTCTCTACTCGTGTAACCAGCAGCAATTAACGCGGCAACGATTGAACCTGCACTTGTTCCAGCGACCCTTACAAACTGTAACCCCCTGCTTTCAATTTCTTCGTAGGCTCCGATTAGGGCAATGCCCTTTACTCCTCCTCCAGAAAAAACGCCGTCTATTTTCATGGCAGACTCTCCTTAAGATGAACTCATTGTTACATCTTTAAGCAGCTTATTGCGAAAATAGTACGGCGGACAGGAATTAAATTTTTAATTAGATTGATTGCTTAGGAGAAGGAAATTTCCAATCCTCGTTGTTAACCAAATTACAATTTTACTTTTTGTAGTCGCAATGCATTAAGGACAACAGATACAGAACTGAACGCCATTGCAGCACCGGCAAGCCATGGGGCAAGTAATCCGAGGGCTGCGACTGGAATACCAAGCGAATTATACGCTAGAGCCCAGAAAAGATTCTGCTTAATATTTGTAATCGTTCTTTTACTCATGAAAATAGCATCGGCAATACTATTCAAGTCCCCACGAATAAGCGTTATATCGGCTGCTTCCATTGCAACATCGGTTCCAGTACCAATCGCCATTCCAATATCTGCCACAGCAAGTGCTGGGGCATCGTTAATTCCATCACCGACCATAGCAACTTTTTTTCCTTCAGCTTGCAGTTTTCTGATTTCATCGGCCTTTCCTTCAGGAAGAACCTCCGCTATTACTTGTTCAATCCCTGCTTGTACTGCAATGGCCTTCGCCGTTTGTTGATTATCCCCTGTGATCATTATGACATCTAATCCCATTTTTTTCAGACGTCTTATCGCCATTTTTGACGTTCCTTTAATGGTATCGGCAACTGCTACCGTACCAGCGTACTGACCATTTATTGCAGCAAGCATAGCTGTTTTTCCTACCGTTTCTAATTCAACCATTTTTTGCAGGGCAGTCGCAACACCCACGTTATACATGTTCATTAATTTTTTGGTACCGACTAAAACTTCATTTTCATCAATAACTGCTTTTATTCCGTAGCCAGGTATGGCTTCAAATTCTGAAACATCCTTCATTGGAATCCCTTTTTCTTTAATGCCTTTAACAATTGCCTCTGCAAGCGGGTGTTCCGATTGCTTTTCGGCAGAACCTACTAATGCTAAAAATTCTTCCTCTGACCATGAGTTGGCTGGGAAAATATCTGTTAAAACAGGTGTTCCGTTGGTAACCGTACCTGTTTTATCGAGTACAATTGTGGTGATTCGGTGGGTCATCTCCAAATGCTCTCCACCTTTAAACAAGATTCCATATTCGGCTGCACGACCGGAACCGGCCATAATGGAAGTTGGCGTCGCTAAACCTAAGGCACACGGACAGGCAATGACAAGGACAGCAATCATTTTTTCTAGTGCCCCTGCGAAATTTCCAGGAGCTGCCCAAACATACCAAATGATAAAAACAATAACAGCAAGAGCTACCACGATTGGGACAAATACACCAGAAATTTTATCAGCAAGACGTTGAATAGGAGCCTTGGAGCCTTGTGCTTCTTCTACTACTTTAATGATCTGTGCTAAAGCAGTATCCCTGCCGACTTTTGTTGCTTGGACTTTTAGGAAACCATTTTTATTAAGGGTTGCACCGATCACGTCATCCGCAATTTTTTTATCTACTGGGACACTTTCACCGGTTAACATGGATTCATCAATAGCTGATTGGCCTTCAATAATTATTCCGTCAACTGGAATCTTTTCACCAGGTTTAATATGAAGGATATCGCCAACGACTACTTCCTCAAGTGGAATTTCCTGTTCTATACCTCCACGTTCCACCGTTGCAGTCTTAGCTTGTAGACCCATCAATTTTTTGATTGCTTCTGAAGAACGCCCTTTTGCTTTCGCTTCAAAAAGCTTTCCTAAAATAATCAAGGTAATAAGAACAGCACTTGTCTCATAGTAGAGATCAACTTTTGGAGCACTTTCACTTAGGGTCATCATGGATAAATATAGGCTGTAAAAATAGGCTGCTGAGGTACCTAAAGCTACGAGTACATCCATATTGGCACTCTTATTTTTAAGTGCTTTATAGGCACCAATATAAAACTGGCCGCCAATTATAACCTGAACGGGAGTAGCCAAAAGTAACTGAAACCAAGGATTCATAAATATTTCAGGGACCCAAATAAAAGAGGTAAACGAAAAATGGCCAACCATCGCCCATAGCAGGGGAAAGGACAGAATCGCCGAAAAAATAAACTTTTTCGTTTGTTTGGCAATTTCTTTTTGCCGATGGTCGCTCGTATCTTTCGAATCTTCTTTAATTCGTGCACCATAACCAAGGCCTTCTACTTTTTTAATAACTTCAGAAGTCGTGAGCATGGAGCCGTTAAACTCGACTGTTGCTTTTTCAAGTGCCAAATTCACATTTGCCTTGACTACGCCATCTAACTTATTTAGTCCTTTTTCAATTCTTGCTGAACAGGCAGCACAAGTCATTCCGGTAATATCAAACTCTGCCTTTTCTGTGACAACATCATATCCTAAATCCTTGATTTTTTGTTCGATTTCCTCCGCATTTATTTTTTCCGAATCGTACTTGATTGCGGATTTTTCCAATGCAAGATTTACCGTTGCTGACTCTACACCTGTAAGTTTATTAAGACCTTTTTCAATTCTTGTCGCACATGCTGCGCAAGTCATTCCAGATATTTGCAAATTCGTCTCTTTTAAGCTTTGACTCATAAAAGCCAACTCCTTATACCCCATATAGGTATATATTATTGTAAAAAGAACGTGCTAGCAATTAGCACGTCTTTTACCTATTTATTTCACGTCGAAACCTTGGTCATCTATCGTTTCTTTTATTTTTTCCAATGAAACCTGTTGAGGATTAAATTCGACATCAACAGTAGCAGCTTTTAGATTTACTTTAACAGTATGAATACCGGTTAGTCCACCTACACTTCCTTCTACCGCATTCACACAATGATTGCAAGACATTCCTTGTACGTTTAGCGTTACCTTTTCCATAAATAAACACCCTTTCAACATAAAATTTGATTCTATTGTAATAGTGGTATGCTTTTTCATATTTATTTTACTATACCCCCCTACCCTATGTAAAGAGGTCATTTTTATTATTTACAATTATTTTTTCCGTTTTCCAATTTTGTTCACAAGTTAACCTTAAATAGGTACAACGTTTGCATCCGATTCCAATGCCAAAGGCAAAGAAAGCACTGATAAGTCAGTACTTTCTTTACTATATTTCAGTAGTTTTATTTTTGTGATAAGGAATATCCTATTCCTTTTTTGTTGGCATTTGTCAGCCGCCTTCTACACAAGTAGCAGTGGAACTACCAACAATGGTATTTAATTCTTTAAGCAGCGTTGCAAGGAGATCAGCTTCAACTAATGTTTCTAATATTCCTTCCGTAAGTGGCACTTTATGCTTATTAAAAATATCTACTGTGTTTTCCCAAACTTCAACTATAGCTTTTGGCGACATATTGGATTGAATGACCATATTAACCCCCCCTTCATTTATTTGATTGGTGCAATCCACATCATTAAAATGCCAACTAAGCAATTTCAAGGTCTTAAATACTATGATCTCTTATCCCTTCATGAAGAGATAGGCATGTATGGAGTATGAGTTGTACATATTCAATCATAGAGACCAATATGTTAATGTGTCAAATATTCCTAAGAGTAGCATAAAAATACCAGCTATCCGTTGAACAAAAGTACCAAATTTTCTCCCCTTTTTCATTAACACACCACTCCCACCAAGATACCAAATAATAAAAATGATAATTAAAAGTGGTAAGGCCGTTCCAAGAGCAAATATAGATGGGAGTATAAATCCATAGGGGCTTGACAACACGACCGGCATTAATGTGACAAAAAATAGGATAAACATTGTCGGACAAAAAGCTAGAGAAAAACTAAGTCCAAGCATAAAGGAACCAAATCGATTTTCCTGCTTGTAATCCTTGGACCACTTAAATAAATTGACAGTCCCTTTCAATTTTATTAAGCCTAACATATACAATCCCACAAGGATTAAGATGGGACCCATAATCTTCCGCATCCAGGGAAAATATTGCGTTAGATTCTGTTCAATCCCTTTGCCCAATAACAATACTAATCCACCTAATAAAGAGAAGGCAACTACTTTCCCCAACGTGAAACAGAAAACATCCTTCCACACAATTTTCGTTTGAATGGAACTGTTGCCATACAACGTAACTGCGCTGATATTGCCTGTAAGCTGACATGGTGCAAGTGCTCCCACAAGTCCTAATAGTAACGCAAAAATAATAGGCCAGGATTCTAAATTATTGGCCAGATTAAAAAACGGTTTACTTAGGATAGAACTTATTTCACTTAGTAAGCTATACATATAATCACCCAAAACTTTTTATTAATAGAATGACAATAGCATAATAAAATGCAGAAAGTGTGAAGAAATGGGATTGTTCAAATAATAGTCGTTAATTTCCAAAGAACTAGGTCCCATTTTTTGGGGTACAAAAAAAGAGCATCAGCAGGTACTGATACTCTAACGTTAGATTACTTTTTAAATACGTTTTGCGCCAATATATTTTGGCTTCCAGTAGCTGTTAGAAGTGTAGGTAACGATAACACCTTTTGACGATGATGCCATAATCATCTTGCCGGCTCCAATATACATGGCAACATGCGTGGGTTTACTTGCTTTATTTGGTGCAAAGAACATTAAGTCTCCAGCCTGTAATGAATCTACACGATACCCTTTTGTGTAGAACATGTCGGCTGCCGTACGTGGCAATACCTTCCCAGCTTTACCGAATGAATATTTAACAAGACCTGAGCAGTCAAAGCCACTCGGTGTTATTCCGCCCCATCGATATGGAACACCGAGATTTGCTTTTGCTACTGAAATTGCTTTTGTATGATAGTACGCCGCTTCTGCTTTTTCACCCGTAGTGGCAAACACTGAGCTAAGTCCAATTGTGATTGCAAGTGCAAAGATGAATTTTTTTAGCATAATGTTATTCCCCCTTGAAGTGATTTACTTGGATACCCATACTATACAAGGAAAGAATAACAAGGACGTCACAGTAAGATTACAGTTCGATTAAAAAAACTATTTCGATATAGTTCACAGAAGTTGTGACCCATTCTACTTGTCTTTTTTTAAAATGGCTATGTTAAACTTGTCTGTTGATTTCCGCTCCAGGCACTCGCTTTCCGCGGGCGGTCGGGAGCCTCCTCGGCGCTATTCGCGCCTGCGGGGTCTCCCTTGACCTGCTTTTCCCGCAGGAGTCTCGCGCCTTCCGCTCTAATCAACATATTGGCAAAATCAACAATGAACATTAACATAGCCTTTAAAATAGAAAAGAGGATGGAAAAATGAATCTCCATCCCCGTTTATTTCATCTATAAACCACATCTTAATTGGGCACCACAATTTGTACATGTATTACAACCGCCAATTTCTTTTACTTTTCCTTTGCGGCAGACAGGACATGTATTCCCAATCTCAGAGCCAATTGTTACATCGGTTGAACGTAGGTCGCTGATAGTGTCAACTAGGACAACATGTTGCTTTGGTTTTTCCTCAAATATTGATAATTGTTCGTTTGTGTTTTCCTCAGCTTTAAGTGTTAAAACCTGAGTATCACGAGATCCATCTACATAAACAGTACCGCCTTTAGCATTGCCTCGGTATAGACGCTCGTAAACTTTTTCTACCTGTTCGACACTATATCCTTTTGGTGCATTGACGGTTTTACTGATTGAACTGTCAATCCAACGCTGAATCACACATTGAACGTCTGCATGTGCTTCTGGTGCCAGTTCCATTGCTGCAACAAACCAGTTAGGTAGATTGTCTGGATCCGCTTCAGGATGCTGGTCTAAATATTCTTGAACAATATCGGCTTTTACCTCGATAAATTTTCCAAGACGTCCACTACGGAAATAAGAGAATGAGAAATAAGGCTCTAGTCCAGTGGAAACCCCAACCATCGTCCCAGTGGATCCAGTTGGAGCAACAGTTAGCAAATGTGAATTTCTTATTCCATTTTCTAAAATCGCTTGTCGGACATCATCAGGCATTTTTTTCATAAATCCTGTGTCAATGAAAGCTTGTCGCAATCGATTGGTGTCTTCCTGTGATTCTCCAGTTAAGAATGGAAAGCTACCCTTTTCTTTAGCTAATTCGACAGATGTTCTATATGCTGTGGTAGCAATTGTTTCAAATACTTGATCAATTAATTTGTTTCCTTCTGGTGAGCCGTACTCTGTTTCACAATAGATAAGTAAATCGTGAAGACCCATAACTCCGAGCCCCACGCGCCGCTCACCTAGTGCTTGCTTTTTGTTTTCTTCAAGGAAGTATGGTGTAGCGTTGATTACATTATCTTGCATCCTTACTCCTATAGTGACAGTTTGTTTGAGTTTTTCAAAATCAACCGTTTTTGTTTCCTTATCAGCCATCTCCGCGAGATTAACCGCAGCAAGGTTGCACACAGAAAAAGGTGCAAGAGGTTGTTCACCACAAGGGTTTGTCGCAACTACTTGTTGCCCATAAGCTTTGGCATTTGTCATGTCATTGGCGTTATCGATGAAGAATATTCCTGGCTCAGCTGAGTAGGTAGAGCAAATATTGATTAAGTTCCAAAGCTCTTTCGCCTGGAATTTCTTATAAACACGCACTTTGTGACCGCGTTTTTCCCATTCACGGACATCACCGACCTGCTGCCATTCTTCATTATAAATTTTCATTTCCTCTTCATTGTAATGTTCAACATATGGAAACCGAAGTTCATATTCACTATCATTTTCGACAGCTTCCATAAATTCCTTTGTTAAACATACGGAAATGTTTGCGCCAGTGAGGAATTCTGGATTTTGAACAGTGTAGCTACCGCCGGTTAATAATTTTTCTTCAGCATCAGCAATGATAAATTCATCAAATCCACCAAAGCCGGGAATATTTTTGTAATTCACAATTCCCTGGTACATGGCTGTTTCCTGTAAGGATAGCGGTGTGAATTTTAGTTTTTCTTTCGCATGTTTTTTAATCGTTTCATCATTTGTATTTTCAATCAAGAATCGTAAAATTCTAGGATTTTGCATCTTAGAAATAATAAATTCAATAATGTCCGGATGCCAGTCCGCTAACATAATCATTTGAGCCCCACGGCGGGATCCACCTTGCTCAACCAAATGCGTCAATTTTGCGATATCATCCAGCCATGAAACCGAACCAGATGATTTTCCGTTTACGCCTCTTGCTAATGTATTTCGCGGTCTTAATGTCGAACCATTGGTTCCAACACCGCCGCCGCGGCTCATAATCTCCATAACCTGCTTCCGATGATCAGAGATTCCTTCGCGTGAGTCTGGAACAAAAGGCATAACGTAACAATTAAAAAATGTCACATCGGTATTTGCCCCTGCCCCATAAAGAACACGGCCAGCAGGAATAAAATTCAGGGTTACAAGCTCTTGATAAAACTTTTCAAACCACTCGATTCGCTTCTCTTCCGTTTTTTCCACCGATGCAAGACCAGTTGCATTCCGCTTCGCAATTTGCTCGTAGAAAAGCTCTAACGGCTTTTCAATGACATCAAGTGACCGCCAAATATAGCCAGTTCTTGCTTCTTCTGGGTCATCGAGCACAGTTCTAAATTCCTCATCAACCAAAACCTTTGCGTTTTTCTTCTCCCAGTCAATTTCCATGATGGTACCGAGGCCGCGTGCTGGAAATTTTGGATCCTCTTTAATTGTTAAAACAACAAAGTCGCCATTTGTCAGGGTAATTTTTGCCGTATCTTTAAAGGTGTAGCGGTCCAACATAACCAAACGCGAAACACCCTTGTGAGTTATTTTCATATCTGGGGTTACCGGGTGTACCTGGGGGAATAAGTGGATATCCTCATTCAACCTTTCAAAATCAATATTCATTTTTTGTCTAAAAACTACAGACATGAGAACAACTCCTTCAAAAAATAAAATCTCAAGCTTGTGTTTGATCCTAGTAAGTTTTGCTACAACAAGCTGTCTTAATAAACATAAGTTATCATAGATGAACAGGAAAAATCAATATATAGTGTTAGTATTTTTTTCGACACTACTACATATTGTGGTTGAGCAAAAAATATAAGTTTTGTCAAAACTAAAAAAATCTATATTTTGGAGAGAATGATAGCTTTTATACGTTTTTGGCTAAAATATAAGATATTTTAACAAATTTCGCAGGTTGCCTCTTTTTTTAAAAAGTTGTAAAAGCAAAAAAGCGGCAATCACCGCTTTTCCAATTTATCTTTTAAAATTCCACTCATCACTTTCATATCGCTCTTTTGCTAACTTTTGAACGTATTCCAATTCTTCATCTGCTAATTGATAGGGTTCAAGCTCAATATTCAGCCCTTCAGCAAAACCTTTATTGAAAGCCACTTTTGCTTCCTCGAGCGTGATCCGCTTCGTACTAATTGCATTAATGGCGACCGCCTTGTCCTTAAAAGCCTTCTGCATCCGCTCCTTGACCCGCTCATTTGAATATTTGAATAAACTAAACAGCTTGTCTTCATCTAAATCCAATAGAATCGACCCATGCTGGAGAATAACACCTTTTTGTCTCGTCTGAGCACTTCCTGCCACCTTCCGGCCTTCAACCACAAGTTCATACCAGCTCGGAGCATCAAAGCAAACAGCGGAGCGAGGATTTTTCAACGCATCACGTTCTTCTGCAGTTTTTGGTACCGCAAAATACGCCTCAAGTCCTAAATGGTGAAACCCTTTTAGAATCCCTTCAGAAATAACTCTGTAAGCTTCTGTAACTGACTTTGGCATTTCTGGATGCTCTTCCGAAACTATCACACTATAGGTAAGTTCGTGTTCATGGAGGACGCCACGTCCGCCTGTAGGTCTTCTAACAAAGCCAAGTCCGTGAGCCTTAACGGCATCCATATCAATTTCCTTTTCAACCTTTTGGAAATAGCCAACAGATAAAGTAGCTGGATTCCATCCATAAAAGCGAATCACTGGAGGAAACTTTCCCTCACTATGCCAATCAAGTAACGCTTCATCTAACGCCATATTAAAAGATGGTGAACTGTTTCCTGTGTCAATAAAACGCCAAACTTCTTTGTTCATGCAATAACCTCATTCTGATGTAGTTTAATACGATTTTTAGTCTACCAAAATCTAATAGGAATTCAAAACTTGACGTTTCTGGTATAATTTTATTATGCCAAAGATAAAAGATTTTTTGCATTCATCTTTATCTTTATCTTTATGGAAATGGCTTATATAATAAAAACTAGTGCAAGAAAGCTTGAAGGGAGCAAAAAGAAGTTGAGTTCACTTTATTTCTTATTAATTATTATCGCAGCAATTATCATCTACTCCGTTTTCACCTTTTTCTATCAGAAAAGGATTGTTAAAACGGTAGCAGAAGAAGAGTTCCGGGCGGGATACAGAAAGGCACAGCTAATAGATGTTCGAGAAGCGAATGAGTTCGATGGCGGCCATATTTTAGGAGCACGTAATATCCCCATGTCACAAATGAAAATGCGCATGAAGGAAATTCGCAACGATATGCCTGTTTATTTGTATTGCCAAAGCGGGATGCGGAGCGCACGTGCGGCACAATTTTTACACAAAAAAGGCTATAAAGACCTTACCCAGTTGCAAGGCGGTTTCAAGAAGTGGTCAGGTAAAGTAAAAGCAAAGAAATAATAGATAAATTTAAGGTTCCGGGTGCGTTTCGGAGCCTTTTATTGTTGCGAAAAATTCATTTGGCTCAGTTTTCACCTTTAATGGCTCAGTTTTATCGATTTTTGGCTCAGTTTTCGAATGGTTTGGCTCAAAATTTATCATTATTGGCTCATTTTTTTGCAGCATTGGCTTTTTAAACATTTTTTACCAATTATCCAAAAAAACCAAACCACTTCCACAATAGAAAAAGTCAGATTCACACTTCGAATCTGACCTTTTCCATTAATTAAGCCTTTTGATATTTCAAAATTGGTTTCCTTGCTGCAGTTGTTTCATCCAAGCGACCGACAACCGTCGTGTGTGGTGCCTCTTGAACGACCTCAGGATTTTCTTCTGCTTCTTTGGCAATTTGAATCATAATATCGACGAAAGAATCAAGCGTCTCTTTGGATTCTGTTTCTGTCGGCTCAATCATGATGCATTCTTCCACATTTAGTGGGAAGTAAATGGTTGGCGGATGATAGCCGAAGTCAAGCAGACGTTTCGCGATATCCAATGTGCGGACACCTAATTTTTTCTGGCGTTTTCCACTGAGAACAAATTCGTGCTTACAATGTTTATCAAATGGTAAATCGTAATGTTCAGCCAATCTTCTCATCATATAGTTTGCATTTAATACCGCATACTCCGTTACTGCCTTTAGACCATCAGGGCCCATGGAACGGATGTACGTGTAAGCACGGACGTTGATACCAAAGTTTCCATAAAACGGCTTCACACGACCGATTGATTGTGGACGATCATAATCAAGCACAAACTCATCGCCACGCTTCGAAATAATCGGTTTCGGCAGAAAAGGAATAAGGTCAGCCTTAACCCCAACAGGACCTGAACCAGGGCCACCGCCGCCATGAGGGCCAGTAAAGGTTTTATGAAGATTTAAGTGGACCACGTCAAAGCCCATATCACCTGGTCGGGCTTTTGAGAGAACAGCATTTAAGTTCGCTCCATCATAATATATTTTACCACCTGCATCGTGGACTATTTCGGCAATTTCAAGAATATGTTCTTCAAATAATCCAAGTGTATTTGGGTTGGTTAGCATTAGCGCAGCTGTATCCTCACCCACAACTCTTCTTAAATCCTCAAGGTCAACAAGACCTTGGTCTGTTGATTTTACTGTAATTGTATCAAAACCTGCGATCGTAGCAGAGGCAGGGTTTGTTCCGTGGGCAGAATCAGGAACGATGACCTTCGTGCGGTTCAAATCACCGTTTGCCTCATGGAAGGCACGGATTAGCATCAATCCTGTCCATTCCCCGTGTGCGCCTGCTGCTGGCTGTAATGTCACTTCATCCATTCCAGTAATCTCAATTAAATGCTGCTGTAGATCGTATAAAAGCTCAAGAGCGCCTTGAACAGAGCTTTCGTCCTGTAGCGGATGTAAATGGGCAAAGCCATTAAACCGGGCGACATTTTCATTTATTTTCGGATTGTATTTCATCGTACAAGAGCCTAATGGATAAAAACCTGAGTCTAGACCATGGTTTCTTTTAGAAAGAGCAGTATAATGACGCATAATATCAAGTTCAGAAACCTCTGGAAGATTGGCTTCTTCTTCTCGTAAATACCCTTCTGGAAGAAGGCTATGCAAATCTAATTCTTGAACATCCATTTCAGGGAGACTGTATCCAATTCGGTCAGGTGTGCTAGATTCAAAAATGAGTGCTTGGTCTTGATTATGCATGCAAATCCCCCAATTCTTTCACTAAAGTATCGATTTCTTCCTTCGTCCTTTGTTCTGTTACAGCAATCAGCATATGGTTTGACAGTTCTGTATAGTCCCGTCCTAAATCATAGCCCCCGATGATACCTTTTTGTAACAGCTTTTGATTGACTTCTTTCACTGGTTTGTTTAATTTGACAACAAATTCATTGAAAGAATGGCCATCATAAACGACTTCAAAACCGGCTTCTTTAAAAGCAATTTTTGCATAGTGAGCCTTTTGTAAATTGGCGGCAGCCATTTCGCGGACACCTTTTTTACCAAGAGCTGTCATGGCAACGGAAGCTGCAAGGGCATTTAGGGCTTGGTTCGAACAAATGTTTGACGTCGCTTTTTCACGGCGAATATGCTGCTCACGTGCTTGGAGAGTCAAAACAAAACCACGACGTCCTTGATCATCAACAGTCTGGCCGACAAGACGCCCTGGCACCTTCCTCATTAATTTGTTGGTTACTGCAAAATATCCACAGTGAGGACCACCAAATGCAGTCGCAATGCCGAACGGTTGTGCATCCCCAATGACAATATCTGCACCAAATTTTCCTGGAGGTGTTAATAACCCAAGGGATAAAGGATTGCTGCTAACAACAAACATCCCTTTATTGGCATGGATGATTTCCTCAACCTCTCTTAACGGCTCAATTCTTCCGAAGAAGTTTGGATATTGGACAATAACTGCTGCAACATCCTCATTTACTAATCCCTTTAAAACTTCTACATCGGTAATTCCATCTTTTACAGGTACTTCTACTACCTCTAGATATTGTCCTTTTGCATATGTTTTAAGGACATCACGATACTCAGGATGAACAGCACTTGAAACAAGGATTGTTTTCCGTTTTGTATGACCTGCACTTAGCATAGCTGCCTCTGCAAGAGCCGTTCCGCCATCATACATCGATGAGTTAGCAACATCCATTCCTGTTAATTCACAAATCATCGTTTGGAATTCAAAAATCGCTTGTAGCTCACCCTGGGAAATCTCCGGCTGGTACGGCGTGTAGGCTGTATAAAATTCAGAACGTGATATCACATGATCAACGATTACTGGCATGTAATGGTCATAAACACCAGCACCTAGAAAAGATACATTTCTTTTAAGATCGGCATTACGGTCCGCTAATATAAAAAGTTCTTTCATTAACGCCGTTTCGGACTTTGCCGCTTTAATGTTGTAATCACCCTTAAATCTTACTTTCTCAGGGATATCGCTAAACAGTTCATCAATTGAAGAAACACCAATGGTTTCAAGCATAGCCTTCTTATCTTGTTCAGTCATAGGTAAATAGCGATGTTTCATAAACCTAACTCCCTTCTGTTATTTCTTTTCTCTTTTATAAAAAGGTGTTGGAACTATTGCAGCTCTTAAGCGTTTACCACGAATTTCAACTTCCAGCACTGACTCAAGACCAGCGAATTCTGTCTTAACCAGCGCAAGACCGATATTCTTCTTTAAGGTTGGTGACTGTGTTCCGGTGGTAACTTCACCAATAAGTTCTTCACCTTTATAAACTGGGTATCCATGACGAGGGATGCCTCGGTCAATCATTTCAATTCCAACCAATTTCCTTGGCAGCCCGTTTTCTTTTTGCTGTACTAGAGCTTCTTTCCCAATAAAATCAGCTTCCTTATTTAATTTCACCGCAAAACCAATACCTGCTTCAAGTGGTGAAATCTCCGCAGACAATTCCTGACCGTAAAGGGCTAAATTAGCTTCAAAACGAAGGGTGTCGCGTGCCCCTAAGCCAACTGGCACAATGCCTTCTTCTTCTCCTGCCGTTAAAATAGCTTTCCAAAGTTCAACAACATCATTGGTTGCACAATAAACTTCAAAGCCATCTTCACCTGTATATCCCGTTCTAGATACGAGTGTCTTTTTACCATTAATATTTACATCTTGTTGGAATTTGAAAAAGCCGATTCCGCTTAAATCTGTATCTGTAAGCTTTTGTAGAACTTTTTCAGCAAGAGGTCCCTGAATTGCCAGCTGAGCTGTTTTCTCAGATAGGTTTTCGATACTGACGTCACCCGCTAAGTGTTCTTCCAGCCATTTATAATCCTTGTCAATATTAGATGCGTTTACAACCAGCAGATAATGATTATCCTCGATCTTATAAACAAGGAGGTCATCGACTGTCCCACCATTTCCATAGCACATCGCTGTGTACTGGGCACCGCCATTTTTTATTTTGGAAATGTCATTGGTCATCATTTTTTGCAAGTAGATTAAGCTGTCAGTGCCCTTTACTTCTACTTCTCCCATATGGGAAACATCAAACAATCCAGCCTTTGTACGGACAGCTTCATGTTCTTCCTTGATGCTTGAGAATTGGACAGGCAGCTCCCAGCCTCCGAAATCAATCGTTTTTCCACCGTATTCCTTATACACTTCAAAAAGCGGAGTACGTTTTAATTCAGTCACCCTAAATCCCCCTTTAATCATTCACATCTTCATTATTTTTTAAAAAAAGACTCTTTAAAAGAGATTGAACCCATTCATTGATTAGGGAAATTGTTATCCTAATGTTCTTTTTAGAAAAACATTTAGATACTTGATAACAAGGCAAACAAGCATAAAAAAGGACAGAAACCTCCCTTATAACATAAGAAGGTCTCTGTCCTTGCACCTGAAAGTTTACCTAAACGGCTTTCCCCTTTGGTGGCTCAAAGTTTCTGAGCACTCTCCAGAGCTGCGTCAAACAAGAGTTCTTTTGCCTGAGAGATTCACATCATCTGCTTGCTCCTTCGGCGCTACCAAGGTAGTCTCTCCCCTTGTTGTCATTCGCATTCATAAAATTATCAAATTTGGCCATACTAATTATACTTCTAAAATAAATTACCTTATTAAAATATTTAAAACTTTCAAAGCTATTATCATCCTACCATTAAAACAATATATTGAGCAATAGCTTTTATGAGAAAAGGAGCTGAAATGATGTCGGTTCAAATCGAATTTGATTCCTCGTGGCAGGATGATTTTTTACATAAAATTGAGAATGATGGTCCATGGGGAAATTGGGAGCTTTTTAAACTAGCAATCGGCGTCGAAAAACACCTTGTCGTCCCTGAATTTGAGGGCTTACAGGCGCCGAATCATTTATCTAATTTAACTCCACTTCCCCACCAACTTGAAACGGCGAAACAAGTAATTGAAAATATGAACGGCAAGGCTATTCTTGCCGACGAAGTTGGACTAGGTAAAACAATCGAGGCAGGCTTAATTCTTAAAGAATACATGATTCGCGGACTAGTGAAAAAAGTATTAATCCTCGTCCCGGCTTCCTTGGTCACACAATGGGCCATCGAGCTGAATAGCAAATTTTTTATCCCAGCGATTACACAGAGGAAAAGCTATGTATGGGAACAGTGTGATGTTGTTGTTTCCTCCATCGACACGGCCAAACGTAATCCTCACAGGGACATTATTTACAAGCAAGATTATGATCTTATTATTATCGATGAAGCCCATAAGCTGAAAAACAATAAAACGAAAAACTACGAATTTGTCCAAAACCTGAAAAAGAAATTTTGTTTATTGCTTACTGCAACACCGATTCAAAATCGAATCGAGGAAATTTTCAACCTTGTCTCCCTGTTAAAGCCAGGACATTTAGGCAGTGAGACGGCCTTTTATGAAAAATACCAACGGGATGCCCGTTCCTTAAATGATGATGAGCATTTAAAGGAATTAGTGAACAAGGTCATGATTCGAAACCGCCGGGCTGATACGGGAATTGAATGGACTAAAAGACATGTAGAAACAATCCCCATCGAATTTACAGCACAAGAGAAAGATCTCTACGAGTCGATTACTCAGTTAAAAAGTGAGGGTGACTGGGTCCAGGCGAGTGCTTTCTCTGTGATGACGCTGCAGCGTGAGGCGTGCAGCAGCCGAGAGGCCGTTTATTATACCCTAAAAAACATGTTGCAAAAGAAAGAAAACCCAACAAAAGCCTTCGATGAACAAATCCAATTTTTGCTTAAAAAAGTAGAAGCCGTCGGGTCAAATTCTAAAGCAGAAAAAGCGCTTGAATTAATTCAAAATGTAAATGACAAAGTTATTATTTTTACAGAATATCGAGCAACACAAATGTATCTACAATGGTTTTTAAAGCAGCACGGCATCTCTTCTGTCCCTTTCCGCGGTGGGTTTAAGCGCGGAAAGAAAGATTGGATGCGAGAATTATTCCAAAAGCATGCCCAGGTTCTAATTGCGACTGAAGCAGGCGGCGAGGGAATTAACCTGCAGTTTTGCAACCAAATTATTAACTTTGACTTGCCATGGAATCCGATGCGACTTGAACAGCGAATCGGACGTATTCATCGTCTTGGCCAGGAAAAGGATGTGATGATCTATAATTTTGCGATAAAAAATACAATCGAAGAACATATCTTAAAGCTATTATACGAAAAAATACATTTATTTGAAAAAGTGATTGGCGAGCTTGATGATATCTTAACAAAGTTAGACTTTGGCAATATTGAGGATCATTTACTTGATATATTTGGACAATCCGCATCAGAAGGTGAAATGCGAATTAAAATGGAAAATTTATCGTCAATGATTGAATTTGCAGAAGGTATTAGAAAAGCGGAAGCGCCTTGACCAGGGGCGACAAGCATAAGACGAGCCGGCGGGAAGGTTGTTCTTTAACCTTCTCGACGGATTGGCTTATGACCTCGAGCCCCTAGGCGCTGTAGCTAGAAAATGAAGAAAGGAGATTCACATGCAGCAACAGGAAATTCATAAATTTCTTTTGAGCTATTTTCAGGCCAATGAATGCCCCATCCTTGAAAACCATTCTGAATATTTAACGGTTCAGTTAACGATTGAACTTGATAAAGAGTTGATGAACCGCCCTTTTTACTGGCATTATTTAGAGAAAACCGGCGGGAATCCCAACCCGATGAGACTTACCTTCATTACCAATAAAGAGGCAGCTCCCGAGAAACTAAAGGGTGAAATCATTCATTTTGGCTCACCAAGGCTACATCAAATTTTTGCTTCGACAAAAAACTTATCTCGGTTCATTCGTCTGTATGAAAATCATCAGCAGCACAACAAACAAACTCCGTTGCTCCCTTGGCTGTGTATGAATGTTAAAATTTCGTATCAATGTGACCGTAAACGTGATATTTTTAAATCCATTGGCTTACAGCTGATTAATGGTCAAATGGTTGAGAATTTTCATGACCACCTCCAGCAAATAACGCTGACGCCTAAAATACCGGATTATTCCTTTACATTATCCCCGCTAGTAAAGCCCAAAAGCGGGATGTCAAGAATTGAAAACTATCTTAAATCGGTAATTGAAGAGGAAGACCATTTATGGGCTGAAGATGCGAGAAAGCGCTGGGATAAGGATTTACAACTTTTAGATCGATTTTATGAAGAAGTTGAAGAAGAAAATGAGAGCTACGAGACAGAAAAGAAGGCTCTCAAGGAACAATATGAGCCCAAAATTATCATTTCATTTATTAACGGCGGACTCTTTTATTTAACGGAAAAGGCCATTTAAACAATAAGGGTGTCAGGCACCATGTGAAATTTTCACATGGTGCCTGAC